>NZ_JAEQ01000033.1 GCF_000518985.1 Chelativorans sp. J32
CGCGTTGCTTCCGGCGCATCGACACTGTCGTGTTCTGGAAACTGGCGCACTGGCTGGCGCGAAAATATCGGTCACGCATCAAACCCTTGATGCGGAGCTGGTATCGAGCGCCAGAGGCGGGCAAGGCAAAAACTTGGCTTGTCTATGGACGAAGTGAACGTGGAAACCGCGTCGGCAAGGCGCTGCGCCGAATGGTAACCAGCCCAAAGGCGCAGTTCCGGTGGCGGAATCCGGAGAGCAATCCATATATCTTCCGGAGCGAACCTCGCAGCACCGTCACCTCAAATTATCATGACGTTGCCATGGCCATGGGCCAAGATTGAATAGAGAGCCGTATGCGCTGAAAGGTGCACGTACGGTTCGGGGAGGAGAAGCGCAGCAGCGCTTCTTACTCCACTGTCGACCTGGAGAGGCTTTGTCTACGTGGCCTTCGTCATCGATGCCTATGCCCGCCGGATCGTCGGCTGGCGGGTGAGCAGAACGGCGCATGCGAGCTTCGTTCTCGATGCGCTCGAACAGGCGCTGCATGATCGCCGCCCGATCCATGGAGGCGGTCTGGTGCATCATTCGGACAGAGGCGTCCAATATGTGTCGATCAAGTATACCGAGCGCCTGGCCGAAGCGGGCATCGAGCCCTCCGTCGGCAGCGTCGGCGACTCTTACGACAACGCTCTCGCCGAGACGATCAACGGCCTGTACAAGACCGAAGTGATCCATCGACGCGGGCCATGGCGCTCGTTCGAGGCCGTCGAGTTCGCGACGCTGGAATGGGTCGACTGGTTCAACAATCGCCGGCTGCTGGAGCCCATCGGCAACATCCCGCCGGCCGAAGCCGAGGAACGCTACTACGCTATGCTCGAAGAGCCGGCCATGGCAGCGTGACTCAAACCAAAATGCCTCCGGCAATCCCGGCGCGGTTCATAGTCCGGTCATCTGGTTTGCAGCTCGCGCTTTGGGATTGTGTCTGCCTGGTCACGCAGCTCGATTAGGGATTTCAAGCGTAGCAGCAAGGCCAGTAGGTTTCCGATTATGAAGCGTGAGCCTGCCGCCGATGCGGGCCATGGCGACCTTCGCAATCGCCAAACCGAGGCCACTTCCGGTTGCTGATTTGTGGCGGCCACGGACGAATTTAGCGGTTACTAATTCCAGTTCCGGCTCGGGAATACCTGGGCCATCGTCTTCGATGACGACCCGGACCTCCTTCCCCAGGTCGAGCACCTGGCACGTCACCACGTCATTCGCGTGGTCCAGTGCGTTCTCGAGCAGATTGCGGAGCGCGAGAACGAAAAAGTGCGGTTCGACTTTGGCCCGCACGTCCTGTTCCGAGCTCTCGAGTTTTATCGGAATACCTCGCGCGGATGCCAAGGGAAGCAAATCCGCGACCACGGAGCTCACAAGATGGTTCATACTTTCATACGAATGGCATGGTCGCGCATCGCTCGCCTCGAGTGCTGCCATATCCAGCAGCTGTTTGACCAACCGGCTCGTCCGGTCAACACCGGCCGCAATCTGCCGGAGTGCATTGGCGTGAACAGCCCCATCCGTGCTCGACAGCGCGACTTGAGCCTGGGTCTTGAGGCCCGCAAGCGGCGTTTTCAATTCGTGCGCTGCAAAGGCCGTAAAACTCCGTTCCCGTTCACGAGCCGCCTCCACCCGTCCGAAAAGGTCGTTGATTGCCTCAATAGCCGGAGCGATTTCCTTGGGAATTCCGGCACTCGGTAAAGGCGTGAGCTCGTTCGCCGATCGTTGCGAGAGCGCGCGCGCCATATCGCTCAGTGGCATGAGCCCGCGGCTGACACTCAGCCAAATCATCCCGACGAGAAAAGGTATGGCCAGGGCCGCCGAATGTACCATCCCCTTCACGACATCGCCGACGAGCCGCTCGCGCATCCGCAGATTATCGCCCACCATGACACGAACGCCGAGCTCAGCATTTTCAATTGTGAAAACACGCCAAGTCTCGCCATCAACGATGTCTTCCGAAAAGCCCTGCATCGCATTCGTCAGCGGCAGCTCGGGGGCACTTTCGGATCGAGCAACGAGCGTCCCATCGAGCGACCAAATCTGGCAGGAGAGTTGCCGCTCATAAGCCTTCGCTGCGGCAAGATTTGCTAGGGTGGTCAACGTGGCGACATTCCCCTGAGAAGCTATCTCGATCCGGTGATCTGCCAGCAGCGAGTTCACCATGCGCGCTGCTTCGGTCAGACGTGCATCGAGCACTCGCTCCACCTCGGCCTGCGTGCTCGTGTAGATCCAAGCGATGGCCGCAAGCCACACGAACAACGTGGTACCGATGAGAATTCCGAGGAGCCGGCTACGAATGGAATTCACGCGCCTCCCTCCGCAAGTCTATAACCCAGCCCACGGACCGTCTTGATGAAATCCTGTCCCAGCTTGGCCCGCAGATGATGGATATGAACCTCGACCGCGTTGCTTTCGACCTCCTCCTGCCAACCGTATAGCGCCTCCTCCAGGGCCGCCTTCGAGACAGTGGCCGCGGGGCGTTCCATGAGGGCGCGAAGCGCGGCGAATTCGCGCCGCGTGAGCTTCAGGGGTACACCGTCTCTCGTTGCCGTCAGAGACGCTGGATCGAGCACCACACCCCGCCATTCGAGATGCGCAGTGGCACGCCCGGCGCCGCGGCGAGCAATGGCGCGCAGTCGTGCAGCCAGCTCGTCGAGATCGAATGGTTTGCCGACGTAGTCGTCTGCGCCGGCGTCGAGACCCGCAATGCGTTCCGGCACCTGGTCGCGTGCCGTGAGGAGAAGCACTGGCGTGCCGTCTTTGGCATCGCGGAGTTCTTTCAGGAGATCGAACCCCGAACCGTCGGGAAGCATGACGTCGAGCACGATGCCATCATATCGCTGCGCGCGAACAGCGGCGCGGCCGTCCTCGCAGTTAGCGACGGCATCTACCGTAAACCCCTTGAGCCCAAGCCCGACGGCTAACCCGTCGAGCAACAGGGGATCGTCTTCTACAACCAATATCCGCATGGTGTGTCATTCCGTACGCACCTCGCGGGTGGCATTCGGGGCTTAAGGCTGCCTTAAGCTCCCAGCGACACCTCCACCTCCAGGCACCGCGCGTCCGCGTAGAACGCCTAACGTGCAATCGGAGGTGGAGAGGATGAGATTAGTCATTCTCAGCCTGGTGTTTCTTGGCATCTTTGCCGCACCTGTCACAGCAGATCCGCTGTCCGCCGATGAGGCCTTCCAGCTTCAAGTCTCGAAGATCGCTGACGGAGGCGTGCGCTTCGATTGGGCGATCGCCGATGGCTATTACCTTTATCGCGCGCGCATCAGTGCAAGAAGCGCCGATGGATCGGAGCGCAAAGTCGAAACACCACAGGGGATCGCCAAAGAGGATCCCATCTTTGGAGTAACGGAGGTCTATTACGAGCGGGCCACTGCCACGGTTCCTGGCGCCTCCAATCAACCGATCGAGATCACATATCAGGGCTGCCAGGAGAACGGCATATGCTACGTGCCGCAGACGAAGCGCATCGATCCCCTGACGCTCGCGGTCTCGAGCCACACTGATACCTCCGCCAACGTTCCAAGCCCTGATGCCGCCGCCTCCGCTGGGGCACCGGAGGAACCCGCGACGGGATTCAGCCTCGCTCAAGAAGAGGGGCTCGTTCGATCGCTGCTCCGTAAGGGAGGTCCGCTGCTGGTCGTCCTCAGCTTCTTGGGCTTCGGGATGCTCATTGCATTCACCCCCTGCGTCTTCCCGATTTATCCCATTCTTGCCGGCACGCTGGCACGCGAAGGAGACCGGCTGACCGCCCGCCGGGGCTTCTTTTTGTCCGCAATCTACGTCCTTTCCTTTGCTTCAGCCTTCTCACTGCTCGGAGCATTCGCAGGCTGGTCCGGCCAGAACCTGCAGATGGTCTTGCAGTCACCATTTACGACAGGCGCCGTTTCCATCGTTTTCGTTCTGCTGGCGCTGGCAATGTTCGGGCTTTTTGAGCTGCAGCTACCTGCCGGCTGGGTCAATTGGATTGCCGCAAGAACCGGGAGACTTGAAATATCGAAGAAGTCGGTGGCCGTTCTGGGGTTCTCCTCGGCATTCATCGTCGGCCCCTGCGTGACCGCTCCACTCGCCGGTGCGCTTCTCCATATCGCACAGTCAGGAGATATGCTCCTCGGAGCCGCGGCCCTTTTTGCCCTGGGAATAGGGAAGGGCATTCCGCTTATAGTGGTCGGAACGATGGGCGCGAGCATTTTGCCGCGAGCTGGCGCCTGGATGGAATACGTAAAGGCTATTTTCGGCATCGGCTTTCTCGCCACCGCAATCTGGATATCGGCGCCGCTCTTGCCTGCAGGCTTAGATCTCGTTCTCTGGGCCGCACTTTTGATCGGTACAGGAACATGGGCCTTCAGCGCTGCTAGGGGCAACAGTGGACTCCCCATACTGGCTCGAACTGCTGGGCTCATGGCGGTCATCTACGGAACTATTCTGATCATCGGAGCCGCGATAGGATCGACAGATCCGTGGCAGCCCCTCGCCACACTCGCAAACTCTTCTCGATCGAGCAAAAATACCGAACTGCAGTTTGCGAGCATCGCATCAGCCTCCGAGCTGCAAAACGAGCTCCGCTCCGCGAGCGGCCAAAAGCCAACCTTGGTTTATTTCACAGCGGATTGGTGCATCACCTGTCGTACCATTGAGCGATCCATTCTCACTCAGGACGGGGTCAAACAAAGTCTCGAAGGTCTCCACCTTGTAAAGGCAGACCTTTCTACTCTGCGTAAAGAGAGCACCGAGCTAATGCAGCAGCTCCGCGTCGCCGGTCCACCGACGATGATATTTTTCGATCGCCACGCCCGGGAAGTCGCAGGAACCCGCCTCGTTGGTGAGGTGACGGCCGAACTCCTGTCCAAGTCGGCGGCGATGGTCCGGAGTTTCTGAAATGGCCGCTGTTTCGTTCGGACCGCTCGTCCTGGCAGCAGATCGGTTTGCCGTCGTCGCGGGCATTCTCGGCTTTCTGCTCACGTCTGGCTTCCTTGCCCGCCGCGTTGACGAAAGGCTTGAGAATTGGTCCTGGTTCAGCCTCATCAGCGCCGTCGTCACGGCCCGCGCTGGGCACGTCGCAACTCATTGGCCCCAATTCGCAGATGGTCCGTTCCGCGCACTTGCGTTATGGCAGGGCGGTTTCAATTGGATCGCCGGCGCGCTTACGATTGCGGTCAGCCTCTCATTTGGACTGAAATCGACCCGGCAGCGTCTCTGGGCGCTTGCGCCGATAGCTGTAGGCTTGATCGCCTGGATCATCACGGCGCAGCTTGTCGGGTCCACTCGCGAAATTACCCTTCCCGAAAGAGATTTTACCACGCTGGAAGGCACACAGTACGCACTCAGACCAACGGGCGACAAGCGCGTCGTAATAAATCTATGGGCCTCCTGGTGTCCCCCGTGCCGGCGAGAGATGCCGACGTTGGCAAGGGTTTCTGCAGCATCTGATGAGGTTGTGTTTCTGTTCGTCAATCAGTCCGAACCTCCTGAGACCATCGAACGATATCTGGCGGAAGCCGGGCTTGAGCTTGCTAACGTGCTCCTTGATCCGCTCGGCGACCTCGCTCGCCACTACGGCGCACCCGGCCTTCCGGCAACACTTTTCGTCGACGCAGGCGGAAAGTTGATCCAAGCCCACCTAGGCGAAATATCCCTCGAAACCCTGCAATCCAATCTGAAGAAACTGAGTGTCGAAAGGTAAGGAGGCAAGCTTGTACACACTCGCTGACACGTGCGACGCGTTGAACAAACTCCTGCGCATCATCCTACTTGCCTCTGCGCCGGTCGCCACGTCTGCATGCACCGCAACGACTCAATCCGTAATCGGCGTCGCGGAGGCAAGCCAAGCGAGTCAGAGCGGCGCGCATTCCAACCCATACGGTGAGATCAACGACAATGGGACGATCATACCCGCCGTCGATACTTCAAAAATAGATCCCCGATATCTGCGCCAAATCGTCGATTATCAAACGGATGAGCCCGTTGGGACCATTATCGTCGATCCCCAGAACCGGTTCCTTTATTTGGTAATGGAAGGCGGCAAAGCCATGCGCTACGGAGTTGGCGTCGCCAAAGCCGGACTAGAGTTCGAGGGACAGGCAGACATATTGCGAAAGGCGGCATGGCCCGGCTGGGTCCCGACACCCGATATGATCAAGCGCGAGCCGGAACGCTATGGTCCTTATGCGAAGGGACTCGACGGAGGTCTCCATAATCCACTCGGCGCTCGCGCGCTTTATTTGTACAAAGACGGCAAGGACACGCTCTATCGCATTCATGGGACAAACGAACCCTGGTCCATCGGCAAACCAGTGTCGTCCGGCTGCATTCGCCTCCTGAACCACGACATCATCGATCTCTACAACCGCGTTCCCAAAGGGGCGCGTGTGGTCGTGCTCGGGGCAAACCAGAAGGGAGAAAGCTGAAATGCTCAACCGCAGACAATTCTTTGCGACGTTAATTTTTGCGAAAACTGGCGCATCAGCATCGATTCTCAGGGCAACGCCGTTGCGCGCCCAAGGCTATCCGACCGAGAAGGATGTCTATTTCGATCCTGACATCCCTGCCCTGGGCAATCCGAAGGGTGATGTCACCATTGCTGAGTTCTTCGACTATCAATGTCCGTATTGTAAGAGAAATCACCCGGAGCTGATGAAAGTCATCGAGAGTGACGGCAGAATCAGGCTCGTCATGAAAGATTTTCCAATATTCGGAGACCCATCGATCTACGCTGCCAACCTCGTTCTCGCATCCGCCGCCGCCGGCAAATACGCCGCGGCGCTCGAAGCGCTCATGAACACGCCCGCGAGGTTAAGCCGGCAAGATGTCGATGCGACTCTGAAAAAGGTTGGACTTGATCCGACTGAGTTGCATGCGGCCTATAAGAAGAACAGTCGCCAGATCGATGCAATCATCGTTCGCAATATAGCCCAGGCGAATGCCTTCAATCTTCAAGGAACTCCAGCTTTTGTCATCGGCCGGAAAATATATCCTGGCTACATGAACGAGAAAGCGCTCAAGGAAGCGGTTGCAGAAGCTAGAAATGCTTGAGCCTCTCCTCGGTTCACTCGGCCCCGTAAGGCGCCGAGTGTTCTCGCAATGCGCAGATATCTCGCGGAATTCCACTTCTGCTACAACAACAGGTCGGCGCTGGGAATTGCAGACAAGGAGCGCACCACCAAGGCGGTTATCACGGCAAGCGCCTGACCTATCGGCGTCTTACCAAACCGCTCGATACGAAGAACAGGAGGCTCTTTTGATCGTTTTCGGGAATGCAGCTGAGCTGGCGCCTCCGCAGATCTTTGCGCGTCACTGATCGGCATTCGGAACGTCCGCTGTTGCAGGCTTCTCCCCGCCTCGTAAGACCACGTAGATCGCGGGGATGACAAGGACCGTCAGCGCCGTCGATGAAGCGAGGCCGAAGAGTAGCGAGATGGCGAGTCCCTGGAATATCGGGTCGGCAAGGATCACCGCAGCGCCAATCATGGCGGCCAGGGCAGTGAGCAGGATCGGTTTGAAGCGGATTGCGCCCGCTTCGAGCAGTACGTCGATTAGCGGGCGGCCCGGTTTGCGCGCATGCCGGATGAAGTCGACGAGCAAGATCGAGTTGCGCACGATGATGCCGGCAAGTGCAATGAAGCCTATCATCGAGGTCGCCGTGAACGGCGCCGCGAACAGCCAGTGACCTAGCATGATACCGATTAGCGTGAGCGGGATCGGCGTCAGGATCACCAGCGGGAGCTTGAACGAGCGGAACTGGGCGACGACCAGAATGTAGATGCCGAGGATCGCAACGATGAAGGCGCCGCCCATGTCGCGAAACGTCACCCAAGTGACCTCCCATTCACCGTCCCAGAGCAGCGTTGGGGTACTTTCGTCATCGGGTTGGCCATGGAGCGCGATTGCCGGCTTTGGCACGTCGCCCCAGTCCGCCTTCTCGATTGCCTCGGCCACGGCCAGCATACCGTAGATCGGCGCCTCGAATGCGCCGGCAAGCTCGCCCGTGACCATCTCCGCAGCCCGGCCGTTGTGGCGGAAGATCGGGAAGGACGCGCGCTCGTTCTGCACGCTCACGACGTCACCGAGTTCGACGACGCCACGCTCACCAGGCAGAGCATTGGCGGGCACAGGCGTTGCCAATGTCCTTTCGTTCACCACCTTTTCGTTCTTTGCAGGCGCAAGACGAATGGGGATGGGATGACGACCGCCGCCCCGGTGGGAGTAGCCGACGACGGGACCGGCGTAGAGCGCGCGCACCGTGTCGTAGACATCCGATTGCTCGACGCGATGGTACTCGAGGTTGTCCTGATTTATAGCGAGCCGCACGCGCTGAGCTTGGACGCCGAAGGAGTCGTCTACATCAACGATGAAAGGGACACTTTCGAAAGCCTCGCGCACCTTGGTAGCGACCGCACGCCGAGTTTCCGGATCGGGTCCATAAATCTCCGCCAACAGCGTCGCGAGCACCGGAGGCCCCGGCGGTGGTTCGACCACTTTCACGGCAGTGCCTCTCGGCAAATCGAGGCCTTTGAGGCGCTCGCGAATATCGAGCGCAATCTCATGGCTTGTGCGGCTGCGGTCGTGCTTCGAGACCAGATTGACCTGCACATCGCCGAGCTCTGGCGACGAGCGGATGTAGTAGTGGCGCACGAGGCCGTTGAAATTGAATGGTGCCGCCGTACCTGCGTAGGTCTGAAACGAGGCGACCTCGGGCACTTCCGACAAACGCTGGACGATGGCTCCGAGCGCGCGGTCCGTCTCTTCGACCGAGGCTCCTTCCGGCAGATCGACGACGATCTGCAACTCGGTCTTGTTATCGAAGGGCAGGAGCTTGACCGTGACGTGCTTCGTGTAGAGCAGCGCCATTGATCCGAATGTTGCAAGGGCGACGATGGCAAGAAAGACCCATGACCGCCACCGCTTCACGAGTAGTGGTCGGGCAACTGCCATGTACGCGCGACCCAAGCCGCTGACATGGCTATCGCGATGCGCGTGAGACGGGCCGCCGTTCCCTGGTCCGCTGAACTTCATCATGAGCCACGGGGTCAGCATCACGGCGACGAAAAACGAAAACAGCATCGCTGCCGAGGCGTTGGTGGGGATGGGCGCCATGTAGGGCCCCATCATTCCGGAGACGAAAAGCATCGGCAGTAGCGCGGCGATGACCGTCAGTGTCGCAACGATCGTCGGGTTGCCGACTTCCGCCACGGCCTCGACGGCTGCTTGGCTGCGCGGGCGTCCGTCCTGCATCGCCCAATGCCGTGCCACGTTCTCGATGACCACGATGGCGTCGTCGACGAGAATGCCGATGGAAAAGATTAGCGCGAACAGGCTCACCCGATTGATGGTGTAGCCCATGATGTGCGAGGCGAAGAGTGTGAGCAGGATCGTGGTCGGAATGACGACGAGCGTCACGAGCGCTTCGCGCCAGCCAATTGCGAACCAGATCAGGAGAACAATTGAGACGGTCGCCAGTCCGAGGTGGAACAGCAGCTCGTTTGCCTTCTCGTTCGCAGTTTCCCCGTAATTGCGCGTAATCGACATCTCCACGTCGGCAGGGAAGATGCTTCCGCGGACCTGCTCGAGCCGTTCAATGATCTTATCTGCTATGACGACCGCGTTGGTGCCGGGACGCTTTGCGATGGCGAGTGAAACCGCCGGCACGCGTTCGAGACCATCTTTGGTCTTTCGGTATTCGCTCACGCGCGTTTCGTTGGGGTCGGTCGCGAGGACGACATCTGCCACGTCGCGCACGTACACGGGCCGCCCATCGCGGGCTGTGAGCAAGAGATTGCCGATCTCGGTCAGGTGCTGGAGCGTCTGCCCTGCGACCAGCGTTCGCTGCTCGTTGGCCTGGCGCACGCGTCCGACTTGGAAGGAGCGATTGGCGCCCTCGATCTTGCCCGCCAGCTGCTGGAGCGTGATGCCGTAAAGGGAAAGCTTTTCCGGATCGGGCTCGATCCGGATCTCCTCTGGCTGCTGGCCGACGATGTAGGTGAGACCGATGTCAGGAAGCTTTGCCACTTCGACCTGCAGCTCGCGCGCAAGACGGGTCAGCCCATTCGCGGTCCAGCGGGAAGCAGCTTCCGTGGTCGAGCTGAGCGTGACGACGACAATGGCCACATCGTCGATGCCGCGCCCGACGATCAGAGGCTCGGGAATGCCGACGGGGATGCGGTCCATGTTGGCGCGGATCTTCTCGTGCACCCGCAGGATCGCGGCATCCGAGCTGGTGCCGACGAGGAAGCGCGCCGTCACCATGACCGAGTCGTCGTGGGTCTGCGAGTAGACGTGCTCCACGCCGTCGATGCTTTTGATGATGGTCTCGAGCGGCTCCGTGACGAGTTTGACGGCGTCCTCCGCCTTGAGGCCGTTGGTCTCGACGCGCACGTCGACCATCGGTACGGATATCTGCGGCTCCTCTTCGCGCGGAAGCGCCACAAGCGCGATGAGGCCGAGCGCGAACGAGGCGAGCAGCAAAAGCGGCGTCAGCGGCGAGCTGATGAAGGCCCGCGTGAGGAGGCCGGCAAGCCCGAGTCTCATGGCAGGATCACTCGGTCACCGTCGCGGAGGCCTGTCATCACCTCGACCAGAGGCTCTTCTTCGCTGTCGGAGAACGTCTCCCCCAAGATGACCGGCACGTCCTGTTCCCCTTGTGCAATCGCAATGCGGATGTAGTCGATGCCTTGGCGTGTGCGCACCGCGGCTGTCGGGACTGCGATCACCTTGCGCTTGCCGACGGGTATCCAGACGAGCGTGCGCTCATTGACAAAGTAGTCGCCAATCCCGCTCACCTCGACGTCGGCGATGACACGTCCGCTCGCAATTTCCGGATAGACTTTGGCGATGCGCCCTTCGCGAGCTGTCTCGACGCTCCCGCTCTTGGTGGGCGACAATCCGCGCTGGCCGATGGTGACGGTCGCGCCCTCGACGATCTCGGCGGCATGGCGTTCCGGCAGAGACAGCCGCAGGTAATAGCGTCCGGTTGCGATGCGTGCGATCTCTTCGCCGGGCAATAGCACCGTGCCCTCCGTTACTGGAACGGTCAGCACGCGGCCAGTGGCCGGGGCTAACACCTCGCCCTCGCGCGCGCGTTGCTCAATGACGGATTTGTCCGCCTCGGCGGCCGCCATTTGGTTCACGATGACATCGAACTGGGTCTTAGCCTGGTCGAATCGGCTCTGGGCGGTTACGCCCCGCTGAAGAAGCTGTTGGGCGCGCTCGAGCTCAATTCGAGCATTCTTGAGTTGCGACTTCAGCGCGTCGATCTTCGCCTGAGCGGCAGCGAGCTCGAGCGCGATCTTGTCATCGACGATGACGGCGACGACTTGACCCTCTTTCACTTCGCTGCCTTCACTGATCCGGATTTCGCGAACTGTCCCACCAATGCGTGCGCGCGCCGGCACGACCGTGCGGCTTTGCACTTGTCCGAATACCGCCTTGGTTTCCGGGATGATAACTGCCCTGGCGCGGACCTCGGCCGCTCCGCTCGCGGTAGGCTGGGCCGCACCGATCAGATAGAGCCCGGCGAGCAACACATTGATGTGTCGCATGGCAGCTTGTTTCAGTTGAATGCGGGACCCGGCTTCAAGCCAAGCCTCTTGAACAGCATGGCGGCGGGACAAAAGCCGGTCAGCGAGGCTTGAATTAAGTTCAAGCCGACGAAGGCCGCGAGTAGGTACCAGTACGGCGAAACATAGAAGCCAAGCGCCAGCGAGATCAGCACCATGAACCCGGCGAACAGCATGACGGCACGATCGATAGACATTTCACCATTCCTCTTCGGCAGGGATATATCTCCTGTTGCCGGCGGACTTTGCTGCGGCGCAAAGATCACCGACCTCGAACCAGCCTCTTGTAGCTAACATTCAAAAGTCATAATTTCAAGATCATGAATGTTTCCGAGATGATACCAGCAGCCAGCCGTGCTGCAGAGCTCATGCGGAGCCTGTCCCACCCGCAACGGCTGCTCGTTCTGTGTGCGCTCGGTCGCGAGGAGAAGTCTGTCGCCGAACTGCGCCAGCAACTTGGGATCGATCAGGTGCCCATGTCCCAGCAGCTAATGCGCCTGCGCGCGGACGGCCTCGTGGAAGCACGCCGGGAGGGGACGACAGTCTACTACCGCATCACGCGCCCGGAAGTGCTTTCGGTCGTGGAGGCGTTGCACGCGGCGTTCTGCAAGCCCGCACAGGGCACGTCACGCTGAGCCACCTCGCGGCGACTGGGAGGAGCCGGAGTAGCGGCTGGTCATGCCCGGGGAGCAAAGTTATCCCCGCATTCCGGAGCTGCATCATGCTCGCCCCGTCAGAATTCGTCAGGAGACCGCGGGCATGTTCGAAACGCCGAACCTGAAGCTTCCCTATATCGCTCCTGCGCGGGCGCAGAAGCATGTGACACATAACGAGGCGATCCGGCGCGCTCGAAGAGGCTGGCCGAACTTGATGAGTGAACTGCCCCGGTATTGTCGGAGGCCGTTTCGTTTGAGTCATGCTGCGAGTGCCGGTTCCTCCAGGCCGGCGTGGTAATTGGCTTCGGCTTCCGCCGGCGGGATGTTACCGATCGGCGCGAGCAGGCGGCGGTTGTTGAACCAGTCGACCCATTCGAGGGTCGCGTACTCGACGGCTTCCAGCGACCGCCACGGCCCGCGCCTATGGATCACCTCGGCTTTGTAGAGCCCGTTGATCGTCTCGGCGAGCGCGTTGTCGTAACTGTCGCCGACGCTGCCGACAGATGGCACGAGACCGGCCTCGGCGAGCCGCTCGGTGTACTTGATCGACAGGTACTGCACGCCGCGGTCGGAGTGGTGGACGAGGCCGCTGCCCGAGAGGGGCCTACGATCGTGCAGGGCCTGCTCCAGTGCGTCGAGCACGAAGCCCGCGTGCGCCGACCGGCTGACGCGCCAGCCGACGATGCGCCGGGCGTAGGCGTCGATCACGAAGGCCACGTAGACGAACCCGGACCAGGTGGCGAGTGGAGTAAGAAGCGCTGCTGCGCTTCTCCTCCCCGAACCGTACGTGCACCTTTCAGCGCATACGGCTCTCTATTCAATCTTGGCCCATGGCCATGGCAACGTCATGATAATTTGAGGTGACGGTGCTGCGAGGTTCGCTCCGGAAGATATATGGATTGCTCTCCGGATTCCGCCACCGGAACTGCGCCTTTGGGCTGGTTACCATTCGGCGCAGCGCCTTGCCGACACGGTTTCCACGTTCACTTCGTCCATAGACAAGCCAAGTTTTTGCCTTGCCCGCCTCTGGCGCTCGATACCAGCTCCGCATCAAGGGTTTGATGCGTGACCGATATTTTCGCGCCAGCCAGTGCGCCAGTTTCCAGAACACGACAGTGTCGATGCGCCGGAAGCAACGCG
>NZ_JAEQ01000034.1 GCF_000518985.1 Chelativorans sp. J32
AGACCACCAAGCTGCACGCGCTGACCGACGTGGTGGGCCGCCCCTTCGCGCTGACCCTGACCGCGGGCAACGCGGCTGACATCACCGTCGCTCCGGCCCTGCTGGCGCGCGCCGAGCGCGTGAAGTATCTCATCGCGGACAAGGGCTATGACGGGGACGGTCTGCGCAGCACCATCCGCCAGGCTGGAGCCGTGCCGGTCATCCCCGGCCGCGCCAACCGCAAGCGCAAAGTCCGGCTGGACGCCCGCCGGTACAGGGACCGCCACCTGGTGGAGAACGCCTTCTGCAGGCTCAAGGACTTCCGCCGCGTGGCCACGCGCTACGACAAGCTCGCCGCCAACTTCCTCTCAGCCGCAGCCCTCGCAGCCATCGTCGCGTTCTGGATATGATCGAGTCTGGACCCTAGGCCAGGCTACTGACGTCGCGGCCATTTGTCATCGAAAGTCAAAGAACCATCGGGTCCTTGATCCCCAGCATAACGACGGGCTGCGCACGGCTTCCCCCGAATATGCCTACCGCGTGTTTCCCCGGCGGCCACGCCAACCGGAAGAACGCCCGCTGAATCCACTGTCGAGCGACCTGCGGAACCCGTTGGAAACGCTGGCCTTCCCGAAGCCCAACCGGGCCGGACGAGGTTCGCTCGGTTAGAGACGGAGGGCTGTTCGGAGACGGAAATTGGACCCGGTGCCAGTCTCCGAGGTTCGGGCGTCTCGGCTAAGCGCCTTTGAAACAAAAAGAAAAAGGCCCCCAACGGGAGCCTCATCTCGGGTTCGCTACAAGATAATGGCGGAGGGGATGGGCCTGATATCCAACCTTCTCTGGAAGAAATGCCTTCTGACAGGTCGCCGTTCTCCTGGGCGATCCAGCTTCCCTGCAGGCCTACCAGTAGAGCCCAAGGCGATGGAACCGAGGCGGTGTCCCTCCCAGCGGTATCCTTGCGGTCGGGTAGGCGACAAGGGCGGGGATCGGGGTCGTGCGACCCGTGACCAGGTCCCGGAGGCGGCGGATTCGGCTTTCGGTCGGGGGATGCGTCCTGAGCAACGAGGGCTCCGGAATGCGGCGGCCGGGCAGAAGGATCTCCTCCCAGAACCGACCGACCCGGCGTTCGAGCTTGACGAGCGCGCGCACGAGCCCCTCCGGATCGCCGGTCAGCTCTGCGGCGGCGCGGTCGGCGTCGTACTCGCGCGTCCGCGAAAGGCCGAGTTGGACCAGCGCCATGAGGGTGGGCGCGAAGACAAGGAGAATCACGACATGCCAAGGCACATGGACCATGCCTGCCAGGACCAGAGGCAGGTTGAGGAGTAGAAGCAACTGTCCGAGCCAGCTTGCCAGCGAGACGAGGCGCGACATCATGTCGGCGAGGCTCATGATCCACAGGTCGCGGTTGGCGATATGCCCGATCTCATGCGCCAGAACCCCGGCGAGTTCTCGGCCGTCGAGCAGGTTGAGCAGCCCGTCGGTTACGCAGATGGCGCTGTCCTCGGGGCTGCCCAGGGCGAAGGCGTTCGGCAGCCGGCTCGGCACGCGATAAAGCGCCGGCGCGCGCTGCAGCCCGGCCCTGCGGGCGAGTTCGGCCAGGGCCGCGACGAGACCGGGGGCATCACGACCGGTGAGCCGCTGCGCCTGATAGGCCGAGAGGAGCAGCCGGCGTGGCAGCGCGGGCGCAAACAGGAGACCCCCGACCATCGGGAGCGCCATGAGGAGACCGGTCTCGGGTCCGACGATCGCTGTCACCGCGATCCAGGCGATCGCGGCCATGAGCCCGAGCAGCAGCGCCGATTGCACGAAATTGAGCAGGCGGTGGCTGGCGGAGGCCGCGGTCATCGCGTCTCGTGGCCTCCGAGTTCGCGTCGGTCCTGATCGCGCACGAGCCAATGGACAACCCCGAGCGCAAGCGCCGCGCCCGCGAGTGCGGCAATCTTGGATGATTCCGTCTCGCCGAGGTCCAGGATGATGAATTTGCGCGCGATGGCGAGGAGCGCGATCAGCACGATCGTGCGGACCTGGAGGATCCCGAAGCTGCGTTCGGTCGCAACAAGAAGGGAGCGCTTGAACTCGAGCGCGATCACCACGGTGAAGATCATGCCGAACACCACCTGGAAGGTGGCGTAATCGAGAGTGTCGAATGCCCCCAGAACCAAGCGGTTCACGACTTCGCGCATCAGCGCCCAGACCGACGCCACGACGATCGCCGCAATGATGACGCTGAGGACGAAGATGACAACTTGCTCGAACTTCTCGTAGAGCGTCATCGCCGACCATTGTTCACGGGTCAGCCCGGATCGTTGCAAGTCTTTCATGATTGCCTCTCGAAAGCCGCCCCGGAGAGACAAGCTCCCCGGGGCTTCGCCAGACGGTGCGATATCGCACGGAGCGGAGGGGACGCCGCAAACCGGCGACACCCAATGTGGCAAATCAGCCGTTCTTGACCTCGATGCGCTTGACCTTGGCCTGCGCCTCGGGAGTCTGGGGCAGCTTGATCGTCAGAACCCCGTTCTTGAAGGATGCTTGCGCCTTATCGCCATCCACACCGGGGGGGAGCGGAATTGTCCGGTAGATCGCGCCGTAGCTGCGCTCGGAGAGATAGTATCCCTTCTTCTCCTCCTGGCGCTCGATCTTCTTCTCCCCCTTCACGGTCAACATGTCATCGTTGACCGTCACCTCGATGTCCTTCATCTCCATGCCCGGCAGCTCGATCGACACTTCGATCGCCTTGTCGGTCTCAACCATGTCGGATTTGGCTTCGCCGCTGCCCCAGGGCCATTCGAACTGACCGACCCGGTTCCAGAAGTTCTCGAACACATGGTTCATTTCGCGCTGGAGCGTCGCGATCGGGTTGTCTTCGCTGCTCTTGGCGTCTGGCGCGCCGTCCTTGCGCGCCCAAGGGATCAGGTCCTTGATCTGCATGATGGTGTCTCCTTCGGTTTTCAGGCGCCCTTGACGGCGATCCTTTTTGGCTGCGCTTCAGGGGCTCGGGGGAGCGTCAGGGTGAGGACGCCTCCGCGCATCTCGGCCTCGATCCTGTCGGGGTCGAAATCCTCGGAAAGCGTGAAGGCCCTCTCGAAATCACCCTCGCCATATTCGGCATAGGCAAGTTCCAGGTTTTCTGGCCGCATCGGCTCAACCTTGCCGCGGATCGTCAGCACGCGGTTTTCGAGTGTGATTTCGACCGCATCGGCGGCGACCCCAGGCATTTCGAGCATCATGGAGACACCCTGATCGGTCTCGACGATATCGGTCAGCGGGCGGTAGATGCGGCCGCCGCCGGCGGTCTCGGGCGCGTCGATCGGCGTCTTTTCGGTGGCTTGCGTGATGTCGGTGCTCATCGTTCCAGCTCCTCTCAGGCTGCCTTGATCTCGATTTTCTTTGGCTTTTCTGCCTCGGGCCGGGAGATGACGATCCGCAATACGCCGTTCGTCATCCTCGCCTCGACCTTGTCATCCGAGGCCGCGAATGGCAGGCGGATAACGCGGGAAAACTTGCCATAACCGCGTTCGTTGCGGTGCCAGCGCGCACCTTCGGGAACCTCGGGCGCCTTGCGTTCGCCCGACAGCGTCAGGACGTTGTCCTTGACCGCGATCTCGATATCGCCCGGCTCAATGCCAGGGAGTTCGGTAGTAACGGCGACGGCTTCCGCACCCTGCCAGACATTCACTGCCGGGAATGCCGCGCGAGACGGCGACGGCCAGAAACCGCGGTCGAGATCGCGCATCATGGAGCGCATCAGCGCAAAGGGATCGCTGCGGCGCAGATATGTCGGATAGGGCATTGCTGGCCTCCTGTTGCTGATCGACACCCCAAACCGGCAGCATGGTCCGGCCGGGCAACCGGGCCGGCCGGATGTCGGTTCGGAGACCGTCCATCAAGATAGGCGGTTCCAATTATTACGCAAGCATATATGATGCTTGCATTGCACTTTGGGTGGACCGCAGTCTATCCTGATTTCTCATGCAGACGGAGGAAAGATACCCTTGATCACTTCTGATCTTGCCCTGATCGGGACGACGATCCACCGGGTCGCGCAGCTCATCCAGCAGCGGATCGACAACGAGATCGGCGACAGCGGCCTGACCCGCCTGTCCTGGATGGCGGCGGCACATGTCGAGGATTCGCCCGGGCTGACCATCGGCGATCTGGCCGGGCGGCTGGAGGTGGGCCGGGCCACTGCGGGCCAGCTCGTCGATCGCATGGTACAGGGCGGTTGGGTAGAGCGGTGGGCGTCACCCGACGACCGACGGGCGCAGATCGTCACGGCAACGCCAAAGGCCAGGGCGATGCTGGAGGAACTCGCGCCGCGGCAATCGGCACTCGAAGATGAAATCCTGCAGGATCTGTCGGCGGACGAAAGGCGCATTCTGCTGGCGCTGCTCGAGCGGATCAGGGCGCGGCTCGGGCGCTAGGGAAAAGGAAAAGCGGTATGGAAAAGAAGACCGAATACAACATCTGGTATTGGGTGGTGGCTTTCATAGCCGTGCTTTTCATCCAGAACCTGATCGCTGGCTGGCAATCCGTCGCTCCCATTAGCTACAGCCAGTTCGAGAAGTATCTCGCTGACGGGAAAATTTCTTCTGTCGCGGTCGGGTCAGACACTATCACAGGCACCTTCGCCGAACCCGTCGACGGCAAGAAGCAGTTCGTGACGACCGTAGTGAATCCCGCAATCCTGGAACGGATAGACCGGTCAGGTATCGAGATCACTGGCGTTCCGCAAAACACTTTTCTCGGCACGCTGATTTCCTGGGTGGCGCCAGCGCTTGTCTTCTTCGGAATCTGGATGCTGCTGTTCCGCAAGTTCGCCGACAAGCAGGGTTTCGGCGGGTTCATGCAGGTCGGCCGCAGCAAGGCGAAAGTTTACATGGAAAAGGAAACCGGCGTCAGTTTCGCTGACGTGGCCGGCGTGGACGAGGCCAAGGCCGAGTTGGAGGAGGTCGTGGAGTTCCTCAAGAACCCGGCCGAATACGGAAAGCTGGGCGCACATATCCCCAAAGGCATATTGCTCGTTGGGCCGCCGGGCACCGGCAAGACGCTTCTCGCGCGCGCGGTGGCGGGTGAGGCGGGCGTGACCTTCTTTTCGATCTCGGGATCAGAGTTCGTCGAGATGTTCGTGGGCGTCGGTGCCGCACGGGTGCGCGACCTGTTCGAGCAGGCCCGGAAATCTGCCCCGGCGATCATCTTCATCGACGAACTCGACGCTCTTGGGAGGGCGCGCTCCTCCGGCCAGATCGCCGGTGGCCATGATGAGCGTGAGCAGACGCTGAACCAGCTTCTGACCGAGCTCGACGGCTTCGACCCTTCGGTGGGCATCGTGCTCCTGGCCGCCACCAACCGGCCCGAGATCCTCGACCCCGCGCTTCTCCGCGCGGGCCGCTTCGACCGGCAGGTGTTGGTGGATCGGCCCGACAAGAAGGGACGCGTGCAGATTCTTGGCGTTCACATGAAAAAGGTGAAGCTCGCCCCGGACGTCGATGCCGATAAGGTCGCAGCGCTTACTCCCGGCTTTTCCGGAGCGGATCTTGCCAATCTCGTCAACGAGGCAGCATTGCTCGCCACGCGCCGCAAGGCAGATGCGGTGACGATGGACGACTTCAACAATGCCGTGGAACGCATCATCGCCGGGTTGGAAAAGAAGAACCGCGTTCTGAACCCGCGCGAACGCGAGATCGTGGCGCATCACGAGATGGGGCACGCGCTGGTGGCGATGGTTCTGCCGGGGGTGGATCCGGTGCACAAGGTCTCGATCATCCCGCGCGGGATTGGCGCGCTCGGCTACACGATCCAGCGCCCGACCGAGGACCGCTTCCTGATGACGCGGGAGGAACTCGAGAACAAGATCGCCGTGCTGCTCGGCGGGCGCGCGGCCGAGAAGATCATCTACGACCACCTCTCGACCGGGGCGGCGGACGATCTGGTCAAGGCCACCGATATCGCCCGCGCCATGGTCGCACGGTACGGGATGGACGAAGACCTCGGGCATGTCAGCTACGACACCGATCGGCCCGGCTTTCTCGGCACCGGCGACCAGTCGTCCTGGCTGAACCGCCGCTACAGCGACGCCACTGCTGAGCGGATGGACGCGAAGGTGCGCGACATCGTGGAAGGCGTGTTCAAGCGCACCCTCACCCTTCTTGAAAGCAATCGGGATCTTCTTGAGCAATCGGCGCAGGATCTCCTGCAACGAGAGACACTGGACGAGCCCGATCTGGTGGCAATTGGGTCCAAGGTGAAAAGAACGGAAGCGGTCGCTGCGTGACACTGTCACTGGCGCAGATGATCGGCGGACAACCCTGACTGGATAAAGAAAACGGAGAAGAGAAATGGCAAACGGAGCTTGCGATATTTGCGGTCGCCCGGCGACGGCGCGCGTGCGCGCCTCGGTGAACGGCAGAATTCAGAACATGGAGCTTTGCGACCAGCATTACCGCGAGATGGTGCGCCGGTCGGGCCGCAGCGCGTCGCCGTTGGAAGCGCTGTTCGGACGGCATTCCCTTTTTGACGAATTCTTTGGCGATAGTGGTTTCGGCAGCCTCTTTGGTGACAGCCCCTTGCGGGGCGGCACGCTCGGCGCCATGGGTGACGGCGATGACGATGTCGTCGAGGCCACTTTCGGCGAGGGCGCGCCACGACGCGGATCGCGGCGCGGCGGCGGCGGGCGCAATATCGCCGATCGACTGAGCGAACAGGGCAACAAGCTGTTGCAGGATGCCGCACAGAAGGCAGGAGAATTCGGACGCAGCGAGGTCGATACCGAACATCTGCTTCTGGCACTGACCTCGTCCGACATCGTCAAGACGATCCTGGAACAGTTCAAGGTCGATGTGGACGATCTGCGGCGCCAGATCGAGAAGGAAGCGAAGCGTGGAGAGGCCAAGACGGAGGGCGAAATCGGCGTCAGTCCTCGCCTGAAGGACGCGCTGAACCGGGCCTTCATCGCCTCGAACGAACTCGGCCATTCCTATGTCGGTCCCGAGCACCTGCTGATCGGCCTTGCCGAGGAAGGTGAAGGCCTGGCCGCGTCGATCCTGCGCAAATACGGATTGACGCCGCAGGCGCTTCGCCAGCAGGTGACCAAGGTCGTGGGCAAGGGAGCCGAGGAAGGCCGCGTGGAGGCGCCTTCCAGCACGCCCGATCTCGACCAGTTCAGCCGTGACCTGACCAAGCTCGCCCGCGAGGGCAAGCTCGATCCCGTCATCGGCCGCGCCCGCGAGATCGAGACGACGATCGAAGTGCTGGCCCGCCGGAAAAAGAACAACCCGGTGCTGATCGGCGAGCCTGGCGTGGGCAAGACTGCCATCGTCGAGGGACTTGCACAACGGATCGTCGCGGGGGAAGTGCCAGAGGCGCTGCGCGACAAGCGGCTGATCGAACTCAACATCAACTCGATGGTGGCCGGGTCGAAGTATCGGGGCGAGTTCGAGGAGCGGGTGCAGAAGATCCTCAAGGAGATCACCGAGGAGAAGGACAGTCTGATCCTGTTCATCGACGAGATCCATACCATCGTCGGCGCCGGTCAGGGCGGTGGCGAAGGCGGTCTAGATATCGCCAACACCTTCAAGCCGGCGCTGGCGCGGGGCGAGCTGAACCTGATCGGCGCGACAACGCTCAACGAGTACCAGAAATACATCGAGAAGGACGCAGCACTCGAACGCCGCTTCCAGCCGGTCTATGTCGAGGAGCCCACGGTAGCTCAGGTCATCATGATCCTGCGCGGTCTGCGCGACACGCTGGAGGCGCACCACAAGGTGACGATCTCCGACGAGGCCATCGTCGCGGCGGCCGAGCTTTCGGACCGCTACATCACTGGCCGCTTCATGCCTGACAAGGCGATCGACCTGATCGACCAGGCCGCCGCACGGGTGAAGATCAGCGCCACAGCGCGCCCCGTGGACGTCCAGGAGCTGGAGGCCGAGGTCGCGCAGATCAAGCGCGAGCAGGACTATGCCGCCGCCCGCAAGCAATTCGACCGAGCAGCGGAACTGAAGAAGGAACTGGAGCAGAAGCAGAAGGAGCTGGACGAGCTTCTGGAAATCTGGAAGCGCGACCAGGCTTCGGCGACCGCCGAGGTGCGCGCCGATCACGTCGCGCAGGTCGTCTCCAAGATCACCGGCGTTCCGGTCACGGAGCTGACCACCGAGGAGAAGGACAAGCTCCTTAAGCTCGAGGAGAAGCTGCACGAGCGCGTCATCGGCCAGGAAGAAGCGATCCGCGCCGTGGCCGATGCGGTGCGCCTGGCGCGTGCGGGTCTGCGCGAAGGTTCCGGTCCGACTGCGACCTTCCTGTTTCTCGGGCCAACCGGGGTTGGCAAGACGGAACTGGCCAAGACGCTCGCCGAGGTGATCTTCGGCGACCAGGATGCGATGATCCGTATCGACATGTCGGAGTATGGCGAGCGCCACTCGGTTGCCCGGCTGGTTGGCGCACCTCCGGGCTACGTCGGATACGAAGAAGGCGGGCAGCTGACGGAGAAGGTGCGCCGTCGGCCCTACTCGGTCGTGCTCCTCGACGAGATCGAAAAGGCGCATCCGGATGTCTACAACATCCTGCTTCAGGTGTTCGACGATGGCCGCCTGACAGATGGCAAGGGCCGCGTGGTGGACTTCACTAACACCATCATCATCGCCACCTCGAACCTCGGTTCGGACATCATCCAGCGCAACCTCAAGAGACGCGGCACCAAGGAGTTCGACGAGGCAAAGCAGAAGTCCGAACTGATGGAGGTGTTGCGCGGTCATTTCCGGCCAGAGTTCATCAACCGGATCGACGAGATCATCGTCTTCCATTCGCTGAACCAGTCGGAGATCCGCCAGATCGTCGAGTTGCAGCTGAACCGGGTGAAACGGACCGCCCTCGGCCAGGGCGTCGAACTCGAATTCGACGTGAGCGTCGTGGATCACTTCGGCGCGGTCGGCTTCCGCCCCGAATTCGGCGCCCGCGAGCTGCGCCGGCTGATCCGGTCGGAGCTGGAGACCGAGTTGGCCCGCGAAATGCTTTCCGGGCGGATCGGGGATGGTGACAAGGTCCGCGTCGCTTGGTCAGCGGACGAACAGAAGGTCGTGTTCGAAAAGATCGCAAAGGACACGGGTGACGACAGCCCGGACGATCAGGCCGAGGCCGGGATCGACGAGTCCAGCGCAGTTGCCGAAAACAAGGCGGACGCTCCGACGCCCGATGTCCCAGTCGACGCCAAGGATAAGGAGCAGTCCAAGGACGATAAGTCTACCGGGTGACGTCGTGAAGGACTGGCCGGCGCGATGACGGTCGCGCCGGCTCATTTCGTCAAAAAGCGACAAGCAAGGTCATACGGCATGGAAGTCATCAGAGCATTTCGCAATCTCGACCGGCACGGCCAACAGCGCGCGCCTGAGGTCATCGAGGAAGAGGTGCGGCAACTTGAACCGCATCTTGTACGCTTCCGCGAGGATCTCGTCCGGCTCGAAGTCGTCGCCTCCCAGACGAGGGGCAAGACGCGCATCCAGGTCAGCCTGCGCCTGCAACTGCCCTCGGGCGTGATCGGGGCGCAGGAAGAGGGGTTCGAGATCGAGCCTGTCCTGCGCAAGGCCTTTGCCGACCTGCGCCACCGGCTCGATCGGCATGTGGCGCGCCTCAAGCACGAGTCTGAATACAAGCGTCCCGCCCGCCGGCGCCGGATCGGCGCCCCGCTGCCGTCCGCGCGGGATGCGGCGGAAGCGGACCGGCGCCAACTCTTCTTCGACCTGATCGAGGATCATCTCGATACGGTCTACGACACCGTCAGGCGCGAGTTGACCTATCTCGAGTGTAGCGGGTCTGTGCCGGCTGGCTACCTGAGCGTTCGCGATATCGTCGATGCGACGATCCTCAAGGGGCTCAACCGCTTCGAGCGGCGGCCGACCGAATTCTCCGTCCGGGACTGGCTGACGCAACTGGCCTTCGAGACCATCGAGGCCGAGGCGCAGGCTGCGCGCCGCGCGGTGCCCGAGGATGCCGCCTCGATCTACGTAGCGCCCGAGGCGCCTGCCGGGGAGCCTACCGAGTCGGATGAGGAGATGTTCGAGTTCTACCAGCCCGACGACGTGCTGCTGCTCGAGGAACTCGTCGCCGACGACGGTGGGGACGACCCCGAAACGGCGGTCGCGAAACGGCAGGACGCGATGGCCTTTCACCGGGCGATCGCCGGTCTGCCGGCGCTTTGGCGCAGGGTCCTGTTTCTTGTCGATCTGAACGACACCCCGCTTGAAACAGCCTCCTCCGTTCTCGGCATTCCCGAAGACGACGTGACCCGGATCGTCCAGTCGGCGCGCGATTATCTTCGCGATAAACTGCGTGACTCAGGTCAGTCTTCCGATACCGCTCATGCGCTTTTTGAGAGTGCTCATCAGAGAAAGTTGCGAATTCCACAGCCCCTGCGGGATCGCGCTCGGCTGGAACGCGCTTTTCTGGGGGACAACCGAGGGGAAGCACCATGATGCGCGGACACAATCGTCCACCCTTTCCGCCGAAGATACCCGGGACCAACATGAGGTCATGGGACGTTCCGACCGCGATCATTTACCGGCCGGCTCGTTCCCCGATGACGTCGGCGCCGCGGCCCAACTACTGGATACTGGAATTCGAGCCGTCTCGGCCCCTGCAGGTCGAGCCGCTGATGGGATATACCTCCAGCAACGATCCCTATCGTTCGATCCGGCTGAAATTTCCCGACCGCGAAAGCGCCGTGGAATTCGCGGAGCGGCAGGACTGGCGCTATTTCGTGCGTGAGGACGTGGCTCACCGGCATGCGCCTGACCGCTGGCGGGGAGAGGAATGGCATCGACTCTACAAGGGAGCCGATGCGCCGGAAGCCTATCGCATACCGTCCCGCGTGGATCACGATCGCTCGGATCACCGCCTCCGGCGCGCGGTCGAGCAAGAAGGCACGGTGGACCTGTCGTCGCAAGAACAGGCCGAATTCGATCCAGTTATCGAAGCCAGTCTTGAATCCTTCCCGGCCTCCGATCCCCCAGCCTGGACGGGCGTGACGATCGCCGGGAAAAAATAATGAACGGAATGGCCAGCGCGAGCGAGGATCTGCCGCTTGTTTCCCTACCTTGACAGCGTCGCGCGCCGCTACCCGCCCGTCATCGTATGGGCGGTCATCGGCATGAACGTCCTCGCGTTCCTCTATCAGATCAGCCTGCCTCCGCGCGTGCTGGACCGGTTCCTATTCGAGTTCGCGCTGGTGCCCTCGCGCTTCTTCGGGCAACTAAGCCTCGTCGCCCCGTCCGACTGGACCCCGTTCCTCACCAACATCTTCCTGCACGGCGGCTGGCTCCACCTCATTTTGAACATGTGGACGCTCTGGATCTTCGGCCCCGCCGTCGAAGATCGGCTCGGACCGGGTAGATTCACGCTGTTCTATCTGTTCTGTGGTGTGGCAGCCGGACTGGCTCACGCGCTGGCGAACCCCGACTCAGTCGTTCCCGCGCTTGGCGCATCGGGGGCGATCGCGGGCGTGATCGGTTGCTACGCACGCATGTTTCCGGCGGCTCGGCTGGTGGTGATCGTGCCGATTCTGTTCATTCCCCTCTTCTTCGAAGTGCGCGCGGTCATTTTCGCGATGATCTGGTTTTTCATGCAGGTCATTCCCGGCTTTCTGTCGCTCGGCAGCGATCAGGCCACGGGCGGGATCGCCTGGTGGGCGCATATCGGCGGGTTTATCGCCGGTTGGCTTGTAACGCCACTCCTGCGAAGGGGCGCCGCCGTCTATCGCCACTATTATCGCGACGAGGGCATCTATGGCTTTCTGCCCGATGGCCGACGGGAAGGAGGACAAGGTCCATGGACATAATGCAGCTTTTCTGGCTGTTCTTCATCATTTCGGCGCTGCAGCCGGTTCTGCAGCGCAGATATCTTGAGGCGATGCGCGCGCGCAAGATCGCCAGTATCGAGAAGAAGCGTGCCAGTCGCGTCATCCTGCTGATCCATCGGCAGGAGACGATGAACCTGCTGGGATTCCCCCTGATGCGCTACATCGACGTCAATGACTCGGAGGAAGTCCTGCGCGCGATCCAGATGACCGACGATGAAGTGCCACTCGACATCGTGCTGCATACACCGGGCGGCCTTGTGCTGGCGGCAACCCAGATCGCTCGGGCCATTCAGGGCCACAAGGGCAAGGTCACCGTGTTCGTGCCGCATTACGCGATGTCGGGCGGCACGTTGATCGCGCTTGCCGCCGACGAGATCGTGATGTGCGAGCATTCCGTGCTGGGACCCGTCGATCCGCAACTTGGCCAGTTGCCTGCTGCCTCGCTCCTCAAGGTCGTCGCCGAGAAGCCCATCGCCGAGATCGACGACCAGACCCTGATCATGGCCGATGTCGGTCGCAAGGCCATTGCGCAGATCGAGGCATTCGCGAAACGTCTGCTGTCCGACAAGATGGACGAGAACCGCGCGGCGGCGCTGGCGGCGAAGCTGGCGACGGGCACCTGGACCCACGACTATCCCATCTCTGCCGATGAGGCCCGCGACATGGGCCTGCCCGTTGGAACGGACATGCCCAAGGAAATACTGGAGCTGATGACGCTCTATCCGCAGCCGGTTCGGCGCCAGGGCGGTGGCGTGGAATACCTGCCCGAGCCGCGGCAGCGAGAGGCGCGCCGCGCCATATCCACGCGCTGAACGCTTGCATCATTCGGCCGCCGAGCCCAGCTCGTCAACGAAAGGATACAGGATGCCCACGGTCGCTTGCCTGCAGTGCAATTCCACCAACAGGGTGCCGCAAGAGCGCCTGACCGATAATCCCAATTGCGGACGCTGCGGCGCGCCTCTCTTTCAAGGCAGGCCCGTCACGCTTACAGCGGCTAATTTTGACCGTCATGCGAATGCCGAACTGCCATTGCTGGTCGATTTCTGGGCCGAGTGGTGCGGGCCATGCAAGATGATGGCGCCCCAGTTCGAGGCGGCGGCGCGCTCGCTCGAACCCCATGTCCGTCTGGGCAAGCTCGACACCGATGCCGAACAGCAGATTGCCGGCCGCTACGGGATCCGCGGCATTCCCACCATGATCCTGTTCAGGAGCGGCAAGGAAATCGCGAGGACGAGCGGTGCAATGCCTGCCGCGCAGATAGCGCAGTGGGCGCGCTCGCACGTCTAGAGATTACAGGTATTGGCTTTCCCTGCGCCATGCCGTTAGGGTCTGAACCCAATCAGCGTGTTGCGTGAGCACGGCAAATCGTGATTCCGATGGCTTTGCTGGGGTGATCGGAGGACATCATGGCCCGCCTG
>NZ_JAEQ01000035.1 GCF_000518985.1 Chelativorans sp. J32
TTCCTGCTCGACGGGCATTTGCGAACCGAGGCGCTGAAGCAGCTTGGCATTGAAGAGGTTGAATGCCTGATCGCCACCGAAGACGATACCTATACCTACAACAAGCGGGTCAACCGGATCCCGCCGATTCAGGAGCACCGGATGATTGCGCGCGCCATGGAGCGCGGCGTGCCGGCGGCCGACATTGCCGAGGCGGTCAATCTGCAGGTGGAATCGGTCATCCGCCGCTTTCGCCTGCTTGACGGCATCAGCGCCGAAGCGGCCGAGATGCTGAAGGACACGCCCTGCTCGATGAGGGTGTTCGACATTTTGCGGCAGATGTCGGCGGTGCGGCAGATCGAGGCCGCGGACCTGATGATCGGGCAGAACAATTTTCCGATCATGTTTGCCGCGCCCGCGCGGCGACCCCGGACAATCAGTTGGCCGCAGCCAAGAAGGGCAAGGGCGCGGCCACCCCGACCCCGTCCGGCCAGCAGATTGCGCGCATGGAGCGCGAACTGGCGGCGCTGCAGACTCAGGTCAAGTCGGTCGAGGAGACCTATGGCATCGACAATCTGCATCTGACGGTGGCGCGCGGCTATATCGCCAAGCTCCTGGCCAATGGCCGGGTGGCGTGCTGGCTCGCCAACCACCGGCAGGAATATCTCGGTGAGTTCTAAAAGATCGCCGAGATCGACACGCTCGCGCCAATGGCCGAGCAGGACACCTGAGCAAAATGATGGGGACCCGGACCCGATAAGGCGGGGACCATGGGAGACGCCGCACTGTGGGGTGGATCGAGCACGGCGGTGGGAATGGCGGCGCGCGGCCGAGACCGAGGCAAAGCTGCCGCAGGATCGCGCGCTTCGCCAGCAATGGGGCGGTTACTGCTTGGCTTGGGTGCACGAGCTGGCCGACATCAACGCCCGTGGCAAGCAGATCGCGACAAGCTTTTTCCCGGTGATGATCCCCTTGAGCAGTGGCGCATGGGCTGGCTCGAGGAATGGGGCCGCCGCCCGACCGCGTTGCAGATCAGCAATTGGGAAGGCTGCATCCGGATTACGACAGACTACCTGACCGACCCGGGCCAACGGCGCGCATTGTGGGCGTGGGCCATGTCACAGGCGGGGTGTCTCTATCGCCCCGGCACTCGCAAGAAGCTGAGCTTCGCCCGATGGTGCCGCGACGTGGAAAACATTGCTGAACTGACCGGCCACCGGAGGAAAAATCGGGCGATTGGCGAAATCATGCGCGGGTTGCGCGGCAAACCCGATTTGCATGACGATTTAGGCGAAACAGGGATGTTGCCAAATGCCCATGAAAACGGGCATGTATTCGCTACGATCGAGGGAGATCGCGCGGTGTACGACACCAAGCCGGTCTACTCGTGGCGAGACGATCCCAGCTTCACACGCAAGACCGGCCTGACCATTCAGGAATGGAGGGCGGCGAAGCGCCGGCCGCGAGAGGCGAAGAAGAGGAAACAGAAAGAGGCGGCGTAAAGTACAAGCGAGGCCACATCGGTGCGCCTCTGTGACCTCGCTCTTGGCACTGCAGAGTTTCTTTCAACACGATGCCTGCCACGGCTCCAACGGAATAGGGTTCCGCAGCGCCTTCCAAACCAATGAACCATGAGCTTGTTCCAAGACGGATCTCTTGGGCTTCCTTGCGAGTGAAGGTCAGCCGCCGTTATCAACCATCTTGGTACCGTCTGTGCCATCAACGAAGAAGTAGGCTTCCGGATGCTCCGACTTGATCACCCTGCTGATCGAGATAGTCCCGGTTTCGAACATCAACATCAGCCATTCGGCAGTCTGCCGGCAATCTTTCACTATGACACGGTCGGGTGGTAGAGAAATCGAGAGCTTCACCTCGGTCCAAATTGTAAATTCGGAACCGTCCTCAAACAGAAGGGCAGCTTCAACATCTGTGTGGCCAATCTGTACCAATACCTTCCCAACAACTCGCTCTCGCAGAGTTTTCGCTGCATTTTCTTTCAATTCACACTCCTAACCGTATCGCAAAGATGCTATTGCCCTCGGCTACGGAAAGCGCAAGGATTATTGCCGCGCCCGAAGAACTGCAAGAGCGATGCCAGGCCCAGCGGCAGCAATCTAGAAGCGGAAGCAGAAAGAGGCGGCTTAGCCGGTGCCGAGACGCTGACGAAATCAGTACCGCAGGTTGTATTGAAGGCCTCGCCAGTATCGCCTGAGCGGGGCATTTTACCATCCGTGGGTTGAAGTCTCTGCCGATCCAGGCCGATGACGAAGAAGGCAGGAAATCGGCCGGAGCACACGTGGACTGGAATTTGGTGGCCACGGCACTGTGGGTTTTCGCGCTTCTGCCCCCCGACGAATGTGGCAGCACGGCGATACGGGTGGGGCTTGGCTCTCATGCTCTATGCGATTGCTGTCGGGGTCTTCCTGTGAAGCCCGACCGACGCTCACCAGAAGCGGCGTATCAAACCTTTTTCCAGGCAGGAAGGCCGTAGGCGAGCGCGGCACATGCCAGGCCGATATATTCGGGCGCACCTTCAACCTTGTATTTGGCGATGGTGTTGCGGGACCCGAGCCCCAAACGCCGGGCTGCCTCGGCATCGCTGAACTGCATGTGGTCAAGCCACGCGGTGAAGTCTTTCGCTTCCATCGGAGTTGCCTTATATTGAGGGGAGGAACCGGGCGACCTTTCGGCCCCCCGGCCCCTTCTTACCTAAGCAGAGTGGCGATCAAGGTTCCGAGGCCTATCGCCACCTGCAAGGCTTGAAGGAGAAGGCTGGCTGTCTCGTAGGACATTGCCTTTTCCTCCAGTGCGCCAGAGAGGAACCATTCCTCTCTCTCAACGCCTCATGATAATTGCTCAATTTTGAGCAGAACTCAATCAAAACAGCGCAAAAATGTGCAGAAAAGTGAGGCTTGACCGCCGCTCACCAGAATCAAAAGCAGTATGGCTAAACCTAGCCGCCGATCCTTCAGGCCTGAGCACCGCAAGCTCTACAATCATCCGGCATGGCCCAAGCTCCGCAAGCGCATCCTGCTCAGGGACAACTACACCTGCCAGTGGCATGGCTGCGGCCGGTCCCTCATTGGCAGGGGTGATGAGCCGAACGCTCCTGTCGCCCACCACATCAAGGACCACAAGGGCGACCGCTCACTGTTCTTCGATGAGGAGAACCTGATGGCAATCTGCAAAGCCTGTCGTGACGGACCGATCCAGAGAGAAACCCACCGGGGATATGTGAGCGGCCATGATGAGGATTGCAGGCCGCTGGATCCTGACCATCCCTGGAACAGGAGGCAAGCATGAATGACGAACTGGGATTGGCTCTAGCCTATTGGCGGACAGCAGCTCCCCAGCCCAAGGCCATCGTCTATGCCAACGCTATCGAAGCGAGGATGAAGGGCATCGACCCGAAGGACATGGTAGCCGACCATGAACTCGCCAACGCCATCACGCGCGGTGCATCCGTTGCTCGCCACCGTAAGCAAAGGGATGTGTGGCATTTAGGTCGCTGTTGCAAAACTGGCACGCCCCCCGATTTTAAGGCAAGCCTCTCTGGCCTGGACCCGCGCGCCCCCTCCATTTTCACTCAAAGCTGCCCGAGAAGGAGGGTAGGGTGAAGAAGATCATCCAGCCCGTTTACGATCGCGTGTTCGAGGGCAACGAAGCCCGCGCAGAGCTTGCGAAGCTGCTTTGGAAAGAGACGGTCGCGGCGCTCAAGGAGGCGGGCGCAGTTTCCCCGGTCAATCTTGCCCGCGCCGACAGGTATGTCCGCGCCAGGGTCGAATACGAAGACATCTACAAGGTCGCCGCAGAAGAAGGGCCGGTGCTCAAGGGCACGGAAGGCGGTGAGTATTTCAACTATCGCTGGTCGGCTTGCGAGAAGCTGAATCAGCGGATGCTGAAGCTGGAAAAAGCGATGTTTGGCGAGGCGACGGCCCGTGTCCCAAAAGAAAAGCCGAAAGCCGGCAGCGCGCCAAGTGACGAGTTCCTTGGACCCAACAACGAGCTACGCCAGTAGGGTTGTCTCTGGGGAGATCATAGCCGGCAGGTTCGTCAGAGCAGCGTGTCGCCGCCACCTCGGCAGCCGTGCTCGAATACCTCCGCGAGACGGGATACACCAACAACGCCGCGACCGTAGCGGAAGGCACGCTGAAGCCTCAGTCGGAACTGGAGTTCACCCCGGTCACAGCGCCCATGGTGAAAATGGCCCACTACTTCCGCGTATCGGAAGAAACGCTGGACGATGTGGACGGCATGGAGGCCTACATCAATCAGCGGGGCATCTATGGCCTCCTGCTGAAGGAAGAGGGCGAGGTCCTCAACGGCCCCGGTACTGCCGGCCGCGTCGATGGCCTGATCGCCAACTCCACGCCCTACGTCAACACCACAGTTCCTGGTGTGACTGCCGACAACGCGATGGACGACATCCGTATCGCTTGTGCGCAGGTGGAGCAGGCGGACCTCTACGCCACTGCCGTCATCATGAACCATCTCGACGCTGCGGCGCTCGATTTGACGAAGGACGCTGATGGAAACTACCTGCACCCGGCCTTTGCTGCGACACTGCATGGGGCCTCCCGGTGGTGCGCACCAAGGGTATCGCCCAAGGCCAGTTCATGGTCGGCGGCTTCGTCGGCAATACGATCCTGTGGCAGCGCAAAGGCATCGAGGTGCGCCGTTCGACCGAGGACCGCGACAACTTCATCGCCAACAAAGTCACGATCCTCCTCGAGGAGCGCATTCAGCTTGAAACGCTTCGCCCGGAGGGCATCGTTTACGGCCCGCTGACCACGCCGGCTCCGTAGGGCCAAATTGAACCTATTGCAGGGGGCGGCTCGTCCGCCCTCTGCCTCTCTTACGCGAGGTGGGCATGAAGTTCGTTCAGTCCGGTGACCCGGTGGGCGAGGTTGTCTCGTTGGAAATGCTGCGGAAGCAGGTGCGCAATGCGGACGATTCCGGCGTCTTTACTGCCGACTTGGAAGAGGACATTTGGCTGGTCAACTTGTTCGTTCTGGCCGGCCTCTCGATCGGCGCCGTTTTGCTATTTATTGCGCTCCTTTTCCGTGTTCCTCGCTGGGTTGCGGATTGCGCCTTTGCACTAGGCTTGTTCCTCTTGCTGGCCGACGTGTTTTCACCAGTGCAACTCGGCCGGCTTGATGGTGCTGACGTAACCAGTCCAGAGCCGCTCACCTACACCTTCCTCGAAGGCGCAATTGGCCTTGGTATTATTGTCCTTGCATTTGCTCTCCACAAACGCGGGAGCAACCTCGGCATGTACGCGTTCTTCTCTGGCCTACTCGCGATTGTGTGCGCTGTGCTTTTTGTTTTGCTGCCGCGGCCACACGCGGCGGCAGTCGAGAACGCGTCCTCAAGAAGCACGCTGCCGAATATTTATCACTTTCACCTTGATGAATTGCAATCAGACTATGCTCTTGAGGCAATCCGAAATGGAGGATTGGAAGAGGAGCTGAACGGCTTCACGTTTTTCAGCCGCAACACATCAAACTACCCTTACACCCGCTCTTCTGTTCCGAGCTATCTTACGAGCACGATCTATAAGGGCGATCAAACTTTCCAGGAATGGGTCCAATCATTCGATCAGGGATTGCTCCAGTTTCTGAAGAATTCGGGGTACAGACTAGAAATCATAGGCCTTCCAGAGCATCTTCGAACGCCGCTGGCAGATTCATTTCGCTCTCCGCAAGACATATTCAAGGAAGAGACCGGGCTAAAGCACCCGCAACTGCCCGACTTCGTGAGCTTGGTCTCGGCCAAAGCGTTGCCGAATATCCTTACCAACGAAGCGCTGGGTTGGGGTGCAGATTTGGGACGTAGAGCGGGAGCTATCTTGGAGAGGCCCCGCTTCGAAGGCGATGTACCCCTCACGGTTGAAGAAGGAGTGCATCCATTCCAAGGCATGGTGGCGTTGCAATACGCGGCTAAACAGGAACGATATCGTCCGAGTACAGGGAACTACCTATTGTTGCAGGCAATCCTGCCACACGGGCCGTACATCTTTGATGAAAGTTGCTCACTTGGGCAGGACAAGCTGAAACTGCCGGCCGCATACGGTCGGCAATCCAAATGCGCAGTCCGTTTGGTTGCTGCCTTCATTGAGCAGCTAAAGGATCTGGGAAGGTACGACAAGTCGATCATCATAATTCAGTCCGACCACGGGTCAGGATGGGCAGGTTTTCTTGGTGGAGGCGGTGATAAAGCGCGGTACGCGGAAGGCATAACGGCCTTTGGGGGCACCAAGCGGGCGTTCGAAGCCAGAACCATGGCGACCCTGATAATCAAGCCGGCAGAAGAACGGGCTCCGTTCAAGGTATCTGAAGCGCGTTCTCAACTAATTGATGTCTATCCAACGGCCGCTGACCTCATAGGTGACAGACCGAATGGAGACCTGGCAGGCACCAGCTTACTTAATTGTCTTCAAGAAGAATGTTCGCAATTGGATAAACGAGAGCTACTGTTCTTTGTGTATCCTCATGAACGCGATCCGGGACCGATCTACCAGAACTCCGTTGAGTTTGTATCCGGCCGAGCGTCAATCCGCAGCATTTGGCCATTCGCACCGGATGACTAGCTTTGGGGGGTAACATCACCGATTGAGGAAGTTGGCGACGTTTGCTCTAGAAGCGCGACAGCTCAGCGATCAGATCAGCGTGACGTATGACAATGGCTAACAGCAGCCACATACCTGCTCCTACCAGGTCCACTGCCACCCCTCGTCCTATCCGGCGCGCGGCCGGGCGTGGATGGCACGTGTCAGATCGTCTCTGTCACGCACCGGTCAAGCCGAAGCGGTGGTGCCACGACCAGACTCGAACTCAAGGGAGGCGGGAAGGGCCCCCGGCGCTCCACCGAATAGAGAGTTATCCTACTTTTGCGGGGGACTTTCAGCTTTCCCCTGATGCTTTCTAGCCTGCATCTCCCGCTCATATTCGGCAGGGGTCATATAGCCCGCATCGACCCAGCTACGGAGCGTGGCTTCATCCACCTCGCTTAGCGAAATCGCCGGGTAATCGTCTTTCTTTTCGGTGTCGGTCAACTGGCCAGAGCGCTAGGACTGACTTGTACGTCAATCGAAGGGATCAAAATGAGCGATCGGCTGCGCTATCTTTCTGGGCACATCACTCTCCTGGCCGGTGAAATTGTCTCCTATCACCAGTAGAAACGCTGCAGCAGACAAAAAGACCGAAACAGGTACGACAAACCATAGAAGCACGATCGTCCAGATGACGCTCATTACATCCCCCCGCCCAAAATCCGCGCGTGATTGTACAAATTGAAGCGGAGCAGACTGCGCGGCAGGAGCTGCTCCGCCCAAGTTGAGGAATCGAAAGGTACTAGAAGCGAACGTTGATTAGCGCTTTGACTGTGTGGAAGGCCACGTCTTCATCAACGAAAACGCCGGCATCATCGAAAACGCGTTCGTCGCCGAGATCCACGTATGAGTACTCGGTGCCGACCGAGATCCTATTGGTGACGGCGAATTCCACACCAGCGCCTACCGTCCAACCAGTGCGAGTCTGGCTCTCGTTGAACAGCTCTGTCCCACCAGCGGTGATGGTCTGCTCGGTCTCGCCGTAGGCGAAACCTCCGTGTGCATAGACCAAGGCGCGGTCAAAAGCATATCCGGCTCGCGCCCGAACGGTACCGAGATAGTTGAGCTCGGATTCAGCTTCAGCAGATCCTAGCCCGGCAATGTCGGCCGAAATATCGGCGCTGTGTGTGCT
>NZ_JAEQ01000036.1 GCF_000518985.1 Chelativorans sp. J32
ACCCGACGGCTGGCAAGGACAGCATATTCTTCCATATTGCTGTTTAACGGATTCATTTAAGAAACCGTCATAAATAATTTGGGTTGAAAATCGTCTACCGTTCTCTGGATTGTGCATTTCGTCGCCGGAGACTCGATGTCAGGCGTTGAGCACGGTCGGGAGCGGCAAATGAGTGACACAAAAAGACTGATTTCCGCCTCGGAAGCTGGATGATCTATCTCCTGAGAAACGACGGGTCTGTGATGCAGCAGCAGATCGAGCAACGTTTAATACCAAAAGGACAAGGCCTGTTGAGAGGAGCCGTCCGTCGTGCAGGCCATGGACACAGGGCATCTGCATTTTGTCGGGCGCAAGACGGACGGCAAGGACGGATCTCATCGCCGACCGAGTTATTTGATCTGCCGACCTTGTCTGGGAAGACCTCCAGCGGGCGTCACTACAAGCTTTAAGGTGATAAGGCCAAGATTCATGTTCGCCGCGGCGATCGTGATTGTGAAATCCTGGGGCGGGCACATGATCGGCCGAGTAGGCTGTGCGCGCCCGGAAGATGCAGTTCATGCTGCCCGCGCGCGGGTACGCCTGAATGGGAGCGGGGCGACGGTGATCGCTTCTACGAAACAATCCAGAACCGCGAGAAAGTGGCGGTCTATCTCGACAATCCCGGGGGCCTCGTAGGTGAAGCCTTGCAGATAGCTGCAGAAATCCGACTGCGGAACTACGCGACCTTGGTTGCCGGCGGCGATGTTTTTCCGCGTGCGGCCTGATTTGGCTTTCCGGTGCCCGCAGATACATGTCGCCGGATTCTTGATCGGTTTCCATGCCGCATATCGCGAGCAAGCAGTCGAATACCGGGAGAGCGGCGTCGCCAATGCCGAATTCGGATCATTCCTGACCATTTCGGTCTGCGGATCGAGGCGATCAGGTTCTTCACGATCGCCGGACCCAACGACATTCTTCTGCTCACCCCCGAAAGGGGCAAGGGCGCTCGGGATTGAAATCTTCCTCTTGGAGGGTGGCTCGCGCACGGTCGATCGAGCGCCCCGCTCTCCGCCATCACCGGCTGTTGGCAAAGGCGCTGAGCGGGCGTTCCGCGACGGCAAATCTCTTTGCCTCTGCTTCGGCGGCCCGTGTCCCAAAAGAAAAGCCGAAAGCCGGCAGCGCGTCGCCGGCCGCAATCTGGATCGGCTTCCATGCCCGGGCTTTTGCCCGCTTGGCGCTGGGGCTCCAGGTCTGGCGCCCAGAAGGAGGGTAGGCGCTACACAGCCATCAAAAATAACGCCGGTTAGCCACTTCGATTGCCGGGACTTCAGCCGCGCCAACTGGTCCCAGACTTGAAACCACTTCTCCGGGTCCTCCTCGTCGCCAATCGCCCGGTTTTTCCTCCGGGCCTCGTTCACAACTTGCTCTCATTCCGCCATCCGAAGCGCTACATGGGGCCTGATTCGCAATCGAAGCCTGGGCCGACGCTTTTTCCAGCTTCAGCACCATGGTCCGTTCATTGCCGGCATAAACAGTGATGCGAGCAGTCGCTGCGTTGGGCGGCGCTCTCGTCGACCAGAGATCGATCCATTTTTCATTTCCAAGAATCTCGTGGCGGAAGCCTATGCAATCGCGGGAAAGCTACGAACTGGCGGCCATCTTTCGGCGTACCGCGCTGGCTAAGCCACCGGGCCAGCCTCAGCGGTCACAGACGAGAACGGCTGGGCAATGGCCGTGGCGACGAGAAATTATCTCGGCATTCATAAGTCGATCGTGCACGGCTCGCGCATGGCTGACATTGGTTTTCGAAACGGGGACAATCCGCTGCAAAGGTGAAGATCGGCAACGCGCTTCAGCAGGGAGAAGGCGAGCTGATGCGATCTTCGTGTCTGAGCGTGTGATCGGCGGCATCGTGAAGTCAGCCGCGCCGCGCGGCACGCGCCGAAGTCCGGGCGCGCAGCGATCTTGCGTCCGAGCAGCAAGATAAAATTCGCGAGCGCGCAAAGGAGGCGTGGCATCAAGTGCTATGACCTTCGCAAGGATTCGACCGCTGGCGGCTCTGGCCCTCATCGTTGGGGGCAGACAGCAACCTACGAGTTCACCGACAACCCCAAGGTCATAGAATACAACATCATCCGTGGCATCTATTACGATGGCCAGTGGGTGTATGGCGGCCAGAACACGGCCGCTGCGCGTCTTCCGGCATCCTCCTGGATGGCGGCGATGAACGAATGCGACCGCTTGATCCCTCTGGCGTCAGGCGGCACGGAAAAGCAGTTCATTGCCGGCGCGGAAATCACCGTTGACATCGAGCCGCTCGACATTGTCGAGGAGCTGAACAAGGCATGTAACGGTCGCACCGCCGAGATTGGCGGATCCTATAAGACGCACGTTGGTGCGCCGCCGCTGCCCGCCTATGTCTTCACAGATGAGGACGTCGTTGTAACGCGCGGGCAGAGCTATGAGCCCTTTCCCGGTCTGGAAAACACGTACAACGGCATACAGGCCACCTATCCGGAGCCGCTGGAGGCGTGGGCGAATAAGGACGCTCCGCCGCGCTACAACGCCGATTTTGAGGCGCAGGACGATGGGCGGCGCTTAGTAGCCGGCGCGTCGTTCCCTGTCGTGCCGCGAGGCACACAGGTGCAGCGCCTCATGCTGGCGATGGCCAATGACGCCCGTCGCGTCCGCGAGCACAACTTCTTCCTGCCGCCCGAGGCGTGGCTGCTCGAGCCGGTGGTTGATGCGGTTTCTTGAACCAGCGCGCGCAACGGGTATCAAAGCAAGCTCTTCCTGATCGGCTCTATGGTCGATCATCCGAACTGCCTGCAGGAGGTGGCGCTTAAGGAAGTCGATCCGGCCGATTACAGCTGGAGCCCGACAGATGAGCTGCCGTCTTCGGTAGGCGCTGTCGGTCCCATGCGGCCGCCCCCGCAACCGATGAGCGGTTGGCAGGTGCAGCCGGCCATCTTCTACGATGCGGCGGGAAAGGCGCGCAGGCCGTCAATCGAGGTCTTCTTCGATGGTGACGATCTCGACGTGCGCGCGGTTCAGGTGCAGGTTCGTCTGGCGGCAAACGGGGCCGGCGTTTTCGATGGCAATCTGCCCTATGGCGACCCGGCAACAAACCCTAATCCGAAGTCGGTTATCCTCAACGGCACCTTCTTGCCGAATACCCTCTACGAGGTGCGTGGGAAATTCGTGCCGTACGGGGCGCGCGCTACGGATTGGTCATTATGGCTTCCGGTCACGACGCCGAATGTGCTGCTTGGCTCTGACGACATCTATCCGATCGATATCGGCCAGCTGAACGACGACATAAAGAACGCGCTCGACTGGCTCGGCGGCAACGACCGCGACGTCTGGGACGAACTCGAGCGGCTGAACCAGCTGGTTGGCGACCAGGGCGTGCAGAACTTCCTCGACAAGCAGGAGCTACTGCGAGATGCCGTGGCCACTGCTGGCAATCTGAAGGCAACCTTCACCGAGCAGATCACGGTTGTTGTCACACAGACCGAGGCGATAGCCATTCAGGTCGAGGCCGTCGAGGCCCGGATTGATGATCCCGAAACGGGATTGGCAGCACTTGCGGGCGCGATGTCGTCGCTGGAAGCGCGCGTCAATACAGACCTAGAAGCTTTCTCTCAGGCGCTGACGCAAGTCTCTTCGGAAGTTGGTGACGTCTCTGCAAACGGCCTCTTCAGGGCCGCAGCTTTCGCAAGTCCTGGCGGCGGTTGGGCGCGCGTCGGGATGCAAGCGCGCGTTAGCACGTCTGGCGGTTTCGCATCGCCGTCTTTCTTCCTTGACGCAAAGTCAGATGGCACGAGCCGCGCCGTTGTCGTTGCAGATCAGTTCGTCGTAACCAGCGGCGCGACCGATGTGCAGCCGTTCCTTTTCCAGGGCGGCACCGCTTATCTACAAAACGTGAAGGTGCAGTGGGCCGACATCGTCAACGCGAATATAACCTGGGCGCAGATGGAGCAGGCGATCATCAATAACCTGCGCGTCACCAGCGCCATGATCGACAATCTCGCCGTCAACACCCTGAAGATTGCCGGCGATGCGATCAACGTGACAGCGAATTTCGCAGACAATGGAAACATCACGATCGCGTCGGGCGGCGGAGTCACTACGGTAGGTTCCACGTCGATGACGGTACCTAATGATGCTTTCAACGTGCGCATCTTGTGGTCGCATCAATTTGTTAGCGGTTCACCTGATGCGCAGGTGTTTTTCGCGATCGACGGGGTTGCGATGTACAACACTGATCCCTCTCACGACATATCGGCGGGCGGGATAGGACGTCAATATTTCCAAGAGTACATATGGATGACGCCAACAGCCGCGGTGCACACCTTTGAAGTCCGCATGGCGGGCGGCGACACTACCAGCGCGATCAACACTCGACGTCTCCAAGTTCAGGCACAGCGCCGCTAAACCCTAAGAGCAAACATGACCGACAAAGCAGCGGCCCCCGAGCCGCAACAACATGTCGTGCCCACGGACGCCGTGGGCGCGCTCTTTCAGCGTCGCTGGGAACAGGAATGCGTGACGAGCCTCCTCCTGGCGGAAGAGGTCAGGAACACGCGTGCCCTGGTTGCCCAGCAACAGGCGCTGATCGAGCACCTCAAGAAACGCCTAGAGGATAAGGAGGGCAAAGATGGCGGGACGGCCTGATTACCGCGCCGGGACAGTGACGCTTACGAACGGCAGCAAGGCGTTCACGACAAGCGGCGCTGCTCTTCAGACGGCTGGCATCACTCGCGGTGACATGATTTGGGCGAATGGCTTGTTCCTCATCATCGATGAGGTGACCGGCCAGAACTCCGGCACACTAGCGGATGCGTGCCCTTCCGGGGCTGCCGGAACGCGCCCTCTCGTGGTTCGCTACCAGGCGGATGGTTCGCGCCTGTCGGCCTTCGTGATCCAGCTAACTGCCGCGCTCGCCAATGGCAATGTCGAAGCGCTCAGCGCGCTTCAGGGGCAGGCCAACCGGTTCCCCATCTTCACCGGCGCCGGAACGATGGATCTCGCCATCTTGACGGCTTTTACGCGGACGTTGTTGGAAAGTAACGACGTATCGGAAACGGTTGCCAAGCTGGCCGCTGGCTTCGGATGGGGGGCTAACAACACAAACATCAACGTTCCCGGTGGGAGCCTAAATACTCTCCGGGTAAATGGCGTATATCGCGCGTTAGGCGAAACCGTAGGGTCTCCTCCGGGGAACGGGGTCTGGCAAGTCATCCATGCCGGTCAAGCCGGCAATTATGCCGTGCAGCTAGCGTTCCAGATCACGTCGATTGCTTTCCCGGCAGTCTTTGTGCGTGTTCTCAATAACGGTACGTGGGGGGCATGGAATTCGCTCACGGATTTCCAGCCAAACCTGCAAACCGTCAGCAATTTTGAACTTGGTCGCCTCCTGTCTGGTGATCGTCTTGCCTATATCGATTTACACGCACAGGATGGCGTCGATAACAGCGCTCGAATCATCCGCAATTCTGGCGCTAACGGATCGTTTCAAATTGTAAACCAAGGTTCAGGCGGGATTCATCTTATTTCCCGTGGCGGGGGCATTCGCCTTGAGCCGCAATCTGACGGCCTTGTAAGTTCCACCGGACCGATCCAACTCCCCGCAAACCCCACCGCCGCCCTCCATGCAGCCACAAAGCAGTATGTCGATGCGGTTGTTCAAACCGGAATTAACGCCAACGGTCGCTATGTTCGCTACGCTGACGGCACCCAAATATGTTGGGGGGCCGTCACGGGAACGGTCCCAGCTGCACCCGGCGCAACTTACGCGTCAACAAACTTCCCAATCGCCTTTACCGCAAGCCCTTATACGCTCGTTTCACCGAACACGTCTTTAGCGCAACGCTTCAACGTTTCCATTGGTGCGGTGAGCGCTGGCGGCTTGGAGGTTGCAGCGGGTGACAACGTTGGTTCAGGCGTCTCTATGGCCACTAACTGGATAGCCATCGGGAGGTGGTTCTAATGCGCATAAATCTTTCACCGCTGTTCACTGAGGATCCTTTAACGGTCTCCAAACAGGGCGATGCTCTCACTATAAACGGAGAAGTCTTCGATTTCTCCGATTTGCCGGATGGCGCGACGATCCAGAACGGGTATGTCACGAAGGTCATCCCCTGCGACTGGATCGTCGGCCCGGTCTCGCGCATCGACGGCGAACTGCATCTAACCCTCGTTTTGCCGCACGGCCCGAATCCATCCCAGGCGGTAGCTTTCCCTGATCCGATAGCCGATCCGGCGGACGGCGAGATCCAACTGCCGCGCGATCCGGAGCCCGAGGAGGAAGATCATGTGGAAGCCTGATCCGTCCATCATCATCACCGCCGAGCAGAAGGCGGAGCAACAGCGAGCCGCCAAGCACGCTGAGATCAATGTTGAGCGCTCCCGGCGTATCGTTGCCGGAAAGGTGTTCGACGGGGTCTATGTCACTGGCCGGGACCAGGACGCGCGCAACCTCACCAATCTTGCCCTTGGCGCTCAGCTGCGCATCAGCCAAGGCGACACGACCACGCGCACGACATATCGTGACGGCAATAATGTTGATCACGAACTGACCCCGCCGCAGCTGCTATCCCTGTGGCAGCAGTCGGCGGATTATGTCTCCGCGCTCTACGAAGCATCGTGGGTGATCAAGGCGATGGATCCGCTGCCAGCGGATGTCGCCGATGATGGCCTGTGGCCGGGTCGCTAGGGCTGGCTTGAACCTCAATCGAAGGGATCAAAGTGAGAGAAAGGCTGCGCCGTCTTTTTGGGTTCAGTACCTTCCCGACCAGTGAAGCCGCTTCCAATCACCAGAAAAAACGCTACGGCCGACAAAAAAACAGAAACTGGCACAACAAACCATAGAAGCACGATCGTCCAGATGACGCTCATTACACCCCCGCCCAAAATCCGCGCGTGATAGTACAAATTTGAGCGGAGCAGGCTGCGCGGCAGGAGCTGCTCCGCCAGTTGAGGTAAATCTAAAGGTGCTAGAAGCGGACGTTGATTAGCGCTTTGACTGTGTGGAAGGCCACGTCTTCATCAACGAAAACGCCAGCGTCATCGAAAACGCGTTCGTCGCCGAGATCCACGTATGAGTACTCGGTGCCGACCGAGATCCTATTGGTGACGGCGAATTCCACACCAGCGCCTACCGTCCAACCAGTGCGAGTCTGGCTCTCGTTGAACAGCTTTGTCCCACCAGCGGTGATGGTCTGCTCGGTCTCGCCGTAGGCGAAACCTCCGTGTGCATAGACCAAGGCGCGGTCAAAAGCATATCCGGCTCGCGCCCGAACGGTACCGAGATAGTTGAGCTCGGATTCAGCTTCAGCAGATCCTAGCCCGGCAATGTCGGCCGAAATATCGGCGCTGTGTGTGCT
>NZ_JAEQ01000037.1 GCF_000518985.1 Chelativorans sp. J32
CCGGCAAGCGAACCGATCGTGGCAGAGCCCTTCCTGAGGCGATCGGAGGCATAGCGATTATAGTCGGTTTCGGTGTCGAAGACCTCGACTGGAATGTCGGCCTTGGGATGCACCACCAGCAGATCGCTCCACATCCGCGCGAACTCCGGATCGCTCTCGACCAAGGCTTGGATGATCTCTTCGATGACCTTGGTTTCGCCGGCAGGGTGCTCCACCCAATTGGCCAATTGGGGCGGCCGCCCCTCGACCTCCTCGATAATGCCGCGTCCCAGCGCATGAAATGTCGTGACGCGGCAAGCCAACTCACCTTCCTCGACCTGCAACTGCCGGGCGATCCGGGTCTTCAATTCATCGGCAGCACTCTTATTGAAGGCCAGAAGCAGGATCTCCTCAGGCCGGTAGAGCTGCTTTTCCAGGACATAAGCAACCTTGCCGACCATGGTCGCGGACTTGCCCGAGCCCGCCGAGGCGACCAGCAAATTGTTGTCCTCGAGGCGAATGCAGGCTTCGCGTTGCTGATCGGACAGGGACCGCCCGTCGAGATCGTCGAAGAACGGCTCGAATTTTTCCAGCTCCGCGGCGACGAATGCTTCATTATAGGCTTGGCGAACGCCCGGATCCGTCAGGAATGTGAACGACGGCGGCAGAGACGCCTTGAGCTTGGCCGGCATCAACTGTGAATTCAGGAGCGGGTGCGCGAGGGCTGCGGCCGCATCGCCTGGAACGCTGGCAATCGCCCGGCCAAGATCGGCTTGAGCGAGATACTGCCTGCTACCTTCGGTGATTGTCCGAAGTCGGGCATCGACATCGTGCAAGCGGCCCGTTTCGGCGCCAATCAGGCCGAAGAGATGAGAATTGATGAAGGCGTGAAGGTCAGCGACCAATTGCGCGGCTGCTTCGCCTGTCAGGCCGGATAGACCATCCGTTCTGCCGCGCGAACGGATCTCAACGCTATGCCACAGCAGAGCCTTGCTGGCTGAAATCGACACGATATCGAGGCAGGCAAGCTCGATATCACCATCCTGGCGCAACCGGATGCGCCCGGACAGTCTCGGGTCCAGGGTCAGCTTCCATTTTCCGGAAGCAAACAAGCGCGCAAGAAAGCCGGGGCGGTATGTCTGCGCTCGGCCGGATAACAATTTGCTCAATGCCACATTCGATATGCCCGAACATCCAGATTCAAATGACTGATTACCAGCAACTTGTTGAGATGTTCCAAACCGGTGGCGGGCAGAGTGTTGAATGAGCGGCTATGAGTGCCGCCGCGGAGGCGACACTTTGACTGCTAATCGATGCGGCGCACGCGCACCGCCTTGGGCATGCCCTCGACATGCATATACCGGCCCTCGATCACCACACGTGGCCGGTACTTGTACTGATAGCGATAATAGTACTGATCCTGGCGCCAGACCGTTCCATTGGCGAGCTTGACAATGGTATCGCCGCTCCAGCCCGTCCAGGCTCCTGCAATGCGCGTCTGCATCCGTTGTTCTCCTAGTCGATCCGGCGGACGCGGATGCCGCGGCTCATGCCCTCGACATGCATGACGTTGCCGGACAGGGTCACCGAGGGGCGGTAGGCGTAGCGATACTCATAGTGATATTCCTCCTGGCGCCACACCGAACCGTCGGTCAGCCGGACGATGGTGTCGCCGTCCCAGCCGTTCCATTCATCTTCAATCTGCTTTCTCATCTGGGTCTCTCCTGGTGCATCTGGCGTCACGCGGCGTTCGGCAAGCGCACGACGTCCGCGATTTCCGTGGCAATCTCTTCGACGGTGTGGGTGGCGGTGCTGCGCGCCAGTCGATCGGCGAGCGAAGCCGAGTAGCCGATCACCTCGCGTTTGGAGACGTTGTGCCAGACCGGCAGCAGGATCTGCTCGCCCGATACGGCGCGGGTGACGAGCCCGTCGAGTTCGTATTCGGGCCAGCCTTTGCCAAAGAACGCCTGCGACAGCACAACCACGCCGAAACGGCTGCTTCCCAGACCCCGGTCGATTTTGCGGCGAAGGCTGTCGCCGATCCGCAGTTCGAATTCGTCATACCACACCGACAATCCGGCTTCGCGCAGTGCATTTGCCAGCGGTCGGACGACCTCGTCCTTGTCTTCGGATGCGTGGGAGATGAAAACGTCGAACAATCGGCCATCGGGTGCCTCGGGGGGCGGCGCGAGATCATCATCGGCGTCGCGGACGAGTGTGGGGACACTGCGCAGCGGTGCCTCGTTGATTGTCGGCAGAGGGTTGAACGCCGCCCCCGGGACCACCTGAACTCCGGACCGCACCGATCCGCGAAGCCCCTGCATGTCGACGGCGACATGCCAGGTGCCGGAATGCGGTACCGGCAGCCGCACCGGAGAACGTTTGGCGAGTCCGCCGACGTAGCGATGCTGGCGCCCGGACTTGTAGTTGCTGAAGTTCGAGCCATCCATGAGGCGGACGTTGGCCGCACTGCCGCTGAGCGTCACCACGACCACACTGCCCCGTTCGACATGCCCCAGATTGTAATGCGTGAAATTCATCGAGCTCTCCCCATCGCAGCGTCCAGCAGTCTGAAGTGCAGGTTGCGCGGGTGGGCGAGCCACTGCGAATCACCTGTCCTACAACAGGAACAGGTTTGCACATGAGGGTGTCAAAATATGTCACCCGTACGATGTGAGGTCGAGCCGCCGATACGGCCGCTCTGTCGTCTATATTGTGGGAATGGCGGTGCCCCTGAGAACCTGGTTTAGCTCATCGACGCATCGCTGGCGTAGCTCTTCAAGATAATGGGCAAGGGCTGGCTCTCGAATATCCAGACAGGTGCCGACTGTCGGGATCGTCTTATCCTTAAGTCCTTGCTCGAGCTGCGTCCTCAAGAGCTTCAGGTTTTTATCAACCTCACCGAGCCTCGCACGTGCATGACTATCGTCCAATTCATGGTAACCGCCGATTGCCTTGCGAATGACATGTCTGCTTTCGCGATCGACCAGCTCGCCGGTGCGCAGAGCCTTTTGCGTATCCTTCAACGCTTGAAAGAATTCGCTCGGCGTTTCGCAGTGAAGCGGCACTTCAAACGCAGGGCGGGCGAACGCCATGGCAATGGTGCGCAAGATAATTTCGTCGAGATCCTTCGGCGCGCAGACCTGGATCACGTCCTGATAATATTTGCGTTGAAGGTTGGGATAGCTGTTGAGATGGGAAATGCACTCATCCCAAGTCCAGACGATAGCGATCCTGTCACGGCCGGCCTGTTGCCACTCCTCGTTTGATTCTTCCACCCACTCTTGAACCTTTGTGTCCCGGCGCGCGGTGGTAGCAAGGATCCAGAGTTTGAGGTCGTGTTTGAAGCCCAGCGCCTTCTTCGCTTCTGCGCGAAGAAAGGCGCGCGTGATGGGCCCGCCCGGATAGGGATTGTTATGCTCGTCAAGGTCGGAAAGTCGCTTGCACTGAATCCCGATCCTGCCGTGCCGCGACGACTGCCCGAATACATCAATGCCGTTCTGTGCCTGCCCCGGGCGGCCAACTTGCTGGGCATTCGGGACATCATAGACCTCGCCGAGCAACTCGACGCAAAGCTCCTCGAATTGCTGCCAGTAGAGAGGTGGTTGGAAATACTGCCAAACACTACCCGGATCATTCCCTCCCGATAAACCCCGTGACTAAAAAGGAATCGTCGCATTTCCGTTCGCGCCGATGTGCCGCACTAGGCATCTACGTGGTCAGCACCTCTTCAAGTTGCCGCACCAGCGTGTCACGCTTATCGGCTTTCAAACCATCAAGGTTCTGTTGCCGCCATCGCACGGCTGGCAAATCGGCGGCGGACTCTAGGTCGGGGACCGTCCAGTCGGGTTCACCACGCTCGAACGCCAACAGGAACTGGCGGTGCGCATCGGGCATCGCGCCGACAATGCCGGCGATCAATGCTTCACGCGCCGCAAGCAGGTTCTCGAGTTCGACCGGTTGCCGGGTCATGCCGACAAAACCGCGCGCGAATTCGGTGGCGATGTCCTTGCGCCGAACTGCCAATACCTCGGCCATGGGACGATCATGGCTGATGAGATAGATGAGAAAGGCACGGCGAAGGGCCTCGTCGATGCCTTCGTTCGCCAGTAGGTCGCGGACGTCGAACAGATCGCGCGGATGCTGCCTGTCGAGCGCGGCGACAATCTTGCCGGCATAAAGATCGGGGAAGGAGACGATCCGCATTTCGGCAAAGCCGAATTCGTCTTCCACGCTGGGCGAGACCGAACGTATGGCGGGCTCGAACACGCAGCCACGCAGGACCGGCGTCACCTCAATCTTGATTTGCGCGCCATCGCCACGGACCACGAGCTTGGTGATCACGTTCTCGCGTGAGCGTGACGGAGCGACACGGGAGCCGCGGACTGTCTCGGTAATGCGCTCGGCGATACGCGCCATCGCCGCATCGATCGTTGCAAGCGAGGTCGCGCGATCCTGCACTGGCAGGTAGGTAAGGTCGATATCGACCGAGAGACGCGGCAGGTCGCGCACGAACAGATTGATTGCCGTGCCACCCTTCATCGCGAAGCACTCTTCAGCAGCCACCGAAGGCAGTGTGCGGATCAGTAGTGCGACCTGCTTTCGGTAAGTGTCCGCAAATGCCATCAATACGCCTCGGCCAGTTCCTTGGGAACGGTGATCTCGTAGGTCGGGTCGTACCTGCCATCCTTGACCAGCATGCGCTTGCCCGATCCCAGATCGATTGCGGTCCGGTCGACATGCTTGAGCCATGCATGGCGATGCCGATCGGCAAAGAAGAAGAACAAGCGCTTCACCTTCACACTGCGACAGCGGACAAGCAACTTCTGGAGCCGCCTCGGCGCAAGATCGCTCAGACCCTCCATCAGCACGTCGACCTGATCGAAGCTTTCCTGCTGCGGGAGTTCATCGAGAAGTTCGAGAACCGCTCGTTCGGGCGTCGAAACCGTCAACGGCCAGTCCCATTGGCCCCAGGGCAGAACGCGCAGTCCGGCATCCTGAAAAGATCCCGCATCTGGCGCATCAGGTGCGCGGTCCGAAACGAGGGAAGGGAAGCTAATACCTTCCAGGTCGGCCCCGAAAAGCGGCGTGCTGTTATGATACACGAACCGTTCCGTCAGCGGCAGCGTCGTGAGCCAGCTGGGTGGCCTTGCTGGACCGTGAAGGTGGATCTCGGAACGATCCTGTGAGAGGTAATGGGCATAGCCTTGCAGCTCGAGGGCTGTCCGGCCGCCAACGGTGAGACGATAGCCTAGAAGCGTCTGCAGGGAGATGACCACCTGCTGCCAGCCAGGCTGTCCGCGAGGGCGCCGATAGACACGGCGAGCCGGCTGTTCGAGCCAACCCGAGGCGACATATTTGGTGCGCAGTGAGGTTGAGTAGCCGTGAGCAGAAAGCCACGCGGCATCGACGAGCAATCCCTCTGGCAGGAGGTGCTCCAGCTGCTTTAACTTCCCCGTCGTTTGCTCACTCATGGTGAGTGTTTTAGCATGATTTCAAACTATGCGCCAGTTTGAAGGAGTTTTGGTTTGCTGCGCTGTGGTTAGCAAATCCGCACAAACGCAAACTGACCTCTTGTTCGAGGCAGGTCGCTCATTGTGGTCAGCGGTGTTTTCTGATACAAATCGGCTATTCCGTGGGGTGGCCTTCACAGGGTCCAAACGGGCGATAGACGCCGATTGTCCTTGAAACCCACAAATTTTTTCGACCCTTTTTCCCTTTAAAATCAAAAGCGTAACATTTTGACTAGCCAGTAGTCGGTTTTTGTGCGCCCGAAGGCCATAATTATATGTGATATCAATGGCTTAAGGTGGGTTTGGACGATTGAGTGGGAATGATCTGACACCCCTCACGGTCTCGGCTCGAGCAGATCCCTGAACTTTGCCTGTGACAATTTCGCCTCCTCGAGGCACTAGCCAAGACCAGTCCAGAAACCCTCCGGTGACGGCTACAGCATAAAGGGCACCGTAGGTTTAGGCGGGAACTGCTAAACCTCCCTGCCGTTTACGCTTATACGCCCCGCCGGCTTCGGCCGGCAGGGCGTTTTGTCTTCGCGCGAGCCGCTCACCGGGACGGCGCACGCTCTGCTCATGGGTCGTTAACCACACGCCTTTAGGTTTCCCCCGATTCGGAGAGGAAGCTCATGAGTGCAAGTGTCGTCTCGTTCCCCCTTTATCGCCAGCAGAAACTTTTGAGCGGTATCGCTCAAGCTCTTCGAACGAAGCACGGTGATGAAGCAAATCTGTTCTGGCGGGAGACCGCTAGAAATCTGTTGCAGCAATTGACGGCGAATGGCGTTGACGTTCGTGCAGCAGAGGAAGAGGTGCGCTACTTTCTCCACGCTGTCCTTCTGCAGATCGAGACGGATGCGACGAAAGCCGAGGCTTGAGGCTTCTAG
>NZ_JAEQ01000038.1 GCF_000518985.1 Chelativorans sp. J32
GCAGCGCATGAGCCCCACCTGCGCATGCTTGGCAATGATGTAGGCATAGACGCCAGCGTCTCCTCTCATCGCTGCCACGCTGGAGGTGATGACGATTGCACCCCCGTCGCGCATATGCGGAACGACATGCTTGGCTGCCAGATAGGCACCCTTCACATGTACCGCCATTACCGCTTCGAACACATCCAGCACCCGGGCCGTGCGTGCGAGCACGGCATCGATCGCCGCGAGTTCTTGCGCCAGCGGATCGGCGTCGGCCGCGTCTTCCAGCACATCCGTTTCAGCCGCGGCGAAAGCGTCCGGTGCGCCCGCCACAGCCCCCTGCCCTGCCCCGCCCCGGGCGCCGTGATCGGTGTCGGTGTCCAAAAGACCGGCGCGGCCGGTGAGCGCGCGCAGGCCGTCCGGGGCGAGCGCCCAGCAGGGTTCAATCAAGCCGGATTTCATCGATCTCGGGGGGACGATGATCTTCGACCCACTGGTCCAGCGGCTGCGCGACCGCCGTGATGTCGCGAGCGCGAGCCTGTTGACGCTGCATCATCGACCGGTCGAGCAGCTGATCACGAGCGGTTCCGGCAATTCCTATGCGGCGCCAAATGTCGCGTTCAAGGCGGCGCAGCTGCTTTCTCGTTTTCCGGACTCATCCGCCAATCTCGTCCGCGCGCTGCTTGCCTCCTCCGCTACGGTGCCCGAAGCGGCCTATAAGCGGTTGGTGCCCCTTGGCCCCGACGCCATCCGCGCCGTGTGTGGTAACGCTCCAGCCATTTCTGCCGGCCTGCCATGATCGCTACCTCCATGAACGCGAAATTCCGCTACATTGGTTGAGATAACATTTGAGGGTTGTGTTGCAAACTTTTGGACGTGCGCGAGACGACGTCCTCCGGACACACTTCAGGCGGCGATTGCCTCGAACTTCTCCTTGAGAGAAGGAGCCGAATTGAAAGCGAAACGGCCTTGCTGCTTGCGCATCATGTGAACCATCTCGATGCCAGCCAGGGTGACGGCTGCCGAAGAAAAGGACTTGATGCCCAGCATCGGTCGCACCCGTCGCTTGATGCGCCGATGATCCTGCTCGATCCGATTGTTCAAGTATTGGCTTTTGCGGATGCGTATCGCCTTCAGCATACGGCGAGATCGATCCCGTAGCCGGTTCTAGGCGTCGCATGAGATGACCGCCTCCCTCGACAGCGAAGGACCTGCGCCATGATCTCGAACTTTTAGCCGCACGGTTCGGCGCCAGCCTGGAACAGGTCGCTCATCGGCTGTCGACCCTGCAGCGGCCCGGGCTGAAGGGCGTGCCGGTCTTCTTCGCCACCATCGACCGCGCGGGCAACATCACGAAGCGCCACAGTGCCGCCAAGCTGCAATTTGCCCGCTTCGGAGCGGCCTGCCCGGCTGTGGAACGCGCATCAGGCGTTTGAGGTGCCGGGGCGGATAAGCCGGCAGCTCGCCGAGACGCCGGACGGCATCCGCTATCTCTCGATCGCGACCGAGGTGATCAAGAGCGGTGGCGGTTACCGTGCACCGCATCGCCGCTACGCGATCGCGCTCGGCTGCGAGATCTCCTATGCAAAGGATTTCGTCTATGCCGACGGGCTCGACCTGACCAATCGCGCCGCCTTCGAGCCGATCGGCATATCCTGCCGCATCTGCGAGCGTGCCACCTGTTCCCAACGCGCAGTGCCGCCGCTGAAGGCGAAGTTGAGGCTCGATCATCACTTCCGTGCAGTCTTGCCGTACGCGATCTCTTGACCTGCTTAATTCGCTAACCGCCGTCCGGATAGGAGATGAGAGCGTCAGTAACGGATTTCACAGTTGCTGCCGGTCACAGAGCTTTGTTGCGTAACTCGGATACGCCACGACGCATTCAGCCAGAGTGGATTGCTCAGGCGGCGAGACCAACATTTGGTCAACGAAGGGGCCGATCAGCTGGCCGTGCTTATCGATCGCTCGGGACAGGTACTTCCATCGCCCGCCAACCGCACATACGACTCGTTGGCCCGCTCACGAGCCCGAGCGAGGTCCTTGGTGTGGCGGTCTCGGCGCGCGTAGCGCTGCACCCGGCGGAAAATCGTGGAGAGCGGCGGCACTTGAACAGGGACAACAGGACGACTCCTCCCGAGAACCGCCTCCTCCGTAGACGGGCCGAGGCTAATGCAACAGTGCCGCTCCATCAGCGTTTCTTCACTAGACGCAGGCCAGCGGGAGCCGAAAATACAGCAAGGCGCATGAGCGATTGTCCGGGGCGGAAACAATGGCGCTTACGAAGCAATAACAGCAAGCCGTTCTTCTACGACGACACTTTGGCAGGGCAAAATTGCGGTCGAGCAAAGCCGGACAGAAGTGCAGGCAACAAGGACGCGCTGCACTGCTAACCGGCCCCGTAAAAAAGGACGAACGGGCGCGGGGTATGCCGCAACCAGTTCGTCGACGGTCAGCAATGTGATGCCTTCCACGATCGATTGGGCGATCAAAATTCGGTTGAAAGGATCTTTGTCGTCGGGTGGGAGCCCATCCACGGCAACATGTTCGCCAGTGACGGGCAACTCGTGATAGCCGTTGTCCAACAGGCCCCGGCGCAGCAGTCGCACGTCCTCGGTAAAGTCGGCGCGACCCAGACCGCGCTTGATCGGCACTTCCCACAGACTAGCCGCGCTGAACATCAGATGATTGTCGGCGTTCTCAATCTCCGCGAGGGCGGAGCGCGGGAGTTTATCGGGCTCGGCTGCCACCCACAGCAGCAAATGGGTATCGAGCAGGATCTTCACGCATCGCCACCGAACAGGGTCTCGATTTGTCATTGCCCATGCGGTCAAAATCCTCCGGAACGGAAAACTGCCCCGTCATAACCCCTACTCGGCGTAGCTTCCCGGCAGCAGGCGTATTCAGCGCGACCACCTTCACCATGGCTTGCCAGCGTGATGGACAACCCGGGAAAAAGAGACTTGTCATGGCTACCGCAGGAGTAGTGCCTAGTCCCCCGGTAATAACCGAGCTGGAGCGGCGCGTTCTGGCCCACGCGAATGACGCGGCGCCCCACGACCGCAGGCCTATGATGTTTTAAGCTGGAACCGGATGGCTCTTACATCCTCGCGCTGATTTTGAAGCATACAGCATCACGGGCTCGGTAAATCCGGGGTCCAAGCATTCGTTAGCTCCACAATCTCATCGTCAGCGTGCCACAAGAAACGCGTCGCTCGGGAAGCGGCCTCGAAGTCGGCCGCGGCAACGTCCAGCCCTCTTCAGCCAATCTTAAT
>NZ_JAEQ01000039.1 GCF_000518985.1 Chelativorans sp. J32
GTCCGAACTCTGAATCGAAACAGCACACATTTTTCCGATGTGCCCGCAACCCGAGACGACATGCCCGCCGGTCATTTCGCGTTCAGCGGGGTGCGAGCACGGTGAATCCCACGCGCCTGCTGAACGTCACCTGCCGTAAATGGCGATCTCGGCTTTGAACGCATTCTGACCCTGCTCTCGCGCCGCAATATCCGGAACGGCAATCGGCAGCGTCCAGGGTGATCCGCGCTTTGCCTCCTCACGCATGCGGGCCGGCATCGGGAATCATCAAACGCGGTTTGATTGCCGCGATAAGGGCTTCGAGCTCGCCACCCTCGAGCGTGTCCGCGACAAGCAGGGTTTCGGCCACTGTTTCCAGAGGCGCGCGGTTCGCCTCGATCAGAGCGCGCGCCCGGTCATAAGCCGCTGCAAGGCGGGCATCGACCTGCCTGGCGATTTCAGGCTGGTAGCAAAGCAATGCAGACCGGTCGGACGGGGGCCTGTAAAGAAGCGGCAAGCTGCGGCCATAGCCGAACGCCAGTTCCATACGCGCGGCAAGCTCCGTCGCCCGCGCCAGATCACTCTCCTGCCCGTTTCCGGAGCCGGCAAGGGCCGAACCGATGACCCCCTCCTCGGCGGCGCGACCGGCCAGAAGCACGACCAGGCTGCAGGTAAGCCCTTCTTCGTTTTCGGCAAACGGCAGCATTTCCGTCTGGACATATCCGGAGCCGGAGGGGCCATCGATGGTGATCATGCGGATGCGGCCAAGCCGATACACCAGCCGCGCGATGGCATGGCCCGCCTCATGAACGGCCATGTGGCGACGCAGTTCTTCCGGTTGTTTCGGCCTGCGGGCGGCAAGGAGCGCCTCAAGATCGTCCCAGGACAGCGGCCGGCCTGCCCGACGCGCTTTTTGCCGCGCCTGGCGAATGACCCGCTCGACATCGGCGCCGCTCATGCCATTGGCCCTGAGGGCCAGCCGCCGCAGAACAGACGCAGCCGCATCATGGCTGCCGGAACCGGGATTGTCATGCATCATCAAGCCTCCTGCTTCAGAATGGAGGGCGTCGCTGCGTCCAAAAACGCCTCCGGGCTGCTGGCGACAAGCGAATGAAGGTCCTCCGTCTTGAGGTGATGCCGAAAGATGCCGATCAGGGCTTCTGTGTCGGGCAGCGGGATCGCAATGTGGTTCTCCATCCGTCCGGACCGCAACAGCGCCGGATCGATCGCTGCCGGATTGTTGGTCGCCCCCACAACGATCACGCCGTTCGTTCGCGACGCCCCGTCCAGAAGCTCCAGCAGGCGGTTGACCACGGTGGTCCAGTACTCGTCATGGTCGCGCGAACGGCCACGCCGGCCGATCCCATCGAATTCGTCGATGAACAGGATTGCCGGTGCATGGCCCTCGGCCTCGGCAAAGGCACGCCTCATGCGCCGCACCACATCGCCGAGATAGCCGGGTTCCAGCCAGGTGGCGACCGAGGTGGCGATGAGCGGGATCTGCAGCGTGTTGCAGAGCGCGCGAGCAAAACTCGTCTTTCCCGTTCCCGGCGGACCGGACAGCAGAAGTTTGGTGTTCATCTCCTCCCAGCCAAGCCTCCCTTGCTGCCAAAGGGCAAGATCGGCCTTCAGATCAAGCGCCCAGTCGCGGGCCGCCCCGAAGCCGGAGAGGGACTCAACGCGCAGGATTCCGGGATCGGTGTCTGGATGCGCAGGCATATCGACCGTCGCTTCTTCCGCGATCTTCACCGGCTGAATCAGCGTGCTGCCGGTTGTTTTATCGCGTGCACCGTCCTTCCTCCTGCTCCAGCCCTCCGCTTCCTTGTCCTCTATGTTCCCGGCCGATCCACCTTGTCCCAAAGCGTGTCTTTCCTTGGCCAGGCGCGCCAGAAGCGTGATTGCCTGGGCCGCTGTCCTGCCGGGGCGGATGGCAAGGGCAAGATCGGCGAGCCCCAGCCGTGAACAGTCGCACGCAATTTCCGTTTCCGCAGCCGCCTCGCCGAGAACGGCCGTGATGGTGCCGGCGACGATCCGTGGCGTCAGCGCCCCACAATCAATGACAAGCGCTGCGGCTTCTTCCAGCAAAGGCGGCAGTTTCCCTTTCTCCTCGGCCAGCCCGAGAATGGGAAGGCCGGTTTCTGCCGCCAGCCCCAGCTTTCGGGCCGCCTCATCTGCGTCATGATCGGCGCAGCGCGCGCTGGCAAAAACGATCATCCGCAGATCGCCCGAACCGCTGAAGCGGGGCGGGTGCCTGCGCTGCAGCTGAAACCCATCCGAGATCTCCATGGAGCGCGGAAGAATGAGGCCCTGCATCATCAGTCCGAGCATCTTGTCCTCGAAGCCGCTGACCTGAGCCGTCACGGCCAGAATGGGGGAGAGCGGGCGCAGTCGGGCGAGCACCGCTGCGAGCGTCATCCCCGTGCGTGCCACGCCTTGCGCCAGAAGCAGGACCACGGCAACATCAGCCGGCCGCAGGGGCGGAGCCAGACGCCGCACGAGCCGTAGAAGCTCCGGGATCGGCGGAGGGGGGTTCCCTGCTGCCTTCTTGTCTCTCTCTTTCCGCCCCGTCCTCACCCCCGTGATGCCATCGTCTGGAAAGGGCAGCGCAAAACTGCAGTCCCCGAACGGGTCGCCGAGGCCGAAATCGCCCTTGTGCTGGGCGAGCCGGCGAGCGACCGCGGACGGCGGCAGCCCCTCCAGCACAGGTCCCGGCACGAAGACTGCCGGGGCTCCGGCGCTCTCCCCCGAGGCGGTTGCAAGAATTCCCGCCTCGAGCGCATTGCCGATCGCCTCCTTATGCTTCTCGCGTTGCAGCCGCCGCACGAGATGGGTCGCCAGCCGTTCGTCCATCAGAGCGATACCCTTCCGCTTCCGTCTGCGGCGGCTTTGTCCGGCGACGGCGTCCTGGTAGACTCGGTGCCGACATCCGGACCACCACGGTCATCGCCCGAAGCGGACCGGCGCACCAGACCACTTTCGGCAACCCAGCTGCGCACGGAAATGCAGGCGGCGTCGCCCCGATCGGCATGGAAGTCCAGAAGCGCAAGGATGGGACGCGGCATCGGCACGCTGTGCCGCTGCGCGAAGCGGGCAAAGCGCAGAGCAAGCGCCACCGCCTTTGCCGGATCCGCGAAGGCGGGGAAGAAGAA
>NZ_JAEQ01000040.1 GCF_000518985.1 Chelativorans sp. J32
ACATAAGCAACCTTGCCGACCATGGTCGCGGACTTGCCCGAGCCCGCCGAGGCGACCAGCAAATTGTTGTCCTCGAGGCGAATGCAGGCTTCGCGCTGTTGATCGGACAGGGAACGCCCGTCGAGATCGTCGAAGAACGCTTGGAATTTTTCCAGCTCGGCGGCGACGAATGCTTCGTTATAGGCTTGGCGAACGCCCGGGTCCGTCAGGAAGGTGAAAGAGGGCGGCAGAGACGCCTTGAGCTTTGCCGGCATCAACTGTGAATTCAGAAGCGGGTGCGCAAGGGCGGCGGCGGCATCGCCTGGCACGCTGGCAATGGCCCGGCCAAGATCGGCCTGAGCGAGATATTGCCTGCTGCCCTCGGTAATTTTTCGAAGCTGGGCATCAACGTCGTGCAAGCGGCCCGTTTCAGCGCCGATGACACCGAAGAGATGGTCATTTATGAAGGTGTGAAGGTCCGCGACCAATTGCGCGGCTGCTTCACCCGTCAGTCCGGAGAGAGTATCCGTTCTGCCGCGCGAACGGATCTCAACGCGGTGCCACAGCAGAGCCTTGCTGGCCGAAATCGACACGATATCGAGGCAGACAAGCTCGACATCGCCATTCTGGCGCAGCCGGATGCGCCCGGACAATCTCGGATCCAGGGTCAGCTTCCATTTTCCGGAAGCAAACACGCGTGCAAGAAAGCCGGGGCGGTATGTCTGCGCCCGGCCGGACAACAATTTGCTCAATGCCACATTCGATATGCCCGGATATCCAGAGTTCAAACTGCCGATTATCAGCAACTTGTTGAGATGTTCCAAACCCGTGGCGAGCGGCTTCTTGAATGATCCGTCCTGAGCGCCGCCGCAGAAGCGACGCTCTGGTCGCTAATCGATGCGGCGCACGCGCACCGCCTTGGGCATGCCCTCGACATGCATGTGCCGGTCGTCGATCACTACGCGGGGCCGGTACTTATACTGATAGCGATAATAGCACTGGTCCTGGCGCCAGACCGTACCGTTGGCGAGCTTGACAATGGTATCGCCGCTCCGCCCGTCCAGGCTCCTGCAATGCGTGTCTGCATCCCCTTGTTCTCCTAGTCGATCCGGCGGACGCGAATGCCGCGGCTCATCCCCTCGACATGCATGACGTTGCCGGACAGCGTCACCGACGGGCGGTACGCGTAGTGATACTCATAGTGATATTCCTCCTGGCGCCATACCGATCCGTCGGTCAGCCGGACGATGGTGTCGCCGTCCCAACCGGTCCATTCATCCTCAATCTGCTTTCTCATCCGGGTCTCTCCTGGCGCGTCCGGGGTCACGCTGCATTCGGCAGGCGCACGGGGGAGCGTTTGGCGAGTCCTCCGACGTAACGATGGCGGCGGCCCGCCTTGTAGTTGCTGAAATTTGAGCCATCCATGAGGCGAACGTTGGCTGCGCTGCCGCTGAGCGTCACCACGACGACACCGCCCCGCTCGACGTGTCCCAGATTGTAATGCGTGAAATTCATCGAGTTCTCCGGTGAATCACCTTTGCTTTAGTGGACACCATCGCACGTAAGGGTGTCACACCTGACATCGACACCGGCGGCAGCTTTCTCATTGTCTGCGCTAAGGCTGAACGTTCCGGAAAGGCATCATGCCATCGGTGCGGCTAAGCCAACAATGTCCGGGAGAATAATCGGAGGCTGTAGCGTATGTTCGGCAGGTGTGGGGATTGACGGTAGCGGTCCTCCGCTACCAGAAATTTCCAGAAATATCAGGCACTTACGAGAAACTTCCTCTTCCGGAATTGTCGCCTAAGCGCTGCTTTGTCGCGTTCACACCAGTTCCACACCATTTTCGGAAAATTCTGACCTCTTCTAGGTTGATCAACAAACTAGGCAAGGTACCGTTCATCGTGGACGAGTGGATCAGATCCGGGTGCAAGAATCGAGACCGGAGTGACATCTTACGAATGTTGCGCTGAGCGCTTTGTTCGTAAGATAGAGGTGACATACGAGAACATCGGAAAACACAATTTCCGCAGCTAGTCGGTTGATGCATATTCCTGTCCGGGCAGGGGAATTAGGTTTAGGACGGCGGTCGGGTTTCGCAAGATCGCTGCGCGCCAGCGGTTCTTCGACAGCAACAGCCTTCTTTTGCGTCGCCAGTTCATCGCCCGGTTTTTGGCGCAGATGTCATGATCGTCGCACATTGTCCTTTCGGTCGGGGTCGCAGCCTCGGCGAATCGAAGCCTGGGCCGTCGATTCCGGTGGCAGTTCTTGGCTTCTCAAGTTCTCCTCGGCTTCGACACATTCCACAACCAGCCCATTCGATGCGGTCTCCGCTTTCCATCGATCGAGTAGCTGCAACCAGAGATCGATCCATTTTTCATTCCCAAGAATCTCGTTGCCCTTGTCAAAGGCCTCCTGCAAACCTTTCCCGAGGACCGAGTCGTTGGCCTAGAAATATCCCTGACATTGCGACCGTGGAATATTGTAAAGCACCCATCGCTCCGCGTAGCGGGCCCCGATAGGCGCGTCATAAGGCGTAACGACATCGCCACCCTCCAAGAGGAAGATTTCAATCCCGAGCGCCCTTGCCCCTTTCGGGGGTGAGCAGAAGAATGTCGTTGGGTCCGGCGATCGTGAAGAAC
>NZ_JAEQ01000041.1 GCF_000518985.1 Chelativorans sp. J32
AGACCACCAAGCTGCACGCGCTGACCGACGTGGTGGGCCGCCCCTTCGCGCTGACCCTGACCGCGGGCAACGCGGCTGACATCACCGTCGCTCCGAAGGCAAACCATTCCGGTTGCGGCTACCGTTGGATGCTCTGCATGCCAAGCTCTATGCAGCAGAAGACGCCGAGTCGAAGGGGTATTTGCGGGAAGAAGACATGGAACGCGAAGAGCTCGAGCTGGGCAGGAACTAGACTTATGGGCGCAGGGACGCGCGTCCGCTGCGAGCAGTGAGGCGCAAACGTCTGCCAGACTCGACGCCGGATAGTTGGGTGCGTAGAGGGCCATCCAAAACTGCCGGCACGCGAAGGATAGTGAAGACGTCGTGCCTTTGGCTGATGACCAAAGACAAAGCGTACGCTCGGACCCCTTTCAAGCTGGTATCGTCTCGGCTCTCCCCAGCCACCTAAACGCTGAATCACACGACGAGCAATAGAACCGTTCGGCAATCCTCCCAGTGGGTGTAGATCGCTAAAGCAGGTCTCATCACTGCCATCTCTTACCCACGGCAGAATAGCTTCGATCTATTTCCGCGCCGTGCGCAGAACGTGAATACAAGTCTCGCTGTCCGGGTCGCACTTTGCGACTGGCTGATCCGTACGGGGTACTTGAGGCTGCCCGCACCTAAAACACGCAGGAGGAGGTGGGACAGGCGCCACAAGACAGCGGCCACCTGACGGCGTCTCTAGTGGCGCAGCCTCGACGCCCACTAGCAACCCGCCCCTCTCCGTCATGTTCCAACCCCTTCAGTTCTGAGAGTTTGACGCGTCCGATATCAACAAAACCACGCGTCATCTTCATCGACTCTGAATCGCTTTCCACGCAAACGGCGTTTTCTGGAGTAATGGGGAGAACAGGTCCCCAAAAGCGATAACGCCGTTATACCCGACGTCAAACTATCCGGCTGAACTCCGACGATCTGAGCAAAGCCAACCCGATCAGCCCTCAGCGACCTCGCCGCGCAGCGCGTTCAACTCGGCAAGCGAGACCCTCTGGCGCAAGAGCGACCATCCGGCAAAGTAACGATCCTCCAGCTCGAACCACACTTTTCGAGTAGCTTCCTGGGAGAAACCGACGTCCTGCAACATGTTAGCAACATGATCCAAGAGGCGGATGAGGTCACTATCCCGCCCCCGCTCAAGGTAGTACGTCAGCACGACGTCAAGCAGAGCCCGCGCCAGATCCTCGTTGCTCGGCCGTCGTTCGGCCTTGAGCCGCGCCCGATATTCCCGCTGCCACACACGCTGTTTTTCCAGTCGCGCCGCCCGATCTCGTGCCATGTTTCCCTCCTTGGTTGGCCACGTGATCAGGATCAGTTCCAGCACCGCAAGCGACAAACGCCGTTTGTCGGATAACGCTGTTCTCCATCTTTGAATCGATAATCTCGAATTCGGAATCGGATCTCGGGAAATCTGAATCTCCGCTCTCGATCCTTGAATCGCATTACCGCATTTTTTTTCGAGTTGAGATGACGTGCGCGCACTACATCTCAACGTAACCGAGCCCGCAAACGACGTCTCGGCAAACGCCGTTTGCGATGTAACGCCTATCCAGAACTCTGAATCGAAATAGCGCAAATTACTTCAGGTTGCCGGCAATGCATCTGAACTTGCGGGCGACTTGAGGCGATGTGCCGCGTCATCTGCGCACGTCATTGTGCAATTGGCTCTGTTTGCTGCGCGGAAGACGGCATCAGGAGGCGTGCCCAGGTCCCGAGAACTAGATCGAGCCTCCTGTTGGCGTGGCCGACCCGCCCCCTGAGCGCCACCATGCCTGGGATTAATTCTCAATAGGCCAACTTTGCCTGAACCCGAAGCCAACATCGGAACGTGGTCGCAAATGACCGCTTTGCGCGGCCATTAGAAGACATCCATGCAAACTTCGCTTGTGCCCAAAAGCGGACCAGTTCATGAGCCTCACAAGAAGAAGGGCGGTGTTGCCCCTTGATCGCGAACGTTCAGGCAAATCTTGCCGCGGCCCAGCGGCTGCTACTCTTGCACAGCGTTACATCGCGCCTAAAACTGAATGATTGGGCAATTCCATCTCTGCATCACGCAGCCGTACGGATTCGTTCATCCAAGCTGTGTCGCAGCACTGCACCGTTGAGGCGTTTGAAGTCTACGGCACTCCGAGCGAGGAAGTCATTGCTGGCCTATCTCAATTCCTCAGTGACGGCCGCGGGCTCATTGTTAAGCCGCTCGTGGGATTTTCTCGCTTTTAGTTGGAGAACGCAGGACCTATGGCTCCTAGCGGCTATTTCGCCAGGCATTTCGCGCGCGGCCCGCGCCTTCGCTAAAGGGCGCGGCCTCCGCCGCAGCATTTCAGGAAATATTTTTATGCTCGTACGAAGACACCATTCAGCCTTGTGTCGCGAACGCGGCTTGAGGCTGAATGGTAGACT
>NZ_JAEQ01000005.1 GCF_000518985.1 Chelativorans sp. J32
CTGACGAGACGGCAACGCCGAAACGAGCCGCCACCGACCGGCAGCTTTCCCCAGCCCCGATCGCCCTAACAACACGCTCACGAAGATCATTCGAAGAGGTCGCGTCATCCGATGCTGGCCTCCACTCCAGCCAGCATCTTGAATCACAAAACCTCCGAAATCGGAATCCCCTCCGATTCAGATACAACCTGAACCGCTCTAGCCGCTGGATTCGGCAGCCCGGCTCCAGGCATCGAGCGCCTCGTTGAAGATGCGCTCGCCCGGCAGCCCCTTTTCCAAGGTGATGAGTGCTCGGCGGCCCGACGTATAAACGATCGGGATATCGATCCAATTCTGCCGTCGAAGCAGGGTGGAATTGATGCGCTGGTCCCCTTGGGTGTCGCTCAAAGCGACAAGGAAGAAACCATCTGCGATCTTCGCGGGAATGCCGAGGAGCGGGCTACCCGTGTCCTGCTCGCTCCGCTTCATATTGATCCGCAGCACATTGCTGATGCCGCCGCCCGGGAAATTTTCCGGCGTCAGGAAAATCAACTCGACAATGTGGCTCGCCGGCAGGGATTGATCCGAATTGCGGCGAATGGTCATCCGAAGCTGCAGGCCCTTTTCCGGGATTGTCGCTTCCGCCTGGATGGCAGGCTCGGACGGCTGGTTCTCGCCGGCGGATTCGTTGATAACGGACCAAACGACCGAGCCGCCCTCGGCATAACCTTCAGAAGCGCTGGTGCGCTCCTCATAGAAAATTGCTTTCTGGCCCACAGGAACGGCGCCTTCCGCATCCTGCGATTGGGCCTCACCGGCCTGGCCGCTTTGGACGGGGCCGCCGGTTCCCTGCGTCACCTGCGCGACGGAGGTTCCCTCGCCCAGGCCCGGCTCACCGCCGGCGGGGCCTTCGTCAACCTCGCTTCCGTCGGGAAGAAGCCGCTGCGTGAATTTCTGCGGTGGCTGTTCCGCCGGCGTTTCCGGCGCAGCCTGAGCTTCGGCGGTGGGCTGCTCTTCTGCAGGCTGCTCGGGCAAAGCCACGGCGACCTGGTCACTGCCACCGTTTTCCGCAACCGCTTCGGTTCCGCCTGAAGCGCCGGCAACGGGCTCATCCAAACCCGAGAGGCCGGCGAGCCGCGCGGCCTCGTCGCGATAGACCCATCCTGCAACGGCAGCGCCACAAACCACGAGAAGAAGCAGGACAAGCGGCACCATCTTTCCGATGCCGCCGCGGCGCTTCTGCGGTGTGGTGCTTGCCGCTATTTCGTCCGGGACAGGGCGATCGAAAGGCGGCAGGGCTTCCGGGCCCTCAACGGTCACTTCCCTGGTCTGCGACCAGTCGACGTCCTCGATAACCGCTCCTGCTTCCTCAGCGGATGGCGTTGCGGTCGCTACCAGCGGTGGAGCCGGATCGATGCTGGCAGGTTCTACTTCTGGCTCGGCGGCTTCGGGCTCGGCCGACGACGCATGGTCCTCGCTCCAGTCCGGCTCAGCTACGGCCTCCGGCTCGGGTGCTGGCGCCTCCTCCGGTTCTCCCGCGATGGGGCGAACGACCGGCGCACTCCTGCGTTGGGTGAACTGAAGATCCGAGAGAAGGCTTTCGAATTCGTCGTCGAGTTCGGTTTGAACTGGCTCGGGCGCTGGAGGCGCATACTCCGCCTCGACCGTGGTGATCGCCTCGTCAAGAAGCTGCCGCTGGCGCTCAGCGACCTGCGGCGGCGACGAGACGGCGGCAAGCTTGGTCTCAATGGTGGCGCGCGCCTTTGCATAGATTTTTTCCCGCGCCTCGGGCGTATTCTCCTTCAGCGCCTCGACGGCCTTGCGCAAAACCGCAGCAAAATCTGCCATAACTTAAAATGCCCGCTCCTGCTTGCCCTTGCTCACCCAAATTCGCCTAGAACTCGCACGAAATTGTGGTCACACTACAACACAGTCCCAAATATTGAAATCACGCGCAGCTTGAGATCACACCAATTCAACATATTAGACGATACGCATTCAGCTCCGTCAAAAGCTGCCTCGTATCTCACGCGATCTGTCAGCAAATGGCGGCAGATCTTCCCCTATAATGGCAGCCGAACTGTTGTGGCATGCTATTCGCGAAGATCTCCTCGCTTTGGAAATGCCGCCCTCTTTTGCGCTAGTCCTGGAACGGATCCGTTACGAGAATTGCATCCTCACGCTCCGGGCTGGTCGACAGAATCGCGACGGGCGCACCGATCAGTTCCTCGATATGACGAACATACTTCACCGCCTGGGCGGGCAGATCGTTCCAGCTGCGGGCACCGCGCGTCGTCTCTCCCCAGCCTTCAAGCGTTTCGTAAATGGGCTCGAGTCGAGCCTGCGCACCCTGGCTTGCCGGGAGATAATCTATCACCTGGCCGTCGAGCCGATAGCCGGTGCACACCTTGATCTCTTTCATGCCGTCCAGCACGTCGAGCTTGGTGAGCGCGATGCCGTCCATGCCATTCGCCACCACCGATTGGCGGACCTGAACCGCATCAAACCAGCCACAGCGACGCTTGCGCCCCGTGACGGTTCCGAATTCGTGGCCGCGCGTGCCCAGGAACTCGCCGATCTCGTTGTCCTGCTCGGTCGGAAAAGGCCCCTCCCCGACGCGGGTGGTGTATGCCTTGGTGATGCCAAGCACATAGCCCACCGCTCCAGGGCCAAGACCGGATCCGGTCGCGGCCTGCCCGGCCACCGTGTTCGATGATGTCACGAACGGATAGGTACCATGGTCGATGTCGAGCATGGTGCCCTGGGCACCCTCGAAAAGGATGCGGCTGCCAGCCCGGCGTGCATCGTCGAGTATTTTCCATACGCGGTCGACGAAAGGCAGGATCTTGTCGGCAACGGAGGTCAGTTCCTGCATGATCGCTTCATGCGAAACCTCGGCATGGCCAAGGCCTCGACGCAGCGCATTGTGATGCGTCAGCAGCCGGTCGACCTTGAGCGAAAGCGTCTCCGGATCGGCCAGATCCATGACCCGGATTGCCCGGCGCCCCACCTTATCCTCGTAAGCGGGCCCGATGCCCCGGCGGGTGGTGCCGATCTTGGTCCCCGAATTCGAAGCCGCATCCTCGCGGAAACCGTCGAGTTCCCGGTGCAGCGACAAGATAAGCGCGGTGTTCTCCGCCACCTTCAGGTTTTCCGGCGTGACGGTGACGCCTTGGCCCTTCAGCCGCTCTATCTCCGCCACGAAGGCATGAGGATCAAAGACGACGCCATTGCCGATGACGGAAAGCTTGCCGGGACGCACAACGCCGGAAGGCAGGAGAGAGAGCTTGTAGCTCACGCCATCGATGACGAGCGTATGGCCGGCATTGTGGCCACCCTGGTACCGCACGACCACATCCGCGCGCTCGGAAAGCCAATCGACGATCTTTCCTTTGCCTTCATCGCCCCATTGAGAGCCGACGACCACCACATTCGCCATCAGGTGCTTCCTTCCTACCGGCCAGAGACGGGCTCCGCCTTACGAAAAACAGAGGCTCTATAGCGCCATGTGCGGCGCGATGCGACCCCTCTTTCGCCGCAGTCGAATCGACAGAGAGATTTTTAGGCCGGTAGCATCAAGAGGCAGGATGCTTTATCCCTTCGCATGCCAAGAACACGCCGGACGTCCGATGCTCAACTCAGCCTATCCGCTTCTGTTGCTGACCACCCTTTCTTGGGGCGGAAATGCTGTGGCGGGGAAATTGGCCGTTGGCCATATCTCCCCCTTCGCCCTGACTTTCCTGCGTTGGATATTGGCAGTCGCCGTGCTCTTGCCGGTCGCCTGGGGTCCGCTCCGCCGTGACTGGCCCAAGATCCGCAGCAATCTGGGCCTGCTCACGTTGCTCGGCATCATGGGGTTCACCTGCTTCAACGCCACGATGTACAGCGCCCTCACGCTCACTTCAGCGGTCAACGTCTCCATCGAACAGGGCGCCATCCCGCTCGTCATCATCGTGGTGAATTTCGTCTTTTTCCGCGTGAGAGCGAGCTGGCTTCAGATAGCGGGCTTCCTGCTTTCGCTCGTCGGCATCGCGCTCACGGCAAGCCACGGCGATCTTCGTCGGCTTACCGCGATGGACATCAATTTCGGCGACCTTCTGATGCTCTTCGCCGTGCTTGCCTACGGCTTCTATACGGTGGCACTGCGCTTCAAACCCGAGATCCATTGGGTAAGCATGATCACGGTGCTGGCGGTGTCGGCCCTCGTCAGCTCGTTTCCGCTTATGATTTGGGAGTATTCGACCGGCGACCTGCTTCTTCCGGACTTCACCGGCTGGATGGTGGTAATTTATGTCGCGCTGATGCCGTCGGTGGTGTCACAGGTCTTCTATATCCGCGGCGTCGAGCTTATCGGCGCCAACCGCGCCGGCTTGTTCGTGAATCTCGTGCCGATCTTCGGAACCCTGCTCTCGATCCTTCTGCTCGGCGAGGAGTTCTTCCTCTATCACGCGGTGGCACTGCTTCTTGTGTTCTTCGGCATCTGGCTCGCGGAAGCGAGCAGCAGAAAGAAAGCGCCTGTGCCCGCCCGCGTCCGTGCGCCCATCGACGGGTCCTGACAGGGCCCCACCGCCCTGTCAGGGTGACCGCCGATTTCGTGCCTAGATTCCGACGTCGAACCGCAACGGCCTGGCGGAAATGATAGAACCGGCAGACCTGAGCTCTTCCAGAACCGTCTGCGGGAACGGCGCGTCGAGATAAAGAAGCGCGATCGCATCCCCACCCGGCCGGTTGCGCCCAAGCTGGAAATTCGCGATGTTCACGCCATGCTTGCCGCAGATCGTGCCAAGCTGGCCGATGATGCCGGGCGTGTCATAGTTCGTGGTGTAGAGCATGTGCTCACCCACCTCGGCATCAAGGTTGATGCCCTTGATCTGGATGAAGCGCGGCTTGCCGTCAGAAAAGCAGGTGCCGGCGATGGAGCGGGTGCGCTCAGTGGTTTTCACGGTGAGCTTGATATAGCCGTCAAACACGCCCGACTTGTCGCGCTTCACCTCCGAAACGATGATGCCCCGCTCCTTCACCATGATCGGCGCGGAGACCATGTTGACGTCGTTCACCTGCGGCCGGATCAGACCGGCGAGTGCGGCACTGATCAACGCACGCGTGTTCATCGCAGCGGTGGCGCCATCGAACAGGATTTCGACCTCCTCGATGGGCTCGTCCGTCACCTGGCCCACGAAACCGCCCAACACCTCCGCCAGCTTGATGAATGGCTTCAGACGCGGCGCTTCCTCCGCGGTGATCGAAGGCATGTTGATGGCATTCGTGACGGCACCCTTGATGAGGTAATCCGACATCTGCTCTGCAATCTGCAGCGCCACATTTTCCTGGGCCTCCGTAGTCGAGGCGCCGAGATGGGGCGTGCAGACCACATTCGGCAGATTGAAGAGAGGATTCTCCGTCGCGGGCTCGTTTTCGAACACGTCAATGCCTGCGCCCGCCACCTTGCCGGACTTCAGAGCCTCGACCAGATTGGCTTCGACTATAAGGCCGCCACGCGCGCAATTGATGATACGCACGCCGTTCTTCATCTTCGCGATCGCATCGGCGTTGATGATGTTGCGCGTCTTGTCGGTAAGCGGCGTGTGGAGGGTGATGAAGTCGGCGCGTCTGAAAAGCTCGTCCAGCTCGACCTTCTCCACGCCGAGCTCCTCGGCCCGGTCTTCTGACAGGAACGGATCATAGGCCACCACATGCATCTTGAGCCCGATCGCGCGCATCGCGACCACCGAACCGATATTGCCGCAGCCGATCACGCCCAGCGTCTTGCCGGTGATTTCCACCCCCATGAAGCGGTTCTTTTCCCACTTGCCCGCATGGGTCGATGCATTGGCTTCGGGGATCTGCCGGGCAACCGCGAACAGCATGGCGATCGCGTGTTCGGCCGTCGTGATGGAATTGCCGAAAGGCGTGTTCATCACGATGATGCCTCGCCGCGAGGCGGCAGGGATATCGACATTGTCGACGCCAATGCCGGCGCGCCCGATCACCTTCAGATTGGTGGCGGCGGCGATCAGCTTCTCGGTGACCTTGGTCGCGGAGCGGATGGCAAGACCATCATATTGATCGATGATGGAAAGGAGCTTCTCCTTATCCTTTCCAAGGTCCGGCTGGTAATCCACCTCCACGCCGTGCTGCCGGAAAATTTCGACTGCGGTGGGGGAAAGCTTATCGGAAACGAGTACGCGAGGTGCCATTTCAAGGCTCCATTCAAGTCAGAAGAAAAAAGAGGTTGGGCCGCATGAACCATGCGGCCGAGGCGGCTCAGGCGGCTTGAAGCGCGGCCTTTTGTTCCTGGAAGGCCCAGTCAAGCCAAGGCATCAGGGCTTCGAGATCGGATGTCTCGACCGTAGCGCCCGCCCATATCCGCAGACCCGAAGGCGCATCGCGGTAATGGCCGATATCGTAGGCCACGCCTTCCTTGTCGAGCTTCGAGACAATGCCCTTGGCGAAGGCTGCCTTGGCATCCTCATCCAGGCCGGCGACCGCCGGATCGACAATGCTGAGGCAGACAGAGGTGTTCGACCGTGTCGCAGGGTCTTCTGCGAGATGGGCGAGCCATCCGCTGTTCTCCACGAACCGATCGATGGTGGCGAAATTGGCATCCGCGCGGGCGATCAGCCCTTCGAGGCCACCCACCGACTTCGCCCATTCGAGCGCGTCGAGATAATCTTCCACGCAGAGCATGGAGGGCGTGTTGATCGTCTCGCCCTTGAAGATCCCTTCGATCAGCTTGCCGCCCTTCGTCATGCGGAAGATTTTCGGGAGCGGCCAGGCGGGGGCATAGGTCTCCAGACGCTCGACGGCGCGCGGGCTGAGGATCAGGACGCCGTGGCCGCCTTCACCGCCCAGCACTTTCTGCCAGGAGAAGGTGACCACGTCGAGCTTGGCGAAATCGAGCCGCTGGGCAAAAGCCGCCGAAGTTGCATCGCAGATGGTGAGGCCCTTGCGGCCGGCCGGAATGAAATTGGCATTCGGCACGCGCACACCAGAGGTCGTGCCGTTCCAGGTGAAGACCACGTCGCGATCGAAATCGACCTGCGAAAGATCGGGCAGCTTGCCGTAATCGGCCACGAAGCGGCGCACGTCCTTGAGCTTGAGCTGCTTGACCACGTCCGTCACCCAGCCGGCGCCGAACGATTCCCAGGCAAGCATATCAACGCCGCGTTCCCCGAGCAGCGACCAGAGCGCCATCTCAACAGCGCCGGTGTCCGAGGCCGGAACGATTCCGATGCGGTAATCAGCGGGGACCTGAAGGACCTCTCGGGTCAGTTCTATGGCGCGGGCAAGCTTTTCCTTGCCGATCTTGGCGCGGTGCGAGCGGCCAAGGGGAGCGCCTTTCAATGCCTCGACCGTCCAGCCGGGGCGCTTTGCGCAAGGTCCTGAAGAAAAATTAGGATTGGCCGGACGCAGGTCCGGCTTCGAGAGCGTGGTCATGTTGTTCCTATCCTTCCAGATAGCACGCCCCTCGGTGGGGAGGGGTGGCCCACTGGCGGGATTAGCCGAAGCGAGAACAAAGCGCAAGAGGAAACGGATGGTCAGGTTATGCACCCTACCACCTCTTGCTGCCCCCGGGAAAGGAAGCTAGAGGCCAATCGACGCTCGCATGCGTCCGGCTTCTATCGTGCCATTTGGGGGGACATCATGAAATCGTTCGTTCTTGCCGATTCCTGCGCGGCAGCATTTCTCGTCGCGTCGCCAGCCGGCGCCAATAAGGATCTCATCTTTACGCTCAGCAACAAGACCGCAGTCGAGTTGAGGGCCTTTTACGCATCACCCTCGAACGTCGGCAGTTGGGAAGAAGATATTCTTGGCCGCGACACACTCGCGGCCGGCGAAACGGTCAGCATCACGATCGCCGATGGGCGCAGCCAATGCGAATATGACCTTCGGTCCGAGTTTGCCGATGGTGACGTCGTTGAAGACACCGTCAATCTTTGCGAGACCGAAAGCTATACCATAGAGTGACTGCCGGGCTGGTGCAGCCAACCGCATCACCAATATCTCCATCAGAAAGCCCGGCGTCCCGCCGGGTTTTTTGTGCCGGCCCTGGATCGGCGATGCGCGGAATGCCCAGGAGGATTATTCTCTCCGAATTAGGCGGCGCGTTAGAATTCCATTCCTGAAAATTGAGAAGCATAACCGCTATATAGAAATTCATTTCAAGGCGCTGTCCGCATTGGCAAGCGCCACATTCAGTGACTCGAAAACAAGAGTTCAGTCATGGCAACGCAAATACAGTCTTCCTCAAGGCCGGCAGAACAAAAGCCGTTCTATCGTAGCTTCGGCTTCCAGGTCTTGGCCGCGATGGCGCTTGGCATTGTGCTAGGCCTTATCGCGCGGCAGCTCGGCAGCGGTCCGGCCGGCGATCCGAACTGGCTCGCGCAAACGCTGCAGACCGTCGGCTCGATCTTCGTTCAGCTCCTCCGTGCCCTGGTTCCGCCGCTGATCTTCACGGCGATCGTCGCCTCCATCAGCAATCTGCGGCAACTCTCCAACGCTGCAGCATTGGTATGGCAAACCCTGCTATGGTTCGCCATCACGGCCTTGATCGCGGTCGTGATCGGCATTGCACTTGGACTCATCATCCAGCCCGGCACGCGCGCGGTGATCGACCAAGCCGCCGCCAGCGCCCCCTCGACCACTGGTTCCTGGCTCGATTTCCTGAAGGGCTTGGTACCCGTCAATATGTTTGGCCTACAAGCGTCGACAAAGCTGGCGGAAAGCGGAGCCTCCACATCGCTCAATTTCAATGTCCTCCAGCTCCTCGTGATCTCCATCGTCGTCGGGGTCGCGGCTCTGCGCGTGGGAGAGGCGGCCGAGCCGTTCCTGGAACTCAACCGCTCACTGCTCGCGATCGTGCGGAAGATTCTCTGGTGGGTGATTCGGCTTACGCCCATCGGTACGATCGGCCTGCTCGGAAATGCTGTCGCCCAGTATGGCTGGCAGACACTGGGCCAACTCGGCTGGTTCGCCGCAGCAGTCTATATCGGCCTCGCACTCGTTCTCTTCGTCGTCTATCCTGCCCTCCTCGCTGGACATGGCCTCAGCCCGGCGCGCTATTTTGCAGGCGCATGGCCTGCGATCCAGCTCGCCTTTGTTTCCCGCTCCTCGATCGGCACACTTCCGGTGACGGAGACCGTCACAGAGCGGGAACTTGGCGTTCCCCGCGAATATGCCGCCTTCGCCGTTCCGCTCGGCGCGACGACGAAGATGGACGGCTGCGCAGCCATCTACCCCGCCATTGCTGCAATTTTCATCGCCGAGTTCTATCAGGTGCCGCTGGCGCTCCAGGATTATTTCCTGATCGCCTTCGTCTCAGTGATTGGCTCCGCGGCAACTGCAGGTCTCACAGGCGCGGTGGTGATGCTCACGCTGACGCTTTCCACCTTGGGCCTGCCCCTGCAGGGCGTCGGCCTCCTCCTCGCGATCGACCCGATCCTCGACATGGGACGGACAGCGGTCAATGTCGCGGGCCAAGCGCTGGTGCCGACCATCGTGGCCAAGCGCGCCGGCATTCTCGACCAGAGCCGCTACGACCAGGCGAGGCAAATCGGTGGTCTCGATGCGGAGCCCACGCCTCGGGCGGCCTGAGCTTTGAATCTACATCAGCAAAAAGGCCGGCACCGAGTGCCGGCCTTCTTGTTTGTGCCGGAAGTTACCAGAGATCATATCTGAGGCCGACCTTCACCTGATGGAAGTCCACCCCTTCTTCGATGGTGCCCCTGTCCACGTCCACATATTTGGTGCCGGGCGAGCTCAAATACTGGTAGCCGACATCGACCGACATATTCCTCGTCATCTGGTAGTTCACGCCTGCGTTCAGCGCATAGGCGAACTCATATCGGCTATCGATCGAGTTGAAGGCGTCGGTCAGAAACGGGTCTGCGCCGGAAATATCATAGGTCGAATAGAGAACGCCGACCCCCGCCCCCACATAGGGTGTGAAGCCCACGAAGGTACCCAGGTCCACATAGCCGTTCACCATGCCGCCCCAGACGCGATGCTCGGCTGAGATGGCGCCGTCGTCATAATCGTCGCTCGATACATAAGCGAGATTGATATCGGCGCGCAGGAGATCGGTGAAGTGATAGCCGAAGCCGATGCTGCCCCCGACACGATTGTTGTCGATATTGCCGCGCAGGCTCCCGACATCGTAGACGGACTTGTTTGCGCTGTAGCTCACGTCGCCGCGAAGATACCAGCCGGAGCCGACCTCCACCGGAACTAGCGGCGCTTCTTCGACCACGATCGGCGGCTCGTAATCGGCCGCATGTCCCGGGAGCACCGAGAGAAGCAAGGTCGCAAACAAAATGAGGCCGCTGGATTTCCGCATGGTTCCGTTCTCCGCAAGCGCGACGGAGCCTATGCTGCCCCCCGCCGCTTTCCTTCCGGATATTGTTAACCATTCTGGTTAAGCAGCGGTTAAGGCTAACGGAATCTTTAAGCCGCCCTGCTGCCAAAAACAAAACCGCCCGGCTTGCGACCGGGCGGCCCTGAAATGATGAGCGAGAGCGGTTACTTGTAGATCACCGGCTCTGCGGGCGGCTGATAGGGTGGCTCATACGCGATCTGCGGTGCCGCGCAATTCACATTCGCCCCGCCGAAGGAGTAACGCAGGCCTGCACGCGCCTGATGAATGTTGAAGCCGTCGTCGAAGCCAGGCCCAGCGCCGATGCTGGCGCCATCCGGCCCGAATTCCTCGAACATCCTGCCGCCTTCGATGCGGGTGAAGCGATAGCCGGCATCGAGCTGCAGGTTCTGGGTCAGACAGTATGAGGCACCTGCCATCAGCGACCAGGCGAAACGCCATTCCTTGGCACCTTTGTGAGTCCAGCTGTCGTCCCCGATCGTGTTGTTGAGATCGTCCCACTTCACATAGGCACCGCCGATACCAGCGCCGACATAGGGCGTGATGCCGTGATAGGTGCCGAGATCCACATAGGCGTTGGCCATCAAGAGAAGCGCGCTATAGGACGTGCGATCCGTCGAGGTGCAGGGGACGCCCGCGCAGTAACCCGCCGTCGTCCCGCGAAAATCCGAATCAAACAGATAGTCTGCCGTGAAATCCGTGCGGAAGTAGCGATTGATCTGATAGCCGATACCGCCACCCAGCGTTGCCGCCCCGTCAAGATCCGTGGAGGTGAACTCGCTCGTCCCGGGCGGGGGGCCGTAGGTAATGTATTCGGTTCCGCGCAATTTCGACCAGCGATAACCGACATCACCGCGCAGGTACCAACCGCCCACCGAGACCTGCTCGACGACCGGCGGAGGCGGGGGCGGAGCCTCGACTGGAGGGATATAGAGGTCAGCGCCGTAAGCGCTGGTTGCAAGCGTAAGGGCAACTGCCGCAAAAATCGGCCTGATCATTCTCGACATATACACACCCCCGAAAGCCGTTCCGTGACCGACGCTACGGCTGGTTGAAACATGTCGAAAAATGCAGCAGAAAAGTTAAGCTCCGCTTAACCCTAATAATTTTTGAGGGCTTGGCGTGATCCTCCTCAAGCAGCCACCGTCCTGGCGTCCGTGATGACCCCGACAATGCTGTCGACCACATCCCTGACGAGATCGGGATTATCGCCTTCGGCCATGACCCTGATGAGGGGCTCCGTGCCAGAGGGGCGTATGACAAGCCGGCCGGTATCCCCAAGCCGCCCCTCGGCATCAGCGATCGCAGCCTTCACCGAAGCCGCCTCAAGGGGCCTGCCGCCGCTGATCCGGACATTCTTCAACAGCTGCGGCACCGGCTCGAACTTCCGGCAGACCTCGCTCGCCGGCTTATCTAGCCGCTTGATATGGGCAAGCACCTGGAGCGCGGTGACAAGCCCGTCACCAGAGGTCGAGAAATCCGAAAGGATGACATGGCCGGATTGTTCGCCGCCGACATTCAGGCCATGCTCGCGCATATGCTCGACCACATACCGGTCGCCGACCTTTGTGCGGTGGAGCGACAATCCCCGATCGCGTAGAAAGCGTTCGAGACCAAGATTCGACATAACGGTGGCGACGATACCGTCGCCCACGAGCTTCTCGCTGTCGTGCCAGGACTGCGCGATGAGAGCCATAATCTGGTCCCCATCGATGACGGTGCCGTTCTCGTCGACCATAACGACGCGATCGGCATCGCCATCCAACGCGATGCCGATATCGGCCCGCACCTCATGCACCTTCTTGGCAAGGCTCGCGGGATGGGTGGAGCCGCACTCTTCATTGATGTTGAAGCCATTCGGATCCACGTGGATGGGGACGACTTCCGCACCGAGTTCCCAAAGGGCTGCCGGCGCCACCTTGTAAGCGGCACCATTGGCACAATCGATGACGATGCGCAGGCCCGAAAGCGACATGTCGCGCGGTAGAGTGCGCTTGGCGAACTCGATGTAACGATCATGCACGCCATCGACGCGCTTGGCCCGGCCGAGATTCTCCGAATCTGCCAGCGCAAGCTCCACATCGCGGTCCAGCATGGCCTCGATGCGGCTCTCCAGTTCATCCGAGAGCTTGTAACCGTCGGGCCCGAAAAGCTTGATGCCGTTATCATGGTACGGATTGTGGGAAGCGGAGATCATCACGCCGATATCGGCGCGCAGCGAGCGCACCAGCATGGCGACGGCCGGCGTCGGGATGGGACCGAGAAGGAATACATCCATGCCCGCAGCACAGAAGCCCGCGACCATCGCATTTTCGATCATATAGCCGGAAAGGCGCGTGTCCTTGCCAAGCACCACGCGGTGCCTGTGGTTTCCATTCTGAAAGGAAAGGCCAGCAGCCATGCCTACACGCATCGCCACCTCGGCCGTCATGGGAAAGCGGTTCGCCCGCCCCCTGATCCCGTCGGTCCCGAAATATTGTTTCGACATATTCTTCTTCGTCCGTACCGATTTGGAATTCGATCGCAAAGCAGCGCTCCTTCCCTCTGCCACGGCTTCGCGCGTAACGCGTAACAAGCATATTATGGGACAAATTGTAACCGATCCATATGAACAGCGGCTTGTCCACCTTGGTTAATGGTTGGTGAAAACCACGCCCCAACGCGCTCCCTGATCAGGCAAAGGGGCCGTTTCATGACGTCATAGCAAGTGGTAGGCTAGGCTCCCCCTTAGATACGCGATGCTCACCTCTCAGGCTGCATTGCGTGCTTTCCGACCATTCGAACCTCAATTCCGGGCGGCGGCGGCGAGTTTTCCATGCTTCATTGCTGACGATGGCGACCGGTGCGATGGGCATCGCGAATGCCCTCTGCACCCCGCCCGGGCGGGAAAATCTTCGCAAAAAAATAACGCCGCTGGATTTCTCCAGCGGCGTTCGGATCTCAGAAATTCCCGGGTTCACCCCTGCGGTTGCGGTTCCAGGCCGGCGTCCGGTTCCTCGCCGCCCTTCTTACCCTGTTTCCGCACCCCGGCCTTCGGCACCGTGGACCCCCGCGAAGGCGGCGTATCGTCGCCCAAATCCCGCGCCGGCTTCTCGCCGCGGATGATCGCCTGGATCTCCTCGCCCGAAAGCGTCTCATATTCGAGCAGCCCTTCGGCAACGGCGATCCACGCGTCGCGCTTCGTGGTCAGGATCTCGCGCGCTTTGTCATAAGCTTCGTCGATCAGCCGGCGAACTTCGTCGTCGATCTTCTGCTGCGTTTCTTCCGACATGTTCTGCTGGCGCGTGACCGAATGACCAAGGAAGACTTCTTCCTGGTTTTCGCCATAGGCGACCTGGCCCAGCTTGTCGGAAAAGCCCCAACGCGTGACCATGGCGCGCGCGAGCTTCGTTGCCTGCTCGATATCGGAGGCAGCGCCGGAGGTGATGTTCTCCTTGCCGAATTTCAGCTCTTCCGCGACACGGCCGCCCATCATGATCGCCAGTCGGGAGATCATGTATTTGTAGCTCATCGAGTACCGGTCGCCTTCGGGCAACTGCATGACCATGCCAAGCGCGCGGCCACGCGGGATGATCGTTGCCTTGTGCACTGGATCGGAGGCGGGAACGTTGAGCGCGACCACGGCATGGCCGGACTCGTGATACGCCGTCAGTTCCTTCTCCTCCTGGGTCATGGCATGCGAGCGGCGCTCAGCACCCATCATCACCTTGTCCTTGGCGTCCTCGAATTCCTGCATGGTGACGAGGCGCTTGTTGCGGCGCGCGGCCATCAGTGCAGCTTCATTGACGAGATTGGCAAGGTCGGCGCCGGAGAAGCCCGGCGTACCGCGCGCAATGGTCTTGAGATCGACATTGGGCGCGAGCGGAACGTTGCGAACATGGACCTTGAGAATCTTCTCGCGGCCGACAATGTCGGGGTTGGGCACGACGACCTGGCGGTCGAAACGGCCCGGACGCAGAAGCGCGGGATCGAGCACGTCCGGCCTGTTGGTGGCGGCGATCAGGATGATGCCTTCATTGGCCTCGAAACCGTCCATCTCCACCAGCAACTGGTTCAGCGTCTGCTCACGCTCGTCATTGCCACCGCCAAGACCCGCGCCGCGGTGGCGGCCCACCGCGTCGATCTCGTCGATGAAGATGATGCAGGGCGCGTTCTTCTTGGCCTGGTCGAACATGTCGCGGACACGGCTTGCACCGACGCCGACGAACATCTCGACGAAATCCGAACCGGAAATGGTGAAGAAGGGCACATTCGCCTCGCCCGCAACGGAGCGTGCAAGCAACGTCTTACCCGTCCCGGGAGGGCCGACAAGCAGCACGCCGCGCGGGATCTTGCCGCCGAGCCGCTGGAACTTCTGCGGATCGCGCAGGAATTCGACGATCTCCTCCAGATCCTGCTTGGCTTCGTCCACACCGGCAACGTCCTGGAACGTCACGCGTCCATGCGCCTCGGTAAGAAGCTTGGCCTTGGATTTGCCGAAGCCCATGGCCCGTCCCGAGCCCGACTGCATTTGCCGCATGAAGAATATCCAAACGGCCAGGATCAGGATCATCGGCAGCCAGGAGATGAAGTAACCAAAGATTGAATTGGAGCCGTCCGTCTCGGGGCGAGCCGTGATCTTCACATTATGGTCTTCGAGGCGCTGGACGAGATTGGGATCGCCCGGAGAATAGGTCTGGAAGGGTGTCCTATTGTCCACATAGGTGCCTGAAATCCGGCTGCCCGTAATGGTGACGCTCTCTACCCGGCCTTGCGAAAGTTCCTGAAGGAATTGGGAATAGGCGATATCGCGCGTAGCGCCGCGCTGCTGGGGCGCTTGAAACAGATTGAACAACGCGATGAGCAGGACCGCAATGATCGCCCACAGCGCGAAATTTCTATAATTTGGATTCATGTTCGTTCCGTAAGTGCGCCGAGGCCGGCTTAGTCTTCCCTAACATAGGGAGCGTGGGGAGAGTTGCCAAGCAGTCCGGCCGTCTTCAATGGCAAATCTAGGACCATATGGTTTATTCGTTATGTCCTTTGTGGCCATCGAATGGCAAGGCAGGTGGCGGCTCGCCGTGCATGAGCCCAAGAAGAGCAGCGGCGGGAGCAAGATCAAAGGAGGGGAGGAGCTTTGCCCAGGGTGCGGCTAGGGGGCGCAGGGCAATTCCCTTCATCTGTTGTGCAAGGCCGACGCACTGGTCTCCCACCCAGGCGGAGGGTTCCGCCGCCTGCGCCGATAGCAGGAGATGGGTGGGCGTATCGGCTGCTGGAAGATCAAGCGCGGCCGCATTCACCGTGCCGAAAGGCGCGATCCGGGTGTCCGGCTCAGGGCTTTCCGTACTGATCCTATAACGGCCATCCCAAACCAGCTCCCGGACAAGAGGCTTCTCCGGCAGGTTGCGCAATTCCCGGTGCAGATAAAGCCAATCCCCCTTCCGCGTCATGATCACACGCGACAGGCTGGCCCTCCGGCCATCAGCGAGCACGTGTCGAAGGATTTCAGCCGAGCGCTCTTCGTCCGGCAAGTGGGAGGCTCCCCCTGCTGCGGCAAGGAGGATGCGAAATGTGTAGAGACCGGCTTCGGGATCGGAAGCAGCCTGGAGGGAGAAGCGGAGCAGGCCTGGCACGGGCTGTTGCGCATAATTGCGGATGAGGTGCGCAGCCGATCGCCCCTCCTCCTCGCGCCGCCTTTGCGCGTCCCTGGCCTCGCCTAGGAGCAACTGGGTTCTCGCTTCATCAAGGCTGAGACGGACCCGCGCCCGCTCGAAGCGGGCGTCGCGGTTGCTCGGGTCCTCGAACCACCCGATATCGCGCTCGCGAAGAAATGCTCGCAATGTAGCGCGGCGGGCCTGGAGGAGCGGCCGCAAGAACCAGACATCGCCGTCGTAAAGCGTCGCAGGCGCGATACCCGCCGTGCCTCTGCCCTGCCCCCTCGACGATCGCATCGCGACCGTTTCCGCCTGATCATCTGCGGTGTGGGCGGTCAAAACCATATCCGTGCCCGCTTGACGCGCAGCGTGCGCCAGCAATGAAAACCGCGCCTCGCGCGCAGCCACGGAAATGCCGGATGCGGGCTTTGCGCCTTCCCAGCGCAGGGTGCGATGGGCGATGCCACGCGCAGCCGCAAGTTCACCGACCGCGCGCGCTTCCGCAGCCGATTCGGACCGGAGGCCGTGATCGACGGTCACCGCGACGAGCGACGGTCGCTCGGGGAGGCATTTCAGGTAATCGTGAAGAAGAAGAAGAAGGGCGAGAGAATCGCCACCGCCTGAAACCGCCGCAATGAGGGAGCGACGTCCCGCTAGGCGGATATCAGAAAAAAGTGCGCCCGGCTCGGGCATCGCTCAGCAACCGGCGAGCGCCTGTTCCTGCTTCACGCGCTCCTTGAGCGCGGAGGAAACGTTCGGATAACGATGTCCGATCTCTGTGTAAGTCGCACATGCCACGTCGCGCTGGTTCATGGCGGCGAGCGAAACCCCTAGCTTCAGGAGCATCTCGGGCGCCTTGCTCGCCTCCGGATATTGGCGATTGGCATTCAGGAACACCTCGGCCGCTTCGCGGTACCGATCCTGGCCGAGCATCGCTTCGCCGAGCCAGAAATTCGCGTCCGGCGCGTGGCTGCCGTCGGGGAACATGGTCAGATACTGCCGGAAACCGGCTTCCGCTGTCTTGTAGTCGCCGGAGAGGATGAACTGATAGGAGCTCTGATAGATTTCTTCTGGATTGTCGGAGTGCGGCAGCGCGGCGACAACCGCACCGTCGGTGCCCTCGACAGCCGTTCCCCGCAGGAGATCGACCGGCTCGCCGGCGCCGGTGGAGACGACATTGCCGTTCTGGTCGAATGTGATGGTGCCGAGAGTACGGGGAGGAGCGCCCAGTTCCGGTCCTGCTCCCGCCTGGGGGGCGCCTGTTGGGGGAGCACCCAATGGCGGGGTTGCGGCAGCGGGTGCGCTCGCCGCCGGTGGCGGCGGAACGCTGCTGGCTGCAGTCTGCTCGGGCGCGCCGGCGGGCGGCGCTAGCCGCTCCGACCGCTGTTCCGGTTTGGCAGCCTGCCCGGCGGCCCCACCTTCGAGCTCCTGGAACCGGAACTCCGTGTCTTCCTGCATACGGCGCATCTGGTCCTGCATCTGCAGGATCTGGAAGTTGAGTTCCTCAAGCCGGCCGTTGAGCTTGCGGATTTCCTCCTCGAGCGTCATCAGCCGCGGGTCGTTGGCCTGGACCTGGATTACCTGCGCGCCGTCAGCGACGGGACGAGCCGGTCTCTGCGCCCATGGCAGTTGAAACGCCGCGGCCGGACCGGCCGACGCCGCGACAAAGAGAATGAGCGTAGCAAGGCCACGCAAATGGTTTCGGGACAGCATTCCTATCTCGCATCTCGACCAAGAAAAGACAGGGAAGATTAACCCTGCGGCATCCCTTTATCAGGTCGCGAGACTTCGGCCAAATTTTGATTAGAGCACGCATACGAAAGAGGCGGCACGATTGCCGCCTCTGCGGTGATGCAAAAAAGTCGCAGTGCTTAGCTTCCGGCGCCGTTCAGCACCGTGACGCCGCGCCGGTTCTGCGACCAGCAGGAGATGTCGTCGCAGACTGCGACAGGCCGCTCCTTGCCGTAGGAAATGGTTTGGATGCGGCTTGCAGCTACCCCACGCGAAACCAGGAAGTCCCGCGCCGCGGCAGCGCGCCGTGCGCCGAGCGCCAGGTTGTATTCACGGGTGCCACGCTCGTCCGCGTGCCCTTCGACCGTGACCGTGTAGGACGGGTACTGGTTGAGCCACTGTGCCTGGCGGGCAAGCGTTGCCTGGGCGTCGGCACGGATGACCGAGGAATCGGTGTCGAAGAAGATGCGATCGCCGATGGCCACCGTAAATTCCTGCCGCGATCCCGGAGCGGCGGTTCCCCCGAGTCCGGCGCCGGCACCGAGGCCCAGATCGGCGGCGGAATTGGGAACCTGCTTGTTGGAGCGGCAGCCGGCGACGGCGAGCGCGGCGACCAGGGCGATGGCTACAGGGTTTCTCGTCAGAGCTGCGATACGGCGCATGCCGTCACTCTCCTTGGCATTTAAGCGGATTTCTTGAGCACCTAGTAACCATGGCTGGGTTAAAGGGGACTCAAGAAACAGGGTTAATTTTTTATTACCGTTGGGCAGACTCACTGGACAGATGCTCGACGGTAACGGCAATTGCGGCTGAAAGGGGGCGTCCCGTTTTATTTAAGAAGCGGAGACCAGGCAGGATCCGAAGCAAAGTTCGGCGTTGGGATTTGCTGCTCATTCCGGCCGGTAAGATCAATGGAGTAAAGCTTCGGCCCACCCCCGCCGGCATCCTGCCGGAAGAACATGATCACCCTTCCGTTCGGAGACCAGGTCGGACCTTCCTGCAGGAATCCCGAGGATAGGATTCGCTCGCCCGAGCCGTCCGTCCGCATCACGCCGATCTGAAACTGATTGCCGCTCTGCTTCGTGAACGCGATGAGGTCGCCCCGCGGAGACCAGACAGGCGTCGAATAAGTTCCCTCTCCGAAGGAAATGCGCTGCGGGTTGGAGCCATCCGCATTCATGACATAGATCTGCGCGCGCCCTCCGCGGTCGGAGGTGAAGACGACCCTGTTGCCGTCCGGTGAATAGGATGGCGAGGTGTCGATGGCGTTGGTGTCGGTCAGCCGCGCCGTGGTCCGCGTCCTGAGGTCCATGGTGAAGATGTTGGAGTTCCCGTCCTGCCGGAGGAGGCTCATGATCACCTTGTCACCGGTCGGCGAGAAGCGCGGCGCAAACGTCATGCCGGGGAAATTGCCGACGAGCTCGCGCTGCCCTGTCTCCAACTGCAGGAGATAGACCTGCGGCTGGCCGCCCTCGTAGGACATGTAGGTGATTTCCTGCCGCTCGGGCGAAAAGCGGGGCGTCATGACAATGGCGCGTCCATCCGTCAGCGGCTTATAATTCGCGCCGTCCTGATCCATGATGGCGAGCCGCTTCACGCGGTTCTCCTTGGGGCCGGACTCGTCCACGAAGACGATGCGGCTATCGAAATAACCCTTCTCGCCGGTGAACTGCTGGTAGATGGTGTCGGCGATGATGTGGGCGACGCGTCGCCAATCCGCCGGCTTTGCGAAGAACTGCTCGCCGACGAGCTGCTGCCCGGCGAAGGTATCCCAAAGACGGAATTCCGCCTTGAGCCTACCCCCCGGCTCCTCGGTCACGCGCCCGGTGACGATCGCCTGCGCGTTGATGACCTTCCAGTCCTCGAAGCGGGGAGCGACGTCAGGATTTGAGATCTTCTCGATGAAGGCTGCACGGTCGATCGGCGCGAACAAGCCGGAGCGGCGGAGGTCTGCCGCGATCACGGACGAGATCTCTGCGCCGCGCTGCCCTCCCGACAGGAAATCGGTGATGGCGATCGGGACCGGCTCGACGACACCTTTCGTGATTTCGATCCGCACCAGCGCCTGCCCCGGCGCGACCATCAGGACAAAGAAGCCCAGGGCCAAGCTTACTATGGCCAGGGTTGCTTTGACGAATCTCTGCATAAGCTGTGCCTCTTGATTCTGGATTGAGCCGCAGGTCAGAACATGTCCTTCGGGTTGAAGTCCATGATCACGTCCGCCCAGGCGCTATATTTTTCGGCGGGAAGATTATAAGGGGCGCATTGAAGGATGGCGCGCCGCGCCGACTCCGCCGCGGCACGGGCGACGCCCGAGCCACCGCCTCCCTCGATGACCTCGGGGCGACCCTCAATTGCGCCACTCGGGTCCAACTTGAACTTGACAGACACGCGCAGATTCTCCGCGTCAAGGGCGCCGGCCGGCACATTCCAACAGCGTTGGACCTGCGCTTTCAGCGCATCCATCTCGCTCTGGGAAAGCGTATTTCCGCTGGTGGTCTGACTGGCTCCGAGTGCTGCCTCCTCGGTCGAACGCTTGGCGCCGCCCCCGGAGGCCTTTTCCTTGTTGAGAAGCGCGGCGACCTGGTCGAGAACCTCGCTGTCCTTGGTTTCCTTGCTCGCCTGCTTCTGCTCGGCAGCGGGCTTTTCGGCCTGCTTGCGCTCCGGCGCCTTGGCGATCTGCGGCTTGGGTGGCTGTGGCCGGGATTGCGGCAGGGGAGCGGCGGGCGGCAGCTTAACGCTTTCGCCTTCCGTATTCTCCGCAACCATCGGCTCCGGCGCAGGATCAGGCTTCATCTCCTGGCGCGGCTGCGCTTGCGGCTCGCGCTCGGCGGCCGGCACAGGCACATCCTCGGCCTTGGCCTCCTGGGGCTTTTCGACCGGCTTTTCTACCGGTGTGGGCTGCGGCTTCGGCGACGGAGGAGGCTCGGAAGCCTGCTCGACGGGCTTCGGCTTCGCCTCGGGCGTGGGGGGAGGCTTCAGGTCGGTATCCGCTTCGCCCACCTTCTGCGCGTTTTCCACCGGATCCTGACGCTGCGTAGGCTTTGGAGCCGGCCTTGGTGCGACCGGCGCATTCTTTTCGCCTTGCTGGACCTGGGTGATATCGCCCACCGGGACGATATCGACCGGGAGGGCCTCCACATCCGCGACCTCAAAAGCGCTCGGCGCCGACAACGAGGCGAGCCCGAAGCCGAGGAGCACGACGTGCAAGGTGACCGACGAAGCGAGACCGGCCCTCATGGCGATCAGCTATCCTGTTCCTGCAGAGTTACGAGTCCGAGATTGCGGAAACCGGCAGCGGAAATCCGGGCCATCACGCGCATGACGGTGCCGTAATCGGCCGCCCGGTCGCCACGCACATAGATCCGCTCCTCGTAGCCGGTCTGCGCGATTGCCTGCAGCTTCGGCACCACCTCTTCCAGAGAAACCTCGGTTTCCTGCAGATAGATCTTGCCCTCGTTATTGACGGAGACGGTGATCGGCTGCGTTTCCGAATTGAGCGCTTTCGCCTGCGTTTCCGGCAGGTCGATCGGCACGCCGACCGTAAGCAGGGGCGCCGCCACCATGAAGATGATGAGCAAAACGAGCATCACGTCCACGAAGGGCGTGACGTTGATCTCCGACATGGGCGCATGACGGCGACCATGCCGCCGTCGTCCCTTTCCGCCACCCGAAGCGACAGACATCCCCATCAGGCATACTCCTCGACCCGAGTCTTCGGAGCGACCTTCTCATCGATTTGCCGCGATAGTATGGCCGAGAATTCGTCCGCAAATCCTTCCATCCGGGAGGCAAGTTTGCCGGCATCCGCCGTGAGCTTGTTATACGCGATGACGGCCGGAATGGCCGCGAGCAGACCGATGGCGGTGGCAAGGAGCGCCTCCGCGATACCGGGCGCCACGACGGCGAGATTGGTCGATTTTGAGCCGGCGATCGCCTGGAAGGAGGTCATGATGCCGACCACCGTGCCGAACAGGCCGATAAAGGGAGCGGATGAGCCTACGGAAGCAAGAAAGCCAAGCCGACTCTCCAGCCGCTCCATCTCGCGGGTGAGCGCCAGTTCCATGGCCTTGTCGATTCGGGTTTGCAGCCCAAGCGGCGAACGGGCCCCCTTCTCGAAGCTCTTTTTCCATTCGCGCATTGCAGCGACGAAGATCGAGCCCATGCCGGTGGTCTTGCGATCCGAAAGCGAGCGGTAAAGCTCTTCCAGCGACTGACCCGACCAGAAAACCTGCTCGAAGCGGTTGAGCGCCACTCGCATCCGCGCATAGCTCAACACTTTATCGATGATGATGGCCCAGCTCCAGATGGAGGCGCCGAGCAACCCGATCATCACCAGCTTCACGACCCATCCGGCCTGCCAAAACAACGCCCAGATGGAGAGATCCCCACCAGGCGCGGCGAGCTCTACACTTTCCATACCCTACCGTCCTCTAAATCCGGGCAGCTTCAATGCGGGTCCGTCCCCGTTTCAATTTGCGAGCCATCGAACCTAGCCGCTACGCCCCCCGAAGAGCTTCAATCGCGCCTTCTTCCGACAAATTTTGGTCAAAGGAAGGCGCTCAAGCCTTGGTTGCGCGTTTCATCATATGAAGATGTATGGTTAATGCAGTATTACTGATGCGCTTATTATTTTGCGGTTAGGCTTTGATTGCGGATTCAGCCCGGCTGGCGCAGAAAGGCCGGAATCCACTCTTTCGGAAAACGCCGCGGCTTTCCACTCTCACCGATGATCGCGGCTTCCACCCGCGCTTCGACCAGAAGGTCCGCATCGCGCTTCAGTTTCTGGCGCATGTGGATACGCGCGCCTGATATATCTTCGACACATGTTTCGACGGTGATGATGTCATCGATGCGGGCCGGCTGGCGAAAATCGATCTCCATGCGACGCACGACCCAGGAGAGCCGCTCGCCATGTTTCCCGTCGGCGAGCTCGGTATGGTGCACGCCCGAGAGCCGCAGGAAATCCGAACGACCGCGCTCCAGGAACTCGAGATAACGCGCGTGATATACGACGCCGGTAAAATCCGTATCCGCGAAATACACGCGCGCCATCAGACGGTGACCGGTCTCGGTCAGCTCACCGCTGATGCCTGTCGCAAGGTCATGTCCGCCATCGGCCATTGTTGTCCTGCCGCTGTTCCGTCGACGGTTCTCGACCGTCAATGAAGATGAAGCCGTTCCGTCCCCTCAGGTCGACCCCGAGACTGCCTACCGAAACGTTCGATATATCTCCGGTTCAACACGAGCCGGGTCCCAAGCGCAAGCTTGCTACTCTTCTTCCTGGAAGAGGCTGATCTGCGCCTGCGAAAGCTCCTTGGGCGGGTTGAGGCCCAGATGCTTCCATGCTTTGGCGGCGAGCACCCGCCCGCGTGGGGTGCGCTGGATAAATCCCTGCTGGATGAGGTACGGTTCGATGATGTCTTCGATGGCGTCGCGCGGCTCCGAAAGCGCTGCGGCAATCGTCTCGATACCTACGGGGCCGCCCCCGAAATTCTCGACAATCATCGTGAGATATCGCCGGTCGAGCTGATCCAGCCCTAAAGAATCGACCTCGAGCCTTGAAAGCGCGGCGTCAGCGACCTGCCGCGTCACCTTCTCCGCACCGGCCACTGAGGCAAAATCGCGCACCCGGCGCAGGAGGCGCCCGGCAATGCGGGGCGTGCCGCGGGCGCGCCGGGCAATTTCTTCTGCACCGTCTTCGGAGAGCGGCAGACCCAGAATGCGGGCGCCGCGCGTGACGATCGCCTGCAGCTCGTCGACCGTGTAGAATTCAAGCCGGACGGGAATGCCGAAGCGGTCCCGAAGCGGCGTGGTTAGCAGGCCGAGGCGCGTGGTTGCGGCGACAAGGGTGAACTTTGCAAGGTCGATCTTCACCGAGCGCGCAGCCGGACCCTCCCCAATGATGAGGTCGAGCTGGTAATCCTCCATGGCGGGATAGAGGATTTCCTCGACGGCCGGATTGAGCCGGTGGATTTCGTCGATGAAGAGCACGTCGCGCTCTTCGAGATTGGTGAGAAGAGCCGCAAGATCGCCCGCCTTGGCGATAACAGGGCCGGAGGTGGAGCGAAAGTTGACGCCGAGCTCGCGAGCCATGATCTGGGCGAGTGTCGTCTTTCCGAGCCCCGGCGGACCGACGAAAAGTACATGATCCAGCGCCTCGCCGCGCGAACGCGCCGCCTCGATGAACACCTTCAGATTGGCCCGCGCCGCCTTCTGGCCGACGAACTCGTCCAGCGATTGCGGGCGCATGGTCGTGTCGGCGTCCTCGCCTCGCTGAGCGGCAGAAACGATGCGGTCCGGCTCGCTCATGGCAAAAGCTCCATGCCCGGGACGCGAGAAGCGGCCCTCTTATCGAAAGTCACGGTACGGGAACAGCCATTGGCATTCGCGGACCAGGCTATGAGATGATCGGCGATATCCGAAGACGAAGGATCACCTGCAGCCAAGATTTCCTCCAATTGCTCACCGTGCTCGAACTTGAACTCGGCAGTTGCCAATACCTGGCGCAGCGCATCGAGCACAGCGGAACGCGAATATCCGAACCGCCTTCTCAACACCCATAACGCCTCAAGCAGCACAACTTTACTAACGAAGGCCGGATCGGCTGGATTTCGCTCAGAGAAAAAGCGCCGCAGAGCATCGGCCTGGCCAGCATCGTCACCGGCAAGGAATCTCACCAGCACGTTCGTATCGATGCCGATCACTTGGTTCCCCTTCGCCACTCACGCATGATCCGCGCGTCATCCTCGGCTGCAGCTCCTTCAGCGGCCTCTTCTATTGCCTGCTCCAGCTCCTCATCGCTCAATTTGATAGGCGGTGTGCCGAGAATACCGAAAAGATCAACTGCCCTCACATTACGCGGACGCAACCACGTCCTCCCGTTTTCCTCGACGAATTCGATCGTGTCGCCGGGTTGGAGATTGTGGCGGTCCCGGACTTCCTTCGGGATCGTAACTTGTCCTTTTGAAGTGATGGTCGCTCGGACACCCATTTTCCTTACCTACCGCACAATTCCTTACCCGAAAGGTAAGGTAAGGAAGACTGGACTTCAATCCGCAACTTACCGGGCCAATTCCTTCAGGCCGAGCCGGATCAATGTACCCGTATCCGCGCCCTCGCCGGCTGATTTGAGAGCCGCCGCCACCGCATTCGCCGCGATGTCGCGCGAATAGCCGAGATTGGCAAGCGCCGAGACCGCGTCCGAAACCGGCGCGGGAGCGACCCCCTCGCCAAGCTCCTGCTTGAGGCCAATCGTGCCGGTCGCCTCGCCGGCGAAGGCCGGGGCCTTGCTTTTCAGTTCCGTGACGATGCGCTCGGCCACCTTTTTGCCCACGCCGGGCGCGCGTGCCACCATGGCGATGTCCCTGAGCGCGATCGCATTTGCAAGCTCGGATGGCGAAAGGGTGGACAGGACTGCGAGAGCGACCTTGGCACCGACGCCCTGGACATTGTTTTGCAGCAGCCGGAACCATTCGCGCTCCAGCGCGGACTGGAAACCGTAGAGGCGGATCATGTCCTCGCGGACATAGGTTTCGATGAAGAGCGTGACGGGCGTTCCCACGCCTGCGAGGGACGACATTGTGCGGGCGGAGCAATGGGCGACATAACCCACTCCGCCCACATCCACCACGCAATGATCCTCGCCGATCTCGTCGAGAATGCCTTTCAGCTTGCCGATCATGACTGGGCCTCCAGGGCCAGCCGCCAGGTGGGTGACTGCCGGTGATGCGCGTGGCAGATGGCCACCGCGATCGCGTCCGCCGCATCGTCGCTGTCGAACCGGGCCTTGGGCATGAGCACTTTCACCATCATATGGATTTGCCGCTTCTCGCCGTGGCCGACGCCGATCACCGCTTTTTTCACCGCATTCGGCGCATATTCGGCGACGCGCAGGCCCGCGCGCGCCGGCACGAGCATTGCGATGCCGCGCGCTTGCCCGAGCTTCAGCGTCGCCACGGCATCCTTGTTGACGAAGGTGGCTTCGACCGCTGCCTCATGCGGCATATGGACATGCAGGATTTCGGCAAGCCCGTCATGGAGCTGGCACAGGCGCGAGGCGAGGTCTGCCTTGTCGTCGGAGCGCACGGTACCGGCGCCAACGAACCGGAGCGAATTGCCGAGTGTCTCGATGATGGCCCAACCGGTGCGTCTCAACCCCGGATCGATGCCGATGATGCGAATCGTGCCTGTCATGCGCTCAGCATAGCCGCCAGACAGCGGCCAGCACCAGCAGGAAGGGAGAAGTCGGAGGCTTCAGCCTCTTCCGAACGCGGTCTGCAGGAGATTGATCTGATCGGAAACCGGATTTCCGGGAAACTGTTCGTCCCGGGCATGATCATCGGCCGAGCCGTAAATCTCCTCGTCCATGCGGCGGACGAGAGCCTCGAGCCTCAGCGAACGCTCGACCAAGCTGCGGAACGCCTCCGGCAGTTCGCTCCATCCGGGGGCTCCTTCGTGGAGCGAGGCCGTGTCGAGCCGAACCTTGACCTTCTCGGCGGCAACCTGCTCGCGCGTCATCTCCCCCGAATTGGCAGCGCGCTGCAGGAGCAGCCAGGAGGCGAGCTGCATCAAACGGGTGGTGAGCCGCATGGATTCGGCGGCATAGAGACCGGCGGCGACCCGCGAGAGGGTCTTGGCGGCGGCCCGCCCTTCCCCATCGAGATATTCGGCCGTCTCCTCAACGAGACCCATGCCCTCGTTGTAGAGCGGCTTGAATGATTGGGAGAAGACGCGCCTTTCAGCCAGCTTGATCATATTGGCGGCGCCCCCCGTATAAACGGTAGCCATTCCTACTCGCCTCACAACCCCTGTACCGGCCCGGTCAGCCCGGGCACTCTAAACATCTTGGAATTTGGCCGGGAAAATGCGCCGGGTCGGCCCCAAACGCAAGTCCCAGGATTAATCGAAGGTTAACAGGGAACTGTGGACAAAAAAAGAGCCGCGGGACTGCGGCTCTCAGGAGTTAACAGGGAGGCGTCAAACAGAATGGCTCCAGCCACTCGGTCAGAATCCAGATCTCTGGATACACACAGTAAACGCCCGTAAAGCTTAATGGGGGGTTAACGAACTGGACCGCCTAAGGAAAAAATTACGATAAAACTGCGCGCAGTTCAGAGCGAGCGTGCAAGTTCGCGCAGCCGGAACTTCTGAATTTTTCCTGTGGATGTTTTCGGAATTTCGGTGAAGACGACGTGCCGCGGGCACTTGAACGCGGCCAGCAGCCTCCGGCAGTGGGCGATCAGTTCCTCCGCCGTCGGCTCCATCCCCGCCTTCAACTCGACGAAAGCGACGGGCGTTTCACCCCATTTCTCGTCCGGACGCGCAACCACACCGCAAAAGGCGACGGCAGGGTGCTTGTAGAGTGCTTCTTCCACCTCGATGGATGAAATGTTCTCGCCGCCGGAGATGATGATGTCCTTCGACCGGTCCTTGAGCTGGATGTAGCCATCCGGATGGAGCACTCCGAGATCGCCGGAATGAAACCAGCCGCCCGCGAAAGCTTCTTCGGTGGCCTGCTTGTTCTTCAGATAGCCTTTCATGACGATGTTGCCGCGGAACATCACTTCACCGATCGTCTTTCCGTCGGCTGCAACGGACTGCATCGTCCTGGGGTCCATGACCGTGAGGCCTTCGAGCGCGGCATAGCGCACCCCCTGACGCGCTTTCTGTGCAGCCTTCCCCGCTTCGTCGAGTTCATCCCACTCGAGCTTCCACTCGTTCACCACGGCGGGACCATAGGTTTCGGTGAGCCCGTAAAGATGGGTGACGGCAAACCCGGCATCGGCCATCGCGGAAAGCACCGATTCAGGCGGCGGAGCCGCGGCTGTGCTGAAATTGACGGTCTGCGGAAAACCGCGCCTCTGGTCAGGACCGGCCGAAAGCAGCGTGGACATGACGATGGGCGCGCCGCACAGATGCGTCACGCCGTGATCGGCTATGGCATCGTACATGGCTTTGGCACGCACCCAACGCAGGCAGACATGCGTGCCCGCCTGGAGCGCCAATGTCCACGGAAAGCACCAGCCATTGCAGTGGAACATTGGCAGGGTCCAGAGATAAACCGGATGCCGCCCCATGCCCGCATGAACCGTATTGGCATAGGCCATCAATGCCGCGCCGCGGTGGTGGCAGACCACGCCCTTGGGATTTCCGGTGGTGCCTGACGTATAATTAAGCGAAATGGCGTCCCATTCGTCATCGGGCATCGACCAGGCGAAATCCGGATCGCCCGAGGCGAGAAACTCCTCATAATCGACGGTGCCGATCCGTTCGCCCTTCGGATAGGGCGCATCAGCCGGATATTCCGGATCGTCGAAATCGATCACCAGAGGCTGCACCTGCGTTCTTGCAAGCGCATCCTTCATCACCGCTGAAAACTCGCGGTCCACGATCACCACCCTGCTCTCGCAATGGTCGAGCTGGAAGGCGATCACCGCAGCGTCCAGCCGCGTGTTGATGGAGTGCAGCACCGCCTTGGCCATCGGAACGCCATGGTGGGCCTCCAGCATTGGCGGCGTGTTGGACAGCATGACGGAAACCGTGTCCCCCTTGCCGATGCCCTGCCGCGCAAGGGCTGAGGCGAGCCGGACGGATCGCTCCCAAAACGCACGGTAGCTGCGTCGCAAGGAGCCGTGAATGATCGCCGTTTGATCGGGAAAGACAGTAGCGGCGCGCTCAAGCAGCGTAAGCGGCGTGAGGGGCTGGTAGTTGGCCGGATTCCTGTCGAGATCCCGTTCGTATGGGTTGTCGCGCACTGATGCTCCTCCCGAGGCCTTTGCGCCCATTTTTTTAGCCGCAAGCCATCCCTCTCACCAGCCCCAAAGCCCTTTCGTTCCTTCATAGATCAGGTTCAGCGAGACGACGAGGATCATTCCATACATCAGCGGATAGAAGACTTCCGGCCTCATGCGGCGGATGATCCAAGCGCCGGCAAATGTGGCGATCGGCGCGATGGGAGCAAGGATCAGCGATGCGGTGAGATTGGTCGCATCGAACTGGCCGAGCGCGAAATAGGGAATGAGCTTCACCGCATTCACGATGGCAAAGAAAATGACGCTCGTGCCGGTATAGAGCTTCGGATCATGCTTCAGCGGCAGCGCGTAGACCTGATAGGGCGGCCCGCCCGCATGCGCAACGAAACTGGTGAAGCCGGAGACGGTGCCCCAGAACAGGCCCTTTCCCCAGTTGTGGCCGGCCACGCGATCGCTCTTCCTGAGCTTGTCCGCAACCCACCGCAAGAAGAACGCCAGCGTGGTGATCCCGACGATCAGCCGGACGTGATCCGCGGTGACCACAGCCGCCGTGAGCCATCCGATCCCGACCCCCAGGACAGCCCCGGGCAGCATGATCGTAAGAAGCCGCCGATCGTAAAAGCCACGCCAAGCCCACAGCGACACCAGATCCATCACGATGAGGATGGGCAGCATGATGGCCGCCGCCTGGACGGGAGAGACGACAAGCGCCATCAAAGGCACCCCGATCAGCGCCAATGCCCCGCCCAGCCCGCCCTTGGAGAGACCGACCAGGACGACCGCAGGGATCGCAACAAGATAAAATGTCGGGTCCGTTAGGATGGGAGCCATGGCTGAGAAATCGGGTTACCCAGCGGCAATAAACCGTTTGGCTTCCTTTTGCGAGAGGTGCGCCTATGATTCCGATTCTGCTTGTGGCCCGGCCTCCCCATCGTCTATGCCCCAATCACACCAAAAAGAGTGGCCAATTTTCAATCTCCATGAAGTTCACGGCGAATAGATGAGTGAAGCAAGGACGCCCAATCGCTGCCGAATCGTGTTGATCGCGCCTCCGACCCAGCCGGGCGACGCGGAACGCATCGAAGCCGCGCTTTCGGGCGGCGACGTCGCTTCCCTCATCATTCCCGGTTATGATGCGGATGAAAGCGTTTTCCAGGCACGGGCCGAGCAGCTTACGTCGCTGGCACAGGCGAAGGGGGTCGCCGTTCTGGTCGCAGGCGAGCCGCGGGTCGCTGCCCGCGTGCAGGCGGACGGCGTGCATATTGAAGCCCCAAAGGCGGAACTCGCCGAGATCATCGCAAAGCATCAGGTGCGCATGATGGTGGGCTGCGGCGGCGTGAAAACCCGCGACGATGCGCTGGAACTGGGCGAAACTCAGCCCGACTACATCTTTTTCGGCCGGTTCGGCTATGACACGAAACCCGAACCACATTCGCGCAATCTCGCGCTCGCGACCTGGTGGGCCGAGATGATCCAGATCCCATGCATCGTGCTTGCGGGCTCTGAAATCCACTCGGTGGTCGATGTCGCGAAGACTGGCGCGGAGTTCGTCGCACTCGGCAATGCCGTCTTTGCCGCCGGGCGTGAACCTGCCGCCATGGTGGCCGAAGCGAACGCCCTCCTCGATGCGCATGCGCCCGCCCTGGAGGGCGCCGGATGAGACGTCTCTCGTCCGCTGCGGTTTGCGCCCTGGCGATCTGGTTTAGCTCGCACCCGATTTGGGCGCAGCAGGAACCTCAGCCTGCCCAGAACGCGCCGGCGGCCAAGCCTGCGGAGCAGAAGGGGCCCCGACCTTCAGCGCCGAACAACGAACCCGCGACAGGACAGCAACCCTCCGTACCTGCCATCGATCCCTCGCGCTTCGGCAAAGTCCTCGACGACGCTTTCGGCGCCTATCAGCGCGGACATTATCTGACCGCGCTCAAGCTCGCGCAGCCCCGCGCCGAAGCTGGTGACGCGGCGGCGCAAACGCTGATAGCCGAAATCTATGCGCGGGGGCTCGGCGTAAAGCGCGACGGGAAGGAGGCGGCCAAATGGTATGGCAAGGCGGCCGACCAAGACGATCCCGAGGCCCAGCTTCAATACGGATTGATGCTGCTCGACGGAGAATTCATCGACCGCGATTTTGACAGGGCTTTCGGACTGATGCGAAAGGCGGCGGAAGCGGGCAAGCCTCTCGCTCAGTTCAACCTGGCTCAGATGCTGATGGAAACCGGAGCAAAGAGCACCGAGGCTGTCACTTGGTACGAACGCGCAGCCGAAGCGGGGCTCGCGGACGCGCAATATGCCATGGCGCAGGTCTATTCCAACGGGTTCGGAGGCAAGGAGAGGAACGAGGAGGAAGCGCGGCGCTGGCTGGAACGTGCGGCACGGCAAAACTTCGAAACCGCTCAGCTCGATCTCGGACTCTGGCTCATCGAAGGTCGAGGCGGGCAACGGAACATGGAAGAAGGGTTCCTCTGGCTCAAGAGGGCGGCGGAAAGCGGCAATGTGGCCGCCCAGAACCGCCTCGCAAAGGCTTATATGGCCGGTTTCGGTACGGAACCGGACCCGATCCTCGCCGCATCCTGGTATCTGACAGCACGCCGGGCAGGGCTGACGGACATGGACATGGAAGACTTCCTGGGTGGCCTTACCGATGAGCAGATCGAAGAAGCGACGCAGCGGTCCAGGGAGTTGCGGTAGGCGAAAATAAAGCAATAAGGAAGAAGGCAGCAGGGCAGTACGTGGCTCAGTGCCTGGCGGGGTTTGGCTCCTCGTTCACATCCCCGTCCCACTGCCTTCCCGCCCTATTCCCCCACTCCCCCACCTTGCCTCAACGCCCATTTTGTGGTCTTGAAGCGCCGGCCCGGCTCAGTGGCGCGGCTCCATATCAGGACGGTGAGAATGAAGATCAACGGTAACGAAATCCGGCCCGGAAACGTCATCGAGCACAATGGCGGCCTCTGGGTCGCAGTGAAGACGAACGCGGTGAAGCCCGGTAAGGGCGGGGCTTACAATCAGGTCGAATTGAAGAACCTGATCGACGGGACTAAGCTCAACGAACGCTTCCGCTCAGCAGAAACGGTAGAGAAGGTCCGCCTCGAGCAGAAGGACTTCACATTCCTGTACGAGCAGGGCGACGCACTGGTCTTCATGGACTCGGAGACCTATGAGCAGCTGGAGCTGCAGAAGGATTTCGTGGGCGACCGCGCGGCATTCCTGCAGGATGGCATGACCGTGACCGTGGAGCTTTATCAGGAGAGGCCGATCGGCATTTCCCTGCCGCCGCAGGTGACGCTTGCGGTCGCGGAGGCAGACCCGGTGGTAAAGGGCCAGACGGCTGCTTCCTCCTACAAGCCTGCGGTGCTTGAAAACGGCATTCGCATCCTCGTGCCGCCCTTCATTTCGGCCGGCGAGAGAATCGTGGTCGATACCGACGAGATCACTTACCTGCGCCGCGCCGACTAACGGCGCGCCACTTTATATTAGGATACCCCAATGCCCCGTTCGGCCATCATCAATGTCATGGTTCAAGCCGCGATGAAGGCCGGCCGCTCGCTCGCGCGCGATTTCGGCGAGGTGCAGAACCTGCAGGTCTCGCTAAAGGGGCCCGGCGACTATGTGAGCCAGGCCGATCGCCGCGCAGAGGAGATCATCCACACGGAGCTTTCGCGTGCCCGTCCGGGCTACTCCTTCCTTATGGAGGAGAGAGGAGCGGTGGACGGAGACGATCCGCAGCATCGCTGGCTGGTGGACCCGCTCGACGGCACCACCAATTTCCTGCACGGGATCCCGATCTTCTCCGTCTCCATCGCGCTGGAGCGGCAGGGCACGCTCGTGGCGGGCGTGATCTACAATCCCGCCATGGATGAGCTTTATACGGCCGAACGCGGCGGCGGCGCGTTCCTGAACGACCGGCGCATGCGGGTGGCAGCGCGCCGCGAACTGACGGACTGCGTTATCGGCACGGGCATCCCTCATTTGGGCCGCGGCCACCATGGACGCGCGCTTCTCGACCTACGCAATGTGATGGGCGAGGCGGCCGGCATCCGCCGGCTCGGCTCGGCCGCCCTCGACCTGGCCTACGTGGCGGCAGGCCGGATGGACGGCTTCTGGGAAGATGCGCTGAGCCCTTGGGATATGGCGGCAGGCATCCTCATGGTGCGTGAAGCCGGCGGCTTCGCGACAGATAGGAACGGCGGGCAGGACATGCTCGACAGCGGGTCTGTCGTGGCTGGCAACGAACTCATCCACCGCAGCCTGCTCAAAACGCTGCAGAAGCCGGTTTCCTGAATCTGCCCTTTGTATGCCGGAAGCCAGAACGGCTATCCGGGAACCTATTGGTCGCCCAGATCGCGAAAAGCGGCCGCTCCTCGCCGAGCGGGTTCAGTCCTGTCAGGCTTTGACATAGACGAGCCTACTGTGGGAACGGCCGCGCCTCCCAATGGTCCCCCTCTATGCGGCTGGGCGCGATAACGAAGCCGTCTCCGATTCCTTCGAAGTGTTTAACGCGCTGAGATAAAGCACCTCCCCGAATGCCGAATCGCCTCCTCCGCCGTCTCGGGCGGGCTCCAGGCGAAGACGCGGATAAAGGCGGAGGGATCGAGCGTCAGGTCGTCCAGCAGAGCAGCTTTCAGCTTCTGTCTCCCCGACAGCCGCGCCACAGCATCCAGGAGGCCATGCGGTACGGGCAGGAGCCATGCCGGTCGCTCCATCCCCTCTCGAAGCCAACAAAGGATTTGGGAAAGAGAGACCACCTCCCGATCGGCGATCTCGTAAGTGCCTCCGCCGACCCCGTTCAGCCCAGCTTCCAACGCCGTGACGAGCGCGTCACAGAGATTGCCGACGGAGCACATGGAACGCCGGTTCCGCACGGCGCCGAAGGGGAGCGGCAGCCTCTTGGCCGCAAGGTGCTGCAGTTTTTGCCAGTTGCCAGGCGCATCAGGGCCATAGACCAGCGGGGGCCGTAGCGCGATGCCGATGCCTCCACGCTCGGCAAACCGCCTCACATGCGCCTCGGAAGCAAGCTTGGAGCGGCCATAGGCATTGGCATTTTGCGGGTTTTGTTCTGTTTCCCGCGCGGCGATACTGCTCAACGCGACGAGCACCTGGATGCCAGCAGCCTCACAGGCCGCTGCGAGTGCTCTGGTTCCCTCGTCGTTGACCGCAAAGAATTCCGCCTCTCTCGCATCTTCCCGGTGCGCCAGACCCGCCAGATGGACCACGGCGTCGATATCGATGAGCGTTGACGACCAATCCGTTGCTGGACCGATATCACCAATCATGACGAACCGGCGTTCCGTGCCCCGATGGCGCCGCCCGGCTTCGGTGATCTCATGGTCTCGTTCTTGGAGAACCCGCACGAGATGCCGGCCGATGAAGCCGCTCGCGCCGGTCACAAGTATTCGCGCCATGAACTCTCTCGGGTTTCCAGCGTTTTCGGATGCGCCGGCTCTACAGGCGGCGGAAGGATGGAACGGATATATATTTCAATTTGGTCACATTTCCGTTTAGAGTCTCGGCCAAACTTTTCAGGCAGAAGCGGAGTCGGGGAGAGATGGCGTTGCTGAAATCGCTGGGGGCGGATCGGCTTGTCGTGGATGATCAATATGATCCGCGCCGGCTTTCGAGCCCGCAGGTTTTCCTCTATTCGATGCTGATCTTCCTGGTGATAGTCGGCTTTGTCGCGGCTATACTTTACCGCCAGATCTCCAGCGCCTTCCAGAGCAATCCCGGCCTCAACGGCCTCATTCTGGGCGTGCTCGCTGTAGGCGTGCTCCTGGCCATCGGCCAGGTGGTGCGCCTGTTTCGGGAGGTGCGCTGGGTCAATTCCTTCCTGGCGGGCTCCGAATCGTCGGAACCCGTTCTTCTGGCCCCGATGAAAGCGCTGCTCAGCCGCTCGTCCAGCATGGCGTTGTCGACGAGTTCGATGCGGTCCATCCTGGATTCGATTGCCACGCGGCTGGATGAAAGCCGCGACATATCGCGCTACCTCATCGGTCTCCTCGTATTCCTCGGGCTGCTGGGCACCTTCTGGGGCCTGTTGCAGACGATCGGCTCGATCAGCGAAACGATCCAGTCGCTCGATCCCGGCTCGGGTGATGCCAATGATGTGCTGAACTCGCTCAAGGAAGGGCTCTCGGCGCCGCTGAGCGGCATGGGCACGGCGTTCTCCTCGTCGCTGTTCGGCCTGTCCGGATCGCTCATTCTCGGCTTCCTGGACCTGCAGGCGGGCCGCGCGCAAAACCGCTTCTACACGGAATTGGAGAACTGGCTCTCGACGGTGACTGATCTGAGCTCTGATCTGGACGGCGCCAAGAACGGCTCCTCCGAAGAGCTTCGCGATCTCGCAGAGAAGCTGCGCTCCATGCAGGAAGGGGGCAGCAGCAATCCCCGTACGGCTGCCGCAATGGCTTCGCTGGCCGAGGGCATTTCAGGTCTCGTGAAGAATATGCGCCAGGAGCAGCAGATGATGCGCGACTGGGTCGAAGCCCAGGCGACCGACCAGAAGGCGCTGCGCGAGACTCTGGAAAAGATCGCTGTCGCCCTTAAGAAGCGGGAAAACACCTGATGCCGCTTGCGCGCTCCCGCCGCAGGGAAAGAACGATCGACTACTGGCCGGGCTTCGTTGACGCGCTGTCGACGCTGCTCCTGGCCATCATGTTCCTGCTCTCGGTCTTTGTAGTCGCGCAATATTTCCTGAGCCGGGAAATCAGCGGCAGGGACGAGGCGCTCGACCGGCTCAATGCGCAGATCAACGAACTGACACAGCTCCTGGCTCTCGAACAGGCGAACTCCCAGGACGCCGAAGACCAGATCGCCACGCTGCGCGCTTCTTTGGCTGATGCCGAAGCGGAGCAGAGCCGGCTGCAGCAGCTTCTTTCGAGCGGCGCCGGAACCGAAGCCGTCGCGAACGAACGCATCGGCGCGCTTACGGGCGAACTGGATCAGGAACGGCAGATCAGCCAGCGTGCTCTTTCCCAGGTGGAGCTTCTCAACCAGCAGATTTCGGCATTAAGGCAGCAGATCGCCGCTCTGGAAGATGCGTTGGAAGTTTCGGAAAAGCGCGACCGGGAATCCAACGCCAAGATCGCCGATCTCGGACGCCGGCTGAATGTGGCTCTCGCTCAGCGCGTACAGGAACTGAACCGCTATCGCTCCGACTTCTTCGGCCGATTGCGTGAAATCCTGTCCGACCGAGAGGACGTCCGCATCGTGGGAGACCGCTTCGTGTTCCAATCGGAGGTGCTCTTCGCCTCCGGCGCGACGGAGATCAACCCGAGCGGCCAGGACGAGATGAGAAAGCTCGCCGGCGCGATCCTTGAATTGCAGAGGGAAATCCCGCCCGAGATCAACTGGGTCCTGCGCGTCGACGGGCACACCGACAATATTCCGCTTTCGGGCACCGGCCGGTTCCGCGACAATTGGGAGCTTTCCAGCGCGCGCGCGGTGGCAGTGGTGAAGTTCCTGATCGAGAACGGCGTGCCGGCTGAGAGGCTGGTGGCAGCAGGATTTGGAGAATTCCAGCCGCTCGATCCGGAGAACACACCGGAGGCGCGGTCACGCAACCGGCGCATCGAGCTGAAGCTCACCGAGCGGTGAATGGGACAAAGACGAGCGCGCGCAACATTGCGGCGCTCGCGCGGCTTCCAGCCCCCTAGCCGCCTCCGCCATTCTCCAATTTCACTCCGCTGCTCCCTTGAACACGTCTGCCCCTGCCTCGAACTGCAGGCTGGCAAGCCGGGCATAGACGCCGCCACGAGCGACGAGCTCGGCATGTCGTCCTTCCTCCACGATCCTGCCTTCCTCAAGCACGAGGATCCGGTCCGCCTTGAGGATGGTGGCGAGGCGATGTGCAATCACGATCGTGGTGCGGCCCCGCATCAGATGCTCCAACGCTTCCTGCACCAGCGTTTCACTCTCTGCATCGAGAGCCGAGGTGGCCTCGTCCAGAAGGAGGATCGGGGCGTCACGAAGGATGGCGCGGGCAATGGCGAGCCTCTGGCGCTGGCCGCCTGAAAGCGTCACCCCGCGCTCGCCGACCTGGGTATCATACCCATTTTCCAGCGCCCTGATGAAGTCGTGGGCAAGCGCTGCACGGGCGGCAGCCTCCACCTGTTCCCGCGTTGCACCCGGCCGGCCGAAGGCGATGTTATCGGCCGCCGTGGCGGCGAATACCGTGACGTCCTGCGGCACGATCGCAAGGCGCTCGCGCACGGCCTGGGGGTCGGCTCTGCGGATATCGACCCCGTCGATCAGCACCGCGCCCTGGTCGGGATCGTAATAGCGCAGGAGCAGCGAGAAGACCGTGCTCTTGCCGGCTCCAGACGGCCCGACGATCGCCACCGTCTCACCCGGCGCCACATCGAAGGAAAGATCGTGTAAAGCGGAACGGCCAGGACGTGACGGATAGGCGAAGCTGACGTTCCTGAAGGACACGGAGCCGCGAGGCGGCAGCGGTAGGGCGAGAGGCTGGGCCGGCGCTGCGATGGCAGGTTTCTGCGCCAAAAGCTCCGTCATCCGTTCCGCGGCGCCGGCCGCCTGGGCAAGCTCGCCCCAGACTTCCGACAGGGCGCCGAGAGCTCCAGCGCCAAGCACGGCATAAAGCAGGAACTGGCCCAGCGTGCCCGCCGTCATCGTGCCATTGAGCACGGCATGCGAACCCGCCCACAGGACCGCAACGACCGAGGCGGAGGTGGCGAAGATAGCGACGAAGGTGAGGATCGAGCGGGCGAAAATCGAGCTGCGGGCGGCCTCGAACGCCGCCTCCACGGCCTCAGCGAAGCGCTTTGCAACGACCGTCTCGTTGGTGAAGGCCTGCAACACCCGAACGGCCGCGATCTGCTCGCCTGCAAAAGCAGTGGCGTCCGCGAGCGTATCCTGGGCGCGGCGGGCCCGTTTTCGAACGGAGCGTCCGAAGGCGACGAGCGGAAAGACAATGACCGGTATCGCCACCACCACCAGCGCGGAAAGCGTTGGGCTCGTCACAACCATCATCGCGACGGCGCCGAGCCCCATGATGGTGTTGCGCAGCGCGGTCGAAGCCGTCGCTCCGACTGCGGATTTGATCTGCGTCGCGTCTGCCGTAAGCCTGGAGACGATCTCTCCCGACAAAGCCTGATCAAAAAATGCCGGCGAAAGCCGCGTGACATGGGTGAAGACGTCGCGGCGCAGATCGGCCACGACCCGTTCGCCAAGCGTGATGACGAAATAATAGCGCCCGGCCGATGCCACGGCCAGCACCGCGGCCACGATCACGAGCATGGAGAAATAGCTGGCTATGAAGCCGCTATCGGCTTCCGAGAAGCCGTGATCGATCATCCTTCTTACCGCGATCGGGAGGATGAGCGTGGCGATGGCGGCAAGCAGCAGAAAGAAGCCCGCTCCGGCGACCAGCCATTTATAGGTGCGCAGATAAGGCAGGAGGCCGCGCAGCGGTTTGAGGGTGCGTCGCGACTTTTCCTCCTGCGCGACGGGTGTCAATGCCATAGCCCCTTCCTTCCGGCGCACCGGTGTTCCAAGATTCCGTTCCACCGGCCTTGTATCAATCCGCCGGCTGATGTATAGGCACGCGAACCTTTTCGAAGCCGTAGCCGCCCTTGGCCGCGGCTTCAAGTTTTCAAAATGGGCGAGATTGCCGCAGCGGAAGCCGCGCACGAGCCACATGAGTGACAAATTCAGGACAGAGCGATGAAAGCCGATATCCATCCCGACTATCACATGATCAAGGTCGTCATGACGGACGGCACCGAATACGAGACGCGCTCGACCTGGGGCAAGGAAGGCGACACACTCAACCTCGACATCGACCCCAACTCGCACCCGGCATGGACCGGCGGCCAGCAGACGCTCGTCGACCGTGGCGGCCGTGTGTCGAAGTTCAAGAAGCGCTACGAAGGCCTGGGCATCTAAAGTCCGCCATAAGCTTAATGAAAAGGCCCGCCTTCCGGCGGGCTTTTTTGTTTCGCTTAACTTCCGCAGTTTCGTGTTTTAACCAGCGACACCCGGAGCAGGGCAAGCGAACCGGGCGCTATTCAGCCGATTTCCGATCCACATGACCCAAGGCGCGTTCGGGCGCGATGACGTCGCGCACGCGCCGCTTGAGCTCCGATGCGTCGGGGAAGCCGCCGTCGCGTTTGCGTTCCCAGACAAGCTCGCCATCGCAATGGATTTCGAAGATGCCGCCCGTTCCGGGCTTGAGCGCCACTTCCTCCAACTCCTCCGAAAAGGTGGAAAGCAGCTCCTGCGCCATCCAGCCGGCGCGCAGGAGCCACTGGCATTGGCGGCAATAGGCGATGGTCACCCGATGGGCCATGAGGCTCAGGCCGCGCTCAGCTTTGCCATCGTGGCGTCGTCCACCTCGAAATTGGCGTAGACGTTCTGCACGTCGTCATCATCCTCGAGCACGCCGATCAGCTTCAGGATCGATTGCGCACGCTCCTCATCCACCGGAGTGGTGGTTTGTGGCCGCCAAATGGTCTTGACCGACTCGGCTTCGCCAAGGGTCTTCTCAAGCGCTGCCGTCACCTCGCCGATATTCTCAAAGGCGCAGATGATGACGTGGCCGTCCTCGTCCGACTGCACATCGTCGGCGCCGGCTTCGATAGCCGCTTCCATCACCGCATCGGCATTGCCTGCCGCAGCCGGATAAACGATCTCGCCGACGCGGTCGAACATGAAAGAAACGGAGCCGGTTTCGCCCAGGGCTCCGCCTGCCTTCGTGAAAGCGGCACGTATATTGGAAGCCGTACGGTTGCGGTTGTCGGTCAGCGCCTCGACGATGACGGCAACGCCGCCCGGCGCATAGCCCTCGTAGCGAACCTCCTCATAGGTCTCGGCGTCGTTGCCCTGCGCCTTCTTGATCGCCCTCTCGATATTGTCCTTGGGCATGGACTGGGCTCTGGCGTTCTGGACAGCAAGGCGAAGACGCGGATTCATCGCCGGATCGGGCAGACCCGCTTTGGCGGCGACTGTGATCTCACGCGCCAGCTTGGAGAACATCTTCGACTTGGCCGCATCCTGGCGCCCCTTGCGATGCATGATGTTCTTGAATTGGGAATGGCCGGCCATGGGGCTCCTTCTTGGATTCTGAAAAATCTTTTGGATTGCGCGCTTATAGTGAAAATAGCCCGAAACGTCCAGAACCGTGGCTTTTCATCCGGCCGACTGCCTCACGCAATGGTGAGGTGGGCTCCGTAGCGAACGCAGCGGAGGTGGGTTAGCATCCGTCCTGCAAATCCGGGGAGATGCCTATGCCTGCCTTCCGCCTGATTGCCTTTTTTCTTGCGCTCCTGATACCAGCAGCTGTCCATGCCCAGGAACAGCGCCCAAGCACCTGCATGGCCGTGGCAAACAGCCTGCCCGACGTGAAGTTCGTTAGCTTTCAGGAATTGGCGGCAACGCAGGGCGAAGTGTCGATCACCTATGCCGGACACTCCACCTACCTTATCGAGACGCCGGCCGGGGTGACCATTGCGACCGATTTTTCGGGGATTTACGGCGGAGCGCCTACACCACGTGTGGTCACGATGAACCGGGCGCATTCCACCCATTACACCCTCTACCCCGATCCAGCGATCGAATATGTGTTGACCGGATGGAATCCGGATGGGGGCGCCATCAAGCACTCGCTGGTGGTGGACGACGTTTATATCCGAAACGTGACGACCGACATTCGCGGCTTTTCGGAAGCCTCGAAGGACGGCAACTCCATCTTCATCTTCGAAGTGGCGGGTTTATGCATAGGCCATCTGGGCCACCTGCACCATGAGCTGGACGATTCACACTATGCCGCGATAGGTCGGTTGGACGTGGTGATGGTGCCGATCGATGGGGGCCTCACCCTTTCCATCGACAGCATGAGCGAGATTGCACGACGGCTTTCCTCGTCAATCATCCTGCCGATGCACCGCTTCTCCACGCCAATCGGCACTTTCGCCGAACGGATGGGTGAAGGTTTCGACGTGGAGTTTCACGAAGGGCGGACGATACGCGTGTCAATCGGGAGCCTTCCGAAACAGCCTACCATAATCGTTTTGGAGGGCGTCTAGCTCTCCCGCACAAAGGCGGGAGAGCAGTGGACCTGGCCTATGCGGCAAGGCGCGTGCCAAGCGATTCGATCTCTACGTGGCCGCGAAAGCCGCCGCTCGATTCCGCCGGCTTTCCGTCCTCAATCGCGTGAGCAAAGATTACCCCTTTGTCTGCTTCCAACTTCTGCTGAAACGCGTGGAGGCGCGGATATTCGCTTTCAAGGTCGAAGAGGCCCAGATCCTCGCCCCACCGGGCGATGCCTACGAAATATGCGTCTGCCACCGTCTTCGTGTCGCCCACTAGCCATTCGGTATGCGAGACCACATCCTGCAGATGGCTGTAGCAGCGCGCGGCTTTCTCTCGCGCAAGGTCGCGGAGGATATCCCGGCGCGGATCATTCTCGGCGAGCTTATAGGCGCTCCAGGCTGGCGCGAAAGCCGAGTGGAAATCCGTGTGCAGGAAGGAAAGCATCCGGTTCAACCGGTCGAAAGCATGGGTTTCCTGCGCGAAACCGAGCTTCCGGCTTAGATCGCGCTTGGCGATGTTGTGCAGGATCGCCAGACTTTCCGTGAGCGTATCACCATTCTCGAGGAGAAGCGCCGGCGTCGCCCCCAATGGACTTACTGCCCCGAACACCTTGCTTTGGGGCTTGGAGAGCATGTCGATCCGAACGAGGCGATAAGGGTGGCCGAGCCACTCCAGAGCCACGATCGATCCAAACGAGCAGCCATGCGGCACGCCGTAAAAGAGAACAGGTTCCATTTCCGACTCCTAAATTCCTCATGTTCGAAACGTGAACCGCTGCGGCCGACGATGAGGCCGGGCGCGGTTTCGAACTGGAAGGTCGGCCAATACTTGCGCTTTATCAAGTACTTACAATAATGTAAGGTACTGACCTGGAGGTAAGTATTGAGGAAATCCATGGCAAAGAAAGTTCAGCCCGATAGTTGCGGACTGGGTCCGGCCTTTCAGGTGATCGGTGGGAAATGGAAGGCGCTGCTTCTATGGCTCGTGCATCAGGAGCCGCGGCGATTCGGCGAGCTGAAGCGTCTGGTGCCGGACATCAGCGAGAAGATGCTGATCCAGCATCTGAGAGAGATGGAGGCGGACGGGCTGGTCCATCGCAAAGTGTTCCAAGAGGTCCCGCCGCGGGTGGAATACTCCGCGACGGAGCTTGGCATCTCGCTCGATAATGCGCTCATTCCCCTCGCCAATTGGGGCAAGGAGCACGCCGACGCGATCACCGCGCGACGCATGGCTGCGGAATAACCGCAGCCATGGAGGCGCTCTTAGGGAGCAGCCGTCAGTGGGTGTGGCCGCCCGACGCACCCTCGCGCGCACGCTTGCGCCGCGCCATCATGTTCAGAGCTTCCACGAGGGCTGAAAAGCCCATTGCGGTGTAGATATAGCCCTTCGGCACATGGAAACCGAAGCCGTCGGCGATCAGCGTCATACCGATCATGAGCAGGAAGCCGAGCGCGAGCATCACCACCGTGGGATTGGCGGCGATGAAGCGGGACAGCGGCTCTGCCGCGAGCAGCATTACGGTGACCGCTGCTATGACTGCGATGAACATGATGGCGATGTGATCGGTCATGCCGACAGCCGTTATGATCGAATCGATCGAGAAGACGAGATCGAGAAGCAGGATCTGTGTGATGGCCGATCCCATAGTGATCGTTGCCACCTTTCCGACCATGTTCTCCTTGGGATCCTCCGGATCGACCGAATGATGGATCTCCTTCGTCGCCTTCCAGACGAGGAAGAGACCGCCCGCGATGAGGATGAGATCGCGCCACGAGAAGCCGTGGTCGAACAGCGTGAACACCGGGGTCGTCAGTTGCACGATGATGGAGATTGTGCCGAGCAGTGCAAGGCGAAGCACCAGGGCGGCGCCGATGCCGAGCCTGCGGGCGCGCGCCTGCATCTCCTTGGGCAGCTTATTGGTGAGAATGGAAATGAAGATCAGGTTGTCGATGCCGAGAACGATCTCGAGCGTGACCAGTGTAACGAGCGCAACCCAGGCTTCGGGGCTAGACACGAAGTCGAAGTGCGAAAGCAGCCATTCCATCGGGGGATCCTGCGTGGGGTTGAGAGTAGGCCACCGCAGAGTTACGGAGGCCCTTGATTTTCGTCAACGCCAGAACGCGGGAACTGTTTCCTCGAGACGCGGCCCGAGACGCAGCGGCGCGATCTTTTCGGCTAGCCCCGTGCGGTCGGAGATATCGAGCCCGACACCACAGATGGTGGCCGGACCGTTCGCCGCCTCGAAGCGGTTCTTGGGAACCTTACTGAGGAACCGGTTGAGCGGCTCTTCCTTGTCCATGCCCAGAGAGGAATCATAATCGCCGCACATGCCCGCATCGGAAATATAGGCCGTGCCGCCGTTGAGGATTTGATGGTCGGCCGTCGGCTGATGTGTGTGGGTCCCGATAACGGCACTCACCCGCCCATCCACGAAATGGCCGAAGCACATCTTCTCGGATGTCGCTTCCGCATGGAAATCGATGATCGCCGCATCCGCCTGCTCGCCGAGATGACAAGCAGCAAGCTCGTTCTCCGCAGTACGAAACGGGTCGTCCAGTTCAGGATGCATGAACACCCGGCCCATGATATTGGCCACGAGCACGCGCGCCCCGTTCCTGGCAATGTAGAGACCCGAGCCGCGGCCTGGCGTACCCTTCGGGAAATTGGCAGGACGGAGGAAACGCTCCTCGCGGGGCGCAAAGCTCAAGGCCTCGCGCTGGTCCCAAACATGATTGCCCGTTGTCACCACATCCGCGCCGGCCTGCAATGTGTGGCGGAAGATCTCTTCGGTGATGCCGAAGCCACCAGCGGCGTTTTCGCCGTTCACCACAACGAAATCGAGCTTGAAGTCCGAGACGAGGCCAGGAAGGCGCTCCCAGACAGCGGTCCGGCCCGTGCGGCCAACCATGTCGCCAAGAAACAAGATACGCATTCCCTGCTCTTACAGGGGCTGGGCGAACCGGCGCAAGCCGCTTTCGGTAAGGATTTCGGGTAACGCGATATCGTGCGCCTCGTTGGGAACCTCCGGCACCTCCTGGCAATCAAAGGCTATTCCGATGAGGTTCGGTGCGCGGCCTCGCTGCCGCAGCCGCTCGATCGCGCGATCGTAATATCCGGCGCCGTAGCCGATCCGGTGCCCGCGCGCGTCGAAAGCGGCAAGCGGCACAAGCATCAATTCGGGTTCGAGTTCCGCCGCATCCTCGCCGGGTCCTTGCGTGCCGAAGCCCATGTCCACAAGCGGCGCGCCACGCAGCAATTCGCGGAAGACAATCGTCGTCTTGTCGAGGATCGCAGGCAGGCACAAGCGCGCGCCGCCATCCCTGAGCGCCGCCATCAGCGGGCGAACATCTACCTCCGACCGCATGGGCCAGAAGCCCGAAACGACCGTTCCGGGCATTGGCGCAATCTCGCTTGCCTTCTCCGCGAAGCGGAACGAAGCTTCGATCCGCCAGCGGGGATCGAGCGCGTCGCGACGCGCAAGCGCCTCCTGCCGCAGCATCTTCTTCAATTCGCGGGGTGGGAGGGTCATCCTTGCCTTGGTGTGAACTGCAGCGCGAATGCGCCCTGACGGGGGGAAAGCGGCGATCCACGGCAACCGATGGAATGACCGATCCCGGGAACCTACAAAGTAGGTGGGCGCCGTATGACCAAGCCCACGGGCAAGGCCAGGGACAGCTCCCTTAAGGATCGATAAGGCCCCGGGGAATTGAATTCCTGTCGCGAGGCGCAGACCGCCACAACCAATATAGGCTCCAGCGGCAACCCATGCCAGCCTCTTGCCGGCAGAAGATGCAGATTTGCAGTAAAACTTACGCTATCCCTCGCCGGCCGATCTTGCGGCGGCCGATCGGCTTCTGCGCCTCGAATTCCGCACCGGCGGAGATCTCGACATCGATGCCGCCGCCGAAGACGATGTTTAAGAATTCGACCAGCCACTGCCTCAGATGCATGTCCCAGATCAGCCGGCCCCCCAGGTGATCGCGCCCCGGCTGCGCGCCGGGCAGCACGAAGCGCTGCGCGCCGTGGACGACCCAACGCTGCATCATCATTCGGGTGAGCTCCGCGTGGAACTGGATGCCCCAGGCATTCCTGCCATAGTGGAAGGCCTGATTTGGATAATGATCCGAAGTGGCGAGGAGGGTCGCCCCGGAGGGCAACGAAAAACCTTCCCGATGGAACTGGTAGACCATTTCAGGCCAATGCAGGAGCTGCCGGCCTTCCTCCGTGGCCCTGAGCGGATACCAACCAACCTCCACGAGCCCGTCGTCATGGCTCTTCACCTGCCCTCCCAGATGCTTCACCAGCATCTGGGCACCGAGACAGATGCCGAGGAAAGGCTTCTCCTCCTTCAGGGGAACGGCAAGCCACTCAGTTTCACGGACGACGAATTCGTCTCTGTCATTGGCGCTCATCGGGCCACCGAAAACAACGGCGCCGTGATGCTCTTCCAGCGTTTCCGGCAGCTGATCGCCCAAGGGAGGCCGACGGATATCCAGCGTGAAGCCGGTTTTTTCGAGAAGCTGGCCTACGCGGCCAGGACTGGACATTTCCTGATGCAAGACGACCAGGATTTTCTTACCCGCCCCCCGGACCATCTCTTGCAGCTACTCGCTCCCCTTTTTTCCGCTTTCAGCCTGCACGCTCTGCCGCATGGCAACGCGTGTGCGCGTATCAACGTCGATCAGCTCGGCCACCCGCCAGACCAGATTATCCTCGAGTTCGTGCAGCTCGCCATCGGAAAGGACCACTTCCCACATGAGGCGAATGAACTCGGCGCGGGCGTTCTCATCAAGATTCCGCTTGAGCACGCTGGTGAACGCATAGAGGTCGACCGCATCGGCTTCCGCTTCTTCGGCGGCCTTCAACAGCGCCTTCAGTTCGGCGCCATTGACATTGTAGGCGCGTGACAGCGCCTTCTTGAGCCGGGCGCGCTCGTCAGCGCTGCACATGCCATCGGCCGCCATCACATGAATGAGCAGCGCCGCCGCAGCCACGCGGGGATCATCCTCCTGCAGGCGCGATGTCTTGGCGCCGGAGGGCAGATCCTTGAGGAATGAGAGGATGCGATCGAACATGGCAGACCTATGGAATCAGACATGCATGTTAAAGCCCCCGCGAAAGCCCACAATGCCTTTCTTGCGGCTGCCAACATGGTTCAAAGAAAAACGAACGCAGGAAGCCTCCGTTCCTTGCTCGAATTCGTCCCTCAGAATAGCCGGAACCTGTTGGCTTCGTCGGCGCGGCTCTCTTGCCGCGGCTCGACGCCGGGGTCGTCAGGCAATGGCGGCCGAAGCTCCTCCTCTTCCTCAACGGAAGCATCGCCTTTGTCCTTCTGCGAGCCGTTGTCGGCATTCGGGCGAGGAGCTTCAGGCGCTGCTCCTTCGCCTGCCACCGGAACGGCTTCTTGCCGGACAGGCTCGGCTTCCGCTTCGAGGGTAAGGTCTTGGGGCTCTTCGGCGGGTGCAGCGGCAGCTTCCACCGGCGGTAGCGCCCGCAAGGCGTCTTCTCCTTCGATAACCTGACCGAGCCGCTCCATGGGCGCGCGCCACTCGAACGCATCGAGCCGGCCCGTGATAGGTGAAGCTGGAGCCCAACGTTCGGCAACGTACCCATCCGCCACCCAGGCGGGGTCTTGCGGCGCGCGCACAGCCTTCGCCAGCCAGTGACGAACGCGGCCCTGGTCCCCCGTGTCCGCTTCCTCAATATCCGCCAGGAGCAGGAACGCTCCTTCACGCGGATCGAGCCGCACTGCCGCCTCAGCCGCCTCCCTGGCCTCCTTGTATTCGCCTGCATCGAGGGCGGCACGGGCGACGGCAAGCTCCGATTCGGCATTGTTGGGCTTCAACCGCCGCAGCTTCTTTGCACGCGCCAGCCGGTCATGGGTCGAGTCGCCGGGCCGCGCATGGATATAGACGTCAGCCACCTCGGGGTGCGGCGATTTCGCCCATACGGATTCCAGCACCTTCGCGCCGCGGCGCAGATCGTCTTGGCGGAAAAGCGCCCGGGCCGCCGTCACCGCCGCTGGGACGAAATCCGGCTGCAGCTTATGAGCTTCGAGCGCGGCGGTCTTGGCCGCGGCAGCGTTGATATCGAGCTCAGCCATGGCCTGCGCCGTGAGCAGCACCGCGCGCTTTCGGGCGAGAGCCTCACGTTCCTCCTTGCCCGACGGCTTCTGCTGGCCGAGCAACGTAAGCGCGCCTTGCCAGTCGCCTGCCTCGGTCCTGGCCTCAAGCGTAGCATTGGCGGCCCAGCCAAGCTGGGGCGCAATCTTCGTGGCCTCCGCAGCATAATGCCTGGCGACCTCACGTTCGCCAAGGCGCTCCGCCTCAAGATAAAGACCGCGCAGGCCGAGAAGGCGCGTCTCCGGATCCTCGGCCATTGCCTGAAACTTCGCACGGGCGGCCTCGTGATCGCCTTCGAGAACCGATGCCTGCGCGTCGAGAAGATGAATCAAAGGCTCCTGATCGGAAGAAATAAGCTTTGCGGCCTGCTGACCCATGCGCCTGGCAACGCCCGCATCGCCGGCCCCCGCCGCGATCAGACCCGTCGAAAGCGCCTGGTAACCCCGGTCGCGCCGCCGCGCACGGAAATAACGCCGCACGGCATGAGGGCTGGTCCAGATGCCACGGATGATCCACCAGAGGATCATCACGGCCGCAACTGCAGCGACCAGCAGCACCGCAGCCACCATCAGTGTCACTTGGTACTGATAGCCGCCGAAGGTGATGGCAAGCTCGCCCGGCCGGTCAGCCAGCCAGGCAAAGCCGAGCCCGAGCAGCAGGACGATGACGAAGAAAGAGAGGATGCGGAACATGGCGCCGTCCTTACGCTGGCTTCAGCGCGCTCGAAAGCGCCTTTTCGAGGACCTGGTCCGCTGCCTGCCGCGCCCGCAACTTCTCTGCGAAATCGGCGGCCACCTCCTTGGCACTCGGCGGCAGCGATTCGTATTCGGCCAGCGCCTGGGCATAGTCCCCGCGCTTCACGGCTGCCTCCATGCGGGCGGCGATGGCGTCAGGCGTATCGCCCGGCACTTCGCCCACGGGACGGACGGTAACTGCTGAACGTGCGCTTGCCATCAGCCGATCGAACATGCCTGCATCAGGCGGCAGATCGGACGTGGATGCGGCGATGCGGGAGGCGACATTCGGCGCCTCATCCACAAGCGCTGCTTCCGTGGGGATGCCGGTCTGCGCGTATGGCCTGAGCGGATCGAGCTCCGGTGCATTGGGAGCAATCGCGGAATAGGTCTCCAGCTCGCTCGCGAAGGGAGCACCCCGCTCGACTGCAGACCTGAGAGCGGACGCGGCCACGATGAGAGCGAGTCTCGGTCCCTCGTCTTCCTTGGCCACCTGCTCGCTGAGCTGAGCGACCTGACCGGCGAGTTCGTCGAGCCGCTGCGCCGTCGCCGCACTCGTCTGCTGTGCGGTACCCGCCACCTCCACTGCCGAGGCAATCTGCCCTTGAAGCTCGTTCATCTGCTGTGAAAGCTGAGACGTGTCGCCGCCGCCTGCCGTCTGGGCTACCGAAGCGACGCGACGCTCCAGTTCGGCAAGCTGCTGCCCCAGTTTTTGCAGCTCCGCGCCGCTCTGGTCCGGCGAAGCTGATTGCAGCGCGTTTACGGTCTCGCGCAATTCGCTGATTTGCTGCCGCGGTTCCGCCAGCGCCTGCTCCAATGCTTGCTGGGAAGGCCCAGCAGAAGCGCTTTCCCGTAACTGCGAAAGCTCGTTCTGGAGCGTCGCGACCTGCTGTTCCAGATTCTGCACGGCGGGATCGGCATCCTGCTGCCGCCGATCGGGCAGCACCCCCGCCCAAAGGACCGCTCCCCCGGCGGCGAGCGCGATCAGCGCACCAAGGATCCCGCCGGTAAGCGCGTTTGCGAAACCGCCACTGCGAGCCGGCGCGGCCGCTTCTTCCGGCGCGGGCCGCTCGAATGTTTCGGTGTCCGGCCGGGCTTCCTCGGGTTGCAAAGATTCTTCCAGGGGGAGGTCAGGCCCTGAGACCGCTTCGCCATGGGTCTCCGGGGATGGGGAGTTCCTTTCAGAGGGCTGGTTTTCCGCAGCGGCGGCGGCTGGACCGCTTGAGGACCCCGGTTCGGACGCGTCTGCAATGGGTTCCTGATCGGTTGCAGCATCGCCTGCGGGCGAGACTTGCTCCGCCGAATCGCGCTCCCGTTGCACGGGTTCGGCCTCCAGATCGATCGTCACCGGCTCTCGGCTCGGCTTGGAGTGACGTGCCCTTGGGGTTTTGGCCATCTGGCAGCTCCGTTGCTAAATCCGCGCTCTGCGCCGATATCCTACTTGGGTGCCCAATTATAGGTTTCGGGCCTGAAAAAAGATTGACGCTAATCACGCCTTGGCAGCATGGAAAGCATAGCCTCTTCCGTTGGTTCCCGTGCGGCCAGGACGCGCATCCCGGCGATATCGGGCAATTTTTGCGCAACACGCTCCGAGATGGCGATGAATAGGGCCGTCTTGAGCAATGAGACGAAGGGCGACAGAACCTCCGCGGCGAAGGCCGAATAAACAAGCACGCTGTCGATGGGACGATTTGCGGTCGCGTCCCTGAATTCATCATTCGAGATGGGAAGGGGCATCGTGTCGTAGGTTTCGACCGCTGTCACCGGGAGGCCGGCGGCAGTAAGACGGCTCTCCAGTATGTTTCGGCGCACGCGCCCACAAAGATAGAGGATGTGAGAGCCCGAAGCCACGGTATCGATGATTCGGCCGGCGAGGCGCTGCGCATCGCCGGCACTGGAATCGCTTACGGACAGGCCGGCCTCGGCCGCTACCTGGCCGGTCCTTTCCCCTACAGCAAATGCCGGCAGGTGAGAAATCTGCTTCAGGAAAGCAGGCGGCAAATGGCGCACCGCGTTCGCGCTCGGAATAGCCACGGCGCTGAATTTCTCCAAGTCAGGCAAGGCATCGAGCGGGAGCGGTTCGATCCTGGTCAGCGGCAAGAGCACGGGTTCGAAACCCAGCGCTGCAAGCTTGCGGGCTGTTCGGGTTGCCCCGGGCTCCGGACGCGTGACCAGAACACGCATCACGGTTCAGCTCCAGCTTGTGAAAAAGCCGGCCCCCGCCCTCTCGCGAATCCGTCGCCCGGCATCCGTTCCGATCTCCGCCGCGTCGGTCACCGCGCCCTCGCCGTCGATTTCGTGCACCTCCCCGCCATCCGGCGTGAGGATCATGCCGGAAAAGGAGATCCGGTCTCCTTCGACCCTGGCAAGCCCGGCCATGGGGGTGCGGCAGGAACCGTCGAGGGCGGCAAGGAACGCGCGCTCGCAGGAAAGCGCAAAACCGGTCGGGGGATGGTGGATCGCCTGCACCAGCGATGCGATCCGCTCATCGCCGACCCGGCTTTCGATGCAGATTGCCCCCTGCCCCAAGGCGGGCGGAAACGCCGTCGGATCGAGGATCTCGGTAGCGAGATGGTCGAGCTTGAGCCGCTTGAGCCCGGCGAGCGCGAGCAGCGTGCCGTCGGCTTCTCCCGCTTCGAGCTTCCTGAGGCGCGTCTGCACATTGCCGCGGAATATGCCCACTTTCAGGTCAGGCCGGAGCCGGAGCGCGAGCGCCTGCCGGCGAAGCGACGACGTGCCCAGATTGGCACCTTGGGCAAGCTCCTCGAGGCGCTTCCCATCGCGGCCGATGAAGACATCACGCACATCCTCCCTTTCCAGGAAGGCGGAAAGCTCGAGCCCTTGGGGCAGGACGGTCGGCATATCCTTGGAAGAATGGACGGCCAGGTCGATTCGGCCATCCAGTAGCGCTTCCTCGATTTCCTTGGTGAAGAGGCCCTTGCCACCCGCTTCGGAAAGCGGGCGATCCTGAATCTGGTCGCCGGACGTTCGGATGACGACGATCTCAAACGCCTCTTTCGGGAGGGCGTGCGCGGCCATCAGTCGCGCCCGGGTTTCGGCCGCTTGGGCAAGCGCCAATGCGCTGCCGCGCGTCCCGATTTTCACCACATCAGTTTGCATGCCGCCATGTCCGTGCTAACCGGCGTATCCACTATGGTGGATAGCTATATTGGCTCTACAAGATACCGCGTCGATACCTAGCGGGGATCGGACGCGTGGGCAACCAAGGTGGACCGGACTGAATGACGCGCGTGTTGGGGATAGAGACGAGCTGCGACGAAACCGCCGCCGCCGTTATCACGCGCGGCGAGGACGGAGCGCCTGCGATCCTTTCCAATGTGGTGTTGAGTCAAATCGAGGAGCATGCCGCCTTCGGTGGCGTGGTGCCCGAGATCGCCGCGCGCGCCCATGTGGAAGCGCTCGACGGCGTCATCGAGGCAGCCCTTGAGGAAGCGGGCGTCACGCTTGACGAAATCGACGGTATCGCCGCCACTGCCGGCCCGGGCCTGATAGGCGGGCTCATCGTCGGACTCACGACGGCAAAGGCGCTTGCCGCAGCGCTGGACAAACCTCTCCTGCCCGTGAACCATCTGGAGGGTCACGCGCTCACCGCGCGCCTGACGGACGGGTTGGAATTCCCGTACCTGCTCCTGCTCGTCTCGGGCGGCCACACGCAGATCGTGCACGTTCAAGACATCGGCCGATACGAGCGCTGGGCGAGCACCATAGACGATGCTCTCGGCGAAGCTTTCGACAAGACGGCAAAGCTGCTCGGGCTGCCCTATCCCGGCGGGCCGAGCGTGGAAAAGGCCGCCGCCCAGGGAAATGCGACGCGCTTTGCATTTCCGCGGCCGCTCAAGGGCGAAGCGCGGCCGGACTTTTCCTTTTCCGGCCTGAAAACAGCCGTGCGCCGCACTGCCAGCGAGCTTGCACCTCTTTCCGAGCAGGACATTGCCGACATCTGCGCCTCTTTCCAGGCCGCGGTGACCGAAACGCTGGCAGACCGCGTGACACGCAGTCTTGAACGGTTCAGAACCGAGCATTCGCATCTGAAGGAGCCGGCGCTCGTCGTCGCCGGCGGCGTGGCGGCAAATGCGGCGATCCGGAACACGCTGAAAAGCCTTTGCCGCCAGAAAGGTTTTCGCCTTGTCGCGCCGCCCATCAAACTCTGCGGCGACAATGCAGCCATGATCGCCTGGGCAGGGCTGGAACGCCTGGAGGCCGGACTTGCGGAAGAAAATGCGCTCGCCTTCGCCCCGCGTCCGCGCTGGCCCCTGGATGAGAGTTCCGCGCCACTTTTCGGGGCGGGAAAGCGAGGAGCCAAGGCATGAGCACGAGCTGGAGCATCGCCGTCCTTGGCGCCGGCGCCTGGGGAACCGCGCTGGCACTTACGATGCAAAGGGCCGGCCATAGGACCACGCTTTGGGCTCGCGATCCCAATCTTGTGCGGGAAATCAACGATACCCATGCAAACAGCCGCTACCTGCCCGGCGTTACAATCGACCCTCGCGTGCTTGCCACGGATGATCTGGCGGCGGCCGTCAGCGAAGCAGATTGCGTGCTTGCGGCCATACCCGCGCAGCATCTCAGCGCAGTGCTCGCCTCAGCGTCTAACGTGCTCGCGCCGGATGTTCCAGTTGTGCTTTGCGCCAAAGGGATCGAGCGCGAGACCGGTCGGCTGATGTCCGAGGCCGCACGCGAGGCTCTGCGCGGCAACTCGCTCGCCGCACTTTCGGGCCCGAGCTTCGCCACCGACCTGGCGCGGGGTCTTCCCACCGCCGTGACCGTCGCATCTCCGGACGGTGCGCTGGCGGCAGAGCTTGCGAAAAGGCTCTCGGCACCGCATCTGCGCTGCTATTCGAGCGACGATCTCGTCGGCGTCGAACTCGGAGGCGCGCTCAAGAATGTGCTGGCGATCGCGGCAGGTGCCACAACCGGCGCAGGATTAGGCGCAAGCGCCGTGGCCGCCATAACGACCCGTGGCTTCGTGGAACTCCGGCGCATCGGGGCGGCTTTCGGCGCTCGGACGGAAACGCTGATGGGACTTTCGGGCCTGGGCGATCTCATTCTCACCTGCAGTTCTTCCCAGTCGCGCAATTTCGCCTATGGCGTGGCACTGGGGCGCGGCGAAAGCATCGAGAACCTGCCGCTGGCCGAAGGGGTGTTCACCGCCGGGATAGCGGCAAGACTCGTCGGCGAACGCGGATTGGAGGCGCCTATTGTGGAAGCCGTGAACGGTATCCTGGAGGGACGGCTCACGGTCGAAACGGCGATGCAAGCGCTCCTCGCCCGCCCCTTGAAGAGCGAATAGGGAACGATGCCGACGAACCTCCCACGAGATCACAACTCGCTGTTTAACGACTTCCTATTGGCCAAGGGCAGGAGACCTCAATGATTTTCGTCATTCTTTGCCGGGATAAACCCGGTCATCTCCAACTGCGCATGGACACGCGGCCTGAGCATCTCGCCTATCTCGAGACTCTCAACGCGGAAGGAAAGCTCCGATTTGCCGGCCCATTCCTCGATGGCGACGGCAAGCCCAATGGCAGCATGGTGGCAGTGGAAGCGGCAAGCCTGGTCGATGCCGAGGCACTGGCACGTTCGGACCCCTATGCGCTTGCCGGTCTCTTCGAATCCGTCGAAATTCATCCCTGGAACTGGGTTTTCAACAAACCGGAGAACGCGTGATGGCTTACTGGCTGTTCAAGTCCGAGCCCACCTCCTGGTCCTGGGAGATGCAAAAGAAAAAGGGCGACAAGGGACAGGAATGGGACGGCGTGCGCAATTACCAGGCGCGCAACAATATGAGGGCGATGAAAATCGGCGATCTCGGATTCTTTTACCACTCGGTCAAGGAAACCAGCGTGGTTGGCATCGTCGAGATCATCGCGACGGCCCATCCCGATTCCACCACCGACGACCTGCGCTGGGAATGCGTGGATATCCGCGCGGTGCAGGACATCCCGCGGCCGGTTTCGCTGGAGGAGATCAAAGCCAATCCGAAGCTCAGGGATATGGTTCTGGTCAACAATTCCAGGCTTTCCGTTCAGCCGGTGAGCGATGCGGAATGGGAGGAAATCTGCCGTATGGGCGGGCTCGACAAGGCACCCTGATCGGCTCTGAAGGAAAGGGAGGCGACAATGGCCAAAGAAGCGCTCATCGTCATCGACATCCAGAACGACTTCTGCCCCGGTGGCGCGCTCGCCGTCGACAATGGCGACGAGGTCGTGCCGATCATCAACCGTCTCATCCAGCAATTCGACCACGTGATCCTGACGCAGGACTGGCATCCGGCCGGCCATTCCAGCTTCGCCTCCTCCCACTCCGGCAAAGCTCCATTCGAGACGATCGCAATGCCCTATGGCGAACAGACGCTCTGGCCAGACCATTGCGTGCAGGGGACGCAGGGAGCCGAATTCCATCCCGGCCTGGAATGGACGAAGGCGGAGCTGATCATCCGCAAGGGCTTCCGCGGCGGGATCGACAGCTATTCCGCCTTTTTCGAGAACGACCATGAGACACCAACCGGGCTCGCCGGCTATCTGCGCGAGCGCGGCATCGCCAAGGTGACGCTCGCCGGTCTCGCGACTGACTTCTGCGTCGCCTATTCCGCGCTGGATGCGCGAAAGCAAGGTTTCGACGCCACCGTGGTGCTGCAGGCATGCCGCGCCATCGATCTTGGCGGTTCGCTTGCCGCCATGACGCAGCGGATGAAGGCCGCCGCCGTAGAGCTGGTTTGAGGAGCTTTCAGCTAGAACCTTCTACCGTCACCCCGGCCGACAGCAGGAGGGATCATCGAGGGAACGACCGGTCCCCGCTAACGCAAAGACGGCACCGACCAGGTGCAAGATAACGCCGGGCCGCGCTCTGTGTCTCACGGCCAATAGGCCCCGGGCTTCACTCCCGGGCCGGGATGACAGCTAGGGAAATGGCAGCGATAACGACGATTAGCGTCCTCGCCTCCCGCTCAGGCGCCGGGATATGCGCGGCTGCCGAAGATCGCCGAGCCGACGCGCACGCTTGTCGCGCCGAAAGCAATGGCCGTCTCATAGTCGCCGGACATACCCATAGATAGTTTTTCCACGCCCGCTTCGCCCGCAAGCTTTTCGAGCAGGCCGAAATGCGGTCCGGGATTCTCGTCGACGGGCGGAATGCACATCAGTCCCTCGATTTCGAGCCCATGCACCTCACGGCAGCGGGCAACGAATGCCGCGGCTTCACGCGGATCGATGCCTGCTTTTTGCGGCTCCAGTCCCGTATTGACCTGGACATAAAGGCGCGGGCGGCGGCCCTGCTTCGCGATCTCCGCGGCAAGCGCGCCAGCGATCTTTTCCCGGTCGACGGTCTCGATCACGTCGAACAGGGCCACGGCCTCCCTGGCCTTGTTCGATTGGAGGGGGCCGATGAGATGGAGTTCGATATCGGGATAGGCGTCTTTCAGGCCCGGCCACTTACCTTGGGCTTCCTGTACGCGGTTCTCTCCGAAAACGCGCTGTCCTGCCTCGACAACCGGGCGAATCTCGTCCGCACCGAAGGTCTTCGAGACCGCGACGAGTGCCACGTCTTTCGGTTTCCGCCCCGCTTCGCGGGCAGCGTCGGCAATCCTGTCTCTGACCATGGTTAGATTGCGTACGGCATCGTTCATGACTTTGGGTGAAATCCTCTGGCACGCGTTCCCGACCGGCTCGATTCATGGACCGTGGAGTTGACGCTCGTCACAAACCGTGGTGAAGGTCCGCCGGAAAATATCTGTTCTTTTAAGTGAAAAACCCGGCATGGCAACCGAACGTTACAATCCGCGCACATCCGAACCCCGCTGGCAAAAGGCTTGGGAGGAAGCGCGCCTGTTCGAAACCAAGAACGATGACGGGCGCCCGACCTATTATGTGCTCGAGATGTTTCCCTACCCGTCGGGGCGCATCCATATCGGCCATACGCGCAACTATACGATGGGCGACGTGGTCGCCCGCTACAAGCGCGCCAAGGGCTTCAACGTGCTGCATCCGATGGGCTGGGACGCCTTCGGCATGCCGGCCGAGAACGCTGCCATGCAGAACAAGGTCCATCCCAAGGAGTGGACCTATCAGAACATCGCCACGATGCGCGAGCAGCTCAAGATGATGGGGCTGTCGCTCGACTGGAGCCGGGAATTCGCCACCTGCGACGTGGACTATTACCACCGCCAGCAGATGCTCTTCCTGGACTTTTACGAGAAGGGCCTGGTGACACGCAAAACCTCCAAGGTGAACTGGGATCCCGTGGACCAGACGGTGCTTGCCAACGAGCAGGTGATCGACGGTCGGGGATGGCGGTCCGGCGCCCTGGTGGAGAGCCGCGAGCTGGCGCAATGGTTCTTCAAGATCACCGACTATGCCGAAGACCTGCTGAGCGCGATCGACGGGCTGGAGGACTGGCCGGAGAAGGTGCGCCTGATGCAGCGCAACTGGATCGGCCGCTCGGAAGGCCTGTCCGTGCGCTGGGAGCTGGTGCCCGAGACGGCGCCTGCCGGCGAGCGGGAACTTGAAGTCTATACCACCCGCCCGGACACGATTTTCGGCGCGTCCTTCATGGCGATCGCGCCCGACCATCCGCTGGCCAGGAAAGCCGCGGAAAACAATCCCGGGCTTGTCGCCTTTATCGAGGAATGCCGCCACATGGGCACCTCGGTCGCAGCCCTGGAGACAGCCGAGAAGAAGGGTTTTGACACCGGAATCCGCGTCAAGCATCCCTTCGATCCCGAGTGGACTCTGCCGGTCTACGTGGCCAATTTCGTACTGATGGAATATGGAACCGGCGCCATCTTCGGATGTCCATCAGGCGACCAGCGCGACCTCGACTTCGCAAACAAATACGGCTTGCCGGTCATCCCGGTGGTGATGCCGGAAGATGCCGATGCTTCTGCCTTCCAGATCGCCGACGAGGCTTATTCCGATGACGGCGTGATGATCAATTCGCGCTTTCTCGACGGTCTCTCCAACAAGCAGGCCTTCGAGGAAGTGGCGAGCCGGCTCGAAAAGACGTTGCTGGACGGGAAGCCGGTGGCAGAGCGCAAGGTGAACTTCCGTCTGCGCGACTGGGGCGTGTCCCGCCAGCGTTATTGGGGTTGCCCAATCCCCATGATTCATTGCGAAGCCTGCGGTGTCGTACCGGTTCCCAAGGCGGATTTGCCGGTCAAGCTGCCGGATGACGTCGACTTCGAAAAGCCGGGCAATCCGCTCGACCGCCATCCCACCTGGCGCCATGTCAAATGCCCGAAATGCGGTGGGGATGCGCGCCGCGAGACGGACACGATGGACACCTTCGTCGATTCGTCCTGGTATTTCGCACGGTTCACCTCCCCGCACGCCAACGAGCCGGTGGTGCGGGACGTGGTGAATCGCTGGTTGCCGGTGGACCAGTATATCGGCGGCATCGAGCATGCGATCCTGCATCTGCTCTACTCGCGCTTCTTCACGCGTGCCATGCGCGATACGGGACACCTCGACCTAGCAGAGCCTTTCAAGGGCCTTTTCACCCAGGGCATGGTGGTGCACGAGACCTATCGCGCCGAGGACGGCCGCTGGCTGGCACCGAACGAAGTGCGGATCGAAAGCACAGGCGGGGAGCGCAGGGCGTTCGAGATCGCGACCGGAAAGCCGGCCACGATCGGCTCGCTCGAAAAAATGTCGAAGTCGAAGAAGAATACGGTGAGTCCCGAAGACATCACTGAATCCTTCGGCGCCGACACCGCTCGCTGGTTCATGCTCTCCGATTCGCCGCCCGAACGCGACGTGGAGTGGACGGACGATGGCGCCACCGGCGCGCACCGCTTTGTCCAGCGCGTCTGGCGACTGGTTGCCGAGATTGCGCCGGCGCTGCGGGAGATCGCGCCGAAAGCCGGGCGGGACGGCGATGCGGCAGCGATCTCGAAGCCGGCCCACAAGGCGCTGAAGATAGTCGGTGAAGACATCGAGCGCCTGGCCTTCAACCGTGCCATCGCCCGGATTCACCAATTGGTGAACGACCTGCAGCCAGCCTTCTCTGCGCTCGGAACGGCCGACGAAGAGAGCCGCGCGGCCGCACGCGAGGCGGTCGAAATCCTCATCCACCTGATAGCGCCCTTCATGCCGCATCTGGCCGAGGAATGCTGGGCGTGCATCGGTGGCGAAGGGCTCGTCGCGTCAAGCCGCTGGCCGGATTACGATCCGGAACTGGTGGTGGACAACACGATCCTGCTGCCCGTTCAGATAAACGGCAAGAAGCGGGGGGATTTGACAATCAGCCGCGACGCAGATCAAGCTGCGGTCGAAAAGGCGGTTCTGGAACTCGATTTCGTGCAGAAGGCGCTGAACGGCGCCGTACCGCGCAAGGTGATCGTGGTTCCGCAGCGAATCGTCAATGTGGTTGCCTGAGCGGAGGGCCAGGTTCGTGAAATTGACGATTCGCGCCGTTGCAGTGGCGGCTACAGCTCTGACGCTTATGGCCGCTTCAGGCTGTACCGTGCGGCCGCTGCTTGGGACCCAGGAGGGCTCCCAGGGGCAACAGACGGTGGCGAATCTTTCGTCGGTCTCCGTCAATCCGGTCAACACACGCTACGCCCAGGAAGTGCGCAACCAGCTCATCTTCCTGCTCAATGGCGGGGCTGAACCAGCGGCGCCCAGATACAAGCTCGATCTCACCGTGACGCGCGCCATCACCTCTGCGGCGCAAGTCCAGATCGCCCGTGATAACGAGCCCACCGCGGGCACCGCGATCCTCACCGGGAGCTATCGTCTCAGTGATGCGGCCACGGGGCAGACCTTGGCCCAGGGCAACCGGCAGGTGATGTCCGCGTTCGACCGCTCGCTGCAGGAATTCGCGGTCTTGCGTGCTGAGCGCGACGCGGAAAACCGGGCCGCCCGCGAATTGGCCGAGCTCCTGCGGCTTGCGGTTGCGCAGGACATGGTGCGCCTCAATCTGCGGTGAGGGGTAATGTGATATGATGCCATCCGGTCCACAAGCCATTTCGGGAGGAACCAAGTTCAGCGCCGCGTCTTGAGTAAGCCTGTCATTGCGCCGTCATAGATTTCGGTGAAACAGCCACAACGGAGTGCTTCGCCCATGGCCTTTCATACGACGCTGATGTCGGTTGCCGGAGTGGTCGGAAGTCGCATCCTGAAGCGACCGGCGCTGGCGACGGAAGCGTCCTCCCATATCGTCGACCAACTGATCGCCGAACGTACCACCCATCTTTCGAAGCACCCGCTGTGGCCGCTCGCCCGCCCGCTGATCTACCGCTATTTCCACTATCATCAGGCCGTCACGATGGCGGACGAGATCGCGGAACTCTCGGGCTGGGACTCGATGGCTTACATCAGCGCGCTGCTTTCGCTGAATGTGACGGCCAGGGGAAAAGAGCATATCCCGGCCAAGGGCGCCTTTATCCTGGCGCCGACGCATCCGACAGGCATTGCCGACGGCATTGCAATCTTCGACCTCATGAGGGAGCTGCGGCCGGATATGGCCGTTTTCGCGAACCGGGATGCGCTCCGGGTCAATCCGCGGTTTCGCGACATCGTCATTCCGGTCGAGTGGCGGCAGCACGAGAAGTCACACGCGAAGAGTCGCGACACGCTGGAGATGACGGCAAAGGCCTTCGCCCAGCAGAAGGCGATTATCCTCTTCCCCTCGGGCCGCATCGCCTATTGGCATGAGAAAAAGCTGACGGAGCGACCATGGCAGCCCTCCGTGGTGGCGCTTGCAAGGCGGTATGAGGTTCCGGTCGTCCCGGTCAACATGACGGCCCGCAATTCGGGCCTCTTTTATCTTCTGTCCAAATACTCGACCGAATTGCGTGACATGACGCTGTTCCACGAGCTTTTGAACAAGAAGGACCGCAGCTTCGAGATGACGATCGGCAAACCGATTCCTCCGGCAATGCTGAACGGCGGCGAGCCTACGGAGGTCGCCGCAAAGCTCCAGGACTACACGGTGACTGTCTTGGCAGAGAATCCCGACGCGGAGTTTGGCGGCTAGGCACCCTCCCCGCCGGGGGAGGGTGAGGCGCGACTCCCCTCAGCCGATTTTCTGGCCGGTTTTTGCCCAGTCGGCGAGAAAGGCTTCCAGGCCCTTATCGGTCAGCGGGTGCTTGACGAGCGCTTTCAGCACGGCCGGCGGAACGGTCGCCACGTCAGCGCCGATCAGGGCCGCTTGCTTCACGTGGTTGACCGAACGGATGGACGCCGCCAGAATTTCGGTATCGTAACCGTAATTGTCGTAGATCGTGCGGATTTCCGCGATCAATTCCATTCCGTCGATGCCCATGTCGTCCAGGCGCCCGATGAAGGGCGAGATGAAGGTGGCCCCGGCCTTGGCGGCAAGCAGCGCCTGATTCGCGGAGAAACAGAGCGTGACATTGACCATGCGGCCGCTCTCGGTCAGAGCTTTGCAGGCCTTCAGCCCATCCATGGTGAGGGGAACCTTGATGGCGATATTGTCGGCAATTTTCGAGAGGATATCGGCCTCGCGCATCATCTCCTTGAACTCGACGGCCGTCACCTCGGCAGAGACGGGTCCGTCGACGATCTCGCAAATCTCCTTGGTGACCTCGAGGATCGGCCGGCCCGATTTCATGATGAGCGAAGGGTTCGTCGTCACTCCGTCCAAAAGCCCTGTTTCGCTCAGTTCGCGGATTTCGTTCACATCGGCGGTGTCGACGAAAAACTTCATGGCTTTCTCCTTTGCGGGGGGCATGGCGGCCATTCACCACCCCAATCTATGCTCGGCCTTGCTCTAATCCAAGAAACGGGCAAGGTCACGATCAATGAGAGAAGATTCGACCATGAAACGTGTGATTCCCGTCATGGTGCCCATGCCGGCGGATCGGCCTTACTCCTATGCCGTGCCGGAAGGGATGTGCGTGGAGCCGGGCTCGATCCTCCGTGTTCCGCTCGGGCCCAGGGAAGTGGCAGGCGTAGCATGGGACGGCGACGGGGAGCCTGTCGAGGCAAAGAAGCTAAGGGAGATTTCGCAGGTATTCGAGTGCCCGCCCCTGTCACTCGAAATGCGCCGTTTCATCGAGTGGGTGGCCTCTTATACGCTTTCCCCGCCGGGCCTGGTCGCGCGGATGGCTCTGCGGGCACCTGCGGCCTTCGATCCCGAACCACCTGTCGAAGGATTGAGGCTTACCGCCAACCGTCCCGACCGTATGACGACGGCGCGCGAACGCGTGCTGCACTACGCAGCCGATGGGCAGGCCTGGACCCGATCCGGCCTCTCCCACGCGGCTGGCGTTTCGAGCACCGTGATAGACGGGCTGGTCGCACAAGGCGTTTTCGAACGTGTCGAACTTCCTCCTCAGCCGGTCGTTCCCGTGCCGGACACCGAATTCGGCCGGCCCGACCTCACACCGGATCAGCGTTTCGCAGCCGGGCGCCTGCGCGAGAAAGCCGGCGCGGATCACTTCAGCGTCGCTCTTCTCGACGGCGTGACAGGCTCCGGCAAGACGGAGGTCTATTTCGAAGCAGTCGCCGCCGCGCTCGACAGGGGCAAGCAGGTGCTCATCCTGCTACCAGAAATCGCGCTCACGCAGGCGTTCCTCGACCGCTTCCACGACCGCTTCGGCGCGAAGCCGGCGGAGTGGCATTCGGACCTCGCGCCGCGAAAGCGCGAGCGGGTCTGGCGACAGGTCGCCGAGGGACAGGTGCGCGTCGTGGCGGGCGCACGCTCCGCGCTCTTCCTCCCCTTCCGCGAACTCGGGCTTATCGTGGTCGATGAGGAGCATGACCCGGCCTACAAGCAGGAAGACCGGGTGTTCTACAACGCGCGCGACATGAGCGTCGTGCGCGGGCGGCTCGGCAATTTTCCGGTCGTGCTCGCCTCCGCGACCCCTTCGCTCGAGAGCCGTGTCAATGCAGACCAGGGCCGCTACGAGCGCATTGTGCTTTCTGCCCGCTTCGCGGACGCCGCCCTGCCCGAATTGCGGGCGATCGACATGCGCCGCTCCCCTCCCGAACGGGGCGGTTTCCTGTCGCCCGTGCTGATCGAAGCGATCGGCCGCACGATCGAGCGGCGGGAGCAGGCGCTTCTTTTTCTCAACCGCCGCGGCTATGCGCCTTTGACGCTCTGCCGTGTTTGCGGCCACAGGTTTCAATGTCACAATTGCTCGAGCTGGCTTGTCGAACACCGCTTCCGCCGGCAGTTGGTGTGCCATCACTGCGGCCATAACGAGCCCTCGCCGGAAGCCTGCCCGGAATGTGGCACGCTCGACCACCTCGTGCCCTGTGGCCCCGGCGTGGAGCGCATCGCCGAGGAGGTCGACCGGCATTTTCCCGAGGCGCGCACGATCGTGCTCTCCTCGGATTTGCTTGGCGGCGTGAAGCGGCTCAGACTGGAGCTTGAGGCGATCGCGGCTGGCGAGGCGGACATCGTCGTCGGCACGCAGCTCGTTGCCAAAGGCCACAATTTTCCGTCCATGACGCTGGTCGGCGTGGTCGATGCCGATCTCGGCCTTGCCAATGGCGATCCTCGGGCGGCCGAGCGCACGTTCCAGCTCCTTTCGCAGGTGACCGGCCGGGCCGGACGCTCCGGCAAGAAGAGCACCGGACTCCTGCAGACATATCAGCCGCAGCATCCAGTGATGCAGGCGCTGATTTCCGGTGATGCCGAAACATTCTACGAGCGGGAGATCGTAGAGCGCGAGCGCGCAGGGCTTCCCCCTTTCGGCCGCCTTGCCTCCATCATCGTCAGCGCGGCCACAAGGCAGGAAGCGGAAGGGCATGCCCGGGCGCTGCGCCGCGCCGCGCCGCCGGCAAACGAGATCGAGATCCTCGGGCCGGCGGAGGCCCCCCTCGCACTGGTTGCCGGCCGCCATCGCTTCCGCCTCTTGGTGCACGGCACGCGCCGCGCCGATATCCAGGCCTATCTTCGGCGCCTGTTGGAAGCAGGGGAGAGGCCACGCGGATCCGTCCGCGTGCAGGTCGATATTGATCCGCAGAGTTTCCTGTAATCGCCGCCAAGTGCAAGATGACCTTCGAATCGGCTATACCACTCGCCCGGCGGATGCCGGATAGGAGTGGTGCATATGAATTTCACGTTTCCTTGGCCGTACAGTCCCGGTGAGTGGCTGGCATGGATCGGTGCCGCGCTCACGATGCTTTTCGGTATCCTGCACCTGCTCGTCCCGCAGGTGTTCGGGACCGCTCCTTCCTCCCGTGGAGGCTCCCGTTCCCTCCTTGGAGGCTTTTACGCGGGAATCGGGCTCTCCGCCATATTGTTTGCCCAGCCCTTTACCTATGCGGCGCTGTGTCTTGGATGGGCGCTTGCAGCATTGGGTCAGGTTTTCTCCATTCTTTTCGACAAAGGCAGCGCTAGTGCCAAGCTGCCGATGCTGGTCGGCGCCCTATTCATGGCCGCCCTGCCGTTTCTCTTCCTTTGGGGTTATGTTTCCTGAGAAAGCGCTGATTGGCCCGCGCTTCCTGCAAAGCCCGCCGGTACACGTGCGACAAAAGAGGCGCAAATCCTTGGCCTTCCGCGTGTTGCGAGTCCGGTAAGCCTGTGCTAGACGGCAAGCGGCTTTCGGCCGGGGGGACGGCTGCGCTCTTCACCCCCGCGTTGAATTATCAACAAGGTCAAAGATTTAGCCCCGAGTCGCAGGCTTTGGGAAATCCTAGACCAAAAGCTGTGAGAAGAGACCTGATCCTGTGGCACAATCTGGCTCGATGATCTCCGGGGTAGCAGGGCGTTATGCACGCTCGCTGTTCGAATTGGCGCAAGAGGCGGGCGCCGTGGCCCTCGTGGAGGGAGACCTCGCTCGCTTCGAAGACCTACTCCGGGGCAGCGAGGATCTTCAGCGCCTGATCAAGAGCCCCGTTTTTTCCGCCGACGAGCAGCTCAAGGCGCTCGGCGCGGTGCTCGACAGGGCGCGGATCAGCGGCCTGGTCGGCAATTTCCTGCGTGTCGTGGCGCGCAATAGGCGACTTTTCGCTGTGCCGCAGATGATCCGTGCTTTTCGCGAGATCGCCGCGGAGGCGCGCGGCGAAATGGCTGCTGACGTCACGGCCGCCCACGCGCTCACGATGGAACAGGAGCGCCAGCTCCAGTCCACGCTGAAATCGGTCCTGGGCAAGGATGTCGCGGTGAAGGTCACGGTCGATCCGTCCCTTCTCGGTGGTTTGATCGTCAAGGTCGGCTCGCGCCAGATCGACACATCGCTCAAGACTAAACTCAATTCGCTCAAGCTTGCACTGAAAGAGGTCGGCTGATGGACATCCGCGCTGCGGAAATTTCCGCAATTCTAAAGGACCAGATCAAGAATTTCGGCAAGGAAGCCGAAGTTTCCGAAGTCGGCCAGGTGCTTTCGGTCGGTGACGGTATCGCCCGCGTCTACGGCCTGGACAATGTCCAGGCCGGTGAGATGGTGGAGTTCCCCGGTGGCATCCGCGGAATGGCCCTGAACCTCGAGGTCGACAATGTCGGCGTCGTGATTTTCGGTAACGACCGCGACATCAAGGAAGGCGACACGGTAAAGCGTACGGGCGCTATCGTGGAAGTGCCGGTTGGCCCCGGCCTGCTCGGCCGCGTGGTCGACGCGCTGGGCAATCCGATCGACGGCAAGGGCCCGATCCAGGCGACCGAGCGCCGCCGCGTCGACGTGAAGGCCCCCGGCATCATTCCCCGCAAGTCGGTGCATGAGCCGATGTCCACGGGCCTCAAGGCCATCGACGCGCTGATCCCGATCGGCCGTGGCCAGCGCGAGCTCATCATCGGCGACCGCCAGACCGGCAAGACCGCGATCATTCTCGATACCTTCCTGAACCAGAAGCCGCTCAATGACGGCGATGACGAGAGCCAGAAGCTCTACTGCATCTATGTCGCCGTCGGCCAGAAGCGTTCCACCGTCGCACAGCTGGTGAAGGTGCTTGAGGAGCGCGGTGCGCTTGAATATTCGATCGTCGTCGCCGCCACCGCTTCCGACCCGGCGCCGATGCAGTTCCTGGCTCCGTTTGCCGGCTGCGCCATGGGCGAATATTTCCGCGACAACGGCAAGCATGCCGTGATCGCCTATGACGACCTCTCCAAGCAGGCGGTTGCGTACCGTCAGATGTCGCTGCTGCTCCGCCGTCCGCCCGGACGCGAAGCCTATCCGGGCGACGTGTTCTACCTGCATTCTCGCCTTCTCGAGCGTGCGGCGAAGATGAACGACGAGAACGGCTCCGGCTCGCTGACCGCTCTCCCCGTCATCGAGACGCAGGCGAACGACGTGTCGGCCTACATCCCGACCAATGTGATCTCGATCACCGACGGCCAGATCTTCCTCGAGACGAACCTGTTCTTCCAGGGCATCCGCCCGGCCGTGAACGTCGGCCTCTCGGTGTCCCGCGTGGGTTCCGCCGCGCAGATCAAGGCCATGAAGCAGGTGGCCGGTTCGATCAAGGGTGAGCTTGCGCAGTACCGCGAGATGGCGGCTTTCGCCCAGTTTGGCTCTGATCTCGATGCCGCCACCCAGCGCCTGCTCAACCGCGGCGCACGCCTGACGGAGCTGCTCAAGCAGCCGCAGTTCTCTCCGCTCAAGACGGAGGAGCAGGTTGTGGTGATATTCGCCGGCGTGAACGGCTATCTCGATCGGCTCGCACTGAAGGATGTGGGACGCTTCGAGGAAGCGCTGCTCACCCACATGCGCAGCGAAGGCAAGGAGATCCTTGACGCCATCCGCAAGGAAAAGGCCCTGTCGGACGATCTGCGCGCCAAGCTCAAGGCTGAGATCGACGCCTTCGCCAAGAACTTCAGCTAAGGGTCGAACTGCTCATGGCCTCGCTGAAAGACCTCCGCAACCGGATCGCCTCCGTTAAGGCGACGCAGAAGATCACCAAGGCGATGCAGATGGTCGCCGCGGCGAAGCTGCGTCGCGCGCAGGAGGCGGCGGAAGCCGCGCGGCCCTATGCGGAACGCATGGGCGCGGTGCTCGCCAATGTGGCAGGCTCGATTTCCGGAGCCGACGCGCCGCCGCTGATGGCGGGCACCGGCCAGGACGATGTGCACCTGGTCGTCGTCTGCACGGCGGATCGTGGCCTTGCCGGCAGCTTCAACAGCCAGATCGCAAGGCTTGCGCGTGAGCATATCCGCAAGCTTCAGGCCGACGGCAAGCAGGTGAAGATCATCACCGTCGGCAGGAAAGGCTACGACCAGCTGCGGCGGGATTTCGGTCCGCTCATCATCGACCGGATCGAACTGCGCGAGGTGAAGCAGATCGGGTTCGCCAATGCGGACGCTATCGCCAAGAAGGTGATCGGTCTGTTCGAAGAAGGCCAGTTCGACGTCTGCACGCTGATCTATTCGCGGTTTAAATCTGTCATCAGCCAGATCCCGACGGCACAGCAGATCATTCCTGCAGCGGTGCCGCAGGCGGAAAGCGCGGGTGAAGGCGCCATCTACGAGTATGAGCCGAATGCCGGCGCCATTCTTGCCGACCTCATTCCCCGCAACATCGCGGTGCAGATCTTCCGCGCGCTGCTCGAAAACGCGGCTGGGGAGATGGGCGCCAAGATGACGGCCATGGACAACGCGACGCGCAACGCGGGCGAGATGATCAACAAGCTGACGATCACCTACAACCGCCAGCGCCAGGCGCAGATCACCAAGGAACTGATTGAAATCATTTCGGGCGCGGAAGCGCTCTAACGGACCGAAGAGGTATAACAATGGCTAAAGCAGCGACCCCTAAGAGGGCCCCGGCACGTGCAGCCGCCACCCCGGCGGCCGTCGAGCCGGCCATAAAGCCCGCGCGGCGGGCCCCCACCCGTTCGGCCGCCGCGAAGGCCCCGACCGCCGTCGCCCCCGCGATGGGTGCCGTCGGCACGGTCCGGCAGGTGATCGGCGCCGTTGTCGACGTGCAGTTTCAGGACCATCTGCCGGCGATTCTGAACGCTCTCGAAACCGACAACCAGGGCAACCGGCTCGTGCTGGAAGTTGCGCAGCACCTGGGCGAGAACACCGTGCGCTGCATCGCCATGGACACGACCGACGGTCTCGTCCGGGGCCAGGAAGTGCGCGATACCGGCGCTCCGATCTCCGTGCCCGTCGGTCCGCAGATGCTCGGCCGCATCATCAACGTCATCGGCGAGCCGGTCGACGAGGCAGGCCCGATCCAGGCCACCGAGACCCGCGCCATCCACCAGCCCGCACCTGAATATGTCGACCAGTCGACCGAGTCCCAGATCCTGGTGACGGGCATCAAGGTTCTCGACCTGCTGGCCCCCTATGCACGAGGCGGCAAGATCGGCCTGTTTGGCGGCGCCGGCGTGGGCAAGACCGTGCTGATCCAGGAGCTGATCAACAACGTCGCGAAGGCCCATGGCGGCTACTCCGTGTTCGCCGGCGTCGGCGAGCGCACCCGCGAGGGCAACGATCTCTATCACGAGTTCATCGAATCGGGCGTGAACAAGAAGGGTGGCGGCGAAGGTTCCAAGGCCGCGCTCGTCTACGGCCAGATGAACGAGCCCCCGGGTGCCCGCGCACGCGTCGGCCTCACGGGCCTGACGGTCGCTGAATACTTCCGCGACCAGGGTCAGGACGTGCTGTTCTTCGTCGACAACATTTTCCGCTTCACCCAGGCGGGCTCCGAGGTGTCGGCGCTTCTCGGCCGTATTCCTTCGGCCGTGGGTTACCAGCCGACGCTCGCCACCGACATGGGCGCCTTGCAGGAGCGCATTACGACGACCACCAAGGGATCGATCACTTCGGTGCAGGCCATCTACGTGCCCGCCGACGACCTGACCGACCCCGCCCCGGCCACCTCCTTTGCCCACCTGGACGCCACGACCGTGTTGTCGCGCGCCATTTCCGAGAAGGGCATCTACCCGGCTGTGGACCCGCTCGACTCCACCTCGCGCATGCTCGATCCGCAGATCGTCGGCGAGGAGCACTACGAGGTTGCGCGTGCCGTGCAGCAGACGCTGCAGCGCTACAAGTCGCTCCAGGACATCATCGCCATCCTGGGCATGGACGAGCTGTCCGAAGAGGACAAGCTCACAGTGGCGCGTGCCCGCAAGATCGAACGCTTCCTGTCCCAGCCCTTCTTCGTGGCCGAGGTCTTCACCGGTTCGCCGGGCAAGCTGGTCGATCTTCAGGACACGATCAAGGGCTTCAAGGGCCTGGTCAATGGTGAGTATGACCACCTGCCTGAAGCAGCGTTCTACATGGTGGGAACCATCGAGGACGCGATCGAGAAGGCCGAGCGGCTCGCAGCAGAAGCGGCCTGATCGCACACAGCAAAGTCGACCGGGGCAGCGGTGCTGCCTCGGACGAACCTCATTCGGTAGGACTTCATGGCAAAGAGCTTCACCTTCGAACTGGTCTCGCCCGAGAGGCTTCTCCTTTCCGAGGAAGTCGAGCAGGTCGTCATCCCCGGGACGGAAGGCGAAATGACGGTCATGGCGGACCATGCTCCGACCATGACGAGCATCAAGCCTGGCGTTATCACGGTTGTACAGGCTGGAGGCGGGCGTGAGCAGTTTGTGGTCTTCGGCGGTTTCGCCGATATCACGCCGGACGGCTGCCGTCTGCTTGCCGAATCCGCCACCCGGATCGCCGACCTCGATCCGACGGATCTTGCCCGTCGCATAGAGGAAGCACGGGCGGAAATGGAGGGTGCCAGGGATCACGAGACCCGCACCAAGGCGGAGGAGTTCCTCGGGCAGCTCACCACATTGCAGGGCGCATTGTTGCCTGCATAACGGCCAAAAAATCTGGAAATCCTAAGCCGGCGGCGACGCCGGCTTTTTTATTGCCGCTCACTCCACCTTGCTTTCTTGAAACCAAAAGCCGGGTTTTGGGTTGACACCCAAATGCCCGCACCGGTCGGCCCGGGGAGTTCAGGTCATGAACGAGCTCCATGCACGCAAAGCTGCGTAGGGCGGGCTACTGACGACGGCCAGAGGTAAGGAGAAATGCCATGCGATTGACCGCCGCGGTGCTCGCGACAATCCTTCCACTTTCAGCAGCCTACGCGCAGGACAAGCAGGCTTCCGCCAACATGATCAATACGGAAGGACGCGAGGTCGGCACCGTCACTTTCACGCAAATGCCGTCGGGAGTCATCAATGTTCTGATCGAAATGACGGATCTGCCCCCGGGCGCACATGGACTTCACATTCACGAGAAAGGCGCCTGCGATCCAGCCGGCGGCTTCGAGTCTGCCGGGGAGCATTATGCCCAAGGCAAGGAGCACGGTATCCACAGCGAAAACGGTCCTCACCCCGGCGACCTGCCGAATGTCCATGTCGGCCAGGACGGCACGCTCAAGGTTGAATTCTTCGTGACCGATCTGTCGCTGGCCGATGGCGCGGAAAACCCGCTTATCGACGCCGACGGCTCAGCCATCGTCCTGCACGCATCCGCCGACGATTACGAGAGCCAGCCAAGCGGGAACTCGGGCGACCGGATCGCCTGCGGCGCTATCAAATCCAACTGACCGGGCTGGAAGCGGAAGCCATCATACGGTAGAGTGAAAAATACGGCGGAGGCACAGGCCAGCCGCACTTGACTCCAACGACATGATCGTTAAACGCTAATAATAAGATATACTTATTATTATGGTAGCTTTGTGAGCGTTAAAATTGATCCCGAAACATTTGGGTTTCTGCTGACCGATCTGGCGCGGCTGATCCGGGTCGACCTTGACCAGCGCATTCTTGACGAAGGGATAGGCGTCACTCCAGGCGAGGCCCGTGTTCTTCTGCATGCCGCCCGTGCTGGTGAGGTGCGGCAGAACGTGCTTGCGGACCGCATGGGGCTGGAGGCGATGACGCTCAGCACCTATGTGGATCGGCTTGAAGAAAGGGGGCTGGTGCAGAGATTGCCAGACCCCTCGGACCGTCGTGCCAAGCTTGTCCGGCTTACTCCCGCAGCCAGCGATGCGCTTGACGCGATCATGAGGGCGACGGCCGCGGTTCGCCAGCGGGCGCGGGAGGGACTGAACGACCAGGAATGGGCGGTCCTGAAAGAGCTCCTGAGAAAGGTCCGTCTGAATTTCTCTTCGGCGACTGACGAGGAGCAGTCGTGAATTAATGCAGAAGCGCTTGGAAAGCATCGAGCCCGCTCCCGTCATGAGCGAGCGGCGCGTAAGCCTGATTGGCGCCATGTTGGTGGCGATCGGGCCGATCTCGCTGGCGCTCTACACACCTGCAATGCCGGAGATCGTAGCTGCCTTCGGCACGACAGAAGCGGCCGTAAAGATGACGCTGTCGCTTTACTTCGCCGGCTTCGCGCTCGCTCAGCTCTTTTGCGGTCCCCTCTCCGACGGCTTGGGACGCAAGCCGGTCACTTTCTCCTTCATGGCAATCTATGCGGTGGCAAGCCTGTTGGCGCTGGTCGCGCCGACCGTGGAGATGCTGATCGTCGCGCGCTTCCTGCAGGGCATTGGGGCTGCCGTTGGGATCGCCATCTCACGCGCGGTGGTGCGGGACCTTTTCACGCACGAACAATCTGCACGGATCATGAATCTAATGGGGATCATCATCGCTGCGGCTCCGGCGATGGCACCGACCGCGGGCGGCCTGATCATGGAGTTTTTCGGCTGGCAAGCGATATTCCTGGCAATGCTTGCATTCGGCGTGGCGCTTGTCGTGGTTGTGCAGTTCTCCATGCAGGAAACCGTAACGCGCGACCTTTCCCGCATCAGCCCGCGCGGTCTGTTGGACGCCTATGCAACCTTGTTGAAGAGCCCCTATTTTCTCTCCTCAAGCCTAATCATCGCCGGCACTTCTGGCGCGATGTATGCGCAGGCCACGATCCTGCCGTTCATCCTGATGAACCGGGTCGGCCTCACGCCCTCGCAATTCGGCGTTGGCATGTTGATGCAATCCGGGATGTTCTTTCTGGGCTCGCTTTCGATGCGGTTCCTCATGCGCCGGTTCAGCGCCTTCCAGCTCGTGCCAGCAGGCCTATGCTTCATAGCGGCCGGAAGCCTGCTGCTTGCGGTTTCGCTCAACACCGCGCCGCCCTCTTTCATGCGCGTGATGGGGCCGGTGGCCTTCTTTTCCTATGGCATCGCCTTTGTCATGCCAGCCATGATGACGGCTTCGCTCGCCCCTTTCCCGCGGATCGCCGGAGCGGCTTCATCCCTGGCCGGCTTCATGCAGATGGGTGCAGGTCTCGTCGGCGGCTCGGTTGCCGCCCTGATCGCTGATCCGGTGCTGGCGATGAGCATCGTCATCCCGACAATGGGGGCGACGTCCATTCTGGCCTGGCTCGTCTGGCGGCGTTTGCCGGAACCCTCGATCGCAGCCGTGACAACCGTTACCAGCGATCTTTCAGCTTAGTTCCGGCCGCACGAAATCCCCTGACTGCGGGTCCATGACCCAGAGCTCGCCGGTCGAAATATCGAACCAGGCGCCATGCAGGGTGAGCTTGCCCTTCTGTTCGAGAATCCGCACGCAAGGAAACGTCCGCAGATTTTCGATCTGGAAACGGATGGAAATCCGCTCGAGGGCCGTCTGCCGCTCCGCTGGAGTGAGGAGATCGTTTCCGGCTATGGCCTCCGCCGCCGGCGCCACGAGGCTCATCCACCGGCCGATGAAATCGCCGGGCGAAAGCGGCTGAGCCGAAGGATGCAGCGCTGCTCCGATGCCGCCGCAGCGCCCGTGGCCCATCACGACGATGTTTTTCACCTTGAGGCTCTGGACCGCGAATTCGAGCGCCGCCGATGTACCGTGATGATGCTGATCCGGCGCATAGGGCGGGACCAGATTGGCAACGTTGCGGACGACGAAAAGCTCGCCCGGGCCTGCGTCGAAGATCGTCTCCGGAGCAGATCGCGAGTCGCAGCAGGCAATCACCATTGTTTCGGGTGACTGCCCCTCACGCGCCAGGGAACGATAACGGGAACTCTCGGCGGCATAACGCCCCGCCATGAAGTTGCGGTATCCGGCTAGAAGCCGTTCGGGTAAATGCACCATGGTTCTGCGAATAAACGGGATTCGCGAGCCCTGCAAGTGCTTCTTGAAGCGGGTTTTACGCCGTAAGATTTCGTCCCGGAATCGGCACTTCGTGAAGCTTCACCATGGCCATTGGAGAGGAGAGGCTTTGAGCGTCCGTCTCCAGCATCAGCTCATCTGCGCCCCGCTTTGCGGCTCGCGCGAGCGCCTCGAAAACCGACGCGGTGGCGCGCCGCAATGCCTCGCCCGGCGCCAATCCCTTGAGTATCCATGCCGTGTAAAGCGCCGCAGTGAGATCTCCCGGGCCCTTGGTCGGGTTTTCCACGGCGCGATGCTCCGCGAGATAGGCGCCATAGGGCGTCAGGAGCAGATTCGCGATGTTGCCCGGAACCGAGCCGGGCGAGGACGTGACCAGCATCGTCTTGGGAGAAGCCTCGGCTGCGGCCGCCATGGCATCATCTATGTGGTCGACGTCGCGCCCGGCGATCCAAGCAAGCTCGTAAAGGTTCGGCGTGGCCACATCCGCGATCGGCAACAAGACGTCGCGCAGGGCGACTGCCGTCGCTTCCGGCACGTACAGTCCGCCTTTGTCCCCCATTATGGGATCGCAGACATAGAGAGCCTTCGGATTGTTCCGCTTCACCGCATTGACGAGCGAAGCGACAGCCTCGGCCTGCTCGGCTCCACCCAGATAGCCGGAAAGCACGGCCGAGACCTCACCCAGCCACGGCGCATTTTCCAGGTCCCGCATCAAAGCCGCGAAATCCGCGGCCGGCGGAACGATGCGCGTTGCCCGCCCGTGGCCGGGATGCCAGGGCAGGATGATGGTCGGCACGGCCCAGACCGGATGCCCAAGCGTTTCCAGCGCGAAGACCGCAGCGCGGTTGCCTACGGTGCCCCGCACGACATGGCTCGACACCACGATCACGGCGCGTGCGCCGCCCGCGTTTGTTTCAGTCTCGTCGATCATGATCCGCTGCCTGAGAGATGGAGGATGAGCCAACCGATCAGGAACACGGCGGCAATGAGAGCAAGGATACGCGCGATGCGCCGGCCCCAGACCTCGGTCCAGTCCTCGCCAGCGGCGTCGCGGGCGGTGAAATGATCCCGCATGCGGGAACCCGAGCGGAAGAGCAGAGATTCGCTGTCGCGCTCCACGCGCTCAAGGATGCGGCGGGATTCGGCTTGCCGCTCATCATCGCTCTGCTTTCCGCTCATGCCGCAAGGCGCCCGTTCTGGCTGGTCATTTCATTATCAGGCGAATAGCACTATTCTTCCGGCCGGTCGAACATCCGGGATGATTTCATGCTCCTCTCATTGCCTTTTTCTCCAGCCCGCGTCCGCGCCTTTCTCGTTATCCTTCTCGCTTTACCCCTTCTTGCCGGCTGCGGATTCAACACCATTCCCACGCAGGAAGAGCAGGCAAAGGCCGCCTGGAGCGAGGTTCTGAACCAGTATCAGCGCCGTTCCGACCTGATCCCCAACCTGGTGGAAACGGTGAAGGGCTACGCTTCGCACGAGCGTGAAGTGCTGGAAGGCGTCGTCGAAGCCCGCGCCAAGGCGACGCAGGTGCAGATCTCGCCTGAGATGCTCACCAATCCGGAAGCCTTCCGCGCCTTCCAGGAGAACCAGGCGCAGCTGACAGGAGCGCTCTCCCGCCTTCTGGCGGTGGTGGAGAATTACCCGGACCTGAAGGCGAACCAGAATTTCCTGGCCTTGCAGGCACAGCTGGAGGGCACGGAGAACCGCATCGCCGTCGCGCGACGCGATTATATCGAGGCGGTGCGCCAGTATAATACGTCGCTGCGAACCTTTCCGACGATCCTCTGGGCCAAGTTCTGGTATACGGATGCGCAGCCGATGCAGACCTTCACCATCGCGGAAGAAAACATGCAGGCGCCGCAGGTGAATTTCGGCAACGGCGGCTGAGCAAGGCCGGCCAATGAAACCGGCTTTCAAACGCGGCCTGCTTGCCTGGCTGTGCGCCGTCCTGCTTTTTGCCGTCTCCGCGTCGGCAGCCGAGCTTCCGGCGCTTACAGGGCGAGTGGTGGACAATGCCGGTTTGCTCGACGCCGCGGCAGAAAGCCAGCTCATCGACAAGCTCGCTGCGTTCGAAAGGAAATCCTCCGACCAGGTCGTCGTCGCCACGATCAGAAGCCTTGATGGGGAGGCGATCGAACCTTACGCAAACAGGCTCTTCCGTGCATGGGGCCTCGGGCAGGCCGGTGAGGACAATGGCGTCCTACTTCTGGTCGCGCTCGATGACCGGAAGATGCGCATAGAGGTGGGTTACGGCCTCGAAGGCACGCTGACCGACCTCCATTCCAAGCTCATCATCGAGAACACGATGGTGCCCGCCTTTCGCGACGGCGATTTCGCCGGCGGTATCAGCCGCGCCGTGGACGACATCATCATGGTGCTGGAGGGAAATGCTGCCGAGTTGGAAGCCCGCGCGCGCAGAACCCAGGAGCAAAGCGCCGGGGTGGACTGGTTCGGCCTCCTCTTCGTCGCGATCTGGGCATCGCTCTTCATCGGAGGCTTCGCACTGGCGATCCTGCCGCCGATCTTCGGACGCAAAATCGGTCCCAACCGCTATCGCTGGCTCGGAATGAACATCGACTACGGCAAGAAGGGGAGAAGCAGGCGCGGCAATACCGGCTGGTCTCCCGGAGGATGGTCGTCGGGTGGATGGTCTTCGGGCGGAGGAGGATTTTCCGGCGGAGGAGGATCATCGGGGGGCGGCGGCGCATCGGGATCATGGTGATGGCCAGTGGCAATATTCTGACCGAGGAAGAGCGGGGGCGTGTCGCGGAGGCGATCCGGGCCGCGGAGGAAAAGACTGCCGGCGAGATCTACTGCGTGCTCGCGCGGGCCAGCGACAGCTACTTCTTCCCCGCCGCATTCTTCGTGACGCTGTCGATCCTCCTGGTCAGCCTCCCGGCAGCATTTCTGTTGCATCACTGGTGGATTTCGGTACCGCCGGCTTGGTTCGTGGCCGCACAGCTAGCCGCACTTGCCGGAGCGCTCCTTGTGCTCAAATTCCTACCGGAACTTCGCATCCACTTTGTGCCAAGAGGGCTGCGATATCGCCGCGCCCACGACCATGCCCTACGGCAGTTCCTCGGACGTAACATTCATCTCACCCGTCAGCGGACGGGCATACTGATCTTCGTATCGCTTGCAGAGCACTACGCAGAGGTGGTGGCCGATGCCGGCATCAACGCGCATGTCCCGCAGGAACGCTGGAATGCCGCCGTGGAAATGCTCACGCATCACGCGGCGGCAGGCGATCTTGCGACGGGATTCATTGAGGCCGTCCGACTTGTCGGCGTTGAGCTTGCGACCCACTTTCCTCCGGATGCAGCAAATCCGGATGAGATCGACAACCATCTGGCGGAAATCTGAAATCGGAATAGGGTTGCCGGAAGTGGGCGAGCCTGCTTGCCAGAGGCAGGGCGACACAGTTATGGTTAATCCACTATGAAGACGCTTTCGATCGACATCAGACGAGCGGATCCGCAGGATGCGGAGGCGATCGCTGCCGTGCACGACCGGTCTTGGCGCGGCGCCTATACAGGCATCATCCCGCACCGGGCCCTGAGTGCCATGATCAATCGGCGTGGGCCGCGCTGGTGGGCGAATGCCATACGCCGCTCGGCCACGGTGCTGGTGCTGGAAATCGGCGGAGAGATCGCGGGCTACGCCACGCTTGGCCGCAACCGCGCTCGCGAGCTGAAGCAGGCGGGCGAAATCTACGAGCTTTACCTGAGCCCCGAATATCAGGGCATCGGCCTTGGCAGGCGTCTTTTCCAGGCTGCGCGCGAAATGCTTACCGCCCACGGCTTCAAGGGCCTGGTCATCTGGGCGCTGGAAGAAAATATCGGCGCGGTCAACTTCTATCGCGGCGCTGGCGGCCGTGACATGGCCGAAGGCGTCGAGGTGTTCGACAGCAAGGCGCTTCGCAAGATTGCCTTCGTCTGGGATTGAGACCTGCGCCTCGCGGTGAGGGAACGCCGGAGGATCGTGAGCCGATCCGCCGCATTGCCCCTGCGCCGAAAAGCCGCTAGGCACCCGGCCGAAATCAATCCAAATCGGAGTGACCATGCGTATTGAGGCCATCCCCATCGGCGATAATCCACCTGAGGACGTGAACGTCATCATCGAAGTTCCGGTGGGCGGGCAGCCGATCAAATACGAGATGGACAAGAAAGCTGGCACGCTCTTCGTGGACCGCTTCCTTTACACGCCGATGACCTATCCGGGTAATTATGGTTTCGTACCGCATACGCTCTCGGATGATGGCGACCCGATCGACGTGTTGGTCTGCAACACGCGCCAGCTCATTCCGGGCTGCGTCATCAATGTGCGGCCGATCGGCGTCCTCATCATGGAGGATAACAAGGGCCAGGACGAGAAAGTCATCGCAGTGCCCTCTCCGCATCTCACAAGGCGCTACGAGAACGTCTCGAACTACACGGATCTCCCCGAGATCACACTGCAGCAGATCCAGCACTTCTTCGAGCACTACAAGGATCTGGAGCCCGGAAAATGGGTGAAGATCGGCGATTGGATGGATGCCACCGCCGCTCGCCGCCTCATTACGGAAGCAATCGACAGAGCGAAAAGCTCCGCCGACTAAACAGCGGTCTAATCGCTGCGTGATAATTCCGGCAGCGGGGTGCTGCCGGAAACCACAGAAGGTTTGTCCTTGCCACAGTTGAACGTGCGCGCCTTCTCGTCTGCAATATGACGCGCCTTCTCATTGGCGCCCGGATTGCCGGTGGCAACGACATAGCCCACCACGCAGCCCTGCCGCGCATCGAGTTGTCCCACTTTGCTCACGACGAGGACCTCGATCTGTGCTTCGGGCTTCTCCGGATTTGCCGCAACGAAGCGGCGGTGGATCGTGGCAAGCGCACGTTCCCATCCATCCTCTTTCTCGATGCGCCATTCGACAGTCGGACCGCTGCTGTTGAAGGCCGCAAATGATTCCCAGGGCAGACCAGCCTGGGGTGGGAACCCGTAAAAGAGCGACTCGCGGGCATCGCCATAGCGCACCAAGACCGGGTAGCCTTTGTAACCGGAACAGGCCAGATCGGCCCAGTCGCCATCCCCCTCCCCGGCCTTGTCGATGACGGCACAGGTCTGATCCGGTTCGAGCTTGGTATAAGCGCTTGAAATTTCCTGGGCGTGGCTGGCGGCAGCAAGCAATAGGAAGGACGTAAGGGCGATCGGATAGCGCATCACAAGTCTCCGCGTTCGCGCCCCGCCCAATTTATAGCACGCGCCTCCATTCATAGGCACAAACATGCAGCAAGTTATTAATCCGCGCGTGGTGCTTTTCAAAAACCGGGTTTCAACCCGATGCTCAAGCCTCAAGCATAACAGTCAGCGTTGCAATCAATGAGCTGGCGTTTCCAGCGATAGCGACGGTCTTGAGCCGCGATGTCGTCCCTGAGACCACCGCGACGTCCCGCCGGGGAACGCCGAATGCCTTTGCAAGCAGCTTTTCCAGGGCCGCATTCGCTTTTCCGCCCTCAGGAACCGCGCGTACCCGTGCCTTCAGATACACCTTCCCGTCTAAACCCTCCGCCAGCCCCTCGATCGAATCGGAGGCGGATTTGGGCGTGAGTCGCACGAAAAGCTCGATGCCGCTGCCACTCTTGCGGAAGCAAGAGGGTGGCGTGGGGTCAGCCGAATGCGGCAATGACGGGAACGTGATCGGAGGGGCGGTCCCACCCACGCGCGTCGCGCAGCACATCCACACGAGTAAGCGCCGGAGCAAGATCGTCGGATGACCAGATATGGTCAAGCCGGCGGCCGCGGTTGGAAAGGCTCCAGTCCTTCGCGCGATAGCTCCACCAGGTGAAGAGCTTCTCCTCCGGAGGGATGTGGCGGCGCATCAGATCGACCCATCCGCCACCCTTGCGTATTGTCTCCAACCCCTCGGTTTCCACGGGCGTGTGGCTCACCACATTCAGCATCTGCTTGTGTGACCAGACATCGCTTTCGAGCGGAGCGACATTGAGATCGCCGACGAGAATCGTGCCCGTATTCGCATTCAAAACCGGCCGCACTTCCCGCATCTCCTGCAGAAAATCCAGCTTGTGGCGGAACTTAGGATTGATGTCCGGATCAGGCTCGTCACCGCCTGCCGGCACATAGAAATTGTGAAGCAGGACCTGACGTCCGTCCACGTCGACCAGCGTCGAGAGATGGCGACAATCGTTCAGACCGCAGAAACTGCGGCGTTCGGCGAGCTCCAGCGGAAGACGCGAGATGGTCGCTACGCCGTGGTAGCCCTTCTGGCCATGCAGCGCGATATGACCATAGCCGATCTTGCGGAACGCGGCTGTCGGAAACTGATCATCCGGGCACTTGGTCTCCTGCAGACACAGCACGTCGGGCTGGTATTCCTCGAGGAAACGCAGGACAAGCGGCAGGCGTAGGCGGACGGAGTTTATGTTCCAGGTGGCAACTTTGAACATTGAGAATTCCGGTTTTTCAATTCCGGAATAAACCTTCGCGAGCGCTTGTGACAAGCGCTCACGGAAAGATTTGTCCGCGAAGAACGGAGGACGCTTCGGCCGCGGTTTCTACCTGCCGCCGCGAGCCAGTGAATTCACGCGGCGATAATCGATGTGAAAGACGCTCGGGTCGAAAGTGACACCCTGCTGCACATTGAAGATCATGACCGTGGTGTCCCGTCCCTGGGCGTCGGTAACCGTCCATTGGCGCAGGTCATAAGTCTTCGAATCGAACATCATGGTGATCGTGGAGTTGTTGCCCAGCTTTCGATCCACCAGCGTCACGGTCGTCAGGTCCGGGTCTTCCTTAACCTGCCTGACGGTATCCGCCGAAAGATCGATCCGCTCGCCAAGCAAGAGCCGCAGCGGCGTATCCGAGAGGCGGTAGATATCGACCGTGTTCATCTTCTTGTTCTCGAGCACGACCGTGGAGCCGTCGGACATGACACGGAACTGCGCCGGCGGCTCGTAATCGAAGCGGATCTTTCCGGGCCGCTCGATATAGAACTTTCCGCCCGTCTGCTCGCCGCGCGGGCCGAACTGGACGAACTCACCGGTCATGGTGCGCACATTCGTGAAATGCTGGGCAATACGTTGCGCTGCCTGGGACGCGGCATTGGCATTGCCGGCGGCCAGCCCGACCGCAAGCATCGCGATTGCAAGGAGCGAGCGACGCGCAAGGCGGAGAACCAGGCGGCTGCGCTCGGAAGGGATTCTCATGTTTCCTGCTCTCCGAAAGGATTCCTGTCGCTACATAGATAGGGCTGCAAACGGGCCGAAGTTAGGCCGCGCCACTTGGCCGCGGCCCTCAAACCTCTTCCTGTTCCGTCGGAACGAGGATTTCGCGTTTTCCTGCATGGTTTGCAGGCCCGACAATGCCTTCCTTCTCCATACGCTCGATGATGGAAGCAGCACGGTTGTAGCCGATGCCGAGCCGGCGCTGGATATAGCTCGTTGAAGCCTTGCCATCGCGCAGCACCACAGCCACGGCCTGATCATAGGGATCGTCCGAGTCGGCAAGATTGCCGGTCGAGCCGCCACCCATGGCGCCTGTGCCATCGTCCTCGCCGTCATCCTCGGTGACCGCCTCCAGATAATCGGGCGCGCCCTGCGACTTCAGATGCGCGACGATCTGCTCCACCTCCTGATCGGAGACGAACGGCCCGTGAACGCGCTGGATGCGTCCGCCACCGGCCATGTAAAGCATGTCGCCCATGCCGAGAAGCTGCTCGGCACCCTGCTCGCCGAGGATCGTGCGGCTGTCGATCTTCGACGTCACCTGGAAGGAAATCCGCGTCGGGAAGTTAGCCTTGATCGTGCCGGTGATAACGTCAACCGACGGACGCTGGGTGGCCATGATCACGTGAATGCCGGCGGCACGTGCCATCTGTGCGAGCCTCTGCACCGCACCCTCGATGTCCTTGCCGGCCACCATCATCAGGTCGGCCATCTCGTCGATGATGACCACGATGCAGGGCATCGGCTCGAGATCCAGATCCTCCGTCTCGTAAATTGCTTCGCCGGTCTGGCGGTCGAACCCGGTCTGAACCGTGCGGGTGATGGTCTCGCCCTTCTTCTTGGCGGCGAGAACGCGCTGGTTGAAGCCCTCGATGTTGCGCACCCCCACCTTGGACATCTTGCGGTAGCGCTCTTCCATCTCGCGCACCGTCCATTTGAGCGCCACCACGGCCTTCTTAGGATCGGTCACGACCGGGGTGAGCAGATGCGGGATGCCGTCATAGACGGAAAGCTCGAGCATCTTCGGATCGATCATGATGAGGCGGCACTCCTCAGGCGTCATGCGGTAGAGGAGCGACAGGATCATGGTATTGATGGCAACGGATTTGCCCGAGCCGGTGGTGCCTGCGACGAGCAGGTGAGGCATCTTCGCCAGATCCGCGATGACGGCCTCGCCATTGATGGTTTTGCCGAGCGCCAGCGCAAGCCGGGCCTTGGTCGCGTCGAATTCCCGGCTGGCGAGGAGCTCGCGGAGATAGACGGTCTCGCGGGTTGCATTGGGCAGTTCGATGCCGATCGCGTTGCGACCGGGGACGACTGCCACACGTGCTGCGATCGCACTCATGGAGCGGGCAATGTCGTCGGCAAGCCCTATGACGCGCGAGGACTTGATCCCGGGCGCGGGCTCCAGCTCGTAGAGCGTGACCACCGGGCCGGGGCGCACATGGATGATCTCGCCCTTCACGCCGAAATCGTCGAGCACCCCTTCGAGAAGACGCGCGTTCTGCTCCAGCGCATCCTTGGAAAGGCTTGGGTCCTTGCTGGCCGCCTTGGGTTCGGCGAGCAAATGAAGAGACGGAAGCTTGAACTCGCCCGAATCCACAACCATGCCCTGGGCCTCGCGGCGGCCACGGGCCGGAACGGGGCGCGGCGCAGGTGTGCCCACCCGGTCCTGTGCCTGCGTGCGCTGCGGTGCCGGCTTGAGGCGGGCGGATGGAACATCGTCAAATGGCGATATGTCGAGGCTTCCCTCATCGAACCCAGGTTCGATCCGCATGCCTTCGTCGGCTGCGCGTGCGGCCATCAGGACCGGTGCGGGTCCGGGCACATCATATTCTTCGGGCAGGTCCGCGCCATGGACTGTGAAGCGCCGGCGCACGAAGGATACGAAGGTCAGCCACCAATGGGCGAGAACACCAAAGACGACGGAGCCGCCCTCCTCTTCCGTTTCATCGAGATCGAAGTCTTCTTCTCCGACCTCTTCGTCAGCTTCGGAGACCGGCAACGCGCCGCGGCCGAAGACACCCGCGCCGAACAGGATGAGGAATGCGGCAGGACCAGCCAACACTGCGGCTACGACCATCCCCACGAAACCGGTCGGATAATCGCCGGTGAAGTAAGCCGGCGCGGAAAGAACCATATCGCCCAGCACGCCGCCCAGCCCCATGGGGAGCGGCCAGGTTGCGGGAGGGGTAAGGCAACCAACGACGCCGGCGCACAGAATCGCGCCACAGAACCAGGCTCCCGACCGGCGCCATAAGCGTCCGATGCCGCGGCCTGCCAGAAGGAACACGCCCCAGAACACCGCCGGCACCAGCCCGGCCACCGATGCGAGGCCGAAAAACTGCATCGCGATATCGGAAAAAACCGCGCCCGGATAGCCCATGGCGTTGGTCACGGGGTTGTCCGTCGCATAGCTGAAGCTTGGATCGGCGACATTCCATGTCGCCAGGCTCGCCAGACAGAAGGCCACCAGCGCCAAGACCGCAAGGCCCATTCCGCGCGCGGCCTGTCTGCGAAGGAAGTTCTGCAGTCCGAAGCCACCACCGTGCATGGCGAATGCTGCAGAAGAACCCGAACTCATACGCATTTCCCCGTCCACTCGTACTGACACTCACGCGCCCCGGTGGGTACACATTAGGCCGGGATGGTTAAGGCGGCATTAACCATGGAAGGGCTGGAAAAGGGGGATAAGGGAACAGGGCAGGCGGTGGAAAACGGAAGAAGCCAAGGCCTCACAGAGCCCTATGCGCTCGCCACTGCCTTCCTGTCCTGTCCCCCTACTCCGATAAAAAAGGGCCCAGCTTTCGCCGGGCCCAAGTTGCGCATCTCGGGAAGGAATGAGATGCCGCGGTTCAGGAGTAGTGATAGGCCGCCTCGCCGTGCGAAGTGAGATCGAGACCTTGGGTCTCGGCTTCCGGCGTGGGACGCAGGCCGACGATGGCGTCGACGATCTTGAAGAGAATCGCCGAACCCACGCCACACCAGACGATGGTGAGCAGCACGGCCACAAACTGGACCCACAGTTGCGAGGCGATGGAGAAATCGGCGTCTCCGGTACCGCCCAGCCAGGGCGCGGTGAAGATACCCGTGCCAAGCGCGCCGACGATGCCGCCCACGCCATGGATGCCAAAGACGTCGAGCGTGTCGTCATAACCGAACTTGTTCTTCACGACGGCGACAAAGAAGTAGCAGACGGCGCTGGCGATTGCGCCCAGTACGATCGCGCCGACGGGGCCAACCGTACCGCAGGCCGGTGTCACCGCCACAAGACCGGCGACCAAGCCCGAAACCGCACCCAGCATGGAGGCCTTGCCCCGATGCAGCGCCTCGACGACGCTCCAGCCGATGATACCGCCTGCCGTCGCCGTGAAAGTGTTGATCATTGCAAGTGCCGCCCCGCCGGTCGCCTCAAGGTTCGAGCCGGCGTTGAAGCCGAACCAGCCGACCCACAGGATGGAGCCGCCGACCATGGTAAGGGTCATGGAGTGCGGCGCTAGGATTTCCTTGCCGTACCCGCTGCGCTTGCCGACCATGATGCAGCCTACCAGCGCTGCAATGCCCGCGTTGATATGGACCACCGTTCCGCCGGCGAAGTCGAGAGCGCCGAGATTGAACAGATAGCCGCTGCCATCCCAGACCATGTGGGCAATGGGAAAGTAAACGAAGGTCACCCAAAGTACCGTGAAGAGCATGACAGCGGAGAATTTGATCCGCTCTGCAAAGGCCCCGACGATCAACGCCGGCGTGATAACGGCAAAGGTCATCTGGAAGCAGATGAAGACAAATTCAGGAATGACCACGCCGTCGGTAAAGGTTGCGGCGGTCGAATCGACGGTCACGCCCGAGAGGAACAGCTTGCCGAATCCGCCCCAGAAAGGGCTGGTGCTGCCGCCGAAGGCGAATGAGTAGCCCCAGAGCACCCACACCACCATCACTACGGCAGCAATCATGGTGCACTGCATGAGGATGGAAAGCGCGTTCTTGGCGCGCACCAGGCCGCCATAGAAGAGTGCCAGCCCGGGCATGGTCATGAAGAGCACCAGAAGGCTTGCCGTCATCATCCAGGCCACATCGCCCTTATCCATAACCGGTGCCGCGGCCTCGGCCGCCGCTTCAGCCGCTTCCTGTGCAAAGGCCGGGGCAGCCGTGAAAGCCGCCAACGCAAGCGCACCCACCCCGGACGCACGCCTTGCGAAATCGATACTCGAAGTTCTCATCTTATTCTCCTTGGACAATCCGCATGGCGCTCAGAGCGCATCGGCGTCGGTTTCGCCGGTGCGGATGCGCACTGCCTTTTCGATGCTGTAGACGAAGATCTTGCCGTCCCCGATCTGGCCGGTTTTGGCTGCCGCTGCGATCGCTTCCACCGCTTTGTCGGCGATGTCCGCATCCACGACGACCTCGATCTTGACCTTGGGCAGGAAGTTCACCGCATATTCGGCGCCGCGATAGATTTCCGTGTGCCCCTTTTGCCGCCCGTATCCCTTCACTTCGGTGACGGTCAGGCCCTGAATGCCTAGCTCAGTCAGCGCTTCACGCACCGCCTCGAGCTTGAAAGGCTTTATGATTGCCATCACGAGTTTCATCCGGTCTCACCCTTGCTCTTGCGGACATGCCGCGTTGCGTGCCGCCGGTGCCCGCCCAAGCGACAGCTAGGGTGAATCAAGAGCCGTGCCAAATGGCCGGCCATCTCGCAAATCTCTGTTATCGTTAGGGAAAAAGATAACGTTGCGCGCGCTTATTTGGTTTGCGCGGCCCGCATAAGATTAAAAATTATGCAAAAGTTCGATTTTGCCTATTTCGTGCGCATCCGCAGAAGCCCCTCCTGCGCCACCGAAGCGATCAGCACCCCGCCGCGCGAATAGATGCTGCCGCGTGCCAGCCCGCGCGAGCCGCCGGAGGATGGGCTGTCCTGAGTGTAGAGGAGCCAGTCGCTCAGCGTGTTCGGCTTGTGAAACCACATCGCGTGATCGAGACTTGCCATCTGAAGGGTCTGATCGAACACGGAACGCCCATGGGGATAGGTTGCAGTGTCCACCAGCGTCATGTCGGAGAAATAGGCGAGCACCGCAGCCTGCAGCGCGCGATCTTCCGGTACAGGACCGGTCGCCCGCATCCACACATGCTGGAAGGGCGGCAGTTTGTCATTGGTCGTATAATGCTCGACATTCACCGGCCGGATCTCGACCGGACGTTCACGCTGCCAATACCTGCGAATGTTTTCCGGCACGTCGTCGCCAAGGGCGGCGAGAAATTCGCTCTGTGACCTCAATGTCTCGGGTCCGGGAATACCCTCCGGCATCGGAAGCTGGTGTTCCAGCCCATGTTCATCGACCTGGAAAGAAGCAGAAAGAGAGAAGATGGCGTGGCCATGCTGGATAGCGATCACGCGCCTGGTCGTGAAACTCCCGCCGTCACGTATGCGGTCGACTTCGTAGATGATCGGGACGGCAGGATCTCCCGGCCGCATGAAATAGCAATGAAGCGAATGCACGTATCTGTCCGCCGCCACCGTCCTCTGGGCCGCTACGAGCGCCTGCCCGATCACCTGTCCGCCGAAGACCCGCTGCCATCCCACCTGGGGGCTGCGGCCGCGATAGAGGTTGTGTTCGAGCTTTTCGAGGTTAAGTATGTCCAATAGCTCCTGCATTGCGGACGACATTCGGCTTTCCTCGGCAACATTGTGTTCCTACGAGAAACCGGAGGGTACGCAGCAAGTCAAGGCAGCGGGAAAGGAGAAAACCGGCCATGGGCGACAAAACCGGAGACAAGCGGCTGACCGGCCCCTTCGATGTGATGATCGCTGGTGCCGGTTATGTCGGCCTGGCAGTGGCCGTTTCGCTCCGGCATGCCCGGCCAGGCATGAAGATCGTCGTGGTCGACGCGGCGCCCGAAAATGTGTGGCAGCGGGATGGCCGCGCCTCGGCTGTCGCGGCTGCAGCGACACGCATGCTTCGCCGGCTCGGCTGTTGGGACGATATCGTGGCTGAAGCCCAGCCGATCACGGAAATGGTCATCACCGATTCGCGGACGTCGGATCCTGTCCGTCCCGTTTTCCTCACCTTCGGCGGCGAAGCGGCTCCCGGGGAGCCCTTCGCGCACATGGTGCTGAATCGCGATCTGACCGGTGCGCTCAGACGCAGGGCCGCCGAACTCGGGATCGACATCGTCCAGGGCGTCGCAGTTGAAGATTTCGACGTCGAGACGGCGGGGGTCACGGTCCATTTGGGGCAGGAAGGTTCCTGCCGCACCCGGCTACTGGTTGCAGCCGACGGCGTTCGGTCACGCCTGCGGAACATGGCCGGCATCCGCGTCCTGCATTGGGAATATGGCCAATCCGGCATTGTTTGCACGGTCGCCCATGAGCGGCCGCATCATGGCCGTGCGGAGGAGCATTTCCTGCCGGCCGGTCCCTTTGCCACGCTGCCGCTCAAGGGCAACCGCTCTTCCATCGTCTGGACCGAGCGCACCGAGGACGCCGAACGGCTGGTCGCCGAGGATGAGTTCGTGTTCGAGCAGGAACTGGAAACGCGTTTTGGCCTCAAGCTCGGCGAAATCCGCGTCGAAGGTCCGCGCCGGGCCTGGCCTCTCGGCCTGACGCTCGCACGCGACTTCGTGAAGCCGCGCTTCGCGCTGGCGGGAGATGCTGCGCACGGCATCCACCCGATTGCCGGCCAGGGCCTCAATCTCGGTTTCAAGGACGCCGCGGCCCTCGCCCAGGTGGTGGTCGAGGCCGACCGGCTCGGCGAGGACATCGGCGCCCTCGACGTGCTGCAACGTTATGAGCGCTGGCGGCGTTTCGACACGGTGCAGATGGGCGTCACCACCGACGTGCTCAATCGCCTCTTCTCGAACGACTTCGCTCCAGTCCGGGCAATCCGCGATTTCGGCCTCGGACTGGTAGACCGGATGCCCGGAATGAAGGGCTTTTTCGTCCGCCAAGCTTCAGGCCTCACAGGCGGGACACCGCGCCTTCTGCAGGGTGAGGCGATTTAACATCAGTTCGCAAACAGGGAGACCAGCATGAAACGCTACGCCAATGTGAACTGGAAAGGCCCTCTTACCAGTGGTTCCGGCCGCATCGAAAGCACCCAGAGTGGGGCGCTCGGCGAATTGCCGCTTTCCTTCAAGGCCCGCTTCGAAGATGAAACGGGCCGGGCAGGCACCAACCCGGAAGAGCTGATAGCGGCGGCGCATGCCTCCTGCTTCTCCATGGCGCTGGCACATGCGCTGGCCCAGAACGGCACGCCGGCCGAATCGCTGGATGCCAAGGCGGAGATCGAACTGCAGCCCAAGGAAGGCGGTGGCTTCGAAATTCGCGGCAGCGCTCTGACCGTTGTCGGTAAGGTGCCTGGGCTCGACGAAGAGAGATTCCAGGAGATTGCGAAGGGCGCGAAAGAGAACTGCCCGGTTTCCCGCGCGCTTGGGGCGATCAACATCACGCTCGACGCAAGATTCGCCTGAAACCCGCTCCGCGAAAGTTTCGCTCCGAAAAGGCCTCGCGAACGCAACGTGCATTCGCGGGGCCTGATGTTTTCGCAACCAAAAGTCTGTGCTGCCACCTAGATTCCTTTGAAAACGGGACGTTTGGGAGGATGTCATGTTGCACGCTTGGGAACCGCGAAACCTGAAGAGAGCAGCTGACGAGCACAGTCTCTCCATCTCCGACATTACCGCGGAGGCCGCTCGCCTTCCGGCCTTTGACGGGCATGAGCGTGTCTGGTGCGGGCGCGACGAAGACAGCGGACTGACCGCCATCGTGGCGATCCACAACACCAAACTCGGGCCGGCGCTTGGCGGCACCCGGATCTGGCCGCATGAGAGCTTCGAGGCGGCGCTTACGGATGCCCTCAGGCTTTCCCGCGGGATGACGTATAAATCGGCCGTGGCCGGCTTGGCCCTGGGCGGTGGCAAGGCCGTCATCATCGCCGATCCGAAGCACGGGAAGACGCCGGCCCTGCTCACATCCTATGCCGAGATGTTGAGGAGGCTTGAGGGCCAGTTCATCACGGCCGAAGACGTAGGGATGACGGTGCAGGATGCCGACTTCCTGCGAGGGCGGGCACCCAATGTCGTAGGCACCAGTGCAGGCGGCAGCGGCAATCCCTCCCCGTTCACCGCCGAGGGCGTCTTCCTGGGCATCAAGGCGGCTCTCAGGCACCGCAACGGAACGAGCCGGCTCTCCGGGCTTCGCGTCGCCGTGCAAGGCCTGGGCTCTGTCGGCTGGTCCCTATGCGAGAAGCTCTACAGGGAGGGCGCCGAACTGACCGTGACAGACCTCGACGCAGCGCGAACTGCCAAGGCACAGCGAGCCTTCGAGGCGGAGACGGCAGACCCCGAGGATATCGTCACCGTCGAAGCCGATATCTTTGCGCCCTGCGCCTTGGGCGGCGTGATTTCGAAGGAAACAATCCCTCTGCTTCGGTTCGGGATCATTGCAGGATCGGCGAACAATCAGCTCGCGGAGCACGGGGATGCGAAGCTCCTGATGGAACGCGGGATACTCTACGCGCCGGATTACGTCATCAATGCCGGCGGCCTCATCAATGTCGCGGCGGAACTCTCACCCGAGGGCTACGATCCCGAGGCAGTCATGAAGAAACTTGCCAAGATCCCCGCGACGCTTACGGAAATATTCCGGCGATCGGAGCAGCAGAAGCGGCCTACCAACGACATTGCAGCCGAAATCGCGATGGAACGCATAAACCGTTAGGGCCTTATTTCACGATCCCGCGTAATGCATTCTCGCCCCAGACCTGGACGAGCCTTGCGTCGCGGCCGCAGCCCTCGCGATAGCCTTTATAAGCGTCCGCCTTGGTAACATAGCCGAAGCGCGAGAGGATGCGGTCCTGGCTCCGATAATAGTTCTGGTGATAGTCCTCGGCCGGCCAGAAGGTGGTGGCCTTCACGATGGGCGTGACCAGCGCCCGGCCCAATTCGGCTTCCGCCGCCTTCTTCGCCTTTTCCGCAGCCTCCTGCTGTGCATTGTCCAGCACGTAGATCGCTGTCGTGTAGGCGTGCCCGCGATCGCAGAACTGGCCGCCACCGTCTGTTGGGTCTACCGAATGGAAGAACACGTCGAGGAGGTGATCATAGGTGACGCGGGTGTCGTCATATTTGATCTCCACCGCTTCCCGGTGCCCGCCCTGAGAGTAGTCGTCATAGGTCGGGTTCTGCGTGTCCCCGCCGGTATAGCCGGAGACGGTCGACACGACGCCAGGCACATGATCGAAATCGGACTCGACGCACCAGAAGCAGCCGCCGGCGAAGATCGCGGTGCGAATTTCCGCGACGGCTGGCTGAGCACCTATCGAGGCGGCAGCTAGCAGAATGGCGAAGCCTGCGAAACGGTGAAGCATGCGATCCTCCCATGCCAAGTTCCGCATGGGTAACACGGATCGGAGCGCTCGCGCCTACACGCCTGCGTGATCAGCCATGAGGAGATGGCGCGGCGGCGGTCAGACGCGCCGCTCCACCATCATCTTCTTGATTTCCGCGATCGCCTTGGCCGGGTTCAAACCCTTCGGGCAGGTCTGGGTGCAGTTCATGATCGTGTGGCAGCGATAGAGCCGGAACGGGTCTTCCAGCTTGTCGAGCCGTTCGCCCGTGGCCTCGTCGCGCGAATCGATAAGCCAGCGATAGGCCTGGAGCAGCACGGCCGGGCCCAGATAGCGCTCGCCGTTCCACCAGTAGCTGGGGCACGAGGTTTGGCAGCAGAAGCACAGGATGCACTCGTAAAGGCCATCGAGCTTCGCCCGGTCCTCATGGCTCTGCTTCCACTCGGTCGCGGGCTCAGGCGTGACCGTCTGAAGCCACGGCTCGATGGAAGAGAGCTGAGCATAGGGGATCGAGAGGTCCGGCACGAGGTCCTTCACCACCGGCATATGCGGCAGAGGATAGATCCTGACCGCGCCACCCACATCGTCCATCGCCTTCGTGCAGGCGAGCGTGTTCGCGCCGTCGATATTCATGGCGCAGGAGCCGCAAATGCCCTCGCGGCAGGAGCGGCGGAAGGTGAGCGTGGGGTCGATCTTGTTCTTGATCCAGATCAGCCCGTCGAGCACCATCGGCCCGCAATCGTCGAGATCGACATAATAGGTATCGACGCGCGGGTTTTCCGTATCGTCCGGCGACCAGCGATAGACGCGGTATTCGCGCAGGTTCGTGGCGCCTTCGGGCCTCGGCCAGACCTTGCCCTGCTTGACCTTGGAATTCTTGGGGAGGGTGAGTTGGACCATGTCGTCCTCTGATCAGTATACGCGCGCCTTGGGCGCGATCTTTGCCGGGTCGATGCCGCCGTCTTCAGGTTTGAGCATCGGCTCGGTGTGAACGGGGCGGTAGGCGAGGCGCACGTTTCCGTCCGCATCCACCCAGGATAGCGTGTGCTTGCGCCAATTCACGTCGTCACGCTCGGTGAAATCTTCCCGCGCATGCGCACCGCGGCTCTCCTTGCGCGCCTCGGCGGCATAAACCGTGGTGATGGCATTGACCATCAGGTTTTCCAGCTCGAGGGTCTCGACCAGGTCGGAATTCCAGATCATCGAACGGTCATAGACCTTGATCTCGGGCAGTTCCTTCCAGATTGCGGAGATGCGCTGGCAGCCCTGCTCCAGGGATTCCTGGGTGCGGAACACTGCCGCATCCTCCTGCATGGCGCGCTGCATCTTCTCGCGCAGCGCGGCCGTGGGCGTGCTGCCATTCGCATGACGAAGACGGTCGAAGCGGTCCATGATCTTCTCGCAGGAGGCCTCGTTGATGGCCGGCACCTTCGAGCTGCGATCGACGATCTGGCCGGCACGGATGGCCGCGGCGCGTCCAAAGACCACGAGATCGATCAAGGAATTCGAGCCGAGCCGGTTTGCGCCATGCACCGAGGCGCAGCCCGCCTCGCCCACCGCCATGAGGCCGGGAGCAACGGCGTCCGGATTGCCGGGCGTCGGGTTCAGCACCTCGCCCCAGTAATTGGTGGGGATACCGCCCATGTTGTAGTGCACCGTCGGCAGGACCGGAATCGGCTCGCGCGTCACGTCCACACCGGCGAAGATGCGCGCCGATTCGGCAATGCCCGGCAACCGCTCATGGATCACGGCCGGATCCAGATGATCGAGGTGCAGATAGATGTGGTCCTTGTTCTTGCCGACGCCGCGTCCCTCGCGGATCTCCAGCATCATGCAGCGAGAGACCACGTCGCGTGAGGCGAGATCCTTGGCGGACGGGGCATAACGCTCCATGAAGCGCTCGCCTTCGGAATTGACGAGATAGCCGCCCTCACCGCGCACGCCTTCGGTGATGAGGCAGCCGGCGCCATAGATGCCGGTCGGATGGAACTGAACGAACTCCATATCCTGTAGCGGCAGGCCCGCGCGGGCCACCATGCCGTTGCCGTCGCCCGTGCAGGTGTGGGCGGAGGTGCAGGAGAAATAGGCCCGGCCATAGCCGCCGGTGGCAAGCACCACCATCTTCGCGGCGAAACGGTGGATCGTGCCGTCCTCCAGGTTCCAGGCCACGACGCCGGTGCACACGCCATCGTCGGACATGATGAGGTCGAGTGCGAAATATTCCACGAAGAACTGCGCGTGGTTCTTCACCGACTGGCCGTAGAGCGTGTGAAGAATGGCATGGCCCGTCCGGTCTGCCGCCGCACAGGTGCGCTGCACCGGCGGTCCGTCACCGAAATTCTGCATATGGCCGCCGAAGGGCCTCTGGTAGATTTTGCCCTCCTCGGTACGGGAGAAGGGCACGCCATAATGTTCGAGCTCGTAGACGGCAGCCGGGGCCTCGCGCGCCAGATATTCCATCGCGTCGACGTCGCCCAGCCAGTCGGACCCCTTTACGGTGTCATAAAGATGCCACTGCCAATGATCCGGCCCCATATTCTTCAGGGATGCGGCGATGCCGCCCTGCGCCGCCACGGTATGGGAGCGGGTCGGGAAGACTTTCGTGATGCAGGCCGTCTTGAGCCCCTGCTCGGCCATGCCCAGCGTGGCACGCAGGCCTGCGCCGCCGGCTCCGACCACCACCACATCAAAGGCATGGTCGACATAATTGTAGGCCGCGCCGGCCTTTTTCTGAACTGCGTCAGCCATTTAGAATTCAGCCTCCGAAGGCAATTCTGAGGAGGGAGTAGAGCGCGGTGGCGCCCACCACGATGGGAAAGAACGTGTTGAGGATGACAAGGAAGATCTTCCAGCCCTCCTCATGCACGTAATCTTCGATGATGATCTGCATCCCCAGCCGCATGTGGTAGAGCACCGAGACGAAGGCGAAACCGATCAGAAGCGCGACGACCGGCTGGGCAAGCGCGGCTCGGATCTCTTCATAAGAGGCGCCGGCATAAACCGCCACGAAGCCGATGAAAAAGATGATGAGCGGGATGTTGGAGACGGCGGTCAGCCGCTGGCGCCAGAAATGTTCCGTGCCGCCACGCGCCGAGCCCAAGCCCCGGACCTTGTTCAGGGGTGTGCGCATGTCCGCCATCTCAGAGCCCTCCCCTGATGACCCATGCGGCGATCCAGATGACCAGCGTCAGCACGATGGAACCGACCAGGGTGGCGATGGCCATCTGCCGCGACGTGTGCTTCTCAAGCCCGTGTGTCGTGTCCCAGATCAGGTGACGGATGCCGCCCAGCATGTGGTGGATGAGCACCCAAGAATAACCAAAGATGACGATCCGTCCGAGAATCGAGCCAAAAAGAGCGTTCACGAAATCGAACTGCTCCTTCGATCCGGCGGCGGCAAACAGCCAGAGCGCGAAGAGAAGAATGCCGAAATAGAGTGCAGCGCCCGTTATTCTGTGGGCTACTGACATCGCCATTGTCGGCGTGATGCGATAAATTTGCAGATGAGGCGAGAGGGGCCTCGCCTGGGTGGTGGACTTGCTCATGGCTTCCCCAATTCAACCGCCGCCAGGCAAGTGCAGGCTTGCGTTCTGATCTGCTGCCTACCCCCTGCCACCGGCAGGGGCTTTCTAATGCGGATTTTGCGGTGCGTCAAAGCCCACGGGCGAAGTTCCGAGTCACTGAATCGATTGAAGTTTGAGCCTCGGGCCGATGCGCTAGGCGTGACGAATAAAACCGCTGCGCAAAGCCAGCCTCTCGCCAGGTCCATGGACGGCGGCAAATAGAAGACCGGCCATGAAGGTGAAGTGATCGACAAAGAAGCCGAACTCGGCCTCATTCCCGCTCCAGCGCGAGGGGCCATGGAAGGCGAAGGCGAGAAAAATGACGTATACCGCCGCCAAAAGCGCAGCTTCGGAAAAGAACGCGCCGGTAAGAAAGGCGATCATCAGCGCGACTTCAAAGAAAGCGGCCAGCCAGGCAAGGAGCAGCGGAAACGGGAATCCGGCCGAAGCGATATAGGCGGCGGTCGTCTCCATTCCCGCGAACTTGAACGCTGCCGCCATCGCAAACACGCCGGCAAAGATCAGCCTGGCCAGAAGAATTGCAGCGGTCTTGGCCATTTCCGTCATCCTTCCGATTGATTTCTGCGCAAAGGACGAAGCAGAGGCGGCCATTCCGACAGGCCCGGGCAAATGTTCCGGCGTGTCACCGCGTATCGAAACGGATCACATGGGCGGTCCAGTCCGCCGGGGCCGCGATCTGCTCGTAGAGCTTTCGACCGTCCGTGGGCTGGCGGGGCGCCTGCAGAACGAGCCGCGTCCAACCGCGCTCCTCCGCCTGGTCTCCAATGACGTCGATCAATGCGCGCGCGATGCCCTTGCCGCGATGATCGTGATGGACATAGACGTGTTCCACCAGTCCGTAGCGAAGCCCGGAAATGGGATCCGGCAGATCGTAGAAAATGGCAAAGCCCACAAGATCACCGTCGAGCCGGGCGCCCACCACCTCCACAACCCGGTCCTGCAACAGCGTTTCGGCATAGAAATCGTCAGGCCTGCGGGGCGCGCCCCGCTTCAGCGATTGCGTATAGTCGGCCAGGAGCGGCGCCAGCGCATGAGCGTCCTTGAGCCTCAAAGGCGCAATGTCGATCATATGGTTCTCGCCCATCTCGGTCCTCCTTCTGGCGAAAAAGCAATCGGCCAAATCGACTGCGTCTGTCAATGAGGCCGCTCCCGCAGGGGCGCGTGACAAAGATTGAGAAAGAGTTAATCTGCGGAAGGGACGTGGCAAGGAGGGCTCCCGATGCCTTTTTGCAGACATTTTTACCGAACAGAAAGGATAATCGCGGTGGCCGCTGTCCTTATCGCTTCCTCGCTGCCGGTCCTTGCCGGTGATGCCCCAGGCATGCGCTCCTATGCCGACAGTTTCGGCAATCTGGTGATCCATGATCCGGCCGGCTTCAAGCGCATCCTGGTCGGCAAGGGACGTTTCGCCGGGGGACATGCCCGCCGCGAAGGGCCCAAGGTGGTCTATCTGGAGGAGGATCGCGGGAGGCTCTACCTGCGCGAGCGGGGCAAATGCCGCTACGGCGCGCTGCTGCGCGGACGCAGCTATATGTACGGTCTGCCGGACAATGTCGTTCCGGTGCCGACCGTGACCTGCCGGTAACGCGCTCCAGCCGGGCGGGGTGAGATCGAAGAGCGAGGGGAGTCTTCCATGAGCGAATCCCGTGCGGCCAGGCAATTGCGCGACCATGTCGAGTCGCTGCAGACCATGACGCGGTTCGTGCTCGCCACGCTTGCGCTTGCGAGCGGCGTCTACACCTATCTCGGCGTTCGAGACCTGCTCGACGGGTCGCCAACGGTCGTCTTCTTCGCCGCCGTCATCTATTCGGCGGCCGTCTCGGTCGGCATCTACGGCTTCTGGACCTATCTCATGCGGTTCCTGCCGGAAATGCGTGATGCCACATCCCGGATGGCCCTTTTGGGGGTGATGGCAATCGGCTCGCTGATGATCATCGCCATGTCCTCCTGGCTCAATGCGGCGGCCCTTGCCGGATCGGCCGCCGTGGAGCAACACCTCGCCACCACCTTGGAAGAGTACACGGCCGATCTCGACCAGGCACATTCCAACGCCTTGGGCGCGCTCTCGCTCCTGCCGGACATTCAGCGGGCCTCCGGGCGCTTCGCGCGGCTTGCCGAAGACGAACGCAACTCCGGCGCCCTGACGGGCACGTCCGGGTCGGGCAGCGTCGTGCAACTGCTTTCGCAGATGTCGGCGCAGATGCGCGAGCTGGAGCAGACGATCCAAGGTTCGCGCGAGACCGTGGCCGGCCTTTTCAGCCAAGGCCAGGAGCGGCTTGCCGCCATGCGCGCGCTTGTGTCCGGCTCGGGCTCGGTTCAGCCGCGCGCGGACCGGTTCGCGGAGGAGGCCGTTGCGCTCGCCGGCGTGGTCGCCGCGCTCGAGCAGACATCCATCGCGCCCTCCGTCGCCCGCGCGGCGGCAGACCTTTCCGCCGGCTTCATCGCCCCGGTTGCCGACGGGACTTCGGCAGACCTCGCTGGCCGACAGGACCAGGTGATGGCCACCGTCCGCGAATCCGTTGCAGCGCAATCCAAGGCGCTGTCCGAAGCCGCCGCTGAAATCATGGCGCAGCCGAAGGTGCCGGAGCGGCGCTTCGTGCCGCTTTCCTCGGCCGAGGCTGTTCTGCTCTACGCGACGGATTTCCTGCCAAGCTGGGCCGGAGCCATTTCCATCGACCTTCTTCCCGCCGTTCTCGTCGGCGTGCTTGCCGTGGTCTATTCCTCGATCCGGCGCAACGAGGCGGCGCTGACCGACGCCGATCGCATGACGGCTGCAGAACTGCTGCGCGCGCTCGATCTTCGCGACGAACTCTCCCGGCGCGCCGCCCGCGAGCCTGCCACACCGGCCGAGACGGCGGATTCCGAGTTTCCGGCCGAGCATCCGGAGAACGTCACGCCCATTTCGGAACGCAAACGGGTTGAGCCATGAGCGAGCCGGACGGTCCCGCATCTGCCGGCCCGCCCCCGGAGCGCTCCGGGATCGTCGGCTATTTTGCCCGGCTCGATGACGGAGCGCTGATGCGCGGTGCCTTCATCGGCGTGCTGTTGGGCGCGGCGACGCTGGTGGGGCTCGACCTGCGGGACCTCGTGGAAGCCGAAGCTGGCCTCTTCCCGACTGTCGAGCCCGAGACCTTGCAGCACACACTTCCCATTCTGCCTCCGGCGGTTGACGCGAACCCGGAGCGCAAGCAGGCGAACGACCCGCGCCCCTTCATCACCGCCGATGAGGGCGCACTGCGCCAGCCCATCTCCTTCTCGCTGGATGCGGGCGGCGTGCTTCGGGTGACCGGCAGCATCGATCCCGGTTCAGCCGCCAGACTCAAGGTCGAACTCGATGCCCGCGGCGAATATGTGAAACATGTCAGTCTCAACTCCCCTGGCGGGGCTCTGGACGACGCCATCGCTATGGCACAGATGCTGCGGGAGCGCGGCGTTACGACGAGGGTGGAAGACGGGGCGATCTGTGCCTCGTCCTGTCCCCTGCTTCTGGCCGGAGGCACGGCGCGGGAGGTAGGAGAGCAGGCGGCCGTCGGGCTGCATCAATTCTACACGGCTTTCGATGCCGCGATAAAACCCGCCCAGGCGCTGGCTGACGCGCAGATGACGACTGCCCGCATATCCCGCCATCTGCAGGAAATGGGCGTTGATCCAGCCATGTGGCTACACGCGCTCGATACTCCGCCCCGCTCGCTCTATTATCTTACCGCCGAGGAGATGACGCACTACAAGCTGGTCACGGAAGGAAGCGGGATCGCCCAGCATTAGGGCCGGGCGACGCCGGAACCCCGCACCCCGTCGAGCGTTGAGGAGGCACCTGAGAGGAGCATCCCATGGCCGATACAATAGTGCTGACCGATCACGAGGAAATCCGCGACTGGGCCGCGGCACGCGCCGGCCAGCCGGTGCTGAGAACCCTCGGCACGTCACAGGACGAACCGGTGCTGGGTTTTTCTTTCGGTCAACAGGCTTATCAGGACACGGATCAAGGCTGGGACGAAATCGGCAATGTCGAGATCATCGAATGGGACGACTGGTTCCGCCTCTTCGATGAACGCGAGCTGGCGCTGGTGGTGGCTGAAGACGTTCCCGGCCAACGGGAAGAATTTCACGAGTTCATCCGCCGGCCCTGAGTAGGAACGCCGGAAGCGGCGCTTCAGTGATCAGGGGCGATCTTCACCGTAGGACCGGTCTGATATTTCTCCCGCCACTCCCCGTAGGGCATGCCGTAGACGATCTCGCGGGATTCATCCTTGGAAAGCGGGATACCGGCCTTCTCAGCCGCTTCGAGATACCAATTGGACAGGCAATTGCGGCAAAAGCCGGCAAGATTCATGAGGTCGATGTTCTGCACATCGGTCCGTTCGCGCAGATGCTCTAATAGGCGGCGGAATGCAGCCGCCTCGAGATCACGCTTCTGTTCCTCGGAAAGTTCAACCATGTCAGCCTCTAAATCGGTCCGGTCCGCGAGCCGAAGAATTTCACCTCGTGCATATCGGGCCGCCTGTTAAGATCTTCAAGAATCGGCGCAAGCCGCTCCGCCCATTCCACTGCTCCCGATTCAGCCACGACGAGATCCTGCCGGATTTCGATCAAGGCATGCGCGAAGCCATTGGATGTGCAATGACGGAACATCGTATCGCCGCGCAAAGCGCCGTCATAGGGCTCGTTGTCTCCCACCACCAGCCCGGGCAAAGCCGAAAGCGCAGCGATGAGGGGTTTTGCCGCCCGCGGATCGCGGTCCCACAGGATGCCTGCATGCCAGGGTCTTTCCCGCCCCTGCATGAAGGGCGTGAAGGAGTGGATCGAGATCACAAGGGGAGCTATGCGCGAAGCCGCGGCCACGGAGGCGACCATGGCGGCAACCGCATCGTGATAAGGCTCGTAAAAACGCTCTACCCGCTTGCGCCGCTCGCTTGGGCTAATGGGATAATTTCCGGGAATGACCGTGCCGTCGTAAAGCTGCCTGATGAGAGTGGGATCGTCCGGCCCGCGATTGGGATCGATCAGCAGGCGGGAGAACCGCGCCATCACGCCCGGAGCGCCGGTGATCTCCGAAAGCTTCCGCATGACCGTTTCAACGCCGATGTCGTAGGCGATGTGCCGCTGGAACTCGCCGGACGGCAACCCGAGATCGCCATATTCGTCGGGCAGGTCATTGAAAGCATGATCGGCGACGAGCACCAGCCCCTTGGAGCGGTCCCCGCCGATGAGCTCGAATGGAGAGAAAAGGGAACTTCGTGTCATCTGGAAATCGGAGGATTTTAGGGGCTGCCCCGTCTTCCCATGAAGAGGCGGCACATGCAATGCCGCGATTTGACCGTGTTCAAGGCGCCCGGCGCGTTGACAGGGCCATGCAGTTTGCGGAAAAGGGTTGCGACAGTCCTTCACTGAGCGTGATCATGCGATTCGTGGGCTATCCGACGCTGCAAAGGAGCGTTCTTGCGCTTGCCGCCACCGCGGGCTTTCTGCTCGCGGGGGAAGTGCCTGCTTCGGCCGATTTCCGCGTCTGCAACGCAACCCAAAACCTGGTCGGCGTGGCGATTGGTTATCGCGCCCGTGCGGGTTGGGTGAGCGAAGGCTGGTGGCATATCAAGCCGTCGAGCTGCGAAACGCTCATCGATGCTCCGCTGGAATCTCGCTACTACTATCTTTATGCGGAAGATGCGACGCGCGGCGGCCGCTGGGAAGGCCAGGTCCAGATGTGCGTGTCGGATACGGAGTTCAAGATCGCCGGTGTCAGTGATTGCTTCGCGCGCGGCTTCCAGCGCGCGGGTTTTCAGGAATATGACACTGGCGACCAGGAGAATTGGATGGTTCAGCTTACCGATGGTCCCGTGCCCGGAAATCCGGCTGTGACGGGGGCCGCCAACCCATGAAGCGGAGCCGCAAGGTAAAGATCCTGGCCACGCTCGGGCCTGCATCTTCTGATGAAGAGACGATTGCCCGCCTTCACGAGGCCGGTGCCGACGCATTCCGGATCAATATGAGCCATACGGACCACCCGACCATGCGTGAGTTGGTGGCCCGGATCCGCAATGTGGAAACGCAGGTGGGACGCCCGATCGGCATTCTAGCGGATTTGCAAGGCCCCAAGCTGCGTGTCGGCACTTTCGCCGACAAGAGCGCGACGCTGACGGTCGGCCAGGAATTCACGCTGGACGACGATCCGGCACCGGGCGACAACACGCGTGTGCATCTGCCGCACCCGGAAATCCTGCAGGCCATCGAGCCGGGCCATCGCCTCCTGGTCGATGATGGACGCCTGCAACTCGTGGCGCTGAAAGCCGACGGGCGCTCGATCGTCTGCCGTGTCATCGCCGGAAACAAGATTTCCGACCGCAAAGGCGTCAGCCTGCCCGATACGGAACTGCCGCTCGGAGCTCTGACGCAAAAAGACCGGCGCGACTTGGACGCCGTGCTCGCCACGGGTGTCGACTGGATCGCGCTTTCCTTCATCCAGAGGCCGCAGGATCTTGCGGAAGTACGCAAGGTGGCGCGCGGCCGTGCCGCCCTGATGGCGAAGATCGAGAAGCCTCAGGCTGTGAAACGCCTGCCGGAGATCATCGAGCTTTCGGATGGGCTGATGGTGGCGCGCGGCGATCTCGGCGTGGAGATGCCTCTTGAGGCGGTGCCCGGAATCCAGAAGCAGATTACCCGGGCCTGCCGCCGCGCCGGCAAGCCGGTGGTGGTGGCCACCCAGATGCTGGAATCCATGATCTCGGCCCCGGTCCCGACCCGCGCCGAGGTGTCGGACGTGGCAACGGCGGTGTTCGAGGGCGCGGATGCGGTGATGCTCTCCGCCGAATCGGCAGCCGGCCAGTATCCCGTCGAGGCAGTCGCGATGATGAATGCGATTGCCACCCAGGTTGAGCGGGACTCCGTTTTCCATGACGTCATCAATGCGCAGCGCAGCGAACCGGAGGCGACGGGGGCCGACGCCATTTCGCTTGCCTCACGCGAGATCGCGGAAACCCTGAACCTCGCCGCCATCATCACCTATACCTCCTCCGGCACCACGGGTTTGCGCGCCGCGCGCGAACGGCCGCGGGTGCCGATCATTGCACTCTCGCCGGTGGTCGAAACGACGCGGCGCCTCAGCCTCGTCTGGGGCACGCATTGCGTCGTTTCCGAAGACGCGACCGATCTCGACGACATGGTGGATCGTGCCTGCCGCATTGCCTATGAGGAACAGTTCGCAAAGCCTGGCGACCGGGTGATCATCACGGCAGGCGTGCCGCTCAGGACGCCCGGCGCCACAAACATGCTGCGCATCGCCTATATCGGCTCGGACGGGCTCGGCGGCCTTTAACGAATGGGGCGGCAGCGCCGCCCTATTCCCCTATAAGCGAGCCAGCAAAAGGTGCGGTGCCAGCCGCGCTCAAGACCGGAATCGTTTTTCGGAAAGCGCAATGATTTAAATCAATGGCTTACAACGTTCATTGTGCGTTCTGAAGAACGCACACGCCGCAGGTTCAAGCCAAGGAATAAAATCCTTCTTGACTCCTGGGGTCGGCTCTGGAATCCATAGGAACATAACAGGAACAATCTATCTGCCGGAGTGAACGGCATGGCACGCATGGCCATGGCGAAAGAACAGATTTTTGCCCTGCGTCGGCAAATCGCGAAGATCGAGGGCAGCTTGCCCGAGCGTTTTGCCGTACCGGAAGCAGCTTCTGGCTGCGAGGCTGCCCTGCGTCGCTACGGCCGCCCTGAAAAGGCTCCGGCGGCTGGAGTTCCTCTATCAGAAACGGGTGCGCCACATCTCGATGCCGCGCTCGGGAATGGCATTTTGCAAACGGCTCTGACGGAAATAACAGGACGGGAAACCCGCGACAGCGGAGCCGTGTCCGGTTTTGCCCTTGCTCTTGCCGCACTTGTCTCGCGTAGCGGCGAGGGCAGAGAAACCGCCAGGCCGGTTCTTTGGATCGGCCTGGCGGATATGCTCTCCGAAGGCGGCTTTCCCTACGCGCCTGGCCTGGAGCAGTTTTTTGGCCTAGCGCCGGAAAAACTGCTTCTGGTGCGTGCAAACCGGCTGGAGGATGGGCTTTGGGCTGCCGAAGAAGCTGCCCGCCTGGGCAGTTTTTCTGCCACCATCCTGGAATTGCGTGGCAATCCAGCCAAGCTTGACCTGACCGCCACCCGCCGCCTTCACCTTCGCGCAAGGGAAGCAGGACGAGCGCTCCTGCTCGTCCGCCACTCGGCCGAGCCGGTGCCGACCGCAGCCCCCACACGGCTACTTGTCTCGCCCGCAGCTTCTCCCTTGCGGGAAACCCTTGCCGGCCCTCTCCCCCGCTCGATCGGACCACCGGCCTTTGCCGTGACCTTGTCCAAAAGCAGGACCGGGAGGAACGGATCATTCGTACTGGACTGGAATCCCCATGACTTTGCTTTTCAGGAAAGATGGCCCTCCCGAGAACGGCAACTTGTTCGCAAGAACGGCCGAGCGCAGGATTCTGGCGATCTGGTTGCCGCATCTTTCAACGGATCGGATTCTGCGCCGGCGCCATGGGGCGGGCTGGCGCATGGGCAGGAACGAAAGCGCGCCAGCTGATTTCCCGCCGCTGGTGATAAGCCAGCGGGAGAACAATGCGTTGCGCATCGCTGCCCTGAATGAGCAGGCTGAGCTCCTTGGCTTGAAACCCGGCATGGGCATCGCGGACGCGCGCGCCATGTATCCCGGCATAGAAGTCATGGAGGCCGATCCCGATGCCGATCGGCAATTGCTGGAAAGCTTGGCCGATTGGTGCGATCGGTTCACACCCTTGGTAGCGCTCGACGGCCGAGACGGCCTATTTCTGGACATCAGCGGCTGCTCCCATCTCTTTGGCGGTGAGGATGCAATGCTTGCCGAAATCATCCGCCGGCTGACCCAACAGGGCTTCGATATTCGCGCCGCACTGGCATCGACGCCGGGCATGGCCTGGGCTTCCGCGCGACACTCCCATAGCCGCGACCGAAATGTGCCTGCCGGGCAGGAGGAACAGACTCTGGCTCCTATGCCGCTTGCTGCCCTGCGCCTGGAAGAGAAAACCCGGACCGGCCTGGAAAGGGTGGGACTCCGTTATGTCGGCGCTCTCATCGACGCGCCGCGGGCGCCGCTCGCCCGTCGTTTCGGCCGCATGCTTGTTACACGCCTGGATCAGGCGCTTGGCGTGGTCGAGGAAGCCATTTCTCCACGCCTACCCGTTTCCCCCCTTTCGGCCGAGCGCCAGCTCGCCGAACCGATCGGGACGACGGAGGAGATCGAGCGGTTGATCCTCATCCTTGCCCGCACCTTGAAGCCCGATCTGGAGCGGCGCGGCGAAGGCGCAAGACGTTTATTGCTTTCCCTGTTCCGGGTCGATGGCGTGGTGGCGCGCATTGTTGTGGGCACCTCGCGGCCGCTGCGGGAACCCACCACGATTGCCAAATTGCTCTATGAAAGGCTTGCGGCTCTCGAAGGCAGTCTCGACCCCGGTTACGGATTCGACATGGTGCGGCTTTCCATTGCCGTCGCCGCGCCTTTTGAGATGGAGCAAACGGACCTTGCGGAAGGCACATCCATAGCGGAGGAGGAATTTTCGCTTCTTGCCGACCGCATTCGCGCCCGTCTGGGGGAAGAGGCCGTCCTCGTTCCCGCTCTGGCCGAAAGCCATTTGCCTGAACGCAGGGCTCGTTTCGTCTCTTCCGGCAAGGAAATCGCCCGCCCGACGAGAACGTCTCAGCCTATGGCGGGAGGCAGGCCCATCCGCCTCCTGGAAAAACCCGAACCGGTGGAAGCTTCGGCAGAGGTGCCGGAGGGCCCTCCTCTTTCGTTCCGCTGGCGGCGGGCGCTCTACCGGGTGGCCCGCGCCGAGGGCCCGGAGCGCATCGCGCCCGAATGGTGGCGTGAGGAAAAGCCAGGGCAAACGCGCGATTATTTCCGTGTCGAGGACATGGATGGCCGCCGCTATTGGCTCTATCGGGAGGGACTTTATGGCGAGCAGACCGCGCCGCGTTGGTTCCTGCACGGGTTTTTCCCATGACAGCCGTTCCCGCCTATGCCGAATTCGGCGTCCAATCGAATTTTTCCTTCTTGCGCGGCGCTTCGCGGCCGGAGGCGCTCGTCATCACAGCAAGATTGTTCGATTTCTCCGCCGTGGGTCTGGCCGACCGCAACTCGGTGGCGGGCGTGGTGCGCGCCTGGGTTCAATCCAAACACATCAAATTGACAGAGGATTCCGAGCCAACCCGCATTCCCTATCATCCCGGCTGCCGGCTCGTTTTCTCCGACGGGACACCGGACGTTCTCGCCTATCCGCAGGACCGGCAGGGCTGGGCGCATCTCTGCCGGATGCTGACCGCTGCCAATGAGCGAGGGGAAAAGGGCAATCCCGATCTGCATATCGAGGATTTTCTGGAATGGGGGGACCATATGTCTCTCGCAATCCTGCCAGATTTCCGGAAGTCCGCGGAAGATACCCTTGCTCTCCTGCGCTCGCTGAAAAACCGGTTTGGGCGCAATCTGCGCCTCGCCGTCTCTCCTTCCTATGGAGGCGATGACCACTGGCGGCTGGCCCAGGCTGCCGGCATGGCAGCGGCCGCCGGCCTTTCGCTGATGGCCACCAATGACGTGCTCTACCATGCGGCGGAGCAACGTCCTCTCCAGGATATCCTCACCGCCATCCGCCTTAACACGACGATCTCCGAAGCAGGCTTTGCATTGGAGGCCAATGCCGAACGCCACATGAAGCCCCGGGAGGAAATGGCGCGCCTCTTTCGCCATTATCCGGAAGCGTTGACCGAAACGCTTCGCTTCGCCGAAAGCCTCACTTTCTCGCTCGGCGAACTGAAGCATAACTATCCCGACGAGGTATCCGAGTCCGGGCTTCCGGCGCAGGAGGAACTGGCGCGCCTGGCCTGGGAAGGTGCAAGGGAGCGTTTCCCAGACGGCGTCCCCGAGGCGCAAAGGGAGCTTATTCATAAGGAACTCGCTCTTATCGAGCGGCAAAATTACGCGCGCTATTTCCTCACCGTCTACGACATTATGAGGTTTGCACGCTCACAGGGCATTCTATGCCAGGGCCGGGGCTCGGCGGCCAATTCCCTCATCTGCTATTGCCTGCGCATCACGGATGTCGGACCCGACATTATGGATCATCTGCTCGAGCGCTTCATTTCCGAGGAGCGTGGGGAGCCGCCGGATATCGACGTCGATTTCGAACATCAACGTCGTGAGGAGGTCATTGCCTATATTTACAAGAAATACGGGCACAAGCGCACCGCGCTGGCCGCTTCCGTCATCTCCTATCGCGGACGTCTGGCGCTTCGCGAAGTGGCCAAGGTGCTCGGTCTTTCCGAAGATGTCACTTCGGCGCTCTCCGGCTCTGTCTGGGGGTGGTCAAGCGAGGAGGTGGGCGAAACGGCAACCAAGGCCGCGGGCCTCGACAAGACCGATCCCAAGACGAAGCAGCTGGTCGAACTGGTCAACGGGATCATGGGCTTTCCGCGCCATCTTTCCCAGCATGTAGGGGGCTTCGTCATCACCAAGGACCGGCTCGACGAGATCGTCCCCATCGTCAAGACGGCGATGGAAGAGCGCAAAATGGTCGAATGGGACAAGGACGATCTCGACAATGTCGGCCTTCTCAAGGTCGATGTGCTCGCGCTCGGCATGCTGTCCTGCCTGCAGCGCGCCTTCGGTCTTCTAGAAGAGAAATACGATGTCAGGGACGATTACGGTCGTCCTCTCGAATTGGCGACGATCCCCCCGGAGCAAAAACCTGTCTACGACATGATCAGCCGCGCCGACACGATCGGCGTCTTCCAGGTGGAATCGCGGGCGCAGATGTCGATGCTGCCGCGCCTGAAACCGAAAGAATTTTATGATCTCGTGATTGAGGTGGCGATCGTCCGGCCTGGTCCCATCCAGGGCGATATGGTGCATCCTTATCTAAAGCGGCGGGAGGAAAAGGAAAAACCCGAATATGTGCGGCCGGAACTCAAAGCCATTCTGAAAAAGACGCTCGGCGTTCCGCTTTTTCAGGAACAGGCGATGAAAATCGCAATTGTAGCTGGCGGCTTCAAGCCAGCGGAAGCGGACCGGTTGCGCCGCGCTATGGCGACCTTCAAACGAACTGGCTCGGTAACGGACTACAGGCAAAAGCTGATCAAAGGTATGGAGGAAAACGGATATCCGCGCGAGTTCGCCGAACGTTGCTTCAGGCAGATCGAAGGCTTCGGCGAATATGGCTTTCCCGAAAGCCATGCCGCCTCCTTCGCCCTTCTTGTTTATGCATCGGCCTGGTTCAAGACGTATTACCCCGACGTTTTCTGCGCAGCGATCCTGAACTCCCAACCCATGGGCTTTTACGCGCCGGCCCAGATCGTGCGTGACGCGCGCGAGCATGGTGTGGAAATCCGCGAGGTGGATATCAACTCTTCGGAATGGGACTGCATTCTTGAAGAAGCGCCCTTCGATCCCGCTCGCGTGGCGGCGCAACATGCCGACATGCGTTCTATCATCGAGACAAAACATGCCGTGCGCCTCGGCTTCCGCCAGGTGAAAGGCCTTGCGGAAGCGGACATGAAGCAGCTCGTGTTAAATCGTGGCGCCGGATACCGTTCGGTTCGCGATTTGTGGCTCCGTTCGGGATTGAGCAGGAGCGTGCTCGCCCGTCTTGCGGATGCGGATGCTTTCCGATCCTTAGGGCTCGATAGACGGACGGCACTCTGGGCCGTGCAGGCTCTGGACGGAACATGCGCGACGGAGCGCCTGCCTCTCCTCGACAGGCCGGAGATCGGTCTTACCGAGCATGAGCCGGAAATGAAGCTGCCCTCCATGCCGCTCAGCATGCATGTGGTGCATGATTATCAATCGCTCAGCCTGTCTCTCAAGGCGCATCCCGTTTCCTTCCTGCGCGACCAGCTTGCTGCGGAGAAGATTACTCCCAATGCTCGCTTGCAGAATGTGAGCAATGGGAGGCGCGTCTCCGTTGCGGGCCTTGTGCTCATCCGTCAAAGGCCGGGCACGGCAAAGAATGTCATCTTCATGACCATCGAGGACGAGACGGGTGTCGCCAATATCGTCGTATGGGACAGGATGTTTAAACGCTTCCGCCCGCAGGTGATGGGCGCCCGGTTCGTGCGGGTCGACGGGAAGCTGCAAAGCGCATCCGGTGTCATCCACGTGGTTGCCGAGCGGATCACCGATCTGAGCGCAAGACTCGGCACCCTGATGAAGGAACGGCAGGAGCAGGACCAGCTTGCGCGGAGGAAGGAGATAGCCGGGATCGAAGGAACGACGTGTATTTCCAGCAGCGGAACGTCACCGGGACGCGAAGCGGTACAGCCAGAAGAAGCAGGGGCTGCGCAATCGGCCGCCGTGGCTCGGGTCATGCCAAAGGGACGCAATTTCCATTAGACTAGAGCCTGGCCCTTAGACTAGAGCCGTGGCTCTAATGCTGTATCCGGCTTGGCTGCTCCGAGCCTGCGTTTTGCCGCCAGCGCCTCGATCATATTATCTTGCAGATTGTGTGACTTTAGCCAGCACGCCGGCATCACCTGGATCGATGCATCAAGTTCCGTGCAATCCGTGACCTCGGCAGGATGACGGTGATTTGCTTCAGCACGCGGAGATCCCCTGCACTGATGGGGGAGTAATTACGCTATAACGCGCCCCAAGGCCGACCTCAATCCGGCCCCAGGCCTCGTCACGTCCACCAATCTACCGAGCACTAGCCCGGCCACCCCGTTTTGATGGAAGCTTCAGGCGCGCTGCCGCTTCCATCCAGGTGACCGTTCTAACGATCGGTAACGATCTTGACCCTGTCGCCAGCCGAGAGATTTGCGCCGGGTCCAAGCCCGTTGAGGAGGCGGAAGAGGTCCATCTTGCGGTCGACGCCCACCATCTGATTCGCAAATGTCGCGACCGTGTCGCCGGGCCGCACCGTCAGGACGCGAATGCGCAGCGGCTTCAATGCCGCGCGTTCTGCCGGGTTCAGCACGCGGAAGCTGTTGCTGATCGCCCTTGCGACGGGCTCGAGTTGATTGCTTCCGCGCGGCGCACCGGTTAGCAACCGGTAGACCTGGTCACCGACACGCACCACCATCACGTCGAATTGCCATTCGCCGGCATAGGCCCGCGCGCTCGCCGCTTCATGGCCGTTGATCGTTGTGGCCTGCACCGTGCCGGTATCGAGACCGGCCAGCCACCCGTCCTGAAGATAATCTGTCAGAGAAAGCGAGCGCGGAACCGTCGCACCATCAAAGCGGAACGCCAGTTCGCCCGGGCCGGCCGCGACAACCTCGCCGGCCGAATTGTCGATCACGAAACCTTCCGGCACGGAGAAAGCCACCCCCAATGTGGGATGCAAAAAGTCACGCCCTCGCACATAGCCCTGGTCGGGCTTGTCGCCGTAAAGCAGTCCGTCGATGCCTTCCAGAAACGGGGTGCGATCACGTTCACCGGTGCCGGGCATGCCAAATTGACGGGCGTGACGCTGCGCAAGTTCAATGCGTCGGGGCGCATTGGGGTGGCTTGCCAGGAAGTCCAGGCTTGCGTCGTTCTCGCCCTTTACGGAATAGAATTTCTGATACGCATCCATCGACTGGAGAAAGCGCGCCGCGGCATAAGGATCATAGCCCACACGTCCGATGGTCGCGATGCCGATCGCATCTGCCGCCAGTTCCTGGTTACGAGAGAACTGGGCGAGTTGCAGCTTTCCGCGCCAGACCGCCGCCTGAGCTCTTTTGTCGGAACTCAACACCTCATCGACAACGCGTGACGCAAGCGTCGCTTCGGCCTCTCGCCGCTGGCGTTCCAGGCCGTGATTCGCGGTCACATGCGCCATCTCGTGAGCCAGCACGGCAGCGATTTCGGCAGAATCGTTCGCGAGCGCCAGAATGCCCCGCGTGACATAGAGATAACCGCCGGGCAATGCGAAGGCGTTGATGTTTGGCGAATCGAGGATCGTGATGCGATAGGTCTGGGAGGGGTTCTCCGGATCCTGCGACAGCTTTCCGACGACGCGCGCGAGCATACGCTCAAGCTTCGGGTCCGAATACTCCCCCCCATAGGTCTGGACGATCTTCGGATGCTGGCGGCGCGCGAGATTGGCGAGCGAATCGCTCCGCATCACGGTATCCACCGTCATGGGATTGGACGACGGTTTGAAATCCGCGTCCGACGAGACGTCGAGTGACTGGCAGCCGGAAAGCGCGAGCGCACCGATGAGCAGAGCCATGCAGTGGCGGTTCCGGACGGCACCCATAAATCCTGTGGCACTGAAACGAGGCAGAGCAGACATCCTTTCGACGGGTTTCCGTCCCGCTGGGTTTGACGACGACCTAGCCATAGTCTGTGATTCAAGACAATGATCTACGCGCCACAGTTGCCGGACCGTTTCAAACAACCGGCCTTGTGACGATAAATAATGACCGAATCTGGCCGAACAATAGACCGGGCCGTTATCGGGATAGCCTCCTCTCGCCAAGGTAGCGCGCGAAAGCGGCAGGCCCCTTCCCGGCAAGGAACTCCGAAGTGGCGCCGGAAGCCGCTATAGTCCCATTTTCGACGAAAACAAGCCTGTTCGACAGGCGCTCCGCGTCGTGCGGGTCGTGCGTCGCCATGAGGATGGTCATTGCCTGCTCGCGATGCAGTTCGGCGACCAGGTCGAGCATCTCGTCCCTGAGAGCGGGTCCAAGAGAGGCGAACGGCTCGTCCAGAAGAAGAACCGGCCGTTGGCGCACCAGAACACGTGCGAGGGCCACCCGCTGGCGCTCTCCTCCCGAAAGGGCCTGCGGCAATCGCTTCTCCTTTCCGGCCAGGCCGGTCTTTACGATGGCCTCGTTCACCGCTGCCCGATCAGCCTGGGAGAGCCTTAGCGACGGGGAGCGGCCGAGCCCGACATTCTGCTCCACCGTCAGATGGCTGAAGAGGTTGTTTTCCTGGAACACCATCGAGACCGGCCGCTGGAAGGGCGGAAGACGCGTGACGTCAGCCTTTCCGATCAGCACCTCTCCCGAGCCGGGGCGCTCGAAGCCCGCGATCAGGTTGAGCAGCGTCGACTTTCCCGAGCCGCTCGGCCCCATCAGCGCGACGATCTCAGATGCCGGCACCAAAAGATCGAAACGCATCGCCTGCCCGCCAGGATAAGCGAAACGAACCTCGTCGAGCTTCACGGAAGCGCCCTTATGTGGCGGAACCATCAGGAGTTCTCTTTCCCCAATAGGTGGCGATGAACATCAAGCCGAGGCAGAGGATGCCGAGAAAAAGAGCAAGCCCGGCTGCATCGGCGGTACGGTAGCTGCCCATGCGCTCGAAGAGCAGATAAGGCAAGGTCTTCACGCGATCGCTGCCGAAAAGGGCGATCACGCCGAGATCCCCGAGGGAAAGCGCCATGGCAAAGGCGAGGCCCGTTGCGGCAGGCCGCCTGAGCGCCGGCCAGTCGACAAGGCGAAAGCGGCTCCAGCCCCTGATGCCGAGGGCCAGGCAGAGCTTTTCATGGCGCGCGCTCGCTGCATCATAGGCAGGGCGGATGGCCCTCATGGTGAAAGGCAGCGCCATTGCGGCATTGACTGCCACCACCATCAACGGAGCGAAGGCAAAAACGTCACCGAAGTGGCGAAGAAGGATGAACCAGCCTGCGCCGATCACGATCGGGGGCACGATGAGCACCATGCTTGCCCCTGTGTCGGTCAGGCGCTCGAGCAGCCGCGCTCTTCTGCCTCCGCGCGACATCTCGAGCGACCGCCTTGCCATCACCAGCGCGATCGAGAGCAGGAGACAGAGGAATGCCGCAAGGCCGGCGAGGATGAGACTCGTGGCTGTGGCATCGAGAACGGCCCTCTCGCCCGCAAGCCGTGGGAGGTCCGCACCAAGCCCGGCGATCACCGTGGCAGCCATTGGACCAGCAACGAAGACCAGTGCAAGCAGGAGCACTCCGAAATTGAAGGATGTTTCCGCCGGCCGCGGGAAGACGGAGCGCCGCGGTGCCGCCGGCAGACTGGCATCGGCGGTCATCGTGGCGCCCAACTGGAAGAGAACAAACACGATCAATGCCGTAAGCGCGACCTGCACCAATGTCAGCGCGATGGCACGCGCGGGATCGAAATCGAAGCGGAGGGCCTGGTAAATGGCGACTTCAAGCGTGGTCGCGCGCGGGCCGCCGCCGAGGGTGAGCACAACCGTGAAGGAGACCGCGCAGACCATGAAGACCAGCGTGGCGACGCCTGGCAACGCAGCCCTCAGGACAGGCCATTCGACGAGCCTGAAGGTTGCGCCTGCCCCCATGCCTAGCTGCGCGGAGAGCTTCCATTGGTCGGCCGGAACGGTTTCGAGCGCGGCAAGCAACAGCCGTGCCGCAAGCGGCAGATTGAAGAAGACATGGGCTACCAGGATTCCCGAGAGACCGTAAATCCCCTGCCATCTTTCGCCGGACAGTGAGGATAAAAACGGGGCCAGGAATCCGGCCCTTCCATATAGGGCCAGGATCCCGAGCGCAGCGACGATTCCCGGCAGAGCCAGCGGAACGGCGAAAAGCTGGAGGATGAAGCCCCGCCCGAAGAAGCGGGGATGGCGCGCGAGCGCGCGGGCGACCAGGATTGCCGGAAGGACGGAAAGCAATGTGGAAAGCCCGGCCTGAAGCAGGGTGAACCGGGCGACGCGGAGCAAATAGCCGTCGAAGGCTGAAACCGCTCCGTGCCACGACTGCAGTGCTTCCTGCCCGAGCCCGACGAAAGCGCCGAGAACGAGGACGCCCAAAGCCAGCAGGGCAAGCATGCCGGCATAAATGCGCCCGCGCCGGGAATAAACCTCCCTCACCGGCTCATCACGGACAGCCACTCGTCAACCCAGGCCTTGCGGTTCTCCGCCACTTCCTGCGAGGAAAACATGAGTGTCCTGGCGGGCTGGACGAGCTTGTCGAACGCAGGATCGAGCGGAGCCGAGGTCTTCCCGGCAGGGAACATCCAATTGGTCTCGGGGATGGCATCCTGGAAACCGGGCCCGGTCATGAAGGAAAGGAACCGCTCTGCAAGCGCCTTGTCCTTCGCTTTCACGGTGCGTGCCGCCACCTCGACCTGTAGATAATGACCTTCGGAGAAGCTTGCCGCCTTGTAGCGTTCGGTCCCATCGGCGATCTCGTGATAAGCTGGCGAAGTCGTATAGGAGAGCACCATCGGGACTTCCCCATTGGTGAAAAGCCCGTAGGATTCGCTCCATCCAGGTGTCACCGTCAGCACATTGTCCTTGAGCTTGCCCCAGGCTTCCGCGGCTTGGTCACCATAGACCGCTTTCATCCAAAGAAGCAGGCCGAGACCGGGCGTGGAGGTGCGCGGATCCTGGATCGCGATCTTCAGGTCATCCCCCGCCTCCACCAGATCGTGCAGGCTTTCCGGCGGGTTCTTCAAAGCTTCCGTGTCATAGACAAAGGCGAAGTAACCATAGTCATAGGGCACGAAAATATCGTCTTCGAAACCCCCGGGAACATTGATATTGCCGGGATCGATGCCGTGCGGCGCAAAGAGGCCGGTCTCCTTCGCCTCGTAGGTGAGGTTCGTGTCCAGCCCCAGCACGATATCCGCCTCAGTGCCTTCGCCCTCAAGGCGCAGCCGGTTGAGCAGAGCGACGCCATCGGCAACCGACACGAACTCGAGATCGCAGCCGCATTCGGCCTCGAAGGCCTTTTCCACCACCGGTCCGGGGCCCCATTCGGAGGTGAAGCTTTCATAGGTGTAGACGGTCAGTTTTTCCTGAGCTGAAGCCGGGACACCCGCTATACCCAGAGCCAGGGCCGCAAATAAAGCTGTTCTGCGCATCGGCGCCTCCAATTGTTCTGCGGGGAAGGCGCTTTGTCTCAGCGTCTAATCCCTCCGCCGGTACGATCCGGATCAGGTTCCGCGGGTTGGCGCATGCCTCTCAGCCGGTCTCGCCGGCACCCCGTTAGAGCGGGGCGAAAATAGGGCAGAGCGGGAACGGGTGCAAGGGACCGGAACCCCGCTGGATGGAAACGGGCCCCATTTGCAGAATCCGCATGCTGAAGCTTGACATTCGAGCTTTTCATCGTCTATGTGCGCCCATCGAATTTTGGCGCGCCCGGGCGGCGCGTCTTTCGTTTCGGCCAGCGGGCCACAACTTTTCCGGCCGTTGGGCCGCAAACGGGCAAGACAATGAAGATCAGAAATTCGCTGAAAGCGTTGAAAGGCCGTCACCGTGCGAACCGCATGGTTCGCCGCAAGGGCCGCATCTACATCATCAACAAGTCAAATCCGCGCTTCAAGGCTCGCCAGGGCTGACCAAATCGAGGCCACATGGCCTCACGCGGTTTTTGCTTTTATCCCGGCGCAAAGGCAGGTAATCTTGCCTCATGCGCCGTTTCATTTTCTTAGTACCCGTCGCCGCTGCGCTTCTGTTTTCGCCGGCACAGGCGGAGAGGCAAACCTCACCGCAATCTCAGACCGAACAGTCGGCCCACCGGAGCCGGCTCGATGAGCTTTTCGCGGAACTGAAACAGGAGCGCAACGAGGCGGCAGCGCGCCGCATCGCCGGCCGTATCCGGGAGGAATGGCAACGCTCAGGCGGCGCGACGGCCGATGTGCTCATCCAATGGGCCCACAAGGCCGCGGGCGAGAAGAAATTCCATGTCGCTCTCGACCTGCTCGACCAGGCCGTCACGCTTTATCCGAACTATGTGGAAAGCTGGAACAACCGCGCGCTCGTCTATCTCATGATGAACGACTTCGACCGCGCAATGTCGGACCTTTCCCAGGTTCTTGCAATCGAGCCGCGACACTTTGGTGCGATGAGCGGCCTGGCAGGGGTGTTGCGGGTGACGGGGAACGACGAGGGCGCGCTTGAGATCTATCGCCGTATGCTCGAAGTCTATCCGATGCAGCGCAGTGCTCAACGCGCATTGCTGGATCTCACCGACAAGAAGACGGACGAGCGGCTTTGAGATCAGCGGGACGGATTTGCAACAAGCAGTCGGCAGGAATTGAAATGGCTTCGGGCGACTGCCCCACACGATAATAATGATGCTGAGGCGTTTCTTCTGCCGGCATCCCACGCCAAACATCCCCGCATCACCGCGTTCCATGGCCTCTCGAATCGCGAGCGGGAACGCGCTATATGCGCGGCAAAGGATATAAAATGGCCCACCTCTACCAGACACGCGCCTGGCACGACCAGCTTTCACCATCCCTAGCGGAATTCGAACTCCTGGCGATGGAGACTTATGCCAGCCTGCCGGAGGAATTCCGTAAGCTCACCGGCGATATCATCATCCAGGTCGCGGAGTTTCCCAGCGAAGAGATCATGGACGACCTGGCGTTGGAGACACCGTTCGATCTGCTCGGCCTATTCGAGGGACGGGGCATCGCGGAACGCTGGAACCCCGCCACCGGAGAGGGGCCCAACCGCATCACACTCTACCGCCGCGCGATCCTCGATTACTGGGCCGAGAACGAGGAGACCTTGGGCGATATCGTGGCGCATGTGCTGATCCACGAGATCGGCCACCATTTCGGGCTGTCGGACGACGACATGGCGCGCATCGAAGAAACGGTCGACGAATTGCCTGATCCCGGTTCGCGATGATCCGGCTACAAAGCACAGCAATAAGGCTTCACCCCACCGCCTGATGGCCACAGCTGAACAGCAGCCGCGGCTCGGTGAATTTCACCTTCGATACGCAAAGCCGCGGACGTTCCGCGACTTTGCTGGTTGGAGCAGCTGGAGCAGCGAAAAGATACGCCGTACGTCCATTCGGGCGCACAAAGGGCGCTGGAAGTTGTTGAAACGGCGCATCCTGCTTTCCGAAAGCCGATTCCGGTTTTCGGGCCGATGCTGTAGAGCGCCCGCTACGCTTAGTAACCCCTGTCGTAACTGCCACCCTTGCGGCGGTCTTTCTTTGCAGCCTTGCGGGCTGCGTAGCGCGCGTCACGCGCAGCCTTCTGCTCAGCCTTGAGAAGCCTGTCGAGCTCTGCCTCCTCGGCGGCAAGGCGCGCAGCTTCTTCGGCTGCGAGGCGCTCGGCTTCCGCGGCGGCGGCTGCCGCAATCTCGGCCTGGCGGGCAAGCTCAGCTTCCTGCTCCAGCCGAACGCGCTCGCGCTCGGCTTGCCGCTCCGCCCGGGCTGCAGCGATCGCCTCGCGCTCGCGGCGCTTTTCGATCATGCGCGGATCGTCTGGCCCCGGCGCCGAACGGAACTTTTCCAGCATGGCCTGGCGTGCCTGTGCCGCGTGCTTGCGGCGATCGTTGAAATCCGGGATCGCGTTCTTTCTCATCAGTTCAGTCACTGTCCTTCATTGGAGTATTGGCTAGAGGAATGAGGCATTGGCTACGGGATAAGGACCCGAGGGATAATGTTCGGGTTGGAGCTTGGGCTCTGGCGCCGGCAGTCGAACGGCTGAGAGCGGACGAACACCACGATGTCAGGCTACGTCGAATCCGCGATCTGCTGACCACGCGGTAACCCTGGCTTCTCAAGGTGAGATTTCGAACTAGGATTTCAACCGCCTTGAAAACACAAAAGCCGCGGCGTTCCGCGGCTTTAAGAGAAACTGGAGCGGGCGAAGGGATTCGAACCCTCGACCCCAACCTTGGCAAGGTTGTGCTCTACCCCTGAGCTACACCCGCTCGCGCGGTGAAACACCGCAAGCGGCGCTTATATGGCCGAACTCATCGGCGATTGCAACAGGGAATTCGCGTTTCTCTCACGATGATCGCAAGAGCCGGCCATATGGCCGCGGAGTGCGGTTCCCAACTTGCACGTTCCGGCGCAAAGCGCCTAAACAGGTCCGATCTGGGGTTTTGGAGAGCGATATGCCGGCAGCGCCCGAAGACCTGATGCGCCACCTTGCCGAACTCGGCATCGAGGTCCAGACGCACAATCATCCTCCGCTTTACACGGTGGAAGAATCACGCAGCCTGCGTGGCGAGATTCCAGGAGCGCACACGAAAAACCTGTTCCTGAAAGACAAAAAGGACCGTTTTTTCCTCGTGACCGCGGAAGAGGATGCGCGCATCGATCTCAAGACGATCCATCACGCCATCGGCGCTTCGGGACGCGTGTCCTTCGGCAGCGGAGAAAAGCTCCTGGCACTCCTGGGTGTGACGCCGGGCTCGGTCACGCCTTTCGGCGCAATCAACGATACCGAAGGTCAAGTCACCATCGTTCTCGATGAGGCGCTGGTGGAAAGCGAAGTGATCAACGCCCATCCACTCCACAACGAAGCGACCGTTTCCATCCCAAGCGCGGATTTGCTGCGGTTTCTCCGCTCCACCGGACACGAGCCGCTCATCTTGAAAGTATCGCAATGATCGCCACATCTCGGAAGCCACTTTGCGTTTGGCCGATCGGCTGCTATTCGCAAAGCTTGAGTGACAAAAGTCGAGGCAGAGATGAACGACCGTGAAAATCCCTATGCGGGCGGCGGAATGACCGGCAATGTCACCTTCGGGAATGCCCCCCGGGGGGACACAGGCGCCGGCGCGGCGGCGGGGCTCTCAGCTGCGTCTTCCGGAGGCGATCTCATCAAGGACACGACCACGGCGGCCTTCACGGCGGATGTCATCCAGGAATCGCGCAAGCAGCCGGTTCTGGTGGATTTCTGGGCACCCTGGTGCGGGCCATGCAAGCAGTTGACGCCGGTTCTGGAAAAAGTCGTCCGGGAGTCGGGCGGCCGGGTGAAGCTGGTGAAGCTCAATATCGACGATCATCCGGCTATTCCGGGCCAGCTCGGCATCCAGTCTATTCCAGCCATCATCGCCTTCAAGGACGGGCAGCCGGTGGACGGCTTCATGGGCGCCGTTCCCGAGAGCCAGATTCGCGAGTTCATCAAGCGGGTCTCTGCGGGCGGAGGCAAGCAGGTAGAGGATGCGCTCGCGGCAGCAGCGGAGGCGCGGGAAACCGGTGACCCGCAGATGGCGGCACAGATCTATTCCGCGGTGCTGCAGCAGGAACCCGAGCATGTCGAAGCTCTCGCAGCCCTTGCCGACCTCCTGTTCGAAGCCGGGCAGACGGACGAGGCGCGATCCCTGCTTGATCGTGTGCCGGAGGCCAAGAAAGATGCCGCTTCCGTTGCGGCGGTGCGCGCCAAAATGGCGCTTGCCGAGCAGGTCGCCGGGTTGGGCGATCCAGCCGAGATGCAGCGGCGGCTCGCGTCGGACCCTGACGATCACCAGGCGCGTTTCGACCTGGCGCTGATTCTCAATGCTCAAGGCAAGCGCGCAGAGGCGGCCGACAATCTTCTTGCCATTATAAAGGCCGATCGCAGCTGGAATGATGACGCGGCTCGAAGCAAGCTGCTTGAGCTGTTCGATGCGTGGGGAATGACCGATCCGGCAACCCTCGCCGCTCGGCGCAAGCTCTCCTCGCTCCTGTTCTCATAGCTCCTGCAGCCGGGGCAAAGCGGCAGGCTGCCGAAGCCTTGCTTCGGTCCGGAGATACGATGTGAAAGCCGGAAACGCTTTTTACCGCGATCCTACCGACCTGCCGGGGGCAGTTCCGGTCTTTCCCCTTTCCGGTGCTCTCCTTCTCCCCGGCGCGCGGCTTCCGCTCAACATCTTCGAACCGCGTTATCTCGCGATGGTCGATCATGCGCTTTGCGGCGACCGCCTCATCGGCATGGTCCAGCCTCGTTTCGACCGGCAGCCAGAAGAAGGAGCAGAACCGCTCCTGTGCGAAATCGGCTGCCTTGGCAGGCTTGTTTCCATGACCGAGACCGGAGACGGGCGTTATCTCATCAACCTGCAGGGAGTCTGCCGATTTCGGTTGCGCGAGGAAATCTCCGTCGAGACGCCGTTCCGGCAATGCCAGATCCGCCCGTTCCCGGAGGATCTTCAGGAGGATCGCTCGGCTGGCGAGGTCGACCGTGTGAAATTCCTGCGGACACTTCGCGCTTATTTGGAGGCGAACGAATTGGAAGCCGACTGGCAAAGCTTTCTCCGCGCCGAGAATGGCGTTCTCGTGAACGGTCTTGCCATGATGGCGCCCTTCGGGCCTGCGGAGAAGCAGGCGCTTCTCGAGGCTCCCGACCTGAGGATGAGAGCCGAAACGCTGATCGCCATTACCGAGCGCATCCTCGCCCACAAGGAAGGTGATGCCGGCCGGACTCTGCAATAAGACGCCAGGCGGGCCGTTGAAAGGAATAAAGATGAGTGATGGGCGGCGAACGGAGAGGAGCCCGATAGACCCCAAGCTCCTGGAGCTTCTCGCATGCCCTATCACCAAGGGTCCGCTGAAATGGGACCCGGCGAAAAACGAGCTCATTTCGGCCAAGGCAGGGCTTGCATTTCCGGTACGTGACGGCGTTCCCGTAATGCTGCCTTCGGAAGCTCGGCCGCTCGACCCGGATAATCGCTAGACCGCTCTTCCCCGGCCCGGAACTAGCGATTGCGCCTCAGCGCCGTCACCTCGATCTCGATCTTCATTTCCGGCTTGTTCAAGCCGCAGACGATCATGGTCGCCGCAGGGCGGATATCGCCAAAGACTTCGCCGAGGATCGGGAACACGCTATCCACATAGGCCTCGTCGGTGATGTAATAATGCGCTCTCACCACGTCTGCCATTTCGAAGCCGCCTTCCTGAAGAGCGGCTTGGATCGTCGAGAGACAGTTGCGGGTCTGCTCTTCCACCGTATCCGGCATTTTCATGGTTTCATAATCGTAACCGGTCGTTCCGGAAACGAAACACCAGTCGCCATCGACGACAGCGCGGCTATAGCCGGCTGTCTTCTCGAATGGCGAGCCGGTGGAAATCAGGCGGCGCATGGAGGCGCCCCTCAGGCCCAGGGGCGGCTTTCGGCGTAGTTTTGCTCGAAGGACTGGATTGCGGGCGCCTTCTCCATGGTGAGCCCGATATCATCGAGGCCGTTCAGGAGGCAATGGCGCTTGAAAGCGTCGATCTCGAACTTGATCACACCACCGTCAGGCCCGTGGATCTCCTGCGCCTCAAGGTCCACGGTCAGCGTGGCATTGGCGCCGCGCTCGGCATCCTCCATCAATTTGTCCAGCTCCTCGGGGGATACCGTGATGGGCAGGATGCCGTTCTTGAAGCAGTTGTTGTAGAAAATGTCCGCAAAGCTCGTGGAAATCACGCAGCGGATGCCGAAGTCGAGCAGAGCCCAAGGGGCGTGCTCGCGGCTCGACCCGCAGCCGAAATTGTCGCCGGCGACAAGGATTTTGGAGTTGCGATAGGCGGGCTTGTTCAGCACGAAATCGGGATTTTCCGAGCCGTCCTCGTTATAGCGCATCTCGGCGAAAAGGCCGGTGCCAAGGCCAGTGCGCTTGATCGTCTTCAGATAATCCTTCGGGATGATCATGTCTGTGTCGACATTGACGATCGGCAGTGGGGCGGCGACGCCGGTGAGCGTGGTGAACTTTTCCATGGGCTTTGTGCCTGTCTGCAACCAGTTTTGTTTCATCCTTTACAATACCCCGGCGGATACGCAAAGCCCTTGCGCCATCCCGCGGGCTGCGTCATGAAGTGGCCATGCACGAGCCACTGCCCCGCCTTCGCCGTTCCGTCCTCTACGTGCCCGCCAGCAACGAAAAGGCACTGAAGAAAAGTGCTGTCCTTGCCTGCGATGCCGTCGTCTTTGATCTGGAGGACGCGGTGGGGCCGGAGGAGAAGGCAGAAGCGCGCGAGCGCCTGCGCGGCTTTCTCGCCGGACCGGACCGGCCTGGATGCGAAGCCGTCATCCGTATCAATCCGCTTTCCAGCGAGTGGGGAACCGAGGACCTCCTGGCGGCCCGCGCCTGCAGGCCCGATGCCATCCTGTTGCCCAAGGTGGATGGCCCGCGCGACATCCTTGATGCCGTAGCAGCGCTCGACGAGACCGACGCGCCGCGCTCGATCCGTATCTGGGCGATGGTGGAGACGGCCCGGGCCGTGCTCAATATCGGAGCGATCGCGGAGCTTGGGCGCGATCCTGCGGCACGGCTTTCATGCCTCGTCGCCGGCACCAATGACATAGCAAAGGAGACGCGTGTCAGCGAACGGGCATATCTGCGCCCGTGGCTGATGCAGATTGTGCTTGCTGCCCGCGCCGGCAATCTGACGGCGCTTGACGGCGTATCGAACGATTTTCGCGATATGGAGGCTTTCGCACGGGAATGCACGGAAGGCCGCGCCATGGGTTTCGACGGCAAAACCGTTATCCATCCCGCACAGATCGAACCTGCCAATGAGACCTTCTCGCCAACGGCCGAGGAGATTGCGGACGCCGAAGCGGTTGTCGGGGAATTCGCAAAACCGGAAAATCGCTTTCGCGGCGTCGTCTCCATCAAAGGCCGGATGGTGGAAAGACTCCATCTCGAGCAGTCGGAGGCGCTGCTGAAGAAGGCGCGCACAATCAGGAAGAGAGGCGAATGAGGCTCTACCGTTTTCTGACCGGTCCTGATGATTCCAGCTTCTGCCATAAGGTCACGTCAGCGCTGAACAAGGGCTGGCTTCTGCACGGCTCGCCAACCTATGCCTATGATCCCGAAACCAAAATTATGCGGTGCGGCCAAGCCGTCTACAAGGAAGTCGACGGATTGGACTATTCTCCGGAGATGAAGCTCGGGGACTATTGAGCCGCATTCTTCTCGGTCTGCTTTCCCGACGGCGCTTCTGAACGCGCCGTCATCAGGTCCGCGAGTTCCACGAGACTGGACAGAAGAGCCAAGCGTTTCCCGGGCGAGAGTGCAGCAAAGCGTTGGGCGAATTCTGCGCCGAACACGCCCGGCGTATGGGAGATCAGCTCCTGCCCCTTGGGTGTAAGGCGTGTGAACACCACGCGCCGGTCGGTTCCGGACCTGTAACGTTGCACCATGCCGCGCTCTTCGAGATTGTCCAGGACCGTCACGACCGTCGCTGGGCTCAGATCCGCATGGTCGGCGAGTGCCCTTGTCGTCACCTCGCCCAATTCGGCCACCGCCATCAGAATGACGAGCTGCGGTCCGGTGAATCCGATTGAGCGCGCCAGCGCGCGGGACTGAAGATCATTGGCACGTACGATTCTGCGGATCGATTTCAGGAGAAGCCGCGTTTGCTCTGGCGAAACCGCTTCTTGCGGCGACATGTGGATTTTTTTTGCCATGATTGTTTGACTTCAAATCATTCGAACCCTAACTATAGGGCCGACACAGCCAGCCAACAAGAGACAGACACTGAAGAAAACGGAGGTAAACGCCCGCCGATGTGCGGCATTTGCGGTGAAGTGAGATTTGACGGCCAGGCGCCGTCCGTATCAGCCATATCCGGAATGATGGAAGCTCTCGCCCCAAGAGGGCCTGATGGCGCCGGCATCGTCTCCCACGGCAATGCCGGATTTGGCCACCGGCGCCTCAGGATCATCGACCTTTCGGAAAAAGCGCAGCAGCCCATGGTGGATTCGGCGCTGGGTCTGACCATCGCCTTCAACGGCTGCATCTACAATTATCCCGAATTGCGGCGTGAACTGCAGGCGAAAGGCTACGGCTTCTTCTCTCACGGCGACACGGAGGTCATTCTCAAAGCCTGGCACGCGTGGGGGGAGGCCTGCGTAGAGCGTTTCCACGGCATGTTCGCCTTCGTCATCCAGGAGCGGGATACGGGCCGCATCGTGATGGCGCGGGACCGTTTCGGCATCAAGCCGCTCTATTTGGCAGAGAAAGACGGTGTGCTTCGCTTCGCGTCGACCCTCCCGGCGCTCGTGAAGGCCGGTGACGTGGACGCGTCGATCGATCGTGTAGCGCTGCACCATTACATGACATTCCACGCAGTGGTCCCGCCACCACGCACGATTCTCAACGGCGTCCGCAAACTCCCGCCCGCCACCATCCGCATCATAGAGCCAGACGGCCGTTCGGCCGAGCGGCGATACTGGGATCCGCCCTACCGCCGCGACGCGGCGGATGCGTTGGTTTCGAGCGAAGAATGGCGCGACCGGGTACACGAGGCGCTGCGGATCGCCGTAAGGCGGCGCATGGTGGCAGACGTGCCTGTGGGCGTTCTGCTTTCAGGGGGCGTCGATTCGAGCCTCATTGTCGGCCTTCTGGCGGAAGCGGGGCAGACGAATCTCATGAGCTTTTCCGTCGGCTTCGAGGAAGCAAATGGAGAGAAAGGCGACGAGTTCGTCTATTCCGATCTCATCGCGAAGGAATTCGGCACCGAGCACCACAAGATCTTCGTCCCATCCGACCGTTTGATGGACGCCCTGCCGGGCACCTTTGCGGCCATGTCCGAGCCGATGGTCTCCTACGACAATGTCGGTTTCTATCTGCTGTCGCAGGAGGTTTCGAAGCACATCAAGGTCGTCCAGTCGGGCCAGGGAGCAGACGAAGTGTTCGGTGGCTATCACTGGTATCCACCGCTCGCGGGTTCCAGGAATGTGGCGGAGGACTATGCCCGCGTATTCTTTGACCGCTCGCACGAGGAACTGAAAGCGCAACTCAGCCCCGATTGGATCGATGGCGAGGATTTCAGCCGCGACTTGGTCGCCTCCGAGCTGGTGCGGTCGGGTGCGGATACGCCAGTCGACCAGGCGCTCAGGCTCGACACCAATGTCATGTTGGCCGACGATCCGGTCAAGCGGGTGGACAACATGACCATGGCCTGGGGACTGGAAGCGCGCGTGCCGTTCCTCGACCATGAACTCGCGGAACTTGCCGCTCGCATTCCTCCCGAGGAGAAGCTCAAAGCTGGCGGCAAAGGGGTGCTCAAGGACGTGGCCCGCCAGGTCGTGCCGCATGAGGTGATCGATCGGCCGAAGGGTTATTTCCCGGTTCCACAGCTCAAATATGTCGCCGGCCCTTATCTGGACATGGTGCGTGACGCCCTGACGTCGCAAGCGGCGCGAGAGCGTGGCCTTTTCCGCGAAGACTATCTGAACCGGCTATTCGCCGCGCCGGCAGACCACATCACGCCCTTGCGTGGTTCGGAGTTGTGGCAGGTTGGCCTCCTGGAACTCTGGCTTCAGACTCATGGGATATAGCAGATGACAAAACCTCTTGGCGCGGGCAGGAAAGGAAACACCGGCCGGAGCGACAAGGCCCTCGACCATCGTCTGCGAAGGCTACGCGCGCACACCAAGGCGCCCATCGAAATGGCCGGAGAAGCGGAGCCCATGCGCAGGTCCGTCGCGCTCGATTGCGGTTGGGGCCAGCTGATCTTCGCCCAGACATATCCGAACAACCAGGAGATCATCGAGGCGCTCCGCGAAGAGGCGGATAACCAGCGCGACATCGCCTTCTACGTGCGCGATCCGCATGTGCTTTTGAGGCTCGCGCCCGGCGAGGCTTTCCTTGATCCGTCCCATACCTACCGCCTCGACCTGTCCACGTATAGGGCGAGCAGGCGTCAGCCGAAGGGCTTCTTCATCCGGCGGCTTGCCTCCGAGGCCGACGCGAAGGCCGTCAATGCCATCTATGCCGCGCGGGGCATGGTGCCGGTCGCGCCCGATTTCTTCTGGTCGAAGCGGGACAGCCGCTCGCTGACCTATCTTGTTGCGGAGGAGGAGGTGACTGGCGATATCATCGGAACCGTAACGGGGGTGGATCACCATCGGCTGTTCAGTGACCCCGAGCGCGGCTCGTCCCTCTGGTGCCTTGCCGTCGACCCACAATCGCGCCATCCCGGGATCGGCGAAATGCTGGTGCGGCGCCTTGCCGAACACTTCCAGGCGCGCGGAGCGGCTTATCTCGACCTTTCCGTGCTGCACGACAACGACCAGGCCATCCGCCTATACGAGAAACTTGGCTTTCAGCGCGTGCCGATCTTCACGGTCAAGCGCAAGAACCCGATCAACGAGAAGCTCTTTTCAGCACCCATCGAACACTATGATGAACTCAATCCCTATGCCCGGATCATCGTGGACGAGGCGCGGCGGCGTGGGGTGCATATCGAAGTAACGGACGGCGCCGGCGGCTTCTTTCGCCTATCCCATGGCGGCCGCACCATCCACTGCCGGGAGAGCCTTTCAGAGCTTACATCGGGCGTGGCCGTCTCCATATGTGACGACAAAGCGGTGACCCGGCGCGTGGTCGAGAAGGCGGGGCTCGAAGTGCCCGAGCAAATCGTGGCAGGTGACGACGCCGAACTCGAAGATTTTCTGACGAAGCATGAGAAGCTTGTCGTGAAGCCGGCCCGGGGCGAACAGGGTCGAGGCGTTTCCGTCGGGCTTACAACGATGGAGGATGTGAGAAGCGCGTTGGAAAAGGCACGCGAGGTGAGCGACCGCGTGCTGATCGAGGCCTGCTTCGACGGCGAAGATCTCCGCCTCGTTGTCATAGGCGGCGAGGTGGTGGCCGCCGCGGTCCGCCGGCCGCCTTGTGTGGTCGGTGATGGACGAAAGACACTGAGGGAACTGATAGAGCAGCAGTCACGACGGCGGGCCGCAGCGACCGGGGGCGAAAGCGTCATTCCGATCGATGAGGAGACCATACGCTGCCTCGCCTCTACGGGCCACACCCTCGATACGGTTCCGGCAAAGGGCGAGGAGGTGTTGGTGCGCAAGGCTGCCAACCTGCACACCGGCGGGTCGATCCATGATGTAACGGAGATCGTTCATCCGGCGCTCGTCGACGCTGCCTGCCGAGCCGCGCGCGCCATCGATATCCCGGTCACGGGCATCGATCTCATGGTCAAGTCGCCGACCATGCCGGACTATGTCTTCATTGAAGCCAACGAGCGACCGGGGCTCGCCAATCACGAGCCGCAGCCAACCGCCCAACGTTTCGTGGATCTGCTGTTTCCGCAGTCGCGGCTCCAAGGCGCGCACTAATGGGGTTCGTCCTCTGCAATGTCGACCTGACTCTGCGCAGCAAGGAAATTGGCCACGTGCCGGAGCCCCTCAAAATGATCGCAGAAGACTTTGATAACGACCAGGAGAGGCACGGCTAGCAGAGCCCCTACGAGGCCCCAAAGCCACGACCAGAAAGCCACGGCGATAAAGATAGCGACCGCGTTGAGCTCAAGCCGCCTGCCGAGCACGACGGGCGTCAGGAACTGGCCCTCGATGATATTGCAGAGCACGACGTAAAGCGGCGGCAGAATTGCGTAGTAGAGATTGTCGAACGTGACCAAAGAAATAGCTGCGACGAGGGAGAAGGTGACCACCGCGCCCACATAGGGCAGGAAGTTGAGCAAGGCGGCGGCCACGCCCCATACCAGGGCGTTGGGAACACCGAGCCCCCACAGTCCGGCGCCCACAGCTACACCCAGCCCAGTGTTGATGAGCGCGATCGTCAGAAGATAACGAGACACCTCCCGCTCGACGTCGAACACGATTCGCAAGGCCCGTTTCTTGTCGCTTAGCCTGCCGAAGGACTGGATGATCTTTTCGTACAACAGCGTTCCCGACGCCAGCAGGAAAAGGGACAGTACGAGCGTTACGCCGACGGTGGTGGCGACGGATAGCAGATTGCCTGCCGCGCGCGAGATGATTCCGGGCTGGGCGATGACAACTCTTTGAACATCCGGCTCGCGGGCCGTGTCGGCTGCTTGCTGGATCTCCTCGGAAGCATCCATAACCTGTTCGAGCGGACGGCGGATCTGGCTCACACGCTCGCGCAGCTCGTTTCCAATGCGCGGAGCGTCGTTGATCATGTCGATGACTGGGCCGCTCATCGAATAGACGATGATGCCGATCACGCTCCAGGAAGCGAGGACAAGAAGCGTTGCGGAGACCGCTGCAGGTATGCCGCGTTTGCCTAGGAAGCGCACGATCGGGGTGAGTGTCATCGCCAGAAGAAAGGCGAGCATCACCGGCATGAAGAAGTCCCGAGCGAAATAGAGGCCTAGGACAAAGAGGATCAGGAAAATCCCGATGAGGAGATAACGGTTGCCGCGATACTCATCATAGGGATGTTGCTCGCCGTCCTGCTCCCGTGGCCTTTGTCCTCCCGACGGAGCGCCCGTCATTTGATCTCCTCCCAGACCCTGAGGCAATGCGCCGATTTCTGGGAACGCGAAATCTCATGCTCGGTTCCGGCCGGGCCCCGCTAAACGGCCCAGGTTCGCCAGTCGGGATTACTTTTGCTCGCGCTGACGCGCCTTGGCTCGCTCCGCATGCCATTCACGGTCGATAGAACCTTCTTCCGCCTTGTGGAAATATTGCGAACACACGAGCCAGCCTTTCAGCGGACGCAACAGCGCCATGCAGCACAGGATCGTCAGTGGCACCGTGGTGATGACATGCACCCACAAAGGCAGTCCGAAGCTGGTCTGAAACCAAACCCCGAAGGCAAGCGCCGGGACAGCCGCAAGGGTCATCGCGAAAAATGCAGGCCCATCCGCGGGATCGGCAAAGCCATAGTCGAGCCCGCAAACTTCGCACCGCTGCGCCAGTTGCAAATACCCACGAAAGAGGTGACCCTTCTGGCATCTCGGGCATCGGCCCATGATGCCCGTCAAGGCTGGAACTTCGGTTTCCTTGTATTCGCCAGTGCTCATGAGATCGTCTCCAGGCTGAACCGCCAGCTCAGCAATTCGTTCCAGGACCTGGAAAGCACAACCCGGCGATCTGACGCGTGTCGATCAGTCGCTATTTCGCCTATTGCTTGAGGCTGTTCCTCTGCCACATCAGCTATTGTTACCGGTACCGCATCGCGCCACGCTCGGCACTCACAGCCGATTCCGCCGCCAGCAATGTGGGCTTTCGGATGGCCTACGATCCTTGAAGCCTGCCTGCTCCGCCTTGACGCGTGGAGGCCAGCGCCATCAACCCTCGCGCTTCAGCTTCTGTATTTCTCGTTCGAGAAGGGGCTGATCGTCGCCGCAGCGTTCCCACAGATCGCGCGCCTGCTCCAGCGAGATGCCGTAACGTTCCGCCAAGTGCCGGATATCTGGGTTTTCGCCGCCCGATACCCGCGCGCGTTCCTCAGGACTGGTAAAGGTTTTGTCGTCACCCATAGCCGTCTCCTTTTTCGGCAAACTGCCGGAAATCGCGACGGTTCCGGATGACGGCAGTTAAACCAGAGAGCCTCGGATTCGATGTGATGCGGCAGCTACAGCTTCGGCCCGACACCGGAATCGGTTTCCGGAAGCCACTAATGCGTGGATTCAACAACTTACAGGCGTCCTTTTGTGCCGCACGGCGCTTAAAAAGGGGGCATCTGCTGGTAAGCTCGGCTTAGGAATGGCGGCTTACGCTCAGGGCTCTTTGATCCGCACGAGGAAGTGGTTCTATGTCGGACAGTCATCGATCTTCATCGATACCATTCGTTCTGGCCATAACAGGCCTGTTCTGTGCAGCTCCCGCATTCGCGCAGTCTCGAGAGGCTACGGAACAGGCCTTCGACGCGGTCGACCGCGTTCTTGCGCGCAAGGACCTCAACAATATCCCCGATTACAAGGATGACCGGAGCACGTCAGAGGCGCTGATCGAATCCTTCTACAATGCGATCAACAGAGGGGAGTTCTCGCGCGCTTTCAGCTACTATTCCGATGGCAACCAGCCGGATTTCGGAACTTGGGTTGGCGGTTATGAGAACACGAAGGCCATCAAGCTGGTGACAGGACCGGCCGAAGGAGACCCGGGCGCCGGAGTGCTTTATTGGCACCAGCCGGTCGCCATCGAGGCGGAAACCTATGATGGGAAGAAGGAGGTCTTCGGTGGCTGCTACGAGATTTCCATGGCAGCTCCGCTCAATCAGGAGGCGCCTCCTTTCCGCCCAATGTCGATCTCCAGCGGTTCGCTGAAGAAATCTACGAAGAAGCTCGAGGAGAGCGTACCGGAAAGCTGCATGCCGGACTGATGCCCGGCATTTGGTAAAGCTCGTTGCACGAGATGGTCAGTGCACGTCGGCGATCGCTTCACGGCAGGCCTGCGCGCAACTGAGGCAGACCTCGGCACAGATTCGGCAATGCTCGTGATGATCCGCATGCTTGCGGCACTCGTCCGCGCAGGTGCGGCAGGCCTGCTCGCAAACCTGGATCATTGCCCTCAGCACATCCGCATTCCGGCCCGTGCGGCGGGAGGCGAGCGCGCCGGTGGCCGTGCAGACATCCGCACAATCCAGGTCGAGCCGGATGCACTGCTTCAGCATGTCGACCGACGATTCGGCCAGGCAGGCATCCGCACATGCCGTGCAGGTCTGGGCGCAATTATAGCATTCCTCGATGCAACGCAGCAGCCTGTCGGCCATGCCGCCTTGGACGTCCGGATGGGCGCTGATCATTTCCTGAACATGCATTGGGTCTTCTCCTTGGTCCTTCCTGCGCCGTTTTCCAATCTCGCGCTTACGTCTTTGTTCCCGGCAAGCTTCAACCAAATGACCGCTTGCCAATCGGCGGAGGTCTGGGCTACCGCAGTAGATGCGGGGGCGGTCGCCTGTGGCGGCATTCCCTGCTATTGTCCTGATGATTGAGAGAGACAAGGACCGGGTAGCATTCGCACCGGCCTCGTAGACCAAGCGAGACAAAGGGAGGATTTCCCGTGAAACAGTTTGTTCTGGGAACCGTTATCGCCGGCGTGCTGGCTCTGCCCGCCTATGCCGCAGACTACAGGATCATGGCGCCGGCAGCGCCGGGCGGCGGCTGGGACCAGACAGCGCGCGCGATGCAGACGGCGCTGCAGGACGAAAAAATCTCAAACAGCGTGCAGGTGGTGAATGTGCCTGGCGCTGGCGGCACCATCGGCCTTGCTCAGTTCGTAAATCAAGCCAAGGGCGACCCCTCGCAGCTCATTGTCGGCGGCTATGTGATGGTCGGTGCTATCCTGACAAACAGTTCTCCGGTTACGCTTGAGCAGGTCACGCCCATTGCTCGCCTGACCGGTGAATATGAGGTGATCGTGGTGCCCGCCAATTCGGACATCCAGGACATGGCAGGCCTGGTGGAGAAGCTGAAGGCGGATCCGGGCGCCGTCTCCTGGGGCGGCGGCTCTGCCGGCGGCACCGATCATATCACCGCCGGCCTGGTCGCGAAGGCGATCGGCGTCGACCCCACCAAGGTCAATTACATTGCCTTCTCCGGCGGTGGCGAGGCCTTGGCCGCCATCCTCGGCGGGCAGGTCACGGTAGGAATTTCCGGCTATGGCGAGTTCGAATCGCAGATCCAGGCCGGCCAGTTGCGCCTGATCGGCGTCTCGAGCGAGGAGCGGGTGGAAGGCATCGACGCCCCCACCTTCAAGGAATCCGGCGTGGACGTTGCCATTCAGAACTGGCGCATGGTCGCAGCAGCTCCTGACCTGACGCAAGAGCAGACGGCTGCCATCACCGCCGATATCGAGAAGATGGTGAACTCGCCCAGCTGGCAGAAAATCCTCCAAGACAAGGGCTGGGCGAACACCTATCTGGCAGGCGACGCGTTCAAGGCGGAACTGCAGAAAGACATCGATTCCACCCAAGCAATCTTGAAAGAGATCGGCCTGGTAAAATGAGCCTGGGGCGCGGATCCGGCGCAGGGCGCCGCCCGGATTGGGCGGCGCTCGTCATTGCGGTGATGCTCGCCTTTGCGGCTGGTGTGATCGCGTGGAGCACTGGTGGCGGTGCCATTGGAGGCGGTTACGCGCGCATCGGCCCGACCACCTTCCCCTATGTCATAGCAACGGGGCTTTTCGTCCTCGCGATCTGGACGGCGATCGCCGCTTGGCGCGGCGACTTTCCGGAGCGTGAGCCACAGCAGCTGGGCCCGCTTGCCTGGATTGTCGGAGGCTTGGTGGCGCAGATGCTTCTTCTGAAGACCGCCGGGTTCTCGATCGCCACGGGCCTGCTCTTCGCGGCCACGGCGCGGGGACTGGGTCGCGGCCCGCTCTGGCTGACGGTGCCCGTCGGCATCGTGCTTGCCTTGGTGGTCTGGCTCATCTTCGCAAAGCTCCTGCAGCTGTCCCTTCCGGCGGGACCGCTCGAACGCCTGTTCTGACCTCGGACAAAAACCGATGGATACATTCGCCCTCCTCGCCCAGGGATTACTGACCGCCATTGAGCCGACCAATCTGCTCTATGCCCTTATTGGTGTGACGCTCGGCACGGCGGTCGGGGTTTTGCCGGGGATCGGCCCGGCGCTTACCGTCGCGCTGCTCCTTCCAGTCACCTATAAGCTCGACCCCGCCGGCTCGCTAATCATGTTCGCCGGCATCTACTATGGCGGCATGTACGGCGGATCCACCACCTCGATCCTGCTCAACACGCCTGGCGAAAGCGCTTCCATCGTCACCGCGCTGGAAGGCAACAAGATGGCGCGGGCCGGGCGCGGTGGACCCGCGCTTGCCACCGCTGCTATCGGCTCCTTCATCGCCGGCCTGATCGCCACGATCGGACTCGCCTTCGTGGCGCCATGGATCGTGAGCATCGCACTTTCTTTCGGGCCGGCTGAATATTTTGCCCTGATGGTGCTCGCCTTCATGACGGTCTCCGCGGCCTTCGGTGAATCGACGCTACGGGGACTGACCGCTCTCTTCATCGGCCTGACGCTCGGTCTGATCGGCATTGATCTGCAGACCGGGCAGGCACGTCTTGCCTTCGGCATCCCGGACCTGCTCGACGGCATTGAGGTGACGACCCTTGCCGTCGCCCTCTTCGCGGTGGGCGAGGCTCTGACCGTCGCCTCATCCCGGACCGCGGCCGGCCAAACCATCGTGCCGGTCAAGGGATCGGTGTGGATGAACCGCGAGGATTGGGCGCGCTCCTGGAAACCCTGGCTGCGTGGAACGGCCGTCGGCTTCCCGATTGGAGCCATGCCCGCCGGCGGCGCGGAGATCGGCACCTTCCTTTCCTATTCGATGGAAAAGCAGCTGGCCAAGAAGCCCGAGGAGTTCGGCCATGGAGCGATCGAGGGCGTTGCAGGACCAGAAGCCGCAAACAATGCCTCCGCTGCCGGAACCTTGGTGCCGCTGCTGACACTGGGGCTTCCCACCACGGCTACCGCCGCCATCATGCTTGCGGGATTCCAGCAATTCGGCTTGCAACCGGGCCCGCTGCTCTTCGCCAACAACCCGCAGCTCGTCTGGGGATTGATCGCCAGCTTGCTGGTCGCGAATTTCATGCTGCTTGTCCTGAACCTGCCGCTGATCGGTCTCTGGGTGCGGCTTCTCGCCATTCCCGCGCCCTGGCTCTATGCAGGCATTCTCGTATTCGCGACCTTGGGCACGATCGGGGCCAACCCCTCGCCCTTCGAGCTTGGCATGCTCCTGGTGTTCGGGCTGCTTGGCTATGTCCTCCGACGCTTCGGCTATCCGATCGCGCCGGTGGTGGTCGGGCTGATCCTCGGGCCGCTGGCCGAACAGCAATTGCGCCGGGCGCTCGCGATCAGCCAGGGCGACCCCTCGATCCTCGTCGGCTCGCCGATAGCCATCGTTTTGCTCCTCCTCGCGCTCGCAGCCGTGGTGATCCCGCTTATTCTCCGGGCGCGCGGCAAGGGCCAGGCACTCGCGCAGCTCGGCGCGAGCGAGGATTGAGGATGAGATCCTTGTTCGAGGAGATGGCCGGCGAAGCAAGCAGGCTTACCGCCTTTGCGGGCAACACGCTCGACCGGCGATCCGAGCAACGGCCGGAGGGATGTCTCGAGGAAGCGCTTGCCGACCCGCGCGCGGCTTTTTACGCGAGCGCGGAAGGCCGTCTGCTGATCAAGTTCGAAGCGGACAAGGCCCAGCCCCTCTTCACGTTGAGCGAGCTGCAGTCGCTCGAACCAGAACCCGCAGCGGCCATTCTCCTCGGCTATAGAAGAACGGGCGAGCCGCGCCTGATGATGCCGCTGAAGGCCACCGTTGAAGCAGTGCCGGCCGCGATCAAGGCGCTCGATTACCGCTCGGTCTACCAGCAGCATCTCCTCCCGCCCGAGGAGCTCGGCGAAGTGGCGCAAGGAGCGAGCCTGCTTGCCTGGAACCGATCCGCTCTTCATTGCGGCTTCTGCGGTGGCGAAACGGATGCCAAGGGCGGCGGGTACCGTCGCGCTTGCGCAAACTGCGCGAAGGAGTTCTTCCCGCGTACGGACCCCGTGGTCATCATGCTCACGGTAGACGAAAAGAGCGACCGGTGCCTGCTCGGACGCAGCCCCCATTTCCGGCCGGGCATGTTCTCCTGCCTTGCAGGCTTCCTGGAGCCGGGCGAGACGATCGAGGATGCGGTTCGCCGCGAGACCTTGGAGGAGTCGGGCATCAGGCTTGGTCGTGTGCGTTACCATGCAAGCCAGCCCTGGCCTTTTCCGCATACCCTGATGATCGGCTGCTACGGCGAAGCCCTTTCGGAGGAGATCCGGTTCGACAGTTCCGAGCTCGACGATTGCCGCTGGTTTTCGCGCTCGGAGATCCGCGAGATGCTTTCACGCCCCGCGGAGGAAGGCCCGTCTGTTCCGCCGGAAGGCAGCATCGCGCACCGCCTTATTTCGGATTGGGCAGGCGAGCGCCTTCACAGCGACGCGTTCGGCGCTTAGTTCTCAGCCATGGCTCAGAAAAAAGCGCATGAAGTCGACGGCTGGCTGGCACGGCCGGATCCAAATATAGCCGTGGTGCTCCTTTATGGCCCGGATCGCGGCCTCGTATCGGAGCGCGCACGGCTCTTCGCCCAGAAGAGCGGGTTGCCGCTCGATGATCCCTTCTCGGTGATCAAGATCGACGCAGCCGAAGCGGATCAGCCCGGGCGTCTGCTGGACGAGGCGCGCACTGTACCGATGTTTGCGGATCGCCGGCTGGTCTGGGTTCGCGGCGTCGGCAGCCAGAGCGCGATCACAGCCGACATTGCGGCGCTGGTGGAGGAGCCGCCGACGGACTCGCTGGTGCTGATCGAAGCGGGCGACCTGAAGAAAAATGCCGCCTTGCGCACCACGGTGGAGCGTGGTGGTCGGGCGATTGCCCTTCCATGCTACAGCGACGACGCGCGCAGCATCGATGCCGTGATCGATGACGTGCTCTCGAAGGCGAAACTGACGATCTCCCTCGACGCCCGGCATCTGCTCAAGTCCAATCTCGGCGGCGACCGGCTCGCCACCCGTGGCGAGCTCGAAAAGCTTTCGCTTTATTGCGCCGGCTCGGGCGAAGTGACCGCTGACGACATACGAGCGCTTATCGGCGATGTCTCCGGTATCAGCACGGACGAGGCGGTCGATGCCGTCATGACGGGCCGGATCGCCGATTTCGACAATCTGTTCTCCCGCCACCTGGCCGGCGGAAATCCAGCCTTCCTCATACTTTCCGCAGCCTTGCGGCACGTGCAGGCGCTCCAGCTCATGCGTGAGCAGGTGGAAGCACAGGGAAAGTCGCCAGCGGCTGCGGTGGCTTCCGCCCGCCCTCCCGTTTTCTTCGCTCGGCGTTCTGCTGTCGAGCAAACGGTCCAGCGCTGGAACCAAACGATGCTCCAGGGGGCGGCGGAGCGGCTGCAGGGAGCGATTCTCAAATCGCGGCAGCATCCGGCCGTGGCCGAGTCCATCAGCCGGCAGGCGCTTCTCGCTCTCGCAATCGAGGGCGCGCGTGCAAAGCGATGATCAGGCGAAGATCCTGCGTTCCTGCGCCACGATTTCGGCGATGAAGGCAGCGGCCACCTGAATCTGCCGGGTTAACCTCATGGATTCGTGATAGACGATCCAGTAGCTGCGATGGATCGGTCGAGCGAAAGGCACTGCGACCAGACCGTCCATGCCTCGTGCAATGAAGCTGTGCAGGATCCCGATTCCCGCACCGGCGCGTACTGCTTCCACTTGGCCCATGGCGGAGGAAACCGCGAACGCGGCATTCCAGTGTTCGGAAATTTCTGCCGCATAGTCGAGGGTCGGGCTGAAGACGAGATCCGGAACGTAACCAACGAGTCGATGCCGGCCCAGAGCCGCCGCGTCCTCTGGCAGGCCATGCTCGGCGACGTAAGCTCTCGAGGCGAAAAGTCCGAGCGAATAGTCGATCAGCTTGGCAGCAACAAGCCGCCCTTCCGTCGGCCGGTCGACCGTGATGGCGATGTCCGCCTCCCGCCGCGAGAGCGAAAGGGAACGCGGCACCGGCACGAGTTGGATCGACAGGCCCGGATGGCGCTCGTTCAGTCGCCACAGCCTGGGCGCGAGGAAAGCCACGCCGAAACCATCGGGCGCTCCTACGCGCACCGTCCCCGAAATGTCCTCTCCCTCACCGGCGATCTCGGCACGCGCGGAAATCACATCCGCTTCCATGCGTTCTGCCACCGCCAGCAGACGCTCGCCGGCGAGCGTCAATTCGCTGCCGGTGGTGAGCCTCCGGAAGAGCTTGGCGCCAGCCTCCTGTTCAAGAGAAGCAACGCGCCGGGAGACGGTGGCGTGGTTGAGGCCAAGCCGCTTGGCTGCGCCAAGTATCTGTCCGGCGCGCGCAACGGCGAGAAAAATACGGATATCGTCCCAGTTCATGGACAGCGCCTAAGTTATTTTGCGCACGCATCTTCGTAACAGTGCTTCAATTTTCGCACAACCGATTCGATTTTCCTCGCGTTGCAATCGCCCGTCCAAAGCGGGACAATCCCTCAACAGCCAATCTAGGGAGAGACTCTCATGGAGGAGATCGGTCATTTCATCGGCGGCAAGCGGGTTGCCGGTACGAGCGGCCGCTCGCAAAACGTGATGCAGCCCATGGACGGCTCGGTGCGCGCGAAGGTGGCGCTGGCCTCCGCAGCGGAAGTGCGGCAGGCAGTGGAGAACGCCAAGGCCGCGCAGCCCGCCTGGGGCGCCACCAACCCGCAGCGACGGGTTCGCGTTCTCATGAAATTCCTGGAGCTGGTGCACAAGGAATACGACTCGCTTGCCGAACTCCTTGCACGCGAGCACGGCAAAACCATTCTCGACGCCAAGGGCGACATCCAGCGCGGCCTCGAAGTCGTCGAAGTGTGCATCGGCGCACCGCATATGATGAAGGGTGAATATACCGAAGGTGCGGGGCCGGGCATCGATACCTATTCCATGCGCCAGCCCCTGGGCGTGGTGGCCGGGATTACGCCCTTCAACTTTCCCGCCATGATTCCGCTGTGGAAGATCGCCCCGGCGATCGCCTGCGGCAACGCCTTCATCCTGAAGCCCTCGGAGCGGGACCCGAGCGTGCCGATGCGTCTTGCAGAACTCTTTGTCGAAGCCGGCCTCCCCGAAGGCGTCCTCAATGTCGTCAACGGGGATAAGGAAGCCGTGGATGCCATCCTTGACGACCCGGACATCCAGGCGGTGGGCTTCGTCGGCTCGACCCCGATCGCCAAGTATATTTACAGCCGCGCGGCAGCGAGCGGTAAGCGCGCGCAATGCTTTGGGGGCGCGAAGAACCACCTGATCATCATGCCCGACGCCGACATGGATCAGACTGTCGATGCTCTGATCGGCTCAGGATATGGCTCGGCAGGCGAGCGCTGCATGGCAGTTTCCGTTGCCGTGCCGGTGGGCAAGGAAACGGCGGACCGGCTGGTCGAGCGCCTGATCCCCCGTGTTGAGAGCCTGAAGGTCGGACCGTCCACGGACGCCACTGCCGATTTCGGCCCGCTGGTCACGAAGGAAGCGCTGGAGCGCGTCAAGGGCTATGTCGATCTTGGAGTCCAGGAAGGCGCCAAGCTCGTGGTCGACGGCCGGAATTTCCGGATGCAGGGCTATGAGAACGGCTTCTATATGGGCGGCTGCCTGTTCGACGAGGTGACGCCGGACATGCGCATCTACAAGGAAGAGATCTTCGGCCCTGTTCTCTCTGTCGTGCGCGCCAACAGTTATGAGGAGGCGCTCCGCCTGCCCAACGATCACGAATATGGCAACGGCGTCGCGATCTTCACCCGCGACGGCGATGCCGCCCGCGATTTCGCCGCACGGGTCGATGTCGGTATGGTCGGCATCAACGTGCCGATCCCGGTGCCTATCGCCTACTATACCTTTGGCGGGTGGAAAGCGTCGGCATTCGGCGATCTCAACCAGCACGGTCCGGACGCCTTCCGCTTCTATACCAAGACGAAAACGGTCACCTCCCGCTGGCCTTCGGGCATCAAGGATGGTGCGGAGTTCGTCATTCCTACGATGCGCTAGGCAGCCGAAGAGGGTGCCTCGCCTGTTTGCCGTGCGGCGGGGCAGAGTTCGTCACCAGAACGATGCGCTAGGCACGCCCGGCGCGGCTTTTTCTGCACGTCCCCGGGGCCGGCTTGCCGCCTCCATGGGCGTGCAGCGGATTTCCAGGATGGCGCAAAGTTCGTCATTCCTATGATGCGCCAGGCCCCCGGCCCGGGCCTGAGCACCTCGCAAAAACGTTACCGCCGGGCGTCGATTCTATGATGGTCGGTGGAACAGCTTCCAATCTCCATCGTTAACGACATCGAGAAATCCGCCGGAGTGCGGAGATAAGATAGCCGCCTTACGGGCCAAATAGATCCCTGGCGGTGGCAGGAGGTAGAGACATGACGAAGGCGCTTCGAGCCGCATTCGGCTTGGCGGCGGTGGCATCGGTCGCACTCTTTACGGGCGCTCAGCAGGCCACGAGCCAGAGCGGCGACGTCTGCGCTCCGCGCAAGGATCTCGTTGCCCAGCTTGGCGCCCAGTACCGGGAAAGCCAGAAAGCGGTCGGCCTGCTCGGCGATCAGGCGGTGATGGAAGTTTTCGCGTCGGATCAGGGCACATGGACGATTCTGACGACCGATACCAACGGTACGAGCTGCATTGTGGCGGCCGGTGAAGGGTGGGACGATACCTTCACGAGACTCGTCGGCGAGGGCGTGTAACGGAATCAGAGGCGGGCGACACTCTCGGCGTGCTTGCGCAGCAGGCTCATCAAGGCCTCCGCCTCGCCTCCGGCATCATCTTCGTTGCGATCGACGATGGCGCGGATCAGCCGCACGTGTCGCTCTGCTGCGTGGGCCAAGTCCGGCCCCGTCTGGAAGCGGTACCAGAATCGGCGGCAATGGGTCTGCAACGGCGCTGCGAGCTTCGCTGCGTAGGGATTGTCGGCAGTCTCAGCCAAGACCTCGTCGACCAGCTTATCCGCTTCCAGGAAATTGACGGGATCACCCGACACGACCGCCCTTTCCATGCGTAGTGCGGCCTCATGGAAGTGGGCGACCGCCGGGCCGGTGGCATAGCGTGCCGCCGAGCGGGCGAGCAGCACCTCGACGTTGTAGCGGGCATCGATGATCTTGACCCAGTCCGTGCGATTGAGCGGCGCGATCGCAAGGCCTGCCCGCGGGCGAACCTCCACCAATCCTTCCCATGCCAGCCGTTGGATCGCCTCCCGGACAGGGGTGCGGCCGAGGCCAAGACTGTCGATCAAAGCCCCTTCGGTCGTGACGGAGCCGGGAGCAAGCTCCAGCGTCACGATCATTCTTTCAAGCTGGTCATAAGCCTTGGCAGCAACCGGCCCCGGGGATTGTCTCTTGAGTTGAACCGGCATGGCTAAGCCGCGGAATCTCCAATGATGTATCAGTCGGTGATTATACTTCACAAAGCACGAGACGGGCTGTTATATACACCTGATATATCAAAGCCACCCCTTATGGAGTACAAAACTGGCGGCCATATCCATATCAGTGATCGACATTGGATCGCGCTGGCGCGAGGGGCCGCTTGGCGACAACCAGCTTCGCGCCCGGCCGGGCGAGCGAGGTCATTCGCGGGCACCGTGGCAAGGAACAGACACGTCGTGGTGAAGGCCCAGCTCCGAGATTGGAGCATGCACTGACATGCAGAGCCGCAGGCCATCGCAGGACTGCGAGGTCGTCATCATCGGCGGTGGAATCATCGGCATTTGTATTGCCGCCTATCTGGCCGAGAGCGGCAAGCGAGTCCTCGTGCTCGACCGTTCCGGCATCTGCGAGGAGACCAGTGCGGGCAGCGCAGGCGCGCTCGCCTTCTCTGATATCCTCCCGGTCACACATCAAAATGTGCTCTCCGAAATCCCCCATTGGCTCAGGGACCCGCTTGGTCCACTCTCCATCCCGCCGAGCTATCTGCCGAGGATTCTGCCCTGGCTGCGCCGATTTCTGAACGCTGGTCGCGCGGAGTATTTCGAAGCCGCTGTCTCTGCCCAAGCATCCATGATGGCCCTGGCAGAACGCGAGTGGATGAGTTTGATCGGCCGGCTCGGATTGAAAGACATGCTGCGCGAGGACGGATGTCTGGAGCTCTATGAAACCGAGGAGGAGTTTCAGGCTGGGGAGGAAAGCTGGAAGCTGCGCCGCCGCTTCCACATCCCGTTTCAGCATCTAACGGGAGACGAAATCGCCGGATATCAGCCGGGCCTTTCCAAAAGATTCGTCCGGGCCACCTTCCTGCCGAGCTGGAAAACCGTCTCTGATCCGCAGCGGTTAGGGCATGCCATCTGGGCCCATGCCGAGGTTCACGGTGCCCGCCTCATGCCGTTGAGCGCAGATAACGTGACATGCGAGGCAGGAAAAATCACCGTCGCCGCCTCCAACGGCGAGAAATTCTCCTGCAACACGCTCATCATTGCAGCCGGTGCGTGGTCCCGGCCCTTCGCGGCGGCTTTCGGCGACCGGGTCCCTTTGGAGACGGAGCGCGGCTATACGACGACGCTCCCGGCGGATTCGTTCGACCTGCGCCATCAGCTCGTCTTTCCGCGCCACGGCTTCGGGATCACCCCGCTTGAAACGGGGCTTCGCATCGGCGGCGCAGTGGAACTGGGCGGTCTCAAGCGCCCGCCCAACTTTGCGCGGTCTCGGGCGATGCTGGACAAGGCGAGCCGTTTCCTGCCGGGGTTGAAGACAAGCGGTGGCCGGCAGTGGATGGGTTACCGGCCCTCCATGCCCGATTCGCTGCCGGTGCTCGGCCGCTCACGGAGAGAACCGTGCGTGCTCTATGCCTTCGGCCACGGCCATTTCGGTCTCACCCAGGCCGCGGCCACGGGCAGGATCATCCGCGATATTCTTCTGGAGCGCCCTCTTCCCATCGACCTCAGTCCCTTCGCGGCGAGCCGTTTTCGTCGGAGATGATGGACCGTGCGATGCGCCGGACCGCTGCTGACACGCGCCTTTTGCGAGCGGTCCCAGGACGGTCGTTCGCTGCAGTATCTCGGTTGCAAAAGCAGCCCTCTAAGCGCAAGAATATATTCTGGAGGTAGTCATTGGGAGGAGGTTCTTCGAAGGTTGAGATAAAACCTGCCGTTGAAAGCGAGGACATTGCGCAATGCGAATGATAGCTTGCGCCGCACTCGCCATCCGCCAATGATGCGGAGAAATGACCCAGCGGAAGAAGCAGCGTCCAAAGCCGCGCGCCGCCAGGGTCTAGGGGATGAAAACGAAAACAACGGAATGCACCTTTGGTGACATTCGATGGGAGTCCTGCATAAATGGAGTATTTCTTTCAGCAGCTTATTAACGGGCTGACGCTGGGGTCCATCTATGGCCTGATCGCTATCGGCTATACGATGGTCTACGGCATTATCGGCATGATCAATTTCGCCCATGGCGATATTTTCATGATCGGTGCCTTCATCTCTCTTGCGATGTTCCTGGTGCTGACCACAGTGCTGGGCTTTGCATTCCTGCCGGTGGTGCTGCTCCTGGTCCTGATCGTGGCGATGCTCTTCACTTCCGCATGGGGGTGGGCTGTCGAACGTGTTGCCTACAGACCGCTACGCGGCTCGTTCCGCCTGGCTCCGCTGATCACGGCCATCGGCATGTCGATCGTGCTGCAGAACTTCGTGCAAATCACCCAGGGCGCACGCGTCAAACCGCTGCCTCCGCAAATTCCCGGCGGCATAACCTTGTTTCAGGGCTCGACGGAAGCCGGCACGATCGTGGTGCAGCTTTCCTACATGCAGATCATCATCATCGTTACGACCGTCGTTCTGATGGCGGCATTCACGCTCATCATCAACCGCACCTCGCTCGGGAGGGCCCAGCGGGCATGCGAGCAAGACCGCAAGATGGCCGCCCTTCTGGGGGTGGACGTGGACCGGACGATCTCCCTCACTTTCGTGATGGGCGCTGCGCTGGCTGCCGTTGCAGGCTTCATGTTCCTGCTGCTCTACGGCGTGATCGACTTCTATATCGGTTTCCTCGCCGGCGTTAAGGCCTTCACGGCTGCCGTGCTCGGCGGCATCGGCTCCCTACCGGGCGCGATGCTGGGCGGTCTCCTCATCGGACTCATCGAGGTGTTCTGGTCCGGCTATTTCTCCGTCGAATACAAGGATGTGGCCGCCTTCTCGATCCTCGCGATCGTTCTCATATTCCTGCCGTCCGGACTGCTTGGACGTCCCGAAGTGGAGAAAGTATAATGACTGCTTCCGGAACCCACGTCCCCGCTTCCACACAGAAACCGGTCGGCGCCCAGGCGCAGGCCGAGGACCGGCGCTCTCTCGGCAGAACCGATACGGTCTCGGAAAACCGCCTCGCAGCATCGCTGCGGGACGCGGCGGTCGCCGCTTTCCTCGCCGGTGTGCTGGGGTTCTTCTTCATCGGCCTTCGGACGGACCTGGCCCCAGGCGGGCTCGATATCCGTATGCGCTGGGCCGCCTGGATCACGGCCATTATCGTCGTGTTCGTGGGCCGGCTGGCCCTGAACGTCTTCGTCTTCAAGGCCGCCCATCCGGTGGGCGAGGACATCGGCGCGAAGGTCGCAGGCATGGGCAGGGCTGTGCCGGGGCTGGGAAAATGGCTCACCCGCGCCCTGTTCCTGTTCGCGCTCGTGCTGCCCTTCTTCTTCACGACCTTCTTTCCGGGTCGCGACCGTCAATTTATCGACCTCGCCATCCTGATTATGACTTACATCATGCTGGGCTGGGGATTGAACATCGTGGTGGGCCTCGCCGGCCTCCTCGATCTCGGCTATGTCGCCTTCTATGCGGTTGGAGCCTATTCCTTCGCGCTGCTCGCCCAACATTTCGAGATCGGCTTCTGGGCTGCCCTGCCGCTGGCCGGCCTGCTCGCGGCCTTCTGGGGCATGATTCTGGGTTTTCCGGTGCTGCGATTGCGAGGCGATTATCTTGCGATCGTCACTCTCGCCTTCGGTGAGATCATCCGCGTGGTTCTCCTCAATTGGTACAGCTTCACGGGCGGCCCGAATGGGATTTCAGGAATTCCGAAGCCGACCTTCTTCGGCTTGGAAATGAGTCGCGGCGATGACGGTTTCGCAGCCTTCTTCGGCATCGAATACGATCCGATCCAGCGCTTCATGTATCTCTACTACATCATCTTCGCGCTGGCGCTTCTCACGAACCTCGTGACACTTCGGCTGCGCAAGCTTCCCATCGGGCGGGCTTGGGAGGCTCTGCGGGAAGACGAGATCGCCTGCCGCTCACTCGGGATCAACACACGCAACACGAAGCTCACGGCCTTTGCGATCGGCGCGATGTTCGGCGGTTTTGCGGGTTCCTTCTTCGCCACCCGTCAGGGCTTCATCTCGCCGGAAAGCTTTTCCTTCATCGAATCGGCCATGATCCTGGCCATCGTCGTGCTCGGAGGATTGGGATCGCAGCTCGGCATCGTCATTGCCTCGATCGTCATGATCGGCGGCATCGAGATGCTGCGCAATCTGGGCTTCCTGACTGAGATCTTCGGGCCCGGCTTTGATCCGGTTCAATATCGCATGCTTATTTTCGGGCTCGCCATGGTCCTGATCATGGTCTGGAAGCCGCGCGGTCTCGTCACCACGCGCGAGCCGACGGCAGCGCTCAGGGAAAAGAAGCGCATTGGCGCGGATATGGTGGCACAGGGTGAGGGGCACTGATGGCTTCGCTGATTGAAATGAACGCATCTGCAAGTGCCGTGCATCGCCGCTGGGAGGAAGATCCCATTCTCTCAGTCCAGCATCTCACCATGCGTTTTGGCGGCCTTGTCGCCATCAACGACCTGTCCTTCGACGTGGGCCGGGGTGACATTACCGCACTGATCGGCCCGAACGGCGCGGGAAAGACGACCGTCTTCAATTGCGTGACCGGCTTCTACAAACCGACCGAAGGGCGCATCGTGATGCGCCATGGACCGGGGCGGCAGGACGAACTCGTGCGTCAGATCACGGCCAGCGGCTTGCGTTGGAAGAAGGAGGACGGCCAGGGAATCTTCCTCCTCGAGCGAATGCCCGACCATGAAATCTCCGCCAGGGCCAAGGTGGCGCGCACCTTCCAGAACATCCGCCTCTTCGGCGGAATGACGGTTCTGGAAAACCTCCTCGTTGCCCAGCACAATCGGCTTGTCGTCGCGTCGGGATACAGTTTCGGCGGCATCCTGGGCCTCCCAACCTATCGGCGGGCGGAGAAGACGGCGATCGAAAAGGCCGTTTACTGGCTGGAACGCACTCACCTGATCGACCGCGCCGATGATCCCGCCGCCGATCTTCCTTACGGCGCACAGCGCCGGCTGGAAATTGCCCGGGCAATGTGTACGGATCCCGAGCTGCTTTGTCTCGACGAACCTGCTGCGGGCCTTAACCCACGCGAATCCGCAGAGCTCAACGAGCTTCTGAAATTCATCCGCGACAATGGCACCTCCGTGCTTCTCATCGAACACGACATGGGTGTCGTCATGGAGATTTCGGACCACATCGTCGTGCTTGATTACGGAGTGAAGATCGCCGACGGCGACGCAATGGCCGTGAAGACCGACCCCAGAGTGATCGCAGCCTATCTCGGCGTCGAGGAGGAAGAGGAAATCGACGTGCCGGAAGTGTTGGAAGACGTGGTCGAACAGGTGGGGGAACTGCCGGGTTCACCGAATACCGAGCCTGAGCCTCCGGCCAGACAGCCTGCCGCAACGAAACGGTCCAGAAGCCGTGCCGGCAAGGGAGGCAAAGCATGAACGGGGCTGGTGAAACCCTGCTCGAGGTGAGGGGCGTCGAAACCTATTACGGAAAGATCGCTGCCCTCAAAGGCGTTGATTTCACCGTGGAACGCGGAGAGATCGTCACCATGATCGGCGCGAACGGGGCCGGGAAGTCGACGCTGATGATGACCATCTGCGGCACGCCTCAGGCGCGCAGCGGCCGGATAATTTACGAGGGAACGGACATCACGAACATGCCGACCCACGAGATCATGCGGCTCGGCATCGCGCAGTCGCCGGAGGGGCGGCGGATTTTCCCCCGCATGACGGTGATGGAAAACCTGCAGATGGGAGCGGCGCTCGTCGATCCCAAATATTTCGAAGATGACCTGCAGCGCGTCTTCACCCTCTTCCCCCGATTGAAGGAGCGGATGGCCCAGCGGGGCGGCACTCTCTCCGGTGGCGAGCAGCAGATGCTGGCGATTGCGCGCGCGCTCATGAGCCGGCCGAAACTGCTGCTGCTGGACGAGCCGTCGCTCGGCTTGGCGCCGCTGATCGTGAAGCAGATCTTCGAAGCGATCCGCGAGCTCAACGAAAAGGAGGGGCTTACCGTCTTTCTCGTAGAGCAGAACGCCTTTCACGCTCTGAAACTCGCCCATCGCGGCTATGTGATGGTGAACGGCAACATCACCATGAGCGGTACAGGCAGGGAGCTTCTCAAGCGGGAAGAAGTGCGGGCGGCCTATTTGGAAGGCGGGAGGCATTGATGGAAAACGAGAACACCCTTCTCTGGGAAGTCACTTTCTGGGAGTTCCTGTTCGTTACGGTGCTGCTTGCCGGCAGCGCCGCCTATCTCACCGGCCGCGCGATGGCCCGGACATGGCAGGCAGACCTGCAGCTTGCCGTCTATATCGTGCTTCTGGCGGCCGCGACGCGCTTCATTCACTTCGCGCTCTTCAAAGGTACCCTGCTTTCGCTGCACTACTATCTTGTCGATCTTGTCGTTCTCCTGGTGATCGCATTCCTAGGCAAGCGCATCACGCGAAAGCGTCAGATGACGACGCAGTACTGCTTCGATTACGAGCCGAATGGACTGATCGGCTGGCGTGCAAAGAGCTGAGGCGTTTCACCAATGACTGGCAACGAGATCTTTATTTCGCAATGAAATTGAGCTTTGATGCCGGCAAGCGGGCAGCACCCGCGCTGCATAACCGGAAAGCCGAACACCATTTCCGGAATGCTGAGGGAACCTCTGGTGTTTCAAAGGGAGCAACCATGAAAAGAACACTTTTGGCCGGGGCCGCGTTGAGCCTTGTGATGACGGGCTCCGCCTGGGCGGATATCACGATCGCAACAGTGGGTCCGATGACCGGTCAGTACGCCTCGTTCGGCGCACAGATGCGGGCGGGCGCAGAGCAGGCGGTGGCCGACATCAACGCCGCCGGCGGGGTGAACGGCGAGATGCTGAAGCTTGAAATGGGTGACGATGCCTGCGATCCGAAGCAAGCGGTCGCAGTCGCCAACCAGCTTGCCGGATCGGGCGCCGTCTTCGTCGCCGGGCACTTTTGCTCGGGCTCCTCGATTCCCGCCTCGCAGGTCTATGCGGACGAGGAGATCGTGATGATATCGCCCGGCTCCACGAACCCGACCTTCACCGACAACCGCCCCGGCCCCGGCATCTACCGCGTCTGCGGCCGTGACGACCAGCAGGGCGACGTGGCCGGCAAGTTCCTTGCCGAGGAATTCGCAGGCAAGAAGATCGCCTTCATTCATGACAAGACCGCCTATGGCAAGGGCCTCGCGGACGCCACCATGGCCGTCTACGAGAAGGCCGGCGGCAAGCCGGTGCTCTACGAAGCCTATACGGCTGGCGAGAAGGACTACACCGCCCTGGTTTCGAAGTTGAAGCAGGAAGGCGTGGACGTCCTCTATGTCGGCGGCTACTACACGGAGGCCGGCCTCATCGCCCGCCAGATGCGCGAGCAGGGCATGCAGACGATCCTCGTCTCGGGCGACGCCTTGGTGGCGGACGAATACTGGGCCATCACCGGCGATGCAGGCGAGGGAACTCTGATGACCTTCTCGCCGGATCCGCGCAAGAACGAAGTGGCAAAGCCCGTCGTCGACAAGATGCTGGCTGCCGGCAAGACGGCGGAAGGCTATGCGCTCTACACCTATGCCGCCATCCAGGCTTGGGCTCAGGCGGCGACCACCGCCGGTTCCACCGACTTCGAGGAGGTCACGAACGCGCTGAACGAAGGCAAGTTCGATACCGTTCTCGGCACACTGGAATTCGATGACAAGGGCGACGTTACCCTGCCCGGCTATGTCTTCTACGAGTGGAAGGACGGCAAATACGACTATCTCGAGCAGTAAGCTCAATCTGATGGTTCGAAGACGGCCCGGCATTGCCGGGCCGTTTTTCGTTCCAGGGATTGTTGCACTGCAGCATAGGTCACGCTAAGCATGATTCCGGAGGAGAGCCGCGCACCGTCCCGGAGACTGACTGGTGATGGCAGCGAGAAAGGTCGTGCCGCTCCCTCCAGTTCGTAACCGGAGCTTGCCAGTGCAGATCAAGAAACTCCTCGTCGCCAATCGTTCCGAGATCGCAATCCGTGTCTTCCGCGCCGCCAATGAACTTGGCATCCGGACGGTCGCCATTTGGGCAGAGGAGGACAAATATTCGCTCCACCGCTTCAAAGCGGACGAATCCTACCAGGTCGGCCGCGGTCCGCACCTGGCACGCGATCTTGGCCCGATCGAAAGCTATCTCTCGATCGATGAGGTGATCCGCGTTGCGAAGCTTTCCGGCGCCGACGCCATTCATCCCGGCTACGGGCTGCTTTCGGAGAGCCCGGAATTCGCCGAAGCCTGTGCGGCAAACGGGATCGTCTTCATCGGCCCGAGCCCCGAGACCATGCGCCGGCTGGGCAACAAGGTGGCCGCGCGAAACCTCGCCGTCGAAGTGGGCGTGCCGGTCGTGCCGGCGACCGAGCCTCTGCCCGACGATATGGACGAAGTGGCGAGGATGGCGGCGGAGATCGGCTTCCCGGTCATGCTCAAGGCCTCCTGGGGCGGTGGCGGGCGCGGCATGCGCGTCATCCGCTCGGAGGGGGACCTGAAGCGCGAGGTGATGGAGGCAAAGCGCGAGGCCAAGGCGGCATTCGGAAAGGACGAGGTCTATCTGGAAAAGCTCGTCGAGCGCGCCCGTCATGTCGAGGTGCAGGTTTTGGGCGACAAGCACGGCAATGCCGTGCACCTGTTCGAGCGCGATTGCTCCATCCAACGCCGCAACCAGAAGGTCGTCGAGCGCGCCCCGGCTCCCTACCTCGATGATGCAAAGCGCCAGGAGCTTTGCGATTACGCGCTGAAGATCGCCGAGGCCACGGATTATGTCGGCGCCGGCACGGTCGAGTTCCTTATGGACGCCGATACCGGCGCCTTCTATTTCATCGAGGTGAACCCGCGTATCCAGGTCGAGCACACGGTGACCGAAGAGGTAACCGGCATCGACATCGTCAAGGCGCAAATCCGGATCCTGGAAGGCGAGCGCATCGGCGATCCCCGGTCGGGCGTGCCCGCGCAGGATCGCATCCGGCTCAACGGCAACGCGCTGCAGTGCCGCATCACGACGGAAGACCCGGAGCAGAACTTCATTCCCGACTACGGCCGTATCACGGCTTACCGCGGTGCAACCGGTTTCGGTATCCGGCTCGACGGCGGCACGGCCTATTCCGGCGCGGTGATCACCCGTTACTACGACCCGCTTCTGGAAAAGGTAACCGCCTGGGCACCGACGCCCGAGGAAGCCATCCAGCGCATGCACCGGGCATTGCGCGAATTTCGCATCCGCGGCGTGGCGACCAACCTCACATTCCTCGAAGCGATCATAAGCCATCCTCGCTTCCGTGATGCGTCTTATACAACCCGCTTCATCGACGAAACGCCTGAGCTCTTCGATCAGGTGAAGCGCCGAGACCGGGCAACGAAGCTTCTCAACTACCTTGCGGATGTCACCGTCAACGGCCATCCGGAAGCGCGCGACCGTCCGCGCCCGAACCCCGATGCGGCTCCCCCGCGCCTGCCCTATATCGATGGCCCGGTATCGGAAGGCACGAAGCAGCTTCTCGATCGGCTCGGCCCTGACGAATTCGCCAAGTGGATGCGCGCCGAGACGCGCGTTCTCATCACCGACACGACGATGCGCGATGCGCATCAGTCGCTGCTTGCCACGCGCATGCGCACCTTCGACATTGCCCGCGCGGCCAGTGTCTACGCCCGCGCATTGCCACAGCTTCTTTCGCTGGAGTGCTGGGGCGGCGCGACGTTCGACGTCGCCATGCGGTTCCTGACCGAAGACCCCTGGGAACGGCTCTCTCTCATCCGCGAGGGCGCGCCGAACCTGCTTCTGCAGATGCTGCTGCGCGGCGCAAACGGCGTCGGCTACACCAACTACCCCGACAATGTCGTGCGTTATTTCGTCCGCCAAGCAGCAGTCGGTGGCATTGACCTGTTCCGCGTCTTTGATTGCCTGAACTGGGTCGAGAACATGCGCATCGCCATGGACGCGGTGCGAGAAGAAGGAAAGCTTTGCGAGGCGGCGATCTGCTACACGGGCGACATCCTCGATCCCGCCCGGGCGAAATACGATCTGAAATATTATGTCGGCCTCGCCAAGGAGCTGGAGGCAGCCGGCGCGCATATCATCGCCATCAAGGATATGGCGGGGCTCCTGAAGCCGGCCGCAGCGCGAGTGCTCTTCAAGGCCTTGCGTGAAGAGACCGAGCTGCCCATCCACTTCCACACGCATGACACATCCGGTATCTCTGCCGCCACGGTTCTGGCCGCAGTGGAAAGCGGCGTGGATGCGATTGACGCCGCCATGGATGCGCTGTCGGGCAACACCTCACAGCCCTGCCTTGGGTCGATCGCTGAAGCGCTCAAGGGCAGCGAGCGCGACCCCGGTCTCGACACCGAATGGATCCGCCGCATCTCGTTCTACTGGGAAGCGGTGCGCAACCAGTATGCCGCCTTCGAAAGCGACCTCAAGGGGCCGGCCTCTGAGGTCTATCTGCACGAGATGCCGGGCGGCCAGTTCACCAATCTGAAGGAGCAGGCCCGCTCCTTGGGTCTTGAGACGCGCTGGCATGAGGTGGCCCGCGCCTATCACGACGTGAACATGATGTTTGGCGATATCGTCAAGGTCACCCCCTCTTCCAAGGTCGTGGGCGACATGGCCTTGATGATGGTGAGCCAGGACCTGACCGTCGCCGACGTGCAGAACCCGCAGAAGGACATCGCCTTCCCCGACTCGGTGGTCTCCATGCTGCGCGGCGATCTCGGCCAGTCGCCGGGAGGATGGCCGGAGGGATTGCAGAAGAAGGCGCTCAAGGGCGAAAAGCCGATTACTGTGCGCCCGGGCTCGCTGCTCAAGAACGCCGATCTTGAAGCCAATCGCAGGGAGCTGGAACAGAAGATCGGCCGCGAGGTCAACGATTTCGAATTCGCCTCCTGGCTCATGTATCCCAAAGTCTTCGCCGACTTCGCTGCCGCTTGCGAGGTCTATGGGCCCGTAAGCGTCCTCCCCACGCCGGTCTATTTCTACGGGATGGAGCAGGAGGATGAGATCTTTGTCGAGATCGAGCGCGGCAAGACGCTGGTCATCCGTTGCCTTGCCATCGGTGAGCCTAATGAAAAGGGTATGGTGACGGTCTTCTTCGAGCTCAATGGGCAGCCGCGCCGCGCCAAGGTGCCGGACAGGCGCCATGGAGCTTCTGCCGCAGCCATGCGCCGGAAAGCGGAGCCGGGGAACGATGCCCATATGGGCGCGCCGATGCCTGGGGTTGTCTCGTCTGTGGCCGTCACCGCGGGCCAGAAAGTTTCGGCCGGCGACGTCCTTCTTTCCATCGAAGCCATGAAGATGGAGACCGCTCTTCATGCCGATCGGGAAGGAACCGTCGCCGAGGTCTTGGTCAAGGCTGGAGACCAGATCGACGCAAAGGACCTCCTTCTGGTCCTGCAAAGTGCCGATCCTGGCAATTGACGCGGGAACTTAAACCGATTTAGACACTTCCCCCGTGCGATCTGGCACTAGAAGCGGGACAGCAGCAATGTCGGGACGGGACGCGCTTTACGGCCGGTGGGCAGTCGCGGCTTTCTTTTTCGCGAATGGCTTCGTGACGGGAAGCTGGGCGCCCGAAATTCCTGTCCTTGTCGCCCGCTTTTCGCTAAGCGAGACGGCACTCGGCCTCCTCATCCTCGCCTTCGGCGTGGGTGCGGTGGCGGCCATGCCCATCTGCGGCTACCTCATCGGCCGATTTGGCTCGCGCGTCGTGTCGAGGGTGGCGGGCGTATTATGCTGCGTTTCCTTCCTTGGCATAGCGGCCGCTCCCACCGTGCCCCTCGTAGCCGCAGCACTGGTCCTTTTCGGCGCCATGCTGGGCGGCATGGACGTGGCCATGAACTCGAACGCAGTGGTGGTGGAACGCAGGCTCCAGCGGGCCATTATGTCCTCCTCGCACGGCTTCTGGAGTCTTGGTGGTTTTGCAGGTGCAGGTGCCGGCGGCTTGATGGTGGAGCAGTGGGGACACGTCGCGCACATATCCATTGTGGTGGTGTTCGCCCTTCTGCTTGTCTTGTTGGCCATGCCCTTTCTCGTTGCGGAGAACAGACCCGCCAGCCCAGGCGCAGGCGGCAGACGCGGTCTGCCGCGCGGCGTACTGGTCTATGTCACCGGGATCATTGCGTTGTTTTGCATGATTCCAGAGGGCGCGGTACTCGATTGGGCCGCTCTCTACCTGCAGCAGGAGATGGGCGCCGACTATTTCACCGCGAGCTTGCCCTTCACGGCTTTTGCCGGCGTGATGGCCGTCATGCGTTTTCTTGGAGACGGCATGCGGAACCGCCTGGGGGCCGTGAACACCATGCGTCTTTCAGCCGGTGTCGCTGCCGTGGGCATGCTTGGAGCAGGCCTTGCACCCAACGCGCTCTTCGCCACCGTGGCCTTCGCGGTGGCGGGGCTCGGCGTGGCAAACATGGTCCCCATCGTCTTTTCGGCTGCGGGTAATCAGCCCGGCATTTCATCGGCCGCAGGCATGAGCGTGGCGACCACGATGGGCTATTCCGGAATCCTCTTCGCGCCGTCGCTGATAGGCTTTGTCGCTGAGCACACCGGCTTCTCGCCGATCTTCATAGGCTTTGCGGTTGTGCTGATCATCGTGCTTTTGATGGCCAATCTTGTGCGCGCCGCCGATCATATCGCGCCCCAGCCGGCGCCTTCCACCTGATCCATGAAAGCGCCGACTGGGACACGTTGGGCCTGAACGAACAAAGGCCCTATATCCTGCCCATCAAGGCGAGGATGAGCACCACAATGAGAATGATCCCGAGAATGCCGGAGGGGCCGTATCCCCAGCCACGCGAATAGGGCCAGGCGGGAACGGCGCCGATCAGCACCAGGATCAGGATTATAATGAGAATAGTACCAATAGACATCGCATTGTCCTGCAGATGTTGACGTAACGGCAGGACAACGCACGGAAAACGCGGCGGGTTCCGACCCGCCGCGTCGCCGGTCTACTCGGCGGCCTTCGGATACGCGGTCAGGCCTTCGTCTTCGACCTCCGAAGTCGTTTCTCCAACATCGTCCCCGGCCTTGCGGCGGCGGAAAAGCCTGGAGAACAGACCTCCACGCCTCTGACCTGCCGGACGATTCTCCCGCGTAAAGACCATCAGCGCCGATGGCGTAACGATAAGCGTTAGCACCGTCGCGAAGGTTAGGCCGTAGACGATCGCGCTGGAAAGCGAAATCCACCACTGGGTCGAGGGAGCCCCGATGGTAACCTCGTGATGGAACAGCTCCAGTCCCAGGCCGAAGGCAATGGGCAGCACACCGAGCACCGCCGAGAAGGCCGTGAGCAACACCGGGCGCGCACGCTCGCGGCAGGTCTCGATGATGGCGTCGTATTTGTTCATGCCTTCTTCGCGCAGCCGATCGTAAGTGTCGATCAACACGATGTTGTTGTTCACCACCACGCCGGCGAGAGCGATGACGCCGATGCCCGACATCACGATGCCGAACGGCTGTCCGGTAATCAGCAAGCCGAGGAACACGCCGATCGTCGCCATCACCACCGTCATCAGCACCAGGAACACGCTGGTGAACTTGTTGAACTGCGCAAGCAGCACCACGAAGATGAGGAAAATCGCCGCCCCGAACGCGCTGCTGAGGAAGGAGGCAGCCGCGTCACTCTCCTCGCTGGAGCCGGCCAACTTCCACCGCGTGGCTCCAAGATCCGTATCCTGGAGTGCGGAGATCACCTGTGCCTGCACATCGGCGACCTGATAGCCGGATGCCACATTCGCCGTCACCGTGATCGTGCGCTGCGCGTCGATGCGGTTCAGGATGCCTGTGCTCAGCTCGGGCTTGCGGGTGACGAAATTGGAGATCGGCACCGGCCCTTGCGGGGTCTGCACACGCAGCTGATCCAGCATGGAAAGCGTGCGGCGGTCCTCAGGCAGACGCAGGCGAATATCCACCGCATCGTCCACTCCCGCCGGACGATAATCCGACAGTTTCAGACCGTTCGTGACCAGCTGGACCACCGTTCCGACGGCAACAGGGCTGACGCCATATTGCGCGGCTTTTGCGCGATCCACCTGGAGCGCCCAATCGACGCCGGGCGGAGGCAAGCCGTCCGAAATATCGATGACACCATCGATCTGCCGGATCCGCTGGGCCACCATGGCGGCTTGCTCGTTCAGATGCGTGGGATCCGTCGCAGAGAGCTGGATCTGGATCGGCTGCCCCGTGGGCGGGCCGGCATCCGGCACGCGGACCTCGATCTCCACACCCGGCATGTTCGCCATTTCGGCGCGCAGGTCGTTCAGGATCTCGCTTGCGGGCTTGCGCTCGCGCCAGTCCACGAATTCGTACTGGATGATGCCGATCACATCCTCGTCGATGTCCTGGCCGCCGCCACGGGTTTGACCCACGCGCGTATAGACCGATTCGATGCCAGGCCAGGTCAGGAGCTTCTGCTCGGCGGGTTTCACCAGGCGGTTCATTTCGTCGAGCGACATGTTCCCGCGAGCATGCACATACATCAGCCCGTATTCGGGCTCGACATTCGGGAAGAACTCCACGCCGGCGCCCCAGCGCGAATATGACATCTGCACGCCGACCAAAAGCGCAATGGTGAGCAGCAACACCGTCTTCGGATAGTGGACCGCGTATTTGACCAGGTTGATATACCAGCCGTCACGCTCACGCTTTTCCTCCACATGGGCCTTGGCGAACATGGCGCCCAGTGTCGGCGTGAAGATGAGCGCATAGGCCATGGAGGCGGCAAGCGTGACGATCAGTGTGATCGGTAGATATTTCATGAACTCGCCGACAATGCCCGGCCAGAAGAGGAGCGGCGAGAAGGCGGCGATACGCGTCATCGTGGCCGCGATCACCGGGCCTGCCATGCGCTTTGCTGCAAGCTCGAAGGCCTCTGCCCGCGGCATGCCCTCATTCATCCGCCTCTCGGCGAACTCGGTCACGATGATGGCATCGTCCACCAGCATGCCGACAGCAAGGATCAGGCTGAACAGCACGATCATATTGACGGTGTAGCCAAGCATCGCCAGGGCGAAGATGCCCATGAGGAACGACGCAGGCACCGCAAGCCCGATGAGGAACGAAGCGCGGCCGGAAAGCGTGTAGAGAACGACGATGAAGACCAGGATGACCGCGATCAGCACATGGTTCTGGAGCTCGTCCAGCATGTCCCGGATCATGGTCGACTTGTCCTGGCTGAACGTGACCGAGACGCCCTCGGGCATCGTCTTCACGTAATCCTCAGCCACCTTCTTCACAGCGTCGACGGTCTCGACCAGATTGGCGCCGACGCGCTTCTTCACCTCGATGGCGATCGCGCTGTGACCGTTGAGTCGCGTGATGCTCTCCGCGTCCGTGAAGGTGGAGCGCACCGAAGCGATATCGCGCGCCCGGACGACCGCATCCGGCGTTGCCACGATCGGCAGATTGGCAATGTCCTCCGAGTTTTCGATGAGAGCCGGCACCTTGACGGCGTAACGGCCTTCCTGCCCCTGCAGCGCGCCGGCGGCAACGAGACTGTTCGAGGCATTGACGCCGCTGATGAGCTGGTCCAGCTGGATGCCGTAAGAGGATAGCTTGACCGGATCGATAATGACCTCGACGAGCTCGTCGCGCGAGCCCTGCAGCGCCCCCTCCAGCACCCCCGGGACTTCCTCGATGCGGTCACGCAGCTCCTTCGCGGCGTTGGTAAGCTGCCGTTCGGGCAGGTTGCCGGAAAGCGTGACGACGAGGATCGGGAACTCGGAAACGTTTACCTCATGGACGGTCGGTTCCTCCGCATCCGTGGGGAGGTCTCCCTTGGCGTCCGACACCTTGGCGCGCACGTCCTGGATGGCGTTGGAAAAGTCATAACCGGCCTGAAACTCGACCAGCACGAAACCGCCACCCTGATAGGCGGCGGACCGCATCTCCTTCACGCCCTCAAGACTCTTGAGCGCAGTTTCCATCGGCCTCAGCAGAAGCCGTTCGGAATCTTCCGGCGAGATGCCGTGGTAAGCAAGGCTCACATAGATGATCGGGATCGGAACGTCGGGTTCCGCTTCCTTGGGAATATTGATGTAGGCCAGGCTGCCGGCGACAACGAAGAAAAGAAGGATCGATAGCGTCAGTCGCGCATTTCGTATGGCAAGTCGGACGATGTCCATGGGATCATTGCTCTTGCTGTGGCTGTGCCGCGCTGGCAAGTTCGCGTATGGTGGCAGCGTCCGCCTGTTCGGCTTTCACCTTCTCACCTTCGGTCACGAGATCCTGCCCGGCAACGATGACCTGCATATCCTGCGGGATGCCGGCGAGGTAGAGAGCCTCCGGCGTATCATCGATGATGTCGATGGGATAGAAATGGACCTCGCCGGCTTCGTTGACGGCCCGGATGCCAAGCTCGCCATTGTTGCTGAGCGTGACCACCGAACGCGGCAGGGCGACGGTTTCCACCATATCGGTCTTGATGCTGATTTCCGCCGTCATGCCGGCCGGGATCAATCCCTCCGGATTGGGAGCGACGACCTCCACCCGATAGGTGCGGGTCTGCGGGGAAGCAGCGCGGCTAACATGCCGGATGGTTCCCGAAAGGGTCTTGCCGTTGACCAGGCGCACTTCCGCCTTGTCGCCCGGCTTGATCGTGCCGAGATCGCGTTCACTGACCTCTCCGGCGGCAACGATGGGATCGAGTTTCAGGAGCGTGGCGACCTCGGTGCCCTGCATCACAGCCGTGCCCTTCTCCACTGAGATCTTGTCGACGACGGCCTCGAAAGGCGCACGTACGGCGACGCGGTCGAGATCGGCCTGCGCCTGCTCCAGCGCTGAGCGGGCCGCAGCAAGATTGGCGCGGGCCACGTCGAGCTGAAGGCTGGCGAGATTGCCGGTCTTGGCAAGCCGCTCGGCGGCGGCCGCTTCGGCCTCTCGCTGGGCAAGCGCCTGGCGCGCGGACGCCACCGCGGCCTCCTTGCCCTCGTTTTCCAGCCGCAGGATCAGATCTCCCTCCTTCACGCGGGAACCTTCCTCGACGGGCAGATCTTCCACGATGCCGGCAATGCGTGCCGCCATTACGGCATTCTTGTCCGCTTCGGTCCGGCCGGATACGTGAATGGTACGCGCGTGCTCAAGGCGGGGCGGGACGGCAACCTGAACCGTCTTCAGAACGACAGGACGCTCTTCCTGGGCGGCTGCGGGCTTGGCTTCCTGGCTCGCGCTGCCGACCGACGAGAATTCGCCGGTCGCGATCCAGGCCGCCGTCGCAACGAGCACCGTCACTGCTGCTATCTTGTGGAACTTCAGCTTAGCCATCAATATTTCCAATGAGTTGTAGCCAGCGGCCAGAATTGATGATCGCGGCGATATGGGCAGCTCACCAGGCGATTTCAACCATGCCTAGAAAGCACGTTTCGTCCTACGTCCTTATCGCGATCCACGCTGCAAAACAGTCACACCCCTCGTCACTCCTGACAACATTATGTCATGATAGCGAAGCTGGCGGAGTACGGCCGAACGCGTCCCTCGCGACCAAGCGCGTTCCAGGTCGGCGACAGATTGACAAATTCTGTATTTTTGTCAATGACTGATTTCAGGAGTAGATGTGAGCATACTGAAGGAAACTGAAGAAAGGCCTGAAGACGCCAAGCGGGCGCGCGTGCTCGAAGGCGCCCTGCAAGTATTCCTTGCCTATGGCTTTTCGCGGACGACAATGGACGACATTGCGCGCGCCGTGGATATTTCGCGCCCAGCGCTTTATCTCCTTTTCCGCAACAAGGCGGATATATTCCGCGCCGTCGAGCAGGAACTGCTCGCAAAATCCCGAGTGAACGCTTGTGCGGCACTACGCGGCGAAGGCGAACTGTCGCAGCGCCTGCTCGCGGCCCTCGATCAGTCGCTTTTCCAGCTTCTCCGCAAGGTCTTCGAATCCCCCCATGGCGACGAACTCGTGGACTTCAACAACCAGATCGCTGCGGACCTTGTTGCGGAGTGGCGCCAGCTGATGGTGGAGCGCTTTGCACGGTGCATCGGCGAGGAGGCGCAGCGGCGGGGAGTGAAGCTGGAAGACCGCGGCCTCTCCGCCCAGTGCCTGGCGGAAATGCTCTTCGACATGCTCGCAGGCCTCAAAGCCCGCGGAAAGCGCGGCCCTCAGGTAGAACCGCAATGCCGCCAATTCATCAACCTGATCGAGCTCGCCCTCAAGAAGGACTGAGCGACAGGCCAGTCATTGTGCCGTCCAGCCTCCATCGATCGACAGCGTCGCGCCCGTAATCTGTGCGGCCGCGTCCGAGCACAAGAACACCGTCGCCGCCGCCACGTCTTCGACCCTCACGAACTGCCGTGTGGGCTGCTTGGCGAGCATCACTTCCCGAACGACCGTCTCGCGGTCCATCTCGTGCGCCTTCATCTGGTCGGGGATTTGAGCCTCCACCAGGGGCGTCAGCACATAGCCGGGGCAGATCGCGTTGCAGGTGATGCGCTCCTCGGCAAGCTCCAGCGCCACCGTCTTGGTCAGCCCGACGATGCCATGCTTTGCGGCCACATAGGCCGATTTGAAGGGAGAGGCTCTGAGGCCATGGGCCGAGGCGATGTTGATGATGCGCCCGCTGCCTGCGCCTTTCATATGCGGAATCGCCGCGGCGATCGCATGGAAAGCGGAGGAGAGGTTGACCGCGATGATCGCGTCCCACTTCTCGGGCGGAAAGTCCTCCACCGGGGCGACATGCTGGATACCTGCATTGTTGACCAGGATGTCCACGGAGCCGAATTGCCGCACTGCATGGTCGACAAGCGCACGGCACTCCTCGCCCCGCGCCATGTCGGCCTTCATGTACACCGCCTCGACGCCGAATTCCTCCGTCAGCGAAGCCGCGAGAGCCCTGTCTTCATCCTGGTCGGTGAATGAGTTGAGGACGATGCGGCAGCCCTCCGCCGCGAGGGCGCGAGCAATCGCCAGGCCGATGCCAGATGTGGATCCTGTAATGATGGCGGTTCGATTTGGCATGCGCGTTGCCTCCTGAGCGGAGGATATTGCAACGCAGCAATGCTTGCCAAGTCGCTATCCGCTCTTACCGACGCATGAGAAGGCTTGCCGCCAAGCCGAGCACGATCACGCCTGCGGCGGCGACTGCGGCCGTTGTTCCCGGGTGCTCACGTGCCCGATCCTGGATGTGATAGGCGCTGCGGCGGATGTCGGGCATAGCGCTGCTCAAATATTCGCGCACCGTTTCAACAATGTCCTCGCTCGTGTGGCGGCCGTCGCGGAAGGCACCGCGGCCACGGCGCATCATCTGCTTCCTCATCGCTGCAATTTCGTGGTTGAGGCTCGCGATCTGGTCGCGCAGGTCTTCGCCCCAATCCTCATGCCGGTGATGCATAATGGCCTCCTGAAATCCCGTTTTTAAATCCGAGCGCATAACGGGCGTGGAACGAGAGGGTTCCACAAAGCCTCTAAAGAGTGAGCGGCGGCATGGTTTTGTAACATTGTGCTGTTAGGCTATATCCGATCCTAACGCGGCTGAGCGTCGCGCCCATTGACATTCTTCCCCCGCTCCGCCACCTCCTGAAGGTCGCGGCTGATACGGAACCGATTTATGACCGGCCACATGACATCCGGCTATTTCTCATCTCCTTTCCCGCGCCGACGCTCCGTCGGCGTCGATGTCGGCGGCGTGCTCGTGGGTTGCGACGCGCCGGTCGTGGTGCAGTCCATGACCAACACGGATACGGCCGATGTTGACGCCACCGTGGCCCAGGTCGCAGCGCTTCACCGCGCCGGCTCCGAGATCGTTCGCATAACGGTGGATCGCGACGAATCCGCGGCCGCGGTTCCGCGCATCCGCGAAAGGCTGGAGAGGCTCGGGGTCTTCGTCCCGCTTGTCGGCGACTTCCACTATATCGGCCACAAGCTTCTCGCCGAGCATCCGGCCTGCGCCGAAGCTCTTGCGAAATATCGCATCAACCCGGGAAATGTCGGCTTCAAGGAGAAGAAGGACCGGCAGTTCGCGGAAATCGTCGAGATGGCGATACGCTACGAGAAGCCGGTGCGCATCGGCGTCAATTGGGGTTCGCTGGACCAGGAGCTTCTCACGCGCCTGATGGACGACAACCAGGCGAAGGGGTCGCCGCTCACAGCCGAGCAGGTCACGCGCGAGGCGATCGTCCAATCCGCCCTCCTGTCGGCGGAGCTTGCAGAAGAGATCGGCCTGCCCCGTAGCCGCATCATCCTTTCCGCGAAGGTGAGCCAGGTTCAGGACCTGATCGCTGTCTATACCATGCTGGCGGAGCGTTCAGACCACGCGCTTCATCTCGGCCTCACCGAGGCCGGCATGGGCACGAAGGGCATCGTCGCTTCGTCTGCCGCAATGGGCATCCTCTTGCAGCAGGGTATCGGCGATACGATCCGCATTTCGCTCACGCCGGAGCCGGGAGGCGACCGCACGCGAGAGGTGCAGGTGGCGCAAGAGCTCCTGCAGACGATGGGTTTCCGCCAGTTCCTGCCGGTCGTGGCGGCCTGTCCCGGTTGCGGGCGCACCACCTCGACCGTTTTCCAGGAGCTGGCGCAGAAGATCCAGTCGGACATCTCCCGCAATATGCCCATCTGGCGTGAGAAATATCCGGGGGTCGAGGCGCTGAAGGTCGCCGTCATGGGCTGTATCGTCAATGGCCCGGGCGAATCCAAGCACGCCGATATCGGAATTTCCCTGCCGGGCACGGGCGAGACACCCGCCGCGCCCGTCTTCATCGACGGCAGGAAGGCCGCAACGCTGCGCGGCCCCAACATCGCCGCCGAGTTCGAGAAGATGGTGGCGGATTACATCGAACGCAGGTTCGGTCAGGGCCGAGTGGCGGCCGAATAGACTTTCTGCTTCACAACCGGGCCGATCACTTCGATCCGGTTGGTCCAGACGTAACCGTCGAAATCCTCCGGCACGTTCGCGAGCAATTCCGCCGTGTCGATACCGGACGTGCCGGTGTCCCCGCTCGTATAGGGCCCGAGCAGAATGATCTCGCTGCCGGCAGCCTTCATTCGCGCCTGGAAGCGGTTTGGCCAGCCCCATGCGAAGCGGGCGAGATTGATGGGCACCATCACATTGGTGTTGCGGCAAGCTTCCGGCACATAGCCGCTCCAGCCGAGCGCCAGGTAACGCAGCAGGCAATCCTTCATACTGCGCGAGCCCATCCCCTTGAGGCCGGGGATCAACGAAACGGCACGCTCGGTGGGTTCATTACCGCCATAGACGGCCCAGACCCGCTCACGCCATTCCGGCTGCCCCTGCAGCATGGCCGCAAGCATATCGCCCTCTCGCGCCTCGCGGCTCTTGTAGTTGACGAGGAACGGGCGGTCGGGGAAGGCTTCGAACACCTCATCCAGCGAGGGCATGAGCCCCTGCCCCTTCCCACGCAAAGGAAATGTCGCACCATCGTCAGCGGTGTAGCCATAGCCCAGATCAAGCGCCTTGAGATAGGCCAAGTCGTGTTCGCGGGTCACGCCGGAACCATCCGTCCGGCAATCCAGTGTCCAATCGTGGATCACCGCGAACCTGCCGTCCGTCGTGGGGTGCACGTCGAGTTCGACCACGTCTGCGCCCGCTTCGAAGGCGGCTCGCATGGACGGGATGGTGTTCTCGATGAAGTCGTGCGTGGGCTGATAGATGCGCTCTGCCGTGCAGGTATCGCTTTCTATGCCGTCGCGATTGAAGGTCTGATGCACGCCGCGATGCGCGATCAGTTTCACTTGCGGCCCATCAGGCGCGGGCGCCAGCCAGGATGCATTCCAGAGATAGACGGCGGCCACGAGAACAATGAGGCCGGCCAGGAATTTGCGCATTGCGAATCTCCCCGCCAAGGAATGATGGAGAGCTTGCTGCGATCTAAGGTCAGAATAGGGCCGCTAAATGCTCCTCACAGCAAAATGCCGGCCCGAGGGCCGGCATACGCGCTGGACGACAAGGCCCGTCGGCTCAGCTTGCGGCTTCCTCGGCGGGAGCGGCAGCTGCAGCTTCAGCGGCTGCCCTGGCCTCTTCCTCGGCCTGACGGGCAGCGGCGAGACGCTCCTGCGCCTTCTTGCCCGGCTCGCCCTTCTTCGGGTTCTGGCGCTCGGGCCGCTTGGCAAGACCGGCCTGGTCCAGGAAGCGGAGCACGCGGTCGGTCGGCAGCGCGCCGTTCGCGAGCCAATGCTTGATCCGCTCTTCGTTGAGCTTCACGCGTTCGGCGTCCTTGGCCAGCATGGGATTCCAGGAGCCCAGCTGTTCGATGAAGCGGCCGTCGCGCGGCGCGCGCACGTCGGCTACGACGATATGGTAGTAGGGGCGCTTCTTGGAGCCCGCACGGGCCAGTCGGATTTTCAGTGCCATTGGTCTTCCTTTCGATATGGCGATCAGGCCGGCAGATTGTGCCGGGAACGAAAAGAGCGTTCGCACGCTCGGGTGAGTGTGCCGGGAAGAACCTTCCCGGCATTGTGACTACCGCCTGTGACGGCAGATTCTGAGATTCCGCTCACAGCTTTGCCTCGCCGCCGGCTGGTACGACCGCATGCTCCTGGGCGATCGCCTCGTGATGGCGAATGACCTCGCGGGCGATGAATGTGAGCAGCTTTTCGGCGAAGTCGGGATCCAGATTGGCCTCGTCGGCAAGGCGGCGCAGGCGCGCGATCTGCTGCTGCTCGCGCGCCGGATCCGCGGGCGGCATATTGTTCTCGGCCTTGAGCTGTCCGACCGATTTCGTGCAGCGGAAGCGCTCCGCGAGAATGTGGATCAGCGCCGCGTCCAGATTGTCGATCGAAGAGCGAAGCTCCAGAAGGCGCGCTCTTGCAGCATCCATGTCCATTACGTTTTTCCCCTCACTTCTTTCGCGGCAGACCCGGAAGGCCACCACCCGGCAAACCAGGGAAACCCGGCAAACCGCCGGCGCCCAGTCCAGGAAGTCCCTTCGGCAGGCCGGGCGGCAGACCGCCCGCCCCGCCCAGCTGCTTTTGCAGTGCTTCGAGCTGCTTCGGATCCATTTTCGAGAGGTCCGGCATGCCGCCCATCCCGCCGAGTCCCATCTTCTGCGCCATTCCGCCCATCAGGCCGCGCATCATGCCGCCCTTCTTGCCTTTGCCGCCCATGGCCTTCATCATGTCGGCCATCTGGCGATGCATCTTGAGCAGCTTGTTGATCTGCGCGGCATCCGTACCGGAGCCGCGGGCGATGCGCTGCTTTCGGCTGTGCTTCAACAGGTCGGGATTGGAGCGCTCCTGTGGGGTCATCGACTGGATGATCGCGATCTGACGCGAGAACATCTTGTCGTCCAGTCCGGCCGCTGCCAGCTGGTCCTTCATCTTCCCCATGCCGGGCATCAGGCCCATGATGCCACCCATGCCGCCCATCTTCTGCATCTGGCGAAGCTGATCGGCGAGGTCGTTCAGGTCGAACTTCCCCTCCTGCATCTTCTTCGCCATCGCCGCGGCCTTTTCCGCATCGATGGTCTCGGCCGCCTTCTCGACAAGCGAGACGATGTCGCCCATGCCAAGAATGCGATCGGCAATGCGGCGAGGATGAAATTCCTCCAGCGCATCCATCTTTTCGCCGGTGCCGATCAGCTTGATCGGCTTGCCCGTTACGGCGCGCATTGAAAGCGCAGCGCCACCGCGCCCGTCGCCGTCCATGCGGGTGAGAACGATGCCGGTGATGCCCACGCGCTCGTCGAAATTTTTGGCGAGGTTCACCGCATCCTGGCCGGTCAGCGAATCGGCCACGAGCAGGATCTCGTGCGGATTCGACACGCGCTTGATGTCGGCCATCTCGACCATCAGCGGCTCGTCGATATGCGTGCGGCCGGCCGTGTCGAGGATTACGACATCATGGCCGCCGAGCCTGGCGGCCTGGACCGCTCGCTTGGCAATGTCGACCGGGGTCTGGTTGGGCACGATCGGAAGCGTGGCGATGCCTGTCTGTTCGCCCAGCTGCTTCAGCTGCTCCTGAGCTGCGGGCCGGCGCGTATCGAGCGAGGCCATGAGCACCTTCTTGCCCTGGCGCTCCGTTATCCGCTTGGCGATCTTTCCCGTCGTCGTCGTCTTGCCGGAGCCCTGCAGGCCGACCATCATGACGACCACCGGAGCCGGCGCGTTGAGGTCGACCGTTTCGCCCTCTGCGCCGAGCATCTCGACCAGCTCATCATGAACGATCTTGACGACCATCTGGCCCGGCTTGACGGATTTGAGCACCGCTGCGCCCACAGCCTTCTCGCGCACCCGGTCCGTAAAGGAACGCACGACATCGAGCGCCACATCGGCCTCGATCAACGCCCGCCGTACCTCGCGAAGGGCGGCGGAAACATCCGCCTCCGAAAGGGCACCGCGCCCGGTGAGATTGTTCAGGATGGCGCCAAGGCGTTCCTGCAGGTTCTCGAACATCCGCGTTCCTCTTGTCCCGTGTTGTCAGACACGAGAGGTAGTGCATCCGCGCCCGGGTTGAAACCTCGCGCAAAGCCGAAAAGCACCCGGGGGCGCATCGCGCTGCCGGGTGTTGACCTCCGGGATCGAAGTCCCGGTCGGCTGCTCGGAGTTTTCACTCGTCGCGGAAAGTCGTGGCTTAAAAGCTGAAAAGCCGCCAAAAGTCAAGCCGCCGGCATAATGGCCGGCGATTTGAGAAAAGAGAGCGGCGCCACCTCATGGCGGCGCCGGTTCTGAATTAGCGCATCACATAGACGATACGGCGGCTCTGCGGCTCAACAAGAACCGGCTGATTGTTCACATAGACATACCGGTACTCATAGTCCGGGATCTCGCGAACGGCCACGGTTTCGGGAAGCTGCGCGCCGACGACGACTTCACCTTCCAGATAGACCGGCTCTACCTGATGCTGCTGGACGTAGCTCACGACCCGCTCGGGTGGCGTAATCGTGTCGATCGCTCCGCCGGCCACGGCACCCGCCGCGCCACCCACGGCAGCGCCGACCGGGCCACCGATGATCGCGCCGGCAACGGCACCCGTGGTAGCGCCGGTAAGCGCGCCGGCACCTTCCGTGCTGGCCGTCGTCTCATAGGTCACGGTAGGAACGGCGTCAGCCGGGCGTTCGGTGAGCACCACCGTCTGACCGCCGCCCAGAGTGGCCGTCAGATAGTCCGAATAGGCCCATCCCTGCACACCATTATGGTTGACCTGGCACCATTTGCTGCCCTGAATGCAGCCATTGATGGTGGTCTGCTGCGAGGCGCCAATAACGCCCACGACCGGATAGTTCGGACCCGGGCCGGCGCGTACATTCAGGTCAGTGGTGGCGGTCGCCATGGTCTGCGCCGAGGCGATGCCGGAAAGCGCGAACAAAGCGGCAGCCGCGGTTACGCTCTTCAAGGCAAGTGATTTCATCTTCAGTCTCCTCAATTGTCCCTTGCAAAAACGAACGAGTAGAGGCCTGTTTCGTTCCCAAACTGTGTGATAGTTGCCCTTCGGGCGTAACAAAGCGCTGATGAAATTCGGCGACACTGGACGAGGGCTTCGAGTAGGAGATTCCGTATGAGTCGAAGTGGTAAGGCGAAAGATTTTGCTGCGGTTCTGTTTTCATTCTTCTTCCTGAGCGGTTCTGCTTTGGCCGCAACATGCGGAAACGACGGCAAGGGCTTCGAAGCGTGGAAGGCCGCGTTCATTCAGGAAGCGGCGGCACGAGGCGCGGGGCGCACATCCCTCGATGCGCTGGCACGCACCAGTTATGCGAGCAAGACGATCGCCGCCGACCGCGGACAGAAGAGCTTCAAGCTCTCTCTCGACAGCTTCATGCAGAAGCGCGGTGCAAATGCCATCGTTTCCCGCGGCAAGAACATGAAGAAGAAGCATGCCGCGCTATTCGACCGCATCGAGCGTCAATTTGGCGTGCCTGCCGGTCCGCTGATCGCGATCTGGGGCATGGAGACCGGCTTCGGGGGCTTCCTGGGCAACCAGCACACCCTTTCCGCCGTGGCGACGCTTGCCTATGACTGCCGTCGCTCGGAATTCTTCACCGAGCATCTGTATGCAGCGCTCACCTTGATCGATCGGGGCATGATGAGCCCCTCAGCGATCGGAGCCGCACATGGCGAGATCGGGCAGACGCAGTTTCTGCCTGGCAATGCGCTGCGCTACGCGGTGGATGGCGACGGTGACGGGCGCATCGACATGATCGGTTCGCCGGCCGACGCGCTTGCCTCCACCGCCAATTTCCTGCGGGCGCATGGCTGGAGGCCTGGAGCGGGCTACCAGCCCGGCCAACCCAATTTCCAGGCGATACAGGGCTGGAACGCAGCAAGCGTTTATCAGCAGGCCATCGCGATCATGGCTCAGCAGATCGACGGGTAATCCCGTCGATCTTATTGTCGGCCTTGTGCGCCAAGTCGGGCGCACAAATTACGCTTGATGCTTCGTCAGCCTTGCCGACGCTTGCGCGCAGCAAGCGTCCTCAGCCGCAACGCGTTGAGGCGGATGAAGCCGGCGGCGTCCTTCTGATCGTAAGCGCCGCGGTCGTCTTCGAACGTAACCAGGGCATCCGAGTAGAGCGACTTGTCCGAGCGGCGGCCTGTGACGATCACATTGCCCTTGTAGAGCTTCAGCCGCACCTCGCCCTCGACATCCTCCTGGCTCTTATCGATAAGCGCCTGCAGCATTTCACGTTCGGGCGAGTACCAGAAACCGTTGTAGATGAGCTCAGCATAGCGGGGCATCAGCTCATCCTTGAGATGGGCTGCGCCGCGGTCCAGCGTAATCGACTCAATGGCCCGGTGCGCCGCAAGGAGAATGGTACCGCCCGGTGTCTCGTACACGCCGCGCGACTTCATCCCGACAAAGCGATTTTCCACTAGATCGATGCGGCCAATGCCATTGTCGCGGCCGAGATCGTTAAGGGCCGCAAGCAGCGTCGCAGGCGACATGGCCTCGCCATTCAGCGAAACCGCATCGCCGCGCTTGAACCCGACGGTGATTTCGGTCGGCCGATCCGGCGCATCGAAGGGGGAGACGGTGCGCTGGTGGACATATTCAGGCGGCTCGCTCCAGGGATCCTCGAGCACCTTGCCTTCAGAGGAAGAGTGGAGAAGATTGGCGTCGACGGAGAACGGAGCCTCGCCCTGCTTGTCCTTCGGCACGGGAATCTGATGCTCCCGGGCGAAGTTCAACAGATCCGTGCGAGACTTGAAGGACCAGTCACGCCAGGGCGCGATGACCTTGATGTCGGGATTGAGCGCATAGGCGGTGAGTTCGAACCGCACCTGGTCATTGCCCTTGCCGGTGGCACCGTGGGCAACGGCGTCCGCGCCCGTTTCGGCGGCGATTTCCACCAGGCGCTTGGCAATCAGCGGCCGCGCGATCGAGGTTCCGAGCAGATAGGTTCCCTCGTAAAGCGCATTCGCGCGGAACATCGGGAAAACGAAGTCGCGAACGAATTCCTCGCGCAGATCCTCGATGTGGATTTCCTTGATGCCGAGCATCTCTGCCTTGCGGCGCGCCGGCTCCAGTTCCTCGCCCTGACCAAGATCAGCGGTGAAGGTCACCACTTCGGCGCCGAGCTCCGTCTGCAGCCATTTCAGGATGATCGAGGTGTCGAGGCCGCCCGAATAGGCCAGCACGACCTTTTTAACGTCTTTGTGTGTCGCCATCGTCTTTTCCGAGTGAGTTCGCGCCCCCGGCGATCCGCGGGCAGAGCGCCGATCCCAGTGCCGGCCGAACTATTATCAGGAAAAGACGCCCGGGCAAGGGCGCAGGGAGGCCGCTGGGGTCTGGCGGCCGCCCTGAATGCGTCTCAGCTGCAGGACTGGATCGACTGCAGCGCGGCAGAAAGGCCGAGGAGCGAGAAAGTGTAATTCGTGTTGTTGCCGCGGCGCGACGTGGCGGTGACGCGCATGTCCGATCCTGCGCGCATGGCCGCAATGAGTTGCGGCTCTTCCGCCGCATTTTCCATCCAGGCCGACTTGCCCTGGGTGAACATGGTGAACGAACGGTTGCCGACGGTGACGGTCACCTTGGAGCCTTCGCGAAGATCGTATCCCGCGATGAACTGGGGCTCGAAGGCCACATTCTGCCCGGGTTTCTGGCTCACGAAGAAGAAGATGTCGCCATGATCGAGGGTCGCCGGTTCCTTCTGCTTCGGGACGCTCATCACGTAGCAGACCTTGCCGTTATCGGATTGATAGCTGTAGGTACCCCAGTCGCGATGCTGGCCGACGGCAGTCGCCTGCGCGAAGGCCGGCCCCGCGGCAGCGAGCGTGCAAAGCATAAAGAGGGACGTGAAAAATCTACGCATGGTCCTACCGTTCTTTTGCCTGCTATTGACCCCTGAGCCATCAGGTGCCGGACCTGATTGCTTCATTTTTATTTAATTTGGGTTACCGAAAGATAATTCCGCCCACGCTTCCCTCGCGAATCCTGCATTTTCATCCGCAAAACAAGGCCGATGAACCGCTTCCAAACCCCACTTTGTGGTTGAATCGGAGGAAAAAGGCGAGAATTTGACCCGTCTGCGCTCTCGCTCAGCGGTCGAGGTTTTCCAGCGCTTTCTTTGCCGCTAGCCGATGCGCGGGCGTGATATGCGCCTTCACGGCCCCAAGAGCTGCGGCGAGCACGGCAACATCATCGGTGAAGCCGAACACCGCGAGAAAATCCGGCACCGTGTCGAAAGGCAGGATGAAATAGAAGAGGGCAGCGATAAGAATGCCGCGCACCCGCGTCGGCGTGCTGCTGTCGAGTGCGCAGTAATAGGCCGCGACGACATCTTCCATGAAGGGCACTTGTCGCGCCGCCCTCTTGACCGTGCGCCAAAAGCGCCGCTTCACCGTTTCTTCGCGGCGGCTTTCTTCACCAGGCCTGACCGGAGCCAGGATTTCACCAATCTTCACGTCGTCCATCAGCCACTCCTCGCCACGAGATGTGGGGAAACGCTTCAGGGAATGCAATGCCGGGCGAACCCCGCCTCATTTGGCCGCGTAGGCGTTCATTTTCTTCGCCAGCTTGAAATCAAGCTCGGTAAGCCCGCCGGATGAGTGCGTCGTCAGCTTCACGTCGACCGTTTTATAAACATTCGACCACTCCGGATGGTGGTCTAGCTTCTCGGCGGCAAGGGCCACCCGTACCATGAAGCCGAACGCCTCATTGAAGTTGGAAAAGACGAAGCGGCGGCGGATTGCGGTGCCGTCATCGGCAAGCTCCCACCCTTCGAGCTCCGAAAGGGCTTCTTCAGCCTCTTTCCTGTCGAGTTTCTGCCTTGCCATCAACAACCTCCGTGCTATCGCATCAGCAAAAGGATAACGCTTCCGCCATGAGCAAACAGCCCCGCATCACCATCCTTTTCGTCTGCCTTGGCAATATCTGCCGTTCGCCACTGGCCGAGGGCGTCTTTCGCGAAGTACTGCGGGAAAAGGGGCAGGAGCATCTTTTCGAAATTGATTCGGCCGCTCTCGGCGACTGGCATGTGGGCCAGCGGCCTGATCCCCGGTCTGTCGCTGCCGCCCGGCGCCACGGGCTCGACATTTCCGGTCAGAAGTGCCGCCAGGTTAACCCGGAGGATTTCCGGCACTTCGACCTGATATTCGGCATGGACCGCGGCAATATTCGCAGGCTGCAGCACCTGGCCCCGCCGGACACGCGCGGACGCGTCCACCTTTTCCTCGAATATGCGCTTGGCAGACCGGAAGAGGTTCCGGACCCGTATTATGAGGACGAAGAAAGCTTTGAGGCTGTCTATCGCATGATCCGCGAAGCTTCCGAGGCGCTTGCCGAAAGGCTGGCCGAACGGGCGCTCTCGGTATGCAGGAGCGGCCAGGCTTCCTCGACCACATAGGGGCCGCCGCCCACCGATTCTCTTGACGACATGAGCACGAAACGGCCTACCCGAAAGGGCGCGGCGGCGAAGTTTCCTCGGGCCGACAGGTAGGAAGCCACCGCATGGGGCGATGCGTTCTTGAGTCTGGCCAGGGTAACGTGCGGCGTGAATTTCCGCTGCTCCGCAGGCAGGCCGAGACGCTGACAGATGCGCTCGATCTCGCCTTGCAAGGCTTGAAGATCAGGCGAGGCAGCGACGCCCGCCCAAACCGCATGCGGTTTCTTTTGGCCAAACGCCCCGACGCCTGAAAGGGTGAGGAGGAAGGAAGGACGGCGCACCCGGTCGAGCGCATTGGCAATCTCGTCAGCCACGTGACCTTCCACGTCCCCGATGAAGCGCAATGTCAGGTGATAGTTCTCGACATCGATCCAGCGAGCTCCCGGCAATCCGCCGCGCAGGAGCGAGAGCGACAGAGCCGCATCGCGCGGGATCTCGAGGGCGGTGAAAAGTCGCGGCATGGCAACCTCCTCGATTCGCTATGTCACCATCAGCGAATCATCGATTGAGTCATGGGGCAAGCGGTTTCTCCGGCTCTCCCCTCACATGTTCGGCTTTTCCCCCTGAATGAGGGGTTCGACCTTGGGCAGAACGTTCTTCACCATCAGATCGATCCCTTCGGCATTGGGGTGCATGCCGTCGGCAAGTTGAAGCGAGGCGTTTCCTGCCACGCCTTCGAGGAAAAAGGGCACCAGCGGCAGGTCGTATTTTTCCGCAAGCCGCGGATAGATGGCGTTGAAGGCCTTCTGGTAATCGGATCCCAGATTTGGCGCCGCATACATCCCGACCAGCAGGATTCCGATTTTTCTGGCCTTGAGCCGCGTGATGATTTCTTCCAGGTTCTTTTCGGTGGAAGCGGGGTCGACGCCGCGCAACATGTCATTGGCGCCCAGCTCGAGGATCACCAGGTCGGTACCTTCGGGGACGGACCAGTCAAGTCGCGACAAGCCGCCGCTCGTCGTATCACCCGAAACACCGGCATTGGCGACGGAAACGTTATGCCCTCGCTCGCGCAACACGGCCTCAAGCCGGTCCGTGAATCCTTCTCCGGCCCCAAGCTCGTAGCCAGCCATCAGGCTATCGCCGAAGCCAACAATGCCGAAGGGCTCTGCGCGGGCGGGCAGGGAGATCACCACCGTGAGGAAGAGAGCCGCCGTGGCGGATAACATTTTCGCGAGGGGCGAGACAGGGCGGGAAAACACGTCCAAGAATTTGATAGCCATAAAACTCAACCCATATCTGCCACAACCGCGCACGTATTCTCACACATATAGGACGGCCTCTACGTGACCACACCTGCGATAGACCTGAAAGACGTTTCGCTCCGCCTTGGTGAGGGGCCATCCTCCGTGCACGTGCTCAAGGGCGTAAGTCTTTCGGTGGAACGTGGCAAATCCACGGCCATTGTCGGCCCATCCGGATCGGGCAAGTCGACGCTTCTGATGGTCATCGCCGGCTTGGAAAGAGTGGATGGTGGCAGCGTGCGGATCGCCGGAGAAAGAATTGACCAGCTGACCGAGGATGCCATTGCCGCTTTCCGCGGCCGCATGATCGGCATCGTCTTTCAGTCCTTTCACCTCATCCCCAACATGACCGCCCTTGAAAACGTGGCTGTGCCGCTGGAGCTGGCGGGCCATCCCGAACCCTTTGGCGTTGCGGAAAAGGAACTGGAAGCGGTCGGCCTCAAAGAACGTCTTACGCATTATCCGGGCGAACTTTCCGGCGGCGAGCAGCAGCGCGTCGCCATCGCGCGTGCGCTCGCGCCGGAGCCTGCCATCATGATCGCGGACGAGCCAACGGGAAATCTTGATCAGGCGACCGGACGGCAGATCTCGGACCTTCTCTTTTCCACCGCACGCGAACGGGGGACGACGCTCGTGCTGGTAACCCACGATCCCACACTCGCTTCGCGGTGTGACCGGCAGGTAGCGATGCGCTCGGGCCGAATCGAGACAGCTCCTGAAGCTGTGGTGGCGGGCTAATCATGCCGACGAGCGAAGCCGCCATAGAGGAGAGAAGCCTTCCCGCCGAGCGTCTAAAGGGCGGGAGGGAAGGGATAGCCCTGGCTTTGCGCTTTGCGCTTCGCGAGATGCGGGGCGGGCTCTCCGGATTCTTCGTCTTCCTCGCGTGCATAGCACTCGGAGTCGCTGCGATCGGGGGCGTCAATTCCGTTGCCCGCTCGATCAGCAGTGCGGTCGAAAGCCAGGGGCAGGAACTGTTGGGAGCGGATATCCGTTTCGAGCTCAACCAGCGCGAGGCGGATGCTTCTGAGCTGGCCTGGCTTTCCTCCCTGGGCCAAGTGGCGGTCAGCGCGAACATGCGTTCCATGGCGCGGCTACCCGACGGCTCCGATCAGGCACTGGTGGAGGCGAAGGCGGTCGATGGTGCCTATCCCCTTTATGGCGAACTGGTGACCCAACCTGCGCTTTCTTACGAAGCGCTTTTCGGCCCGAAGGATGGCTCATACGGGGCGGCCGCCCCCTCGCTCCTGCTCGAACGGCTCCATTTATCGATCGGCGATTCTGTGATGCTTGGCGGCCAAGCCTTCCAGATTCGCGCGGAACTCGTCACCGAGCCGGACCTGGTTTCCGAGAGTTTCGGCTTTGCTCCGCGTCTGTTGGCGTCGCTCGAAGGGCTGAAGGCTTCCGGCCTCGTTCAACCGGGAAGCCTGGTTGAGCATGCCTATAAAATCCGTCTCGAAAACGGGGCGGACGACGATAGGCTGCAGGCACTTCGAGATGAAGCGGGCGAACGGTTTCCGAACGCGGGCTGGAGCATACGCACGCGCGCCAATGCCGCCCCGGCCCTTTCCTCGAACATCGAGCGTTTCTCCCAATTCCTCACGCTTGTCGGACTCACCGCGCTCGTGGTCGGCGGCGTGGGGGTAGCCAATGCCGTTCGCGCCTATCTCGACGGGAAGCGATCGGTCATTGCGACCTTCAAGAGTTTGGGAGCTTCCGGCCGGTTCGTCGTCACGATCTATCTTTTTCAGATTCTGCTGATCTCGCTGCTCGGTATTGCAGCCGGCCTCGTCCTTGCTGCTCTCATGCCTTTTGCAGCGAGTTCGCTTCTCTCATCGGTCCTGCCTGTCGCAGCGCAACCCGGTTTTTACCCGAACGCGCTCGCTCTTGCTGCCGTCTTCGGCATTCTCACTACGCTCGTCTTCGCGCTTCTGCCTCTAGGACGGGCGCGAGAAGTGCCGGCGACCGCGCTCTTTCGCGAGATGGGAATTGAGACCAGGCGCTGGCCTCGCCCGGTCTATGCCGGGGCGGCGGCAGCCATTGCCGCGATACTTGCGCTGCTCGCCGTATTGAATGCAGAGGAACGGGGCATAGCGGCCATATTCGTGGCGGCCGCGATTGCCGCATTCCTGGTGCTCAGGGGCGTCGGCTGGGGCGTGCAAGCGCTCGCCAGGTGCGCCCCTCGCGTGCGTTCGACAGCTCTCAGGCTGGCGATCGGCAATATTCACCGACCGGGCGCGCTGACACCCTCGGTGGTGCTTTCACTTGGCCTCGGTCTCACGCTCGTGGCTTCGCTTGCCTTGATCGACGGCAATCTCAGGCGCCAAATCTCCAGCAACCTACCGGAAATCGCCCCGAACTTCTTCTTTGTCGACATTCAGCCTGCAGAGGCCGAAGCATTCTCCCGGCTTGTCGAACAATACGCACCGAATGGAGAGTTGACCCGCGTGCCCATGCTGCGCGGACGCATAACGGCGCTAAACGGTGTTGACACCAGCAAGATCACGCCGCCACCGGAAGGTGCCTGGGTGCTGCGCGGGGACCGGGGCATCACCTATTCCGCGACCAAGCCGGTCAATGCGACACTGACGGCGGGCGAATGGTGGCCCGAGGATTATTCCGGCGAGCCGCTTGTTTCGTTCACAGCCCAGGAGGGCCGGGAGCTTGGCCTCGAGCTTGGGGATACGATCACCGTGAATGTGCTCGGGCGGAGCGTCACCGCCCGCATCGCAAGCTTCCGGCAAGTGGAATGGGAGACGCTATCGATGAATTTCGTGATGGTGTTCTCGCCCAACACTTTTGCAGGCGCGCCGCATGCCTGGCTGGCTACGCTCACGGATGCAAGCGCAACGGACCAGGAAGACGCTCGCCTTCTCAACGCGGTGACGAGGACTTTCCCAACCATCACGACGGTGCGCGTCAAAGATGCGCTCGACGTGGTGAACCGGCTGGTGGGGCAGCTTGCAGTCGCAATCCGGGCCGCAGCGGCGGTCGCGCTGATAGCCTCCGTGCTCGTGCTCTCCGGTGCGCTGGCTGCCGGCAATCGCGCGCGCATTCACGACGCCGTGGTCTTGAAAACCTTAGGGGCGACGCGGCGCACCCTGATCAATGCTTTCGCGCTCGAATATCTCCTGATCGGGCTCGCAACCGCCATCTTCGCGCTCGTGGCCGGCGGCACCGCCGCCTGGTATGTCGTGTCGCGCATCATGAACCTGCCCTGGTCGTTCCTGCCCGAAGTCGCGATCTCGACGATCGTGATTGCGCTCGTGCTTACCGTCGGCTTCGGACTCATCGGCACCTGGCGCGTTCTTGGCCACAAGGCTGCGCCGATCCTGCGGAACCTGTAAGGAGCGCACCGCCGGCGAACACCTTCTTTTGCGCCAGTTCGGTCTTGCTCTTAGACCAAACAATCATCATATTCCGGTTACGCATGCTGGACTCCTGCCAGCGGCGCTCGGCGGTCTGCCGACACCGGACGGGAGAGTAGCGAGAAAGAGGAACACATGGCTGACCTTCGCAACTATCAGACCCGAGCGGCGCCCGGCGCGCGCGTCGACGCGGCGATCGACGAGGGCCTGCGTGCCTACATGATCCGGGTCTACAACCTCATGGCCTTGGGCCTGGCCATCACAGGCCTGGCTGCATTCGGCGTGGCTTCGCTGGCGACGACGACCGACCCGTCCGCCGCTGCCTCGCAGTTGGGCAACGGCACTCTGCTGACCGCCTTTGGCAGCGCCATCTACCTGTCACCCCTGCGCTGGGTTGTGATGTTGGCGCCGCTGGCGCTGGTCTTTTTCATGAGCTTCCGCATCCAGACGCTGAGCGTATCCGCGGCGCAGACGACCTTCTGGGTCTACGCAGCCCTTGTGGGCCTTTCGCTATCGTCGATCTTCATCGTTTTCACGGGCGAAAGCATCGTACGCACCTTCTTCATCACCGCGGCCTCCTTTGGCGCTCTGTCGCTCTGGGGCTACACGACCAAGCGCGATCTGTCCGGGATGGGCTCCTTCCTGTTCATGGGCCTCATCGGCATCATCCTCGCGTCGCTGGTGAATATCTTCCTCGGCTCCTCCGCGCTGCAGTTCGCCATTTCGGTGATTGGCGTCCTGGTGTTCGCCGGCCTTACGGCCTACGACACCCAGCAGATCAAGGAGATGTACTACGAGGGCGACGACCAGCTCGTGGCCGGCCGCAAGGCGATTATGGGCGCGCTGCGGCTCTACCTCGACTTCATCAACCTCTTCATGTTCCTGCTTCAGTTCATGGGCAACAACCGCGAATAGACGCGGCCGGAACGAGGATTTTGAAGGGCGGTCGCTGACCGCCCTTTTCTTTTGGCAAGTGTCCTGTCATGAAAATAGGACGACAGGCCGCAAAGAGCTTCGACAGTGACCACCATCCGCGCCGCCCGAACCGCAGACCTTTCCGCTATCACAAAGATCTATGGACATGCCGTCGAGACCGGCACCGCGAGCTACGAGCTCGAACCGCCGAGTCTTGAAGAGATGTCGTCGCGGATGGAGGGGCTCACTTCAAACGGCTATCCCTATCTGGTGGCGGAAGAGGCGGAGCAGGTGCTGGGCTACGCCTATGCCGGACCATTCAGGCCGCGCCGCGCCTACCGCTTCATGGTGGAGGATTCCATCTACATCGCCCCTCACGCTCAGGGCAGAGGGATCGGTCGCCTGCTGCTCCAGGCGCTGATCGCGGAATGCAGCAAGCTCGGTTTCCGCCAGATCGCCGCCGTGATCGGTGATGGCTCACCTGAAAGCGCCTCGGTCAAACTGCACGAAGCTCTAGGGTTCCGGCATGCGGGCGTGCTCGAAGGCAGCGGGTACAAACATGGCCGCTGGCTCGATACGGTGTTCATGCAACTTACTTTGAACGGGGGCGATACTCTGCCGCCGGATCCGGAATCGCTGCCGGAAAGGCTGTTCAGGCGGGAAGCCGGAAGATAGGCAGAAAGTCGTTACGGGACGGGGCGGGCGTGTCGCCTGGCCGCCTTCCTCACGTTCCGACGAGGCGAAGCTTCTTGTCGAAAACCGTCAGCACCCGGGCGAGATCGTGTCCGCGCTTCAGAATAGCACCGGTCGCGGCAACCACGCTGTAGGCGCCCTGCTTTCTTGCAAGAGACGGGTCTTTCACGATCCGGAACAGCGGCACCTCGCTCGTACGCCGATAGACCGAGAAGATTGCCCTGTCTTCCAGATGGTCAATCGCATAATCGCGCCATTCACCAGCTGCGACCATAAATCCGTACACACGCAGGATCTGGTCGAGTTCCCGACGGTCGAAGGTGATCGGAAGCTTCAGCCGCGCCCGGCGGGCTTCGCCGAGCGGGATGAGGTTCCCGGAATCTTCCCTACCCTCCGCTGCGCCTGACTGATCAGCCATCCAGGGCACCTTTTTGTTACGGTCTTGTGACAATCAAGGTGGCGTGGGTGCGTGGGAAATGCAACCCCTACAGGCAAACCCGTGGCAATCTGGCCTCACGAAATCGCTACCCGTGGTCGGATTTGGTGATCATTCGCCTCATTATCGCCGTGTTCTTACCCCGCTTGCGCCCGATTTTGCGAAGACGATCCCCTTGTTGCCTGAGACGGTTCGATCCGGGGCAGTTCTGTACCCCAAGCCCCCCCGCCCACAGGGCTGTCATCGGATCGAACCAACTCCGGGCCTCCCAGGGCCCACCAGATGGCAACGATCTCCTGAGATCAACGCCGGTACAGGCATAGCCGTGCCGGCGCTTTTTTGTCAGCTGACGGCGCTCATCTGCGCCGCACCCAGAATGGCCTTGGGATTGCCATCCTCATCGGCGGATTGCACCAGCACCGCGCAACAGCCTCCCCTGCTCTTGATCTCCGACTTGGGGAACTCCAGCCGCATTTCCTTTCCGTGCCAGACCCCTACCGTCTGATGACCGGTGACGATGTTGCGGTACTCGACTGTCTTGCCCTTGTTCTCACCGGCGCGGATCTCCGCGGTATAGCTCGGCCTGTAATAAACCAGGAGGACGTGGGCGCCTGCCTCCGCCGATTCTCCGCCGCCGATCTCGATGGCGATATTCTTGCCTGCCGTCGAAAGAGCCACGTCGACAGCCAGCCCCCCGGCCCCATCCGCCGGCTGCACGGCATTGAGGACGGCATTACGGTCCGCTCCCACAACATCCTTCTGACCATTCACCACGATCTGGGGCGTGTAGACTCCCGTGCCAAGCACCTCACCATAGGCATGCTGCCTTTCGGTGTTTTCGGGCACGGCAAGGCTGTCTTCCCAGCCGAGATAATCCCAGTAATCTATGTGATACGCCAGCGCGACGATGTTGCTGCGTTCGGCGAGTTCTACGAAAAGGGCATCCGCCGGCGGACATCGGCTACAGCCCTGACTCGTGAAAAGTTCCACCACTGCGATTGGCCTTGTCGCTGCCCCTGCGATTCTAAGGCATCCAGGCAAAGCCACCGCGGCAAGGCCCATCTTCAACAGGGTTCTGCGCGCGGTCAAAATGCGCATGTTTCCTCTTCCTTTGGCGCGACCTCGCGGGCCGGCTCTTGTTGCACAATTTTAACGATCCTAGCGGCGAACGAAGATCTATGGAAAGTCACGTTGCGGTGAAAGCTTGGTTAACCAAAAGCATGAGTTTCAGATCGCAAAAAAAGAACCGCCGGCTAGCGGCGGTTCCAAAAGCCTTAGATTCGGGCGACTGCCTCAGGCTGCGAGATCCCGCAACACATATTGCAGGATGCCGCCATTCTTGAAGTATTCGAGCTCATCCAGCGTATCGATCCGGCAAAGCAGCGGCACTTCCTTCACCGAACCATCGCCGTAAGTGATCTTGGCAATCATCGTGGCGCGCGGCCTGATGGTGTCCAGGCCGTCGATCGTCACGATCTCGTCGCCCTTCAGCCCGAGTTCTTTCCAGCTCGTCTCCTCGGCGAAGACGAACGGGATGACGCCCATGCCGACAAGGTTCGAACGGTGGATACGCTCGAAGCTCTGCGCGATGACCGCCCGGACGCCGAGCAGGTTCGTGCCCTTGGCCGCCCAGTCGCGCGAGGAGCCGTTGCCGTACTCCACGCCCGCGAAGATGACGAGCGGCACGCCTTCCTGCTTGTAACGCATGGCAGCGTCATAGATCGACATCTCCTCCTTCGAGGGATAGTGGATCGTATAGCCGCCTTCCCGCCCGTTCTCGCCCAGCATGTGGTTGCGGATGCGGATATTGGCAAAGGTGCCGCGCATCATCACCTCATGATTGCCGCGCCGCGTGCCATACTGGTTGAAGTCCGCAACGCCCACGCCATGGTCCATAAGGTACTGACCGGCGGGAGACTGGGCCTTGATGGAGCCCGCGGGTGAAATGTGGTCGGTCGTGATCTTGTCGCCGAACAGGCCGAGTACACGCGCGCCCTTGATGTCGCCACCCGGCTGGGGCTTCGGCTGCATGCCCTCGAAATAGGGCGGGTTCTGCACATAGGTCGAGCCCGGATCCCATGCATAGGTCTCGCCGGCCGGTGCTTCCAGCCCCTGCCAGTATTCGTCGCCCTTGAAGACATCCGCATATTTGGTGGCAAACAGCTCACGCGTGACGTGCTTGGCGATGAACTCCTGCACCTCGGCCGAAGTCGGCCAGATATCGCGCAGATAGACGGGATTGCCGTCCCGATCCTCGCCGAGCGGTTCCTTGGTCAGGTCCTTGCGCACGGTGCCGGCGAGCGCATAGGCCACCACCAGCGGCGGCGAGGCTAGATAGTTCGCCTGAACGTCGGGAGACACGCGGCCTTCGAAGTTACGGTTGCCGGAGAGCACCGCCGCACCGATCAGACCCTTGTCGTTGATGGTCTTGGAGATCGGTTCCGGCAGCGGGCCGGAATTGCCGATGCATGTCGTGCAGCCGAAGCCGACCAGATTGAAGCCGAGCTGGTCCAGCTCCGTCTGCAGGCCGGATTTCTCGTAGTATTCGGCAACCACCTTGCTGCCGGGGGCGAGCGAGGTCTTCACCCAAGGCTTGCGCTTCAGCCCACGCCGGTTGGCGTTGCGGGCAAGCAGGCCGGCGGCGAGGAGGACGCTCGGGTTCGAGGTGTTCGTGCACGACGTAATGGCGGCGATCACCACATCGCCGTGGCCGAGATCGAAATCCTCGCCTTCGACCGCGTAGCGCTTGGCGGTGTCGACCGTCTTCTTGTACTCGGCCTCGAGCGCCTTTTCGAAATTGGGCGCGATCTCCTCGAGCGGCAGACGGCCCTCGGGACGCTTCGGACCGGCCATCGAAGGCACGACCGTGCCGAGGTCGAGTTCCAGGATCTCGGTGAAGACCGGATCCTGCATCTCCTCCTCGCGCCACAGGCCCTGCGCCTTGGTATAGGCCTCCACCAGCGCGATCTGCTCGGCAGAGCGGTTGGACATCGTAAGATACTTTATGGTCTCGCCATCCACCGGGAAGAAGCCGCAGGTGGCGCCATATTCCGGCGCCATATTGCCGATCGTGGCACGGTCGGCCACGGTCATGTTCGCAAGGCCGGGGCCGAAGAACTCGACGAACTTGCCGACCACGCCCTTCTTGCGCAGCATCTGCGTGACCGTGAGCACGAGGTCCGTGGCGGTGACGCCCTCGCGCAGCTTACCCGTCAGCTTGAAGCCGACCACTTCCGGCAGCAGCATGGAGACCGGCTGGCCGAGCATCGCGGCCTCTGCTTCGATGCCGCCCACGCCCCAGCCGAGAACGCCGAGGCCGTTCACCATTGTGGTGTGCGAATCGGTTCCAACGCAGGTATCGGGATAGGCGAGAAGCGTGCCGTCCTCCTCGCGGCTCCAGACGACGCGCGCGAGATATTCGAGATTGACCTGATGGCAGATGCCGGTGCCCGGAGGCACCACGCGGAAGTTCTGGAACGCCTTTTGGCCCCATTTCAGGAAACGGTAGCGCTCCGCGTTGCGCTTGTATTCCAGCTCCACATTGCGCGCGAAGGCGAGCGGCGTGCCGAATTCATCGACGATGACCGAATGGTCGATGACGAGATCCACCGGAACCAGCGGGTTGATCTTCTGGGGGTCGCCGCCGAGCGAGACCATCGCATCACGCATTGCGGCAAGGTCCACCACGGCAGGAACGCCGGTGAAATCCTGCATCAGCACGCGGGCGGGCGAGTAGGCGATCTCCACACCGGCGGAGCCGCGGTCGGAAAGCCATGCGGCCACCGCTTCGATGCTCTGCTTGGTAACGGAGCGGCCGTCCTCCTTGCGCAGGAGGTTTTCGAGCAGAACCTTCATGGAGAAGGGGAGTCTGGAAACCCCGGCAAGACCGTTCTTCTCCGCCTCCTTGAGGTCGAAGTAAGTATATTCGGTGTTCCCTACTTTCAGGGTGCGGCGGCTTTTATAGCTGTCGAGTGAAGTAGACACGTGCGATCCCATCCTGGTCTGTTCATCCGAACGGGAACGGACTTTCTGAGACGACAAGCTCAAATGCGGGTACGGTCATTTCCGCGTCCGCCCCCCGCGTACCAGCCGGTCAAGGCGGCATGTGCGCTGGTTCGGCACAAAGGCTCTCCACGCCGACCGCTGGCGTGGTTGCCCCGCATATAGAGAATTTCTAAAAAGAGTTCTATAGCGATTAAACTATTTTGGCACTTTGGGAAAAAGCCGGGGACAACCATTGCGGCAGGTAGGAGAACCCATGCGGCTTGCCGTGGAAAACCTGAGCGGCGAGCGCGGTGGGGAACTGATCTTTTCCGGGTTGTCCTTCGCTCTCGATCCAGGTCAGGCTCTTCTGGTAACGGGCCCCAACGGGGCGGGTAAATCCACTCTCCTGCGCACCGTGGCCGGGCTTCTTCCCGCGGCCTCCGGCAATGTCGAGTTCTCGGGAGGCGGAGAGACTTTCCCGGACGTGCAAGCCGCCTGCCACTATCTGGGCCATCTGAACGGGATGAAGACGGCGCTGACGGTGGAGGAAAATCTTGCCTTCTGGCGCACCTTTCTGGGCGGCCCCCGCCTTTCCGTCGATGATGCGCTCGAGGCGGTCGGCCTGAGCGAGATCGGGCATCTGCCCTTCGGCTATCTTTCCACCGGCCAGCGCCGCCGGACCGCAATAGCCCGCCTTCTCGTCTCCCACCGCCCGGTCTGGCTGCTCGACGAGCCGACCTCCGGCCTCGATCATGCCTCGGAGGCCCGTTTCTCCGAACTGATGCGGACGCATCTGGCGGATGGCGGCATCATCATCGCGGCGACCCACCTGCCCCTTGGGCTGGGACATGCTCGCGAACTGAGGATGGGGGCGGGCTGATGCTTGCGCTCTATCTGCGAGACGTAAAGCTCGGTTTGCGGGCAGGCAGCGGCGCGCTCACGGGTGCTCTCTTCTTCCTGGCCGTGGTGGCGGTCATTCCCTTCGGCGTCGGGCCCGATCTCAACCTGCTCGCACGAATAGGGCCGGCAATTCTTTGGATCGGAGCGCTGCTCGCCAGCCTTTTGGGGTTGGATCGCCTGTTCCAGGGCGATCGGGAAGATGGCTCTCTCGATCTTCTGCTTGGCAGCCGGGACCGTCACATGCTGGCGCTCACCGTCTTCGTGAAGTGCCTGGCACACTGGACGGTTTCGGTGCTCCCCCTCGTCCTCGTGTCTCCCTTGCTTGGCCTGTTCATGAATGTTCCGCCACTGGGCCTTCTTGCTGCCAGCTCCACACTCCTCGTAGGCACGCCGGCGATCACTTTCATCGGAGCCGTTGGAGCAGCGCTCGCAGTAGCCCTGCCGCGCGGCGGACTCCTCGTCTCCGTCATCATCCTTCCGCTGACCGTGCCGGTGCTGATTTTCGGGGTTGCGGCAAGCCGCGGTGCCGTGGCGGACCCGGACCCTTTCCTGCCGCCCTTCCTCATCCTGTCCGCGCTCACGCTCTTCTTCGCCGTGATCGGACCCGCCGCCGCAGCGCTCGCCCTGCGTTCATCTTCGGATTGATCTTGGCGGCGACTGGCAGACAATCCGATGAAGCGGACAAAAGGCCTCACGCAGCTTTTCCTATCATCAATTGCGCGCAGCTGCCTGACGTTCTATCTAACTGCCCATGAACGAGAAGGCCGTTCCCCGCTGGACCGAAATTGCAAACCCCACCCGCTTCCTCGAATTGGCGGGCGCGGTGCTGCCATGGCTTTCAAGCGCCGCGGTGCTGGTGCTGGCGGCCGGGCTCTACATGGCGTTCGCCGCGCCTGAGGATTACCAGCAGGGCATCACGGTTCGCATCATGTATGTCCACGTTCCCTTCGCGTGGCTTTCCATGCTCTGCTACACGATGATGGCGGGTTCGGCTCTCGGCACATTGGTCTGGCGCCATCCCCTGGCAGACGTCTCCTTGAAGGCCGCCGCGCCCATTGGCGCCGTCTTTACAGCGCTCGCGCTCGCCACAGGCTCCATCTGGGGCAAGCCCATGTGGGGCACCTGGTGGGTCTGGGACGCGCGGCTGACCTCGGTCTTTGTTCTCTTCTTGATGTATCTCGGGATCATCGCGCTCACGCGCGCGCTTGACGATCCCGGCCGTTCGGCCCGAGCCGCCGCGATCCTCACGCTGGTCGGCTTCATCAATATCCCGATCATCAAGTTTTCCGTCGATTGGTGGAACACGCTTCATCAACCGGCTTCGGTCTTCAGGCTTGATGGCCCGACGATCGATCCCAGCATGCTCTGGCCGCTCCTGGTGTGCGCGATCGGCTTCACCCTGCTCTTCCTCGCGCTTCACCTCATGGCCATGCGAAATGAGATCTGGCGCCGGCGGGTGATCGCAATGCGCCGGCTCTCCGCCCGCGCCGCGGAGATCAAGCCGGCGGAGGCATCGCGATGACGCACCTCGCCTATGTCACGGCAGCCTATGTCATTTCAGCGCTGGCGATCATGGGGCTGGTTTGCTGGATTTTGTTCGACCAGTCGGCCCAGCGGCGAGCGCTCAAGCAGCTTGAGGCGCGCGGCGTGCGCCGCCGTTCTGCTCGGGGCTCCGAATGAGCGCGGCGGAAGGCCAACCGCCCAGAAGGCGGCTGCTTATCCTGCTGGTACCCCTATTTGCGTTTCTTGCGCTCTCCGCGGTTTTCTTTATCGAGCTTCTTTCCGGAAAGGACAGCTCGGTCGTTCCTTCGGCACTTATCGGCCAGCCCGCACCCCAGACGGAATTGCCGCCACTGGAGGGCCTCGCGCTTCCCGGGCTCAACCCGGGCGACTTTGCCGGAAAGGTATCGGTCGTGAATGTCTGGGGCTCCTGGTGTATGCCCTGCAGGCAGGAGCATCCGCTGCTCATGGAGCTTGCGAAGGACGATCGCATTCGCCTTGTCGGCTTCAATTACAAGGATCAGCCTGAAAACGCTCGGCGCTTCCTTGGCGAATTGGGCAATCCATTCGACGCTGTTGGCGTCGATCAGAGTGGGCGATCAGCGATCGAGTGGGGCGTCTATGGCGTGCCCGAGACGTTCCTCGTCGGCCCGGATGGCAAGATCCGCTATAAACATGTTGGTCCGTTCACGCCGGCCAGCCTGAAAAACGAGATGATGCCTGAAATCGAGAAGGCACTTTCAGCCGGGTCTTGAGCGGCGCGTTATCACCGCCGCAGCGTCAGCAATTTAGGAAGAGCCACAACAGGCGCTGCCCGGCCGAAGGGCCGACCGGGCGAGCCGCCGCCTCAGGCGACGGCTAATTTCTGCTTTTCGAAGCGCTTACGCTCATGCGGATCGAGGTAGAGCTTGCGCAGGCGGATCGACTTCGGCGTCACCTCCACCAGCTCATCGTCCTGAATCCAGGACAATGCGCGCTCCAGGGTCATGCGGATCGGCGGCGTGAGCTTCACCGCCTCGTCCTTGCCGGCAGCGCGGATATTCGTGAGCTTCTTGCCTTTGAGGACATTCACCTCCAGGTCGTTGTCGCGGGAGTGGATGCCCACGATCATGCCCTGATAGACCTTCACGCCCGGATCGATCACCATCGGACCCCGGTCCTCAAGATTCCAGAGCGCGTAAGCCACGGCTTCGCCCGGTTCATTGGCGATCAGCACGCCGTTCACCCGGCCGGCGATCTCGCCCTTATACGGCTGATAGGAGTGGAAGAGCCGGTTCATCACCGCCGTGCCGCGCGTATCGGTCAAAAGCTCGGACTGATAGCCTATCAAGCCGCGCGTCGGGGCCAGGAACACCAGCCGCTGACGGTCGCCGCCGGAGGGGCGGAGTTCCACCATCTCGGCCTTGCGCTCCGACATCTTCTGCACGACGACGCCGGCGTGCTCCTCGTCCACGTCGATGACAACCTCCTCGATGGGCTCCAGGAACTGGCCGTCCTCGTCCTTCTTCATCACCACGCGCGGGCGGGAGACCGCAAGCTCGAAGCCTTCGCGGCGCATCGTCTCGATGAGCACCGACAATTGCAGCTCGCCTCGACCCGAGACGAAGAACGAGTCCTTGTCTGCAGACTCCTCGACCTTCAGCGCGACATTGCCCTCCGCCTCCTTCAAAAGACGATCGCGGATGACGCGGCTCGTCACCTTGTCGCCTTCGGTGCCGGCAAGCGGCGAGTCATTCACGAGGAAGCTCATGGTAACGGTGGGCGGATCGATCGGCTGAGCTTCCATGGGCTCGGCCACCGATGGGTCGCAGAAAGTATCGGCCACCGTGCCCTTCGACAGGCCGGCAATGGCGATAATGTCGCCGGCATGGGCTTCGTCGATCGGCTGGCGATCTAATCCCCTGAACGCCAGGATCTTCGAAATCCGGCCCTGCTCCAAGAGGCTGCCGTCCCGCGCGAGAACCTTTACCGCCTGGTTCGACTTGATGCTGCCGGAAGCGATACGGCCGGTGATGATGCGGCCGAGGAAGGGATTGGCTTCCAGGATGGTGCCGATCATGCGGAACGGCCCCTCCTCCACGGTCGGCTCCGGCACGTGCTTCAGCACAAGATCGAAAAGCGGCGCCAGACCTTCGTCCTTCGGTCCCGAAGGATCGAAATTCATCCAGCCATCGCGGCCCGAGCCGTAAAGGATCGGAAAATCGAGCTGCTCGTCAGTGGCGTCGAGAGCGGCAAAAAGGTCGAAGACCTCGTTGATAACCTCATCCGCGCGGGCATCCGGCCGGTCGATCTTGTTGACGGCGACGATCGGCTTCAAGCCCACCTTCAGCGCCTTGCCGACGACAAATTTCGTCTGCGGCATGGGCCCCTCGGCAGCATCCACCAGAAGAACGGCGCCGTCCACCATGTTCAGGATACGCTCCACCTCGCCGCCGAAATCGGCGTGCCCGGGCGTGTCCACGATGTTGATGCGCACGTCTTTCCAAACCACCGACGTGGCCTTGGCGAGGATGGTAATGCCGCGCTCTTTCTCGATATCATTGGAGTCCATGACGCGCTCATCCACGCGCTGGTTGTCGCGCACGGAGCCCGACTGCTTCAGGAGCGCATCGACGAGGGTAGTCTTCCCATGATCGACGTGGGCGATAATCGCAATATTGCGGAGTTTCATTGGTGCTCTTTAAATGGCGTGGCCGCGCAAAAGGCGCGGCCATGTTTCGTTGGCGTGCTCTTACAGTTTTTTTGGCCTTTGCGAAAGAGCGACGCACTTCACAGATATAGGAGCGGTTATCGCCCGCAAAAAGGCGCCCCGCAAAAATCAATCCCAGGCGACGTTTCCAAACCGATCCAAAGGGATCTTCAGATATCGCCGGCCGTTGCCCTCGGGCTCGGGCAGCCGACCGCCATTCATGTTCACCTGGAGAGCGTGGAGGATCAGCTTCGGCATGGGAAGTGTGCGGTCGCGAGCCTCCCGAAAATTTACGAACTCATCCTCGGTACGATACTTCGTGAGGTGGATATTCTCGGCCTTTTGCTCGGCGACGGTGCTTTCCCAGCGCGGTTCCCGCCCCCCCGGCTGGTAGTCATGGCCGGTGAAGATCCTGGTTTCATCCGGCAGCGATAGGATTTCCTGGATGGAGCGCCAGAGCCTCGTCGCATCCCCTCCCGGAAAATCTGCCCTTGCAGTGCCGCCATCCGGCATGAAAACAGTGTCATGCACGAAAGCGGCGTCGCCGATCACATAAGTGATGGAGGCCAGTGTGTGACCGGGAGAAAAAAGAACATAGGATGGGATTTCCCCGACGAAAAAGCGCTCGCCCGCGGTGAATAACCGATCCCACTGCGTTCCATCGGCAGAAAAGTCCGACAGGTTATAAATTTCCTTCCAGAGCTTCTGGACATCCACCACACGTTCTCCGATCGCCGTGGGTGCACCGGTCTTCTGCTTGAGATATGCGGCCGCGGAGAAATGGTCGGCGTGAGGATGGGTGTCGAGTATCCATTCGACCTCAAGCCCCTCCCGTTTTACGAATTCGAGAATTGCATCGGCGCTTCGCGTGGCGACCGCCCCGGACTTCTCATCGTAATCGAGAACCGGATCGATGATCGCACATTTGCCTGTGGCCGGATCGGCAGCAACATATTGCAGCGAGCTCGTTCGTTCTTCGAAGAACGCCGTCACCGAGGGCGTTTTAGGAGCCATGTTCATCTTCCAACGATATTGCCAGAAACGATCGAGCTTTATCCGAACGGTTCCGATCTGTCTCCACTCCGGAGGAGAGAAGCCACCCGTCCAAAATGATAAACGCTTGCCGCGAGAGTGGGGAACAACTACGGAACGGCCTTGATTTTGAACAACCGCTGGGGCATCGAAGCCCATCTTTTGCCCGCGTTGCGAGTCGCGGGCGTCCTTCCTTCAGCGGAGAAAACCATGGCCGACGACATCACGAACGAGACTGCGCAGACCGTTGCCGCCGGGCAGCTTCGCGCCTTCATCGAGCGCATCGAGCGCCTCGAGGAGGAGAAGCAGACCATCTCCGACGACATCAAGGATGTCTATGCCGAGATGAAGGGCAATGGTTTCGACGTGAAAGCGGTGCGCACGATCGTTCGCCTGCGCAAGAAGGATCAAGCTGAGCGCCAGGAAGAAGAGGCGATCCTGGACCTCTATAAAGCTGCACTCGGAATGGTCTGAAGCGACCCGCCACCGGTGATCACGAAGGCCGCCTCGAGCGGCCTTCTCTGTAGGAGGCAGGATCTGCCTGCTGCGCTACCAGCCGATACGGATGCCGATCGTGCCGCTCAAGACGCGGCTGTCGCCGAAGTTCTCAAAGCTCGTTCTTGCCAGTGCTTCGCCGTAGATCGAATATTTGTCGTCGGCGAGGTTCAAGGTACCACCGATACCTAGCCCGCCCCAAAGTGGCTGGTTGCGATGCTCAAATCCTACATTCGCCACGTCCACGTGCCAGCTGTCCGCGAAATCATAATAGAGATTGGCGATGCCGTAGAGGTGAGAGCGGTTCTTAACGCCCGCCTCACCACGCCATTCAGTTTGCCGGTCGATTGTTATGCCAAGGCGGGCTAAGAGGCTTTCACTCTTTTGGAACGAGACAGGCGCTCCGAAGGCGTCGACGAAATTGTCGAAGCTGATGCGGGAATAGGAGAACTGGCCCTGTGGCGTTGCAGCCCAGTGCTGTCCGAACCAGAACCTCTTGCCGGCTTCGATGCCCAGACCGTAGCCGAACGCATCCTGGTCCCGGGCAAGGTCCAGACGGGCAGTGGTGGAGTGGAGATCGCTCCTGTACCAAGTGGCGTGGCCCTGTGCGTCTACATAGAAATCATTGCTTCCGTACCAGGTAAGTGCTCCGCCGACCCCGCGGCCACTGCTCTCGATCCAGCCATTGCCGGTTTTCGAAAAGATATCGGAAGAGATTGTGCCGTAATGGGCGGTGATGCTTCCAAGAAGACTGCCGTATGGCTCCTCAGCCAGGAGCAGGTCAGCACCAGCTTGCAGTTTCCAGGTACCCACATCGGATTCGACGCCTGTGGAGGAGGTCTTCGGGATAAGATGGCTGCTCGAGGCTTCCACGCGGCCCCAAATGCCATTCCCTTCGATCAGACCATAATGTGACGGCATGCCCTTTTCGACCGGCGCCGGTTCTGTCGCCCAGAAGCGGTTGCCAAGCCGCTGCTGCAAGGTGCCCACACCGTTGAAGGACTGCAGCGTGCCTGCATAGCTCTCGTACACCGGGACGCCTGGCTGATAGAAGGAACGGAGATACCAGTCGCCATCCGTCGGCGAACTGATGCCGTTCTTGTAAAGGCCATATGCATACGCGCCCTGCACCATTACCTGGCTGTCATTCAGTGTGTAATTTCCAAGGAGCGAGAAAACGCCGTTTGAGGTCCCGCCGACATCGATGACTTTGATCCCCTCCGTGGTCAGCGCACCAAGACCGCCGATATTGATCACGCGCACATTCGTAGTGCCGGATGTATCACCCGTGATGATCAGGAGATCTGTGCTTGAATTGTCTCCGCCAAGCACGGTCTCAAGTTCGAGCGTGCCGCCATTGCCTGCATAATTGCCATTGATTGTGAGAGTGCCGATTCCGTTTCCAGGCGCAATGACACCCGCATTTGTGGTGTCGCAAACAGTGCCGGTGCCTTGGAGCCGTGCGGCGCTGCGTATGGTGAGCGGGCCGCAGATACTGCCGTTCACGATAAGAGCGCCTGCATCGACGGATGTGGAGCCTGCGAAGGCGGAGCTGTCACCCGTGAGGATCAAAGCGGCACCGCCGGTCTTGACGAGAGCGCCCGTGCCTAGGATCGAGCCGGCCAGCGTCAGATCCGCATTCGTCTGGATTGTGCCGCCCGCAGGCTCGATGAGGAAATTACGAGTCGAGGTGAAGGCAGCGGTGTTGCGCAATGTGCCGCCGGCCAGGGTGAGCACACCTGACGTCGCACCGAGATTGCCATCTTGTGAGACCTCTAGAACACCCTCATAGATGGTCCATGGGGTGTGTTCAGTCGTCGTCCCGGTCAGCCTCCAGGTGCTGGTCCCCCGCTTTTCGTAGAATCCGAACGGGTCGAACTGATCACCCGGGTTGAATTTGGAAACATCGAAGGTGCCGTCGCCAGCACCACCAAGAACGAATCTGTCTGTGTTGGTCGCGAGGACGCGTCCATAGATCCCATAGCCGGCATGCAGCTCGAGCGTGTTGCCGCCGCCCGTGAATTGAAGCGCGGTGCCGAAACTGTCGTCGCCGTTGCGACCCCCGTTGATGACACCACCATTGACAACGGTCACACCGCCTGTCCCGACCACGGCGGTGCCTCCGTGCGCCTGAGGTCCCATCAGCGGGCCAGCATTGCCGCCATTGATCGTGCCGAAATTTGCGAGCTTGCCGTTGACAACGGTGATGCCTATCGCGCCATGATTTCCGTCCCCTATCGAGGGACCGCCGCCGTTCCGTCCATCCGCGCCCGAGATGACACCTGTGTTGTGGAGCGCTCCCCCCGTCAAGCGGACACCTTCTCCGGCGGCGCCATGGCCGCTTACTCCCGCGTTCGCTCCCTCCCCTCCTCTACCACCCCTTATCGTGCCGCTATTGGTGTATGTCCCACCACTCAGCAACGCGCCCAATCCGCCTGCCCCGCCGAAGAAATTATCCCGTGAAGCAGGCAAATGGCCGAACATACCTCCCGAGCCGCCTTCTATGAGACCTTTGTTATCAAGCGAGCCTCCCCTCATGTTGAGTCCTATCCCGCCATTGCCCGTTCTTCCACCTCCTGTGGTGCTCTCTGCGTCATAGTTGCCGCCATCGCCGCCCGAGATGACGGCACCGACCTCGTTGACGAGCGTTGCACTGCTAAGCCCTGCACCGATACCGCCTTGGCCGGCACTCCCTGCCGTTCCCGATCTGCTCGTGCTGCCGCCGGTGCCGCCTTTGATGACGCCGTGATTGTTGATCTCGCCGCCGGTTTTTCCCAGGCCGGCACCCCCGATGCCGCGGCTATCTGTTTGATCAGCATTCCCGCCCTTTAGCGTGCCTAAAATCGTAATAGAGCCGCTGCCCGGAATGGTGATGCCGCTCCCATTTCCAGTGACTCCCATTCCAGTCGTTCCGTGCAACGTATACTTGCCCGTGATGATGGTAATTGGCGTGGTGGTGGGTGGGAGGGGAGTAGCTCCTAGCGAAATATCCGCCGTCAAAGTTATTGTGGAGGGAACACCACTGCCATTGGCGCCGTTGATCGCGTTGATCAGTTCGGCAGGGGTAGAGGCCGAAAAGTCCATTGCGAAAGCAGGTGTGCTTAAGGAAAGGGCGGCCAAAAGGGCGACTGCAGAAACAGCGGCCCGAGGGGCGAGCTCAGAGCCACATCTTCCGCTGAATCGCATTCCGGAAGCCGCGCTAAGCAAGCCGGGGAATTTCAGGCACGAAGTAGATCTCTGCATTCTCAATCCTCGTTGAACAAAGCCAAGCCCACCAAGCCAAATAGTTGCCTTGGGCACGAAGCCTCCGGTCACACACGGATCGGGGCCAATCAGTTTTTGCTTGAATGCCGATCCGCGCCATCACTTGCGCGGTCCACACGGCCAACCGGGATCCTACTCACCTAACCAGCCTGGCCGATGGCGAGTTTTGCTCATCAAAATTCCCGCACCTTCTACGCTTCGGCACGCACCAATCAGCTGTCGCCATAAGTACCGACGGCAGCTAGGCGCGTTTTCAGACCGACGCAGTTAGGGTCATTTGAATGATATACTCAAATAACAGAAGCGATCATCCGCGTTATCGGGAATAACAGCGCGAATATAGTTTTATGCTTGTTGAGTTTGGCCTGCAAAGAAGGCATATGACTTCTCCGCTGCGGCTCCTTTTCTAGCCGCGGCCATTGAGGTGCCGCGTACGGCGAAGTTCCGGGAAAAGCCACGCCCAGAGCCCGGCGATGGCGACCGCACCCACGCCGCCGAAGACCACGGCCGGTACCACACCGATAAATGCTGCCATCGTACCCGCCCGGAATTCGCCCAGCTCATTCGACGCGCCGACGAAAACCATGTTTACGGCATTGACGCGCCCTCGCAGCCTATCCGGTGTCCAGAGCTGTATCAGTGTCTCGCGGATGTAGACGCTGACCATATCCGCGGCGCCTAGTCCTGCAAGGGCCAGAATCGACAGAAGCGGAATGGTGGAAAAGCCGAAGACGGAGGTAAAAAGGCCGAATAGGCCGACGAAGAACAGCATAATTATGCCAGCGTGATCGCGAATCGGATGGCCCGCGAGCCACACGGCCACCAGAAGCGCGCCGATACCAGGAGCCGATCGCAGCAGGCCCAGTCCCCATGGTCCAAGTTCGAGAACATCGCGCGCATAGACTGGAAGGAGCGCCACCGCGCCGCCGAGCAGCACGGCGAAAAGATCCATTGAAATTGCTCCCAGCACGATCTTCTCGCTCCAGATATAGCGGAAGCCGGCGAAGAGCGTTTCCAATGTGGGCCTCTCGGCTTCGGTCCGCTGTGGAGGCTTAGGGATCGAAAAAGCCAGGACAGCTGCCGCAAGCATGAGCACTGCTGCCACGCAATAGGCCGTTTCCGCCGACAGGCCGTAAAGCAGCCCGCCCGCGACGGGCCCGACAATCGTGGCGACTTGCCACGCCGTGGAGTTCCAGGCCACTGCGTTGGCGAAATCCTCCGCAGGCACGAGATTTGCGATCAGCGATGCGGAAGCCGGCCCTAAGAAGGCCCGGGCCACTCCGAATACCGCGAGCACGGCAAGCACGGGCAGCACGGAGCCAAGGCCCTGCAGCGTCAGAAAAAGGAGTGCCAGAGCACAAATCGCTTCGAGGGCAATCGACAGCCCCATGATCAAGCGGCGTCCGAACCGGTCAGCGACAGCTCCCGTCACCAGGAAGAGAAGGAGCGAGGGCGTGAACTGGACGATTCCCACAAGGCCGAGGTCGAAAGGATTACGCGTCAGGTCATAGATTTGCCAGCCCACCGAAACCGAAACGATTTGGGTGGCAAAGGAAGCGAAAAGGCGGGCCGACCAGTACCGGGTAAAGGCTCCATGGCGAAAAGCCAAATATCGGTCGTCGGATGCGGAGGATTCGGCACTGTTCATGAAATTGCTGCGGGGTGTGGGCCGCTGGCCAGCGGCGATGACGGTGCTTTTAACCCAGGCATTTGCCACATGCGCCTATGAAATCACGCTCGGGGCCATTTTTTTCGACGTCAGGATTTCCGACCAATTTCGGATGTAAGCAATGTCTCGACCGCAGCGGACTTGTCCAACGGCTCTTGTGGCGTAACTGAATCAGAGTCGGACCAGGAGAACGGCCATGAAAGTGATCTATCGCGTCGTCCAGCACGATGGCGGGTGGGCCTACAAGGTAGGCGATGTCTTCTCGGAAACGTTCCCGTCGCATGATCGAGCGCTTGCCGCGGCAAGACGCGCGGCAGGGGAGCAACGCATCGCGGGAGAGACACGCGGCATCGAATACGAGACGCCGGATGGCAGATGGCACCATGAAGTCGCATCCGGCGACGATCGCCCGGAAACGGAAATCGACGACGTCGAATAACCGGAAGGGCGCCGCATGAAAGGCGCAACTGGCCGCGGTGCGAATGGAGCCGAAGCCTACGCGCGGCCGATGCCGCACATGCAAAGCGCGGCGGCTCAACGCAGTATAAAAACGGCGGCCCAACGCAGCATTCTGTGGATTTTGGTCCGGCTGGTGGAGCTGAGGGGAATCGAACCCCTGACCTCATCATTGCGAACGATGCGCTCTCCCAACTGAGCTACAGCCCCGTATCGCCGGAATGGCGCATTTATGTCCTGGCCATGGGGGCTGTCAAGCGCCGCGTCGCAGGACTTGCCCGGCAGCACGCCAGTAGCTACATGTCGCGAAACTTTGTGGGAGAACGGCATGCTCGCGCTTTTACGCACCATAGACATGGCGCTTAACATCTACTGGTGGTTCATCATCGCGGCAGCCATTTTCTCCTGGCTTTATGCTTTCAACGTCGTCAATCCGCGGAACCAGTTTGTCGGCTCGATAGGGAATTTCCTCTATCGGGTTACCGAGCCAGCGCTGCGGCCGATACGCAACGTGTTGCCGGATCTGGGCGGCATCGACATATCGCCCATCATCCTGCTGCTCATCATTTATTTCCTGCGCCAGCTCCTCTGGACCACGATCGCGCCGGCGCTTCTCTGAAGCTCAGTCTTTCGACATCGCGTCGAGTTTCCGCTGCATTGCGGCGATCTGCTCACGCAATTCCTTCAGATCGTCTGAGTTGGAAGAGCCGCCGGATGATTCGTCATGATCATGGCGAACGCCATTTGCGGCGCGCGGCGCAGGAGGCGTGAACATCCGCATGGCATTCTGGAACATCTCCATGTTCCGCCGCGTCTGCTCCTCGATCAGCTTCATGGGAATGTTCATCGAAAGCATATCCATGGGCGAAGCGCCGAAGGTCTGCTGCATTTGCTCGCGCAGGCGCTCCTGCTCCTTGGAAAAAGCGAGTATCGATTGCTCCAGAAAGCTCGGCAAGACCATCTGCATCTGGTCCCCATAGAATGAGATGAGCTGACGCAGAAACGAAATGGGCAGCATGTTCTGACCGTTCTTGTCGTTTTCCAGCTCGAAGATGATCTGCGTCAGGACTGAATGCGTGATGTCATCGCCCGTCTTTGCGTCATGGACCACGAAGTCCTCGTTGCGCTTTACCATCTGCGCAAGATCCTCCAGCGTCACGTAAGTGCTGGTCCCGGTGTTGTATAGGCGGCGGTTGGCGTATTTCTTGATCACCACCGGATCGTCTTTCGCGGGCATTCTCAAGCTCCCCACACGCGAGAATGGTGACAGAAGCCCGGCGGGCCCTGCCTGCCTTTTACGCAGGATATGCGAAAGGTTGCCGCAATTGAAAGCAGTTTTCGCTGCGGTGCCGCATTCGAGTAATTTTTTGCCGGTTCCTAAAAGCTTGCAGTCCCTCAAAAGCCGGATTGACCTTGGGGAAAGCTCGCAGATACCATTCTTGTTGCGGCGCGAAATCGCTTCCCGTGGAATGATCTCGTCATCACGGCGGAGCGGGCCGACCAAACCTTGTTTCGGGTGTCAAAGGAGACAGACATGGCCTCTTCCAACTCCATCGTGATAGCGAGCGCAGCTCGTACGCCGGTCGGCTCCTTCAACGGATCCCTGGCCCAGCTTCCGGCCCATCAGCTCGGGGCCGTGGCCATTCGCGCCGCTCTGGACCGAGCCGGAATTTCGGCGGAGGACGTGGACGAGGTCATCCTTGGCCAGGTGCTGACTGCCGGCCAAGGTCAGAATCCGGCGCGCCAGGCTGCCGTCGCCGCCGGCCTGCCCAAAGAAGCGACGGCCTGGGTCTTGAACCAGGTATGCGGCTCCGGTTTACGTGCGGCTGCCTTGGGAATGCAGCAGATCGCCTGCGGAGACGCCAGGATCGTGGTCGCGGGCGGCCAGGAATCCATGTCGCTTTCTCCCCATTGCGCCTATCTGCGCGGCGGCGTGAAGATGGGCGACTACGCCATGATCGATACGATGATACGCGACGGACTGTGGGATGCCTTCAACGGCTATCATATGGGCATAACAGCGGAGAATGTGGCGCGCGCCTTTCAGATTACGCGCGACGAGCAGGATCAATTCGCTCTGGCCTCCCAGAACAAGGCGGAGGCCGCACAGAAGGCCGGACGCTTCAAGGACGAGATCACCCCGGTGACCGTCAAGACCCGCAAGGGCGAAGAAGTGGTCGAAAGTGACGAATATATTCGTCACGGTGCAACACTCGACGCGATGCAGAAGCTGAGGCCCGCCTTCGACAAGGAAGGCACGGTAACGGCTGGAAACGCCTCCGGGATCAATGATGGCGCGGCGGCACTCGTATTGATGAGCGAGGAGGAAGCGGCGCGCCGGGGCATCGAACCGCTGGCCCGCATCGCCTCCTGGGCCACAGCCGGGGTCGACCCCGCCGTCATGGGCACGGGCCCGATTCCTGCCTCGCAAAAGGCGCTCGAAAAGGCCGGCTGGCGCGCAGCGGATCTGGATCTGGTCGAGGCAAATGAAGCCTTTGCCGCTCAAGCCTGTGCGGTGAACAGGGAAATGGGCTGGAACCCGGATATCGTCAATGTCAACGGCGGTGCCATTGCCATTGGGCATCCGATCGGCGCCTCCGGCGCGCGCATTCTCAACACGCTCCTCTATGAAATGCGCCGCCGTGGTGCAAAGAAGGGGCTGGCCACCCTGTGCATCGGTGGCGGCATGGGTGTGGCTATGTGCGTGGAACGATAACAGGCGCGGCATCGGAGAGCTGTCGCAGAACCATCCGACGGGTGACGGGTCCAAGAAGAGTGGGCAGAAGCTCACCAGGCAACCTGAGGGGGTTGCAATCCCGTACGAAGCGGAAAACGTCGCGATCAGCGATCACCCGATGCCTGCAATGGGAGAAGCAGATGTCTAGAACGGCACTCGTCACCGGTGGCACGCGTGGAATCGGCGCCGCCATTTCGATTGCGCTGAAGGAGGCGGGCTACCGGGTCGCCGCCAATTACGCCGGCAATGAGGAAGCGGCGATGCGCTTTTCAAAGGAGACCGGCATCCCCGTCTACCGCTGGTCTGTAGCAGACTATGACGCCTGCGTAGCGGGCGCCCGTGAAGTGGAGGGCGTCCTTGGGCCGATCGAGATCCTGGTGAACAATGCCGGTATCACGCGGGACGCCATGTTCCACAAGATGACACCAACCCAGTGGCGCGAGGTGATGGACACCAACCTTTCGGGCGTGTTCAACATGACGCATCCGCTTTGGTCCGGCATGCGCGAGCGCCATTTTGGCCGCATCATCGTGATCTCCTCGATAAACGGCCAAAAGGGACAGATTGGCCAGGCGAATTACTCTGCGTCGAAGGCGGGCGAGATCGGCTTCGTCAAGGCGCTCGCCCAAGAAGGTGCACGTCGCAACATCACCGTCAACGCGATCTGCCCGGGATATATCGCCACCGAGATGGTGATGAGCGTTCCCGACGCGGTGCGCGACAAGATCGTAGCGCAAATACCCGTTGGCCGCCTCGGCGAAGCCAGCGAGATCGCCCGCTGTGTTCTCTTTTTGGCTTCCGATGAAGCGGGATTCATCACCGGGTCGACGCTGACTGCAAACGGCGGGCAATACATCGCGTGAGCACCGCGGGACAGAACCAGGCTCGAAATGGGACGCCATCCTTAAGATTTGCCCCGGAAGCCAAACCCGGCCTGTGGATAACCTGTGGGTACTTGGTGCTTAAGTTGTGGGAGAACACAACATCTTGTGCGGAACAACAGAAGAACATTGCTCAATCGGTGATTCGTCGCTGATTCGTTCCGGCTTTGGTCGCATTGTTAACGACGTGAAGCCTTTCGCGAGCGTTTGAGAACCGGCCTTTCAGATTCGGTAATAAAACCTTAAGCTTAGAGCCGGTCGGCTTGAGCGGGCCGGTCGGGAGCGGGGTGAAAGTTAACGGGCAGGAGAAAAAACCCTGAATATCCTCTCAGTGAGATTCATCATGTGGCGCGAGCGATGCGGCGCGGGCACCAGATCTGGTGTCGAACAAAAAGTGAATCATTATGAGTCAGTGATTCGTCGCTGATTCGTTCCAGAGTCGTTCCAAACCTTAAGGGCGGCATGATTTTGCCTTTTGCTCTTGCTCTTCCTTCCTATATGTCTGCCGCAGTGGCGGATCGCTTTCGCTGCTGCAAATCCCTGCAAGCGGGATGCCGCATATGAATGTTCATCCAATGAAAAGCGAGCCAGCCGCATTCGACGGGCGAGGCATCACAGCGGTCCTAGGGCCGACCAACACCGGAAAAACCCATCTCGCCATCGAGCGCATGGTGGCCCATGAATCCGGCATCATCGGCCTGCCGCTCCGCCTCCTCGCACGCGAGGTCTATCACCGCGTGGCTGCCCGCGTCGGCGAACGCAACGTGGCTTTGGTAACGGGCGAGGAAAAGATCGTCCCACCCGGCGCGCGTTATTCTGTCTGCACCGTGGAAGCCATGCCACGTTCCACGGATGCGGCTTTCGTCGCGATCGACGAGGTGCAACTCGCCGCTGACCTGGAACGTGGGCACATCTTTACGGACCGCCTCCTGAACCTGCGCGGCCGGCAGGAAACGCTGCTCTTGGGCGCAGGCACAATGCGCGGCATCCTTGAAAAGCTCCTCAAGGGCATTTCGGTGGTCACGCGGCCGCGTATGTCCGTGCTCACCTATGGAGGATCGAAGAAGATCACCCGGCTGCCGCGTCGCTCGGCGATCGTCGCCTTCTCGGCGGACGAAGTCTATGCGATCGGCGAATTGATCCGGCGCCAGCGCGGCGGGGCGGCAATCGTTCTTGGCGCCTTGAGCCCCCGTACGCGCAATGCACAGGTGGCGCTATATCAGTCGGGTGACGTGGATTATCTGGTGGCGACGGACGCCATCGGCATGGGCCTCAATCTGGATGTCGATCACGTCGCCTTCGCCCAGAACCGGAAGTTCGACGGCTTTCAATACCGCGAGCTCACGGCTGCCGAACTTGGACAGATCGCGGGCCGCGCGGGTCGCCACGTGCGCGATGGCACCTTTGGGGTCACCGGCCAGGTAGACCCTTTGCCTGACGCGCTCGTGGAGCGCATCGAAACGCATCAGTTCGAGCCTGTGACGACGCTGCAATGGCGCTCGGCGGAAATCGATATTTCGAGCATCGATGCGCTGAAGTCCTCGCTGGAGGCCACTCCCGCCGCCGAGGGGCTGACGAGGGCACTGCCCGCCACCGACCTTCGAGTTCTCGAGCACCTCTCCAAGGACGAGGACATCCGCGCGCTGGCGGTGGGTCGCTCCAAGGTCGCACAGCTGTGGGACGCTTGCGCGCTGCCGGACTACCGCAAGATCGCACCTGCCCAGCATGCCGAGCTGGTAAGTGCAATCTTCACCGACCTTGCGCGCCTCGGTCATGTGGATGAGGATTATATGGCCGAGCAGGTGGAACGCTCCTCCTCGACCGAAGGTGAGATCGACACGCTTTCCGCCCGCATAGCACAGATCCGCACATGGACATTCGTCTCTCATCGACCCGGATGGCTGTCCGATCCGACACATTGGCAGGAAAAAACGCGTGAAATAGAGGACAGACTGTCCGATGCGCTGCATGACCGATTGACGAAACGCTTTGTTGATCGCAGGACATCCGTGCTCATGAGGCGCCTGAGAGAGAACGCAATGCCTGAAGCAGAAATTAGCCCCACCGGAGAGGTCCTGGTTGAAGGGCACCATGTCGGCGAAATGCAAGGCTTTCGCTTCACCGCGGATAAAAGCGCGGAAGGGGAGGACGCGCGCGCCGTAAGGGCCGCTGCGCAAAAGGCGCTTGCTGCCGAATTCGAGCTGCGTGCCGAGCGTTTCTCGGCCGCACCCAACGGCGATCTGGCGCTGAGCTCGGATGGCATACTCCGCTGGATCGGCGCTCCTGTGGGAACGCTGACGTCCACGGACGATGCCCTGAAGCCCCGCATTGTCCTGCTGGCGGATGAGCAGCTGACCGGCCCGGCCCGCGATAAGGTCGCAGCCCGGGCCGAGCGCTTCGTCAATTTCCAGGTCGAAAGCTTGCTGAAGCCGCTGGTCGATCTGCGACAGGCTGAGATGCTGAGCGGCATTGCACGCGGCCTCGCCTTCCAGCTCGTGGAGAATTTCGGGCTTTTGAACCGCCGCGACGTGGCCGATGAAGTGCGTGGGCTCGATCAGGAGGCACGTGCGGCGCTGAGAAGGCTCGGCGTTCGCTTCGGCGCCTACCACATCTTCGTGCCTGCGCTCATAAAGCCCGGCCCGGCAGGACTTGCCACATTGCTTTGGGCCCTCAAGAACGATGCCAGGGACAAGCCGGGCTATGGTGATGTCGTCGCGGCACTGGCGGCAGGCCGAACCTCGATTGTCACGGATCCTTCCTTCGAACGCGCGTTCTACCGCCTCGCCGGTTTCCGCAATCTTGGCCGGCGTGCGGTGCGCGTCGATATTCTGGAGCGGCTTGCGGACCTGATTCGCCCCGCCTTGTCCTGGCGGCCGGGAAGCGGCAAGCGTCCGGACGGCGCCTTTGGCGGCGACGCGTTTGTCGTAACGCCTGCCATGATGTCCATTTTGGGCGCCACGGCTGAGGACATGGAAGCGATATTGAAGGGCCTCGGATATCGCGCCGAGCCAAAGCCCGCTGACGAAGTAACCGCCAAGCTCGAGGCTTTTGACCAGACCGCAGAAACGGAAGCAGAAGCAGGTGATCAGGCACAATCCGCTGAGGAGACCAGCGAGACGACCGAGCCTGCTGCTGACGTTGAAGCGGATTCCGTAGCGGCCGAAACCTCCGCTCCACACGAAGTGAGCGAAGCGCCTTCTCTTATCGAACACGAGGCGATTGGAGCAGAGCGGGATCAAACGGCCGTGGCAGCCGATACGGGCGAAGAGGGGCTTGCAAGCGGTCTCGGCCCCGCTCAGCCGGTGAATATCGACGAGCCCGCCGTTCCTCAGGCTGAGCCGGCCGCAGGTGAACCCGAAGCCGAAGAAGCCCCGAAACCGGTTCTCGTCTGGCGCCAGGCACGTTTCGAGCGGCGCCGGCCGCAACGCCAGGAGCGTCAGGATGGCGCGCGGCCTGCAAAGGGCAAGCCGTTCCGCCAGGCAGGTGACGACGGACGGGAGCGCAAAGCCGGACCCAAGAGCCGCGACGGGCAGCAGAAGCGGTCCCGCCGGGACGATCGACCACCGCAAAAACGAGAGGAGCGGGCTCTTAAGATCGATCCCGATTCGCCTTTTGCCAAGCTCGCCGCCCTGCGAGACCAGCTCCGGAAGTAGCTCAGTTTGGCTGCCGACGAACGCCAGAGGATCGACAAATGGTTGTTCTTCGCGCGCGTCGTCAAATCGCGTTCGCTCGCGGCCAAGCTGGCTCAGTCAGGCCGCGTTCGTGTCAATCGCGAGAAGATCGATCAAGCTTCGCAGCTCGTCCGCCCCGGGGACGTGCTGACCATTACGCTCGACCGGCGGATCCTCGTCTATAGGGTGCTTTCTCCGGGCCTGCGGCGGGGGCCGGCGGAAGAGGCGCGCACCCTCTATGAAGACCTGACGTCGCGCGCGGAAGCCGGAAACTAAGGGCGGGGCGCTCTGCCGCGACATGGGGATGAAGGCGTGGAGAGCCCCGCATCCGCTTCGCTCAAAGCAAACTGTTCTCCTGCGACGCTAAGCAGCGCAATCGCGGCCCTTGTCACGGCCCGGCAAAGGGATTACCTCACCCACCGTCCACCCATACGACCGGAAAACCGGGAGCCTGCAATGACCTATGTCGTGACCGACAATTGCATCAAGTGCAAGTACATGGATTGCATCGAGGTGTGTCCGGTCGACTGCTTTTACGAAGGCGAGAATATGCTCGTCATACATCCGGACGAGTGCATCGACTGTGGTGTATGCGAGCCCGAGTGCCCGGCAGAGGCCATCAAGCCTGATACGGAACCGGGGCTGGATAAGTGGCTGCAATTGAACTCCGAGTATGCGGAAAGATGGCCGAACATCACCGCCAAGAAGGAGCCTCCCGCCGACGCCAAGGAGTGGGACGGCGTGGCCGAAAAGCTTGAAAAATACTTCTCTCCGGAACCTGGCAGCGGCGACTGAGTTATTAGCTCGAGTCGCTCAAAAGCGTAGCGTCACAATGTCACATTGAATTGCGGTTGTGCTTTACGGGGCCCGCAAAGGTTGTAGGCCTGCGCAAATAGTTGATTCTTTCACCTTTTTGTGTTACCTATATGTGACATGCCGGAGACAAACGTCTTTTGAAGGCGCAGACGTTCAATCACTGAAGGTGGGTTTTCTTTCCGGACCGGGGCAGCTGGCTTTAGCAGCTTGTTACCGCCCTCATTTTCCGGACCATCGCCTGCGACTTCAAAACCGCGCACCGGCACTCGGCACGGGCGGAGCGAGCTTTCATGCCGCCCCATCAAGAACAGGAGTGTTAGGCGTATGGCAACCCAGCAAAAAAAATCGGCACAAAGGCAGGGTTTCAAGACGGGCGAGTTCATTGTGTATCCGGCGCACGGCGTCGGCCAGATCGTCAACATCGAGGAACAGGAAGTTGCCGGGCATAAGCTGGAGCTGTTCGTTATCGATTTCCAGAAGGACAAGATGCGCCTGAAGGTACCGGTGGCAAAGGCAGCCGCCATCGGCATGCGGAAGCTGTCGGAGACGGATTATGTCGACCGGGCGCTCAAGGTGGTCCAGGGTCGCGCGCGCGTGAAGCGCACCATGTGGTCGCGCCGCGCTCAGGAATATGATGCGAAGATCAATTCCGGCGACCTCATCTCCATCTCGGAAGTGGTGCGCGATCTCTATCGCGCCGATAACCAGCCGGAACAGTCCTATTCCGAGCGCCAGCTTTACGAAGCCGCCCTAGATCGCATGGCGCGAGAGATTGCCGCCGTCAACCGTATGTCGGAAACCGAGGCGGTGCGCCTGATCGAAACGAACCTCGCCAAGGGCCCGCGCCGCGGCACCAAGGCGGAGAATGACGACGCGGAGAAGGAAGAAGCGGCATAACGCGTTCTTACCAGCTCGCTTCCAAATCAAAAAACCCGGCCCTTCGCGGCCGGGTTTTTTGTTTCCCGGCTATGTATTCCACCTTTGCGTGGGAGTGGAACCTTTGGGTTCCAGCCTTGTTTCACCGAACGATGCCGCTCCGGCCGTGGGCGTGACCGGCTTCCAGCCGTCTGCCGCCGGAGGTTTGTCGTGGCGGAGCAGGAGCGCCCAAAATGCAAGAAGATGTCCGGCGGAAGCTGATCAAGGCGGCCATGAAGGCGCCCTATCTCGGGCGTGAGGAGGAGCACCAGCTGGCGTTGCAGTGGAAGGAGCGCCAGGATCAGCAGGCGCTCCATCGCATGATCATGGCACATATGCGCCTGGTCATCGCCATGGCGGGCAAATTCCGCAATTTCGGCCTCTCGATGAGCGATCTCATCCAGGAAGGTCACGTGGGCCTTCTCGAGGCCGCCGCACGATTCGACCCCGATCGGGATGTGCGGTTCTCCACCTACGCGACCTGGTGGATCCGTGCCTCCATGCAGGATTACATCCTGCGCAACTGGTCCATCGTCCGGGGCGGCACCAGTTCTGCCCAGAAGGCGCTCTTTTTCAATCTGCGGCGCCTCCGCATGAAACTCCAGAAGGCGGGAGGGACGACGCCTACGGAGGAAGTGTATCGCGAGGTGGCCCAGGCACTCCGGGTTTCCGAAAGTGACGTGGCGATGATGGATGCGCGGCTTGCCAATGCCGATACGTCGCTGAACGCACCCCTCAGGAGCGATAGCGATCCGACCTCGGAGCGCATCGACTTCCTCATTTGCGACGAGCCCCAGCCCGACGAATTGGTGCGCGAAACCATCGACGGCGAACGCCGTGCGCAATGGCTGCATCAAGCTCTCGGGACATTGAACGGGCGCGAGCTCACCATAGTACGCGAGCGGCGACTCTCCGAAGACGGCGCGACTCTGGAAGCCCTCGGAGCCTCGCTCGGCATCTCCAAGGAACGCGTGCGGCAGATCGAATCCCGTGCGCTCGAAAAGCTGCGGACGGCGTTGGTGAAGCACCATCCGGAGCTTGCAGCCTAAATTCCGGAGACAACAACCTCGATCGATGACGAGTCATGGATGACAGCCGCATCTTGCGCAGGGCGGCCCACGCGTTTAGCAAGGGCGCCAGTCTTCGAGACGCAAGAGGCATTCCATGGCAACCCGCAAGCTTTTCCTTCTTCCTGGCGATGGCATCGGCCCCGAGGCGATGGCCGAGGTCTCCAAACTTATCGCCGTTCTGAACGCCGAATTCGGCACCGGTTTCGAGACCGAAGCCGGGTTGGTCGGCGGTGCGGCCTATGACGCACACGGCAAGGCTATCTCCGAAGAGGACATGCAGCGCGCATTGGCTGCGGATGCCGTGCTTTTCGGCGCGGTCGGCGGCCCAAAATGGGACTCTGTCCCTTATGACGTGCGGCCGGAGGCGGGTCTTTTGAGGCTCAGGAAGGATATGGAGCTCTTCGCCAATCTTCGTCCGGCGATCTGCTACCCTGCCCTGGCAGAATCCTCCTCCCTTAAGAAAGAGGTGGTGGAAGGCCTGGACATCCTGATCGTACGCGAGCTTACTGGCGGCGTCTATTTCGGCGAGCCTAAGGAGATCATCGATCTCGGCAATGGCCAGAAGCGGGGCATCGACACGCAGATTTACGATACGTTCGAGATCGAGCGCATCTCCGGCGTGGCATTTGAGCTGGCGCGCACGCGCCGCAACAAAGTCTGCTCGATGGAGAAGCACAATGTCATGAAGTCGGGCGTGCTTTGGAAGGAGGTCGTTGCGGCCACCCACAAGGCGAAATATTCCGACGTCGAGCTCACCCATATGCTTGCCGATGCCGGCGGCATGCAGCTCGTGCGTTGGCCGAAGCAATTCGACGTTATCGTGACGGACAATCTTTTCGGCGACATGCTGTCGGATGTCGCGGCCATGCTCACCGGCTCGCTCGGCATGCTTCCCTCCGCTTCGCTCGGCGCACCGGACGCGAAGACCGGCAGCCGCAAGGCGCTCTATGAGCCGGTACATGGCTCGGCGCCTGATATCGCCGGCAAGGGCATTGCCAATCCGATTGCGATGATCGCATCCTTCGCGATGTGCCTGCGCTACTCGTTCAACATGGTCGAGGAAGCCGATCGGCTGGAGAAGGCGATTGCATCCGTTCTGGAGGATGGCCTTCGTACGAGGGACATCATGTCGGAGGGAATGCGCGAGGTAAGCACCTCAGCCATGGGCAATGCCATCGTGACCAAGTATCGGGAGCTTTCGGCCTAAGAGAATATGGCAGCAAGTGGGAACCACTTGCTGCCGCGCGATGCGGCCGAGCAGAGATGGTGCGGATGCGCGCACGACCGTGAGTGCATTCCGCTCTAAAGCATCGGCTCGAAACCGGAATCGGTTTTTCGGAAAGCACGATGCGTCACTAATTACAGCGTCCTTTGTGCATCCGAATGGACGCGGGGCGCCGTAGATGTGTTTCGGGGCGGAGCCTGTTTCCGCCCCCGCTATAGAAAACCGATGAACCGGCCGCAAACCAGAACGCCTAGCCATAGAAGCATCGAGGCGGCCGCAAAGAAGCCTGCGCTCCTTTCCTTCGGCATGCCGTCCTGCTCCGAAGCAAAAATGCGCAATCCCAGCAAATTGAGCCCGGCCAATGCGATCAGCAGCAGCTTCAATTGGAAGGCCGGGTTGAAAACATATTCGCTGGCACGGACGGAAAACAGCAGAAGACCGGTGATGAGGGCGGCACAGAACGCCCTCACCCCAATCCGCCGCATCAGCTTGAGAAACGGTCGACGCTCCTGGGATGCCAAGAAGCCCAGAATCCGCAGATCCATGAGGATCACGCTGGTGAGCAGGCAGCCGATGGCCACGATGTGGGCGGCATTGACGAGCGGGTAAATATAAAAGGAAACGCGCAAAGCGCGGACTGGCGCAAGCTGCTCGATCGCGCCAAGGAACTCCACTCAGGCCACCATGGCTATGAGTTCAATTGCTTGGCACGCGGTTTGGATAGACGTCATAGGTCTTTCCGTCGATGATGATGCGCACGGCCTTCATGCGGCGCTCGTTCTGGTCAAGGGAACGATTGCCGATTGCCGTCACATGGGCGCCCGGCTTGGCCGTATCCTCCGAGAAGCCGGCCCGCATGGTTTGAGAGGGAGGCGCCAGTTCCACGCGCCAGCTTTCACCATTCACGTCGACATCCAGGGTGGCGTGCGGGTTGCCGACATAGATCTTGGTGATGGTCCCTTCCAGTTCGGACGTCTCGTCCGCCGTCCAGGACCAGCCATGATGCGCGAAGGCCGGATGGGCAATGGCGAGACCAAGAGCGATCGAGGGGCCGAGCAGGCGGCGCGGAGAGAACGGCATCCTCATTGTTAGGGCTCCCTGTTGACAATGACGTAAGGTAATGCGCGGTCTCGCCGGGTCAATTCACGTTCGGGCGAGCAGGGTTGGCAGGAGCCCTTGACCCGATTGACTTCGCCCTGATTCAGCGTAAAAAGCAGCCCGTAAACGGAGATGCCCTGGTCATGCGCGCCACTTCTTCTGCGCAAGACATTGCCAGCATGCTTATCGTCGCCGATCTCGGCGGCGCGGGTTTCCGCTTCACCAAAACGACGGCCAAAACGACCGCGAAAACGGTCTGACCTTCCTTGGCCCGCTCGCTCTCTCCCCGAGACAGGCCGGGGAGGAGAGAAGCCCGCAAGGCCGGCGGGCTCGATCCGAAGCCAGGTGGAGAGGACAGGAGCTTAATTCATGGGTTTCAAGATTGCTGTCGCGGGGGCTACCGGCAATGTCGGCCGGGAGATGCTGAACATTCTCGAGGAACGCGGCTTTCCCGCCGATGAGGTGGTGCCGCTCGCCTCGCGCCGCTCCGTTGGTTCGGAGGTTTCCTACGGCGACAAGACGCTGAAGGTGAAGGCGCTCGAGAATTACGATTTTTCGGATACGGACATCTGCCTGATGTCCGCCGGCGGCACGGTCTCGAAGGAATTCTCGCCGCGTATCGGCAAGCAGGGTTGCGTCGTCATCGATAACTCCTCCGCCTGGCGCTACGACGCCGAGGTCCCGTTGATCGTTCCGGAGGTCAATCCGGATGCGATCGAGGGCTTCCGCAAGAAGAACATCATCGCCAACCCCAATTGCTCGACCGCCCAGCTCGTCGTTGCGCTGAAGCCGCTGCATGACGTGGCCACCATCAAGCGCGTCGTCGTGGCGACCTACCAATCGGTCTCCGGCGCAGGCAAGGAAGGCATGGACGAGCTCTTCGAGCAGACGCGTGCCGTCTTCGTGGCCGACCCGATCTCGACCAAGAAGTTCACGAAGCGCATCGCTTTCAACGTGATCCCCCACATCGACGTCTTCATGGAGGACGGCTTCACCAAGGAAGAGTGGAAGATGACGGCGGAGACGAAGAAGATGCTCGATCCCAAGATCAAGCTCACCGCCACCTGCGTCCGCGTCCCCGTCTTCATTGGCCATTCGGAAGCCGTGAACATCGAATTCGAGAAGCCGATCACCGCGGAGGAGGCGCGCGAGATCCTGCGTGAGGCTCCGGGTTGCCTGGTCGTCGACAAGCGCGAGGACGGCGGCTATGTCACGCCCTACGAAAGCGCGGGCGAGGATGCGACCTACATCAGCCGTATCCGTGAGGACGCGACTGTCGAGAACGGGCTCGCCATGTGGATCGTTTCCGACAATCTCCGGAAGGGCGCCGCTCTCAATACGGTGCAGATCGCAGAACTCCTGCTTGCCCGCAACCTCATTCAGCCCAAGAAGCAGGCCGCCTGACGCCTGCTCATGGTCCTGCGCATAAGGCGCAGGGGGAGCGGCCGCCAGGTTTATCGCGGCCGGTTCTCTTGACGCGATCGGCGCGCGGACACTCAACCCGCGCGCCCCTGACATAACGGGGAATGAAGGCGATGGACTTTGGCGGGATGAATTATGTGGCGATCCTGGTGGCAGCCATTGCAGCATTCGCCTTCGGCGGCGTGTATTACACAGTCCTTAGCAAGCTCTGGATCAAAGCCGCTCGGCTGAAGCCCGAAGAGATGAAGAAAAGTGCGGCCCCCTTCATCACGTCCTTCATGGCGGAACTGATCATGGCGTGGATCCTTGCCGGGGTTATCGGCCATCTCGGAACCGGCCAGGTCACGTTCTGGAACGGTGTGATTTCCGGCGCCTTCATCTGGCTCGGATTCATAGCGACCACCCTGGCCGTGACCCAAAGATATCAGGGTTTCGGCTGGGGGCTCACCTTCATTGATGCTTTGCATTGGCTCGGCGTGGCCGTGATCATGGGCGCGATCATCGGCGGCCTCGGCGTCTAAGGTCACCGGATCGCGCTCCTGTATCTCACACCTTAGTCGTGATGTACTAGACATCAGAAATGCCTTCTTGTATATGACTCGTCGTCAGACGGAGCGTCGATGATAACTGCACAACAGATGCGCGCCGCACGCGCCCTGCTCGGCATTGACCAGAAACGCCTTGCCGAAATGTCCGGTGTCTCCCTCCCCACCATCCAACGTATGGAATCAAGCGGGGGTCGAGTGCGGGGCGTGGTGGAAACCTTGACCAAGGTGGTCGAGGCATTGGACGCGGCGGGCGTCGAACTGATCGGCGAGAATGCGCCAAGCACCGGAAGCGGGCGCGGCGTGCGCCTCAAGGAAAGCACAAGAAGCAGCGACGCCTGACGCAGCGGCGATTCCACAAACCGGAAGCGGTTCCGGGCTGGGATTGCGGAAAAGGTAACGAGGCCGCTTCGGTTCTCGGGATCGGAAAGAGGCTTGAGCAACGCGACCGCCGGGTAGGCCGACGATCCCGCTGCCAGGGGTTAAAAATGCTCGCCCGCACGCAGGCACCAGGTTTTTTCGAACTCTTCACGCCCAAGCTCGTCACGGTGCTGAGGGAAGGCTATGGCCTTCCGTCACTCAAGGCGGATGCCATTGCAGGCCTCACCGTCGCGATCATAGCGCTTCCCCTTTCCATGGCGATCGCCATCGCCTCCGGAGTGGCGCCGGAGCGCGGGCTTTACACCGCGATCGTCGGTGGTTTCGTCGTTTCGGCGCTTGGCGGCAGTCGGTTCCAGATCGGCGGGCCCGCAGGGGCATTCATCGTGCTTGTCCTGGCCACGATGCAGATTCATGGAGTGGAAGGGCTTATCCTCGCGACCTTCCTTTCCGGCTTGATCATGCTTGCCATTGGCCTCCTCCAGCTCGGGACATTCATCAAATACGTGCCTTATCCGGTGACTGTCGGCTTCACCTCCGGCATAGCGGTCATCATCCTTGCCAGTCAGCTGAAGGACTTTCTCGGCCTTGCCCTTACAAGCCCGGAACCCGGCCCCTTCCTTCCGAAGATGCAGGCCCTTAGTGCGGCACTACCAACCCTTGATGCATCCGCGTGCGGCATCGCCGTTTTCGCGGCAGCGGTCATCCTTTTGCTGCGCCGTTACCGCCCGCGCTGGCCCGGCTTTCTCATCGCCGTCGTGCTTTCGACAGTGGTGGCCTGGGCTTTTGCTCTTCCCGTGGAAACCATTGGTACTCGTTTCGGGGGCATTCCAGACAGCCTGCCGCTGCCGCAGCTGCCGGATCTGTCACTCGAGAAGATCGTTGCGGTTCTGCCGGCCGCCCTTTCCTTTGCGCTCCTGGGAAGCATCGAAAGTCTTCTCTCTGCCGTCGTAGCGGATGCGATGAGCGGCGGTCGCCATCGTTCCAATGCCGAGCTCGTGGCGCAGGGAACAGCCAATATCGCGTCCTCCCTGTTCGGCGGCTTCTGCGTGACGGGCACGATCGCTCGCACCGCTGCAAATATCCGGGCCGGCGCGCGCGGGCCGGTTTCCGGCATGCTGCACGCGCTGTTTCTGCTCGTCTTCATGGTGGTGGCCGCGCCGCTTGCGCGCTTCATCCCGCTTTCGGCCCTTGCCGCGATCCTGGTGGTGGTGGCGTGGAACATGGCGGAAAAGCATCAATTCGCGGCATTGTTGAGGAGCTCATGGGGAGACGCCCTCGTCCTGCTCGTGACGTTCCTGCTCGTTATCTTCCGCGACCTGATCGAGGGGATCGTCGCAGGCTTCTCCCTCGGCGCACTCCTCTTCCTGCATCGGATGTCGAAGACGATCGAAGTCAGCCATTCCCATCCTCTCGTGGAAGCGGACCAGCCCGATGACGCGCCCGATGGAAAAGCCTATCCGGTAGCTCTCAGGACGGACGAGGAGATTGTCGTCTACCAGATCTGGGGCGCCTTCTTTTTCGGCGCAGCCGCGAGCGTCTCGGCAGCGCTCGACCGCATTGGGGGCCAGCCTAAAGCGTATATTCTTGATATATCAGAAGCAGTGATCTTGGATTCCACCGCCGCGGCTACGATCGAAGGCTTCGTGCGGAAAGTGGGTCGGGGCGTCCGGATTTACCTGGTCGGCGCGACAAAGCCGATGCGGCACCTGCTTCACACGCACGGGCTTCATGCTCCCCAAGTGCGCTTTTACCGCAGCCTGGATGCGGCGCTTTCGGCCGCCCGCAAGGCGACCACAGCAGATCAGGAAAACGGCTAGGAAGTTTATCTTGCCCGCCTACCCTTTGCTTCCTTGCCCGCCTACCCTTTGCTTCCTTCCTCCTGCGAGTGGCGCATTATGAGCGGCAGCTGGCTGATCGTGAACAGGATCGTGATCGGCATGATGCCCCATACCTTGAAGGCCACCCAGGCATCGGTCGAGAAGCTGCGCCAGACGACTTCGTTGGCGGCGGCAAGAAAGAGGAAGAAGAGCCCCCAGCGCAGCGTGAGCTTGCGCCAGCCCTCAGCGTCAAGTTTGAAGGCCGAGTCGAACACATAGCCCAGAAGCGGCTTTCCGGCGAGAAGTCCGCCAAGGAGCACCGCGCCGAACAGCGTGTTGACGATGGTAGGCTTCATTTTGATGAAGGTCTCGTTGTGCAGATAGAGCGTGAGCGCTCCAAACACGAAGACGACGATGCCTGAGACGAGCGGCATGATCGGCAAAGTGCGCGTCAGCGCCCATGAGACTGCCAGCGAAATGGCCGTGGCGGCCATGAAGAGTGCCGTCGCGATAAAAAGCGGCTCGCCAAACGTGCTCAAAAAAGGGAGGCGTTCCGCCAGCCACCCTCCACGCGTATTGGCAAAAAAGAAGACGAGCAGCGGGCCAAGCTCAAGCGCTAGCTTCAAAGGTGAGCTCATCTCCTTGCGCTTGGGGTCGGAGGGATCGCGCTCGAAGATCGTCTTCTCGTCCGCCACTCAGGTCACTCCTGCAATTGCCTTGGCGAAATCGCTCGCCGAAAATGGTTCCAGGTCATCGATACCTTCGCCGACGCCGATGAAATAGACCGGCAGCTTGTGCTTGGCGGCGATCGCCACCAGGATGCCGCCGCGCGCCGTCCCGTCGAGTTTGGTCATCACCAGACCGGAAACTCCGGCAACATTGCGGAAGATTTCGACCTGATTAAGAGCGTTCTGCCCCGTGGTGGCGTCGAGCGTCTGCAAGACCGTATGCGGAGCATCGGCATCGTGCTTGCCGAGCACGCGCACGATCTTCTCCAGCTCCGCCATCAACTCGGCCTTGTTCTGGAGACGCCCGGCCGTGTCGATAATGAGCACGTCACTGCCGGCGGCCTTTGCTTTCTCATAGGCCTCATAGGCAAGGCCGGCCGCATCGGCGCCGAGCTTCGAGGAGACGACGGGCGAACCCGTCCGCTCACCCCAGATTTTGAGCTGCTCGATGGCCGCCGCGCGGAAAGTATCGCCAGCCGCGAGCATGACCTTCAGCCCGCCCTGGGTCAGCTTTGCAGCAAGCTTGCCGATGGTGGTCGTCTTCCCGGTTCCGTTGACACCGACAACGAGGATCACGTGCGGCTTGTGCGAGAGATCGAGCTCAAGTGGAAGCGCCACGGGCTTCAGCACCTTCTCGATCTCTTCGGCCATCACCGTTTGTACTTCGGCGCCGGAGATATCCTTGCCGTAACGGCCAGCAGCCAGCGCGTCGGTTATGCGCATCGCGGTTTCGAGGCCGAGATCGGCGCGCAGAAGCACGTCCTCCAGATCCTGGAGCGTGTCCTCGTCCAGCTTCCGCTTGAGGAATATGCCGGCAATGTTCTCGCGAAGCTCCTGCGAGGAACGCAGCAACCCCTCGCGCAGCCGCTGAAACCATGGTTTGCGCGGCTGTTCAGCCGCGGAGACCGGTGCTTCTTCGGCTTTTCGTTCTACGACCCTTGAAACGGTGATCCGCCCCTGAAGTAGTTCCTCGGCCAACGCCGACGTCGCGGCTGCGCCCTGCGGTTCGGGCAGGGGTTCTGCAGTTGTGTGCTCTTCCAAGGCCTGAGATGCAGACACCTCAGGCGGCACGGCAGGTTGCGACGGCTGAGCGGGCTCTGGAATTTCCGGCGTTGTGCTCGGCGGCTGCTCGGGAACCGGCTCGGGCACTTCTCTTCGAGGCTCGGGCACCTCGACCGGCCTCTCCGGAGAAGGTTCCGGAATTTCGGGCCGAGGAACAACCGGCTCGCCCGGCGCGGGAGAAGGAGCCGGCTCAGGCGTTTGCGGGATTTCGGGTGCGGGCGAAGGCTCGGACGGCTCCTGCGGCTCCGCAGGCGGCTCGTGCGCCGGTGGAACTTCGCCCGGCTTTTCAGGCTCGATCTGAGGCGGGCTTTGCGGGGGGACCTCGGGGCCAGGTTCGACTGTCAGCGCCTCGGCGACAGGTTCGCCTTCCGCAGGCCGTTCCTCTACCTCCTTCTTTCCGAAGGAAAAGACTTTCTTGATGAAGCCGAATGCCATTGGCGCGCCAGCTCCCTAAGCCGCTTCGCGAAGCGGCGTCGCCGTCAGTCGCTCGCCGTCATGGCCGGTGATGAGCGCCTCGACGATCTCGCCGGGCCTGCCCACCTCGATCGCGGCCAGCGTGAAGCCTTCCGTGCGGCCGATACCCTCCCGCTCGACCAGGACACGCTGGCACGTACCGTCAAGAGAGCGGAGATGCCTGCCGTAAGCGGCGTCACCTGCTGCGCGTAACCGGCCGGCACGCTCCTTCACCACATCGCGCGCAACCTGCGGCATGCGGGCGGCTGGCGTGCCTTTGCGCGGGGAGAAGGGAAACACATGCAGATGTGTGAGCCCGCACTCCTCGACGATCCGCAGCGAGTTTTCGAACATCTCTTCGGTCTCGGTCGGGAAGCCCGCGATGATGTCGGCGCCGAAGACCACGTCCGGCCGTAACCGCCGCACCTCCTCGCAGAAGCGGATGGAATCAGCCCGTAGATGCCGCCGCTTCATGCGCTTCAGGAGCATATCGTCGCCCGCCTGCAGAGAGAGGTGGAGATGCGGCATCAGCCGCTCCTCCTCGGCGAGCGCGGCGAATAAATCCGCATCCGCTTCGATGGAATCGATTGACGAGAGCCGGAGCCGCTTCAACTCCGGCACCTGCCGCAGAATGGCGCGCACCAGTGTGCCTAGCCGGGGACTCCCCGGCAGGTCGGCTCCGAAGCTGGTCAGGTCCACGCCCGTCAGAACCACTTCCGCGTAACCGTTCTCTACCAGCCGGCGTACCTGGTCCACCACGGCGCCCATGGGCACGGAACGGGAATTGCCGCGCCCATAGGGGATGATGCAGAATGTGCAGCGATGATCGCAGCCGTTCTGCACCTGTACGAAGGCGCGGGCGCGACCCTCGATTGCGTCCACCATGTGGGAAGCGGTCTCGCGCACCTCCATGATGTCGTTGACGCGCACCTTCTCGAATTGGTTGACGCCGAAATCCGGCAGGGCGCGATAGCTGTGGGCTTTCAGCTTCTCCTCGTTGCCGAGCACGAGGTCGACCTCTTCCATCCCGCCGAATGTCTCCGGCTCCGTCTGGGCGGCACAGCCGGTGACGATGATGCGGGCGTTCGGGTTTTCGCGCCGGGCTTTACGGATCGCCTGACGTGCCTGGCGCACGGCCTCGGCCGTTACGGCACAGGTATTAATCACGACCGCGCCGCCCTCGAGCCCGCCAAGCCCTGCAGCTTCGGCCTCCCGCTTGATGACCTCGGACTCATAGGCGTTGAGCCGGCACCCGAAGGTAAGGACATCGACCGCCATCAGGCCGCCCCTTCCACTTCGCGTTCCCATGCGCCAGTCGCAGGGTCGAAACGGCCGGAAAACTCCCACTCGGCAGGCCCGGTCATGATGACGTGATCGTCCTCGCGCCAGAAGATCTCGAGCGAGCCGCCCGGCAGGTTGACTTTTACCCGCCGCCCCGTGCGCCCGGTCCGGGCCGCCGAAACGGCGGCGGCGCAAGCGGCAGAACCGCAGGCGAGCGTCAGCCCTGCGCCGCGTTCCCAGGTGCGCATGGTGAGTCCTTCTGCCGACTCCACACGGGCAATCGTGATATTGGCGCGCTCGGGAAAGATCGGGTGGTTCTCGAGCATCGGGCCGAAGCGTTCCAAGTCATAGGAATACGGATCGTCCTCGACCCAGAAGATTGCATGCGGATTGCCCATGGAGGCAACGGAGGGCGAATGCAGCACCGGTTTGTCGATCGGGCCGACCTGCAGCTCTATCCGCCGGGTGTCGCGGAATTCCTCCGAGAGCGGGATGTCCTGCCAGCCGAAACGCGGCTTGCCCATATCGACTGATATTAGCCCGTCCTCGTGCTCCTCGGCGGTCAGAATCCCGGCAACAGTTTCGAAGGTGACGCTTCGCCGCCCCGTCTCCGCTGCGAGGGATTGCACCACGCAACGCATGCCGTTGCCGCAGGCTTGAGCGAGGCTCCCATCGGAATTGATGATCTCGATGTAGTACTCCGTGCCTTCCAGGCGCGAGTCGTAGATCGCCATGATCTGGTCGAAACGCGTCGCAGGATCGCTGGCGAGGCGCCGCGCGGCGTCAGGACTTACGCGATCCGTACGGCCGCGCATGTCGGCAACGATGATTTCGTTGCCGAGCCCATTCATCTTCGCGAAAGCTGCCTGTTCCGCCATTGAGGCTCCGGTCCATTGAGGTTTGGGGCCTATATGGCGGAATGCGCGGGAAATTACCAGACTTGGGAGGGAAGCGCGTCAGGCTATCGCGACAATTCCGAGCACCGCGAGCAGGAACAGGATCAGGACGATCGCAATCAGGATCTTCGCCCCCGTCATTGCCGCTCCCGCCAGGCTGTTCATGCCGAGCAGGCCGGCAACGGCTGCCACGATTAGAAGAATAAGTATCCACTTCAGCATCGGGAATCCTCGCTTTCGAAAATCGATGCGTTAACGTTTTTTTGTGGGGCCAGTTCCGCGCCCGCGAATTTCCCGGTTGATAACCGGTTCTTAACTATAGAGGTTTGTGATAGTTTTCCGTCCTCGCCTGGGTGGATGAGCCGGGGCGTCATTGGGGTAGCCCACAACGGAGAGAGGAATGCCGCACTCGAAAACCGGAGTTTTCGCGATTTCTTTTCTGGCGCTTGCCGTGGCGGGCTGCCAGTCGGACAGGATCAATCCCGTGCCCGCGCGCCAACCGCAGCCATTGCCGGCCGCTCCCTCCGGCACGATCACGGGCAGCCAGTTGCCGCCGCCTGCCCAGCCCGGCATGCAACCCGTAACCCCGGATCAGGCGGGAACAACCCTCGCGGCCGTTGATCCAGCCGCACAGGCGGCCGCTGCTGCCTCGGCCGCGCCGATCGAGAAAAACAGCCTTCTTGGCTCCTGGAGCGTCAATTCCGGCGGATCGTCGTGCCAGATGTTCCTGACGCTCACCAAATATGGAAACTCCTCGCGCGGCGGTACCCGCGGATGCTCGAACGAGCTCGCCAACATGCGTGCCTGGGATCTTTCGGGCAATCAGGTCGTCATGTATGACGAAAACGGGAATACCATCGCACGGCTTTATTCCAGCGGAGGCGGCCGGCTCGATGGACAGACGGCAGGGGGTACGCCAGTTTCGGTCTCGCGCTAGGCTGATACGGGCGCGACGACCACTTGCCGAAGACCGTACAAGGTGTCGCTTCGCCTATGTCCCTGCGTGACGTAAAAACCCATCTTTCCGTTGCCCAACGCTATGTCCATCTGGTCGAAACCGGGGCAGTCACCCGCGACGCACAGCAGGAGAAGGTGGCTGCTGCCCTCGATGGGCTGATCGAACGCATCGCTGAACACCGCCTCGCCCGTAAGTCGAGCGCGCTCGGCTGGCTTTTCGCCAAAAGCCGCCGAAACAGGGAGCCCGTTACCGGGCTTTATGTTTTTGGCGGGGTCGGGCGCGGCAAAACCATGCTCATGGACCTCTTTTTCGAACTTGTCCCGGTTAGGGGAAAGAGGCGCGTTCACTTCAACGCCTTCATGGCCGATGTGCATGACCGCATCGCCCGTCATCGTGCTGCATTGAAAACCGGAGAGGCGCGCGGGACCGATCCTATACCGCCCGTCGCAGCCGCGCTGGCGCGCGAGGCGTGGGTTCTCTGTTTCGACGAATTCAGCGTGACGGACATTGCGGACGCCATGATCCTCTCGCGCCTCTTCTCCGCCTTGTTCGCGGAGGGCGTGGTGCTCGTCGCGACGTCCAATGTGGCTCCGGATGAGCTCTATCGGGATGGCCTCAACCGCGGCCTGTTCGAACCGTTCATCGAAATCCTGAAGCGCCACGCCGCGGTCATGCGGCTCGACAACGGCACGGATTACCGCCTGGAAAAGCTTAATCGGCTTCCCGTCTATATCACGCCGCTCGGGCCCAAGGCCGACCGGATGATGGACGAGGCATGGTTGACCGCCACCGACGGTGAGGCAGGAAACGAGGAGAGGCTGGTCGTAAAGGGACGGAGCGTGATCATCCCCCGCGCTGTGGCCCGCGCGGCGCGCTTCTCATTCGCCGATCTCTGCAGCAAGCCTCTCGGCGCCAGGGACTACATGGCCATTGCGGGGCATTTCGATACGATCTTCATCGATCACGTGCCTGCCATGGATCATTCCAGGCGGAACGAAGCCAAAAGATTCATCCTCCTCATCGACACGCTCTATGATAACCGCAAACGGCTTTTCCTTTCGGCGGAGGAAGAACCGGACAAGCTCTATCAAGCGGTGTCGGGCACCGAGCAGTTCGAATTCGCTCGGACGGCCTCCCGGCTCGTCGAAATGCAGAGCGGTGATTGGTTGTCCCACCCGTCGGAACCCGGGACAGCGACGGTCTGAGCCTGGACTGATTTACGTTTACGTAAATCCGGAACTATCTAAACGATTGAAAAAACTTGGGTCAAAAGAATCGGTTGTATTTTTTTGCCTGCGGCATTATGGCATGCGGGATTTCTGATCGGCTACCGCGCTCGCATTTTTGCCGGACTTCTTCCTGAAGGTGCCGGCGTTTTTGAAAGGGGATCTCCAAACATGGCTCGCCACAAAATCGCTCTCATCGGCTCGGGCATGATCGGCGGCACGCTCGCCCATCTCGTCGGTCTGAAAGAACTGGGCGATGTCGTCCTGTTCGACATCGCTGAAGGTATCCCGCAGGGCAAGGGCTTGGATATCGCCGAGTCGTCGCCGGTCGAGGGCTTCGACGCCAAATATCTCGGCGCGAACGACTATGCAGCCATCGAAGGAGCGGATGTGTGCATCGTGACGGCAGGCGTGCCGCGCAAGCCCGGCATGAGCCGCGACGATCTGCTTGGCATCAACCTCAAGGTCATGGAGCAGGTCGGCGCCGGCATCAGGAAATACGCACCGAACGCCTTCGTCATCTGCATCACCAATCCCCTTGATGCGATGGTGTGGGCGCTGCAGAAATTCTCGGGCCTGCCGAAGAGCCACGTGGTCGGCATGGCCGGCGTGCTCGACTCAGCCCGTTTCCGCTACTTCCTGGCCGAAGAATTCAAGGTGTCGGTCGAGGACGTGACGGGTTTCGTGCTGGGCGGCCACGGAGACACCATGGTCCCGCTCACGCGCTATTCCACGGTCGCCGGCATTCCGATCCCGGACCTCGTGAAGATGGGCTGGACGACCCAGGAGAAGATCGACCAGATCGTGCAGCGCACGCGCGACGGGGGCGCCGAGATCGTCGGTCTCCTCAAGACCGGTTCCGCCTATTATGCACCGGCTTCCGCCGCCATTGCGATGGCCGAGGCTTATCTGAAGGACAAGAAGCGCGTTCTGCCCTGTGCAGCGCACGTGTCTGGCCAGTATGGCATCAAGGATCTCTATGTGGGTGTGCCGGTTGTGATCGGCGCTGGCGGCGTCGAGCGCATCATCGAAATCGACCTCAACAAGGCCGAGCAGAAGATGTTCGAGAGCTCGGTCGCCGCGGTCGAAGCCCTGTGCAAGGCATGCGGCGAGATCGCCCCGAATCTGAAGAACTAGGGAGTTCCCCTCCATGAACATCCATGAATATCAGGCCAAGGAACTCCTGAAGGGATATGGCGCACCGGTCGCCCAGGGCGTGGCTGTTTTCACGCCCGAAGAAGCGGAAGCTGCGGCCAAGAACCTGCCTGGGCCGCTCTATGTGGTGAAGAGCCAGATCCACGCCGGCGGACGCGGCAAGGGCAAGTTCAAGGAGCTTTCGCCCGATGCCAAGGGCGGCGTGCGGCTCGCCAAATCCGTCGAGGATGTGGTGGCGAACGCCCGTGAGATGCTCGGCAACACTCTCGTCACGAAGCAGACCGGCCCTGAGGGCAAGCAGGTGAACCGCCTCTATATCGAGGACGGAGCCGATATCGCCCGCGAGCTCTATCTGTCAATCCTGATCGATCGCACCGTTGGCCGCCCTGCCTTTGTCGTCTCCACCGAAGGCGGCATGGATATCGAAGCTGTGGCCGAGGAGACGCCGGAGAAGATCCTGACGCTGCCCATCGACCCGGAAAAGGGCGTGACGGCGGATGACGTGGCAAAGCTGAGCGAGGCGCTGAAGCTCGAAGGCGCGGCGGCGAAGGACGGCGAGACGCTCTTCCCGACGCTTTACAGGGCGTTCACCGAGAAGGACATGAGCCTCCTTGAGGTCAATCCTCTCATCGTGATGGAGAACGGGCACCTGCGCGTCCTGGATGCGAAGGTTTCCTTCGACAACAACGCGCTCTTCCGCCACGAAGACGTGGTCGCGCTGCGCGATACCTCGGAAGAGAACGAGAAGGAAATCGAGGCTTCCAAATACGACCTCGCCTATGTCGCGCTCGACGGCAATATCGGCTGCATGGTGAACGGCGCGGGCCTCGCCATGGCGACGATGGACATCATCAAGCTTTACGGCGCGGAGCCCGCCAACTTCCTCGATGTGGGCGGCGGCGCCTCCAAGGAGAAGGTGACGGCGGCCTTCAAGATCATCACCGCCGACCCCAATGTGAAGGGCATCCTGGTCAACATCTTCGGCGGCATCATGCGCTGCGACGTGATCGCGGAAGGCGTGATCGCGGCCGTGAAGGAAGTCGGCCTCAAGGTGCCCCTGGTCGTTCGGCTTGAGGGCACCAATGTCGAACTCGGCAAGAAGATCATCGCCGATAGCGGCCTCAATGTGATCCCGGCAGACGATCTGGATGATGCCGCCAAGAAGATCGTGGCGGCGGTGAAGTAGAAGATATGGGCGGCCTGGGAAGAGACCCGGGACCGCCCGCGACATTGGATGCAATGCCGGAGGGTGAATCCCTCACCGGGCTGAAGCGGCTGTAGGAGATAGAATGTCCATTCTCGTCGACAAGAATACCAAGGTCCTCGTCCAGGGGCTGACGGGCAAGACCGGCACGTTCCATACCGAGCAGGCGCTCGCCTATTACGGCACGAAGATGGTCGGCGGCATCCATCCCAAGAAGGGTGGCGAGATGTGGCGCAGCGGGCTCGACAGCGCTGCCGAACTGCCGATTTTCGCCACCGTGGCCGAGGGCAAGGAGAAGACGGGCGCCGACGCTACGGTCATCTACGTGCCTCCGGCAGGGGCCGCGGCAGCGATCATCGAGGCGATCGAAGCGGAAATCCCGCTCATCGTCTGCATCACGGAAGGCATTCCGGTGATGGACATGGTCCATGTGAAGGCCAAGCTGGAAAAGTCCAAGTCGCGCCTGATCGGCCCGAACTGCCCCGGCGTGCTGACACCGGAAGAATGCAAGATCGGCATCATGCCGGGCAACATCTTCAAGAAGGGTTCCGTGGGTGTTGTTTCGCGCTCCGGCACGCTTACCTATGAGGCGGTGTTCCAGACCACCAATGAAGGCCTCGGCCAGACGACTGCAGTGGGCATTGGTGGCGATCCCGTGAAAGGTACGGAATTCATCGACATCCTCGAAATGTTCCTTGCTGATGACGAAACCAAATCCATCATCATGATCGGCGAAATCGGCGGCTCCGCAGAAGAGGATGCGGCGCAGTTCCTTCTGGACGAGGCGAAGCGCGGGCGGAAGAAGCCGATGGCGGGCTTCATCGCCGGCCGCACGGCACCCGCAGGGCGCACCATGGGCCATGCAGGCGCAGTGATCTCCGGCGGCAAAGGCGGAGCAGAGGACAAGATCGAGGCGATGGAGCGGGCGGGCATCAAGGTATCGCCCTCTCCGGCGCGTCTTGGGAAAACTCTGGTCGAGGCAATCAAGGATTAGCGAATAGGGAGTAGCGAATAGAGAAAGATCCAGGGAGCGCGAGAACACCCCTACTCGCTATTCGCTACTTCCCATTCGCGTAAAAAGGAGACGAAGCCAAAAGCTTCGGCATGATATGGCGCGGCAAAACCAGGCCAACGAAGATTTTTCCATCACCTCGTTCCTCTATGGCGGCAATGCCGCCTATATCGAGGATCTCTACGCATCCTATGAGAGCGATCCCAATTCCGTCAGCACGGATTGGCGTGCCTTCTTCAGCCAGCTCAAGGACAATGCTGCCGATGTGAAGAAGAGCGCCGAAGGCGCCTCCTGGAAGAAGAAGGGATGGCCGCTCGTCGCCAATGGCGAACTCGTTTCCGCGCTCGATGGCAATTGGGCGGCGCTCGAAGGCGACATCAATCTCAAGCTCAAGAAGAAGGCGGCCGAAGGCGGCGTCTCCCTTTCCGAAGCCGAGATCTATCAGGCGACACGTGATTCCGTGCACGCGATCATGATGATCCGCGCCTATCGCATGCGCGGTCACCTTCATGCCGATCTCGATCCGCTCGGCCTTGCAAAGCCGATCGACGATTACAACGAGCTCTCCCCTGAAGCCTACGGCTTCACGGAAGCCGATTTCGACCGGCCGATTTTCATAGACAATGTCCTGGGTCTGGAAACCGCCACCATCCGCGAGATGCTGGCGATCCTGAAGCGCACCTATTGCTCCACGCTCGGCGTGGAGTTCATGCACATCTCCAATCCCGAGGAGAAGGCGTGGATCCAGGAGCGCATCGAGGGGCCGGACAAGGGTGTCGCCTTCACCGCCAATGGCAAGAAGGCGATCCTGCAAAAGCTGATCGAGGCGGAAGGTTTTGAGCAGTTTCTGGACGTCAAGTACAAGGGCACCAAGCGGTTCGGGCTCGACGGTGGCGAATCGCTTATCCCTGCGCTGGAACAGATCATCAAGCGCGGCGGACAACTGGGCCTGAAGGAAATCGTGCTCGGCATGGCCCATCGCGGGCGCCTCAATGTGCTTTCCCAGGTCATGGGCAAGCCGCATCGCGCCATATTCCACGAGTTCAAGGGCGGATCCTTCGCGCCGGACGAAGTGGAGGGTTCGGGCGACGTCAAGTATCACCTCGGCGCCTCTTCCGACCGGGAGTTCGACGGCAACAAGGTGCACCTGTCCTTGACAGCGAACCCGTCGCATCTGGAAATCGTCGACCCCGTCGTGATGGGCAAGGCACGCGCCAAGCAGGACCAGCTTTTCGGCCGCACGCGGGACGAGATCGTCCCGCTGTCGGAGCGCGTGCGTGTGATGCCGCTTCTGCTCCACGGCGACGCGGCTTTCGCCGGGCAGGGCGTGGTGGCGGAGTGCCTCGGGCTTTCCGGCCTGCGCGGTCACCGCGTGGCGGGAACCGTGCACTTCATCATCAACAACCAGATCGGCTTCACGACCAATCCGCGTTTCTCGCGCTCCTCGCCCTATCCTTCAGATGTGGCGAAGATGATCGAGGCGCCGATTTTCCACGTGAACGGCGATGACCCGGAAGCCGTCGTCTATGCGGCCAAGGTCGCGACCGAATTTCGCATGGCTTTTCACAAGCCGGTCGTCATCGACATGTTCTGCTATCGCCGCTTCGGTCATAACGAGGGCGACGAGCCGGCATTCACGCAGCCGATCATGTACCAGACCATCCGGTCGCATCCGACGACCGTCGAGATCTATTCGAAGAAGCTGATCGAAGAGGGTCTCGTCACCAAGGACGACGTCGACCAGATGAAAGCCGAGTGGCGGGCCACGCTTGAGGCTGAATTCGAGGCCGGTCAGGCCTACAAGCCCAACAAGGCCGACTGGCTGGATGGCGCGTGGTCTGGCCTGAAGAAGGCGGACGATGAGGACGAACAGCGCCGCGGCAAGACTGCCGTGCCGGTGAAGACCCTCAAGGAAATCGGCAAGAAGCTGACGGAAGTGCCCGCCGATTTCGAGGTCCACCGCACGATCCGTCGCTTCCTCGACAACCGCAAGCAGATGATCGAGACCGGCGAGGGCCTCGATTGGGCCACTGCCGAGGCGCTCGCCTTCGGTTCCATCCTGCTCGAAGGCAATCCGGTGCGCCTTTCAGGCCAGGATTCGGAACGCGGCACTTTCTCGCAGCGTCACTCGGTGCTCTACGACCAGCGCGACGAGAACCGTTATATCCCGCTCAACCATCTGGGCCCGCAGCAAGCCTTCTATGAAGTCATCAATTCGATGCTTTCAGAAGAGGCCGTGCTCGGCTTCGAATACGGATATTCGCTGGCCGAGCCCCGAGCACTGACCCTTTGGGAGGCTCAGTTCGGCGACTTCGCCAATGGCGCCCAGGTGGTCTTCGACCAGTTCATCTCCTCGGGCGAGCGCAAGTGGCTGCGCATGTCGGGCCTGGTCTGCCTTCTGCCGCATGGCTATGAGGGCCAGGGACCGGAGCACTCGTCGGCGCGCCTGGAGCGCTTCCTGCAGCTCTGTGCGGAAGACAACATGCAGGTGGCGAACGTCACCACGCCCGCCAACTACTTCCACATCCTGCGCCGTCAGCTGAAGCGCGATTTCCGCAAACCGCTGATCCTGATGACGCCGAAGTCGCTGCTCCGCCACAAGCGGGCGGTTTCCACGCTCGCCGAGATGTCGGGAGAGAGCACGTTCCACCGGCTGCTGTGGGACGATGCGCAGTATCTTTCGAACCAGCCGATCAAGCTCGTCAAAGATTCGAAGATCCGTCGCGTCGTCATGTGCTCCGGCAAGGTCTATTACGACCTTTATGAAGAGCGTGAGAAGCGGGGCATCAACGACATCTACCTGCTGCGCGTCGAGCAGCTCTACCCGTTCCCGGCGAAGGCCCTGCTTACCGAGCTGTCGCGCTTCCGCAATGCGGAGATGGTGTGGTGCCAGGAAGAGCCCAAGAATATGGGCGCCTGGTCCTTCATCGATCCCTATCTGGAGTGGGTCCTGCAGCACATCGAGGCCAAGCACAAGCGCGTGCGCTACGCCGGCCGGCCAGCTGCCGCTTCGCCCGCGACCGGTCTCATGTCGAAGCATCTGGAGCAGCTCGCGGCCTTCCTCGAAGACGCATTGGGCGGCTGAAGCACGAGCGAACGAACCAACGGAAATTGAGAACAATGGCTACCGAAATCCGCGTCCCCACCCTGGGCGAATCCGTCACCGAGGCCACCATCGGCCGCTGGTTCAAAAAGGTCGGCGATCCGATCGCCGTCGATGAGCCGCTCGTCGAACTCGAGACCGACAAGGTGACGGTGGAAGTGCCCGCACCATCCGCGGGCACGCTGCAGGAGATTGCCGTCAAGGAAGGCGAGACCGTCGAGGTCGGCGCATTGCTCGGCTCCATCGGAGAAGGCGGCGGCGCGGCCAAGCAGCCCCCCGCGCAAGGGGAAAAGAAGGACGCGGTCTCTCAGGCAGCCGGCAATTCCGGCGCCTCCAGCACCGCGGAGGCAATCGAGAAGACGGCCAAGGTCGGCGGCGAGCCGCCGATTGAGCAGCGCGATCGTCCGCCGGCACCTTCCGCTGCCAAGCTCCTGGCGGAGAACAGGATGTCCGTCGACGAGGTGGCGGGCTCCGGCAAGGACGGCCAGGTCCTCAAGGGCGATGTGCTCGCCGCCATCGAGCGCGGCAGCCGCGGCGCTCCCAGCCAGCCGACGGAAATGCCCAAGATCGCCCGCGCGCCTTCCACGCCGGAGGACGAGGTGCGCGAGGAACGCGTGAAGATGACGCGTCTGCGCCAGACCATCGCCCGGCGCCTGAAGGACGCGCAGAACACCGCCGCAATGCTTACCACCTTCAACGAGGTGGACATGTCGGCGGTCATGGACCTGCGCAAGAAGTACAAGGATCTCTTCGAGAAGAAGCACGGCGTGAAGCTCGGCTTCATGGGCTTCTTCACAAAGGCCGTTTGCTACGCGCTCAAGGAGATCCCGGCCGTCAATGCCGAGATCGACGGCGCGGATATCATCTACAAAAACTACTGCCACATCGGCGTCGCCGTGGGTACGGACCGGGGCCTGGTGGTGCCGGTCGTGCGCGATGCCGACCGCATGAACATCGCCGAGATCGAGAAGGAGATCGGCCGGCTTGGTATGGAGGCTCGTGACGGCAAGCTCTCCATGGCCGACATGCAGGGCGGCACCTTCACCATTTCCAATGGCGGCGTCTACGGCTCGCTGATGTCGACGCCGATCCTCAATGCGCCACAATCCGGCATCCTCGGCATGCACAAGATCCAGGAGCGCCCCATGGTCGTCGGCGGACAGATCGTCATCCGCCCGATGATGTATCTGGCGCTCTCCTACGATCATCGCATCGTCGACGGCAAGGAAGCCGTCACCTTCCTGGTCCGTGTCAAAGAGGTTCTGGAGGACCCGGAACGCCTGGTGCTCGATCTCTAAGCCTCGCCGATTTCTCCTAAAGCAAGTGAGGGATTTTCATGCCCGACACCTATGACGTCGTCGTGATCGGAACCGGCCCCGGCGGCTATGTCTGCGCCATCAAGGCCGCACAGCTCGGCCTGAAGACGGCCGTGGTGGAGAAGCGGCCGAACCATGGTGGAACCTGCGTCAATGTAGGCTGCATCCCGTCCAAGGCGTTGCTGCACGCAACGGAGATGCTGGCCGAGGCGCAGCATTCCTTCGCCGATCTCGGCATCGAGGTGGGCACGCCGAAATTCGACCTGAAGAAGATGCTGGTTCACAAGGACAAGACGGTCGAACAGAACGTCAAAGGCCTCGATTTCCTGTTCAAGAAGAACAAGATTGACGTCTTCCGCGGCACAGGCCGGATCGCCGGCGACGGTAAGGTCGTCGTAACCGGCGACGACGGCAAGGACCAGACGGTCGAGACGAAAAACATCGTCATCGCCACCGGTTCGGACGTAGCGGGCATTCCGGGCGTCGACGTCAAGTTCGACGAGAAGGTGATCGTCTCTTCCACCGGCGCGTTGGAACTCGACAACGTCCCGGACCGCCTGATCGTGGTCGGCGGCGGCGTTATCGGGCTGGAGCTAGGCTCCGTTTGGTCGCGGCTTGGCGCGAAGGTAACAGTGATCGAGTATCTCGACACCATCCTCGGCGGCATGGACGGCGAGGTGGCAAAACAGTTCCAGCGCATGCTGGGCAAGCAGGGCTTCGAGTTCAAGCTGGGCGCAAAGGTGACCGGCGTTTCCAAGACCAAGGACGGCGCCTCGGTAACCTTCGAGCCGGCCAAGGGCGGCGCGGCGGAAACGGTCGATGCGGATGTCGTCCTGGTTGCCACCGGGCGCAAACCCTATACCGACGGGCTGGGCCTCGCGGAAGCAGGCGTCGAGCTCGACGAGCGCGGCCGCGTGAAGACGGACAGTCATCTGCGAACGAATGTTCCGGGCATCTATGCGATCGGAGACGTCATCGCGGGCCCGATGCTTGCTCATAAGGCAGAGGACGAGGGTGTCGCCGTCGCCGAGATTATCGCCGGCCAGGCGGGTCACGTGAATTACGACGTCATTCCCGGGGTGGTTTATACGAGCCCCGAAGTTGCGTCGGTGGGCAAGACCGAGGAAGAGCTGAAGAAGGCCGGCATCGAATACAATGTTGGGAAGTTTCCCTTCAGCGCCAACGGGCGAGCCCGCTCCATGCTTCATACGGACGGTTTCGTTAAGGTGCTCGCGGACAAGAAGACCGACCGCGTGCTTGGCGTTCATATCCTTGGCTTCGGGGCGGGCGAGATGATCCACGAAGCGGCCGTTCTGATGGAATTCGGCGGCTCGTCGGAAGATCTTGCGCGCACTTGCCATGCACACCCGACCATGTCGGAAGCCGTCAAGGAAGCCGCACTCGCAACCTTCTTCAAGCCGATCCACAGCTAGCCCGCCCGGCCCTTCAAAAAAGTGTGCCGGCACGCAGGTCGCTGCCGGCCTGCAGAGATCCTTCAAAGAAGAATGGCCGCGAATGCATCGCGGCCATTCTCGTATCCAGCCAAGCCGAGATATTACTGGCCGGCAGGGGCAGGGGTGCTCGGAGCAGGAGTGGTCGTACCACCTTGCGGGGCTGCAGGAGCCGTGCCGCCGCCTGTGGTGCTACCACCAGTAGTGCTGCCGCCGGTATCCGGTGCAGCGGGAGTCGTATCGGCAGGCGGGGTTGCGGTGGTGCCGCCCGGAGCGGGATTGACCGTCGTGTTGTTGTCGCCGCCTCCGGGCACGACCACCGTGTCCTGATCGCCCGGCGCCACTGCGGTATCGCGGCCGCCGAAGAAGGAGGAGCCGCCGAAGGCCAGGAGCAGGATCACAACGATCGCAGCCAAAACGGCCACCACGATGAAGGTGCTTCCGCTACCGCCTGAGCGGACGACGGTCTGATTGCTGGTGGGCGCCGCGCCCGCCGGGGTTACACGCGGATCATTTTCCGGCGCGTTCGTGGGTCGATCATAATTGCTCATCGGAACCGATCTCCGTTATCCTTTGGGCAGTTAACGCCATTTGGCTGCGGAGGGTTCCGTTTCGTGCCTATGAGGCGGCTAATCGGCAGGGGTCACTCGGTATCCCGCTTGCCGCAGCAGGCTCACCAGACCGGTTTCGCCGGGAATATGCATGGCCCCGACCGCGATGAAGGCGCCACCTTTTTCCAGCAAAGGCTCAGCGCGTTCGGCCATGACATGGTTGCGCATTTCCACCATCCGCTTTTCGAACTCGGCGTAATCCGCCTCCTCCCGCCCCTCGAGCTCAAGGAGTTCGCTGAGCGCCGGGCGGAACATGCCTGGTTCGCCCGCCAGGTAGAGCGAGATCATGGTCTCGATCAGGTCGTCCATGCGGTCGCCCAGTGCGAGCGTGCCCACAAGGCCTTGGATGTGGAGCTCCATAGGCAATGAAGCCATGGCCGAAAGCTGCTCTTCGACCGTTTCGAGCCCGGCGATTTGCTTGCCGGCCGCTTTTGCCTCCATGGCGAGCTTGGCATCGAGAACCGGCGTACCCTGCTGCTGACGCTTGATCTCGCATTCAGGCAGCGAAACGAGGGAGATGAGGATCCATGGCTTCATCTTCGCCACGCTCTGCAATGACATCCCACGCTCTTGAAGCGCCTTCTCGACGATCTGGCTTTCTTCGGCGGAAAGATGGTCCGCAAGGGTCTCCTTGCCCGGAAACATCATCAACTCCGGCTTTGCCGCCATGGCCGCCATCATGGCCTGCTTGTCCAGAATATCCGTCGTTTCGATCACCACGGTCTCGGCAGCGGTGAATGCATCTTTCGCGGAGCGCGGCAGTTCCGTTACGCGCGGATCCGTCACGTGCATCGTGCCGAAGAGATAGGAGGGCTTCGACGAGCCTTTCTCAACACGCCAGAGAAGGCGATCGCCGTTGGGTATAGAAGCAGCTTCCGCCTTGATCCTTTGCAGCAAGACCGGGTCCTGCTCGGCGAGTTCTGCGACGAGGTCGATGCCCTGACAGACCGCTTCCTCCGCCCGTGCTTTGCCAGCTAAGAACAGCCCCCAAAAGAAGAAGGACAGGAAACTGGCCAAGATGGCGGCGGCGAGCCACCTCAACTGACTGGATCGGAAGTGAAACTGGTTCATCCGCAGAGCGATATAGCGCGAAAACGGCAAAATTGTCTGTTCACGCCCTTGGATGGGCTTTTTCATAGATTTCGAGAAGTCTCGACGTATCGACGGCTGTATAGACCTGCGTTGTCGAGAGGCTCGCATGCCCAAGAAGCTCCTGGATGGCCCGCAGATCACCGCCGCGCCCGAGCAGATGCGTGGCGAAGGAGTGACGTAGAGCGTGGGGGGTCGCGGTGTCCGGCAGATTGAGCGCGGAGCGCATCTTGCGCATCTCTCGCTGGATTATCGCCGGCTGCAGCTGGCCGCCGCGCGCGCCGCGAAAGAGCGGAGCGTCATTGCCAAGCGGATAGGGGCAGAGACGCTGATATTCGGCGACGGCTTCCGCTACCACGGGCAAGACCGGAACGATCCGGACCTTGCTTCCTTTGCCGGTAACGCGCAGCGAACCGGAGCGCATCGCGGGAATGTCGGCCCCCTTGAGCCCGAGAGCCTCTCCTATGCGGAGGCCGGATCCATAAAGAAGGGCAAGCACTGCCGCATTGCGGGCCGCGATCCAAGGCTCTTCCGCAAGCTGCCCCTCCCCTGATGCGACGCGCCTCGCATCGGCGGCCGTAAGGGGCTTGGGCAGGCCCTTGGGCGCCCGGGGTGCCCTGAGGGCGCCCGCGCCCGCGGCATTGGCGAGCCCTTTTCTTTCCAGAAAGCGAAGAAGCGAGCGTATCCCCGCAAGCCCCCTGCCAAGCGTGCGTGCGCCAGCTCCGTCTGCCCGTCGCGCCGCAAGAAACGCACGCAGATCGGCCGGGCGCATTTCTGCAATATCCGAAAGTCCCGGGGCACCGCCGCAATGGCCGGTCAGGAACTGCAGGAACTGCCGCGTATCGCGCTCATACGCCTCGAGGGTCAGCCGTGCCAGCCGTCTCTCTTCCTTAAGCGAGGCAAGCCAATCGGCACGCGCTTTCTGCAGGTCGGGTTTTGCAGAAATGAGAAACTCTTCGCTCATCGGCTTCACTCCTGCGACGGAGCCGACGTGATAGCGGATACAGGGTTATCGTTGCGTGAAGATGCCGAGGTCCCCTACGGCTTCCCAGCTCCGGAAAGCACGCGCATCGCGCTCTCCAGCGTTCTCCTGAACACCGAATCGAAGGAGATGCTCTCGGCTTCCCAATTTTCGAGCATGTCTCCCGTTGCAAGCTGCCATTGCGAAGACCAGCGAAATGCCCGCTCGTTCCAGACGAGAGAGCCCGCCAGTAACGCCTCGGAATTCAACGCCCTGCGCAGATCGTCAAGCTGCTCTGGGACTGCGTTTCCTAAAACGGCGGTTTCGACCGCAATCTCCTGCTCGCCGGGAAAGCTGATCCGCAGCCCCAGTTCTTCAGCAATATCGACAAGCGTCTGCCTATGGTCGGAACCGAGATCGCTTCCCCGTGTGAGCAAAAAGTGCCTTGTGCCGTTGTCCACGCCGATGGCGAGGCCGATGGTGGGCCGCTCGAGCCAGGGCGAGCGTCCTAGTTCCCGCAAGGCTCCATCGATCTTTTCCTTCGAGAAAACGACGGTCAGCAGATGCGGCCTCTCGCGCGTGCCCTGCTCGTCATGCGCGGGAATACCGGCCATGCGATCGACCAGCTCGTGGCTTTCCACAAACTCCGCAGCACGGACAGCCAGAGCGACCACCTCTGGAGAACCGGCGAGATCCGGATCGCCGGAAACCTTGACGAGGACCTCTTCCAGGGACTCGGCAAACCCCCTCAATTTTTCGTGCTCGAAATTACCGGTGATGACCACGGTGGCGCGGTAGAGCGTTTGTGTATCCACCGAGGCGAACGCGCCCCGGGGAAGCGAAAACAGTATTAGGAGCGCGGTAAGAAGCGTTCGAACTGGCCAAGAAAAATCGCGCATCGCCGCCCCCGCGTGAATCAAAATGTCTGCATAACACGGGGAAACGGTTTGGGCGAGAATACCTCATAAGAGGTATGCATACGGTGGCTATCCGCCCTCGATTTCCTCGCGCAGCATTTCGAGCTCCAGCCATTCTTCTTCCATTTGCTCGCGCTCCGCGCGTTTCCGGTCGAGTTCTTGCGAGAGTTTAGCGAAAGCGGCGGCATCGCGCGAGTAGAGCATGGGGTCCGCAAGCTTTTCCTCCAGCTGCGCAATCTCTGCGCAGATCGCTTCAATCCGGTCGGGCAAGGTTTCGAGCGCAAATTTCTGCTTGTAGGAGAGCTTCTTTGCACTTTGCCTTTGGGGCTCGGCTTGCCCTTGCACGCCGCGCGAGGATTCTTGTGCGGCGCGTATCTTGCGCCGGTCGAGTTCCTCTCCCTTCCGCTGCGCCATCATGTCGGAATAGCCGCCCGCATACTCGATCCAGCGACCATTGCCGGCCGGCGCGATGGTGCTCGTTACCGTGCGATCAAGAAAATCACGGTCATGGCTTACGAGGATCACGGTGCCTGGAAAGCCTTCCACGAGTTCCTGCAACAGATCTAGCGTTTCCATATCGAGATCGTTGGTGGGCTCGTCGAGAACCAGCAGGTTCGCAGGACGCGAAAGAAGCCGCGCCAGCACCAGCCGCGCCCGCTCTCCGCCGGAAAGCTCGCGCACGGGCGTACGCGCCTGCTCCGGCTTGAAGAGAAAGTCCTTCATATAGGAAACGACATGGCGTTCCTGACCATTGACCACCACGGTCTCGCCCCGGCCGTCGGTCAGAAAATGCGCGAGCGTTTCGTTCGGATCGAGCGCAGCGCGGTTCTGATCGAGCGTTGCGATATCGAGATTCGCCCCCAGCCGCACCTTGCCCTCATCCGGCTCCAATGCACCGGTGAGCAATTTAAGCAGGGTGGTCTTACCCGCCCCGTTTGGACCAACAAGGCCCACCCTGTCGCCGCGGAGGATCCGGATCGAGAAATCTTTCACCACCGTGAGGTCGCCGAAGCTTTTTGTAAGGTTTTCTGCCTCGATCACGAGCTTCCCGGACAATGCGGCGTCGCTCGCACGCATCGTAGCGACGCCCTCGGCGCCACGATAATTGCGATGGCGAGCCCGCAGTTCATGAAGCTCGGAAAGCCGGCGCACATTGCGTTTGCGCCGCGCGGTCACGCCATAGCGCAACCAATGCTCCTCGCGCGCAATCTGGCGTCCGAGCTTCTCCTGCTCCCGCTCCTCCTCTTCGAGGAGCTTGTCCCGCCAATCCTCGAAATGGGCGAAGCCCTTTTCGAGGCGCCGCGTCACCCCGCGATCGAGCCATACCGTTGCGCGGCTCACCTTCTCCAGGAACCGGCGGTCGTGCGAAATGACCACCACCGCCGAGGCGGAGCGCTGCAGCTCGTCTTCCAGCCATTCGATCGTGTTCAAGTCGAGATGGTTGGTGGGCTCGTCGAGCAGCAGCAGGTCCGGCTGCGGAGCAAGCACTTTGGCAAGAGCAGCACGCCGGGCCTCGCCCCCAGAGAGCGAGGCCGGCGCCTCCTCACCGGTCAGCCCCAGCTTGTCGAGCACCAGCGCAACGCGGTTCATGTCATCCGCCGGACCAAGACCGGCCTCCACATAGGCACGCACGGTCTCGAAACCCTGCCAATCCGGGGCTTGGGGCAGGTAGCGCAGAGTGGCTGTGGGTTGACGAAAAACCTCGCCTTCCTGAGGGTCCACAAGTCCCGCGGCAATCTTGAGCAGCGTCGATTTCCCCGAGCCGTTGCGGCCGACAAGCGCTACGCGCTCCCCTGGTCCGATCATCAGGGATGCACCAGCAAGCAGCGGTGTACCGCCGAAGGTAAGCCGAATATCGTCAAGCTTGAGAAGAGGAGGTGCCACGTTCACGCGTTTCCGTTTGCAAAGAAGTCGGCGACGAGAAGTGCCCGGCCTCGTTCGAGCACCACGGCAAGCTCGCCGCGCACGACGTTCGAAAGGATAAGGGAGGATCCGAAGGGAACTTCAACCGAATGGAGCGGCCACTTGGCGCCCTCCACCGTGAGGCCCGAAAGTTCGGTAAAGGCGAGAATGCTGAACAGCGTGCCGTCCGGATAGCCGAAAGTGTAGCGCTTCGCGTTGAGCAGCGGTGTCCCTTCCTGGCTCCCGCTTGTCAGAAGGGTAGTCACGCCCTCTTCCGCAAGCTTCACCGCCAGGGCGAGATGCAGATATGCGTGATCCGGCCGCATGCCCCCGAACGCGCCGACAAGCACCAGCGAGGTCGCGCCGAGATCAAGGGCTGTTTCTATCGCGAGTTCGCCGTCGGTCTTGTTCTTGTCGGCGGGATAGACTTCGCGAGCGACGTCGGAGAACTCCGCGCCATCCTCCTCGACCGAGGATGAGTCGAAGTCGCCCACCCAGAGCTCCGGCCGCACACCAAGCGGTTTTGCGTGGCGCATTCCCGAATCGGCGGCGATCACACGCGCCCCGGCCAAACGGTCGCGAAGTTGCGGGGTGGGACGAATATCGCCGCCCAACAGGATGACAAATCGGCTCATGAGCCGGGCCTTACCACGCGCGCCATTTCCAGCGAAAGCACCTCTCAGGCAACATCGAGCACGATCTTGCCGATATGGCTGCTCTCCTCCATTCGCTCATGCGCCCGCCAAGCTTCGCGCAGGGGAAAGATCGTATCCATCACGGGCGCAATCTTCCGCGCCGCAAGCAGAGGCCACACTTTCGCTTCGAGTTCAGCCGCTATGTGCGCCTTGAACTCGACGCTGCGCGGGCGAAGTGTCGATCCGGTATGGGTAAGGCGCTTTACCATGAGCTTGGAGAAATCCACCTCCGTCTTCGATCCGCTCAGGAACGCGATCTGCACGATGCGCCCGTCCATGGCCGCGGCCGCATAGTTGCGATCGACATAGCCGCCGCCCACCATGTCCAGGATGACATCCGCGCCGCGACCTTCGGTCGCCTCCTTTACGGCCAACACGAAATCCTCCTCGCGGTAGTTCACCGCTCGAGCCGCACCCAATCTGATGCAGGCCTCGCATTTTTCCGCCGAACCGGCGGTTGCGATCACCGTCGCTCCGAACTGGCTGGCCAACTGGATCGCGGTCGTGCCAATGCCGGACGACCCGCCATGGACCAGAAGCGTCTCGCCGGATTGGAGGCCACCCCGCTCAAAAACATTGTGCCAGACGGTAAAGAACGTCTCAGGGAGGGCAGCCGCCTCGGTGAAGGTGAACCCATGCGGGATGGGCAGCGCGTTGGTTCCATGGACAAGGCAGTATTCCGCATAGCCGCCGCCCGGCGTTAGCGCGGTAACTTCATCGCCGATGCGCCAGCGTTCCACGCCTTCGCCAATAGCCGCAACGATACCGGAGACTTCCAGGCCGGGCAGATCGGAAGCGCCCGGTGGAGGAGGATATGTCCCTTTTCGTTGCGCCACATCTGGCCGGTTCACGCCAGCAGCCTTGACCTGGATCAGGATCTCGCCATTGCCGGGCTTGGGCACTGGCCGCTCTTCGGGTTTCAGCACCATCGGGCCGCCATGCTCGATGATGGCAACCGCCATCATCTTTTCAGGGATGTCGTTCGACGTCATAGCAAAGCCTTCTTTCTGCAATCTTCCTCACTGCGCCGGCAGGAATGCATTGCCTCGCTCCCAGCCGGTTATGTATTGTCGTCTTGCGCTTGCGGCAAAGAATTGCGGATGGGGATTATGGACGAGGATGCGGTGGCACGGCCACCCCAATACACAATCGGCCAAGATCTTTCGACCTTTTCAGTTGAGGAGCTAAAGCGGACGATCGGCCTGCTCCGCGACGAGATCGCGCGGTTGGAACAGGAGCTGAGCTCGAAGGATTCCACGAAAGCCGCGGCCGAAGCGCTTTTCCGCCGCAGCTGACCGGCTGTTCATTCATCCGGGGCCGCATGGCGGCAGCCGGCCTGAGAAAGGCACTCACATATGCTTTCCTCCGTCGGATCGATTGTTGCCCTGCTCTTGGGAACCGCATTTCTCTTGAGCGGCTCCGGGCTCTTCGGCCTTCTCATTCCACTGCGCGGCCAGTACGAAGGTTTTTCCACCACTGCGCTGGGCTTTCTCGGCACCTGCTGGGCCGGCGGGTTCATTGCCGGATGCTATCTTGGGCCCCGGCTCGTCCGCCGCGTCGGACATGTACGCGCCTTCGGTGCTTTTGCCGCGACCGGGGCGATCGTATCGCTCGTCAACGGCATCTGGATCAACGAGATCGTCTGGTTCATCCTGCGCGCCTTCACCGGCTTCACGATGGCCGGCGCGTTCATGGTGATCGAGAGCTGGCTGAACGAACGCTCGACCAATGAAACCCGCGGAAGGATCTTCGGCCTCTACATGATGGTCACCTACGCCTCCATCATGGCGGGGCAGATGGTGGTGACGCTCGGGGACGTGACGACCCCGATCCTCTTTATGCTCACCGGTATTCTCTTCTGCCTGGCGCTGCTGCCGACTGCGATTTCCACCGCCGTGACGCCGGCGCCCTTGGCAGATGTGAAGATCGACTTCCGAAATCTCTATGCCAACTCGCCGGTGGCCGTCTTCGGATGCCTGCTCGTCGGCATCTCCAATGGCGCTTGGGGAACATTGGGAGCTGTCTACGGGGCCGAGGTCGGCATCTCCACCTTCCAGATAGCCGTCATGATGAGCGTCGCAGTGGTTGCCGGCGCAGTTGCACAGGTGCCGATCGGCCGAATCTCGGACCATACGGACCGCCGGTTTGTACTTGCGGGCTGCTCGCTCGGTGCGGCTCTAATTGGCCTTGCAATTTTCGTGACCGCTCCGCGCATCGGCGGCGTCATCATCACGATGACGGGTCTCTACGGCTTGCTTGCCTATGTTCTTTATCCGATTTCCGTCGCGCATGCGAACGACCATGCCTCGGCGAACGATTTCGTGAAAGTCTCGAGCGGTTTGCTGCTTCTCTACGGAATCGGCACCATGGCCGGGCCAATCTTCGCCGGGCTGTTCATGCAGTGGCTGCGTCCGGAAAGCCTCTTCCTCGCCACCGCGGGTGCCCATCTGGGCATCACGATTTACGCGCTCGTTCGGATTTCGCGGCGTGCGCCGGTGCCCGTGCAGGAGAAGGAAACCTTCCAGACGATCCCGGCTGCCCAGCCCGCTGCCACACCTCAAAGCGTGATGCTCGATCCCAGAGCCGATGCCGGCGAGGAGCAAGCGGAAGAGGCAGAAAACGAAAAAGTGGAAACTGCCGCGTAAGGCGCGAGTCCTACGGGTTGATCCTGGAGAGATTCTTCGAGCTTCCTGGCGCGTTGGTCAAACGCCAGGAAGAGAAGTTATCCCGAACCTTGATATCGGCTCAGCAAATCAGTGCCTGGTCTGAAGGTCCCTGAGTCTTTCCATCTCGTCTTTTATGGCCAGCTTGCGTCTCTTCAGCTTCGCGATCTCCAGCGGATCGACGGAGGGATGCGTCATCGCATCGTCGATTTCACGCTGCAGGTCGACATGCTTACGCTGAAGCTCGGCAAGATGGGTTTCAAGCGACATGGGTGCCTCCTTCCTTGGTTCCTGGTGAACCGCCCGGAATGCTCCCGCCCTTGTTCCATGACGGTACGATGACAGTCTGCCACCAATGGCGCCGGATGTCGAATGTTAAAGGGTAGCATTTATCCACTCCCTGAAATGTGATAGAGAGAGGGGGTGCCTGTTCCGGTTTGGGACGGCACCGGCGCTCTGCGCCGTATCCCTGCCGGAGTCAAAACAGATCGTGAGAATGTCGGAACAGGAACAGGCTGAGATTCGCCTTGAATTCGCCCGTCTGAAGCAGGACCACGCCGATTTCGATGCGGCGATTAACGCGATGATCGCCTCCGGCTGCGATCCCCTGCAGATCCAGCGCATGAAGAAGAAGAAGCTCGCGCTGAGAGATCGCATTCAACAGCTCGAAGACAAGATCATTCCAGACATCATCGCATGAAGTTCCGCTTTCCCGGCGCCGCACTGGGGGCTAGAGAGCTGACTTCAAATCAAGGGAATTCTGCATGGATCGGCAGCAGACTGATGTCGCAATCATCATGGGAAGCCAATCGGACTGGGAAACGATGCGGCATGCAGCGGACACGCTCGACGCGCTCGAGATCTCCAAGGACGTGCGGATCGTTTCCGCGCACCGCACACCCGAGCGCCTCTACGAATTCGCTAAGGGCGCCAAGGCCGCTGGCTTTAAGGCCATCATCGCCGGTGCCGGCGGCGCCGCGCACCTGCCGGGCATGACGGCGGCGCTGACACCATTGCCTGTTTTCGGCGTGCCGGTGGAATCGAAGGCGTTATCGGGCCAGGATTCGCTTCTTTCCATCGTCCAGATGCCTGCGGGAATTCCGGTAGGTACTTTGGCCATCGGCCGGTCTGGCGCGGTAAACGCGGCGCTTCTGGCGGCCGCAGTCCTGGCGCTTTCCGATGATGCGCTCGCCGGGCGGCTCGAAGCCTGGCGTGCGCGCCAGACCGCCGAAGTTGCCGAGCACCCGAAGGACAACGCATGAACCAGCCGCTCGCGCCAGGCGCCACGATCGGTATTGTCGGCGGCGGCCAGCTCGGGCGGATGCTCGCAATGGCCGCTGCGCGCCTCGGATACCACACGGTGGTGCTGGAGCCTGATAAGGCCTGTCCTGCGGCAGAGGTCGTCGGCCATCACATCGTTGCGTCCTACGACGACGGCAGGGCTTTGGAACAACTCGCAAAGCTCAGTGACGTGGTCACTTACGAATTCGAGAATGTGCCCGTGATGGCCGCGCGATCCCTCGCCGACCGCGTTCCGCTCCATCCTTCCGCCGAAGCGCTGGAGGCCGCACAGGATCGCTTGTCCGAGAAGATCTTCCTCAACACGATCGGTATCCCAACCGCTCCCTTTGTGTCCGTCGATAACGAAGGCGACTTGGCGCAGGGGCTCGTGCGGTTCGGCGGCAACGGCGTGCTCAAGACAAGGCGCCTGGGCTACGACGGCAAGGGACAGCGCGTGTTCCGACAGGCCCGCCCGGGGGATGCCGGGGGTGTGGTGGCCGCCATGGGGGCTGTGCCTCTCATTCTCGAGGGACTTGTCGCCTTCGAGCGGGAAATTTCCATCATCGCCGCGCGGGGGCTCGATGGGACGCTGGCCGCATACGACCCCGCAGAAAACATCCACCGGAACGGCATTCTCTTTCAATCAACCGTTCCTGCCGCGATCACGGACGAAACGGCTGATGCGGCTAGGGAGGCGGCTTACGCCATCCTTTCAGCGCTGGACTATATCGGCGTGATCGGGGTCGAATTCTTCGTACTCCCGGACGGCTCCTTGCTCGTCAACGAGATCGCTCCGCGCGTGCATAATTCGGGCCACTGGACGGAGGCCGCCTGCGCGATTTCCCAGTTCGAGCAGCATATCCGAGCCATTGCCGGACTCCCGCTGGGCAGCACGGCACGCCATTCCGATTGCACGATGGAAAACCTCATCGGCTCCGACCAGGATCGCGCGCCCGCTTTACTCGCCGAGGCCGATCTCATGCTTCAGCTCTACGGAAAGGCGGAAGCGAGACCGGGTCGCAAGATGGGCCATTTCACGCGTATCCGGCCACGCGGCGACCAAATCGGCTAAGACGCACTCGGCGCCAGAAGCGTGCCTGGCCAGCGAAGCGCCCGTATTTATGAGCCCGCCTTATTAAGAAAGGCGGCAAACTGGTCGTCCGGAACAAAGGAGCCACCCGTCGTCCAGAGAATGTGCGTCGCGTTGGCGAGATTCTCCCCCAGGCCCATTTCTTTGCAAAACGCCCTGCCCTCGGCATGGCTGACGATAAAGCCGGGTCCGGCGAATGCGGCGGTCGCGGAGGGCTCGAGCCGCAGGCCCAGGATGGAGTGGGCAAGTTGCAGCCAGCGGAACAGATCCTCGTCCGAAACGGTGAAAACGCCAGCGAGCATGTTGCGCATAACGGTTGCCACGAAGGCGGACATGCGCGCGACAGCCATGCCGTCGGCCTCCGTCTTGTTGGTAAGACCGACATCGTACACGGAAACCAGTTCTTCCGAACCGCTCATCATATGCACGAGCGCACAAGGGGATTGGACAGGTTCGACAAAGAAGCAATGAACATTGTCGCCGAACACGGTCTTGGCGCCAAAAGTGACGCCGCCCGGAGCGCCACCTATTCCGCAGGGCAGATAGAGGAACAGGGGGTGCTCTGCATCGACCTGGACCCCGCGAGCGCGCAGCTGTTCCTTTAGTTCCAGGGCGGCGGCGCTATAGCCGAAAAACAGGTGCTGCGATTGTTCGTCGTCGACGAAATAGATCGACGGGTCCTGCTCGGCGGCAAGCCGCGCATTCTCGACGGCGGTCGTGTAATCGGCCTGGTGCTTGACGACGTCTACTCCCAGCCGCGTCAGGCGGTCGACCTTCCAGGTCTTCGCATCCGATGACATATGCACCGTCGCCTTAAAGCCCAGGGCGCGGGCTGCCACGCCGACGCTTAAGCCAAGATTGCCGGTGCTTCCCACCGCGATCGTGTGACGCGAGAACAGGGCACGTGCATCATCTTCCGCCAAACGTCTTATGTCATCGCCTTGCTTGAGAAGACCTTCCTTTCTTGCCAATTGCTCGGCGAAGACGAAGACCTCATACACACCGCCACGTGCCTTGATCGATCCTGCGACCGGGAGGTCCCCGTCAGCCTTGATGAACTGACGGCCGAACTCTTCTCCGCCATAACCGAGAGCTGCGGACAGGCCTTGCAATTCGATCAGTTCGGAGCGGATCCGGCCGCCGCTGGCCTTCAACTCGGGAAAGCAAATTTCGAGGAGCGGGGCGAACCTTTCCCAATTCTGCTGCGCCTCGAGAACTTGAGCCGCACGCACCGGCAGCGCGGGATCCTCGACTGCGCCCGGACGATAGGCGGGGTTCGTCCAAAGCGTAGGACGGGCAGCGAGCACATCGGCGCGGGCCGGAATGTCTGGCAACTGAATGGTCATGTGGACAACACGCCGTCAGCGCCCTCCTTCGAAAATAACCGAATCATGCGGCTTCTCCCTTCAAACATATCTTGCGATGGCGAGATCCGTCGCATCGATGTCGGGTTTGCGGCCGCTGACGAGATCGCTGATGAGGCGCGCCGAGCCGGCGCTCATCGTCCATCCGAGCGTGCCATGGCCGGTGTTGAGGAAGAGGCCTTCGATTTTCGTCGGGCCGATGACCGGCGTCCCGTCCGGCGTCATCGGTCTCAGCCCCGACCAGAAGGAGGCCTTTGCGGCATCNCCGCCGGGAAAGAGATCCATGACGGAATGCTCCAGCGTGCGCCGCCGCGCCAGGCCCAGATCGTTGGTGTAGCCGGAAATCTCCGCCATGCCGCCGACGCGGATGCGGTCGCCGAGCCGGGTGATCGCGATCTTGTAGGTTTCGTCCATGACGGTCGATTCC
>NZ_JAEQ01000043.1 GCF_000518985.1 Chelativorans sp. J32
CTTACAGTTCGAGGTTCGGCAGTCTGCTCAGGGCCTATAGTCTGGTCGGATTCACGCCGGAGCGGGACTATCGCCCACATCGAGATCAACCGGCAGCTGCGCCAGCTTCATCCCGGCATTGTGACCGAGCTGATTGCGGGGCTTAGGGCCAAGGGCAGCGAGACCTGGCAGGAGGACGAGAGCGACCGGGTGATCGTCAATGGCGAATTCAGCGTCTCGGTCGTGATCGCGCGCTGTTTCGAGACCCCGATCGGGCTGTTGCGCTGGAAGCTGCGTTTCGATGCTTCGCTTGCGCCTGACATCACCGTGGTCGTGCGCATGGATCGTGCCAACCGCGCGCCATTCGACTATTATCTTTTCCCGCGCATCGAGACACTTTCCGAGAAGGTTCGGCTGAGCGAAGACAATGCGCTTGTCTTCGACGCCTACCGCTTCGATGACCTCGATCTTCTCTACACCATCGCCGCTCCCATCCCCTTACCGGAGGCTGCCTGATGCCTGCCGTGCGTTCGACACAGGTGGAAATGATCCCGATCTCGCGGATTACGGTTCTTAATTCGCGGGCGCGCAACAAGCGCCAGCACCGCGAGATCGTCAACAATATCGAGGCGATCGGGCTTAAGCGCCCAATCACGGTGGCGCGCCATGATGGCCCGGGCGGCGTGCGCTATGATCTGGTCTGCGGCGAAGGCCGGCTTGAGGCCTTCCAGATGCTTGGCCAGAGCGAAATCCCGGCTGTGGTGATCGAGGCTAGCGAGAGCCAATGCCTGGTGATGAGCCTGGTGGAAAACATTGCTCGGCGCACGCCGCGTCCGATCGACATCATGCGCGAAATCGGCGCCTTGCGCGCAAGGGGTTTCAGCGACACGGCCATCGGCGAAAAGCTCGGCGTCGGCGCCTCCTGGGTCAACATGATCGCTTCGCTGCTTGAGCGCGGCGAGGAACGGTTGGTCGCAGCGGTCGAAACCGGCGTTATCCCGATCACGCTGGCAATGGAGATCTCCAAGGCCGAGAGCGAAGAGGCCCAGACCCTGCTGCTCGACGCGTATGAGACCGGCAAGCTCAGAGGCAAGAAGCTGGCGGCTGCGCGGCGCATTCTCGACATGCGCTTGCGGGCGCAACGCAAGGGCCTGCCCTCGGGCCGGCTGGGGCGCAAGGGCAGCGGGAGGCGGATGACCGCCAACGATCTGATGCAGGTCTACCAGCGCGAGGCGGAAAAGCAGCGGCTCCTGGTCAAGAAGTCCGATTTCACCCAGACGCGGCTGTTGTTCATTGTTGAGGCGCTCAAAGACCTGCTCACCGACGAGAGCTTCCTCAACCTGCTTCGGGCCGAGGGTCTGGCAACAATGCCGCGGGCGCTGGCGATGCGGATTTCAGGAGAGAGCGATGGCTGAACGGATCGAGGATTCGGGCGAGCGCATCCGTCAGGGGTTCGAGAGCCAATTCGTGACCGTACCTGTCGCAAAGATTGTGCCACTCAAGACGCTGCC
>NZ_JAEQ01000044.1 GCF_000518985.1 Chelativorans sp. J32
GCCGCCAAGAGCGGCGCAAAGAGCGACATCGTCCATATTGCGGATCGTCTCATCGGTGGCGTTCCTTTCACGGAGAAGATCGATCGAGCGTTCCAAAGCTTCCCGGCGCTCGGATTGCGCCCCTGCCCGGTAAGCCATCACATGCGAGCCGATCAGAATGCCGGCCACAAGCGCGCCGACGCCGAGCCGCAGCCAAGTGCTGAGACCGAACATCACGTCCTCCAGCCCCAGCGCTTGGCCAGCCAATAACCGCCCTCAGCAAGAGCCGCCGCGACAATGCCGAGCGCCCATTGTAGGAGAGCGGCAAGATCCGGATCATCGGCCAGCATGTGCCCCATGTCGGCCGTCAGGAAGCCGAGCATCACCAATGCGCCGGCGATATAGCGGAGGATGATGCGAGAGAGCGGGCCAAGCATCAGAACAGCCCTCCGAAAAATGCCGTGATGTGATCCCAGGCGGCGTAGGCAGCAGCAGCGAGCGCTGCGAACAGGGCGGCGATCGCCCCTCCTCTGCCCATTGGTGCAGGTTTTGGCTGAACGTCGCCTGCACCAGTAGTCTCAGGTGGCGGAGGCGGAGGCGCTGTGTGTCCGTCCATGGCCATTGCAAGCGCATGGATGCGGACGTCAGAGACACGCCGCGTCCATCCCTTGCCGAAATCGCCCCATGTCGGCAGGCCCTTCAAGAAGGTCATGCGCTTGTCGCAGAGGGCGTTGATTCAGCTGCCCGGCGTCAGCCCTCTTTGCGGCTGCGATGGTCTGCGGCCCGATGATGCCGTCCACCTTCACCAGCAAGAGCGATTGCAGGTATTCTGCCGCCCTCTTCGGGCCGCTGTTCACAGCGAAATCGAACACGGCATAATCAACGCCGGCCGGCAGATCGTCGCCCTTCACCTTGTTCCAGTAGTGGAGCTTGTAGACTGTGGCGACCTGGGCATCAGTGATACGCTTCAGGTCTGCGACCGTGCCGTTGTGCTTCACATATTGCTGGAAGGTCTTGAGTGTGATGCCCTTATTCGTGGCCCCGCCNGGGTCGGACGGATGGTCGGCAAAGCCGCCCTCATGCTTCAGGACGAGCGCAAGTGCCCTCTGGAAGTTCGCTTCCATCGGCTTTCCTTTCAGTTGGCTATCAGTTCAGAAGTCGAGCAGGATCGCCGCGCCCCGTGCGCATATCGCCGCCCCCCACATTTGTGCGGGTTGCACGACAGATTTCGACATGCAATTAGAACGTGAATGGGGTGGGCAAAAGTACAAGCACTTGAAAAGCGAGGATTATCCGAGCCTTACGTGCGCCTGCTCCGTCAGGCACACAAGAGGAAATGATGAAACTACTCGCACTTACCACAGCTACAGCAGT
>NZ_JAEQ01000045.1 GCF_000518985.1 Chelativorans sp. J32
CTTACAGTTCGAGGTTCGGCAGTCTGCTCAGGGCCTATAGTCTGGTCGGATTCACGCCGGAGCGGGACTATCGCCCACATCGAGATCAACCGGCAATTGCGCCAGCTTCATCCGGGCATTGTGACCGAACTGGTTGCCGGTATCGCGGCCACGGGCAGCGAGACCTGGTAGGAGCCTGAGACCGACCGGGTGATCGTCAATGGCGAATTCAGCGTCTCGGTGGTGATCGCGCGCTGTTTCGAGATCCCGACCGGGCTCCTTCGCTGGAAGCTGCGTTTCGACAGTTCGCTCGCGCCCGACATCGCCGTGGTCGTACGCATGGACAGGGCCAACTGCGCCATTTGACTATTATCGAGGCGATCGGGCTTAAGCGCCCAATCACGGTGGCGCGCCATGATGGCCCGGGCGGCGTGCGCTATGATCTGGTCTGCGGCGAAGGCCGACTTGAAGGCATTCCAGATGCTCGGCCAGAGCAGATCCCGGCCGTGGTGATCGAGGCCAGCGAGAGCCAATGCCTGGTGATGAGCCTGGTGGAAAACATCGCCCGGCGCACGCCGCGTCCGATCGACATCATGCGCGAGATCGGCGCCTTGCGCGCAAGGGGTTTCAGCGACACGGCCATCGGCGAAAAGCTCGGCGTGGGCGCGTCCTGGGTCAACATGATCGCCTCGCTGCTTGAGCGCGGCGAGGAACGTCTGGTCGCCGCGGTCGAAACTGGCGTGATTCCGATCACGCTGGCGATGGAGATCTCCAAGGCCGAGAGCGAAGAAGCCCAGACGCTGCTGCTCGACGCCTATGAGACCGGCAAGCTCAGAGGCAAGAAACTCGCGGCGGCGCGGCGGATCCTCGACATGCGCTTGCGGGCGCAGCGCAAGGGCCTGCCCTTCGGGCCGTCTGGGGCGCAAGGGCAGCGGGAGGCGCATGACCGCCAATGATCTCATGCAGGTCTATCAGCGCGATGCGGAAAAGCAGCGGCTTTTGGTCAAGAAGTCCGATTTCACCCAGACCCGGCTCCTGTTCATCGTCGAGGCGCTCAAAGACCTGCTCAGCGACGAGGGGTTCCTCAACCTGCTCAGGGCTGAGGGTCTGGCAACAATGCCGCGGGCGCTGGCGATGCGGATTTCGGGAGAGAGCGATGGCTGAGCGGATCGAGGATTCGGGCGAGCGCATCCGTCAGGGGTTCGAGAGCCAATTCGTGACCGTACCTGTCGCAAAGATTGTGCCACTCAAGACGCTGCC
>NZ_JAEQ01000046.1 GCF_000518985.1 Chelativorans sp. J32
CGGAAGCCGGCCGGGATCGTGTCGACCACCGTCAGGCCCGAGGCCAGGGAGCCGGCATTGTTGGTCACGCGGATGGTGAACGGCGCCTGCTCGCCACGCCGGATGAAGCGAAGATTCGCAACCTTCGTCACCGTGATGTCGCTCACCGCGACAGGCAGGGCCAGAAGCGCAACCGCCTCTTCCGATTCCACAGGCTGGCTCGACACCGTGTTGGCGAACGCGGTTCCCACTGCAGTTGCGGTGTTTTCCACCCCATCCTCGATACCTGCGCCATTGTCGATATCGGCCTGGGTCAACGTGTAATCGGCAGTGAACTCCGCGGTCTCTCCCGGATCGAGCGAGACCTGGGCCGGGGTGAAGTTGGAGAGCGTTCCCGTGCCCCTCACGCCATTGAAGGTCGGGCCGGCATCCTGCGGCTGCACCTGGTCAAGCCGCACGGTGCCATCATTCTTCACCTTGAAGGTGTAGCGGATGGTTTCGCCCGGCTCGGCCACGCCGTTTCCGTCGTCCTGGAACAGGCCCGCCTTCTCAAGCAGGATCTTAGGAACAAAGGTGGGTATCTCGACGCACTGGTCCGGCGCGTCGGCGCAATCCGGCTGCGGTGTGCCGCTTTCATAGGCAATGTTGCCGATCGTCGTGACGCCGTCGGGGATCGGGTCGGCGACCATCACGGAGTAAACGACATCCACCGTATCACCCGCCGGCACGACGATGCCGTCCCAAGTGAGCGGGTCGGAGTTTACCGGTTCACGCGGGGTGCCGCCGACTGTCGCCGAGCCCGCCACATAGGTGGTATTGTCGTCGATGTTGTCGGCAAGATCGAAGACCGCCGCTGCCGTGCCGGAATTGGTGAGGGTCACCGTATAGGTGAGCCTCTCGCCGGGCTCGGCATAGTTGGGAACGCTTCCGCTTTCCGCCGTCAGGCTCTTCGAGGGCACCGCCTCACCTGCGATGGGCGTTACCGTGCAGTTCGCCGGCATGGGGCTGACCGCGCAGTCGGGCTCCGGATCGCCGGTCCTGTAGGCGACGTTACCGATCTCGGTCACACCGGCCGGGATCGGGTCCGCGACGGTGACCTGATAGACCACCTCCACCGTGCCATTCGCCGGCACGACGATGCCGTTCCAGGTGAGCGGGTCGGTTCCGAC
>NZ_JAEQ01000047.1 GCF_000518985.1 Chelativorans sp. J32
TTGCCCTCATGGAACGAGATCGAGCGGATACGTGAGGCGAGGCCGACAAAGCGCCCGAGCACCTCGTCATGCACCGGCGCGCTCTCGGCAATGGTGGCGGCCGCCGCCGCGACAAGGCCATCAAAGTGCTGGCCAAGCACACCCGGCTCAATGCGCACGGAATATTGGCTGCTGGCAGCGCTGTCGACGGCTGATAAGCGTGAAGTGATATGGTTGCTGACAGTGGTCATGAATCCCTCCGTTGAATAAACTGTCGGTCTGAATGAAAGCGGCATGGTTCCGCCGGCGCGGCGGTCGGCCCGGCTGGCCGGACCCGACCGCAAGGCGAAAAAGATGCTGCCGCAGGCGAAGCCGTTCTCGGCGCGGTGAAGCCGTCAGGCCGCTATGCCGCCTGTCTTGCCGCCGCGCGCCTGTTCAAATCGCGCCGACAACGCTTCCAACGGGGGAGTGGAGGTTCTAATATTCCGCATAGCCCAATCCTTTCTCGATCAAAGGTGCGGGTCAGGCCTCCGGTTGGTGTTCCCGCACCGTCGGAGGCCGACTGTCCGTCAAGGTCATCCTTCACGAACGCAATCAGGAAAGCAGGATCCGTCCGGGATCTCAAGCCGGTGGCTCACAAAAAAGAACGGATCCGGAACAAGTGTTGCAAATCTGCACCGGGCTCCTTGTCCGCAAGGCGCATGCGGACCTGGATCGCTGGTTCCTGTTCAACAATCTTGAGCACGGCAGATGCGGGGCGCGATGGCGTCGTCGCGGCGGCGCGCTCCATCCTGGGGGACATTTCTCCATTGCCACTGCTGCGCAATCAAGCCAACTGGGGGCAATGCCATTCCGGCCAAGACCCTCGGCAAGTTGCTTCGCCGGGAGAAAGACGAGCCCGCTGGATTGGCGGGCTCGCGCCGACATTGGCTCACGCCGGAACCGGCGCCCGGCCCTTCATTGTGCTCCACAAATACTCTGCCCTTGTGTCGAAGAACTCGTAGCTGTCACCGGAATAATCCCCGCGCGGCAAGCGATAGATCGTCACCTGCATGGGATTGCGGCCGCCGCAGTTGCGGAAATGTCTTTC
>NZ_JAEQ01000048.1 GCF_000518985.1 Chelativorans sp. J32
GAAAGACATTTCCGCAACTGCGGCGGCCGCAATCCCATGCAGGTGACGATCTATCGCTTGCCGCGCGGGGATTATTCCGGTGACAGCTACGAGTTTTTCGACACAAGGGCAGAGTATTTGTGGAGCACAATGAAGGGCCGGGCGCCGGTTCCGGCGTGAGCCAATGAAGGCGCGAGCCCGCCAATCCAGCGGGCTCGTCTTTCTCCCGGCGAAGCAACTTGCCGAGGGTCTTGGCCGGAATGGCATTGCCCCCAGTCTGGCTTGAATGCGCAGCAGAGGCAATGGAGAAATGTCCCCTAGGATGGAGCGCGCTACCGCGACGACGCCATCGCGCCCCGCATCAGCCATGCCCAGCGGTCTTGAAAGAGAACCAGCAATCCAGGTCCGCATGCGCCTTGCGGACAAGGAGCCCGGTGCAGATTTGCAACACTTGTTCCGGATCCGTTCTTTTTGTGAGCCACCGGCTTGAGATCACGGACGGATCCTGCTTTCCTGATTGCGTTCGTGAAGGATGACCTTGACGGACAGTCGGCCTCCGACGGTGCTGGAACACCAACCGGAGGCCTGACCCGCACCTTTGGACAAGAAAGGATTGGGCTATGCGGAATATTAGAACCTCCATTCCCCCGTTGGAAGCGCTGTCGGCGCGATTTGAACAGGCGCGCGGCCGCAAGACAGGCGGCATAGCGGCCTGACGGCTTCACCGCGCCGAGAACGGCTTCGCCTGCGGCAGCATCTTTTTCGCCTTGCGATCGGGTCCGGCCAGCCGGGCCGACCGCCGCGCCGGCGGAACCATGCCGCTTTCATTCAGACCGACAGTTTTTTCAACGGAGGGATTCATGACCACTGTCAGCAACCATATCACTTCACGCTTACCAGCCGTCGACAGCGCGGCCAGCAGCCAAAATTCCGTGCGCATTGAGCCGGGCGTGCTTGGCCAGCACTTTGATGGCCTTGTCGCGGCGGCGGCCGCAACCATTGCCGAGAGCGCGCCGGTGCATGACGAGGTGCTCGGGCGCTTTGTCGGCCTCGCCTCACGTATCCGCTCGATCTCGTTCCATGAGGGCAA
>NZ_JAEQ01000006.1 GCF_000518985.1 Chelativorans sp. J32
AGCCGGGCAAGCGGACGGGTTTCACGAACGATCCAGCGGTCATTGCCCGACGGCGACAAGCGCTCTCTGAGCTCGATGCGGCGGAATGACTGGCTGCTGCAACTGTCAAAGCTAAAGCCGATGGGTGCGTCTCACCCGCCCCCTCCCTTCCCTTGCAACCCGATCCAGCCGGTCCGGTCGGGGGCTTGGCTCAGTGCCAGTGGGGATGTCGCGTGTCGCATTTCTAAATGGTTGGTGAGGCACCCAAAGTGACATTTCAACTTTGCCCAACGGCGGACAGTTCAACCTTGCCGCCACACGATCTGACCGGCAGACTGAAATAGCTGGTAGATGGGACTCAACGCCCAATGGCGGCATCGGATCGCCGAGCCCGTCATGCGATCCGATGTTGGAGGGTTTGCGCCACTCAGATGGCTATTCATTGATTTCCGGCTCGACAAGCCTCGCCAGGTTTCGCAGCGACTCCTGCCATCCGAGATAACAAGCCTCCGCTGGAATGAGATCCGGCACGCCTGCCTGCACGATGTCCAGCTCGGTACCGACAGACACTTTCTTCAACGTCACGGTGACTTCCATCTCGCCCGGCAGGTTCGGGTCGTCGAACCTGTCCGTGTAACGCAGGCGTTCGTTCGGGACGAGCTCGACATATTCGCCGCCAAACGAGTGGCTCTTTCCCGTGGTGAAGTTGCGAAACGACATTCTGAACGTGCCGCCGACGTTCGGTTCCAGATGGTGCACGGTGCAAAGGAAGCCATTGGGCGGAAGCCATTTCGCCAAGGCATCCCCCTCGAGGAACGCGCGATAGACTTTCTCTGGGCTGGTTGCCAGAACGCGATGCAGACGTATGGTGCTGGGCATGACGGGTTGTTCCTTTCAGGTTACGAATTGGCGGCTTCTATAATCGCCGATTCACGACCCAAGGACGAACGAGGCTGCGTCGGCCCGACACGCCATTCCGGCTTTTTTGGGAACGCGGTTTCCAGACCTTGTTTGGCGGCCAGGCTGAACAGCGGGCCACAGTCACTGTGGGCTCGGCCCAGAGCGCGGGCGTCTATTCGAGGCCGAGCAAGGCAAGACTGTCCCGGTGGATGATCTCCTCGATCTTGTCTTCGGGAACCCTGGGCATCCTGGTGCCTTCCAGGATGTCGTTGACGCCGCGGAGCCTAGCCATGGTCTCGGCGGGAGTGGCGATCGGAAAATCCGAGCCGAACAGAAGCTTGTCGAGCACGTTCCATTCGGTTGCCTTGATGAGCGCCTCGTATGATGTGTATGGCCGAAAGATCATGCCGGAAATGTCAGTGTAGACATTCGCATGCTTGCGCACCACCACGACGGCGTCGACGGTCCAGGGGTGTCCCATATGGGCCATGATGATCTTGAGCTCGGGATAGCGCATCGCTATCTCGTCCACGATCAGCGGATGCGCAGCCGGTATAGGGGCGCTTTTCACGGCGGACGTGCCGGTATGAAAGAGGATCGGCAGGCCGTGCCGCTCGGCATATTGGTAGATGGCAAGAGCGCGGCGGTCGAGAGGATCGTAGCTCTGATAGTTGGCGCCCAGCTTCACTCCCCTGAGACCGAGATCGACACGGCTGCGGTCCATCTCGTCCATTGCCCGGAGATCGTAGGGGTGGACCGACATGAAGCCGATCAGCTCCTCGGGATAGGCGCGAACGAAGGTGGCGGTGAAATCGTTGACCGTGTCAGCCACGTCCCCATCGTCTCCGGGACCGGCGCTGCTGCCCACACGCTCGCCTGGCTCCCACGCGATGCCGAAGACGATCGACTTGTCCACCACCGACTGGGACTCCCGGTATTCGGCCCAGGAATAGTTCGCCGGCCTTGCGGTGTCCGGCCGCCATGCCGTGTTGATATGCCGGCGACCTTCCGGCACGGCGTGGCGGTACTGGGGTGTATGCGTATGGACGTCGATGATCATCGTCGGAGTTCCCCCTGAATTCCGTTCGCCTGAGTAATGCGGCGGGCGGGCACATTTTCCACCGCCCGCCGCACTCTACGCAAGTCGTCCCGCCCGAACCTGTTTCCTCAGTTCAGCGTGCGCACGACCTTGTCCGTGAGTTCGATGGTGCGGTCGATATCGGCATCGGTATGCGCCAGGGATATGCTCCCTTGCTTCGTCACGACTGGGAACTGGAAGATGCCTTCCTCGATCAGTGCCCGGCGATACACGAGGTCGCGTTCCATGTCGTTGTTGAGAGCGAGATCGCGCCAGCTGACGGGCGCGTGGTCCATGAAGTAGACGACGAAGGCGGACCCCTGCCTGACGACGGTGGTGGGATAGTTCCTCGCCGCGAAAACTTCGTTCAGTCCTTTTTCGAGCCGGGCGCCCAAGCGCTCCAGTTCGCCATAGACTTCCTTCTCACGCGTCTTGAGGCGGGTGAGGCAAGCTTTCGCTGCTGCAACGTTCACGGGGTGACCGTTATAGGTGCCGGCAACGACGACACGTTTGGCCGGCGACGGATGGCTGCACAGGCTCATGATCTCGCGCTTTCCTCCGACCACACCCATAGGATACCCGTTGGCGACAGCCTTGCCGAAGGTGCACAGGTCTGGCGTCACGCCCGACAGCGCCTGGTACCCGCCGAGCGCATGCCGGAAACCGGTTTTCACCTCGTCGAAGATCAGCAGGGTGCCGTATTTGTCGCAGAGCGCGCGGAGGCCCTCGAGATAGCCGGGCAACGGCTTCACGATGCCGATATTCTGGAGAATAGGCTCGAGGATGATCGCCGCCACGTCGCCCTTGGCCAGCGTGCGCTCGGCAGCCTCCAGGTCATTGTACTCGATTGCCCTGACGGTCTGATCGATGACCTTCGGGACCCCCGCCGTGATGACGCTGAGCGGATATTCCTCGCCCGGCTTGTGTGGCTCGACGAATGTTGCCGGGTCCATGAGGTTGTAGCTGACATAATCGGAGCAGCCATTGTAGCCCCCTTGCATGACCACGACGACGTCGCGCTCGGTATAGGCGCGCGCAAGACGGAGCGCATAGCCCACGGCCTCCGAACCGGTGCTCGTCAGCTGAAGCTGCTCGATGCCCGGTACGCATTCGACGATCAGTTCCGAGATTTCGGCTTCCCAAGGCATCGTGCCCGCACCGATCAGCGATGCGCCGGAGCGGATCGCCTCGACGACGGCCTCATCGACCTCCGCGTCGCCATGGCCGAAAAGATAAGGAGCGAAGCCGGCATGGTAATCGATATATTCCTTGCCATCCGCATCGTAGAGATAGGCACCTTTTGCGCGGACAAACAGTTTGCTCGGATTGATTGCGCGGTTCAGCGACATGGTGCCGCCGGCGATGAATTGGCGCTGCCTCTCGACCCTATTGCGGAGATTCTCTGACATTTCCTCGATTTCCGATTTTGTTGATGGGGCGCCGCTGGGCGACGATGCCTGAAATGCCAGGCGACGGCTTCAATCGGCTTACTTAACGAAAATGGGTTAGGTTTAACGTTAAGTCAACAAGTAAAACCGGGATTTCCGGCCCTCTATTCAGACCACCGGTGTAAGAAGAGGCTTGCCTGCGAAATGCGCCTCCAGATTGGCGACGACGAGCGCCCCCATCGCGTCGCGTGCCTCATGCGTAGCGCTGCCCTGATGCGGGGAGAGCACTACATTGTTCATGCTGAGGAGAGCCTCGGGCACATTCGGCTCATCCTCGAACACGTCGAGCGCCGCTCCGCCAAGTTTCCCGTTTCCAAGCAGTTCAACGAGAGCCGACTGATCCACCACGGTGCCTCGTGCGACATTGACGAATATGCCGCCAGGCCCGAGCGCCTCGAGCACCGCGCGGCTGATCAGCTTCTGGGTGCCCGCCCCTCCCGGCGTGACGACAACCAGCCAATCCGCGTCGCGGGCCATATCGAGAAGATCCGGGTAGAATGAATATGGCTGGTCTGCCTGCTGATTGCGCCCGTGATAAACGACGCGCATTTTCATGGCCTGGGCGCGAAGGGCGATCTCCTTGCCGATGCGACCGAGGCCGACGATACCGACCGTGCGCCCCTTTAGTTCATGGCCCAGATAGAAGTTGCCGCTTGGCCACCGGCCCGCTCGCACAAATTTGTCGGCCTCGGGGAGACGGCGGGCGTGCGCGATCATCAGCCCGATCGTGATTTCCGCCATGGCGTCATTGAGAACATCGGGCGTGTTCGTCACTCTGATGCCGCGGCTTGCTGCAGCCGCCACGTCGATGGAATCGTAGCCGACGCCAAAATTCGCTATCAGTTGCAGATTGGGAAGCTGGTCCATGAGCCCCGCCGAGACCTGGCCTCCGGCAATGGCGCGGACGCTCGTGCCGATTTCCGCAAGGAGCCGCTTCCGATCCGGTGCCTCGTGCAGCTTGTGGACGATGAAGCGCTGGGCGAGAGCGTGCTCGCAGCTCTCCCGCAATGCATGGGTCTGCAGGATGTCGATGCCCATCGGTTTCTCCTGTCTGAGAGGATTGGAGGTGCAGGCTCACGGCCAGAATGTGCTGCCTTCCACAAAGGCGTATCGCGATAGGATATCTTCGTTCAACTTCACCCCAAGACCCGGTGCCGTTGGAGCCGGTATCTTGCCCTCGATCAGCTTGAGGGGCGTTTCGGCCAGTTCCTCGACGAGCGGCAGACCATGAGTGGGGTATTCCAGGTAGCGCGCATACGGATCGGCGAAGGCAAGGCTGTAATTGGCGGCCAGACATGGCGCCATGCCCCAGGAATGGTAGACGACGCGGACACCATGGGCGCGTGCCAGGGCGGCGATGTCCAGGCATTCGGTGATGCCGCCGGAATGGGTAGGGTCGGGCTGTACCCAATCAAGAGCACCCGCTTGGAAATAAGGTACGAATTCATGCACGCCGACGGCCGTCTCGCCCGCCGCGACGGGGACGGGTGAGTGCTTGCGCACGAAGGCGCATCCTTCATAGTCGCGATTGCCGACGGGATCCTCGAACCATGTGATATCGAATCTCTCCAGGGCGTTGATGTGGGCCAACGCTTCCTTGGCCGAAAATGGCCGTGGATTGTGCCCCATCACGGCGTCCACCATGAGCTCGACATCGGGCCCGAGAACGTCGCGGCAAAGCCGCACTTTCTCGACATCCTCGGCGACCGATCGGCCGATGCGGATCTTCACCGCGCGGAACCCTCGCTCCAGATAGCTCTCCATCTCGGCGATGAGCTGCTCGCGCGGGACGTCATTTCCGCCGCTCGCATAGGCGGTGATCGCATCATGGGCCTTGCCGCCCAGCAGCTGATAGAGAGGTGCGCCCAGCGCCTGGGCCTTTATGTCCCAGAGCGCCACTTCGATCGAGCCGGCGACCATCAAAGGGAGGCCCGCCTTCCCCCAGGCGAGCGATTTCGATCGAAGCCTGTGAAACAGTTTCGTCGCGTCACACGCATTCTCGCCGATCAGCAAGGGAGCATAGTTTTCGACGAGCGCCCGCGTCGCCAAAGGCGCGCTCAGTCCGGGATAATAGGCCTCGCCAAAGCCGCGCAGGCCGCCTTCGGTGGCTACCTCGACAAGCGCTGTGTTCCAATAGCGCATGTCGCCGCCGGCCCATCTGATGCCGGATTGACTCATGTCCTGCGTCAGGAGATGACAATGGACTTTCTTGATCGTGGTATCTGTCATGGGCATGCTCCGGCAGTATTGAGGATCCCGGCGTTGCCGGAATCGCGATTTCGTTTGGTTCGATGTCGGGGGTGTGAGGTTGACGCAGCTTGGAAAGCCCGTGGACAAGCCTGTCACGATAAAGGATGTGGCCCGCGAGGCTGGCGTCTCCGCAATGACCGTATCCAACGTGCTCAATGGCCGCGGCCGTGTGTCCGATGTCACCGCCAGGCGCATTCGAAAGGTGATAGAGAAGCTCGGCTATCGCCCGTCGGTTGCAGCACGTCGCCTGCGGCTTTCGCAACAGTGGACGATCGGGATGCTGATCGTCGTCGAGGATCCGGACTTTCTCAGCGACCCCTTCATCACGGCGCAGGTGACGGGCCTGACCAACTACCTGACCGCCAATTCCTACAGCCTCATCCTTCGCGGGATAAAGCCGTCCGACTTTCGCACCACCGGGCTTTTCCAGGACATCGAGGCCGATGGCATGGTGGCGATCCTCTCCGGTGACCAGGACCAGCGCAACTGGTTCGTCCGCGAACTGGCGACCCTTCGCGCCCCCTTCGTTCTCCTGCAGGAACAGCGTGTTCCCCCGGATACGGATTGCGCCATCATCCGCCAGGACGACATGGATGGCGGGAGGCAGGTCGCCCGCCATCTGCTCGCATCCGGCGCGCGTAAATTCTGGATGCTTCTGCCGCAGACGGAATGGGCGGCGATGCGCGCCCGCAAGGAAGGTGCCTCGCAGGTTATCCGGGAAGCGGGCGCTCCGGATATCGAGGTAATCTCGTGCGGTGACGAAAGCTACGATGTCACTTACCGCGAAACGCTTAAGGCGCTTGACCGGCTGACGCCGCCCGATGCGATCATCGGCGGCAACGACCAGATGGCGATAGCAGCGATGAAGGCCTGCGCCGCCAAAGGCCTGCGCATTCCCGACGAGATCCAGATCACCGGTTTCAACGCGTTCGATATCTGGCGCTATGTCGATCCGGTGCTCACGACGGTGCGTTCGGCCGCGCATGCCATTGGCGAGCGCGCGGCTTCCGAGCTCATCGCGCGCCTGCAAAGCGGAGCCTTCACGGAAACCGAAATCGTCCTTCCGATCGAGTTCCAGCCGGGCCGCTCCACGCGGTCGCCATCCTGATCGCATCCCTCCTCCTGGCGCGTTCGGATACTTCGTGTTTGACAACACTTCGGATTGATGTATCGTTAAATCAACTAAAGAACAACATGTTCGTTGTCGAGCCGGGAACTGCCGAGGAGAAGCGGCGAGCAGCAGCTCGTCCCGCCAGGAACACAGTGATTTGCCTCAGGCCGCCAGGCTGTTCATCGTGAATGGGAGCTCAACGCATGATCGTCGATTGCCACGTCAACATATTCAACGCCGACCAGTTCTCGCCGCCCCCTGTCGATCTCACCGGCGGAGCGCGGCCCGGCGGCGTGGAGATGAGGGCGGATGCGGACACGCTCTACGAAGCGATGCGTGGCGTGGACAAGGCAATCATCTTTTCGCTTCGTTATAAGGATTCAGTCGGCGTCGACGGAAATGACGAAGTCACAGCGGCGGCCGTCGAGAGGTATCCGGACAAGTTCGTTGGCTTTGCCTGCGTGGACCCGCGGCGTCCCGACTATATGGAACTTCTTCAGCACGCGATCGGCACGCTGAAGCTCAAGGGTGTGAAGTTCGGGCCCATCTACAACAGCGTGCCGCTCGACGACCCGCGCCTGGACCCTGTTTACGCCTATTGCCAGAAGAACGATATCCCGCTGACCATGCATATGGGCACGACTTTCGCCCGGGACACGCTTCTGGATGCCGGGCGCCCGTTGCATGTGGACGCGGTCGCGCAACGCTATCCCGATCTCAAGATGATCATGGCGCATATGGGGCATCCCTGGATCGACGAATGCATCGTCGTCGCGCGCAAGCGTCCCAATGTCTACACGGAAGTGTCCGCCCTGTGCTACCGGCCGTGGCAATTCTACCAAGCGCTGATCTCCGCGCAGGAATATCTGATCGCCGACCGCAACAAGATCTTCTGGGGCACGGATTTTCCCTTCGCGCAGGTGGAGGAATCGATCGACGGCCTCCGCAATATAAATCGCTTCACCGAGGGTACGTCCCTTCCGAGGGTATCTCAGGAAACGATCGACGCGATCCTCCAGTCCAATCCCTTCGAACACTGGTGGCACAAGCCGCTGGCTGTCTGAAGCATTGCCGTGACCGCCATACCGATCAATGGGAGGAAATTGGGATGAAAAGGCTTCTTGAACTTGCGACCGTGGCGGCTTTTGCGCTCGGTCTGGCTACCTCGGCGGCATCGGCCGACGATTGGCCGAACCGCCCGGTGACGCTGATCGTCGCCGCCGGTGCAGGCGGCGGCACGGACGCAACGGCGCGCTGGCTCGCGGCCGGGCTGGAACAGAAGTTCGGTCAACCGTTCAACGTCGTCAATCGCGCCGAGGGTGGCGGGATCGCGGGCATTACCGAGCTCTCCAACGCGAAGCCTGACGGCTATACGCTCGGCATCCTCTTCAACTATGCGCCGTTTCGTCATCTCGGCATGGGAAACCTGACGAGCGAATCCTATACGCCGATCGCGCAATACAATTTCGACTTTGCCGCCGTTCACGTCAAAGCTGACAGTCAATTCAAGACCCTTGCCAAAGTGGTCGAGAAACTGAAGGGTGATCCGCAGTCGATTGCCATCGGTTGTGGCGCGGTATGCCCCAGCAGCTGGAGCAGCGCCTTCTCCAAGGTGCTGATCGACAACGGTATCGACATCAAGGTCCTGCGCTGGGTGCCGAGCGCCGGCGCCGCGGCTGGGCTGCAGGAACTCGTGGCAGGCGGCGTCGATATCCTGACCGCCTCGGTTCCGGAGGCCGCATCCATGCTCGATGCGGGCGAGGTCCGCACGCTTGCCGTGCTGGCTCCCGAGCGCCTGTCGGCCTTTCCGGACGTGCCGACGGCCGGCGAGCAAATCCCGGATGCTGCCCCCGGCGGCGTCTTTCGCGCGCTGGTCGGCCCGGCCGGCTTGCCGGACGAAATCGTCGACAAGCTCGAGGTCGCCATGGAGGAGATCTATAACAGCGAAACGTTCCAGAAGAACATGAGCGAGCGCGGCTTCGGCCTTCAGTATCGCGGACGCGATGGCCTGCTGGACTGGATGAAGACCCACGAGCAGGACACGGAGACCGTGCTGCGGGCCGCCGGCGCGATCCAGTAAAACTGGCCGGGTGGCAAAGGCGCAGTGACGACGAGCAGGGAGGGCTCATGAAGGTATCCGATATCGTTCTAGGACCCATCATCGTGGCCCTCGGCGTCATTGCCCTCATCGCCTCGTCAATGCAGCCAAGGCCCATCTTCGGCGGCGGTTATGGAGGAGGTTTCTTCCCCGCCATCGTTGGCATCGGCCTGGTCGGCACCGGCCTCATCCTCAGTTGGAACGGCTGGCGCGAAAGAGCGGCCGTTCCTCTCGTCGCATTCGAGAGCTGGATCCATTCGCGCCGCCATCTGGCGAATGTCGCAGTCGTGATCGCGGCGCTCCTCTTCTACATCCTCACCTCGAGCTGGCTGGGCTTCATTATCGCGGGATTCATCTCGCTCTTTGTCACGATGCTCCAATTCACCCGCGCTCCCCTCGCCTCTTTCATCGTCTCGGTCGCCACGATCGCCGTCGTGAAAGTGACGTTCCAGGACATGATGCTCGTGCCGTTGCCGTGGGGATTGCTCGAGGCCTATGCGGGAGTGCTGACATGGAGGTGATCTATCAGGCCTTCCTTGCGCTGATGGCGCCGAACGTTCTTCTCGTCGTCCTGCTGGCGTCGGTCTTCGGGCTTTTCGTGGGGGCAATTCCCGGCCTGACGGCCACCATGGCCGTCGCGCTTCTGGTGCCGGTCACTTTTTTCATGGAGCCGCTTCCGGCAATTGCGGCGATCGTGAGTGCGAGCGCGATGGCGATCTTCGCCGGCGACATTCCCTCCGTCCTTCTGCGCATCCCCGGCACGCCTGCATCGGCCGCCTATACGGATGCGGCATACCGGCTGACATTGCGGGGCAAGGCAGAACTGGTTCTCGGCGTCTGCGTCGTCACCTCCGCCGTGGGCGGGCTCGTCGGCGCCCTTTTCCTCATGTTCTTTGCCCCGGCAGTCGCCCGTTTCGCGCTTAATATCAGCAGCTATGAATATTTCTGGTTCGTCTGCCTCGGCCTGACTTCGGCTGCCTTCATCTCGCCGGGCAGTCCCGTGAAAGGGGCCATATCGCTTCTTCTTGGGCTCCTGATTGCGATGATCGGCGTGTTCCCCGTTACCGGCCAACCGCGCTTCACCTTCGGCAGCACGGCGCTTTATGGCGGCGTTGGCCTGGTTGCCACGTTGATCGGAATGTTCGCCATCGCGGAAATCCTTCGCTATGCGATGTCCCGCGAGCCGCTGCCGAGCATGGCGAAGCTTAAGATCGGCAACATCTTCAAGGGCTTGATGCCCGAACTCTGGCGCTATCGCAGCGGCTTTGCGAACGGCATCATCGTCGGAACCGGAACGGGACCGCTCCCAGGGGCCGGCGCAGACATCGCCGCATGGATATCCTACGCGCTCGCCAGGCGCTTCAGCCGTAACCGGAAGGAATTTGATGACGGCAGCCTGGAGGGCATCGTGGCGGCGGGCGCGGCGAACAATGCAAGCGTCTCCTCAAGCTACGTGCCGGCCACAGTTCTCGGCATCCCCGGAGATTCCATGACAGCCATTGTGATCGGCGTGCTGTTCATGAAAGGCCTCACACCCGGGCCGACCATTTTCCAGACGCAGCCAACGCTGATCTACGGAATTTTCCTATCGTTCATCCTTGCCAATCTGTTGATGATCCCGCTCGGCTATCTCGCGATCAAGCTCTCACGCTACATACTCGATGCGCCGCGATCCTATCTGATGCCAATCATCATGATCTTCTGCGTGGTCGGGGCCTTCGCGATGGACAATACGCTGACGGCAGTGGTCACGATGCTGGTTTTTGGCGTGGTCGGCTGGTTCATGGAGGAGAATGGCTTTCCAATTGCGCCGGCACTTCTCGGCATCGTGCTTGGGCGGCTTTTGGAGGAAACATTCCTCACCTCGATGATCAAGGCACAGGGAGACTTCCTGCAGTTCTTCGCAAGGCCGATTGCGGGAACGGTGGGCGTCATCACCATCTTGATCTGGATCTCGCCGCTTCTTGTGATGCTGTGGAAGCGCATGGCCAGCAAGCGAGCGCTGGCCTAGCCTCCACCCGAAGCAGAAAATGGCAGCCGGCCACCGACGTGCCGGCGAGGAGCTTGTTTATGAGCAGACCGCAGGACGAGCCGCGTTCCCGAAAGCCGATGCGCAGCGCCGAATGGTTCGCGCGTGAAGGCAAATATGGCTTCATCCCGAGAAGCTGGATGCGCAGCCAGGGCTTTGGGCCGGAGCTGTTCGATGGGCGCCCGGTGATCGGCATTTGCAACACCTGGTCTGAGCTGACCCCGTGCAACCAGCATCTGCGCCACCTGGCCGAGTTCGTGAAGCGGGGTGTGCTGCTTGCGGGAGGATACCCGCTGGAGTTTCCGGTCATGAGCCTGGGCGAGCCCTTGATGCGCCCAACCACGATGATGTTCCGGAATCTCGTCAGCATGGATGTCGAAGAGACGATCCGGGCAAATCCGATCGACGGCGTCGTCCTTCTGGCAGGCTGCGACAAGACCACCCCTGCCCTCTTGATGGGCGCAGCCAGCTGCGACATTCCCGCCATTCTGGTCTCCGGCGGACCGATGCTCAACGGGCGCTTTCGCGGCCGCGAGCTCGGCTCGGGAACGGATGTGTTCCGCTTCGACGAGGATTACAGGACCGGCCATCTGACCCGCGAGGAATATGCCGAGGCCGAGGCGGCCATGAGCCGTTCCGCCGGGTCGTGCATGACGATGGGCACGGCATCGACCATGGCCTCGCTCTCGGAGGCAATGGGCATCGCCCTGCCAATGAATGGTTCTATACCCGCTGTGGACAGCAGGCGCCAGCATCTCGCAGAGCAGGCGGGCCGTCACATCGTCAGCCTCGTGCACAATGGCACGACCATCTCGCGCATCCTGACCCGCGCCGCGTTCGACAACGCCATCGTCGTCAATGGCGCCATAGGCGGCTCGACCAATGCGGTGGTCCACCTCCTCGCCTTGGCCGGGCGCCTTGGTGTCCCGCTTTCACTGGACGATTGGGACAGGCTCGGTGCAGGCGTTCCCTGTCTCGTCGACTTGAAGCCCTCCGGGCGGTTCCTCATGGAGGATTTCTACTATGCTGGCGGGCTGTCCGCGCTGATGAAGCGCATGGAGGACCGGCTCGATCTCACCGCACCGACGGTGGAAGGTGCCGCTCTTGGCAAGCGTATCGAGCGGGCGGAGTGTTTCGACGATGCAGTCATCCGCCCCCGCGACAATCCTGTTTCGGAGCAGGGCGGAATGGTGGTCCTGCGTGGCAATCTCGCGCCGGAGGGCGCAGTGCTCAAACCGTCGGCTGCCTCCCCTGCCCTGATGCGTCATCGCGGCAAGGCTCTCGTCTTCGAGAACGCCGACGATTATCGCGCACGCATCGAGGATCCCGAGCTGGACGTGGACGAGACCACCGTCCTGATCCTGAAGAACGCAGGTCCGGTCGGCTATCCCGGCATGCCGGAGGTGGGCAATCTGGCGCTGCCTTCCAAACTGCTCGCGCGGGGCGTGACGGACATGGTTCGGATCTCTGACGGTCGCATGAGCGGCACTGCCTACGGCACCGTCGTTCTGCATATCTCACCGGAAGCGGCCGTGGGCGGCCCTCTGGCCCTCGTCCGCACCGGGGATGAGATCGTGCTCGACGTCCCTTCCCGCCGCCTGGAAATGAATGTGAGCGAGGCCGAACTTAACCGGCGTCGCGCGGAGCTGGTGCTGCCCGAGCCGCATTTCGAGCGCGGCTATGGCCGGATGTTCATCAATTCAGTGCAACAGGCCCATCAGGGTGCCGACTTCGATTTCCTCGTCGGTGCGACGCGGATCCAGCCCAGCAAGGTTTCCTTTTGAGATGGATCCACTGCGTTGGTGGTCCTTTCGTGGCGGTCCAGGCAAGTGGCTCCGTTTCGGCCGCCACCCATCCGGCAAGGCGCGTTTAAGGACACCTGCTGAGCGTGGATCAGAGGCTTAATAGGCAGCCTCATAGATGTCCGAAATATCTTCTGGGCTCAGGGGCCGGGGATTGTTGTCCAGGAGGCGGCGGATGGCATGCGCCTCGAGCGCCCAGGCGGGCAAGTCCGACCGGCTGGCTCCATGTGCCGAAAGGCGCATCTCGACGCCGAGATTTCGGCAAAATTCGTAAGCCGCGGAGAAGATTTCCTGTCTTTCCGATGCGCCGCCAAGCCCCAGGAGCGAAAGAATTTCCCCAGTCTTCCCCTCGCAGGCCGGCACGTTGAAGGCCAAGACATGCGGGAAGACGATGGCGTTGGCTAGGCCATGCGGTAGCTTGAGACGCGTGCCGAGCGGATAGGCGAGAGCATGGCCGCCCGCCGTATTGACGGGCCCGAGGCAGAGCCCTCCATAATAGGAGGCGAGCATCATCCCGCCGCGGGCCTCCGTGTCCTCGCCATCGGCTACAGCCCTCGCCAGATAGCGCCCGACCAGCGCGATGCCCATGCGAGCGTAATCGTCGACCAGCGGATGCGCCTTCAGGCTGGTGAAGGCTTCGACGCAATGGGCAAGCGCATCGATGCCGGTGGCGGCGGTTACGGCTGGGGGCACCGAATAGGTGAGTTCCGGATCGAGGATGGCGATGTCGGCCAGCATGTGAATGCTTTCGGTCGCGTGCTTGGCCAACGTCGCAGGGTCGGTGATCAGCGCCCTTGTGCCTGCCTCGGAACCGGTACCGGAGGTGGTGGCGACCTGAGCCAGCGCTGTTCTGCGGCCGTCGATCCTGCCGACGCCGACGACGTCCAGCAGCTTCTTTTCCGTGTCCCACAGCACGGCGACGAGCTTGGCCACGTCCATTACCGAGCCGCCGCCTAATCCCACGACGAGATCGGGCTTGAAGGCGCGGGCCGCGGCAAGGGCAACCTCCAGCGCCGCCATGTCGGGCTCGGCCGGGACGTCTTGAAAAATCTCGACTTCGCCTGTGAGACCCAGCCGGCCCGCAAACGGCGCGGTCGCCGGCGCCGTAAGGACAAATACGCGCTTGTAAGCAGCAGCCCAGGGGCCGAGCCGCGCTGCCGTGCCGGCTCCTACCTCCACGCGGGCGGGCTGCAGCAGGGTGATGGCCCGCGCCAGATTAATGGTCAGGTCAGTCATTGCCTGCTTCCTCAAGTGCGCTCATTCGGGTCCAAACATCGCCCTTCTGCTGCTCATCGAGCTCGACCAGCGGCGGCCGTACACGCGACCAGCCCGCATGATTGCGGCGACGGGCGAGCATGGCCTTCACCGTCGGTATCTGTACATAAGCATTGGTGAGATTGCGCCAGGCCTCGATCCGCTTCTGCGCTCCCGCTACTCGCTCGGCCCCTTCCGATTTGCACCAGCCGTCGAAAACGGTGCGGAGGTCGGAGGCGACGAGATTGGAGCTCGACGTGATGCAGCCCGCCCCGCCCGCTTTGAGCAGCGGCAGCATCAGCGGGTCAGCACCGGAAAGAACGCTGAAGCCCGGAAAGGCTTTGGCGAGGCTTTCCATATTCTCGAACTGCCCGGAACTGTCCTTGATACCCACCACGATGCCGGGAAAGGCATCGCGCAGGCGCCCGATCAGTTGGGGCGAGATGCTTATCTGGGCGATCGGCGGGATATGATAGAGAACGACCCGCAGGGCATCGCTTCCCACGCCCTCGATAACCTCGGCATAGAAGCGGAAGAGGCCTTCATCGCTGACGCCCTTGTAGTAGAAGGGCGGGAGCAGAACGACGCCTTTCACCCCCGCCTGCACCGCGTGACGCGTCAATGCCAAGGTATCGGCGACATTGGTCTGCGATGTGCCTGGCAAGAGGCGCGACGGCTCTATGCCTGCCTCGATCACCCGCTCCAACATTTCGTGACGCTCAGCCAGGCCCAAAGAGTTCGCCTCGCCGGTCGTGCCGAGCATGGCGATCCCATGGCAGCCCTCCGCAAGCAGCGCCTTGCAATGGGCAGCGAAGACCGTGTGATCCACGGCGCCCGTTTCTGTCACCGGGGTGGCAGCCGCGCAGTACACCCCATGAATTTCCGTTGTCAGTGCCGGGTTCATGCCGTTCTCGCTGCCGCAAGGCGCCGCGCATAGGCGATCGCTGCGTTCATGTTGATGTGTTTGGCCTTGCCCGTCCCGGCAATATCGAATGCCGTGCCATGGTCGACGGAAGTACGGTCGATCGGGAGTCCGACGGAGACATTGACCGCGGTGTCGAAGGCGACGAGCTTGATCGGAACGTGGCCCTGGTCGTGGTATTGCGCCACGACGAGATCGAAGGCCCCATTGTAGGCCCGGTGGTAGACCGTATCCGCCGAAATCGGCCCGACGGCATTGATGCCCTCCGCCTGGGCCGCGGCCACTGCGGGTGCGATCTGCCGGTCGTCCTCGTCACCGAAAAGCCCGTTCTCGCCGCAGTGCGGATTGATGCCGGCAACGGCGATACGCGGTTCGGCAACGCCGATGCGTTGGAAATGCCGGTGGCCGGCGCGGATTGTGGCCAAGACGCGCTCGGGCGCTGCCCTTTCGATCGCGGTGCGCAGCGATACATGCGTCGAGACGTGAATGACGTTAAGGCGCTCGGAGGCCAGTAGCATGAAGGCCGACCGGTTCCCCGTCAGCGAAGCCAGCATTCCGGTGTGCCCGTCATAGTGATGGCCGGCCGCGTTCAGGGCTTCCTTGTTGATGGGCGCGGTGACGATGCAGCCGATCTGACCGGCTTGAGCGTCGCGCACAGCTTTCTCGATGAAACGGAAGGCGGCATCGCCGGCGCGCGGGTCGAGCTTGCCCCAGGCAAGGGCGCCGCCTTCGACGGGAAGGTCAACGAGAAGCGGGGTCAAATCCAACTCGACGCCCGTGACTTTCTTCGCTTCTTCCAGCGTCGCGCGGTTGCCATAAATCCGCGTTTGCGCGCGGTCGGCTGCGTTCATTTCGCCGACGGCCCGCACCACGATCTCCGGCCCTACGCCGGCGGGATCCCCCATGGTGATGCCGATGGTTCCACTCATCGCTCGCCTCCGTCGATCCATCCCTTCGGAAGACGCACATATTTGATGGCGCGCCTATGATAGGTGAACGCAACGTGCAGGTCGCCGTCCGGTCCCTCCACGATATAGGGATAGGAAAGCTCCTTGTTCCGCCCATCCACGGAATTGTTGGTCAGGCAGGTGCCCTCCCCGTCCTCGATGATGCGGCGCAAGGGAAAAGTTCTGCCGCCATCCTCCGAGACGCAGAGCGTCAGCGGAGCCCGTGGCACGCCCCAGACTGGGGAGCAGCCCCCGGTCGCGTCAGGCCGAGCGTCCCCTTCCTCGATTTCATCATAAAGCGAGGCGCGCCGGTCGGCGGACGTCGCGGCGGAGACCGGGTTGCACACCATCGCCAGCCGGCCATCGGACAGGCGGATCACGTTTATGGACGAGTTGTTGTTGGGAACATCCGTCGGCATCGGCGCTGACCAGGTGATTCCGCCGTCGCTGCTTTGCGAACGGTGGACGAAATCGGCCTGGCGGCGCCGGTAGAAGGCGGCCATCTCGTCACCCCCAAGCGGGATGATCGTCATATGCACGGAGCCGATGGAGTTCGGCACCTCATCGAGCCGCCAGGTTGCGCCCTGGTCGAAGCTCACCGCCACTCCGGCGGTATCGTGACTGCCGTTCCAGCGCTGCCCCAGACGTGGAATGCAGCGGAAGACCGGCATCATCCAGCCGCCATCCGCGCGCGCAACGAAACGGGCGCGCACAAAAGTGCCCAGCGGGAGATCGATCTGACGCGGCTCGCCACTCCTGAGCTTTCCCTTCTCAAGCCACACGTCCCGCGCGCGCAGGATGCACTCATCCTGGTTGCCCGCGGGCTGAGCCGTGTGGAAGAGTTGCCATGCGCCCTTTGGGTTGCGGACCAGAACCGGGTTCTGCTCGGAGCGGTTCGGATCGTCGCTGAGCTTGGCGACCGGTCCCCACTCTTTCGCGCCCGGTGCGAGAGCGGCGCCATAGATGCAGATATCGGATTTGCCTTCCAGAGTGCCTCCAAACCAGAGGCAGAACAAAGTGCCGTCCTCAAAAAAGTCCATAAAAGCAGCGTGGTTCTGCACCATGGGAGACGGCAGGAAGGCCTCCTGCACACCATGCGGCCGCAGGCTTACCCGGCCCGTCATGCGCTGAGCGATTTGTTCAGGTTTCATGCCCCCTCCGCGGAAATTCAGCCGTACATTCGCCGCAGTATGAAAAGTTGTCAAGTTATCCAGATCGCAAAAATGCCGCATAGCGCACGGAAAAAGGTCAAAAGATATAAGAATAACAGGATGTTACCTGCATGCCTTCCACCCAAAATTTTCTGTATTCCGCAACATGTTGACAACTTGGCTATGGGCCGTGCATATTGCGCAGGCTATGAAAAACACCGTCGCGTCGCGTGGGAGCGGCCGGCGGTCAAACCGCAGCGGGGTCAGCAGCGGCGCCGTTGCAATCTCGCAACGCTGCTTCCAGGGAGGATCATGTGAAGCTAAGACATGCGTTATTTGGAGCCCTGCTCGCGGCCACCGCGATGGGCCCGGCCTATGGCCAGACCAATACCGACATCACCATCGTCTTGAGCGAAGAACTCGACCTGGTCGAGCCCTGCATGGCCACGCGCTCGAATATCGGACGCGTGATCATGCAGAACGTCAGCGAGACGCTGACCCAGCTCGACGTGCGCGGCGGCAAGGGGCTTATGCCTCGCCTGGCGGAAAGCTGGGAAGATCGTGGTGACGGCACGTGGCGCTTCAATCTGCGGCAGGGCGTGACCTTTTCCGATGGCAGCTCCTTTGACGCCAATGATGTGAAACACTCGTTCGATCGCGTCTTCTCGGATCAGATCACCTGTGAAAGCGCCCGCTACTTCGCCGATACCGACCTGACCTTCACGGTCGTCGACGACCATACGATCGACGTGAAGGCCGAACCTGCCCAACCCATCCTGCCGCTGCTGATGACACTGGTAACGATCGTCCCTTCGGAAACGCCGATGGAATTCGTACGTGAGCCTGTCGGCACGGGTCCTTACGTGCTCAGCGAATGGGTTGCCGGGCAGCACATCCTGCTCAAGCGGCGCGACGATTATTGGGGCGAGCAGCCCCAGGTGACGTCTGCCCGTTACGTATTCCGATCCGACCCGGCAGTCCGTGCGGCGATGGTGGAAACCGGCGAGGCCGACATCGCGCCCCAGATCACGGAAGTCGAAGCCACCAACCCGGCGACGGACTTCACCTACCCGAACTCCGAAACCGTGTATCTGCGCATCGACCAGACGATCGAACCGATGGGCGACCGCCGCGTGCGCCTCGCCCTCAACAAGGCGATCGACCGGGAAGCCTTCATCGGAACCATTCTTGCCGAGGGCACTGAGCTTGCCACGGCAATCGTCCCGCCCACGACATTGGGCTGGAACCCGAACCTGAAGCCTCACGCTTACGATCCGGAGGGCGCCAAGGCGCTGCTTGAAGAGGCGAAGGCCGATGGCGTCAATGTTGAAGCGCCGATCGAGGTGATCGCCCGCACCGAGAATTTCCCTCACGTGACGGAGGTCGGCGAAGCACTGGTGCAGATGCTCAACGAAGTCGGCTTCAACGCCAAATTGAGAATGGTGGAAGTTGCCGAGCACGAGCAGTTCTACTCGAAGCCTTACCCCGAAGGCCGACCGGCCCAGTTGATTGTCGCCCAGCACGACAATTCGCGCGGTGACCCGGTGTTCTCGATGTACTTCAAGTATCACAGCCAGGGCACTCAGTCGGGGGTGTCGGACCCGAAGGTCGACCAGATGATCGAGGAAGCCACGGCCGCCACGGGTGACAAACGCGCTGAATTGTGGTCGCAGGTGATGGCCTATGTGCATGATGAAGTCGTGGCCGATGTGCTGCTCTTCCACATGGTCGGGCACAGCCGCGTCAGCGAGCGCCTTGATTTCCGGCCCACCATCGCGACGAACTCGCAGCTCCCGCTTGCGGAAATCGGGTTCAAATAATGCCTTGGTCGGTGCCGGGTTTGGCTCGGCACCGACCTCCATAGGCGAGACGGAGAAGCACCAATGACGAAACTCATCGGCCAGCGGGCGATCGCAAGCCTGCTCTCGTTGCTTGCCTTGCTCGTTCTGGTCTTTTTTCTTTCACGTCTTACGGGCGATCCGACCTCGCTCTTCCTGCCCATCGATGCATCCCAGGAGATGCGCGACCAGTTTCGAGCCCTGCACGGGCTTGATGACCCGCTGCTCGTACAGTTCGGCCGGTATGTATGGGATCTCATCCACTTCGATCTCGGTGATTCCATTCGCAAGGCGCGGCCGGCCATCGACGTGGTCCTGGAAGCCTATGCATGGACGCTCCCGCTCGCGCTGGTAACGATGAGCCTGGTTGTCGCCGCCGCGATTGTGATCGGCTCGCTTGCGGCATTCCACGTCGGAGGCTTCTTCGACCGCTTCGCCTCCGTCGTGTCACTGATCGGCGCCTCGGCTCCCGATTTCTGGATCGCCATCGTCGCGATCGTCATCTTCTCGATCAATCTCGGTTGGCTGCCCACTTCGGGCGTGGGAACGCCTTGGCACTGGATCCTTCCTGTGGCCGTGCTCTTCATCCGGCCTTTCGGACTGATCGTTCAGGTGGTGCGCGGCTCCATGCTTGCCGCCCTCTCCTCGCTCTATGTCAAGACCGCCCGCGCCAAAGGCGTGAAGGAGGGCAAGATCATCTTCATTCATGCGCTGCGCAACGCCATGCTGCCGGTGATCACCGTCATTGGCGACCAGGCGGCAGCCATGCTCAACGGAGCGGTGGTGGTCGAGACGATTTTCGGCTTTCCGGGGATCGGAAAACTGATGATCGATTCCATTCTGCAGCGGGACTTCAATGTCGTCCTCGCCGCGATCATGGTGACCGCGATCGCCATCTTCCTGATGAATCTGCTGATCGATATCGCCTATTCGCTCCTCGATCCGCGCATCCGTCACTAGGGAGGAGAACGGTGGCTAACATTCAAGCAAGCGCGCCGATGACGGAAGCACCGGGACGCGAGCGCCTGCTCGCGCTGCCTCGGATGCTCTGGCGCGACAAGTTCGCCTTCGCCTCCGCGGTGGTGCTGCTGGTGGTGCTCCTTTGCGCGATTTTCGGCCCTGCCCTCCTGGGCGATGTCGCCTCCAGCCAGAACCTGCGCGGGCGCAATAGCCCACCCTTCGATCTGGCTCGAGGATGGCTCTACGTCCTCGGCGGAGACTCTCTGGGCCGCCCGATGCTGGCACGTGTCATAGTGGCCGCCCGCAACACGATGATGGTCGCGGCCGGTGCCGTGGCCTCTGCCCTGCTCGTCGGCACCGCGCTCGGCCTTATCGCCGGCTATCGCGGGAAGAACACCTCTCAAGTCATCATGCGGCTGGGGGATGTGATCATGTCGTTCCCCTCGCTGCTGATCGCGGTGGTGGTCCTCTACATCCTGGGCTCTTCGGTGGCCAATATGATACTGGTACTCGCCATCACCCGGGTGCCCATCTACATGCGGACGACGCGCGCGGAGGTAATGGAGATCCGCGAGCGCATGTTCGTACAAGCCGCCATAGCCATGGGGGCTTCTCCCGGCCGCGTCATCCTGCGCCACATCCTGCCGGTCGTGGCGCCTACGCTGATCACCATCGCGACGCTGGATTTCGCTTTCGTCATGCTGGCTGAATCGGCTCTCTCCTTCCTCGGCATCGGAATACAGCCGCCCGAGATCACTTGGGGGCTCATGGTAAGCCAGGGACGGCCCTATCTCACATCTGCCTGGTGGCTGGCCTTCTGGCCGGGCCTGGCGATCATCCTCACCACCCTTTCCCTCAACCTTTTGTCGAACTGGATGAGGATTGCATTCGACCCCGCCCAGCGTTGGCGGCTGGAGGCAAGGAGCAGCGGCAATGGCTGATTATCTGCTTTCCGTCCGCAACCTGTCGGTACGCTTTCACACGGCGAGGGGTGCGGTGGATGCCGTGCGTTCGGTGTCCTGGCACGTGGATCGCGGCGAGACGCTGGCCATCCTTGGAGAAAGCGGCTCGGGCAAATCGGTCTCCGCGTCGGCGATCATGAATTTGCTGGATATCCCGCCAGCCGAGATCGTGAGCGGCGAAATTCTGTTCGGAGGGCAGGACCTGCTCAAGCTCTCCCGCGAAGAGCGCCGCCGGATCAACGGCAAACGCATCGCGATGATTTTCCAGGACCCGCTCGGCCACCTCAACCCGGTCTATCCGGTGGGCTGGCAGATCGCCGAGATAATGACGGCGCATGGCAGCAAGCCCGAGGACGCGCGCAGGCGCTGCCTTGAACTGCTCACAAGGGTCGGAATTCCCGATGTCGACAATGCCCTGCGCAAATATCCGCACCAGTTCTCAGGCGGGCAGCGCCAGCGCCTGATGATCGCCATGGCGCTGGCGCTCAAGCCAGACCTCCTCATCGCCGACGAGCCGACCACCGCGCTCGACGTCACCATTCAGGCGGAAGTGCTTTCGCTGCTGCGCGAACTACAGGCCGAAACCGGCATGGGGCTGGTCCTGATCACCCATGATCTGGGAGTGGTGGCCGACATCGCCGACCGTGTCGTCGTGATGAACCACGGCGAGATCGTGGAGGAAGGATCGCCACGCGACATCTATCACAACCCCAAGCATGCCTATACGAAGAAGCTGATCGCCGCAGCACCCGGCAAGGGCGAGATACCCGCCGGCGAGCCGGAAGCCGACGTGCTTCTCGACGTGCGCTCGCTTAGCAAGGGCTATGGCGACTTCACCGCGCTGAAGGAGGCCTCCTTCACGCTGCGGCGGGGACAGACCATCGCCATCGTCGGAGAAAGCGGTTCGGGCAAATCCACCCTCGCCCGCTCGATCCTGAGGCTCGAGCCGGCAGACAGCGGCGAGGCCCGATGGAAAGGGCGCGACCTCCTAAAAATGCCTCCCCGCGAGCTTCTTGCCGCGCGGCGGCAGATGCACATGATCTTCCAGGATCCGACCCAGTCGCTCAACCCGCGCATGTCGGTCTATCAGATCATCTCGGAAGGGTGGGACATTCATGGCCTCATGCCCGACCGGGCCGCTCGTCGGGACCGGGTGACGGAACTTTTGGTGCAAGTCGGGCTCTCTCCGGAACATGCGCTCCGTTACCCGCACCAGTTCTCCGGCGGACAACGACAACGCATTGCGATAGCCCGAGCGCTGGCGCTGGAACCCGAGCTCATTATCTGCGATGAGGCCGTTTCCGCCCTTGACGTCTCGATCCAGGCACAGGTGATCACGCTGCTTGGCCGGCTGCGCGAAGAATTGGGCATCTCCTTCCTGTTCATAGCCCATGATCTCGGCGTGGTGCGCGATTTCGCCGACACGGTCATCGTGATGAAGGCCGGGGAAATCGTCGAACAAGGGCCTACCCTCCAGATCTTCGATGAGCCGCGGCACCCATACACGCAAAGGCTGCTCGCCGCGGCGCTCGATCCGGACCCGGATGTGCAGGAGGGCCGACGGCAGGCCGCGGCCACGCCGTCATGACGAAACTCGCAGTGGTGGCGGACGATCTGACCGGCGCACTCGACGCAGCTGCGCCCTTTGCGGCGCGCGGGCTCGCCACGATGGTAGCGCTGCGACCGGAAGCCGTCCCCCTCTGTCTTGATCGGGGACCGGCAATCGTCGGTGTTTCCACCAACACCCGTGAATGTGATGCGGAAGGAGCCCGAAGCGGTGCTGCGGCGTGCATTGGGCGTTTGCCTCGCGGCTTGAAGGTCTTCAAGAAGATCGACTCCCGGCTCAAGGGAAATATTTCCGCCGAGCTTGATGCGATCCCGTTCCAGAAGGCGCTGGTCGTGCCCGCCATTCCCGATTTTGGCCGGTGGGTCGAAAACGGTAGGCTCGGCGGCTTCGGAGTGGGCGAGCCGATTGATATTGCCTCGCGGCTCGGCGCCCACGCAGCGAAGGCAGATATCCCCGACGCGCGAACGGCTGATGATATCGAGGCAGCGGTCGAGCGGGGGAGCTTCGACTTGCCGGTAGGCGCGCGCGGCTTGGCCGAAGCGATAGCCCGCCGCATGGCGCCTGAACCGCCGACTGCACCGCGCATCACCGCCACGAGGATCACCTTCGTCGTGGGCTCACGCGACCCGATCACGAAGGCGCAGGTCGCAGCTTTGCGGGAGGCTTTGCCCGGCATGACCTATGTGGCAGCCCCTGACGGTGTGGCGGCTGAGCATCTACCCGCACCATCTACGCTAAACCTTATCGAAGCCCTGGAAACCGCAGCGCAAGCCGACCCGGTGGAAGTTGCCGCCAGACTTGCCGAAACCCTGTTGCGGCTTCGCCCCCGCGAGGGAGAGGCGATCTTCATTTCGGGCGGATCGACGGCACAGATCGTGCTCCAGCACTTGGGGATCGACATGCTCGAACTGTTGGGGGAGGCCTTGCCCGGGTTGCCTATTGCCCGCGCCAAACAGTTCACGATAATCACCAAGTCGGGCGGATTCGGAGACCGACAAACCCTCATCCGGTTGCTCGACCGGCTTTCAACAGAGGGAGGAGACGGTTGAGCGTCATGCCTGATGGTTTAAATGTGCGGCGCAGCCTGGCCGACGCTGTCTTTGACAGAATGCAGCGCGCCATCAAGTCGGGCGCCTATGGTCCCAACGAGCGGCTGCCGACCGAACATGCGCTAGCCGCGGAATTCCAGGTTTCCCGCCCCGTGGTGCGGGATGCTCTGCAGCGCCTGCGCGACCAGGGCCTGATCTATTCCCGTCGCGGCTCTGGCAGCTTTGTGCGAAATCACGGTCTCAAGGAGCCGCTTGGTTTTGGCCAGCTCGAGAACATCTCAGACCTGCAATATTGCTACGAGTTCCGCCTGACGATCGAGCCCGAGGCAGCGGCCATGGCTGCGATGCGCCGGGACGAGCAGACCTTGCAGGAACTGAAGGCCGCACTGGACCTCCTGCGCGACGCGACAAACAGGAATGCTCACCGCGAGGACGCAGATTTCATGTTCCATCTCGGAATCGCCAAGGCGTCGTTCAATCCCTACTTCTCGACGGCAATGGACGCGCTCAAGGACCACATTGCGGTAGGCATGCGCTTTCACGGCATCTCGCTGCGCAACACGAGCGACGGCCTGCGGCACGTCTTTATCGAACACAATGCGATCTTCGAAGCTGTCCGCAATGGTGAGGCAGATACTGCCCGACGCCTGATGAAGGAGCACCTGACGGGCTCCCGCGACCGGCTTTTCGAACCCCGGCGTTAGGCCAAACTACCATTCCCGACGCTTTGGGCGTGCAGACGTCGCCATACTCCTCAAACCTGCAGTTCGCCACAGCAAGCTCGCCGCGCCAGTAGACGGCGACGTTAGAGCCGCATGTCGATTCCCGGAGCTGGTCTCATGGATGTTGGGGACAGTCGACCGAACGAGGATCAGCCATGCACCAGGTCGAAGACATGATGGTGGATGTGGCCATCGAACATCCTCAGCAATCCCTCGGTGATCTCCCTGCTCTCGTAGCGCACCGGCGATGCGAGGGCGGCTGCGAGCGCTTCCCGGCTCTCATACATGGTGGAAAGAACCATGGGATAAGACGGTGCGCCGTCATCGCGCTCGGTATTGTAGAGCACCCGCACTTCCTTCACGCCCGGAAACTGCCGCCACAGGGGGAGCAGCTTCTCTGCGACATAGGATTTGAACGCGCCTTCATGTCCCGGATGAATGCTTCCTTCGAAAAAGGCCTGGCGAATGATCATGATTGCGTCTCTAGATCAGTTAACGACCGTCGGCGGCTGCTCACCGGCCAAATAGGCGGCGATATTGGCGAGCACGAGCTCTCCCATCGCCTCGCGGGTCTCGATGGTGGCACTTCCCTGATGCGGCATCAGCACCGTATTCGGCGCGCGATAGAAGTCCTCGCGGATCCTGGGTTCGCTCACGAAGACGTCGAGGCCCGCGCCGGCAATCGTACCGGCGTTCAGCGCCGCCAGCAGCGCATCCTCGTCCACCACGCTTCCCCGGGCGACGTTGACGAGGATCCCCGTGGGGCCCAATGCCGAAAGCACGTCGGCATTGACGATTGACTGCGTAGCCGGACTGGCTGCGATGCAGACGGCCAGGATATCGCTGTCGCGGGCCAACTCTACGAGCGTTTCGTGGCGAACCCACGCCGTATCGGTGATGTTTGAGCGGTTCCAGTAACGGACAGCCATGCCGAACGCCTCTGCGCGCTCGCCGAGCGCCCGGCCAATCTGCCCCAGGCCCACGATCCCGATGCGCTTGCCCTTCGGACTGCGACCGAGCGGGAAAAGCTCTCCCCCGGCCCACCGGCCCTCGCGGACCATGCGGTCGCCTTCGGGAATGCGGCGCAAGACCGCCAGCAGCAGGGCGATGCCCATATCCGCGACGTCGTCGGTCAGCACGCCGGGCGTCGTGGTTACATGGATGTTGCGGCTGCGAGCGAAGGACAGGTCCACCTTGTCGGTGCCGACGCCGTTTATGGCGATGATGCCGAGCCGAGGAAGGCGTTCGATCCAGGCATTGGACAGGCCGGAGGCCCCGCCGGTCGCCACCGCGCGGATCGAGGGCAGCGCAGCCTCGATCGCCGTCGCCTCGGCCGGGTCATAGAGCCGGTGCACGGTGTACGCAGCGTCCAGCCGATCCTCGATGCTTTTCATCATCGGCTCTACGAGCAGAATATGTTCCTTCACTTTGCGCTGCGCTCCTCTTCGAGGTGTATGCTGTTGCTCTGATCCAAAAGGCTGTGCCCGGATTGCCGGCTAGGATATCTGGCCGAGGAAGTTCCTCGTGCGCTCATGCTTTGGATCGCCGAAGAATTCTTCGGGAGTGCCCTGCTCCAGAATTTCCCCGCGATCCATGAAGATGACCCGGTCGGCGACGCTGCGGGCAAAGCCCATTTCGTGCGTCACGCAGAGCATGGTCATGCCCTCCCGCGCCAAATCGATCATCGTATCGAGCACTTCCTTGACCATTTCCGGGTCGAGCGCGGAGGTCGGTTCGTCGAACAGCATGATCTTTGGATTCATGCAAAGCGCCCGCGCAATCGCGACGCGCTGCTGCTGGCCGCCGGAAAGCTGGGCGGGGTATTTCTCCGCCTGTTCGGGAATGCGCACTCGCTCCAGGAACTTGCGCGCCGTCTTTTCGGCCTCAGCCTTTGATATGCCCCGCACTTTCATGGGCGCCAAGGTGCAGTTTTCCAGCACGGTCATATGCGGAAACAGGTTGAATTGCTGGAAGACCATACCGGTTTCCTGGCGCACCAACTCGACATTCTTGCCGCCGGCGGTAATGTCGTATCCGTCCACGACGATCCGGCCTTTTTCGACCTTTTCCAACTGATTGATGCAGCGGATGAGGGTCGATTTTCCGGAGCCGGAGGGGCCGCAGATGACGATGCGCTCGCCCCGGCTCACGGATAGATCAATGTCCTTCAGGACATGGAAGCCGCCATACCATTTGTTGACGCCTTCCATCAGAACGGCGGAGCCGGACGCTCCCCGCAGGTCACCTTGCGATGGGCTGGCCGTCACCTGTGTCATACGGGGAACTCCTCGCGCTTTCCTACTTGGCTTCTGCCACGAAATCCGGCAGGGGCGAGCCGAGCCACTTTTCGTGAATTGCATTGAGCTCGCCGTCCGCCTTCACCTTGTCGATGAACTGGTTGATGAAGTTCAGCAGCTCGGTCGAGCCCTTGCGCACGGCGATGCCCTGCACCTGCTGGCTGAGCTGGAGCTTCTGGTTGAAGCGGCCGGGCGCGGCCTGCTCGATCTGTGCGGCAACCACGTTGGATACGCCGATCAGCTCCACCTGCCCGGACAGCAGCGCCTGGACGGCACTGGCATCATCGTCAAAGCGCTGAATCGTTGCATCCGACGGCGCGATTTCGGTGACTGCGGTGTCCTGTGTGCTGGCACGAGCCACACCGATGGTCTTGCCCGACAGGTCCTCCGGTTTGGAAACGGCCACATCCTCTGCTCCGAACACGCCGATGGAGATGCCTGCATAAGGCTTGGAAAAGTCGACATTCTTGGCCCGCTCTTCCGTGATGCCGAGGGAGGCGACCAGAACATCGACCTGGTTGCTCTGCAGATACGGAATGCGGTTCGGACCGGTCACAGGCACGATCGTGGCCTCGACACCCAGCTCCTTCGCGAGCAGCTTTGCGACATCGGCGTCATAGCCGTCCGGCTGATTGTTCTGGTTCATGATGCCGAACGGTGGAAAGTCGACCAGCATGCCGATCTTCACGGTGCCGGCAGCCTTGATGTCTTCCACGGTCTGGGCCGCTGCGGTCGAGGCGATCGCGCCCGCCATCAAGCCGGCGCCGATCAGAGCCATTGCCATGCGTCTAGAAATGCTCATTTTCCCTGTCCTTGCGTTTGTGCGCCGGTGCCTCCCCCCGGCAGGGTTCCCGTCAACGTGCGGTCGCACGGGAAAACTTGAACTCCATTCGGCGCGCGAGCACCGCAAGCGGCCAGCAAAGAACGAAATAGACTGCCGCTACCGTGCCGAACACGAGGAATGGACTGAATGTTGCGTTGTTGATGATCTGGCCCTGTCGGGTGAGTTCCGTGAAGCCGATGATGGCCGCAAGGGATGTTCCCTTTATGAGCTGCACCAGGAAGCCCACTGTCGGCGCCACGGCTATGCGGGCGGCCTGCGGCAGAATCACATAACGCATGCGGTTGAAATAGCGTAGCCCGAGTGCGGTGGCGGCTTCCCGCTGGCCGGGCGGCACGGCCTCGATACAGCCACGCCAGATTTCGCCCAGAAAGGCACTGGCGTGCAGCGTCAGCGCGATTGTGGCGGCGAGCCATGGGTTGATCGCGAACCCGAAGATGTTCATGCCGAAGAAGACCAGGAAGAGTTGCATGAGCAGCGGTGTGCCCTGGAACAGCCGGATGAAACCGATCGCAAGAAGCCGCGGGATCCGTAGATCCGAGACCCGCACCAGCGCGATTATCAACCCACCGATGCCACCGCCGGCAAAGGCGATGGCCGAGAGCGCGATGGTCCACTGTGCCGCCATCACGATCATGAAGAATTCGTTCCAGCCGAAAGCTCTGATCATTGTCGGGCTCCTAGCGGCTCAGCGGATATTTGAACGCCATCTTCTCGATGACGGAGAAGATTGCCGAGAAGCCGATGGACATCGCAAGATACATCAGCGTGACGACGATATAGACCTCGAAGCTCGCAAAAGTGGCGGATTGCAGGTCATTGCCGGCGGCGGCCAGATCGTCAGCCGAAATCACCGACACGACGCTCGAGGTCAGCATAAGGTAGATGAACTGGCTGGTGAGCGCTGGATAGACGGTGCGCAAGGCCGGTTTCATAATGATGTATCGGAAGACCTGCAGCTTCGACAAGCCGAGCGCGACGCCAGCTTCGACCTGCCCTTTGTGAATGGATTCAATGCCGGCGCGGATGATCTCCGTGCCATAGGCGCCGAAATTGACCACAAGGGCGAGGAGCGCTGCACTGTTTGGTGACAGCCGCAGCCCCAAGGAAGGCAGGCCGAAGAAAATGAAGAATATCTGGACCAGGAAGGGCGTGTTGCGGATGATCTCGACATAGGCGTCGATCAGCCAGCGCAGCGGCTTGGGACCGGAGGTTTTCCCCCAGGCGCAGACGATCGAAACGATAAGACCGAGCACCATGGCCGCACAGGACAGGCGGATTGTGAGCCAAGCTCCCAAAAGAAGCTGATCGAGCGCCGCCAGGACCGGCGCAAAGTTGAACTCATACAATAGGCAGCCTCCCGGGCCTCACTGAACTCCCGCCTCGCCAAGGCACAAGCATTAGATCGATCTAAAAGTTAAAAGACCGATCGTCAATCACCTAATGCGGCGTGTTCAGAGTGTCAGGACTGCAGCGGGGCCGCAAGACTGTCGAACATGCAGTGTCGTCCGGTTCACCAATCGGCGCGGTTGCAATGCCGGGTCCGCCAACCGTTCCAGGAGGAGCCGGGCGGCGTTTTCTCCGATCGCGACCGGCATGGTGGAAACGGAGGTCAAGCGCGGGCGCACGGCCTCGGCATCAGTGACATCGTCAAAGCCCACGAGCGACAGGTCGCGGCCGATCGCAATTCCACGATCATAGAGGCCCGCCGCAAGGCCGAGGGCGATGACATCGTTGAAGCAGATCACTGCCGTGGGCTCAGCCTTCTGCTCGAAAAGGAGTTGGGTGGCCTCGGCAATCTGGGCGATCTTGCTGGGCACGCGTACGATCATGCTCGCATCATGGCCATGCGAGCACATCGCGTCCCGGAAACCGTCGACCCGTTCCTGATAGGCGGGATGGACTGGGCCATGTACCGCGAAGGCGATCCGTTCGTGGCCGAGGGAGGAGAGATAATCGACCGCCTGCCGCATGCCTCCGGCGTAATCGACGCCGGCATAGTCTGCCTGCGCGGAAAAATGGCGAAGCACCTGCACAAGCGGCAGACCCCAGTCGGCCAGGCGTTCGAACAATTCCACTCCGGTACCCGCGGCAGGGCACACGATGATGCCGTCCACTCCATGCTCGCGCATGCGGCGCACGAGGGTGTTCTGCCGATCCACCTGATCGGCACTGTTGGCGAGCAACACAACCATGCCGGCGGCATCGACCACGCTTTCGATTCCGGCCAGCAATTCGGCGAAGAATGGGTTAGTCAAATTCGGCACGATTACGCCGACGGTTTGACTGCGCTCCGCACGTAGGCGCGCCGCGCCCATATTGTAAACATAACCGAGTTCCTCCATCGCCGCCTCGACGCGGCTGCGGGTCGCCGCGCCCACCAGTGGGCTATTGCGAATGACCAGCGAGGCCGTAGCGCGCGAAACATTGGCCCGCCGAGCTACGTCGAGAAGGGTTGCGCGGCTTTTCTTTCGGTCCCCGGAAACCATGGGCCTGCCTTATGCCAGATCGGGCACGGGCGCAACTGGAGCCGGGCCGCTATGGAAGGCAGTCAAATGATGAAAGTGGCTGACGGCGAAGCGCCTTCACAGCGCAGTTAGGCATAGCGACAAACATTCTGTCGCATTCCATCCCGTTCCACGATTGGAACGGGTTCCGTCTTCTCTGCGCAATGCCCTCCGTGAGCCAGAAATGCAGGCACTCCCCGGTTAATGCCGATGATGGGCATGGACCACGGCGTGCCCGCGCCCGCGTGCGATCAGCCAGCGATTCACCGGAAAGGCGACCAGGCCCGCGATGATCAAGGCCGCAAAAAGGCTACCCCAGAAGAGAGTGCTGTCGAGAGCCGCATCCATCGCGCCAGGGATGAACAGCATTATCAGGTTGTCGACGATCTCCATGACGGTAATCGAGACCGTATCGGCAGCCAACGCCAGCCGGAGAACCGCGCCAATCGCAACCCCTGCCCGCAGCAGAGGGACCATTGTGAACGCGTAGCCAAAGACGAAGGCCAGTACGACCGCAAGCACGATCGTCTCCAGATTCCCAAAACCCAGTGCCGTCCCGATCACCATGCCGAGTATCTCGCCAATGGCACATCCGGAAAGGCAGTGGAGCGTTGCGGTGACGGAGAGACGGTTCAGCGAAACTTCATGACCATGCCCTTGGGCAGCAGACATTCTATAGCTATCATGGTGTCTGTGATGCGTGTCATGCTTTGACATCGTCATTCTCCCTGCGCCCGCAGTGCAGCTACTGCATCAGGCGATCAATGCCGCCCGTCCTCTTCCGAACGGACGCTGACGGTTCGCCTTCCGGCTTTTCCAGGCCGGCTAGGATCGGGCAGTCGGGGCGATGATCGCCCGAGCAGGAATCGACCAGCGTCTGCAGCGTATCGGCCATCTCTTTCAGGTTGTCGATCTTCCGGTAGAGATCCTCGATATGGGCGCGCGCAATGCGCTTCACATCGGCGCTCTGCCGCCCCTGATCCCGCCAGAGGTTCAGAAGCTCGTTGATCTCGGATACGGAAAATCCGAGGTCCCTTGCCCGTCGGATGAAGCGCAGCATATGCACGTCGGAATGCGAGTAGTCCCGATAGCCCGCGGCGGTGCGTCCGGCTGGCGGTATCAGGCCAGTCTGCTCGTAATAACGGATCATCTTTGCCGAAACGCCCGATGCGCGGGCGGCCTCACCAATATTCATCTTACAGTTCCTTTTGCGATCGATTGAGGGACCGGCGAAATCTCTACCCGGGAGCTTTGGTCTGGTGCCCCGGCACGGCAGTTTTCTATATAGGCATGGCGGATGCCGACCGCTCGCCGGCGCCGAGCGGCGCCGTGAACGCGCGCAGCCTCAGCGCATTGCCCAGCACGAAGACGCTGGAAAGCGCCATGGCGCCTGCCGCAAAGACCGGCGATAGCAGCACTCCATATGAGGGGTAGAGCGCTCCCGCGGCCACGGGGATCAGGGCTGCGTTATAGGCAAAGGCCCAGAAGAGGTTCTGCCGGATATTGCTGATCGTCGCCTTGGAGAGGGCTATCGCGTTTGGCACACCCGTAAGGCTTCCAGACATGAGCACGACATCGGCTGCTTCGATCGCCACATCGGTCCCGGTGCCTATGGCAAGGCCCACATCGGCCTCCGCCAGCGCCGGCGCGTCGTTGATGCCGTCGCCCACATAGGCGACCCGGCCATATGCCGCCTTCAGCCGGCGGACCGCCTCGACCTTGCCGTCGGGAAGAACTTCCGCCACCACATCGTCGATGCCGAGACGGCGCGCGATCGCATTCGCGGTGCGGGTATTGTCACCCGTGATCATCGCAATCTTGAGCCCCTGTTCGTGAAGTGCGGCAATCGCCTGGGGTGTCGCTTCCTTTACCGGATCGGCCACCGCGAAGACTGCGGCCAACCGGCCGCCGATCGCGACATAGATCGGTGTCTTTCCTTCGTCGGCCAGACGTTCGGCAGCGGCGCGGAAATCCGATATGTCCACGCCCAACCCGGCCATGAAGCGGTCAGCGCCGACCTCGATGCGACGGCCGTTTACTTCTGCCTGCACGCCCGATCCGGTGATGGATTGAAAGCTCGTGGCCTGTGGCGGGACGATCCCTTCTGTCTCGGCCGCCTCGACGATGGCACGCGCGATCGGATGTTCCGACTTGGCCTCCACAGCGGCGACCTGCGCAAGCACGTCCGTGCGTCCGAAGCCACCGGCAAGTTCCAGATCGGTCAGCGCCGGCTTGCCTTGGGTCAGAGTTCCCGTCTTGTCGAGCGCGACGACGCGCGCCTCGCGCAGGAGCTGGAGCGCCTCGCCCTTGCGGAACAGAATCCCCATCTCCGCGCCGCGGCCAGTGCCGACCATGATGGAGGTGGGTGTGGCAAGCCCCATGGCGCATGGGCAGGCGATGATGAGAACGGCCACGGCATTGACCAGGGCGAAGGTCAGTGCCGGAGAAGGTCCGAGCAGGAGCCAGGCCAGGAAGGTCAGCGCGGCGATCGCCATCACGGCGGGAACGAACCACATCGTGACCTTGTCGACCATGCCCTGGATCGGCAGCTTGGAGCCTTGCGCCTCCTCGACCATACGGATGATCTGAGCGAGGACCGTGTCGCCGCCAACCGCGGTCGCCCGGAAGGAGAACGCCCCCTTCTGGTTGACGGTGCCGCCCACCACAGTGCTTCCAACGGCCTTGGCCACCGGGATCGGCTCGCCGGTGATCATGGATTCGTCGACATAACTGTCGCCTTCCACCACCTCGCCGTCCACGGGAACACGCTCGCCGGGGCGCATCTCGATCACGTCGCCGGGTGCAACATCCGCCACCGCGACCTCGACGGCACGACCGTCGCGCCGGACCCGAGCGGTCTTCGGCTGCAGTCCGACCAGGCGCTTGATGGCTTCGGATGTGCGGCCCTTTGCACGGGCTTCGAGAAAGCGGCCGAGCAGAATGAGGGTGACGATCACGGCCGCAGCCTCGAAATAGACATTCACTGTTCCCGCAGGCAATAGGGATGGCGCGAAGGTCGCCACCAGTGAATAGAGATAGGCGGACAACGTGCCGACCGCGACGAGCGAGTTCATGTCCGGCGCCAGCCTGGCAAGCGCGGGCAGCCCCTTTTTGTAGAAGCGGATGCCCGGCACGAACAGGACCAGCGTGGTCAGCACGAATTGAATGTACCAGCTGACCTGGGTGCCGATTGTCCGCATGATCAGCTCATGGGCGCCGGGAACGAAATGCGTTCCCATCTCCAGCGCGAAAACGGGAACGGTCAGGACGGCTGCAATCGTCAGATCCCTCTGCAGTTCGGCCTTTTCGGCATCCTTCCGAAGAGCCGCCTCATCGCCTTCGGCTGCACTCCGGTCAAGCGGCCTTGCCGAATATCCTGCTTCGTCCACGGCCTTGATCAGATCCGCCGCCTGAGCGCTTCCGCGCACCGTTGCGCGTTCGGTTGCTAAATTGACAGCCGCGGAGGACACGCCGGGCACGGCCTGAAGCGCCCGCTCCACACGGCCGACGCAGGAGGCACAGGTCATGCCTTCGATCGCGAGTTCCGTCACTGCGGCCGGAACCGAGTATCCGGCCGCCTCGACCGCTGCGACGAGCGCGTCGCGCTCCACCGGCGCGGCAAGCTCGATGTCAGCTCGCTCCGTTGCCAGATTGACATTCGCGTTCCTGACCCCGTGGACTGCCTTGATGGCTTTCTCTACCCGCCCCACGCAGGACGCGCAGGTCATCCCCTCAATGGGCAGGCTGACTGCCGCAACCGCTGATGGATCTTTTCTGACTGAAGCGTTCATAGGTCTGTTTCCTTGTTCGCTTCCTCAGATGGGGGTTCCCACTGTGGGAAGGTCAAGAGGTGAATTTTCGATTTGGAGGGGTTGACCTTCCCATGGTTGTAAGCCCCATCTATTCCGGCATGAGACAGACAAAGGAAGGTTCTCATGCAATTCCACATTGAAAACATGACCTGCGGAGGCTGCGTGCGCAGCGTGACCAAAGCCATCCACTCGGTCGATCCTGACGCGAAAGTTACTGCGGATCCTGAAACGAGGAAGGTGGAGGTTCAGTCCTCGGTGACGCCCGCGCGTATTGAAGACGTGCTGAAGGAGGTGGGTTATCCGCCTCGCGCGGCGTGATTGGAGCGATTTGATGAATAAGCTTTCGATCATGTTCATCGCCGGTGCGATCGCCGTCAGCGCCGGACTTGCCATAGCGGAGAGCCAGATGGGACAAGAGAGATCAGGCGCCCATACGGGCCATGGCGACGCGGCCGCCCCGTCGAACAGTTCGGAAAACCCGGCCGTGCAAGGTTATCGGGCTGCCAATGATCGCATGCACCAGGCCATGGGGATCGAGTATACGGGCAACCCCGACATCGATTTTATGCGCAGCATGATCCCGCACCACCAGGGCGCGATCGATATGGCGCGGGTGGTGCTGGAACACGGATCCGACCCCGAGGTCCGGAAGCTCGCCGAGGAGGTGATTTCGACCCAGGAGGCCGAGATCGAGACCATGCGCGAGTGGCTGGCAAAGAACGACAGCTGATAGATGGGCGCGGACGGCTTTCGTCCGCGACCACGTGGCCTCACCGGCATATTATCGTTGTTCAGGCTGATGTGATCAGCTTCTCTAAGGCTACGTTGCCCTGGTCTGAACGGTTCTATCGCTCGGTCCGGCTCAGGCGGGATTGGTCCCGCCGGGCCGGGCGCCACCTCAATCTCGCTGCTACGATCTCCAAGCCTCCAGCCGCCTGCAAATCACAGTTGACCGGCGTAAGAGGCGTACCTAAGCGACTTTCGTTCCAGACAGAGAAGCCGAGATGACCGCCAAAACCGCCGGGCAGCCGACCGAACGCAAGCGTGGGTCGGCATAAAATACGTCTATGACATCCTGCCTGACGAGATCCTGGAGTTGCGTTTACCTCCGGGCTCCCCGGTCGATGAAGTGCATCTTGCCGAGCGTTTCGGGATGTCGCGGACCCCGATCCGGGAAGCTCTGGTCAGGCTGGCAGGCGAAGGCCTAGTGACGACGTTGCCAAACCGGTCGACAATGGTGTCCAACATCGACGTTCTCAACCTGAACACGTTCTTTGACGCATCACGCTGATGTACCGCTTCACCACGCGGCTAGCGGCCGAATTTCATCGCCCTGCCGATCTGAAGATTATCTGCAAACGCCAAGAGGCATTCGCCTCAGCCGTCGCCGCTCAGGATGCCGTCGCCATGATCCTGACGAACCGGGACTTCCACACGGCCATCGCCGAGGACGGGCCGACATCCCTATTGTTAAAGCCTTTTCCTGCGCCTGCTCAATGACGGGCGCCGGCTGCTCCGTCTCTACTACCAGTCCTATAACGACCGTCTGCCAGCCGAGTTCGTGAATGAGCACGAGGCAATGATTGCAGCAATCGAGGCGAGTGACGTCGAACTGGCCGATCGGCTTGGACGCACTCACGCCGATCAGATCGTCACACAAATCCAGCAACTCTTCGCCACGGACAACCGACACCATATCACCCTCTGAATCTCGCTGGATTCTTGTCGACAATATGAATACAATGCGGTGCATGTAGTTACATGCATGAGATTCGGCGCGCCTGCCGTCCAGCATCCGTCGCAAGTAGAGGAAACAATTTCGATGACCCCGACGATTTTCACCGGCGTGATTCCAGCCCTGATGACACCCTGCAAGGAAGACCGGAGCCCGGATTTCGATGCTCTGGTCCGAAAGGCGAAGGAACTCATCGAAACCGGTATGTCTGCAGTCGTCTATTGCGGCTCAATGGGCGACTGGCCGCTTTTGACCGACAGCCAGCGGATGGAAGGGGTGGAACGCCTCGTCGCGGCAGGCATTCCCGTTATCGTCGGCACCGGTGCGGTCAACACGGCCTCGGCCGTGGGGCTTGCGGCGCATGCCGCCAAAGTGGGTGCTGCCGGGCTCATGGTGATACCGCGCGTGCTGTCCCGCGGCAGCTCGGTTGCGGCCCAGCGCTATCACTTCAAAGCCATTCTCTCGGCGGCACCGAACACCCCTGCCGTCATCTACAACAGTCCCCATTATGGGTTTGAGACCCGCGCGGACCTGTTCTTCGAGCTGCGCAGTGCCCATCCCAATCTGATCGGTTTCAAGGAGTTTGGCGGCCCTGCCGCCATGACCTATGCCGCGGAGCACATCACCAGCCATGATGACGGGGTGGTCCTCATGGTGGGTGTGGACACCTGCGTCTTTCACGGCTTCGTGAAATGCGGCGCCGTAGGCGCGATCACCGGCATCGGCAATGTGCTGCCGAAGGAAACTCTGCATTTCGTGGCGCTGGCCAAGGCGGCGGCGGAAGGCGACATGGATGCCCGCCTGCGCGCGCGGGAATTGAGCGAAGCGATCGAAGTGCTCTCATTGTATGACGAAGGCACCGATCTCGTTCTTTATTACAAATATCTCATGGTGCTCGAGGGGAACCCCGAATACGCCCTGCACTTCAATCCGACAGACGAGCTTTCGCCTAGCCAGCGCGCGCATGCGGAGTCCCAGTTACGCCAGTTCAAAGCCTGGTATTCGGCATGGAGCCGCCAGCCCGGTGCAGTCGAGACTTACCGCGTATAACCTCGCCCGAGAACCGAGCCGGCTCGGAACTCATGCGCAGTCGATAAGCTGCAGCCTTCATTTGTGCATCCTAAAGATGCACGAGCTGCCGTAATTATCGACGTTGCCCTCCCCTCTCTGGGAGGGCATTGCCTTCCGAACAAGGCTCAGCTGATCGCGTCGAGACCCTGATCGTGCAGACGGTCGAGGAGGGCAACTTCTTCAGCCGACAGGGTTATGCCTTCCCTGGTCGCGCGGTCACGTGCCTGAAAACGCCTTTGGGAGGGGAGACGGGCGCCCTGCCCGACAATGGCTTCGAACAGGGTTTCCGCGCGGTCGAACGGGTTGCCCGGGCGACCGGCGGCAAAACGCTCGGGCGAGAAGGCGATAATCAGCTCGCCGTGTTTAGGAGCCAGGGCAGTGGTGCCAAGATAGTCGAGAGATTCGCGGCTGTTCATGTCGCCAATCATCGCCGCTGACAGAAGCTCGATCATGGTGCCGATGGCTGAACCTTTGTGCCCGCCGAAGGGCAGCATTGCGCCGGCCAGGGCTGCGTCAGGATCGGTGGTGGGTTGCCCGTCTGCGTCGATCGCCCAACCCTCCGGCAGGGGCTTGCCGGCACGGCGGTAAAGCTCGATCTCCCCTCGCGCCGCAACTGAAGTGGCAAAGTCGAAGACATAAGGGTGTCCGCCTGGACGGGGCCATCCGAAGGCAAAAGGATTGGTGCCCAGCAGCGCCTGGTTGCCCCCAGCCGGCGCGACGGTGGAATAGCTGGGGCACATGGCGATACAAGCCAATCCCTCGCTGGTTACGCCTTCCACCTCGGACCAGAGCGCAGAAAAATGAGTGCAGTCATTGATGACAAGCGCCGCCATGCCCAGCTTGCGGGCACGCTTCGCCAATTCGCCTAGGCCCAGGTCGAAGGCCGGATTGGCAAAGCCGCCATCCGCGTCGACACGCAGGATAGCCTCCCCCTCCCCCGCAAGCAGCCGAGGCTGCGCATCGGGACGGACCTTACCCGCTTTGAGGGTGCGCAGCGTTCCCTCGATGCGGTAAATCCCATGGGACTTGCAAGCATCGCGCTCGCCAGCGACAATCACCCGGGCAATCGAGGTGGCCTGCACCATGTTGAGCCCTGCTCTGCGGTAAATCGCTTCGACGCGGGCCAGCAGAGTTTCCACGGGGAAGGTCACAGCTTGGTTCATTGCACGCTCCTTGCCTCATAGTAGGCCCGCAATTCGGGCGCGGGCTCTGCATACTTGAAATATGCAGAAAGGGAAGGTGTTGAGGCCGGATTCGAACGAAGCCTGCCGGATCGTTCGCGCCGGTCGCGTCGCTAAGCGGCCGCCGGGAATCCCTGCACTATTCTGCTTCGGCTATTATCGCTTTCATGTGAACCCGGCCATATGGATTTGCGGTCCAGAGCTCTCCTGTTCTCCCCTCACCCCCTCTGCAGACGAAAAGCGGGTTTCCGGCAAAGGCCGGCGCGAGGCCACGATATGAGAACCGGCGCGGTGTGCTGCCGTCAGAGGCCGCGAGGTTGAGCAGCAGGGTTGCCTGAAGAGGACCGTGCACGACCAGGCCTTCATATCCTTCAACCTGGGTCGCGTAGGGTTGGTCGTAATGGATGCGGTGGCCGTTGAAGGTTATGGCCGAATATCGAAAGAGTAGCGTGGGCGTGGGATCAATCTCCCACCGTTGTGAGGCTTCATGCTCCAACGGGCCCTGTTCTTCCGCCTTCGTTGCGGACACGATGCTGGAAGCCTCGCGATAGACGATGTCGTGGCGCTCACGGATGGCGGGACCGCGCTCCGTCATATATTCGTGATCGACGGCGACGAACCAGAGCTCCCCGCTGCGCCCCCGTTTTCCTGTCACATCCGCAATGGTCGAAACCCGGCGGACCCGGTCGCCAATGTGCAGTGGACCGAGCGTTTCGACAGTCCCGCCCGCCCACATGCGGCGCGGTTGAGGCACCGGCGGCAAATCACGGTTTTTTGCAGGATGGCCATCGGGCCCAAGTTCGGCCATGGGCGCAATGGAAGGCGACAGGCACCAATGGATGCCCAAAGGGGCCGTACCGTCGGGAACTTGCGCAAGATGCGGCTCGAATATCGCGCGAAAGCTGGCCACCAGGCGCTCCGTCACGTAATCGACCGATTCACTCTGGCGCCCGATCCATTCTGCAAAGGGCTTGGCATCGTTCATCGCCTTATCAGCTCCTTAAAGCACAACAAGAACAAGGGTGGCGGGAGGGTAGAGATCGGCGCGACATGATTTGTCGGGTATCACGCTTCGCCGGTGAAAAGCCGCAGTGATCTGCGCAGATCTTCTGCAGCAAATCCCCGGCCGATGAAGGCCACCGAATTGTCCTCTCGTTCCGCTTCGTCGTCCCCGTCGGGAAGGATCTCCGGCTGCTGGACGACCCGGCGCACGGTCTGCAACAGTAGGCGGCCGGCCGGGGTTCGGATCACGCCTTTCACGCGCATCACATCCTCGCCCCGGGCATGAAGCAAGGCGCTCAGCCACAGGCTGAATACCGTCCAGTCCACGGAGTCCCAAAGGTCGAGCCGCATCGCGATGATGGGTGCATCTGCTTCGGGCGAGAAGTCGCCTAAGGGTTCCGGCGCCGTCCCGGTGAAATCCGGGAGCGAGGCGGGGTTGCCCATGATAGCGCCGGAGACGATGGCGCCGGGATTGATCTGTGCCAGCGTGGCGAGCAGGCGCTGGGTTTCGGGATGACCGGCCTCGTCCATCTTGGTGACGATCAGACGATCGGCGGTTTCGATCTGACGACGGGACAGGGGCTCCCGCTTCATCTGCGCCAGCCCATGGAGGGCATCCACCGTAACGACGATCTCGCTCACAACGATGTGGTGGATGAGAACCGGATCGCTACGCAGGGCATCGACGATTGGGCCGGGATCGGCAAGACCGCTTGTCTCCAGCACGATCTGCCTGGTGGAAGCGAGGCGCGTGCCGGCGCCCAGGCGTTCGTCGCAGAAGGCGCGGAGGAGCCTTATGAGTTCGTCCCTGCCGCTGCAGCAGGCGCAGCCACCGGCAAGCACCGAGAGCTTGGCGGCTTGTGCGAGAAGCACGTCGTCCACCGGCCGCTCGGCGGCCTCGTTGACGATGACGGCTGCATCACGCAGGAGCCCGCGATGCAGTTGATGGCGCAGCCATGTGGTCTTGCCGGAGCCGAGGAAGCCGCCGAGGATCGTAAGCCGAATGCGCCCGTCCGTCGAGGATTCCATCTACTGCGCGGTCTCGGGCCGGGTGAAGCGGGGATCAAGAGGATCGAGCGTCCGCCCACTCATACGTTCGACGACGGACCAGAGCTCCGCGAGATCGGCCACCATCTCGTGGTGGCCCGACAGCGTCGAAACCGTCATTCCCGGAACCATCCCGTCATCATGGACGGTCAACCCATAGGGCAAGAGGATCGCGCGCAGACGCTCGGCGCGGCGGAAACGCGCTCGGAGCCGGTCGGCGGGCGTTGCCGCGCCCGCCTCCGTCCAGTGGCCCGGCGCGGAAGGAAAACCGCAATTGGCGCACATGGCTTTTCTCCTCAAGCTCGGGCGGCGGGAAGGACGCCCTCCTGCAACATCAGATAACCGGCGGCCGCTCCTTGCCTTCAAAGGGATAGCGCTGACGGAAATCGTCGGCGATTTCCTCGAATGTCGCCCAGCGTACGCCGTCATGGCCGTTGATATGTTCGATCAGGCGCTCCAACATCAAAAGCACCTGTGGCCGGCCGGAGACGTCCGGGTGAATGGTGAAGCAGAAGGCCGCGTAATCCATCTCACGATAGACCCAATCGAACTGGTCGCGCCACATCTCCTCTATGTCGCGCGGATTGACGAAGCCGTGGCTGTTGGGCGACTTCTTCATGAACATCATCGGCGGCAAGTCATCCACATACCAATTGGCTCCAATCTCTACCAGATCGATTTCCTGACCATGCTCCATGGGCTTCATCCACTCTTCGGCCTTCTTGGAGTAGTCGATCGTGGTCCAGCTATCGCCAACGCGCGCATAGAAAGGCTGGAAGTCGCGATAGCCCTGGCTGTGATCGTATTTGAAGCCGTATTTCTTCAGCAGCGCCGCCGTGGAAGCCGACATTTCCCACCAGGGCGCCACATAGCCGCGAGGCCGCTTGCCGCTCAGCTTCTCGATAAGATCCACGGATTTGGCCAGGACGGCCTCCTCCTGGGTCGGCGTCATCGCGATCGGGTTTTCGTGCGTGTAGCCATGGGCGCCGATTTCATGCCCTTCGTCAACGATCTGCCGGCACTGATCGGGAAAGCTCTCCAGCGAGTGGCCGGGGATGAAGAAGCTGGTTCTAAGGTCGTATTTCTTGAAGAGCCGGAGGAGGCGCGGCACGCCGACTTCGCTCGCGAAGACGCCGCGCTGGATGTCCGACGGAGAATCGCCGCCTCCATAAGAGCCGATCCAGCCTGCCACGGAGTCGATATCCGTGCCGAATGCGCAAAAGATTTCTTTCTTCGCCACTTATAAATCTCCTCTTGCCAAGCCGGACTTTCTTACGCCTGCAGCCGGCGTGTGTTCCCGTTATCACCGCGCCACGCATTCCCAGGCTGGCGCGGCATTCCTGCCAAGGGCCGCTTTCAAAGAAAACGGCTCCCGATCCATGATGATCATAGTATCCAGTTTATGCAACAAGATTTGCGCGCCGAATTTTGAAAAAATTCCTGCCACAACAATAGCATAGACAAGGAATTGATGCTTCCTCGGGCATCAATCGGCCATCCTCTTGCATGGATTGTCCTGAGGCAGGCCAAGCCGTAGCTCGAGCCTGCCTCAAAAGTTCAAACGCCGATCGGCATATGCTTTGCCGAGCGCTCCACCGCACGCGGAGCGACGATCTCCTTCCAGGTTGAAAGGGCACGGCTGACGGCGGCAAAGGGCCGGCGCTCGACGAACCTACCGCGACCGGGCCGCGGTTCGTTGCTGCCTTCCTCGCCCCATACGACCTCGCCGCGTGAGAGCGTGTATCGCGGCATGCCGGTCACCTCGTAGCCCTCGAAGATATTGTAGTCGATGATGGATTTCTGAGCGGAAGCAGTGATCTTCTTCGATTTGGCTGGATCCCAGACGACGAGGTCGGCATCGGACCCAGTCAGGATTGCGCCCTTTTGCGGATAGATTTTCAGGATTTGTGCGATATTGGTGGAGGTGACGGCGACGAATTCGTTAGGCGTGAGCCGCCCCGTCTTCACGCCATAGGTCCACAGCAGCGACAACCGGTCCTCTAACCCGCCGGTGCCGTTCGGGATTTTCGTGAAGTCGTTGAGTCCCAGCCGCTTCTGTTCAGTGGTAAAGGCGCAGTGGTCCGTTGCCACGACCTGCAGCGAGCCCGCTGCGAGCCCAGCCCAGAGGCTGTCCTGATGGCTTTTATCGCGGAATGGCGGCGACATCACCCGCCGAGCCGCCTCGTCCCAGTCGGCTCTCTTGTACTCGGACTCGTCAAGCAGCAGGTGCTGGATGAGCGGCTCGCCATAGACGCGCATTCCCTTCTGGCGAGCGCGGCGGATCGCTTCGTGCGCCTGTTCACAGGAGACATGCACGATATAGACCGGCACGCCTGCGGCATCGGCGATCATGATGGCGCGGTTGGTGGCCTCGCCCTCGACCTCCGGCGGGCGGGAATAGGCATGAGCCTCCGGACCCGTGAGGCCTTCCTGCATATATTTCTGCTGCAGCGAGGCGACGATGTCGCCGTTTTCCGCATGCACGAGCGGGAGGGCGCCCAGGGCGGCGCAGCGCTGGAAGGAGGCGAACATCTCGTCGTCGTTCACCATCAGCGCGCCCTTATAGGCCATGAAATGCTTGAAGGTGTTGACACCGCGCTCGACCACCTTCGCCATGTCCTCGAAGATCTGCTCTGACCAGCCGGTCACGCACATATGCAGCGAGTAGTCGGACGAAGCCTGGCGCGCTGCCCTCTCCTGCCATTGATCGAAGGCGGCAAGCATTCCCGCCGGCCCGGGAATGACGAAATCCACAACCATCGTGGTGCCGCCGGAGAGAGCCGCGAAAGTGCCGGACTCCCAGGTCTCGGCAGTGGTCGTGCCCATAAAGGGCATTTCAAGATGCGTGTGAGGATCGATGCCGCCGGGAATGATATAGGCACCCTCGGCGTCTACAATCTTGTCGCCCTGCAGATCCCTGCCGATCTGGGCGATCTTTTCGCCTTCGATCAGGATATCGGCTTCATAGCTGCGATCGGCGGCGACGATCGTTCCACCCTTGATAACTGTTGTCATGGAGACTCCTCCTTTCACCTTCCCACCGTCCGGCGGGATATTTCGTTTTCAGGTTCCGATCACTGCGGCGGCGGCACAGCCCCTTTGCGCTCGACGATCAGGCGATAGGCGTCGGGCTCGCGATGGCGGGCGAAATCGAAGATGGTCTCCCGGTAGCGCTTGCCCATGTCGAGATCGCAGCGTGCGGTGATGATCTCGTCCTCGATCGTGCAGGCCATAGCGACGATCTCGCCGGAGGGCGCAACGATCACGCTCTGCCCCACCATTTTGGAGCCCTCCTCGGTGCCGCATTTGGCGGTGCCGATCACCCAGGTCGAATTCTGGTAGGCGCCCGCCTGCATGGAGAGATGATTGTGAAACTGGGTGAGTGAATCGATGTCGTCGTGACCGGTATGGTCATACGGCGTGTTGTAGCCCAGCATGACCATCTCCACTCCCTGCAAGCCCATGACCCGGTAGGTCTCCGGCCAGCGGCGGTCGTTGCAAATGCACATGCCCATTACGCCGTCGAAGGCGCGCCAGACACCGAAGCCGAGATCGCCGGGCTCGAAATAGCGTTTCTCGAGATGCTGGTGTTTCCTGCCGGGCTGCGGCTCTTTGTGCCCGGGCAGGTGCACCTTGCGGTACTTGCCGACGATCCGGCCGCTGCGGTCCACAAGGATAGAGGTGTTGAAGCGCCGCTTCCTGCCGCCCTCCTCCGCCAGCTCGGCATAACCGAGATAGAAGCCGATCTCCAAGCGCTTCGCCTCATCGAAGAGCGGCTGGGTTTCGGGCCCTGGCATCTCCTTCTCGTAGAAGCTGTCGAGCTCAGCTTCGTCCTCGATCACCCAGCGGGGAAAGAAGGTGGTGAGCGCGAGTTCGGTAAAGACGACAAGGTCGGAACCGCGGGCCTTCGCCTCGCGCATGAGCGCGATCAGGCGCCGGACCGTATCCTTGCGCGTTTCGGACCGGCTGATGGGCCCCATCTGCGCGGCGGCTGCATTGACGATGCGTGTCATCTCGTCCTCCTCGATAAACCGGGTCTTCTCAACCCCGTTTGCCGCCCCTTGCCCATTGAAACGGTATTTTCGCCTGCAGGGAAGCGGTAGATTTCGGTGTGGTCGGCGCCCCGGTCAGACTAGACCGAGGCCGCCGACCACAGGGCAGCCGCCTGCTCGGCCCCTGAGGCGGGCCTGCCCAACCGACGCGCGAGGTCCGCCGCGGTTCGCACGTCTTTGCCATGAGCGCCATCGAGACTCCCGAGCCCAGTCTTCCGGAAACACGAGCGGCATGAGCAGTCTGGCCATGCCCCCGCGCCCGCGCTCCTCCGGCCTGGGTTCGTTCGATCACTTCTTCAGCTCCATGGCTCGATCCGATCGCATGACCGCCGGCAAGGGTTCGAAGAAGCGGTTGACGAGCCGCTCCACCTCCAGGCCGATCCCAAGCAGCCTCTCGTCCTGGCCATGGCGTGCCGAGATCATGATGCTCGTCGGCAAGCCGGCGGCGTCGCGTCCGCTCGGCAATGCAAGGCAGCATTCCCGCAGGAGGTTGCCCATCGTGGTGTTTCGCAGGGCGCGCAGATTGACATCATGGAAGAGCTTTTCGTCTACCTCCAGGGGCGCGACCTCCGGGGCGGTGATCGCAGTGGTGGGCAGAGCGAGGAAGGCGTCTCCCACATCCCGCTGCAATTCCGCAATTGCGGCTTCTCTCCCGCTCTGGATACACAGCAGGTCATGGGCCGACATGGACTTGCCCTGCATGATGCGGTGGACCACGCGTCGGTCGACCGCCCTACCCTGCTCGCTTTCGACGATATCGCGGAATTCGCAATAGGCTTCGGCGCTGGTAAGCGTCCCGTGTGCGGCCGTCATCTCCACCAGCCTGTCGAGCGCGGCTAGTTTTCTACGCTCGACTTTCGCGCCAGCGCGCTCAAACTCCTCGAGAACGCGCTCGAAATTGTCCAGTACCGCCGACTCGCATTCCGCCAGCACCACATTTGTAGGGGCGACGAATTGCACTCCGGCGAGTTCCTGCCTCCGCACGCCGGTGCTGACGGCGCCGCGCAGGAGCATATCGAGATGGACGCAGTCGGCGACGGTGCGGGCGAGAGGCCCGATCGTATCGAGCGTGCGTGAGAGCGCAAGCATGCCTGTCTTGTCGATGCGGCCCTCGCTCGTTTTGAAGCCGGTCACCCCATTGAAGGCTGCCGGAAGCCGCACGGAGCCTCCTGTATCCGAGCCTACCGCACAAGGGACGAGCCGCGCGGCGACCGCAGTGCCGGCACCGGACGAGGAACCGCCGGGTGCGCGATGAGTGCTGCGATCGTTCGGGTTTACCGGCGTTCCGAAATGCGGGTTGAGGCCGAGCCCGGAATAGGCGAATTCGGTCAGGTTGAGCTTGCCTATGGAGACCATGCCGGCGCGTGCTGCGTTCGCGACGCATGTATGGTCGGCTGTTTTAGGCGGCGTCTCCTTGAAGAGAAGAGAGCCTCCGGTTGTTGGCGCACCTGCGACGTCGATCAAGTCCTTCCAGGCGATAGGCACGCCATCAAGTGCTGAAAGCGGGCGACCTTCGCGGTAACGGACGCGGGCGTCCTCGGCCTCCCTGCGCGCTCGTTCGGCGGTGACCGTGATGAAGGTGTTGTCCCCCCGTGCCCTCTCGATCCTCTCTAGAAGGCATTCCGTCACGACGACCGGGTCTGCCTCCCCGTTACGAAAGGCCAGGCCGATCTCCGTGGCCGAGCGGCTTGCGATTTCCTCGATTTGTGCCAAAGCTTTGCTCCTGCTCGATTTTGACAAGCGCCGGCCGAACCCAGTCTAATCTTCGTCTCAGCGGCAACGCCTCGAAGCTTTTCCGCTCGCCCGGAAGGACTGCGAAGACAAAATCCACCCCTCCGGTAAACGGGTAATCCCCATGCCGTTTTGCGTCTCGACCGGGCCTCACGGCGTCTTCAGGCAAATCATCAACCCTCCGACGTGCAGTGCACCGTCGGCCCGTTCTGCCGGTTCGGCCGATCATTTCGGTTGGCTAGCTGCTCCTGCCGTGGCTCCTCCCTTTCGCCCTGCCCGCCGATCAGTGTCCCGATCCTGCATAGGGGTCTTTCGTCCCCTCGGTATCGGCCTTGGACAGGACATGCACATGCTCCGGTTTCCAGCGGGCGACCACCGGGACGCCGTGATCCACCGGTTCCGCGAAAAATTCATGGTCGGGCATGTTTGCGACGAAGGTCTCGCCACCGTCGAGCACTATGCTGACCTTCACGAAGCTGCCCTGGTATTCCGTGGAATCGACCACACCCGTTACCGCGTCAGCCTGCTGCGCGCCCTTGCCGTTTTGCGGCTTGCTGATGCTGATGCGGTCGCGGCGCATGGATATCGATACGGGTTCGCCCAGCTTCGGCGCAGCACCCGTAAGAGGCGCATTGAAGATCTCGCCCTTTTCGCTTTTCAGCACCATGCCGGTGGGCGAGATGCTCTCCACCCTCCCCGTCAACACGTTTTGGCCGCCCATGAAGCGCGCCACATAGGGCGTCGCGGGCCGGTTGTAGATTTCGTTGGCGCTCGCTGCCTGCTCTATGCGGCCCGTATCCATCACAACCACCATGTCGGCGAGCGCGATCGCCTCAGGCTGGGTATGGGTTACATGCACGAAGGTAATGCCGAGTTCGTCTTGCAAGTTCTTCAGTTCCCCGCGCATGCGCAAGCGCAGGAACTCGTCCAGCGCGGAGAGCGGCTCGTCCAGGAGCAGCACCTTCGGATTGGTGATGAGGGAGCGAGCAAGCGCGACGCGTTGCTGTTGGCCGCCGGAAAGCTGCGCCGGCATCCGATTGGCCAGATGCGAGAGCTGCACGCGCTCCAGCATCTCGCGGGCGCGCGTCCGGCGCTCCTCCTTCCCCACGCCGCGCATCTTCAGATAGAAGGCGACATTGTCGAGCACGGATAGATGCGGGAACAGCGCGTAGCTCTGAAACATCATCGCCGTGCCGCGCTCCACCGGCGTCTTTCCGACCACCATATCGTCGCCGATATAGATCTCGCCGGTGGTGGGGGTCTCATGGCCTGCGATCATCCGCAGAATGGTCGTCTTGCCGCAGCCGGAGGGGCCGAGAAGGCAGCAATAGGACCCGTGCGGGATCGTGAGATTGATATCCTTGACCGCATCCATGTCGCCAAAGGATTTCGTCAGGTTGACCAGGCGGATCTCGCCGGCTCCCTTTGTATGGACGGAATGGGCAGGTGAGATGGAGGTGGGCGCGTAATTCATGATGATCCGGAACGCCTGCGTTGAATGAGGAGGATCGACCCGAGTGCGAGCGCGATCACGATGAAGGACACGATGGTGGTCACCGTGCCCAGCGCATAGAGTGCTGGTGACGTGACATTGGTCGTCATCGTCCAGATTTCGAGCGGCAGCGTGTTCAATGTGCCGACGGTGAGCCAGCTTCGCGGGAACTCGTCATAGGACAGCGTGAAGCCGAACAGCGCAACGGCGATGATCCCCGGGAAGACGATGGGCAGCACCACGTCTTTGACCGTCTGCCAGCGTGTGGCGCCAAGATCGTAGGAAGCTTCCTCGTAAGAGGGGCTGAGCCGACCGAGCACGGCAAACATGATGAGCAGGCCGAAGGGCAGCGTCCACGACAGATGCGCGCCGAGCGCTGTCGTGTACCAGTTCGCCGAAAGCCCGAGGAAGCGTGCGGTCACCAGGATCCCGATGGACAATACGAGACCGGGAATGATGAGGCTTGCGATCGCCATGTAGAAGACGAGCGTTGCGCCTCGGAAACGGTGGCGGAATGCGAAACCGGCCGTCACCGCGATGACCACAGTGAGAAGCATGGTGATCAGCGCCAGCGGCAAGGAACGCCGGAATGCGCCGGGCACGTCACCCACGCGCCGCGGATTGAAGAGCTCGTCGAACCACATCAGCGATGGGTCGCGCAGCGGGAAGTTGAGCGCGGCCGAAGGGCCTTGGAACGACAGGATCAGCACGCTGATCATCGGACCGTAAAGGAAGATGACGAAAAGCGTGAAAAGCGTGGCCAGGACGTAGAAGGTCCAGGGTCTCTTTCCGTAGGAAGGGAGGGCCATGGCGGCTTACCTCACGAGTTCCTTACGCACATCGACGAGCCGGAAGATGGCCACGGCGATGAGCAGGACGACAATGAGAAGGATAACGGCATTGGCGGCGGCCCGCGGGTAGTTCAGAAACTGCAGGTCGTTGAACATGCCGGACGTCACGGAGCCCGACAGACCTCCGCTCATCACGGTCACAACCGAGAAGTCTCCCATCACCAGCGTGACCACGAACAGCGAGCCGAGCGCGATGCCGGTCTTGCTCAGGGGCAATACCACGTTCCACACCACGCCCCAGCGCGAGGCGCCCCCGTCAACCGCGGCCTCGAGCAGCGATTTGTCGATGCGCGCCATGGAATTGAAAATCGGCACGATCATGAACAGCGTGTAGAGGTGCACATAGGCCACAATCACCGAGAAGTCGGAATAGAGCAGCCAATCCAACGGCTGGGCGGTGACACCCATTCCCTGCAGCGCCTGATTGATCAGCCCCTCGCGGCCGAGCACCGGACGCCAGGATATCATTCGGATGATGTTGGACGTCCAGAACGGCACGGTGCAGATGAGAAACAGCGCGATCGCCGTCATCAGGTTGCGCACATGGAAGACGAGGAAATAGGAAATCCAGAAGCCGAGCACGAAGGTGATGGCGAGCACGATGATCGTGAACTTGAATGTCGAGAGGTAAAGCGACCAGTTCGTCGGATTGGTCAGGATGTCGACATAGTTCTTGAAGGTGAAGTCCGGTACCAGCCCGACGAGCATCTGGTAGCGGAAGAAGCTCACCACGACCACCAGGGCCACCGGAATTGCGAAAAAGAGCAGGAGAACGAGCGTGAGCGGCGCTACCTGCAGGTAGGGCGCCCACGCTTTCCTGCCGGAGCTGTCCGCGGTCATCTTCATCCGGGATGCCGGGAGGGTGGCCGCAGACACCCTCCCCTCCTTCAAAGCGGGCGCGCTCATGCTGCGCTGAACTCGTTCCACTTGGCGTAAAGGAACTCGGCCTCGTCCATGAGGTTGTTCCAGACCGCCACCTTCGAGAAACGCTCCTCATACGAACCGCCGTCGCGCACATCGCCGGCGGAGTTCGTCTTCTCGCCGGTCGGGCTGGTGATGTCGGCGGTGGCGGGCTTGCCCTCGTAGAAGAAGCCCCGTTCGTTCTCGTCGAGGTTCTCCATGGCTGTCTTGGGATTGGAGCTGTAATAACCCTGCTTCGCGATGAAGCCGCCGACCCAGCCGCTATTATACCAGGTGAGATATTCGTAAGCGGCGTCGCGCTTGGCTCCTTCCAGATGGCGCATGAGGGCGAGCCCGTTGCCCCAGCCGCGATAGCCTTCCTTGAGTGGTTGGTAGACGCATTTGATCCCCTGCGTCTGCACGGCTGTGACGGCGGGTGACCACATGGACTGGATAACCACCTCGCCCGAAGCCATGAGGTTCACGGATTCGTCGAACGTGTTCCATAGTGCCCGCCAATGGCCGGCCCTCTTCAGCTCGATCAGCTTGGCGATGGTGGCCTGGATCTCGTCCTGGGTCGGGTTCCCCTTATCGCCATAGGTGAGCTCGCCCATGGCTTCCAACGCCATCATGGCGTCCATGATCCCGTTGGTGGGAATGTTTTGGATCGCCGCCTTGCCCTTGAAGTCCGGAGACAAGAGGTCGGCCCAGGTCGTGACTTCGCGTCCGACAAGATCGGGCCTGATCCCAAGCGTGTCCGCATTGTAGACGCCGGGCACGAAAGTGGCGATCTCGGTCGGCGCGGAGGCGAAGCTCGTAGCGTCTGCGGATTCCAGATACATGAACTCGATCGGCGCATCGCCTTGCCGGGAGACTTCCTTGCCGGCGAACTTGCCCTCGGTGTAGAGCGGCGTCAGCTCGCCCCAGTTCTTTATCTTCGCGATCTCGATGCCCTGCAGCGCGCCTTGGGGCACCGCCACCTTGCTCTGCCAGATTTCCATGTCGGCAATATCGATCGACTGCGGGTCGTTGACGATGCGATTGATCAGACCCGGATGATCGGTGACCGACATGTTCACCGTAAAGCCGAGATCCTCCGACGCCTTGCGGCCGATATCGGCCAGCGTCGAATAGGACATGCCGGTATGGGTAAGAACGATATCCTTGATGTTCTGCGCCCAGACCGTTGGAAATCCGGTTATGAGCGTCGAGCCGGCGACTGCTGCGCCGCCCTTTAGCACCGAGCGGCGGGTGACGCCGGTACCTGCTTTCGAGTTCCTCTTACGCGCTGACCTTTTCATGACAGTCTCCCATTGTTTCAAAGCCCTTTCGGGCGAGTTCACCAGCTGTGCAGACGATGGTTCCCCTTTTTGTTATGGCCATCGCCGGCAGGCCGATTGAGCAGCCGGTTCACATGAGCATTCCTCCGGAAGGCGGAGAGGTAGAGGCGGAATGTGCAGCAAGGACGTTCATATCGCTGCCCCCTGCCCCGCGTTTCTCATGCGGGAACGCAGGTGCCGAGTAGCCTCGGCGTCGAGCGCCCACCCGTAGCCGTCCTCCGTTTCCCGGAGAACGACGCCATAGTCATCGCGGGCGTGGTAGGACGAGATAAAGCCGTCGAGGACGTCGTCCAGCACATGTTCGGGATCGCGGTCCAATGGGTCGCCATAGCCACCTCCGGCAGGCGAATAGTAGGACACCACGTCGCCAACCTCCATACGGATTCCGGAAAATTTTGACGGCTCGTAACGCACCCTGCCGGTGTGGATGTTGCGGATTTCCACCTTGCCGCCGGCGCCCGGTTTGCCGCCGAAAATGCCCCAAGGCACGTCGTCGTGGCGGTCGGACTCGTGCGTCATGAAGCCGGGGGTGAGATAGCGCTGGGATTTCACCACGCCCGCGCCGCCACGGAACTTTCCCGCGCCTGGAGGAACGTCGTCTCGCACCTCGTATCGATCGCAGATGAGCGGCAGATGCATGCCGAGATCCTCGAGCGGGTTGTTGCGCGTGTTGCGCATCAGCTCCTCGATCGTATCCGGCCCATCGGAGAAAGGCCGACCGCCCATGGCCGCCTCGTTGACCTCCAGGAACACCCAATAGTCGCCATTCTCGCGCACGCCGGAATAGGAGGCAAAGGAGAGCACAGCCGCGTTACCGGCCGTGCATTTGTCCGGCAGGACCGGTGCGAGCGCCTTTATGATCAGGTCCACCACCCGCTGGATCTGGCTGAAGCGCGCCTCTGCAGAAGCGGGCGCAACGGGGTTGAAGATGGAGCCGAGGGGCGCCGTGACCTTCACCGGGCGAAACGAACCTTCGTTCTGAGGGATATATTCGGAATGGGTGTAGGTATCGAGAAGGAGCGCGCGGAAGGCGAAATAACAGGCGACCTTGGTGGACCCGTCAAAGGGTACGTTGAAGGCGGTAGGCACCTGCGGTGAAGAGCCGGTCAGGTCTACTTCCACCTCGTCGCCGCGCACCCGCACGGTGACCTTCACCGGCAGGTGGACGCCGCGGGAGCGGCCGTCATCATCGAGAAAACCTTCAGCCACGTAATCGCCGTCCGGAATCCTGGCGATCTCGCTGCGCAGCATCCGCTCCGTATAGTCCATGAGCTGGCGCGTCGCCTGGATGACCGTTTCCTTGCCATAGGTGGCCATCAGCTCCTGAAAGCGCTGTACGCCGAGTTCTGCCGAGGCGATCTGCGCTTCAAGGTCGCCCATCACCAAGCCGGGTACGCGCGTGTTGTCGCGGATATATCTCCAGAGCGCCTCGTTGCGCCTGCCCTCTTCGTAGAGCTTGATGCCATTGAAGAGCATGCCCTCGGCGAAAACGTCCGGAATGTCGATCACGAGGCCGGGCGTTGCCGCCCCGATATCCACGTGATGCGCCGTGTTGGCGGAGAAGCCTATGAGATCGCCTTCGAAGAAGACGGGCATCACGATGGCCATGTCGGGCGAGTGGCTGGCACCGTAATAGGGATGGTTGTGGATGACGCAGTCGCCCGGCTTCCAGGCATCGAGAGGAACGGATTTCCCGATGCCGCGCAGATAACCGGGCAGCGAACCGATATGCATGGGTGTGGAATCACTCTCGCAGAGCGTATTGAAGTCCCGGTCGAACAGGCCTGCCCCCAGATCCTGGCTCTCGCGGATAATGGAGGAATAGCTCATCCGGTAGAGCACATTCCCCATTTGCTCGGCGATGGAATGGAGCGCGCCGCCGATGACCTGGAGTGTGATCGGATCGACTTCCCTCGTCATGCTTCCGCTCCATGGCGGCCGATCAGAATATCGCCGAAGCGCATCACCTCGGCCACGTAATGCGGTGGGATGAGCGTGGTGGAATTGTGCTGGATGACGATTGCGGGACCGAAAATGCGGTCGCCCGCGAAAAGGCGGTCGCGATGGTAGCGGGGCGTGTCGAGTGATCGCCCGTCGTCAAAGACGGTTCTGCGTGTGTAAAGGACGGCGCCCGGCGGGTTTTCCCTGTCCCCGCGTTCCAATTCCGGCAGGCGTAGCGTGTCCACCGCTGCGCTCGCTACAAGCCTGAGCGTGACTAGCTCCGCAGGCTGATCGCGAAACGCGTGGCCGTAGACCTTCTTGTGCTCGTGATAGAAGCTGTCGATGAGCTCAGAGACATTTTCCCGCGTCAGCGGGCCATCGGGCATTTTCGCCCTCAGTTCGAAGCCCTGGCCGACATAGCGGCACTCGGCCACACGGTGAAAACGGCGCGCATTCTGCGGCACGCCATCCGAATCGAACTGCCGGTTCGCCTCGGCAATCAACCTCTCCAAAGCGCCATTGATGCTTCTGTATTCGGCATCCGATGCCGTGTTGAGCACAAACAACAGGGAATGGGTGGATTCGTATCGCAGATCCGTCACCAACAGACCGCTCGCTGCCGTGATCCCGGGTTGGACGGGTGAGATGACGTCCTTGGCGTGGATTGCCTCCGCAAGCGAGACCGCGTGCAACGGGCCGGCCCCGCCAAACCCCATCAGGCTGAAATTGCGCGGATCGATGCCTTTGGCGACGGAGTTCGCGTTGATCGCGAGCGCCATGTTGTTGTTGACGATCTTGAGGATGCCGAGCGCAGCCTCCTCGACCGACAGGCCAAGCCGGTCGGCGATGTGGGTCTTGATCGCTTTCCTGGACAGGGATGCGTCGATCTCGATATCGCCACCCAGGAATTGCTCCGGATCGAGCCGGCCAAGCACCACCTGAGCGTCCGTAACGGTAGGTTCCGTGCCGCCCATCCCGTAGCAGGCAGGGCCAGGAACGGCTCCCGCCGAGCGCGGACCGACCCGAAACGCGCCGCCCCGGTCGACATAGGCGATCGAGCCGCCGCCCGCGCCGATGGCGTCGATGTCAATCATCGGCACGAGCACCGGCAGCAGGCCAACTTCGGTGTCGCGCGGATTTTTAATGCGCAGCTCGCCGCCTTGGATGACACTTATATCAGCCGAGGTACCGCCGATATCGATGGTGATGATGTTTTCCTTGCCGCAATTCTCGCCCGTCCAGCGGCCGCCCATGACCCCGCCCGCAGGGCCGGAGAGCAGTAGCCCGATCGGCAACTCGCTCGATTTCTCAACGGTCGAAATGCCACCGTTCGACTGCATGATGCGGATGTGCGCGCCCAGGCCAATCTCGCGCAATCGCCCTTCCAACTTCCTGAGATAGGCAGAGGTTTGTGGCCCGATATAAGCGTTCATTGCCGTGGAGGAGAAGCGCTCGTATTCGCGGATCGTGTTGACCACCTCGCTTGAGCAGCAGACGAAGGCATCCGGCAAGACGGAGCAGACGATCTCCTTGGCGCGCAATTCGTGCTCATTGTTGAGAAATGAGAAGAGGAAGCCGATGATGATGGCATCCATGCCGCGCTTGGCGAAGAGTTCGGCTGCCTGTTTTACCTCGTCCTCGGAAAGAGGCACCGCCACCTCGCCGGTGGGCGGCATGATGCGCTCTGTCACCGGCAGGCGGTCGCGCCGGCGTATGAGAGGTTTGGACTGCCAGGGCACGTCGAATTGCAGCGAAAAATTGTGCGGACGTTTATGCCGGGCCATGTGTAGGATATCGCGGAAGCCGCGCGTGGTGATCATGCCCACCCTCGCGCCGGTGCGCTCGATCACCATGTTGGTGGCGACCGTCGTGCCGTGATAGACGGCGTCGATATCCTCCGGTCGGGCGCCGGCGAGTTGGCACACCTTGAGAATGCCCTGCACTACGCCTGCGGACTGATCTTTCGGCGTGCTGGGGACCTTGGTGACGACGACGTCCGGACCGGTACCTGGGCGCACGCGCTCAAGAATGATGTCTGTGAAGGTTCCGCCGACGTCTACACCAACTCTGATCATGCTCACCCCTCAGCAGTCGGTTTAAGGCCTATGCGAGGAGGGCACTTCGTTGGTCAGGATCTCGCGCGTTCTGTCGCGGAGAAAAACGGGGAACAATATGTCCGATCGGCTCCCGCTGACGGGAGCAACCACCCATTAACATGTTCACCTCACGTCCCCTGAGGGGCTCTTTTGTCAATTTAATGAAATGCTAGACGCAGCGCCGGGCCTTGTGAAATAATCATTTCGAGACGATTGATATAACATCCGTTATCAAATGCGCTACGACTTGCGGCATCTGTCGACCTTCGTAGCCGTGGCTGAAGAGCTTAACTTCCACCGGGCGGCGGAACGGCTCTCCATGGCCCAGCCAGCCGTTAGCCGCATCGTCCATGAGCTGGAAGAAAGGCTGGGCGTTCAGCTTCTCGAACGCACTACGCGCAAGGTGCTCCTCACCGAGGCGGGCCGTTACATGCTCGAGGAAGCGCAGGAGATCCTCGCCCGGATCGACATTGCCGACGGCACGGCGCGGCTGCTTGCCTCCGGCACCAAGGCCATTCTTCGGATTGGATACACGACCATAACCGGCCACTCGCTGGTGCCGGCGATCACGCGAGAGTTCCGGGCCGCCAATCCTGAGGTGCGCCTGGAACTCACCTATCTTACCTCGCCGGTCCAGCGCGACCGCATCCTGCAGAGCCATATCGATCTGGGCTTCATCGAGGGCTCCTTTCAGAGCTCGGAAATCGAATCCCGCCCCGTGGCCCGCCATCGGCTGATGGTCCTTCTTCCCCCCAACCATCCGCTTGCGGCAAAGGAATCGCTCACCGTCCAAGAGATAGCGAAAGAGAAGCTGGTGTTGGGGACGAGTGCGGAGTGGCCCACCTTTCGGCGCATCCTGGTCGATGTTTTTCAGAAGGAAGGCCAGGTTCTCTCCGTACACCAGGAGGCCTCGAGCCTTACCGGGATCCTCGGGCTCGTTACCTGCGGCGTCGGGCTCACCGTCTTCTGCGGAATGCCCAGCTTTTGCGGTGAGCAGGCCATGGTGCCCCGCCCTCTTCTCACTGCCACGCCGACTTTCGTGGAGACTCACCTCGCCTGGCGCCGCGCAAAGCTCAACGCGGCAATGCGGCGTTTCATCGAGACTGCCGAAGAGGTCGGGGCGCGGTTGCCCAAGGTCTGACCACGACAGCCCTCCCCTCAAGAACCAATTGACGCCAGCGCATCTTTGCGTCGTGATAAGCCGCAAGCGGCGCGCCGACCACGGCCCCTGTCGACCAACCGCCCAAGCACTTTGTCCCGTCCAGCTATGGAGGCGCATGTGGAAAATTGGGCAAATCGAAAGACGTTGATCCTGGGACGTAGCGAGATGGTCGGCCTGCTGACGCCGGCTGAATACAATGATTGCGTGGAGCAAGCCTATCGCATGCATGGCGAAGGCCGCTACTATATGGACCCGAAGGGCCATATCGTGCTCGACCGCTTTCCCGGCGAGTGGGAGGCCATGCCTTCCTATATCGAGGAGCCTCATGCGGCCGCCTGCAAATGGGTTTCCATTCGCGAATGGAACCGGCAGCGCTTCAATCTGCCGACGGTCTTCTCCATCCTGATCTATACCGAACCGGAAACGGGCTTCCCGCTCGCGATCGTCGATGGCAGCTATCATACAGTGATGCGCACAGGGGCGGCGGCGGCCGTTTCTGCCAAATGGTTGGCGCGAAAGGATTCGCGCAGGCTTGCCATCGTCGGCGCAGGCAATATGGCCGAAGGGGCTCTAGCCACCTGCAACGAAGTTTTTCGCTGGGACGAGGTGCGGGTCTGGAGCCGCTCGCAAGCCACGCTCGATGGTTTCGTGCAGGAGCAGCAGCCGAAATATTCCAGTTTCGAGATCAGTCCTTCAACCGATCTGGAGGAAGTCATTCGCGGTGCCGATGTCGTCGTGACGGTGACGCCGGCGCGCGCGCCGATCGTGAAGGCCGAGTGGATCTCTCCGGGAACCCATATTGCCGCTGTCGGTGCGGACAAGAAGGGCGATCAGGAGCTCGAAGGCACTTTGCTCACGAGAGCGCGTATCTTCGTCGATGATATTCGCCAGTGCCGAACGGATGGTGAGATCAACGTCCCCCTATCTGAGGGGCTTATTTCGGAGGACCGGATCGCTGGCGAGATCGGCGGGGTGATCACGGGCAAGAAGCCAGGCCGCACCTCAGACGACGAGATTACGATCTTCGATTCCACCGGCATCGCCTTGCAGGATTCAGCCACGGTCCCGCTCGAATACAAGCGCGCCATGGAGAAAGGCGTCGGCATCGAGAAGAAGATGATTTCGACCTGAGGGGACCCCGTCATGGCGGAGACAGACATTTATGCCCGACAGACCTTCGGCCAGAAACTGGGTCTTGGCCGGTCCCCTGCCCTCCTGGTCGTGGATTTCGTGAACGGATTCAACGATCCCGAGATCCTTGGCGGCGGCAATATAGGGGCCGCGATCGAAGCAACCGTGCCGTTGCTTTCCTTCTTTCGCGCAAAGCGACTGCCGGTGATTTTCACCCGAATCGTTTATGCGGAGGATGGATCGGATACGGGGCTCTGGTGCGAGAAGGTGCCGCGCCTTCGTGACCTTACTGAGCACGCCCGCGCGAGTCAGGTGGTGGAGGCGCTTTCGCCTCAAAGGGGTGAGTTGATCGTGCGGAAGACACAGGCTTCCGCCTTCTTCGGCACGACGCTTGCTTCCCTGCTGGCTTTTCGTGGAACCGACACGCTGGTGGTTACCGGGTGCACGACGAGCGGCTGTGTGCGGGCGAGCGTGATCGATGCCATGAGCAATAATATCCGCACCGTTGTCGCCTCCGATTGTGTCGGCGATCGGGCGATCGAGCCGCACAGAGCGAACCTCTTCGACATTGGACAGAAATATGCGGACCTCCTGGAAGCGCGCGAGATCATGAAGGCGATCGAGGCCTAGGCGACCTCGAGTGGGGCGGGGGCATGGTGCTAGACCGCGAGTTGGCTACGGATTATCTGCGCCGCCGAATAGGAGGCCTAGAACGGCCGGAAGGACCGGACTACCGGCTTCGTGGTCGCAGATGATGAGATGTGCCCTGCCCTCAATCTCGGTCGTCGACGGATGTGGGCGGCTCCGGCTGGCGGTGCAAGACGCCGATTTTACTGCGGTAAAATGTTGGACTTCATCAATAAAAACAGCGCTGTAGGCGAACTCCCGGCAAGCTCGGACAATTCTCCACGCTAGCCGGGATGGGCGTTGGGACCAGGGCGTTAACTTCTCATTAACTTTAAAAATCTTGCCCTTACGTCCGAATCGGGATCTTAATGGCGCTTGTTGACTGATTTGCTCGCAAAAAGCGCCAATTCCGGGCTCTGCCAAGATGAACCTAATGCACCGGCTACCAACATTCGAGTTCTCTGAGACCATACTCGAACAGGGGGCGGAGATTTCCCGCAGGCTCGATCAGCTGCGCGTGGAGAAATTTCCGCCAAACGCCAAGAAAACGCTCCGTTCCTTCTCAATGGCGGAAGTGGCTCATTATCTAGGCGTATCTCAGAACAACCTTAAACGGCTGCATCTTGAGGGGAAAGGGCCGATACCGGAGCAGGGCCCTTCCGGGCGGCGCTCCTACACCGCCGAACAGATGTTGGAACTTCGGCACTTCCTCGACCGTCACGGCAGAACCGAGGTCAAGAAGTATGTCCCACACCGAAAGGAGGGCGACAAGCTCCAAGCGATAGCCGTCGTCAACTTCAAGGGGGGGAGCGGGAAGACCACGACCGCCGCGCATTTGGCGCAGCATCTTGCTCTGACCGGCCATCGGGTTCTGGCGATTGATCTGGATCCTCAAGCGTCGCTTTCGGCGCTGCATGGCTTCCAGCCGGAGCTGGACAGGAACCTCTCCCTTTATGACGCGATCCGGTATGATGCGGAACGAAAGCCGATTGCCGATGTCATACTGCCCACGAACTTTCCGGGGCTGGACATAATCCCGGCCAATCTCGAGCTTCAGGAATACGAATACGACACTCCGCTTGCGCTTCAGGACCGCTCGTCCAATGAAGGCAAGCAGTTCTTCCTGCGGCTCGCCAGGGCGCTGACCGAGGTGGACAGCCGGTATGATGTCGTCGTCATCGATTGCCCGCCACAGCTCGGCTATCTCACACTAACGGCGATGTCGGCGGCGACCTCGGTACTGATTACGGTTCATCCGCAGATGCTCGACCTCATGTCCATGAGTCAGTTCCTGCTGATGCTTGGCGGCATTCTGAAATCGATCGAAGGGGCGGGCGCTGAAATCAAGCTGGATTGGCTGCGGTATCTGATCACCCGATACGAGCCGACAGATATTCCCCAGGCTCAGATGGTCGGCTTCATGCAGTCGATGCTTGCGGGCCAGATCCTCGAGAATCCGATGCTGAAATCCACGGCGATATCCGATGCCGCTTTGACGAAGCAGACTCTTTACGAGGTCGAGCGTTCTGGTTTCACCCGGTCAACCTACGACCGGGCGCTGGAAGCGCTCGATGCCGTGAATTCCGAAATCACTGCGCTCATCCATCGAGCATGGGGCAGGTTATGAGCGTTTCCGCTTTTACTGCCGTAAAAACCGGCAATTTGTCGCGTAGAATCAAAGAATTGGAATTTAGGGGGCGCTGAAGATGGCGCGCAAGGACGTGTTCGGCAGCATCATGACGAATGCTGCCCCAAAGACCGAGGCGAGAGACATTGCCGGCTATGCTGTTCGCGGTGCTTCGCGTTCGATCATGCAGTCCTTTGAAGAATTGTCCAAGGGCTCGATCGTCGAGCTCGATCCCGATTTGATCGACGGCTCGTTCGTGACCGATCGGCTGGACGACACGGACGAGGAATATCAGGAGCTGCTGTCTGCCATCCGCGAGCGGGGTCAGGACACTCCGATCCTGGTTCGGCCGCATCCGGCGGCGCCTGGGCGATATCAGACGGTCTTTGGCCATCGGCGCCTGAAGGTCGCGCGGCATCTCGGCCGAGCGGTCCGCGCCGTGGTCAAGACCCTCGACGATCGCGACCACATCATCGCTCAGGGCCAGGAGAATGCGGCTCGGGCCAATCTGTCGTTCATCGAGAAAACGCTGTTTGCCGATCGCATTCTGGGGCAGGGGCATAGCAACGATACGGTCAAGGCTGCCTTGGCTCTCGACGACACTACGCTTTCCAAAATGCGTTCGGTTACAGCGAATGTCCCTGCATCGATCATTCAGGCCATTGGTCCCGCGAAGGGAACGGGCCGCGATCGGTGGTGGCAGCTTTCGAAGTTGATGCAGAAACCCGGGAGCAGCGAGCGGGCGAGCCAATTGTCGGCGGCGGAGAGCTTCCTGGCCGCAGACAGCGACGCACGCTTCAATCTGCTCTTCGACGAGTTGAGCCGCTTGGACAAGCCAGCGCGGAAGAAGACTGAATCCAAGACGCGCAGCTGGGCGCCCAGCGACAAATCGGTGACCGCACAGATGACGGACACCGGGCGATCTTTCACCTTGGTCCTGAAATCCAAGAAAGCATCCCGTTTCGGTAGCTTCCTTTCTGAAAACCTGGAGAAGCTTTTCCAGGATTTCCAGGAACAGGAAAACGCAACCAAAGGAGACTGAACCGCAAAAGAAAAAGGCCCCCGAACGTCACCGTCGCGGAAGCCCTTCTCAAGTCTCTAGCAAAGCTGAGAATCGCAAATCCGCGAATCGCTGTCAAGAGTCATGGCGTCGTTTCGGCGTGCAGGTTTCTTTTGCCTGATTAGAAGGCGAAGGAAAAATGGAAAGGAACATCGCAACGACGCCCTTTGGGCGGCGGCCGATGACGCTTGCCTTAGTGGCAGCGCAGAACGAGTCACATGAAATTCCCGAGGGTAAGGCCGTCGACAAGTGGCAGGTCTACCGCAATCTTTGCGAGGGAAGGAGCATCGTCGGCATCGGCGATCGCGCCCTGGCAGTCTTGAACGCTTTGCTCTCGTTCTATCCCGACAGCGAGCTGAGCGAGGAAAACGGGCTCGTTGTGTTTCCCTCCAATGCGCAGCTGTCGTTGCGGGCTCACGGCATGGCCGATGCGACGTTGCGGCGGCATTTGGCTTCCCTCGTGAGCTGTGGGTTGATCATCCGCAGGGATAGTCCGAACGGCAAGCGTTATGCCCGGAAGGGGAGGGGAGGGGACATAGAGGAAGCGTTCGGGTTTTCTCTGGCGCCGCTGCTTGCCCGGGCCGAGGAGTTCGAGGCAGCTGCCGAACGCGTGCGGGGTGACAACAGAGCGCTCCGGCTCATGCGCGAGCGCATCACGCTGCACCGTAGAGATATCCAGAAGCTGATCGAAGCGGCCGTCGAGGAGAATGTGCCTGGCGATTGGGGGAGCTTATGGATGCGGTTCCGTGCTGTTGTCGCTGCAATTCCGCGCCGCGCGTCGGCCCGAGACCTCGAGCCGATCGTCATCGAACTGGCAGGGCTGCATGAGGAAGTGGATAGCCTCTTGAAAAAGCATATGGATTCTACGAATCCGAGCGGCAATGAATCTCATAACGAGCGGCAGCATTCTAATTCAAATACCGACTCTACTTTTGAATTTGAACTCGCTCCAGAAAAGAGCGGGGCGGCGGCCGAGCCAAAACCATATAGTGCTGAGCCGCCGAAAACCTACCCATTGGGGCTTGTGTTGAGAGCCTGTCCGGACATCGTGGACTATGCCCCGAACGGAATCGACAATTGGCGCGACTTGATGGCGACTGCCGCCCAAGTGCGGGGATATCTTGGGGTCAGTCCGTCAGCCTATGCGGATGCGCTCGATATATTCGGGCAGGAGAACACCGCGGTCGTTATCGCCTGTATCCTGCAGCGGGCGCAGTATATCAATTCGGCCGGAGGTTATCTGCGCTCATTGACGGAAAAAGCACGGGCGGGCCAGTTTTCTGTCGGGCCGATGCTTATGGCGCTCGTCAAGGCGAACAGCCCGGCAATGGCCAGGGCAGGGTAGCAAGGTTGCAGTCAAGCTTGTTTGTCGTCCGCTAATGTCCTACATTTCGCCCTATGGATAGGGCACAAGGTGAGGCAATGGGACCTTTGACGAAGAAAGTTGAGAAGGCGGATCCCGCTGGCCGCATGGGTGACAAGGCGCTCATCCTGACCTTCATGGACCGGTCCGGCGCCATTGCCGTCGAGCGCGTCGCCGATAGCTTCGGTATGTCGAAGACACAGCTTGCCGAGACGGTTGGCCTGGGGCGAGAGGCGCTTTACAAAGCGGCCCGCAACCGCACGCCCAAGACCCAGATGCGGATCAGGGAGATGCTCGAAATCATCAGCCGCGTGACGGAATGGGCTGGAGGGAAGGAGCAGGCGATGGCCTGGTACCGGGCGCAGCCGATCCCGGCCTTTGGCGGCCGCACGGCGGAAGCGCTGGTCAAGGAAGGCAAGGCTGGCGCCGTTCGGGATTATCTCGATCATCTCGCCGTCGGCGGTTTTGCGTGAGATTTGTCGGAACGTGCTATCGAGCGCATGATCCGCGCTGGTCGTTCAAGCCGATTTCGGGTGATGGCGCTGCCATTCGCGGTGCGCGTTTCAATCCCAAAGGCATACCGGCCCTCTATCTGGCACTCAGCATCATGACCGCCGTGAAGGAGATAAACCAGGGGCTCGCCTACCGGATCGATCCCTGTGTGCTCTGTTCCTATGACGTCGATTGTGATCACATCGTTGATCTTCGAACGGCCGAGGCGCGCGATGCGGCTGGCATTCGTTACGAAGATATGGCCTGTGCGTGGATGAATTTTCTGGCCGAAGGTGAACGCCCGCCATCATGGTCGATCTACGATAGGCTGGCAGGAGAAGGGGCTTCAGGTATCCTTGTTCCGAGCTTCGCACCCGGCGCCGAAGAGGCTGATCAAAACCTCGTGCTTTGGAGCTGGGGAGAAGAACCGCCGCATAAGGTCTGTGTCATCGATCCCAGCGGTCGGCTGCCGCGCAATCAGCTCTCTTGGCGCTGAACTCCGGACCAGGCCGGTTTAGACGATGATGCGTGCCGCGCGGCCGAGCTTTCGTTCGGCCTCGTTGTAATAGCTGGCGGCTTGCTGCAGCGAGCGATGTTGCGATTGCTGCATGGCTTCGACCAGCGGGACATTTTGTCGGGCGGCTTCGGTGAGATAGCCCGCCCTCAAGCCGTGTGCGGAAAACAGGCGCGGGTCTAGTCCTGCTTCAGCGACGCGCCGCTTCAGGATCCAGTTGACCGCCTGTGGCGTGAGCGCCCGCCGTTCTAGGTTGCCCCAGCGGTCGATGGCCCGGAAAACGGCGCCGTCGGAAATCCCGGCGCGCTCAAGCCATGTCTTTAGCGCGAGCACTGGGGCACCTATGAGCAACACATAGGCACCGCTATCTGCCTCGGTGGTTTTGGTGCGGCCGAGTTGCAGCGAGAGGCAGGGCAGTTTTTCCCCGTTATCCTTGGGATCGGCGGGCACCGGCTCCTGGTCCCGCAGCTGCTCCACCCTGAGGCGCGCCACCTCACTGCGGCGGCGGCCTCCGGACGCGAAGGCGGTGAGGAGAAGCGCCCGGTCGCGCAAGTCGACCAGCCTCTCACCGGCACAGGCCTGAAGCAGCCGGCGCAGAATGTCGCCGGTCACCGCATTCCTGCTCTTGCGGACAAGTGGCCGGGCGTTGGCACGAACGGCAAGCTTCACGGCGCTTTGCAGGCCCGGCGCATTGAAATTCCCCTTCAGGCCGCGCCATTTCGTCAGCGTGGACCAGCTGGAGAGGCGCCGGCGCACGGTCGATGGCGCGTGCGGGCCATCAGCGCGCAGGAGGCCCATGTCTTTCAGTGCGGACGTGACGTCTATCGGCATTCCATGCGCGGCATCGGTCTCGCGTTTCGCGGGGTCCCATAGATGATGCGCCACGAATTTGATCAGCAATGCTTCCGGCGCCGGCCAGGGTAGGGGCGCGCCCGTCGCTGCCAGGCACCAGGCCTCGAGATAGCCAAGGTCGGAGGTGAGCGCGCGCATCGAGTTCTCGCCGAGACCTTCCTTCGCGAGATGCCTCAGCGTCTCGACATCGTCGTCGGTCAAAAGCCCGGCCAGGAACTCGCGCCGGTCGAATGGCAGTACCGAATCCAGAGCGTCAAGTGCTTCCGCGCGGCGAAGCTTCGGATCGGGAGTAGGGGAGGGAAGGTGCGAAGGCATGGCGTGTTTTCCGCAATCGGGGATGACGACCGCTCTCGGGGCCGGAACGCATGTTGGCAGGCGCGTTTGCCTTCTGCGCGGGCGGGAGAAAGGGCGACGATGGCCGATTTGCTGCATGAGATCAATCGCTATCGATAAGTATGAGTTATCGCTAGCGTTATGTTCGACGCAAGTAACACCAATGTAAGTCAACCGAGAATCATGATAGCTTTACCATCGCCGGATAACAAATGTTAAACCAATGATTTACCATATCGGTCGCTTTGCTCTCCAGGACCTCATCGGGCCCGTAGCCCGCGCGACGGCAGCTCTATCGCGATTGGACGAGCGGCTGGCGCAATCACCGGTGCGGGAGGGGTGGATCGAGCGCTCCCATTTCCAGGACGCGGCCGCCGCACTTTGGCTGTTGGGTGAGCTTGTCCATCTTGAGGATCTCGTTTTGCATGATGCGCACATGGATATCCGCGCTCCGACACACGAGCTGACCCGCGCGCATGCGGTCTTGCGTGCCCGACGACAGATTCTGGCACAACCAGCCGATTGGGCATTGAGTCAGCCGGGTCTACGGCATCTTACCGGTCGTGGTGTTCCCACAACGCAAAACAAAGGGGAGGGGAGGGCGGAACCGGAGCCCGACGCTTTGACCGAGCGGTTGCCGGATGAGAGCCTGACGGCGGCCTTTGCAGCGATCGATGCGGTGCTTGAACGCACTGCAAGCCTTCTTAACGGGGCGGACGTGCCAGTCCGGGTCCCTGCGCTGCCGACGCCTGATCGACCATCTTTGGTTTATGATCTGGATTGGAACGAGGAAGCCCGTCTTGACGAGTGGCAGGACGTGCTTGCTCAAACCCGCGATCTGCCCCCCGTCCTCAGAGCGGCCCTCTTGCTTGACGCTTGGGCCGAGATCGAGGTGCTGCAGCATGCTGTCTGGCTCGGGCCGCTGTTGATCGCCGCCCTGTTGCGGCAGGAAGGCTTGGCTACTGCCCATCTTCCGTGCCTTCATCTTGGGGCGCAGAAGATACCGCGCGAGCGCCGGCGTGCTCGCGATCGCAACGAGCGTTTACTCGCCTTTCTCGAAGCAATCCATCAGATGGCACTCACCGGGCTTGCGGAGCACGACCGTCTCACCCTGGCGAAACGACAGATGGAACGGCGGCTGCGGGACCGGCGTGCCAGCTCGAAGCTGCCGCAGGTAATCGAGCTTGTGCTCGCCCGCCCGCTGGTATCCACCCCCATGATCCAGGAGCGGCTCAAGGTCTCGAAACAGGGTGCACTCAACCTTATCGGGGAGCTCAACCTGCGTGAAATGACGGGAAGGGGACGGTTTCGCGCATGGGGAATTCTGTAGCCCCGGCTGCTCTCGGCGGCGGCAAACTCGCGAGACGAGCCCGGTGCTGGCGACCTCTCGCCTTCATCGAGCTCGGCGCCTTCTAACGATCGCCTCGAGAGGGCGGCGTTAGCCACGCGCGTGGACACGACAAAATCGGGCGACTTGCGCTCAAACCGAACTCGGGACAGAATAAGTGTCTGGAGGACCCTCATGCCGGCGATAAGCTTTCGCGATGCGGCGCAGGACCGTGGGGCCCAGCGGCTCGCCGTCAGCGTGGGCGTGCATCTGGCACTTGCCGGAATGGTGCTCATCGTGAGCGCGTATGAAGTTGCGCGGGAGGCGGGCCTTGGGTCGGGCTACGTCTATGCTAGCGCAGCCTGGGGGATCGCGGTCGCGGTGGTCATAATCTTCAATCTGCGGCACCATCTCCCGCGAACGCGATTTGGACCGGCCAATCGGGTAACGCTTCTCCGTGGAGTGCTGGTGGCGCTCATCGGTGGAGCCATCGGACTGGTCGACGCGTCCAGCTTTGACGGCTGGGTCCTCTTTGCAGCGGCCGTCAGCATATTGCTCCTTGATGGTGCCGATGGGTGGGTTGCCCGACGGACAGGATCCAGCTCGCCTTTCGGGGCACGTTTCGACTGGGAGCTCGATGCGCTCTTCCTCGTTATCCTGTCCCTCCTTGTATACGATATGGGAAAAGTTGGTGCCTGGGTGCTCGCGATCGGAGGATTGCGTTACCTATTCGTGATGGCCTGGCTTCTATGGCCGCATCTGTCCGCAGAAATGCCGGAAAGTAATCGACGCAAAGCCGTCTGCGTCGTGCAAGGGTTAGCCCTGATCATCTGTCTGCTGCCCGTCGTCGGCCACGTCCCGGGGTCTGTAATCGCTGGGGGCGCACTGGTTGCCCTCTGCTATTCCTTTATTGTCGACATAGCCTGGTTGAACCGCAATGCGAGGGTGGGTTGGCATGCCGAGCGGTGAAACCGCTTCTTTCCAGTGCACCGCGGCAATGTTTGACCACTTGGCTGAGCGGTGGGATTGCGAGCATGGACCGGCCTCCGCGCGCGCAGCTGCCTTTGAGGCGCATATCGATTATCTGAAAACGCATTGTGCGCGTGTCGACCAGCCGCGCGTGCTCGACATCGGTTGTGCCACAGGGCAACACCTGGTCCGCTTGCATCCGTGGATAGGAGAGGGGATCGGCATCGATCTCTCGCCGCGCATGATCGAACGAGCGGCGGCAAATGCACGGGCTTGCGGATTGGAGACACTCCAATTCGTCGAGATGAGCGCAGAAGAGCTGACGCCCAAATACTTCGGCACGTTCGATCTCGTGCTGTTCATCGGTGTGCTGGAGCATATGCCGTCACCAGCAGCTGTGCTTCGTGGCGCACGCCGCATTCTGCGGTCGGAAGGGCGCATCGTGATCATCATGCCCCATTGGCTCAATCCCACCCATTGGATGAACCGGCGAGCGGACCGGGTGCCGGCTCGCCATCTATCGCTGCGCGCGCTTTGCGCCATCGCTGCGGAGGAGGGGCTTCGGCTTGATCAGGCAGCGGCCCTGCCACATGGGAGCGATCTCCTGCGTCCCTTCGGTACCTATGGCAAGCGGTTGTTCGCCGGCCGACTGGCGGGGGCAGGTGCTTTCCTGCGGGGCGCCTTCGGAGCGAGTCTGAAACATGAAAGGCGCTAGCATCGGGGCGCATTGGGGTCTCGCCCGCTCGCTGGCCACCTATTACGGCAACCCGTTTCGCGCCCGCGCTCGACGCATCTTCTACGGCAACTTCATCCGTCCCCGCGATCTGTGTTTCGACATCGGAGCCCATGTGGGCGACCGCATCCGCACCTGGTCGCAACTGGGCGCCCAAATCGTGGCGGTGGAGCCACAGCCCCTGTGCATGGAGGTACTGCGATCGTTCTACGGCCGAAGAGCGAATGTGGTGCTGATCGAGCAGGCAGTCGGTGCCGAAATCGGCCGGCGAGCACTGCATCTCAGCGAACGCACGCCGACCGTGAGCACGTTGTCAGCGCCCTGGTTGGAGAAGGTGAGCGGGACAAAGGGCTTCCACCACGTGCACTGGGACAAGAGTATTTCTGTATCCGTCACCACGCTCGATGCCCTGATCGAAACGCATGGCCGGCCGGTCTTCTGCAAGATCGACGTAGAGGGCTACGAGGAGGAGGTGTTGCGCGGCCTCTCCCACGCCCTACCGTCTCTGTCGTTCGAATATATTCCCGCTGTGGTCGAGATCGCAGTCTCCTGCATAGATCGTCTGACAGCGCTCGGGGATTACGAGTTCAATTTTGCTCGCGGTGAGGATTTTAGATTTGTGCTCGATGCGTGGGTTGACGCTGGCGACGCGCAGCGCCTCCTCGCCGGCGAAAGACCAGATGGGCGTTCAGGCGATATCTATGCGCGACTGAAGGGTGGGGGATAAGCCAGCAGATCTTGGTGACCAACGGTCACGTTCAGCACGCCCTTTTCGATCTGCCGTCGGCGTAAGGCGGCCCACGCTTCGATATCGTCCACGAATTGAGGCGCCTGTTCGCAAGCTGCAGCGTGAATCCCCGCCAGAAAGGCGTGCTGCATTTCACCGTCCTGCGGTCTTATATGCCAATCGCTCTCCGCGCCTGCGACATCGAATCCAAGCCGATCGAGGTGCTCCCCCATGACGCGCGCGGCGTCAGGCCCCAAGGCGGAACCGAAACCCTTGTCGCGTCGCTGATGCTCGAGGAGCGCGCAACGCACGAGATCGTCGCGTGGATCGTCAGGCGTCCAAGAAAGGCGGCCGTCGAAACTCAGGGCAAGATAAAGCGGTCGGCGAAAGGCGGCGCAATGCTGGGCAAGCCGCCAGCTCCAGGCTTCCGACACGAGATCCAGCAGCGCCGACGCAACGATGGCATCGGCTTGCGTCAGGGTGAGATCTTCGATCGACCTCGCCAGATTGGCCTCATAGAGCTTTGCCTGGACATGACACTGCGTGCTCGAGAATTCCATTCCATCGCTGGTGCGCAGGGCGCCCCAGCCGCAAGAGGACATCTCCCGTTCCACAGCGCCGAGGAGAGCGGGATCATTGTCGATCAGAGTCCAAGTCTGTTCACCGCCGATTGCTGGGGCCACAGCCCTTAAGGTCGCGCCTGTCCCGGCGCCGAGATCGATGAGCCGCGCGGGCCGCGGCAAGCTTCGTGCAAAGCGTTGCAGGAGGGGTTTCGATCTTGCAGCCGCGTCGAGCGGCGCGCGAAGCCGCAGCCAGTCGGGACTGAAGCCGCTCATAGGGCCAAAGCGGCATCGAAGGCTGCCGCAGCCTCGGACCAGGTGGGCAAGGCCTTTCCCGCACGATAGGCATTCTGCGCAATTTCCCGCCGCAGCGGGGCATCAGAGATAAGACGACGCAGCGCCTGGGCCAGTGCCGCGTGATCTCCCGGAGGAACAAGGATGCCGCATCCGGTGGGGACGGTAGAAGGGATTGCCCCCGCCTCGGTCGCGACAATGGGAAGACCATGCGCCAGAGCCTCGGCAAAAACCATCCCATATCCTTCGTGATGCGACGCCAGCACGAAAACGTCTGCCGCGGCATAGGCCGCCTCCAGCTCCGCGCCGACGAGTTCGCCCGAAAAACCTATTCGACCGGCCAAGCCGGTATCCCGACACAAGGCGCGAAGGCGCGCCGCCGTCGCGGGATCGCGGCTTTCGCTGCCGATGCATTTCAACGACCAGGAAAGTTCCGGCAACTCCGCCATCGCGCGGATCAGTACGTCGTGACCTTTGCGCGGTATCAGTGAGCCCACCGAGAGGAGGCGCACCTTGCCGTCGTGTGAGCCCAAGGCACGATGCGCCGGGTCCGTGCCGGGAATGACAATGGAAATACGTTCCGGCGAGATCCCATAGCGAGCGAGCTCCTTGGCCGTCGCCGGGCTGGTCACGATGATGTGCCGCATCTGGGGCAGGCAGGCCTCGTCAGAGGCCTCGAGCCGGGATCGTTCCTCCGCCGAAAGGCCCGTCTCGTCAGCCAAAGGGTGGTGGACCAGGGCGACCACTACGGCCTTACCCACCAGAGCCGGCAATATCTCGCGGAAGGCCGGCAACGCGAGCCCGTCGATTACGACAGTCTCTCCCTCTTGGACGGTGCCGGCCATGACCGCCGCTGAGGCATGGGCGGTGGCATCCACATCCGGAAACCGGCCATCAAGCTCGTGCACCCGCACGGAACGGCCGCGTGATCGCAGCCCTTCGACAATTCGGCTGTCGTAAAGATAGCCGCCTGTGATCTGGTCGAGCGCGCCGGAGACGACGAAATGCAGCGTCACCTTATCTCACCTTCGAAACTTGCCCAGGCGCGCGGTGTCTCGCGTAGCGTCACCTTCAGAGAGGCAAGTGCCTCTGCCATATCGGGCCCAAGCTCGCCGGCCACGATCTTCTCTCTCATGGCGTGGAATATAAAGCCCGCCATGAATTCCGTGGTCGTGTTTTTTCCCGCGAAATCCGGCAGCTCATCAAGGTTACGATAGTCGAATCGGGCAAGGATGGAACGCAGCGCATCGCTCGCCAGCCCGATATCGACAACGAGACCGAATTCATCCAGCGAGGAACGGCGGAACTCCACTTCAACGACGAAGGTCGCGCCATGGACCTGTTGAGCGGGTCCGAAGACCTCGCCGCGCAGGCTATGGGCGATCATTACGTGATCGCTGACGGTCAGGCTGTACATTGGAGCATCCTCGAGTCTCTCATGAGTAGTCGACGAGCTGAACGATGGTCGGGCTGGTAGGTGCCGTCACCTCGGCCATTATGCTCGGCAGATCGCGGAAATGGCTGCGGCCGGTAATCAGTTGATCGAAGGCCGGGTCGCGCAGGAGTTCGAGCGCCAGGGCGAGCCGGCGGCTATGGGTCCAGCGCGCGCGCTGGCTTGCCGACAGCGTGCTGACCTGAGAGGATCTGAGGACGAGGCGGCGCGAATGAAAGGCGTCTCCGAGCCTCAGAGGCACCATCGTCGTGCCGTACCAGCTCAGCTCCACGATGGTCGCTTCGAACCCGGCAATCCGTAGAGCGAGCGACAGGCCTTCCGGATGGCCGCTGGCATGGATCACGAGATCGGCATCTTCAGGCGCAGCTTCGGGCAGCGCGAAGGAAACGCCGAAAGCATCGGCAAGCCCCGCACGGTCGGGATTGCGGTCTACAAGCGTGACCTGGACACCGGCAAGCGATTGAGCCAGCCTTGCTACGCAAGATCCGATAACGCCGGCTCCGATAACCACGATCCGATCACCGAGCCGGGGCGTGGCGTCCCATAGCGCGTTGACGGCCGTCTCCATGCTCGCCGCAAGTGCTGCACGGTCGTCCGGCACGGAGTCGGGAACGTGATGAACGGCGTTCAGGGGAAGGACAAAACGATCCTGGTGAGGATGAAGCGCGAAGATGCGGCGGCCAAGCAGTTCGGTCGGCCCCTCTTCGACAATTCCGACAACGCTGTAGCCATATTTCACGGGCCAAGGGAAGGACCCTTCCTGAAAGGGAGCGCGCATGCGCGTCCATTCCTCCGGCGGCACGCGGCCGTGGAAAACCAGGCTTTCCGTGCCGCGGCTTACGGCCCCGACGAGCGCTCGCACGAGCACCTCGCCGGGCCCGCGATTGGGCAGTGTCTGCTCACGCAGCACGCCCTGGCAGCGCCCGGTGATCCAGAAGGCGCGCGCAGTCAGGTCAGTCGGCATTCGAACATCACATCCTCGCCCTGAATGAAACGGCGCGTCGCCGGGCGCATGGCGTCGGCCAATCTGGCGATCTCTGGCAGGATGATCGACGGGCGGCCGGAGCCGATGAGCACCGGTGCGACGGTGATCTGCAGCCTGTGGAGGCAGCCTTGGCGAAGCCATCGCGAAACGGTTATGCCGCCGCCCTCAACGAGGAGGCGGTGCAGCCCTCGGGCAGCAAGGGCGCTGACGACTGCCGCCATGTTCAGCCCATCTTCGTGGCGCGGCACGCCGATGATTTCCGTCCCGGGTCGCTGGCTGAACCCATCCCCGGAACCCACCCGATCTTCGGCACAGACAAGAAGGGTGGGCGCCTGTCCATCCTGGAAGACACGAAAGGCGGAGCCGAGCCGCCGTTCGGTATCGATGACGACGCGCACCGGATTTGGCCCCTGGACCCGCCGCACCGTCATCTGCGGATCATCGTGACGAACCGTGCCGGCACCGACCAGAACAGCGTCCACCAATGCGCGCATGCGGTGCATATGGTCGAGATTGTGGGGGCCCGTCACATAGAGAGAGTCCCCGGAACTGGTGGCGATCCTTCCGTCCAGGCTCTGCGCGAGGTGAGCTATCGCTATGGAGCGGCGGCAGAGCGGAAGATAAAGGTCAAGGATTTCGGCGGCTTCAGCGACGACCATCGCATCGGCACGCCATCCCCCGTCGCTATCGACGACAAGAGCCGGGTCAGAACCGTTCAAGGAACGGCGCAGGCTTATCCGTACCGGTTCGTGGGGCGAAGCGCGTCTTGCGTCGCTCACGCGGCACACAAGCTCCCAAGCAGCTGCAGCGTCGATGAAAGGCGGACCGTCGCTCATCTACAATCTCAAGGTTGACGGTTAACAGCGGAGAAGCGCCTTGAACTGGCGGCCTCGAGCAGGAGGCCCGGCATGTTTTCCATCCCCTGGAAGGTTGGGTGCTCGGGGAGGAGGCCGTCTTCAAAGCCAGCGTTCCTGAAGGGCGCGAGGCGTTGCGGATCCCGGCTGAATACATGGATCGGCACGCCCCAGCCTGCGTCCGGTTCGGCGATCCCCGGCGGCTGATGGTCTCCAAGGACGATAAGCAGCGCATCTTCGGGGAGAAAGCCGATTATGAAGTCCTCGACAATGTCGAATTCGTAAAGGATAGCATCCATGTAGCGGCGGTTCTGGTCCCTTTGCTCGTCGTCTGATGAGCTCCAGCCGGTTTTATACGCGTCGCCTGCGGCAAAGAGCGACCAATCCTCGACATAGGGCGGCAATGCGCGAAACGGTGTGTGGCTGTTGATCAGAACAAACATCGCGAAAAGTGGTTGCATTGCGGCTGCAATCTCGGCCTCGTAAGTACGATAGAGCGTATATTGGTCCGGAATGCGCCAGAACCCGAAATCGGGGCCGGGATATTGCAAAGCCTTATCGTCGTAGATGCGATCAAAGCCGTAGAAGGTACCTTCGGGCCAAGCGCGTTTGATGCCCGGCATGACCGCTACGGTACGGTAGCCCGCGTCATTGAAATGGCTCACAAGCGACTCGTGATCAGTCGACAGGAGCAGGTTGTAGAGGTTTTCGTCGCTGAGGCGTAATCCGCTTAGGAAAGTGCCATGCGAGCGCCAGGAACCGCCACCGAAGGTTGGTGCCTCGATGCGATTGGAAACCGCGTGCCAGCCCGCCGCATCCAGGCTCGCCTGCATATGTTCATAACGCGGCTTCATGCGGGCGAAATGGTCCTGTTCGTCTATAACCGTGGCGCCATAGGACTCGATGAAGATAACGAATACGTCGCTGCCGTCGGGTTGGCCGCGATTGCTCAGGACTGAGATCCCGGTCCCGAAGGTCTCCTCCAAGCTGGCGATGCCGCCATGTCGCAACCGCCATGTCTCCGCGAGAAGGGCGAGGTGGTTTGCTGCGGCAACAGAAACCGGCCTGGCAAAACTCAGCTTCGTGTCCATGGAATAGCCGGCGCGGTCCAAACCGAACAATGCGATCATCGCCGCTCCGATGGCGATCAGCCCGGCCCGATACCAGGGACGAGCCGTGGCGTTCTCGATGAGTTTCAGGCCAAAGACGATAAACGCGATGAGGGCGGCGAGAATCAGAGCCATGGCGAGAGAAAAGGCCAGCACGTTGAAGACGCCCGCCGACTGCCAGTACATCACCACCAGGTCCGGAGCATGCCGAAGATCCCAGTAGAAGTTAAGTTCGCGTCCGAAAATGGCAGGCGCGGTAACATCCGCGTAGCGCAGAAGTGCGGCAAGGAACACGAATATGGCCAGAGCCAGCCTGACGCCGCCGCCCATCCGCAACCCCGCTGCCCGGCACAGCCCTATGGCCAGGAGCAGGATACCGAATTCGACCGATAGAGTTGGCGCGAGGCGGACCCAGAGCGTTGCGGGAACATTCGTGAAGGTGAAAAGAGCGTTGAAGCCGATCAGGACAAACAGCAGCAACGTCAGGACGAGCGCCTGCCTTCCAAACCATGCCGCACCCCCGTCCCCGCGGGACCGGAGGCTGCTCTGGGCAGGTTCTGTCGCCACTCCGACCTCCTCCCTCAGATCAGGGGATGCGTCTTATCGCACCCTCCATGGCGATCTGCAGCCACGGCCAGACCTGTCCTATATCACAGAAGGCGCTGGATCCGGTACTGGCTGCGCCTTCCGATTGTAGGCGGAGTATGCTGCCCCTCCCAGGCGGCGACGAAGATCGATCTCATCGCTGCCGTCAGGAAGGGCGGCGAGATTATTCGCCGCGCCATTCCGGGCGTCGTCTTTCTCGCCAAGCCGATAGGCCTTCGCGCAGGTCGCGGCTTGGGACCATGCGCGCGAATTGCGATGCTTCAACCAGCAGGCCTTCGGCGATGGTCTGGTTCAGCCCGCGGGTCACCGCGCTCATGACCGCAGCGATTGCCATTGACGAGTGCCGCAGGATTTGGCCGGCCAGATCCGCGGCTGCTTCCTGCAGATCCGCGTCGGGTACGACCGCATTCACCAAACCCAGTTCCAGCGCCCGCGAGGCGGGGAAGGGGGCGCCGGTCAGCAAAAGCTCCATCGCGCGCTTGCGCCCAGCAAGGCGAGGCAGGCGCTGCGTTCCGCCGAAGGTTGGCGGCATGCCGAGGAGGATTTCGGGCTTGGCAAAGACCGCCGATTCCGCTGCGATGGACAAAGGTGCGGCCTCCGTGATCTCGCAGCCGCCACCATAGGCCAAGCCGTTGACCGCGACGATCAGCGGCTTGGGAAAAGCTTCGATCCGGGAGGTCAGGCGTTGCCCCCGGGCGACAAAGTTTTGCAGCGCTTCTTCGGCGCCCTTTGCTACACTGTCGGCAAATTCCGGGATGTCGCCGCCGGCAGAAAAAGCCCGACCCGCTCCGGTCAGGATCACGGCCCGTATGGTGCGATCAGTCTCGATCCGGTCCAGTGCCGCCAGAAGCTCATCTATCAAGGCATAGGAAAGCGCATTGAGCTTTTCCGGGCGGTTGAGTGTCAGGGTCGCCATATCCCCGCGCTGGTCGAACAGGATGAAATTCATCGCATTACCTCCTACGATTTCCCGTTCGAACCTGCGCGACTATGCCTCTTGAGTATACTCACTACCCGGTATACTTTTTCGTTATGGACAGGCCGCCCAGCACCCGCGAGCACATCGTCTCTGCCGCCGCCGATTTGTTTTACGGCGAAGGCATTCGCGCGGTCAGCATGGATGCGATCGCGGCTCGGGCAGGGGTGACGAAGCGCACGCTCTACTATCACTTCGCCAGCAAGGATGACCTGGTCGCCGCCTATCTGCAGGAACGGGATCAACCCAATCTCGCCCGCTTCCGCAGGTGGTTTCGCAACGCCGATGGCGATCTCGGTGACCGGCTTCAGGCCGTATTCCAGCAGCTTGCCAAGGCTGCATCAAACCGCAAATGGAACGGTTGTGGCTTTCTGCGGACATCGGCCGAGCTCGCCAACATGCCCGGTCATCCGGCGATGCAGGCAGCGAGAGCGCACAAGAAGCGCGTCGAAGCCTGGCTAGCCGAGGAATGCGCTGCCGCCGGATGCACAATGCCGAAGGATCTTGCACGGCAGCTGATGATCTTGCTCGACGGTGGTTTTGCAACCGTGCTGATGCACCGCGATCCGGCCTATCTGGAAGCGGCGGGTATGGCTGCAGCGGCATTGGTGCGGACTGCCGAAGCAAAGCGCATGAGCGCAGTGCGTTAGGCCATCCATACCGGGTCTGCGATGTCCAATGGCCCTATCGGGCGGCGGATCTTCATAAAATCTGTGCTCGCTGCCGGCAGGGGGCACATGCATGCGAAGCAATGGCTCACCCATCTTCGTGGACAAGTAGATCGCCGGCCTTCGTTCCTTACCGATTGCTGTTAAGCTGGGCAGGCGCAAAGCTTCCGGAGTCTCTAACTCCGGCCCTGTCCTGCAAAGCGCGCCTTCCCGTGAGCGGAAACGCCGGGCGGCATTTGGTCTCATCGGCCCAGCAGCACCCTTGTTGCAATGTGCAGTCCTAGATGATACTAATATAAGTATGATATGAAGATAGCATGACTTGGACGTTGGGACGGTGTCCAAGTGGGAGGCTGCTTGCCAGGCCTATGCCTGTGCATGCGACAGGGAGCAGATCGAGGATGTCCGCGATGGCGCCGCTTTGCCGGCACCAGGAGGATTAAGCGGCGCGTGGCTTTTTGCCCGTCCTGAGCCGCAGACGGATTGCTTAAGGCGAGAACCTAGGGAGGAGAGGTATTGGACCAGCTTCTGCAGCACTTCGCCAACACGATCATCATGGGCGGGACGTATGCCCTCTTGGGCATCGGCCTTACCCTGATCTTCGGCATCATGCGGATCGTCAACTTCACGCATGGGGAGCTGTACGCCTTCGGCGCGTATATGATGTACTTTTTCGCGACGATCATCGGCATGAACTTCTTTGTTGCGATCGCCTTCGCGATTGCTGCCGGAATGCTTCTTGGCATGCTTCTCGAGTTCTCGCTGCTGCGTCCCAAGCGGGGTGCTGACATCGATACGACCATGCTGATCATGATCGGCGCCTGGATCATCATGCAGAACCTGGAGCACCTGACCTGGGGCGGTATAGCCAAGTCGATACCCTCTCCGCTGCCTGAAACTCCGCTGGTAATCGGGCCGATATCGATCTCGTGGCTCCGCCTGATGGTGCTCGTCATCGCACTGTTGCTGATCGCGGCCACCTACAGCGTGATAAACCTCACCAAACTCGGGAAGGCGATGCGCGCCACCTTCCAGGACAGCAGCACCGCCGCGTTGATGGGCATCAATGTCAACGCCATTTACACGCTGACCTTCGGCTTCGGCTCGGCACTTGCTGCGGCGGCCGGCGCTTTGCTGGGCCCCGTTTTCGTCGTCACACCGACGATGGGGGATCTGGCGTCGCTGAAAGCATTCGCGATCGTGATCCTGGGCGGGTTGGGCAACATCACCGGTGCTGCCATCGGAGGCTTTATCCTGGCGCTCGCTGAAGAGATCGGTGCCGGCTACATCTCATCCGGGTACCGCGATGCGATGGGCTTCGTCATCATCATCATTGTTCTTCTGTTCAGGCCAACGGGCCTGTTTGCCCGCGCGGAGCGAGTCGGATGAACCGCTATTTCCCCCTTGTCGCACTGGTCTTTTTCGCTGCCGTGCCTCTCTGGCTGCAGGATCAATATTATCTGCATACCTTGGTGGTGGCAGGAATCTTCATGCTCGCGGCCATGAGCCTCAACCTGCTGCTCGGTTATACCGGCCAGCTCAGCCTCGGCCACGTCGCCTTTTTCGGCATCGGCGCCTATGTCAGCGCCCTGACTTCCCTCGGCTTCGACGTGACGGTGTTCGGGCGGCAAATCAGCGTCGAGCCATGGCCGCCCTTCTTGGGGCTGCTGCTTGGAATGGCGACAGCCGGGCTCTGCGGCTACCTTATCGGCAAGCTCGCGTTCCGTGTGCGCGGCGCCTATTTCGTCATCGTCACGATCAGCTTTGCCGAAGTGGTGCGTCTGGTCGCACTGAACTGGGTGGACCTTACCAACGGGCCTCTGGCGTTACCGGGCATACCACCGCTCACGCTCGGTTTCGAGTGGACCGGCTATGTCACGCTCTGGGGAAAGGCGGAGAACTACTATGTGGTCCTCGTCTTCATCGCCCTAGCCTATCTCCTGATGAAGCGGCTGGTGCAATCGCCCTACGGGCGGGCGATGATCGCCCTGCGCGAAAACGAAACGCTGGCGGTCTCGGTGGGCGTCAGTGTTACCAAATATCTCGTGCTGGCGGCCGTCGTATCGGGTGCAGTGGCCGGCCTCGCCGGAGGCCTCTACGCCCATTACATCCAGATCATCGATCCGATGATCTTCATGTTCCTCAATACTGTAACCATGGTGATCATCGTCATTACCGGCGGCAAAGGCACCTTGGCCGGCCCGGTGGTTGGGGGCCTGATCTTCGGTCTCGCTCCGGTATTCCTGCGCAACTATGTCGGCCCGGAGGTACAGTGGATCCTCTATGGCTGCCTGATGATCTTGATCGTCTTTATCCTGCCGCAGGGCATCGTCCCGGAGATCGAGCGCTGGTTCAACCGTGCCAAGCCGGATCGCAGAAATGATGCGGCTGGGCAGGAGGGCAGCTCCGTGCTCGCCCTGGCAAGATCGGGAAGGGCGAACCACTGATGAATGCGCAAGTACAAGTATCCGCGCCAATCCTCGCGGTTGAGCACGTCGCGGTCCATTTCGGCGGTCTGATCGCCATATCGGACATGTCTTTCGAAGTGCGGGAGGGAGAGCTTGTCAGTCTGATTGGTCCCAACGGTGCCGGAAAAACGACGGCTTTCAACGTGATTACCGGCTTCCAGAAACCAACCAAGGGGCGGGTCCTGTTTCGCGGCAATGCCCTTAGCGGGCTGAAGCCGCATGAAGTGGCTGGACTGGGTCTGGTACGCACGTTCCAGCGCACCAGCGTCTTCGATAAGATCTCGGTGTTCGAGAATGTCTTGATCGGATTGCACCGGCGGACGGCGCCGAGTTTGCTCGGGACGCTCCTCGGCCTGCCGCGCGAGCGGAAAGCGGAGGAGGAGCTGCGCGAACAGGCATGGGAGATCCTGCGCCTCGTCGGCATCGCGCATGAGGCCGACGAGCCGGGAGGCAGCCTACCCTATGGCGACCAGCGCCTGCTCGGCGTCGCCTTGGCCCTCGCTGCCGAACCGCAGGCACTGCTTCTCGACGAGCCGGTTTCCGGCATGAATGCCTCCGAGACGGCACGTTTCGTCGAACTGCTGAACCGGCTGCGCGCCAAGGGGATCACCATATTGCTCGTCGAGCATGACATGCCGATGGTGATGGGCATCTCGGACCGGATCGTGGTGCTCAATTACGGACGCATCATCGCGAACGGATCTCCCTCTATGATCCAGAACGATCCGGACGTGATCGCCGCCTATCTCGGGGGAGGGGTGAAGCATGCTTGAGATCAGAGGTCTTGTCTGCCGCTACGGCAAGGTGACGGCGTTGGATGGAATATCCCTGACGGTGCCGGAGAAGAAGCTCGTGGTCCTGGTCGGTGCCAATGGTGCCGGAAAGAGCACGACGCTCAGGGCCATATCCGGCCTCGTGCCGGCCGCCTCGGGCCAGGTGATCTTCAATGGTGAAGACATCACCGGGATGAGTGCAAGCTCCATCCTGGCTAAGGGGATTGCGCATTGTCCGGAAGGCCGTCGGGTCTTCGGCCAGATGACCGTGCTCGAGAATCTCGAGATCGGCGCTTATCTTCGGAAAGATACCAGGGAAATAGCCGCCGACAGGGATCGGGTGCTGAGCCTTTTCCCGCGGCTTGCCGAACGGCGCAGGCAGGTGGCGGGGACCCTTTCAGGCGGCGAGCAGCAGATGCTTGCCATCGGCCGTTCGATGATGTCGCGGCCGAAGCTGATCATGTTTGACGAGCCCTCGCTGGGGCTCGCGCCGAACATCGTCGAGCAGACCTTCTCCATCATCCAGGGCATCCGGGAAGCGGGCACCACCGTCATGATGGTGGAGCAGAACGCCTTCGCCGCCCTCGACATGTGCGACTATGCCTACCTGCTCGAGGCCGGCAGCATGGTGCTGGAAGGAGACGGGAAGGAGTTGATCAGCAATCCGCATGTGCGGGAGGCTTATCTCGGCGTGACGGCACACGCCTGAAACCTTGACCATCAACCAGCCTCTTGACCTCTCAAAAAATCTATCTTACTAAAGATAGTAACTATAGCGGAAGCCGGACGGAGATCGCGATGCGATCAATTCCTCAGGCCTCCGCCCCAAGGGAGAGAGGCGAATCGCATGGCTGAAAGCTCGAAGCCCGTTATCGGTATTCTTGGCGGAACCGGGGACCTGGGATCCGGCCTTGCGAAAGGCTGGTCCGCGGCGGGATATCCGGTGGTGATAGGCTCCCGCTCACGGGAGAAGGCCGAGGCCAAGGCAGCCGAGCTCGGGCGGGGCGTCCGCGGGGAGGACAATGCGGGAGCTGCCCGACGGGCCGACATCATCGTGCTCGCCGTGCCCTTCGGCAGCCACAACGCGACGATTGAGGAGATCAAGGCAGAGGCACAAGGCAAGATCGTGGTCGATGCCGCCGTTCCTCTGGTGCCTCCGAAGGTTTCCCTCGTGCAATTGCCGGAGCAGGGATCGGCAGCGCAGATAGCACAGCAGCTGCTGGGAGAGGGCGTCCGCGTCGTCTCTGCTTTCCACAATGTGGGGGCTTCCAAGCTGCACCAGGGCGGCAAGGCCGATTGCGACGTGCTCGTGTTCTCCGATGACAAGGAGGCGCGCGATCAGGTGATTGCGCTTGCCGACGTGGTCGCTACGCGCGGAGTGGGTGGGGGATCCCTTGCAAATTCCGCCGCTGCCGAAGCGATGACCTCAGTGCTGATCTGGATCAACCGCCAGTACAAGGTTCCCGGCGCCGGCGTGCGCATCACAGGCCTGGACGCAGCGGCCCGAGCCTGATCAATGCCGGCAAACCCGATCTCGCTACATCCTCTTTTCGGACTGCCGCTCTTCGAGCCCGGTGACGATCTCGCGGCGATCATCGGCCATGCTTTGCGTTCAAGCGGGCTTGGCATGCAGAACGGCGACGTGCTGGTTGTGGCACAGAAGATCGTCTCCAAAGTCGAAGGACGCTATGTGGACCTCGACAGTGTCCAGCCGTCGGAGCGGGCCCGCGAACTCGCGGAGCGCACGGGCAAGGATCCGCGCCATGTAGAGGTGGTGCTCTCTGAAACCGAAGAGGTGGTGAAGGTCGGCCCGCAGCTGATCATCGTGACCCATCGATTGGGCTTCGTGATGGCGAATGCGGGCGTGGACGAATCCAATATAGAACACGGTGAGGGCGCAGGCCGGGTCCTTCTCCTTCCGCGTGATCCGGACGGGTCCGCAGCGGCGCTAAAGTGTGAGCTCGACGCGATGTTCGGCGTGTCCTGTGGGGTGCTCATCAATGACAGCTTCGGGCGTCCGTGGCGCAACGGAGTGGTGGGGGTAGCGTTGGGAGCCGCGGGCGTCCCGGCGCTGGTCAACCGCATCGGAGAGCAGGACCTGTTCGGCCGCAAGCTGAAGGTCACCGAAGTCGCCACGGGGGATGAGATCGCCTCTGCCGCCTCGCTTCTCATGGGGCAGGGCGCGGAAGGCATTCCCGCGGTGCTGGTGCGGGGTTTGCGCATGGAAGCGCCGGCTGCGCCCGCCGCAAGCCTTCTGCGCGATCGATCGAGGGATATGTTCCGATGAGCGAGGCGCACGCACATTTTCATGAACGCCGCGTCGTTGCGCTCTGTGGCGGCGTCGGCGGGGCGAAGCTCGCATTCGGGCTGGCGCAGAAGCTTGGAGAAAATCTGACCGTCATCGTCAATACGGGCGACGATTTCGAACATCTTGGCCTCACCATCTGTCCCGATATCGATACCGTGCTCTACACGTTGAGCGGTCTCGCAAACCGTGTCCAGGGATGGGGACGGGCGGACGAGAGCTGGAATTTCATGGAGGCGCTGGCGCAGCTCGGTGGCGAGACCTGGTTTCAGCTGGGCGATCGCGACTTGGCCCTCCATGTCGAGCGTACGCGCGCTCTGAAGGCCGGTGTGCCGCTCACCGAATTCGTGGCCGAAACAGCGCAGCGCTTTGGCATCTCCAGCCGTATCCTCCCCATGTGCGACGATCCGGTCCGCACTGTTCTCGACACATCGGAGGGTATTCTCCCGTTCCAGCGCTATTTCGTGGAGCGCCGCTGTGCGCCGAAGGTGAAGAAGATTTCCTTCCAAGGTGCGGAAGCCGCGCGCCCATCGCAATCAGTCACGGACGCGCTGCAATCTGCAGATTTGGGGGCGATCGTGATCTGCCCGTCCAATCCTTATCTCAGCGTCGATCCGCTGCTGGCGGTGCCCGGGCTGCAGGCTCTGGTTCAGGCGGCCGCCGTGCCGGTCGTCGCGGTGTCACCCATCATCCAAGGAAAGGCGATCAAAGGGCCGACCACGAAGATCATGGATGAGCTCGGCGTGGAGGTCACCTCTGCCGCCATCGCCGCCCATTACGCAGACCTGATCGATGGGCTCGTCATCGATAGCGCGGATTCCGGCGAGGGGGAGAAGCTTCCGATCCCCGTTCATGCCGTACCGACACTGATGTCGAGCGATGAAGACCGGGTTCGGCTTGCAGGCGAAGTCTTGGATTTTGCCGCCATGCTTGCCTCCATCCCTGCACGGCAGAAGGCGGCTTCCTCATGAGAGACGTGGGGAAAGGACCGTGGGCGATCGTTCCAGCGAAGGGTTTTGCGCGAGCGAAGACGCGACTGGCACCACTGCTGCAGCCTCATGAGCGGGCAGAACTGGCCAGCGCCATGTTGCGCGACGTGCTGGGGGTGCTCGCCCATTCACCTGTACTGGGCGGCATTCTGCTCGTGAGTGGCGACGCGGACGTAGCCCGTATGGCTGCCGATTATGGTGTCGCAACACTCATGGAGCCGATGGAAGCCGGAACGAACGCTGCCGTGCAGCGGGGACTGGACCACCTGAAAATGGTGGGAGCGGAGCGGTGTGTCGTGGTTCAGGCGGATATCCCCTTCCTCGCAAGCCACGAGCTTGCCGCCGTGCTGGGGGCGTTGGGGCGCAACTCTCTGGCTCTCGTTCCTGCGTCTCGGGACGGCGGCACAAACATGCTCGCCTTGGCCCGCCCTGACCTGATCGCGCCGAATTTCGGGCATGACAGTTTCGCGCGGCATCTCCGCGCGGCCGCCGCACTTGGTATCACGGCTGAGGTGCTGCAGCTTACCGGCGCGTCTCACGACATCGACGTTCCCACAGACCTTTCCTTCGATCCGCAAAACGGAACCGGCAGGCATACCCAGGCGCTGCTTCAGCGCCTGCCGCATGCCCGTCCTCTTCATGGGGCAAACTGACATGAGCGCGGTCGCTATGCTGAACCATTTTCCCCTTTACCAGCGGCTCTCGCGCGAAGAGGCGCTCAGTCTCTCGGAGCTTTCCGATATCGCGCCGCTTCTTGCCGCTGCCTCGCGTCGGCGCGACGTGGTGCACGCTGACGCAATCTCCTATTCGCGGAAAGTATTCATTCCGCTGACGCAGCTATGCCGGGACGTTTGTCATTACTGCACATTCGCCCATCCGCCGCGCAAAGGCGAACGCGCGTTTCTCAGCCCTGAAGAGGTCTTGCGCATTGCCGAAGCGGGCCGGAAAGCGGGCTGCAAGGAAGCGCTCTTCACACTGGGCGACAAGCCGGAGCTGCGGTATCGCGCCGCCCGCGAGGAGCTTGCCGCTCTCGGGTATGAGACCACGATATCCTATCTGGTGGCAATGGCGGAACTCGTCTTTCGGGAGACCGGCTTGTTTCCGCATGCCAATCCCGGCCTGCTGGAGGACGCCGATCTTGCCGCCCTTCGTGGCGTCTCGCTTTCGCAGGGCATCATGCTCGAAAGCGTTTCGGAGCGTCTATGCGCGAAAGGCGGTGCCCATTACGGCTCGCCGGACAAGCAGCCTGCTGCGCGGCTCGATACGATCCGGCGCGCAGGCGAGCACGCGATACCTTTCACCTCGGGCATCCTCATCGGCATCGGCGAGACGCGTGAGGAGCGCATCGATTCGTTGCTGGCCCTGCGTGATCTGAACGATCGCTACGGGCACATCCAGGAAATCATCGTCCAGAATTTCCGGCCGAAGCCCGGCACGCGCATGGCTGGCTGGCAGGCGCCGCCGCTGGAAGATCATTTGTGGACAATCGCGGTTGCGCGGCTGATCTTCGAGCCCGAAATGAACATCCAGGCGCCGCCCAATTTGAGCCCGGGGGATCTGGAGGCGCTCGTTCAAGCGGGCATCAACGACTGGGGAGGCGTCTCACCGGTCACACCCGATCACGTGAACCCCGAGGCGCCGTGGCCGCATCTTGTCAGGCTTGCGGAAGCGACCGAACGCGCCGGCAAGCGGCTGACGGAGAGACTGGCGATCTACCCCTCCCATGCGCGCCACGCCTTGAAATGGGTCGATCCAAAACTGCGCACTGCCCTCTATGACCACATCGACGCGGACGGGTGGCCGCGCGAGGACAGCTGGTGTCCTGGACGTTCGGACGTTCCGCCGCCCCGGGACGTGGCTCTGATCGGCAGAAGAGCACATGCCAGCGGTCCAATCGAAAGAATTCTGAACAAGGCCCTGGATGCCGAGCCGCTCGCCGAAGCGGAGATCGTCCGCCTGTTTCGGGCGCGAGATGCGGAGTTTTCAGCCGTTTGTGCGGCCGCTGACGATCTGCGCCGACGGGTCAATGGCGACATCGTCAGTTATGTCGTGACCCGCAACATCAACTACACCAATATCTGCTACTTCAAATGTCAGTTCTGCGCCTTTTCCAAGGGGAAACTCAGCGAGAACCTCCGCGGGCGCCCCTATGACCTGGAGATGGCGGAGGTGGCGCAGCGGGTGAAGGATGCCTGGCAGCGTGGCGCCTCGGAAGTTTGCATGCAGGGCGGCATTCATCCCTCCTATACCGGCGACAAATATCTGCAGATTTGCCGGACCGTGAAGGAAGCCGTGCCGGAAATGCACATCCATGCCTTCTCTCCGCTGGAGGTTTGGCAGGGGGCAAAGACGCTCGGCGTATCCGTTCGCGATTTCCTTGCTCGGCTGAAGGACGCGGGGCTTGGCACGCTGCCTGGAACGGCTGCCGAAATACTGGATGACGAGGTACGCGAACTGCTCTGTGCGGATAAGATCCGCACGGACGAATGGCTGGAGGTGATGCGTACCGCGCACCAACTGGGCTTCCGCTCGACCGCCACCATCATGTTCGGACATATCGATCGTTACGAGCATTGGGCGCGGCATCTGGTCCGAATCCGTGACCTGCAGGCGGAAACCGGCGGCTTCACGGAATTCGTCCCTTTGCCCTTCGTGCACATGGAAGCGCCGATTTACCTCAAGGGCAGGTCGCGGCCGGGACCGACGTTCCGCGAGACGATCCTGATGCATGCGGTCGCGCGGCTGGTCCTCAACCCGCATATAACCAATATCCAGGCGTCTTGGGTGAAGCTCGGACCCGATGGCGTGGCCCACTGCCTTGATGCGGGCGTCAACGATCTTGGCGGCACGCTGATGGATGAGAGCATTTCACGCGCCGCAGGAGCCAGTCACGGCCAGGAGATGGTTCCGCAGCGGATGGAAGCACTGATTCTTGCGGCGGGAAGGCTACCTCGCCAGCGGACCACCCTTTATGGCAACCCGCCTGCCGCTCTGCGCGAGCGTTCCTTTGCGGCCGCCATCGAACACGCTTCGGCAACTCCGCTCCGCAGGCAGCTTTGATTTTCTTGGAAACCGTCATCGAGGTTGCATTATCTTACTAACATTAGTACGATAGTGTGAAACTGCTGGAGGACGAGGCCAGCAGGCTGGAGATGCTGATGTCCGCTGGTGAAATGATCCTTGCGCCGGAAATTTTTGATCGGAGAGTCCGCCAATCGGCAATGGAGCGCGCCCGGAAAAGGGGAATCCGGCTGCCCACTTTCACGCAGCTTGCCGGTGACGCACCCATGCCAGCGGGAACGGAGGCGCGACTGAGAAGCGTCGATCCGGATGCACCCGAGGCACCGAATCTCTTCCGGGTTCACTGGTTCAACGCGGCGGATCGTCGAGAGCGCGTGGAGGTTCCCGCTCATCTCGTGCTGCCAAAGGCCCTCACCGGAGTTGATGCGCCGATCCTGGTCCTGCTCGGTTCGTATTTCCCTATGATCGGCGCGCACAAGGTGCTGCCCGCGTACGCGGGGCTGGTCACTCGGCTCGTGTCAGGCAGCTTCGATCCGGAGCGGCATCGCGCCATATGGCCGTCAACCGGCAACTATTGCCGTGGCGGCGTGGCGATATCTCGCATACTGGGCTGCGATAGCGTGGCTGTGCTGCCAGAGGGCATGAGCCGCGAACGCTATGACTGGCTTGAGCGCTGGGTCTCGCATCCTTCTCATATCGTGCGCACCTACGGTACCGAGAGCAATGTCAAGGAAATCTACGACAAGTGTAACGAGTTGGCGGCAAACGAGGAGAATGTCATCCTCAACCAGTTCTCCGCCTTCTCAAACTATATGGCGCATTTCGCCTGCACGGGTTCGGCCTGCGAAAGGGTGTTCGAGAGTTATCGCCGCAGCAATCACTCCGCGCGGGCAGTCGCTTTCGTTTCCGCTACAGGATCAGCGGGCACGATCGCGGCGGGTGACAGGCTGAAATCGATCTACGGCACCAAGATCGCCGCTGTCGAGGCGCTCGAATGTCCGACCATGTTGGAGAACGGATACGGCGAGCACAATATCCAGGGCATCGGCGACAAGCACATCCCTCTCATCCACAATGTGATGAACATGGATGCCGTTATCGCCGTCTCGGACAGCTTCCCGGATCGATTGAACCTCCTGTTCAATTCGGCGGCCGGTAAGGATTATCTCGCCAGCCGCAGTGATCTTGACCCGGACTTGCTGGCAGCCTTCTCCGAAATCGGCATTTCCGGCCTCGCCAATATCGTTGCCTCGATCAAGCTCGCGCGACGCATGAATTACGGTCCGGACGATGTGATCGTGACTGTCGCGACCGACAGCGCTCGCCTTTATGGCACCGAAATGGAAGCGGCTGCTGCCAAATTCTTCCCGGAGCGCTTCGGTGTGGCGGACGCGGAGCGGGTGTTCGCATCCTGCCTGGCCGGCATTTCCGATGATCATGTGCTGGAGCTCGACCAGCGCGAGCGGCGGCGCATCTTCAATCTCGGCTACTACACCTGGGTGGAGCAGCAGGGGGTGGCGATCGAGGATTTCGATCGTCGCTCGAACCAGTCCTTCTGGCGGGAAGTCGCGGCGTCCGTGCCTGTCTGGGACGAATTGATCACCGACTTCAATGCTGAAGCCGGCTTGAACTGATGCGTGGCGGCGGGCCGCCGAAGAGAGGAGAACAGCGTGCTTGAGGGGCAATTGGAGCCGTACGGCAGGCTCAGGGACAATCTGGCCAACAGGGATCGCAGCCTTCGGGAGAAGGTGATGTCGCTTGAGGAGGCGGCTTCTCTGGTGCAGGACGGTATGAAGGTCGGCATCGGCGGCTCGACTATGTCGCGTACGCCCATGGCGATGATCTGGGAGTTGATCCGCCAGCGCAAGCAGCGGCTTTCCTGCTCACGCTGCATCGTTTCCACCGACGGTGACCTGCTCATCGGCTCCGGCGTTTCAGACCACATCGTCACGAGCTGGTTCGCTCAAGGGATCCTCTGGGGCCTCTCCAAGGTCATGCGGCACCATATCGAGAAGGGCGGCAAGCGCTATGACGAATGGAGCCATATGGCAATCGGCATGCGGTTCCGCGCCGGCGCCATGGGCCTGCCGTTTCTCCCGATACGCTCGATGCTTGGTTCGGACGTGCTGCGTCTTCGGCCGGAGGCTAAGGCGATCGACTGTCCCTTCACTGGAGAAAAGCTGCTCCTGGTCCCGGCGCTCAACCCGGACGTGGCGCTCATCCATGTGCAGCGCTGCGACGCCTATGGCAATGCCCAGATCGATGGCCTCCAATTCATGGATATCGATCTGGCGATGGCTGCCAACAGCGTCATCCTGACCACCGAGCGGATCGTCTCCAACGACCAGATCCGCCGTGCTCCGGACCAGACGAAGATCCCCTTCTTCTGCGTCGATGCCGTTGTGGAGGTGCCATATGGCTCGGCTCCGCACGAATGCTACGGCCTCTACGAGCCGATGATGAAGCACATGAACGCCTATGTGGCACAGGTGAACGGCGATCCGGTCGAAGGCATGCAAGCCTATCTGGAAAAGTATGTCTACGAGCCGAAATCATGGAACGACTATCTGGCGCTGATCGGCTTGGAGGAGGTTCTGGAGGCCGCTCGTTCTGGGAGGAGCATCTACAATGACTGAGGCTCGTTACACTGCGGCCGAAATCCTGACCGTCCTGGCGGCACGGCACCTCTCCGATGGTCAGGTGGTGTTCGCCGGCATCGGAATTCCGCTGCTTGCGGCAACGCTCGCCCAGCGCCTGGGCGCGTCGGGTCTTACCATCCTGTTCGAGGGCGGTGTGGTGGGCGCTTTTGTCGAACCGGGCAAGCTGCCCCCTTCCACCAATGATCAGCGTTGCACCAAGCGCGCCAACATGGTGCTGGGCAGCGCCGACGTGCTGCTGCTCCTGCAGCGCGGCTATGTGGATATCGGCTTCATGGGCGGTGCACAGATCGACCAATACGGCAATCTGAATTCGTCCTTCATTGGCGATCCAGGGGACCCACGTACGAGGCTGCCGGGCACTGGCGGCGGCAACGACATTTCGAGCCTCACGAACATGATTGTCGCCATGAAGCATGAAAAGCGGCGCTTCGTGGAGCAGGTGGATTTCATCACCAGCCCCGGATTCATCCGGGGCGGCCGCACCCGCGCAGAAAGCGGGCTGCCGATGGGCGGAATGTTCCGCGTCGTTACCGAGCTTGCCGTCTTCGGCTTTGACGAGGCGAGCCGGCGCATGAAGGTGCTTGCGCTCAATCCCGGAGTTACCCGCGAACAAGTGCAGGACAACACCGGCTTCACGCTCGTCTTTGACGAGAAGACTGCCATCACCAAACCGCCGACGGAGCAGGAATTGAGCATGCTTAGGATGCTCGATCCCGAGCGTCTGTTCATCGGCTGATTTATCTGGAGGAGTATTGATGACCATTCTTTCCAATACGTTCGGCATCGCCGCACGTAATTTCATGGCTTACCCGGAAATGCCCGATGCGGGCGCGCTGGTCGATTACGGTGTGCGCGTCGAGGAATTGGGCTACGATTCCGTCTGGGTCTGGGATCACATGCTGCTCGGCGTCGATCCGAATTTCCCGATCATCGATTCACTGACGGTGCTCACGGGTATTGCCGCGCGCACGAAGCGCATCAAGATGGGTACGGGCATTCTGGTGCTGCCGCTTCGCAATCCCGTGGCGCTCGCCAAGCAACTCGCCAGCATGGACCAGCTCTCCCAGGGGCGCCTTGTGATGGGCATGGCGGCCGGCTGGTATAAACGCGAGTTCGACGCCGTCGGCATCCCCTTCGACAAGCGGGGCAAGCTGATGGACGAGAATCTCGAGATCATGACCCGCTTGTGGACCGAGCACCTGGTCGACGGGGAATATATGAACCACAAGCTCTCTGCCGCGGTCATGTATCCGAAGCCGTACCAGCAGCCCCGCATGCCAATCCTTCTGGGGGGCTATGTGGATGTGGTGCTGAAGCGCGCGGCGGTGAAGGGCGACGGCTGGCTCACCTATTTCTACAAGCCCGAGGACTTCAAGCGCTCCTGGGACAAGATGCGGGGTTTCGCGGCGGAGGCCGGCAAGGATCCCGACACGCTGCTGAATGCTTCCCAGCTCCCCATCTGCGTCGGCAAGTCTAAGGCCGCCGTGCATGACGACATGATGGACTGGCTCAACAAGGAGTGGGACTTCCCATCCCACAGCGATTGCTCGCGCGAGAGCGCCATCATGGGCACGGTAGACGAGTGCGTGGAGCAGCTGCGCGAGCACATCAAGGTCGGTGTGCAGAAGATCATTTTCGTTCCGTACAAGTACCAGATGGACCAGGTCGAGATCATCGCCAAGGAGATCATCCCACGCCTGCGGCAGGGATGAACCGATCACTCAGCGAACAATCTATCCGGAGTTTTGAATGTCCGACGCGAACCGTCAGAAGATTCTCGACAAGGTCGACGCTTCAAGGGAAGAAGCGATAGCGCTGTTGCGTGACATGGTGAAAATCCCGAGCGTTACCGGCGACGAGGCGGCGATCCAGAAGTTCATGGCCGACTATATGCGCGGCATCGGGCTCGAGGTCGATATCTGGGAAACCGACTGGGAGGAGCTGAAAAAGCATCCTGGTTACCGCCCCGTCGATCGCGGATATGAGGGCCGCCCGAACATCGTCGCTACGCTGAAAGGCACCGGCGGGGGGCGCTCCCTGCTGCTCAACGGGCACACAGACGTCATACCGGTCGGCAATGGGGAAGGCTGGAGCGACGATCCGTGGTCGGCCAAGATTGAAAACGGCCGTATTTACGGCCGGGGCTCGTGCGACATGAAGAGCGGTGTGGCGAGCCACGTCTTGGCGGTGAAGTTCCTGAAGGAGCTCGGCCTCACCCCAAAGGGTGACGTGATGATCAACGTCGTCATCGATGAGGAGGTCTCCGGCCATGGCACGCTCGACACCGTTGCGCGAGGCTACAGAGCCGATGCCGGCATCTCCGGCGAAACGAGCGATCTCGCGGTGCAGCCGGCCTGCATCGGGCGCATCTGGTTCGAGATCGAGATCCAGGGCAAGCCCGCGGGAATCCAGCAGCGCTACCTCGGCGTCAGTGCCATTGAGCTCGGCTATAAGATCGTCAAGGCGGTGCAGGAACTGGAGGATCATCGCGTGGCGACCGTGCGCCACCCGCTCTACCCAAGCGCGATAGACTCGCTTCCCTGCATCATCGGCAGCTTTCAAGCGGGCAACTATCCCAGTGCCTTCCCCGCCTCGGCGCTTCTGAAGGGTTCTATCGGCACGGTGCCGGGTGAGGACCATGAGGGTGTAAAGCAAAGTCTCGTAAAGAAGATTGCCGAAGTCGCCGCACGGGACGAGTGGATGAAAGATCATCCGCCGATCGTCCGGTTCGTGGGCTATGATGCGGAAGCCTCGGAGATCCCGCGCGGTCACCCCATCGTGGAGACCGTGTCGCGGGCCTATACGGAAATCACTGGCAAGCAGCCCGTGATCAGCGGCCGCCAGGGCGCGGCGGATACGCGGTTCCTCAACAGCTATGGCGATACGCCCACCGTCATTTTCGGCCCCGGCTCAACCGCCGTGATGCACGCCAATGACGAATATGTCTCGATCGAAGATTATCTCACGGCCATCAAGGTGATGGCGCTCAGCATCTATGATTGGTGCAACGGGGAAGCCCAGACCAAATCCTGATCGATTCGCGAGCGAACAAAGAGGAGGGGCGCACCTTTGAGGCGCCCCTTCTTCTTTGGCGGACTTTGTATAACATACTATCTTACTATAAATAGATTGACTTGGACTCTGATCGGAGTCACATTGAATGCGTCGGAGGGGTTCTCCTCCGGGCAATCAAGGAGAAGGGGGCCATGCAGATCGCGGTTTTGAGCGATGAGGACACGCGGGTGGCGGTCACGCCGGAGACGGTTCGCAAATATGGGGCGCTTGGCGGCAAGATCCGCGTGCAGGGCGGCGCCGGGATCGGGGCCGGCATCCTCGACCAGGACTTCGAAACGGCCGGGGCAGACATCGTCCAAGACGCTGCCACTGCGGTCGGGGAAGCCGACATCGTGCTTGCAGTTCGCCGGCCGGAGGAAGCGGTAATCCGCGCCTGCAAGCCGGGCGCGGCCGTATTTGCTACCATGGATCCGTTTCGCGCCAATGGGGCGCTTGAGGTGATGGCTGAGGCCGGCGTGAATGCCTTCGCGATGGAATTCATGCCCCGCATCACCCGCGCCCAGTCGATGGACGTTTTGTCGAGCCAGGCGAGCCTGGCCGGCTACCGCGCCGTTATCGATGCGGCTGGTGAGTTTTCCCGGCTGCTGCCGATGATGATGACCGCCGCCGGGACCGTTCCAGCCGCGCAGGTTTTCGTCATGGGAGCCGGCGTTGCCGGGCTGCAGGCGATCGCGACGGCGCGCCGCCTTGGGGCCTCCGTCTCGGCCACCGATGTGCGGCCGGCGACGAAGGAGCAGGTGGCCTCTCTCGGTGCCAAATTCATCGCAATCGAGGACGAGGAGTTTCGGGCGGCCGAAACGGCCGGCGGCTACGCCAAGGAGATGTCGCAAGCTTATCTGGCGAAGCAAGCCGAACTGATCGCAAGCCATATCGCCAAACAGGACATCGTCATCACCACCGCTCTCATTCCGGGGCGGCAAGCACCTCGCCTTGTCACCCGTCAGATGATCGAAACGATGCGGCCCGGCTCGGTGCTGGTTGACCTGGCCGCCGAGCAAGGCGGCAATGTCGAAGGCTCGAAGGCTGGCGAAATCGTCACCGACGCACGCGGCATCAAGATTATCGGCAATTCCAGCATTGCGCGGATCAGCACCACGGCTTCGAGCCTCTATGCGCGCAACCTTTACAGCTTCGTTTCGATGCTGATCGACCGCGACAAGCCTGCCCTTGCCATCAACTGGGAGGACGAGCTGGTGAAAAGCACCATTCTGACGCGTGACGGGAAGATCGTCCATCCGGCCTTCGCCGGTACGCGGCCCAACTGACAGGTAGGATCGCGCCGCTCGTATTGATGCCGAGTGGCGCAACTCGTGGAGAAAATTACATGACGTCCACCGCCGTGATTCAGCTTTTTGTCTTTCTGCTTGCCGGGTTCGTCGGCTTTCAGACCATAACGCGCATCCCGCCGCTTCTGCACACGCCGTTGATGGCTGCCACCAATGCCATTTCCGGTATCTCTCTGGTTGCTTCGCTCGTGCTGGCAGGCACCAACCAGGGTCTGCTCAGCACCGTGCTCGGTACGATCGCCGTTGGTTGCGCCACGGCGAATGTGGTGGGCGGCTTCCTCATCACGGACCGCATGCTGGCTATGTTCAAGCCGCAGAGGCTTGAGGCCAAGGAGTCCCTCAACTCATGATCACCACCGGTATCCAACTCGCCTATCTTTCCGCCGCAGCGCTCTTCGTGATGGCGCTGCGCTCGCTCGGCCAGCCGACGACGGCCCGCCGCGGCATGCAGATGGCTGCCTTCGGCATGCTCGTTGCCGTCTGCGCGACGCTTGTCGACCAACGTATCCTTAGCTACGAGTGGCTGACCGTTGGGCTCATTGCCGGCGGCCTCATCGGATATCCGCTGGGGATGTGGGTCCCGATGACGGCGATGCCCCAGCGCATTGCATTCAGTCATGCGTTCGGCGCACTCGCGGCAACTCTGGTCGGCGTCGGCGAGTATCTGCACGGTTTCGACGAGGAAACTCTGACGCACGGTAAGACCATCGCGCTGGGCTTTGAGGTGTTTCTCGGTGCGCTGACGGTGACGGGGAGCCTGATGGCGTTCGGCAAGCTGCAGGAACTGCTGCCGGGAGCGCCGATTACGTTCCGCGGACAAAATCTCTTCAACCTGTCGCTCTTCGCAGTAGGCTTGGCCTGCCTCGTATGGCTTATCGTCTCGCCTTACAGCGTTCCACTTTTTGTGGCGATCCTGGCGATCGGCCTGGTCATCGGTATCCTGATGGTGATGCCGATCGGTGGGGCCGACATGCCGGTCGTCGTGTCGCTGCTCAACTCCTATGCGGGTCTTGCTGCCGTGGCGACGGGCTTCGCGCTCGACAACAACATCCTGATCGTCGTCGGCGCGCTCGATGGGGCCAGCGGTTTCATCCTGTCGATGGCCATGAGCAAGGCAATGAACCGCTCCTTCACCAATGTGCTCTTTGGCGCCTTCGGGACGGAGGCCGGCATGTCGGAGGCCTCCCAGGGAGCGGTTGGCGAGATGGTGGCGATCGAGCCGGAGGATGCCGCCCTGCGGCTCGCATTCGCCAGGCGCGTCATCATCGTTCCCGGTTATGGGCTCGCGGTTGCACAAGCACAGCACCAGGTGCGGGAGCTTGCGGACCTTCTGGAAAAGCGCGACGTGGATGTGCGCTTCGCTATCCATCCCGTCGCGGGCCGGATGCCAGGCCATATGAATGTGCTCCTTGCGGAGGCCGGGATTTCTTACGACAAGCTGTTCGACATGGAAGACATCAACGAGCGCTTTTCCGATGCGGATGTCGCTCTTGTCATCGGCGCCAACGACGTGGTCAATCCTGCCGCGCGCACAAACCGGAGTTCACCGATTTATGGCATGCCGATCCTCAATGTTCAGGACGCCAAGAGCATCATTGTCTTGAAGCGCGGGCGCGGCAAAGGCTTCTCAGGAGTGGAGAACGACCTCTTCGTCTCGCCAAAGACAAACATGCTGTTCGGCGACGCCAAACAATCGCTGGCACAGCTTGCCAACGAGGTTAAGCAGGCATGAGGAGGAAAGGCGGCAGAAGGACTTTGCCGCCTCACCGTGAGGAGAGTTGAGCCGCATCTTGCTATCTTACTAAATATAGTCTGAGATGTGATCTCACCGTATCAGGGTTGCGGCTGATTCAGGAGAGGGAGGAATTGCACCATGGCTGCACAGGTTAGCAGCGGGCAGGGCGTGGGGGCTTCGCTTCAGCGCAAGGAAGACGACAGGCTGTTGCGCGGCAGAGGCCAGTTCGTGGCCGACATCCGGCTCGCCGGCATGAAAGATGTCGCTTTCGTGCGCTCGCCGATTGCCCATGGCCGGGTACGGGGGGTGCATGTTCCAGAAGAGCTGCGCGACAGGGTCGTCGTGGCTGCCGATCTCGAGGGCGTGAAACCGATCCAGGCCGTTTCGGGCCTTCAAGGCTTCAAACCGTCGGATCAGCCGATCCTGGCTTATGAGAAGGTGCGGCAGGTAGGCGAACTGATCGCCATGTGCATAGCCGACACGCGCGCGCACGCGGAGGATCTAGCCGCACTTGTGGAGCTGGATCTCGAGGAACTCCCGGCAGTGCACGATATGCTCGCCGCGCGTCAGCCGGGGGCACCGCTGCTCCATGAGCAGTGGGGGGACAATATTTTTCTTGAGACCTTTGTCGACGTCAATATGGAGGCGGCGCTCGATGCGCCGATCAAGGTGACGCGGGAGATTTCGACCGCGCGACAAAGCATGGCGCCAATGGAGGGGCGAGGCACGGTTGCCTATTGGGACAACCGCATGGGCCAGCTCGTCCTTTACACCGGCTGCCAGATGCCGCACATCGTGCGGACCGGCCTCGCCGAGTGCCTCGGGCTCGATCACCACCAGGTTCGCATCATATCGCCGGATGTGGGCGGCGGCTTCGGCTACAAGGGCATCCTTCTGCCGGAGGATGTCTGCCTCGGCTGGTTCGCGATGCGTTGCGGCCATCCGGTCCGTTGGATCGAGGATCGGCGCGAACATCTGACCGCCGGCGCCAATTGCCGCGAGCACCACTATCGTATCACCGGCTATGCCGATCGAGATGGAAGGCTTCTTGGAATCGATTGCGAAGCCACGGTGGATTCTGGAGCCTATTCCTCCTATCCGTTCTCTGCTTGCCTTGAGGCGGCGCAGGTCGCAAGCATCCTGCCCGGTCCGTACGATTTCCCGTCCTATCGCTGCCGCACCTGGTCGGTCGCCACCAACAAATGTCCCATCCTGCCTTATCGCGGGGTGGCACGCACCGGCGTTTGCTACGCGATGGAGCTGGTCATCGATGCGATTGCCCGCGAAGTTGGCATGGAGCCGCACGAGGTGCGGCTGAAGAATCTCGTGCGCCCGGAGCAAATGCCCTTCGACAACATCACTCGAAAGCATTTTGACAGCGGTGATTATCCGGAAGCACTGCGCCGTGCCATCGCCGCGATCGACGTGCCAGCGATACGCGCACGCCAGGCGCGTCCCGAGCCGGATGGCAGGCTGATCGGTGTGGGTCATGCGATCTACTGCGAGCAGGGCGCACACGGCACCTCCGTCTATGCCGGTTGGGGCATCCCTATGGTGCCGGGGCACGAACAGGCGACGGCGCGCATGACGCCCGACGGGGGTTTGGAATTGCGTGTCGGTGTGCACTCGCACGGCCAGAGCATGGAGACGACGCTGCCGCAGATCGCGCACGAAATTCTTGGCATCGATGTCGCCAAGATCAAGCTGGTGCACGGAGACACGGAATACACACCCTATTCTACGGGAAGCTGGGGATCGCGCTGCGCCGTGATGGCAGGCGGCGCTGTGGCGACCGCCTCGCGCGAGATAGCCAAGCTCGCCGAGGGCATCGGCGCACATCTTCTGCAGGCAAAGATAGATCAGGTGGAACTGGTCGGCGGCGCCGTGGTAGGGCCATCCGGCAGTGTCACGCTCGAAGAGATCGCGCGGACCTGGTACCGTCGCCCCCAAAACCTGCCGGACGGCGTCGATCCGCGCGGCCTGGAAGTGACGATCGGCCACAAGCCGGTCCGCGACAGCGGCACATTCAGCTATGCGGCGCACGCCGCTGTTGTGGCCGTCGATCCGGAACTCGGAGACATCGAAATCCTCGACTATGTCATCGTCGAAGATGGCGGCAAGCTCATCAACCCGATGGTGGTCGACGGGCAGATCTTCGGCGGGCTGGCGCAGGGCATCGGTACCGCGCTTTATGAGGAGATGAATTTCGACGCCTCCGGCCAGCCGCTTGCCTCTACCTTTGCCGATTATCTTCTGCCGGGCCCGACGGAGATACCCGCGCCTCGGCTGGAGCATATGGAGACTCTGGCCCCCTACACGGAATTCGGCGTCAAGGGGATAGGAGAGGGCGGAGCGATCGCGCCTCCTGCGGTCATCGGCAACGCGGTCAACGATGCGCTGAAGCGTTACGGCGTCGAGCTTTTGCACACGCCGATGACGCCACGTCGGGTTCTGGAAGCGATCCGTAATGCCCCTGTCCGCGAGGATCGCGGGCCCGAGGCGATGGAGAACATGCGCGGAGAATTCGCATGAAGCCCGTCAACTTCGACTATGTGCGGCCGAGGGACGTCGAAGGCGCGCTCCGGTTCATCGCCAATGACGAGCGTGCGGTGAAGATCATGGCAGGCGGCCAATCGCTAGGGCCGATGCTCAATATGCGACTGGTGCAGCCGGACCTCATTGTCGACATCACCGGCATCGAAGAACTCCGCCAAGTGGAAGAGAAGAACGACACGGTTGTGTTCGGCGCGTGCATCACGCATGCTGACATCGAGGATGGCAGGGCCCCGGACGTTACACGGGGCGCGTTGCGCACTGTGGCGCGCGGCATCGCCTATCGGGCTGTGCGCAACCGCGGCACGATCGGCGGCAGCATCACCCACGCTGATCCTTCGGCCGACTGGATATCCATCCTGGCAGCGCTTGGAGCGACGGTGACGCTGCGCGGGCCGGAAGGCAGCCGCAGCATTCCCATCGAGAATTATATCATGGGAGCGCTCGAGGCCGATCTTCGGCCGGGCGAGATGCTTGTTTCCGTCACGGTCCCGCGGCTCAGCGCGGCGGCCCGCTGGGGCTATTACAAGAGCTGCCGCAAAACGGGTGAATTTGCGCATGCCATCGGCGCTTTCCTTATCGATCCCGAGCGGGATGTGTGTCGTGCGGTTTTCGGTGCCACTGAGAGCCGGCCGATCGTCGTAGCCGATGCGCGCAGGCTGCTTGGCGACAGCTCTGCCCCGAGCGCAGGATTCGATAGCCGGCTCGCCGACGAACTGGTGGAGGCCGGCGGCATGGCCGACCCGATCGACCGACAAATCCACGTGGCCGCGTTGCGGCGCGCCGTCGAGCAGGCAGGTGCGGCATGAATACGATCAACCTCACCATCAATGGCCGGGCGACCAGCGCCCCCTGCGAACCCCGCACGCATCTTGCGGACTTCATTCGTGAGACCCACGATCTGACAGGAACGCATATCGGCTGTGAACACGGCGTGTGCGGTGCGTGCACGGTGCTCATTGACGGGGTGCCGGCGCGGTCTTGCATTACCTTTGCCGCCGCCTGTGAGGGAGCCTCGGTGACCACTGTGGAAGGGCTGGATGAGGACGAGATCACGGCCGAACTGCGCGTCGCCTTTTCGCGCGAACACGCATTGCAGTGCGGCTACTGCACGCCCGGCATGCTTGTCTCCGCGCGGGACGTTGTGCTGCGCATGGAGGCACCAACAGAGCAAGACATCCGCGTCGCGATGAGCGGCAATTTGTGCCGCTGCACGGGATATGTGGGCATCGTCAAAGCTGTCCAGGCAGTGGTTGCCGATCGACGGGCGCGCGGCATCCAGCCGATACCCGATGGAGGCCGGACCCGGCTTGGTCCCGCCGGTTCGGGCAATGCGGCGGAACGGGGAGCCGCACCGGCCCCAGCCACCACGATGAACGGGGCGATCTCCGCTTCAGCAGCGCGCCCGGCCTCGGTTGCCCAGGCGGAAAATTGGAAGCCCCAGACAACCTTCGAGCAGAGCTTTACGGTCGCCCATCCTGTGGATGTGGTTTGGGGCTTCTTCGGTCGGGTAGAAGAGGTTGCCGCCTGCCTCCCTGGTGCCTCTCTCAACGGCCCAGCCCGGGATGGGCATGTGGAGGGGCAGATCAAGGTCAAGGTGGGGCCGATCTCTGCCGAGTTCCATGGAGCGGCCGATATCACCCGGGACGAGGCCACCCGCACCGGTGTCATTGACGGGGTTGGTAAAGACAGGCGCAGCAATTCGACCACACGGGGGCAAATCCGCTATGCCGTCCGGCAGGCAGAGACACCGGGTGAGACCCGCGTCGACCTGACCGTCGGCTTCACCCTGTCGGGCATGCTCGCGCAGTTCAGCCGGTCAGGCCTCGTGCAGGACGTCGCCAACAGGTTGATTGCCGTATTCGTCCAAAATCTGGAAGCACGCCTGGCGCACCAGATGCGAGGCGACGCGGGGCCACCGCCTGCGGCGGGAGAGTTCGATGCGGGTTCGTTCCTGTCCTCGGTTTTCCTGGGCCAACTGAAGCGCTTGGTGGGGCGGTTCTTCCGGCGCAATTAACGCAAACGTCCAGCGGCCCTTTCGATGAGCTCCGTGCCTTCTTTCGAAGCGCAGCCCATCCTTGTTGCGGCGGGTTGCGGGACGAGGCCGATTCCGTCAATTCATGCGATTCTGCCAAACCCAGTGTGCTATGGCGCTTTCATCCTATTTGTCGTACATAAAGATCATGAAAAAACTTGCTTCTCTTTACGATCGCAGCCGTGTCCCGCTCTACATCCAAGTCGCATCAGTGATGCGGCAGCGGATCGAGAGCGGCCATTGGGCCGAAGGTGACAAGATCTCGACCCTCGAAGAGCTTGAGGCTGAGTTCGCCGTCGCGCGCGTGACCATCCGCCAAGCCATTGAACTGCTCCGCAACGAGGGCCTGCTCGATGCACAGCAGGGCCGGGGCACCTTCGTTTCCGGAAGGCCGCGTCACAACCGCTGGTTAAATCTCGCCAACGACTTCGACACCATGCTCGCGCTGGTGAAGGACAATGTGATCGAGCGTGTTCATATCGAAGAGAATGTCGCGCCGCCCGATCTCGATGAGCGGGAAGGAAAGCCAGCCGAGAAATACACGTTTCTTCGCAGCGTCCAGTATAACAACGGCGAGCCATTCTCGGTCGTGAACCTTTACCTGGCCCAGAACCTCTTTGCTCGCGATCGGAAACGCTTCTCCCATTCCGCGGCGTTGCCGAGCATCGTGGAGATGCAGGATGTCCGCATCCTTCATGCATACCAGACGCTGACGATCGGCGTTGCCGACCCGGAGACGGCCAATCTGCTGAAGATCGGTCTTGGCGAGCCCACCGCTGATTGCCGCCTGGTCCTGATAGACGATGCGAACACGGCTATCTACGTAGCGAACATCCACTATCTCAAGGATTGCTTCGCGTTACGGGTCGATCTCTTGAACAAGGGCAAGGTGGAAGCGTAGGCGCGCCGCGGTTTACCCACGGCGCGCGGGCCCATTACGCCGGCGCGAACAGGTCGGCCGGCGTGCAGCCGACAATCGCCCGGTAACGCGCCTCATCGGTGGCTCCCTCCGTATTGATGAGGAGCACGCGTGAATGCGCATCAATGCCGAGTGCCGACCGCGTCTTTGCGTCGGCAGCCGCCTTGAGAAAGCCGGCCAGGCCGGCAGCGCCGCTTTCGCCTGAGACGATCGGCGGATCGCCGGCGACCGGGCGGGCGAGGCGGCGCATGGTCTCGGCCGCGTCATCCTCGTCGATGGTCATGTAGGCGTCCGCTTTGCGCGAAAGAATGCGCCAGGCCACCAATGACGGCTCGTAGCATTCCAGCATGGCCATGATGGTGGGTTCGCCATGTGCAACCTTGAGGGGGTGACCGGCCTGCGCACTTTCGAACAGGCATGCCGCCCTGCTCGGTTCGACGACAATCAGGCGCGGGCGCTTGTCCCCGTAACGGACGTCGAAGTGACCGGCAACAGCCGCGGCAAGGCCTCCTACGCCTGCCTGAACGAAGACGTGTGTCGGCGCGGCCGCCAGGGCATCTGCCGCCTCCTTGAGCATCGCTGTATAGCCTTGCATGACAAGACCGGGAATTCGTTCGTATCCCGGCCAGGAGGTATCTGAGACGACGGTCCATCCCATCTCCTTGCACTTGCGTTCGGCCTCTGCGACTGAATCGTCATATGTGCCATCGACGCGGATAATCTGGGCCCCGAACGCGGCAATCGCGGCCACACGTTCGTCCGACACTCCTGAATGAACGAAGATCGCAGCTTTCGCGCCGACAAGTTGGGCGCCGGCGGCCACCGACTTGCCGTGATTGCCGTCCGTCGCGCAGCCGAAGGTCATGCCGGCGGCGACCTCGCGGACGGCCGGCGAATGCAGCTCTGCTATGTCCACTGGAAGGCCGAGCTTGCGGCCCGCCTGCTCCAGGACGAGACGGATAACGGCATAGGAACCGCCGAGAGCCTTGAAGCTGTTGAGGTCCAGCCTTTGACTTTCGTCCTTGACGTAGACGGCTTCGACGCCAGTCAGGCGGGCCAGGCCGGCAAGTGCATGGAGCGGGGTTGGCTTATGGTTCGGGCGGTAGGAAAGGAAGCGCGCTACCGCTTCGGCCGACGCGAGGCTGAGGATGTCGGCGTCTCTGGAATCGAGCGGTGTGCCGTGGTCGGGATGAGAGTTGAGGATAAGCAACGCGAAAGCTCCATGTTGCATCTGCGAAAAGTCGCGCATGAAAGAAGCCCGCCGGTGCGGCGGGCCAGTTTACATCGGATGATCAGATCAGGAGCCGACAAGCTCGATCTTGCCGTCAACGATCCGTACCAGCGTGCCATTCGCCATATATTGACCGCTCTCCCGGCCTTCGGGACCGTCCTTGACGAAGGTGACCGTTCCGTTGAGCGCCGGAGCTTCAATGTTCCAGAATGCCTCTTTGATCGCTTCCGGTTCAGCCTTGCCGGCCATTTCGATCGCTGCCTTGATGACCTGAATGCCGTCGTAGCCGCGGTAGCTCTCGGTCATGCCCGCTTTGTCGTGCCCGGCCTTTTCCCAGGCCGCGACGAAGGCTTTAGCCCTGTCGGGATGTTCGGCCCTTTCCGGGAACCACGGTGCGAAGAAGACCATGTGGATGCTGTTGTTGGCTGCGGAGCCGGCCTGCTGTATCAGCTGGTCGGGATTTTGCGATCCGCCGGTCGTGATGATCTGCTTCGTTATACCGAGCGCAGCAGCCTGCTTGAGGAGCAGTGTGAGTTGCTCGACCGCGGTCGTCACGATGATGGTGTCGGAGTCCGACGCCTTGATCTTGGACAGTTGCGCACTCAGATCCTGCGCGCCCTGATCCATTATCTCGGACAGTCCGACCTCGATTCCTTCTTCTCCAAGAGCCTTGGTGAAATCGTTTATGGTGCCGATTCCCCAGTCATTGTTGATGGCCAGGAAATCGACCTTCTTTATGTTGAGTTCCGGCAGGTGCTTCTTGAATAGTTCCGCTTCGACCCAGGAGGGCGGCGAAATGCGGAATACGTAGGGATTGCCTTGCTGGGTGATCTTCGACGACGAGGATGTCTCGACCAGCATCGGTACCTGGTACTGCATCAGCTTCGGCATCGCGGCGAGGGTAAGGCTGGACCCCCAGGCGCCGAGGAGGACGGGCACTTTGTCGCTGACGATAAGTTTTTCGGCAACGGCAGCAGCTTCGGTAGGATTGCTCTTGTTGTCCTCGATGACGAGCTGGAGCTTCTCGCCAAGAACCCCGCCATTGGCGTTGATCTCCTCCACTGCGAGCTTGGCGCCGTCGACGATGTAAGTGCCGGACGCCGCAAAGGGCCCGGTCAATGGCTGGTTGACGCCGATTTTGATCGGATCGGCTTGCGAGATACCGGCCCCTGCCAGGATCAGCGAGGCGGTAATCGCATACAAGTGCAAGCGCTCAATCAATGTCTTCTCCTCCGGTTATACGCATCAATTGCTTGGCACCTGGCCCAAGCAATCCTACTATTATACCAATAATAGTATAATAGGCAAATTGCCGATATGGAGGATACCAGCCCTCCACAGGGGCGGCTTCGTCCCTGTGTTTTGGGGCAGTGGAAGGCTCTATCGGACACTTGGCGGAGTTTCTAGTGCAGGCGCGGCAACTGCTGTCCGACAGCATGAATTGAGGCGCCGGCAGCATCTGGCCTCCGCAAACAGCTCAAGAACTGCATGTCACTATGGGTGGTGCGGGCCGCCGGTAAGAAAGCGCCACTAAATATCGCCGAGGGTGCCTATGTGTTCTCGACGCGCAACAACTTGCGCGGTGTATACTCTTTCGAGCCCTGTGCGCAGTGGCAGGTGGTCCAGCGGAACATCTCTGACCGGTTCCCGAAATGGCCAGCAGCTAAGGAGCTTCTTACCGGTACTGAGGGCAGATTAGCGTCTATTTCTTCGATCCGCTGAGTGGAATAAGCATAGATGTACCTGAGTGCTCATCGGCACCCAGTGAGAGATCACCATACGAGAATGATCAGACTTCATGATCCTACCTGATCCTGGAGGCCTGTTTAGGCGCTCCTGGCAGGGTCATGCACGAAATCGTTTTGGAAGTAAATCGCGCCTCGCTCAACGTGAGACGGAGCTGTCCTCCCACACGGCCCTCGCGGACGGACGACAAGACCCTCCCAGAAGGGGAGGGCCTTGACCGTTATGTCCACATCGGCAGCGGTGATCTTACCCGAGGACCTCCACAACTGCTTCGACGGTTTTGCCGACCACTTCGTCCGCTTCCGCCCGTGTCAGGCAGAGCGGCGGAGCGAAACCGAGTATGTCGCCCTGCGGCATGGCGCGACCGATCACCCCTCGCCGGGCCAGGGCTGCCGCAACGCTCGGGCCGACCTTCCGGTCCGACTCGAAGAAGGTGCGCGTGCCGCGTTCCTGGACGAACTCCACCGCGCAGAGAAGGCCTTCTCCACGAATTTCGCCGACATGGGCATGGCCTCCCAGCGCATCCTTCATAGCATGGTTGAAGTAGGCGCCGGTTTCCCTGGCATTTTCCACCAGCCCAAGCTCGTCGATCAGTTTCAGGTTGGCGACGCCCGCGGCCGCACCGATAGGATGGGCCGAATATGTCCAGCCGTGGCCGATCGGACCGTTCTCGTCCGTCCCCTGTTCGAGGACCTTCCATACCTTATCGCCGACAATGGAGCCCGATAGCGGCGCATAGGCCGAGGTCAGGCCCTTGGCGATCGTGATAATATCGGGCTCGATGCCGTAATGGTCCGATCCGAACATGGAGCCCAGCCGGCCGAAGCCTGTGACCACCTCGTCTGCGATCAGCAGGATGTCGTGCTCCTTCAGAACCTTCTGGATCGCAGCCCAGTAACCGGAAGGTGGCGGGACGATACCGCCGGTGCCGAGCACCGGTTCGCCTATGAAGGCTGCGATCGTGTCGGCACCTTCGCGGGCGATCAGCTTCTCCAACTCGTCGGCGCAGAAGGCTACGAAGTCGGCCTCGCTCATCCCGAGCTCCGGCCTCCGGTAGTAATAGGGCGCCTCCGTGTGGATCACCTGCGAAAGCGGCAGGTCGAACTTGTTGTGGAAGGTCGCAAGCCCGGTCAGCGAACCGGTGACGAGGCCGGAGCCATGATAGCCGCGCCAGCGGGAGATGATCTTCTTTTTCCGAGGCCGGCCGAGTATATTGTTGTAATACCAGACGAGTTTGACGTTGGTTTCGTTGGCGTCCGATCCGCCGAGGCCAAAATAGACCTTCGACATGTTCTTCGGCGCCCGCTCGAGCACCATCTTTGCCAGGGTGATCGAGGCTTCGGTGCCATGGCCGACATAGGCATGGTAATAGGCGAGTTCCTTCGCCTGCGCCGCGATCGCCTCGGCAATCTCAGAACGACCATAGCCGACATTGACACAGTATAATCCGGCGAAGGCATCGAGCAGCCGGTTGCCGTCGCGGTCCTCAATGAAGACGCCCTTGCCGCCGGTCACGATGCGGTTCGGCGTCTCGCCACGTGCGTGTTGGGCGAGATGGGTCGAGGGGTGGAAGAAATTCTCCCGGTCCCAGCGGTCGAGGACGTCATTTGTCAGCATCGTTGTTCTCCGTGCGGTCTTTCTGAATGCTCATGACACGTCGCAGCAGACGTATTTGAGATCGGTATAGGCTTCCATGCCATGGCGGGAGCCTTCGCGTCCCAGCCCGGCCTGCTTCATGCCGCCGAAGGGGATGGCAGCGCCGGTGATCTTGGTGCGATTGACCGCCACCATGCCGAATTCGAGCGCGCTGCTCATGCGCGCGATGCGGGCGCTGTCCGCGGTGTGAAGGTAGGCAACAAGCCCGGTCTCCGTGCGGTTCGCCCTTTCCAGCACTTCCTCCTCGCGGTCGAAGGGAGCAAAGGCCGCAACCGGGCCGAAGGTCTCCTCGCGGAAGATCGCCGCATCCTCCGGCACGTCCGCAAGGACTGTGGGCTGGAAGAATAGCGGCCCGGCGGGATCAACATTTCCGCCGGTGACAAGGCGCGCGCCGCGCGCCAGAGCGTCGGCGATGTGCTGTTCCTGCTTCGCGACGGCGCGAATGTTGATCAGCGGGCCGATGTCGGGATCGCTGGCACCAGGGCCGACCCGCATCGTCTCCACGCGTGTGGTAAAGGCGGCGACGAAGCGTTCATAGATGGACCGCTCTATGTAGAAGCGATTGGCCGCGAGGCAGTCCTGCCCTGATGTCGCAAACTTGGCCGCGAGTGCCCGCTCCACCGCCCGCTCGAAGTCGCAGTCCGCAAAGGCGATGAACGGCGCGTGTCCGCCAAGCTCCATGACCAGCCGCTTGATGGTCGGCGCCGACTGGGCGTAGATCAGACGGCCGGTCTCTGTGGATCCGGTGAAGGAGAGGATGCGCACCTTGGGCGATGCCGTGAAGGCGCCGACCACTTCGGGCGCGTCGCCGGTGACAACGTTGAAGACGCCGGCGGGAAAGCCGGCACGCTCGGCCAATTCGGCAAGCGCCAGCGCAGAGAAGGGTGTCTCGGAGGACGGGTGGCAAACGACGGTGCAGCCGGCGGCGAGCGCGGCAGCGGCCTTGCGCGTCAGCATCGCGGAAGGAAAATTCCACGGTGTCACGAGCGCAGCGACCCCGACCGGTTGGCGCAGCACGCGCATATCGGCGTCCGCCAAATGCGACGTGACGCTCTCCACATTCAATCGCTTCGCCTCCTCCGCATAGAACTCGACGTAGGAAGCGGCGTAATCGATCTCTCCGAGCGCTTCGGAAACCGGCTTGCCTTGTTCCTGGACCATGAGGCGGACAAGATCCTCGCGTGCGGCGACGATGAGATCGTGCCAGCGGCGGAGGATCTGTGCGCGCGTCAGGGGCAACTCGCCGGACCAAGGGCGAAATGCCCTGTGGGCGGCTTCGACCGCTTGTGCCGCGTCATCCGCCGTCAGTGCGGGCACGGAGCCGATACGCGAACCGTCGGCTGGGTCGGTGACGTCGATCATCCGCCCGCGCGAGCCCGCAGTCCAGGCGCCGTCGACATAGGCGAACTCCCGGAACAGGCGCGGGTCTGCAAGCGACGTCAGGGTGGTCTTCTGCAGGTAGGCGATCGAGGTCATGGCGGGGCCTCTCGTTGGCAAGTGCCCCACATTGTGCGCTGACAGGCGCCGACGATGATTTTGAAGAGCCCGGTGACGGCCAAAGCTTCGTCGGAAGTGAGAGCCGGGAGCAGAGGTTTTTTCGCCAGTTAGTCCTGCGCCTGCATGCCAAGCAGCTGCACTAGGGGCGGCGGCCTGAGCTTAACCGATTTCGTCACGACATAGGTGAAGTAGCGCGAGAGGCCGACTTTCGCCTCAAGCAGTTCATCCACCAGGCGCTGGTAGGCGTCTATGTCGCGCGTGACGATCTGCAGGATATAATCGAAGCCGCCGCCGACAGCCCAACACGCGACAACCTCGTCCAGAGGCGACAGCGCGCGCTCGAACTGGTGGAAATCCTGAGCGCGGTGGCTTTCGAGTTCGGCCGCCATGAACACTGTTATGTGAGGCGCGATCTTCTTCAGCGCGATCTCGGCCCGATAGCCGGTGATGAGGCCCGCCTCCTCCAGCCGCTTCATCCTTTCCCATGCGGGCGCGGCTGAGAGGTTCACCCGCTTTGCAAGCTCGGCCTTGGAAATGCGACCCTCGCGGCTGAGGATGGCCAGGATCTTCAGGTCGCGGTCATCGAGCTTCAGCATCGGCCGCACCATTTCGGTAACGGAAAGTTTCGGTCATCGCCCCGGCTGATCCCCGGCATACGCCAAAGAAGGATGGCGTTGCAGAACGGCGCAAGAACACGGAACCATCTCACGTCGAGATCACGGATCCCACCCCGGCCTTCCGCGCCAGTTCCAGGGCGAAGGTCGCAATGGCAGTATCCTGAGCGCCGGTACCAGTGAGATCGCAAATGGTGACCTGCTCGTCGGAGATGCGGGCCTCCTTCGTGCCGACGACGATCTCGCCAAGTTCCGGAGGCGTGCCACGGTTCCAGAGACCGGCAGCCTTGGCGCTGCGCAGTTCGCCCAGAAGCTCGCATTGGCTGACCCTGTCGCAGATATAGAGGTCGGCAGCCGCAATCGCGGCGGGATCGATCTCGTTCTTGCCCGCCTGGTCGGAGCCCATGGCGGTGATGTGGAGACCGGGGTGAAGCCACTCGGCCTGCAGCACCGGATGTTCGGCGGGCGTGGTTGTCACGACGAGCTGGCTCGCAGCGACGAGCCGGGCCGGATCAGGCTCGTAGGTCGCAATGACGGGCAGGTTGGTTGCGATATCGCGCGCACAGGCCTCCGCCTTCTCGGGGTCGCGTCCCCAGACCAGAACCCGGTTGAACGGGCGGACCAGATGGGCCGCCTGGAGCTGCAGCCGTGCCTGCACTCCTGTGCCGATGACGCCGGCAGTTTCCACGCGCGAGGGCGCAAGGTGGCGGGCGGCGACCGCGCCAGCGGCGGCGGTACGCAAATCAGTGAGGTAGCCGTTGTCGAGCAGCAGCGCCTCGACCAGCCCGGTCTTGGCGGAGAACAGGATCATCAGCCCGTTGAGGCTCGGAAGCCCGATCTTCGGATTGTTGAAAAAGCCTGGGCTGACCTTGATGGCGAAACCTTCGAAGCCTGGAATCCAGGCGGTCTTCACGTCCACTTCGCCATTGGCCTCCGGGAGGGCCATGGACAGGATCGGCGGCATTACCACCTTACCCGAGGCGAGTGCCGCAAAGGCACGCTCCACAACGTCGATCGCCGGGAGGTCGAGCTTGATCAGCTTCCGCAGATCGGTTTCGGTCAGGATCGTGACCTCACGCGCCATAGGTTCGCCCTTTCACTTCGGTGTCGCCGAGCTGAACGCTTCGTCCCGAGATGATGTCGGTGAAGCTGGTCATGTCGACATTGCGGCCGGTCAGGATCGTCGCGATCGGGCCGCCCGGCGGCGGCAGCCTGCCGGCCTTCATTGCTGCAATGCCGACAACGCTCGCGCCTTCGGCCACCATACGGTCCTCGAAATAGACCGTCTGCATCGCGTCATAGATCTGTTCCTCCGTGACGAGCACGCAGTCGTCGAGCAGGTCGCGGCAGAGCGGGAAAGAGAGGCGGTTATCGAGGCCGATGCCCCCGCCAAGCGAATCGGCGAGGCTCGGCACTTCCTCCACCTCGACGGGCCTGCCGGCACGCACCGAATCGTGCATTGCCGCGCCTCGGTCCATGCTGATGCCGATGACCTTGATCGATGGTTTGATGGCCTTGGCGGCCAGTGCCACACCTGCCGCAAGGCCGCCGCCGGAGAGGGGAACGAGGATCGCCGCCAGGTCCGGCCGGTCCTCGACCAATTCCAGCCCGATCGTCCCCTGGCCAGCGATCACCAGCGGATCGTCGAAGGGCGAGATCTCCATCAATCCCTCTTCCCGAGAGAGTCTGCGGCTTTCGGCGAGCGCGTCGTCCTGGCTTCGGCCGACGATGCGCACTTCCGCGCCGAGAGTGCGTATGCCGTCCACCTTCGCTTTCGGCACCAATGACGACATGCAGACCACGGCCCTCAGCCCGCGCGCCCGCGCTGCATAAGCGATGGCGCGGCCATGATTGCCCGTCGAGCAGCAGACGACGCCGTTAGCATCGCCGGCAAGGGCTGACACCGCATTGACCGCGCCCCGCAGCTTGAATGCCCCGACCGGCTGGGTCGTCTCCAGTTTCAAAAGAACGTCGTGGCCGACGATCCCACTCATATGTGGCGAGGGGACGAGCGGCGTGCGCACTGCAACGCCGGCGATCGTGCGACGAGCGGCCAGGATGTCTGCTAACGACAGGCTCAAATCGCCTCCTTCACTGCGCTCAGGAATTGCTGGGTGCGTTCCCGCTTGGGATTCCCGAACAGCTCCTCCGGGGTTCCCTGTTCCTCGATCCGCCCTCCATAGAAGAAGCAGACGCGGTCGGAAATGTCCTTGGCAAAACCCATCTGATGCGTGACCATCAGCATGGTCAAATGGTGCTCTGCGACGAGCTTGCGGATCACATTGGTGACTTCGCCGATCACTTCAGGATCGAGCGCCGAGGTCACTTCGTCAAAGAGCATCACCTTTGGCCGCATGGCCATGGCCCTGGCGATCGCGACGCGTTGCTGCTGACCGCCCGACAGGCGAGACGGATGCTGGTCGCGCTTATCCGCCATGCCGACCATCGCCAGCAGCTCCTCGGCGCGCTCGCGCGCCTCCTTTTTCGAAAGGCCGAGCACATGCACCGGGCCTTCCATGCAGTTCTCCAGGGCGGTCATGTGTGGGAATAGATTGAAGTGCTGGAAACACATGCCGATCTTCGACCGCATGCGGCGCAGATGACGATTGTTGGCTGGAACCAGCTCGTTGCCGCTCGGCATGTGCGTCAGCGGCTCGCCGTCGACATAGATGACGCCGCCATTGATGGTCTCGAGCGTCATCAGCATGCGGAGCACGGTCGTCTTGCCCGAGCCGGAAGGTCCGATGATCGTCACCATTTCGCCTTCGGCGATGTCGAGATCCAGCGAGTCGAGCACCACGAGGCTGCCATAGCTTTTGGTGACCTTCTTGAAGCTCACCATCGGGACGGGGTCGCCCTCAAGCTTGAGCGGAAATCCGGATAGGTATTGTGCGTTCATCAGACCATTCCGAGCTTGCGGCGCACCCAGGTTTCAAACAGGCGGATGCCGGCGGCGGTGGGCAGCGATATGAGGAGGAAGATGACTCCGACAAGGGTGTAGGGTTCCAGGAAACGATAGGTCTCGGAGCCGATGGCGTTGGCCGTATGCATGAGTTCGGCGACGCCGATGACCGAGAGCATGGGGGTATCCTTGAAGATTCCGACCAGGTAGTTGCCCATGCCGGCAAGTGAGGGGGGCAGGGCCTGCGGAATGATCACGCGAAAGTAGGTGCGCGCCGTCGAGAGGTTGAGCGAGGTCGCGGCTTCCCATTGTCCTTTCGGCACGCTCTCCAAGCCGCCGCGATAGACCTCCGAAAGATAGGCGGCATAGTGCAGGCCGATGGCGATCATACCGGCCGTCCAGGGCGAGAGCCTGATGCCGAACTGCGGTCCCACATAGAAGACGAAGAAGATCTGCAGCACCAGCGGTGTCGAGCGGATGAACTCGATCGCCTCTCGTACGACGACGGTGACGGAGCGGTAGGGCGTGCGCTGGGCGAGTGCGAAGGCAAGACCGAGCACCACCGCGATCGCATAGCCCAGGCCGGCGGCCAGGAGCGTGTTGCCGGTCGCCGCCAACAGGCGAGGCAGGATCTCCCAGGTAAAGTCCCAGCGCCAGTCGAACATCTCTAGGCCCTCCCCAGTTTTCGCTGCATGATGCGCTCCACCCAGCGCATGAACGGCGTCAGCATGAAGCGGGCGAGAATATAGTAGATGATCAGCGCGGTGCCGAAGGACTCGGCCGAGAGGAAGGTCGTGCCGTTGATCTGCTTAACCTGGAACATCAGGTCGGCCACGGCGATGAGCGCTACGAGCGCCGTACCCTTCAACAGCTCGATGAGCAGATTGCCCCAAGGCGGCAACATGATCAGCACGGCCTGGGGCAGGATCACGCGCCACATGCGTTTGGCGGGCGACATGTTGAGCGCGAGCGCTGCCTCCCACTGACCTCGCGGAACCGATAGGATCGCGCCGCGCACCAGCTCCGCCCCATAGGCGCCGAGATTCATGCCGACGGCGACGAAGCCAGCCGTGAATTTCTCGAACGTGATGCCGAAGAGCGGCAGCACGAAGAAAATCCAATAAAGCTGTACCAGGAGCGACGTACCCCGGAAGATCTCGATATAAACGGTGGCCACGCCGCGGACCAGCGGATTGGGGGCCATCCGCATCATACCCGCTGCAAGAGCGATGACGATCGCAAGCAGCGCTGCGAGCACGGTCAGTACGACGGTGACCAGCGTACCGCTCAGGATGCGGTCCCCGTATTGGCCTAGAAATTCGAAATAGGACATGCTGCTCGGAGCTTCCCGTCGGGGCCATGAAGGCGGGAGGCGGGCATCATTGCCCGAAGGCGAGCGCGGGCCGGATCGGGCCGCCCACGCATCGTCATGTCAGCGGTTGGCGCAGACCCATTCGGTCGTCCGGTCGCCGGGTAACGACGCCTCGCCATAACCATATTCGGCAACAGCGGCCAGCATCTCTTCGGAGCCGATATATTCCTTCATGGCCGCGTTGAACTTGTCGAGAAAATCCTGATCCGACTTACGGAAACCGATGCCGGCCCAGTTCAACGAGCTCTCCGGCATCGCGTTCGGGTCGGTCACCTCGACCGCCCCGCCGGATGAATCGGCAAGCTGCTTCATGGTGAAGTAGGTGCCTGCACCCGCGTCGGCGCGGCCAGCCCTCACCGCGGCCAGGATTTCCGTCGGTCCGGGAACTTGCATGATGTTCGACTCGGGAACGCCTGCTGCCTTCGCCTGCTCGACATTCGAATAGCCTGCCCCCGTCACCATGATGGCACCGCTCTTGGCAAGGCTCTCATAGTTGCTGATGCCTTTCGGGTTGCCGGGGGCGACGATGAAGCCGTCACCGACAGTCGCAATGGGCTCGGAGAAGGCGATATTCTCACAGCGACTCGCCAGGATGTTCATGCCACCCGTGACGATGTCAAACCTGTTGGCGTTGAGACCCGGGATGAGACCGCCCCATTCGGTCTGAACGGGCTCGATGTTTTCATAGCCCATCTTGTTCAGCACCGCGATCGTGAAAACGTTGACGAAACCCTTGGGGCTGCCGTCCTCGCCCGGATAGGCAAACGGTATCTCGTTTGCAAAACCGATACGGATCGGCTCGCCCTGGTCGGCCCTCTCCAGCAGGGATTGCGCATTGGCGAAGGCGGCGTTCGCTCCCAGCGCCAGGGCCGCCATGCCGAGAACGGCCATACCCTTTAAGATAGCTGCTTTCATAGGGTTTACTCCTGTTCCACCTTTATAGTTCTATGTTGTGCACAACATCCCGCGACCTTTGTATCGTGTCAATTGGTTTTTCGCAGAGCAGTGACGAAATATCTCTTGTTCGTGTGCCTCAACTGGCCATAGATGTACACATTGATCGCTTGGCGGTCTCATGTGCATCAGGAGGAAACTATGCCAGCGGCGGAGCTACCCTTCTCCCGCAAAGAATATGACCGGCGCCTCGCCAAGGTGCGCAGGGCCATGGAAGAGCGGGACATCGACGTCCTGTTCGTCGAGGACCCATCGAACATGGCGTGGATCACCGGCTACGATGGATGGTCGTTCTATGTTCACCAGGGCGTCGTCGTCTTCCATGACGCCGATCCCATCTGGTGGGGGCGCGCGCAGGACGTAAACGGTGCAGTGCGCACGGTGTGGATGGCAGACGCTCACGTTGCCGGCTACGCCGACCATTACGTGCAGTCGCCCGTTCGCCATCCAATGCAGGATTTGGCTGCGCTGCTCCGCGACCGCGGCTATGCCGGAAAGCGCATCGGCCTCGAGCTCGAAAACTATTACTTCTCGGCCAAGGCCTTCCTCGTGCTGAAGGAGGAGCTGCCGCAGGCGGAGCTCGTGGATGCAACCGCGCTCGTCAACTGGCAGCGGGCGGTGAAGTCCGACGAAGAGATCGCCTTCATGCGCCGGGCTGGCCGCATCGCGGAGAAGATCGTTGACGGCATTGTCGAGCGCGTCGAACCGGGCCGCCCGAAAAACGAAGTCGTGGCCGAGATCTTGGGCGACGCCGTCCGCGGCGTCGGCGATGCCTGGGGCGATTATGCGGCAATCGTGCCGCTGCTGCCCTCCGGCACAGACGCCGCCGCGCCGCACCTCACCTGGGACAATCGGCCTTTCGTGAAGGGCGAAGCCACCTTCTTCGAGATCGCAGGGTGTTACCGGCGCTATCACACGCCCTTCTGCCGCACCGTTTTCCTCGGCAAGCCACCGCAACACATTCTCGACGCGGAGAAGGCGCTCGCCGAAGGACTGGAGGCAGGCCTAGAAGCGGCCCGGTCCGGCAATACGGCAGGCGCGGTCGCCCGCGCGCTGTTCGGTTCGCTGGAGCGTGCCGGCATCAAGAAGGATAGCCGTTGCGGCTATTCCATCGGCATCTCCTATCCTCCCGACTGGGGTGAGCGCACAATCTCCTTCCGTACCGACGACGAGACGGTTCTTGAAGCCGGCATGACCTTCCACTTCATGCCTGGCCTGTGGATGGACGACTGGGGCCTGGAGATCACGGAAAGCATTCTCATCCGCGAGAGCGGAGCGGCGGAATGCTTCTGCGACCGGCCCCGCAAGTTGTTCGTGAAGGACTGAGAGACCTTAAATGGATATGCTCGCCCGCACGCGCGAAATCCTGGGCAAGCTTGTCGCCTTTCCGACGGTTTCCTCGGACAGCAATCTCGAACTGATCGCCTATGCTGCCGATCTTCTCTCCGACGCGGGCGCCACGCTCTTGCTTTCCCGCGACGACAGCGGCACGAAGGCCAATCTGTTTGCGACGCTGGGGCCGGCGGGGAATGGCGGCATCGTGCTCTCCGGACACACCGATGTCGTGCCCGCAGATCCGTCCGAGTGGACGAGCGATCCCTTCACTCTGACGGAGCGCGGCGGCAGACTTTACGGCCGGGGCACCTGCGACATGAAGGGGTTCATCGCCGCCGCCCTGGCGATGGCGCCCCGGTTCGCTGAGCTCGACCTCGCCCGTCCGCTCCACTTCGCCTTGACCTATGACGAGGAGATCGGTTGTTTCGGCGCGCGGGCGCTCGTTGGCGAGATTGCCAATGCCGGCATCCGCCCCTCGGTCGCCATCATCGGCGAGCCTACGGGCATGGGCGTAATCGAGGGCCATAAGGGCTGCTACGAATACACGACGGAGTTCATCGGGCTCGAAGGACACGGCTCCCAGCCGGGCAAGGGGGTCAATGCCGTGGAGTATGCCACGCGTTATGTTTCGCGGCTGCTCGACCTCGGCGAACGGCTGAAAGCCCGTGCTCCCGCCGGAAGCCGCTTCGACCCTCCCTGGACGACGGTGCAGGTCGGCCGGATGGTAGGCGGCACGGCGCGCAACGTCATCGCCGGCGCTTGCACTGTCGAATGGGAGATGCGCCCGGTGACGGCCGATGACGCGAGCTTCGTCAAGAGGGACCTCGACGACTATGTCGACACGGTTCTGTTGCCGGCCATGCGTGCCGTCTCGCCCGACTGCGGGATCGTCACTCATGTGATCGGCGAGGTCGAGGGACTTCAGGTTGTAGCGGAATCAAAGGCGCGGGAAATCGTCTGCAAATTGACCGGCTGCGACCATGCAGATGTCGTTCCCTTCGGCACAGAGGCTGGCTTGTTCCAGTCTGCAGGCATCTCCTCGATCATCTGCGGCCCGGGATCGATCGCCCAGGCCCACAAGCCCGACGAGTTCATCGCCATCGACCAATTGGCCTCCTGCCTTGAAATGCTGGACAAGCTGAGGCTGAAGCTTGCGCGATAGCCGGGAGATGCTCACGATGCCGGACAGGACAGAACGGATGGTGCCGGCCGACGAAGGCGCAAGGGGCCGGTTCGATCGGATCTACCAGACGCTGCGGATGCGTATCTGCCTGCTCGATTACGCGCCCGGCGAACGGCTGCGCGAAGAGGATCTCGCCGAGGAATTCGGCGTGTCACGAACGCCGATCCGCCGAGTCCTCGTCAAGCTCGAGGCAGAAGGGCTGCTCCGCTCCGTCCACGGCGTCGGCACCATCGTCACCGATATCGAGGTCGAAGAGCTGGCACAGGTCTATGAGCTGCGCGTGGAACTGGCGGAGCTGGTAGGCAAGCTTTCGTCCGTCCCGATCGATGATGCCCTGGTGAAGCGGTTCCGGGACATCCGAAACCGTTGCGACCAGATGGTGCGCAAGGCCGATCCACGAGAGTTCGCGCGCATCAATATGGAATTCTTCCACCTGTACAACAGCCTGACCAACAACGTGCCGCTACGCGAGTTCAGCGAGCGCCTCTACTACCAGACCACGCGAATTTGGCTGAAGACGGCCTCCCGCCTCAGGGGCTACGAGGCGTTGCTTCTCAACGAGTTCATCATCTTCCAGCGTGAGGTGGTGGACATCACGGAGGCGGTGGAGAACGGGGATCTGGCAGCGGCAGGCCATCTCAGACGTGCCCATATCGCCATGAGCTTCAGCAGGATCAGGCGGGCGGCGGATTCCGCCGGGGGTGCCCTCTCGCCGACGCCGCATAGCGACGGCTGAAGCGTGCTCAGCATCGCTCCCCGCTCCGAACGCGATGCTGGCAATTGTCTAATCCGATCTCCTCAGCACGAAGCCCCAGCTCTGGCTGGATCCCAATTCGGGATGGCTCGCAATGGCGTGGGAGAGGTACTGTATCTGCCAGCTATCAACGATCTCATAGCCGATAGCCTGAAGCTCGTTCATGAATGTCCGCTTTTCACGGACTTGATACGGAAAGTAGGCCGGCCCGCCTCGCTGCAATGAAAAGATGGTGGGGCCATCTCGAAGGGCCACCTTGTTCAAGAGTATGACCTCGGGCCGCGCGGCAAGGCGGGAAACGAACTCGGGAAATGGTTCATCCAGATACTGAAGGAGGCCGGAGCAAAGAAGTATTTCCGCCTTTCTTGCTTCCGACACATCGCTGCAAAATGAAAGATTTTCCTCCAGCCCATCTCGCCTCGCCATTTCGGCGCCTGCCTTTACCATTGGAGGGAGATCGTAGACCTCCCACCTGACCTTCGAGAGGTCGATCAAGCGGCGAAAGGCCCGATATTTCGTCCCGACGTGCCCCCCGGCATCAAGCAGGTTCGTCCAGCGGCCCCGGCGCTTCCGCAGTTCTCGTTCCAGCCAAAAAATGATGGGGTAGTCCCAGTCGATGACCTTGATCATCTTCTCCACTCCCACCGGGACGACTTCGTCATTGTCGTAGCCGGCAACCGCCCAGCGTGGGACTGCTTCAAGCGCACTCTTGTAGTCGGAGTATGCCCCCGTGAGTTCTGCCCGACGGGCCACGAGGTGGAGCTTGGCCACTGCAGAATGGAGGGGGCGGCCAAGTCTCTTGATCCTGGAAGCGTCGAAGTGCAGCAGAGTTCTCATGGCTTTGACCCCGGCTGATGCGGACAAGTCGACCGCTCGCATGTTTTCCGCCGCTCAGAGCGCAACCGCCTCTGCCCGGCAAATGGCTGGAGAGAACGATTGCGTCCATGTTCCGCACCGTCAACTGTCCAAGGGCGGCAGGTTCTTTAGCGCAATGTTGGAGCAGGCGCGTAAATGTTGGACGCCTCTGCTCGAAAGGAGGAAGGTGGGAGAAAAACACTACGCATGCTTGCTTAGTGTCGTGGTCGCACTCTTTTATCACCTCATGAGGTTCGAACCGGCGGCGATGGCGACGGGCTGGAATTCCAGGCATCTTCACCGGCTCAAACCCATGGCGTCGCTTACTCAAGGCATTCCGGTTGTCGCCAGCCGGGCGTCTCTCGACAGGGAGAGGACATCACCTTATTCGTGATACAATCGCACGCTGTTCACGGGAGTTTGGGGAGTGGCCAAGCCGGACATGATTGAACTGTCGATGCCCGATGGAAAGGGCCCGCTCCATGAACGGCTGGCGGATGCGGTCGAGCAATTGATCGCTGCCGGCCGATACGATCGCGGCGATCGCCTCCCGACCCACCGTGAGATCGCACGCAGCGCAAATGTGGCAATCGGCACTGTCACAAAGGCGATCGATCTTCTTGAACGAAGGGGCGTGGTTCGAGGGGAGACAGGCCGCGGTACGTTCGTCAGCTTGCCCGTCGACCGTGATGACGAGTTGGTCGACCTCAACTTCAACGCGCCCCTACCGGTCGTCGATGAAGCCAGCTTCCGCTTGGCATCCACCCTTGCAGCGGCAAGATTGGGCAGCATCCCCAACGGCGGCTATCCCGAGCCGGGCGGAGGCCGCAGCCAACGGCAGGCCTTGGCTGCATGGCTTGCGGAGACGAGGCTGGAGGTCGATCCGGACGATTTGCTCATCTGCGTCGGTGGTCAGCATGCCATTCATCTGGCGATGGCAGACCTGCGCGACACCACGGAACTGATCGCGACCGAGGCTGCCACATTTTCCGGTGCCATCGCTGCAGCAAGGACTCTGGGGCTTTCGCTGGTGCCGGTCGAGCATGACGACCAGGGCATGATCCCCACCGATCTTGACCGGGTGCTCAAGCAAACGGGCTGCAAGGCCGTGTACCTAACCCCGGTGTGCCAGAACCCCTTCGGCTTCGAGATGAATGCCGGCAGACGGCAAAACATTCTGGAGGTTTGCCGCGGAAACGGAGCTTACATAATCGAGGACGACATCTACAGCATCTATTCGCAATCGAAAGCGAAGACCTTTTACGAAACGGACCCGAACAGGGTTTACTACATCAACGGACTTTCAAAGTGCCTGACGCCACTCACGCGGGTTGGGGTGTTGGTACCGCCGCGTGAGCGACGTGCGCGGCTCGCCGCGCGCATCCGCGCCGAAATCTGGGGCGCCTCTCCACTTGATGTCGAGGTTGCCCGTGCTCTCATCGAAGCCGGGGTCCACTTGAAGGCCAGGGACACCCTGGTTGCCGAGGCAAAGCAGAGAATCGCTTTGGCGAGGAGGCTTCTCGGCGTGAAGGAGGTGCCTATGCCGGATGGAGCGCCGCACATATGGCTTGCCATGCCGACAGCTGACGCGGAAAAGCTGGCGCGGCGTGCGCTTGAGCACGGGGTGCGCGTCACCCCGCCGGACGCGACAGCGGTGGCAAACGAAAAATCGGGCGGTGTGCGGCTCTGCCTGATGGCGCCGCCGCGCAGAGCGAGTCTCGAACGCGCGCTCGGTATTCTCTCAGACCTTAGCCAGAACCCCGCCGTTGAAGTGGTTTAAGACGCTTGGTACGTGCTTTAAGGCTCGACCCGAATTTCCTACCTTCGCGATAGCCCGTCACCTGGACGGATCGTCCACGGACTGGCGGAGGCCTGGATGCTTCAGTACGATCGTGTCGGCCTTCGGCAGAAGCAACGCGAAGAGCGTGGCGAGTGCCCCTCCAACACCCAAGACCGCAAATGCCCAGCCCCAGTTCTGAGGCGCCCCTTGCCCGGGATTCGTTAGATCCAGGACCAATCCGAAGACCAGAGGCGCCACCGCTCCTGCTCCAAAACCGAGAATTGAGCGCAGCGCGAGCATACTTCCTAGATGCCGCGGTGCGACCGATTCCGTCATTGCCGCCGTGAGCACCCCGGAGTCGGCGATCGTGGCAAATCCATAGAGGGCGGCCAGCAACAATAACACCGCAGGACCCCAGCTGGCGCCCCACCCGAACACGAAGGAGAGCGCCGCCCCCGCGAGAGCCATCCCCACCAGGACCGATCTGCGGCCGATCCGGTCCGACAGGCTGCCGCTCAGCAGTGTGGAAACGGCCCCAGATAGATGAAGGACGCAGGCGACGACGACCCCGAGCGTTACTGCAGGCCATCCGATTTGTGTGGTAAGCGCAATTGTAAGGAAAGCGGGCGCCCAAGCCCACATGCCCAGCAACTCCCAGCAGTGGGCAGTGTAGCCTGCGGTAAGCAGGATCGACTGTCGTGACAGGAGGCTGTCGCTGAATTTGGGAGCCGGGGCCACCGACGCATCCCGGCGGTGGATTCGGTTCGGTTCTCGTGAGAGCGCTGCGATGGAGGCAGCCAAACCTGCCGCCAGGACGGACGCAACGATCAACCACGTCGATTGATAGCCGATCTTCGGGATGCTTGCCGCGGCCAGGGCGATTGCCGCGCAATATCCGAGGGAAGAGCCGGCCAGGATCAATCCCATCGCCCTGCCGCGGGCGTGGGGCGGCACCTGTTCGGCTACCAGCATCAATGCTGGGGTGTAGGAGCCACCCAGCGAAAGGCCGACGAGCCCGTACAAGATGAGTGCACTTTCGTGCGAGTGGGCTGCAAGAGCGAAGGCGAGGAAGGCAAATACCGAGCAGGCATTCGAAGCCAGGAACACCCGCTTCGCACCCAAATGGTCCGACAGCCATGACGTCACCAGGAGCGACACGGCGTAGGTTATGTTGAAGACCGACTGTATTGCGCCCGCCTCGGCGCCGGACATCCGCCATTCGTCGAGCAGGAATGGCAAGCTTCCCGCATATATCATCATTGCCATGCTGGCGGAAAAACGGCTGACGGTCAGGAGGAGGAGAGACGCGCTCATGCCCAGTTGGAACCTTGTGCTCACGCAACTAAGAAATGTATCGATCGTATCAGTCAAAAATGAATCGTTCGACCTATGATGTCCTCCAACCGAACGATAGTTTCAGCGCCGCCGCTGCGAGTACCGTTACCGTCGCGAGGACAACGGACAAGAGGAGCGCTCCCTCTTCTCCTGTCGTGGAGATCACCTTCGCGTAGACCAAAGGGGCAGCGGCGGAAAACAGGAAGCTTGGTGCGATCAGCCGTCCTACGAAACTGCCATAGGTGCGATGATCAAAGAGCACCAGCGGCAGGGTCCCGCGGGTGATCGTCACCAGACCGTTCCCTGCGCCGTAGAAGAAGGCGAAGGCGCCTGCGGCGATCCAACTCCCACTGGCCAGATAAGCCGTCATGAAGGCCAGCGGGAGCACTGCCGTGGATGCAAGATTCAGCGTCAGCGGGTGGAGCGTCTTGCCGAAAAGAACATCGCAGAGCCGTGCCAGCGACTGGCCAATACCGCGAAGCGTTGCCGTATTGACCGCAGCGGCTGCGCCCAGCCCGAGCCCCGATAGTATGGCGATCATGTGCGCCGACATGCCGGAGTTCAGGAAATTCGTGATCGCAACAATAGCAGCGTAGAGCAGCGCGGCTATCAAACGTTGCCTTTCTCTCGGGGGTCGGGTTGCCGCCGGCGCGGTGTTTGCGGCCGCCTGTCCGGAATATCGCGCGGTGGGCAGGGTCAGATGCAGCGGCACGACGAGCAGAGCGATCACGGCGTAGATATACAACGCGCCTCTCCAGCCGAGGCAGTCTGCCAGGTAGCTGCCGAAAGGCCAGTACACAGTCGAGGCAAGCCCCCCCAAAAGCGTGATCTGCGCCATGGGCAGACGTGCTTGGGGACCGCCTGCCCGGGCCAGAGCGGCGAACGCTGCGTCATAGAGCGAGAGCCGCATGCCCGCGCCTAATATCGCCCAGGCGGCCAGGTAGGTCAGGTGGTCCCGCGATGTCGCCATCAGGAGACAGCCCCCGGCGTTGAGGAGAGCTCCCGCGACCATCGCCGATTTGCCCCCGCGCTTGTCCACGAGAGTTCCAGCAAAAGGGGAACATAAGCCCATCACCACGAGAGCTAGCGAGAAGCCGCCATATACGGCCTCGCGCGACCAGCCGAGATCGGCGGCGATGAGTTCGCCGAACACACCGATGAGATAGTACGAAATCCCCCAGGAAACGAGCTGCGAGAGCCCTAAGCACAGGATGGCGGAGCGCGGAATCACGGAGCATCCACCCGAGGCTCATCGCCATCGGGAAGATCTGCATCACCCCTGCCGACGGGGCGTTGCATCAGGACGGTATCCACCCACCGGCCGAACTTGAAGCCGGCGGAGCGGATTGTGCCGATCATGTTGAAGCCGAGTTTTCTGTGGAGGGATATCGAGCCGAAATTGGCGCTATCTCCAATGACCGCCACCATCTGCCGCCACGGACCGGACTCGCATTCTCGAATGAGCGCGGCCAGCAGCACCGTTCCAATACCACGCCCGACGAAGGCCGGTGCTATATAAACCGAATCCTCGATCGTATAGCGATAAGCCGGTCGCGGCCGATAAGGACCCGCATAGGAATAGCCGACGACACCCTTCTCCGTCTCCGCGACGAGGAACGGAAGGTTCAGCCGCAAGCAAGCTCGGTGGCGCTCCAATAGCTCCTCGACGCTTGGAGGTGTCGTCTCGAAGCTCGCCAGGCCATTCGCGACATGATGGGCGTAGATCGCCTGAATCTGCTTGATATCCGCATTGGAGCAATGGCGGACGGCAACCGTCTCTGTAGCTTTTTGGTAATTGCCGTCCATTCCGGTCAGCCCTTGTTTGCCACCAAACCCGTTGACCTTCTGGGCCGCCACTGGCGTCTTTCCCGGCAGGAATGATTGTTGATCCCCGACGAGTGATCCCGGGCAGGTAGGAGAATCTCCCCGATGAAAGAGCGCGCGTCGGCGGGAGGCATCGGCTTCGGTCATCAATCGCTAGCGCATGGTATTGGGGGCCTTCGAATAAAGAAAGCTTTGTCTTTTTATGCGAAGCATGAGAATGTCTTTGCCATGCGCGGGCTCAATCTGAACCAAGTACAGGCATTCCTCGATGTCGTAGAGCTGGGAAGCTTTTCGGCCGCTGCGGAACGAGCGAGCCTCACGCAACCAGCGATTAGTCTTCAGATCCGTGAGCTCGAGCGGCAGCTCAAAGTGGCGCTCATCGAACGCGTCGGTAGACGTGCACAGCCAACGCCGGCGGGCGCTGCCTTCATGGATTATGCCAGGCAGTTGACCCATTTGAGCGCGGCCGCCGCGGAGGAAATGGCTCGGTACGCCACGGGTCAAATGGGCAGAGTCCGCATCGGAACTGGAGCAACCGCTTGCATCTACCTCTTGCCGACCGTCCTGCGGCAGTTGAAGCAGCGGTTCCCTTCGCTCGAAGTCACCGTAACGACGGGCAATACGAACGAGTTTGTGAAAGCTGTGGAGGCGAACACGATAGATGTTGGACTGGTGACATTGCCCGTCACAAGCCGAGCGTTGGAGGTCATCCCCGTCCTGGATGACGAGTTCGTCGCGATCGGTCCACCCGATCTGGACTTCCCGGAGGTCGTCGATCGCGAGACGCTGGCACGCTATCCGCTGATATTGTTCGAGCCGGGCGGCAGCACGCGGCGTATCGCAGACGAGTGGCTATCGCAGCGGGCGGCTGCGCCAAAGCCGATCATGGCGCTTGGAAACGTGGAGGCGATCAAGGAATTGGTGGGCGCCGGGTTAGGATGCGCAATCCTTCCAAAACTGGCCGTAGATCATGCAAGACAGGGCGTCGCGTTGACCGTCCGTTCGCTGCAACCGCGACTGCATCGCACGCTGGCCATAATCGTCCGAAAGGACAAGAAGCTTCACCGTGGGCTGCGCGAAACCATCCAGGCTCTGAAATGCCTGGCGGTTCCGCGGGAGACGAGCAACTTCGGCCGCGACGATGTGGAGAAATAAGCAAAGGCCATGATCCGGCAGCTGCGCTATCCCACAGGATGAATCCCGGCCCGAGACCGCCGATTGCCCTCTCAGAGCCCCCGCTTCCGAGAACATAGATTGCGCAGAGCTTGCACGACCAGTCGCTTCGTGCGGCGGGCACGATAGAGCCTAATCAAGGGCTCGATCTCAGCAAAGCTGGCTCCGGAAACTCCCAACGCCCTGATCTGCTCGAGAAGGCGAATGTCTTCTTCGTCTTCGGCCGGTTCCGATCCTTTCCCTCTCCGCGGATCCTTGCCTAAGAGAAGCATCGCCTGTGCATCCCACTGCCAATCGAGGGTGGAATATAAGTGGCGGCCCGGCTGTCCGGGCCGCTCCTTCCTCAGCGCCGGGATGCCTGCGCGGCGTAGCCGTAGCTGTCGTATGAATACTCGGCTACGCGGAACCACTCGTAGGATTCATCGCGAAACTTCTTCCAGCCGGGGTAGATTTTCGCCCATGCAGGATTGCTGGCGCTGTACTCGTCATAAAGCTTGAATGTCACGTCATAGGCGGAATCGAGCACATCGCGAGGGAGCGGCCGGAGTTGCACGCCCTTCCCTACCAGAGAACGGATCGCGGCCGTGTTCTTGACATCGTAAAGAGCCTGCATGTTCAGGTTGGCCGCCTTGCATGCGGTGTCCAGCGCCGCCTTGTAATGGTCCGGCAGGCCATCATACTGGGCCTTATTGATGAAGAAGTGGATCGTCAGGCCACCTTCCCAATAGGCGGGGTAGTAGTAATAGGGCGCGATCTGATGGAAGCCGAGGCGTTCGTCATCATAGGGCCCAATCCACTCGGCCGCGTCGATCGTCCCGCGCTCCAGCGCGGGGTAGATATCACCGCCGGGCAATTGCTGGGGAACCACGCCGAGCCGCGCCATCACCTCGCCCGCAACACCGGCGATCCGCATTTTTACGCCGTTGAGATCGGCCAGGCTTTTGATTTCCTTTCGAAACCAGCCGCCCATCTGGGCACCGGTCGCACCGCCCGGAATGGCGACGATCCCATATTGTTCGAGAAAGGCGTTGTATAATTCGTTGCCGCCGCCGTGATAGAGCCATGCGTTTTGCTGGCGAGCATTAAGGCCGAACGGAATGGTGGAACCGATGGCGAAGGTCGGATCTTTCCCGGTGAAGTAGTAACCGCATGTATGTGCGATCTCGACACTATTGGCCTGCACAGCATCAATGGCTTGGGGGCCGGGAACGAGTTCTCCTGCCTGGAAAACCTGAATCTGAAACTTGCCGTCTGTGATGGCCGACAGCGCTTCGGCCATGACGACGGCCCCGCCATAAATCGTGTCCAGGCTGTTCGGAAACCCGGAGGTAAGCCGCCAGCGAATGTTCGGCAGTTCCTGTGCGATCGCAGGTGCCGCTATGGCACCCCCTGCCGTCGCAGCGACGCTTGCGACTGCCCCCTTTGAGAGGAAGCTACGTCGGCTGATATTCTTGGTCATTGATTCCTCCTCTTTCGATGCTTCTGCGCCCATCGCATTCGCACCACTGCTTGCTCACGGTGAAACTGCATCGCCTTGCCGGCCCTGGGCCGGTGAAGTGAGAGCTGGTTGAGCGCCGAAAGCCGGTGGCGCATCAAAACCCGACGAGGGCCCTCCGAAGGGTGGTGTGCCAGGCGTATCGTAGGGACTGACCCCGGGCATCGGAACGTCGATCTGTATGGTGGACGGGTCTATCGTCACCTGGCCCGACCGGTAGTGCGTGACCAGTTGCGGGAAAGCGATCAACACGCCGACCATGGCCAGCTGCATGAGGAGAAATGGCATCGCTCCCATATAGATTTGCCCGGATGTCACGGGCTGGATCGTCGCTCCCGTGACACGATCCTTGTACGCGCGCGCCGGCGCAACGGACCGCAGATAGAAAAGAGAAAAGCCGAAGGGCGGGTGGATGAATGCGGTCTGCATGTTCACCGCCAGCATGACCCCGAACCAGATGAGATCAATGCCTAGCGAGTCCGCGACGGGAGCCAACAAGGGAATGATGATGAACGCCAGCTCGAAATAGTCGAGGAAGAAGGCAAGGAAGAAAACGAGCAGGTTTGCGACGATCAGAAACCCGATCTGTCCGCCCGGCGTGGCGGTCATCAGGTGTTCGACCCAGAGATGGCCGTCAATACCGTAGAAGGTGAGCGAGAAGATTCGCGCGCCCAATAGGATGAAGATGACGAATGAAGACAGTTTTGCCGTTGAATAGAGCGCTGACTTGAGCATATCGAGGTCAAGCCTGCGGTTGATGATTGCAAGTGCCAGAGCGCCGACGGCGCCCATCGCACCACCCTCCGTTGGTGTCGCGAGTCCTATGAAGATTGTGCCAAGCACCAGGAATATGAGGACGAGCGGAGGGACGAGCGAGGTCACGACCTTGCCGGCCAGCCGCCAGCCACGCAGCGTACGCGCTTCTGCGGGCAGGGCTGGAACGCTCTTGGGGAATAGCAGCGACGTCGCGACGATGTAGGCAGAATAGGCTGCCACCAGAAGCAGGCCGGGGATCAGCGCACCCTTGTACATGTCTCCAACCGAGCGTCCCAACTGGTCGGCCAGGACGATCAGGACAAGACTGGGCGGAATAATCTGAGCCAGGGTGCCGGATGCAGCGATGGTTCCGGAAGCCACCTTCCGGTCATAGCCGTAACGCAGCATGATCGGCAGCGAGATCAGCCCCATCGAAATGACCGAAGCTGCAACCACGCCGGTCGTGGCGGCGAGGATCGCTCCGACAAAGACAACGGCGAAGGCAAGGCCGCCACGAATGGGTCCAAAAAGCTGGCCGATCGTGTCCAGCAGTTCTTCGGCCATGCCGCTGCGTTCGAGGATCAGCCCCATAAAGGTGAAGAACGGGATCGCCAGCAATGTCTCGTTCGACATCTGACCGAATATGCGGTCGGGTATTGTGCCAAAGAGGTTGATGGGGAGCAGCCCAAGCTCGATACCTATGAAGCCGAACAGAAACCCGACAAAGGCGAGGGCGAACGCCACCGGGTAGCCGATCAGGAGCACCACGATCAGCGATAGAAACATGATCGGGGCGAGATTTTGTGCGATGAAGGCGGTCATGAACCGTGCACCTGAAGGGCAGCCTCTGTCGCCGCGTCGGCGTGCACAGGGTCGGGAATGAGGCCTCTTAGGATGGCAATCCGCTTAATCAGCTCAGAAACGCCTTGGAGCAGAAGGAGCGAAAAACCGACGGGAATAAGCAGCCAAACTGGCCAGAGCAAAAGACCTCCAGTGTTGTTGGAAACCTCGCCGCTTTCCAGTTTGGCGAGGAAGACGGGCCAGGACAGGTAGATGGTGATCAGGCAGAAGGGAAAGAGGAAGAAAATCGTCCCGAGAATGTCGATCCAGATCTGGGCTTTTCGCGGCAGCTGACCGTAGATGAGGTCCACTTTTACGTGCTCGCTGCTGAGCAGCGTCCAGGCGGCGCACATCAGGATTACTGCCGAGAAGAGATACCATTGCGCCTCGAGCCAGGCATTTGAGCTCAGATTGAAGAGCTTGCGCGTTGTGGCGTTGGTTGCGCTTACAAGGACAGCCGCCAAAACGAGCCAGGATACTGCACGTCCGACACGGGCATTGATCGTGTCGATGATCCTCGCCGCATACAACAATCGGCTCATCTCATTCTCCCCCCTCGAATTCCGCCAATTGGCACGCCGGACACGGGTGGCCGCCGACGCGCCTGCAAACAGCCATCCTTGAAAGCGGATCTCAAATTCCACATCCCCGATGGAATCGTATCGCTATAGAAGGCGATATAAGTATGATGCTTGTGATACGATTAATACGATTTGCAGAAGGTTACGCGCCTGTCAATGGCCGACATGTGAACGAGCCTGCATTGAGGCAATAAGAGGTTCGACTTGTTGCGCTGCAGTGGGATGGCCGAAATTCCGCGCGATTGCATGGTCGTTAAGGGCAGGCAAGCCCACTCGCATCTAGCTGCTTATCCGCCAAAGTTTCTCTTATGCTCCGGATAAGTGAAACGGACTGTTCATTATCCGATACATTGGGAGACTTAATTGTATCATTCGGAGGGTCGGGTGCTAAGCCAGGGCAATGCGTTTTGGAATGGTCTGCTTCTGAGCCATGCGCTCTTCGAGCGGGATGCGTCCGAGGGGACCGAGCAAAGATATCTGCACGGGGTTCGACCAGCTTTCTCTAGAGTTTCTCGAAGCGGACGAGCTGTGCCTCCGCCGCGCGACGACAGTGGCGCAACCGCCGCGATGCTCCTGCTTGCGCTGGCTTTCCTCCTGATCGCGGTTATGGAAGCGGGGGCCGGGGTAGGGGTCATAAGGATCGATGTGCGTCTGAGCGGCGGAGAGCCGTTCGAGGTCGCAGTGTTCTATCCCACTGATGAAGGAACAGAGATCACCGCAATCGGCCCCTATGATGTCCGGGCAGAAATCGACGCCCCCGCATCTACAGGTTCATTTCCTCTGGTCGTGATTTCGCATGGATCGCTTGCGAGCATGCTCAGTCATCATGACTTGGCCAGTTACCTCGCCCATAGCGGTTTCGTCGTCGCCGCCGTCGAGCACACCGGCGACAATTACAAGGATCGAAGTGGGCTAGGAAGACTGGAGAATGCATCGAACCGCGTGAAGGAAGTGTCGGCTGCGATCGACGCTTTGCTTGAAGGTCCGCTCCGCCGGATGATTGACGCTGGTCGAATAGGGGTCGTCGGCTATTCTGCCGGTGCGACGACCGCGCTTATGCTGGCTGGCGCCACACCTGTCTTCGAAGCCCTCATTGATTACTGTGCAGGGATGAGTCGCCGGACCGCGCTTTGTGAGGCGGGTGGGCGGCGCATTCCCGGTTCAGCGCCCTTGCAAGTCTTGCCGGACAGGCGGATTGGTGCGGTCTTCTTGCTGGCGCCGATCGGGGCCGTCTTCCCGTCGAAGAACCTTCCTGTCACGATTCCCGTCGGCATTGTAGCGGCGGGTTCGGATCAGGAAGTCCCGTTGGAGCAACACGTCGAACCGCTGGTCGAGGGCCTTTCCAATCTCGTGGTCCTCGATGTCATCCCCCTTGCAGGGCACTCGGTTTTTTTGGCGCCGTGCAGCGACCGGCTGAAGGCAGTGGAAAGAGAACTCTGTACTGATCCGCCGCTCGTTGACCGCGTCCGCGAGCATGCCCTCCTGAACGCCCTGGCGCTTTCGTTCTTCCAACATGCCTTCCGAGACGGCGGATCAAGCCAGATGGACGAGCAGAAACCATGAGTTCTTATGGACTCTAGAACAAATCGTCAGAACTGCAGGGTTCTCATTCTTGCGGGCTGAAAATGACGGAGAGGCGGACTCCCGCTCCTACGACCAGTATCGATGTAGACGCTCCTGAGAGAAGGGTCCGACCATGAGGTCGCCTGTCTTGGATGAATCCAAGTTGGTTTTGAGCTGATGGTTGCAGCAACCCTTCGGATGAACTCCGCCGTATCGACGCTCAAGACGTTGGCTTCGCGATAGTGACACCCAGCTTTCCCTGCGGTGCTTGCGTAAACTCCGCGCCCATCTCCTCAAGTATGCGCCTGAAGATCAGTACGGTTTCGTCCGGGCAAGACGCGTTGCCGTTTTCAAACCGTGTGACGGTAAGGCCGGACACGCCGGTCAGCCGCGCCAATTCGCGCACACTGACCCGCAGTCCGGCTCTCGCCATCCGGCATTGTGCGGGAGTGATGAGCCTGGACGCATCGAGAGAATTATTCCGGCTCATCTCTATACGGTCGCGATCCTCGTCATCGAATGTTCCTCGCGCTCAATGTCACGGCAACGGATCGTTGCATCCGGACGGTTGATCGCATGAGCCACAGATCAGCTGGCATGTTCTTCAACTTCCTGCCGATGTGCAGTTCCTGGGCGGGTTGGCGCCTGACCAGCCTCATCGGACAACCGGCGCTGGCCAAGGAGACGCATGACCGCCAGGAAGAACACAGGCACGAAGAGGACCGACAGGATAGTCGCCGTAATCATCCCTCCCAGCACGCCCGTACCGATCGCGTTCTGGCTCGCCGCACTGGCACCCGAAGCGATGGCAAGCGGCACCACGCCGAGGGTGAAGGCGAGTGACGTCATCAGGATCGGCCGAAAACGCAGTTGCGCGGCTTCGACGGTCGCCTCGAAGAGGGATTTGCCCTCCGCCAGCAGATCCTTCGCGAATTCCACGATCAAAATCGCGTTCTTCGCCGACAGGCCGATGATCGTGATCAGGCCCACCTTGAAGTAGACGTCGTTCGGCATGTCCCGCAGCGTGACGGCGATGACGGCGCCGATCACGCCGAGCGGAACGACCAGGATCACGGAAAGCGGAATCGACCAGCTCTCATAGAGGGCGGCGAGCAGCAGGAAGATGAAAACCACCGTCAGCGAAAGGAGCATCGGCATCTGATTGCCGGACTGGATCTCCTGCAGCGACTGACCCGACCACTCATAGCCGAAACCTTCCGGCAGCTCGCCGACGAGCCGCTCCATCTCCTCGATGGCTGCGCCCGAGGAATAGCCAGGCATGGCGTTGCCGCTGATGCGCAGAGCCGGATAGCCGTTATACCCAACCACCTGCGCCGGCCCTTTGCTCCATTCGATGGTCGCGAAGGAACGGATCGGCACCATCCCGCCATGGCTGTTACGCACATTGAGGTTCAGGATGTTGTCGGGCTGGAGGCGATGTTCGGAGTCCGCCTGGATAGTAACCCTCTGCATACGTCCTGCATTGGGGAAATCGTTTACGTAGGCCGATCCGAGATTCGACGAGATCGTGTTGTTGATGGCCGAAAAACTTACGCCGAAGGCCTCCGCCTTCTGGCGGTCGATCAGCAGACCGACCTCCGGGATGTCGGGCATTCCCTCGATGCGCAGGCCGGTCACGATCGAACTCTCATTGGCCGCAGCAATGAGCTGGGCGCCGGCCGCGCTCAGTGCCTCCTGGCCGAGACCCGCACGATCCTGCAGGCGGAAGGCGAAGCCACCCGTCGTGCCCAGGCCCGCAATCGGGGGCGGCGACAGGGCAAAAGCAATTGCGTCCTTGATCTGCATCAGCTTCATATTGGCGCGCGCAGCCAATGCCTCGGCGGAATTCTCCGGACCGCGCTCCGCCCAGTCGGTGAGGGTGATGAACGCAAGGCCGGCATTCTCGCCCGCCCCGCTGAAGCTGAAGCCGCGAACGAAAGCGGTTTGATCGACCGCTTCTTCTTCCTTGAAGATACCTTCCACCTGATGCTGGACCGCATCGGTGCGGTTTGTGCTGGCACCGGCAGGAGCCTGCATATCGACAAGGATGAAGCCCTGATCCTCGTTCGGCAGGAAGGATGAAGGCAGGCGCAGGAAGCCCCAGCCGAGCGCGGCGATGAGCACGAGATAGATCACCATAACCCGGCCGACGCGGCCGAGCAGCCAGCGAACGCCGCTCGTATAGGAGCTGGTCGTGCGTGCGAACCCCCGGTTGAACCAACCGAAAAAGCCCTTCTTCTCCTGCCCATGCCCTTTGATCGGCTTCAGGAAGGTTGCGCACAATGCAGGCGTGAAGGAAAGCGCCAGCAGCCCGGAGAAGGCGATGGAGACGACCATCGTCAGCGAGAACTGCTGGTATATCACTCCGACCGAACCCGGGAAGAAGGCCATTGGAATGAACACAGCCGCAAGCACCATCGTGATGCCGATAATCGCGCCGCTGATCTGTCCCATTGCCTTGCGCGTCGCCTGGACTGGCGAAAGCCCCTCCTCGGCCATGATGCGCTCGACATTCTCGACCACGACGATCGCGTCATCGACGAGGATGCCGATGGCAAGCACCATGGCAAACATGGTCAGTACGTTGATGGAGAAACCGGTAGCCCACATGACCGCGAACGTACCCATGAGAGCTACCGGAACCACGAGCATCGGGATGATCGTGTACCGGAAGTTCTGCAGGAAGAGGAACATCACGGCGAAGACGAGCACCATGGCCTCGAGCAGCGTATGGACGACCTTCTCGATCGAAACAGCGACGAAGGGCGAGGTGTCATAAGGAATGACATACTCGATCCCCTCGGGGAAAAACCGCGCAAGCTCATCCATTTTCGCGCGCACGGCCTCGGCTGTAGCCATCGCATTGCCGGAGGGCGAAAGCTGCACGCCGATACCAGCCGCCGGCTGGCCATTGATACGGGTGGAGAAATTATAGCTTTCGGCACCCACCTCCACGCGCGCGACGTCGCGCAGGCGCACGGTTGAACCATCTTCATTGGCTCGCAGGACGATCGAGCCGAACTCCTCCGGCGTGCTGAGCTGTCCATCGACGCGGACAATGGCAGTCGAGCGGGAAATCTCGCTCGGTTGTGTGCCGATGCTTCCGGCCGCCACCTGGGCGTTCTGAGCCGTGATTGCCGCCGACACATCGGCCGGCGTAAGGTTGAGACCCACCATCTTGTCGGGGTCGAGCCAGATACGCATGGACTGCTGGCTGGCAAAGACCTGTGCTCGGCCCACGCCGTCGATGCGCTGGATCTCGCCAAGGATATTGCGGTTGATGTAGTCGCCAAGCTCGACCGCGTCGCGGGAGCCGTCATTCGAGATCAGGCCGACCATCATCAGGAAGGATGATCCGGCCTCCATGACCTGGACGCCCGTGCGCCTCACGATATCGGGAAGACGCGCCTCCACCCGCCGGATGGCATTCTGAACGTCGATGGCGGCCTTGCTGGAATCCGTGCCCGGTTCGAAGGTGGCATTGATCTGCATCATGCCGGAGGAGTCGGAGGTGGACTCGAAATATATCAGACCTTCGACACTATTCAGCTCATTCTCGATCGGGCGAGTGACGCTCTGATATATGTCTTCCGGGGCGGCGCCAGGATAGATGGTGTAGACCGTGATCTGTGGTGGCGCGACGCTGGGATACTGCGCTACGGGCAGTTGTGGAATGGCAAGCAAGCCCGCAAGCAGGATGAAGATTGCGACGACCCAAGCAAAAACCGGGCGGCCAATGAAGAACTGAGCCATTTGCTGTTTCTCCTCAGTCGGCCGCTCTGTCGGAAGACTTAGCGAGTGCCGTATCGCCCTTCCCGTGAGAATCCGTAGCGTCGTCCTTAGCCGAGGCCAGAGACCAGGGCTCGGGCACGACCGTCGCGCCGGGCGCAATCTTCTGGAAGCCTTCGACGATCACACGGTCGCCCTCTTCAAGCCCTTCGCCGATGACCCAACGGTCCTCGAATGCGCGGGCGACCTGCACCGGCCTAAGCTCGACGACATTCTCGCCATTCACGACATAGACCTGCGCCGTGCCGGAAGCATTGCGCTGCACCGCCTGCTGCGGAACCGCGATCGCCTTCTCCTGGACGCCCTGCTCGATCTGAACGCGGACATACATGCCCGGCAGCAGGTTTCCGTCGGGATTGGGGAACTCTCCCCGGAGCGTGATCTGCCCGGTGCTCTCGTCCACGGTTGCTTCTTCGAAGAGCAGGCGGCCGTGCTGGGGATAGGGCGTGCCGTCGTCATAGAGGAGACGCAGGCGCGCCTCGCCGGAGGCGACCGTGGACAGCTCGCCGGCCTCCAAGGCGCGTCGCAGCGCCAAAAGTTCGTTGGCCGACTGCGTGAAATCGGCGTAGACGGGATCGAGCTGCCGGATTGTCGTGAGCGCCTGCTGCATGGTAGAGCTGACCAGCGCGCCTTCCGTGACATTGGCGCGGCCGATCTTTCCTGAAATCGGCGCGGTCACTTCCGAATATTGTAGGTTGAGCTGGGCTGAAGCGAGGCCGGCTTCAGCGATCGCCACCTCCGCGTTAGCTTGAGCGAGCGCGGCGAGCGAGCTATCCAGCTGCTGGCGGGAATTTACGCCGCGCTCGGCGAGCGAGCGCTGCCGGTCCGCATCCTGTTGCGCTTGCTTCTGAACCGCCTTGGCGCGCTGCAGGGTCGCCTCGGCGCTCTGCACTTGCACCTCGAAAGGGCGCGGATCTATGCGGTAAAGGACGTCTCCCTTCTCCACCAGGCTTCCCTGGGTGAAGACGCGCTCGAGAATGACGCCGGATACCTGCGGCCTAACCTCTGCGATCCGGGTTGGAGCGATGCGCCCCGGTAATTCGTTCAGAACAGGGATCCGCTCGCGATCCACCTGGACAACCGAAACTTTGGGTGGGGGAGGTGTGCTCCTCTCCTGCGCACTATCGGCATCGCTGCAGGCCGCAAGGGCGAGTGAAACGAAAATGGCTGAAACGGCACGGAATGCGTTTTTTGAGGTAAGCATGATACGACTGCCGAGATGAACGTTGAGAGGAAAAGACGGAGCGTGGGAAGCGCTCCGCCTGACTTGGGAACCAAACATGCCTGCGCCTGCAGGATCGAGAAGGTTCGCTACATTCTCTTTCCCGATGCGGGCTCGGAGGGCAGATCATGGATAAGAAAGGATTTCGCTTGTGCCGCCCTATATATACGTTCATGATTGTTTGTAAAGAGAGCGGCAGCGGGAGAGGAAGAGGAATTTTCTGAATGCGAAGAACCAAGGCAGAGGCCGAACAGACTCGCGAAAGCATCCTCGATGCGGCCGTCGACGTTTTCTTCGAGAATGGGGTAAGCCGTTCCACTCTCGAGCAAATTGCCGTTCGCGCCGGCGTGACCAGAGGTGCCATCTATTGGCATTTCAAGGACAAGGTCGAGATCTTCAAGGCGCTTCAGGACAGCATTCGGCTGCCTCAAGAAGATTTGATCGTTCACGCCGCGGAACACGGGCATGAGGATCCGCTGACCGTCGTGGAGAGTGGGTGTCTTTCGGCTTTGCAGCTTTTCGAGGAGGATGAGCGGCAGCAGCGCATCATGGCGATTCTATCGCAACGCTGCGAATATGTGGGCGAAATGGCGGGCTTTATCGCCAGGATCGGGGAAGCGAACCAACAGATGCTGAACCATATCCGCCGGCTCGTGCAGATGGCTTCGCAAAACGGCTCGCTCCGATCCGAGTGGCAGCCTGAAATCGCCGCCCGCGCGCTTCAATGCACGATGACGGGCCTGATACACGAATGGCTCCGCAACAATCGCGAATTCAGCCTGACCGAGGTTGGTGGCAAACTCATCGGCGAATTGATGACTTGCTTCCGTGGGCGCAACCGCGCCGAGAATGCCTCCTCACCTAATTGAAGCTGGCCCACGGCATCGTCCGGACAGAGCGGCCGTCAGCGCGACCTTCCGAGTGCTGGCCGTTTATTTATCTTCAGTCGTTCAAGCACACATTGATATTTGCCGGCAATCTTGAGATGAATTGACCTGTGCCTGTACGGAGGCCAGGGCAGTTCGAGTTCAAGTCGCGCCGGATATTGGTGCGGCTTTCGTGATCGTCGGAGGCGAATTAAAACGAGACTGCTGGATAAGAACCGTCACTGGTTTCTAATCTATTGCGATTGGATCGGGTGATTGACAGCCAGCAGATATCAACCGCATTATTCCAGCCAGCGGATAGCTTCGCATTGGGGGACTCAGTTGCGGTGCGTTTCCAATGACGCCATAGAAAATCCGATTGGCGATTGCGAGGCTGCCTCGCTTGTCGCTCGGGCACTCTGTCATCCGCACACCGACGTCCTTTACCGAACTCGACGAAATCGCTCGATCCTGCGCCATCTGCTCCTCCAGTCGGTTGCGTCGATAGCGCTTCTTTGCCTGGGTGAGGCGCCGGCGTAGGCCGATTGCGTCTTAAACGGCGACACCGTGACCTGCTCCGGCTTTGATGCGGACGGATTTACAATCGTCCCGCCTCCACCTCCCGGCCCGACCGTCGTGGTGGAGGTGGAGCCAAGCGCAACTGTGAATGGGCCGTCTTTTATCGACGGTCTTTCATCTCTTATCTTCAATAACAATGGACAGATAAACGGGAACGTCACAGTCACCAACAATGGCGACTTCGTTCGACCAGAACGGCACTTTCGGTGGTAGCGTACTCTCGGTAACCGGCTCCGGACTGAACAGCTTGCTTGTCAGGGCCTATCGTTCCGTCGACACCGCCACCATGTCGGGTGCGCGAAACGAGATCGAAAATTTCGGCGTTCTCAATAACGTGGTGACTTTGAACGCCACGATCTCCAACACCATTATCAACCGGACCGGCGCTGCGATCAATCAGCTCAATCTTTTTGGGCCTTCGAACACCATCGACAATGATGGGCTGTTCAACCAGGGCCTGATTTTCAGCAACAACCATACCGCTTCGAGCCAAGTCGACAACAACATAACGAACAGGGCGAACGGTGTTATCAATGGTCTCAACAGCACCGGCACCGCCCATGACGATGTCGACAATTCCGGCACGATCAACGGACCTGTCAATCTTGGCGGTGGCAGCGACGCCTTCGTCAACCGCGCTCAAACCAACGGTTCGGTCAATCTGGGAGAGGGCGCGGATCTCTTCGCTCAGGTGAGCGGCACCATCTGCTGCACGGTGAATCTCGGCGAGGGCAATGACAATGCATTTGTTTTCGGCGGGGTGATCAGCTCGGATTTGCAGGGAGGCGGAGGAAGCGATTTCCTTGGTTGGACAGGCGGCCGGATCGTCGCCGGCATCAGGATGGGCGAGGGGGATGATCGGGCGGTATTTTCGGGCCTGGATGCAACCAACCTGACCTCCGGGCTGGCGATCGACGGTGGCACGGGCTACGACCGACTGCTCTGGTACGACACCGAAAACGGCCCAGGCGTCGATGTCGCCCAAATGACCTACTGGGAGAGCGTCGAGCTCTATCTCGATTCCCAGCTTACGTTTAGGAACTACAGCACGCTGACATTGGGTGATCCTGCAACCGGGACGGGTTCGCTCTCGATCGACAGCCGCAGCTCCGTACTCGCCGGCAATGGAACTCACGTCGTAAGACCTTGGAGTCCGAGCGCTCTCGCCAGAGTCACAAATGCCGGCCTCATCGACCTCACAAACGGCCAGGCGACGGCCACCGATAGGTTCACGATCTTTGGCGACTATGTCGGCCAGAACGGCCGCCTCAACCTGCAGACCGTTCTAGCCGGCGACGATTCTCCGTCCGACCAACTCGTCATTCAGCGCAATTCGTCCGCGGCTTCCGGCCCGACGGCATCTGGCCTGACTGCCATCGGCGTGTCGAACCTGAATGGTCCCGGCGCCATGACAACGAGCGACGGCATCAGGGTTGTGGACGCCGTTGACGGCGCAACGACGACGGCAGGGGCTTTCACGCTCGGCCAACGCGTTGCCGCAGGTGTGTTCGAGTATCAGTTGTTTCGCGGCGGCCTGACGCCGAACCCCGCGAATGACGACGATTGGTTCCTGCGCTCCAGCGTGATTTCGCTTCCGCCTTCGCCTCCTCCTCCGGCACCACCGCCACCACCACCGCCGGTTACGCCGCCAATATTGCTCCCGGCACCGGCGCCACCACTGCCTCCGCCTCCTCCGCCCCCACCGCCGCCGCCATCGGTAGAGCCGGCGCCTATACCAACGCTGCCGCCAGCGCCACCACCCCCGGCGCCTCTACCACCCCCGGCGCCGCCTCCTCCGTCGCCACCGCCTATCGATCCGCCCGCGCCACCGCCTCCGCCGGCGCCTCCACCACCTGCGCCCCCGCCGCCGGTGCCGCAGCCGCCATCGCCCCCGCCGCCAGCAGAGTCGCCCGAAATCCCGCTGATCCGCCCCGAAATCCCTGGCTATACCATTGCGCCGGCAGTCGCCCAGAGAATGGGCATCGCTGCGCTCGGCACCTTTCACGAGCGGCGGGGCGATCAGTCTTTGCTGGACAATTACGGGACCGTGCCCGGCGCTTGGGCACGGGTCTTCGGCGAAACATCTGAGCAAGGGTTGTCCGCGAGCGTCGGAGGTCTGGGATACCAGCTCGATCCGCAGTTCGATGGCAGCATCTGGGGCCTGCAAGCGGGCCTGGATCTGTTAGGCTGGGAACATGACGATGGCAGCCAGGATCGACTCGGTCTGTTCTACCTACATACCGAGGCGAGTGGCGATGTGAACGGCAACACGCTGGCCCTGTCCGCTACCCGATCCGGCACCCTCGAGTTCGAGGAAAATGCCCTGGGAGCCTACTGGACCCATATTGGCGCTCGGGCTGGTATTTGGATGCCGTGGCAATGGCTGCATGGCTCGATGGCGATACAGTATCGGATCTAGGCCTCAGAACGGATCTTTCCGGCAACGCCTTCTTGGCCTCGCTTGAAGGCGGCTATCCCTTCGCGCTCGGGAGCGGCTGGACGCTCGAGCCGCAAGCTCAGCTCATATGGCAGCGAATCGACCTGGACGACACGCGGGACAGGTTTTCCAGCATCGATTACGAAGCATTCGAAACATGGACCGGACGGCTCGGCTTGCGACTGGAAGGGGACACGAGACTGAACGGCATGCCGGTGCAGCCATTCGTCGGTGTCAATCTCTGGCATAACTTCTCATCCAGCTACGCCGTGGAATTCAATGACCGCTCGGTCACGACACATCTGGAAGGCACATCTGTGGAACTTCGTGCCGGGCTTTCAGCTCAGATATCGCAAAACGTCGGTGCCTACGGCGCCCTGCATTTCAGCACCGACCTCGACGGCAACGACCATCAAGCATATGGCGGCAATATAGGCCTGCACATCAAATGGTAGTTTCACCGTGAAAGAGCTTACCGCGTATGTCGTCGATGGGCACGATGTGCGGATCAGGCCGGCGCCGCTCGAGCGGGAATGGATGGACAACACCGACCAGCGGTTTGCCTACCGCTGCCTGCCGCTTAACATCGCCAATGCGCATGGCTGGGAACTTTTATGCACGACCGCCTTCTCAGCCATCTGGGACGGCCGCCCGAGCATTGATGCCATACGTCTCAAGTCAAGCCACTCGGCGAAACGTCCCCAGCCATGAGCCATTTCGGGAACAGGATCCTGACCTTCCACGTCCCGTGTCTTTTCCGGACCGAGCCTGGGATCGATCTCTTCGTGACCGGGCCGCTCAACAGGCCGAAACGGGATAGCAGCACTCTCAGGCATCGTAGAGACAGATTGGTCTCCGTATACCCTCACCATGAACTGGAAGTTCACGCGTCCAAACCAGCGCGTGCATTTCGAGGTGGATGAGCCCTTTTGCCACCTCTTTCCCCTTCAAAGAGGCAGTCTTGCAAGCGTGACGCCGATGGTCCGCAAGCTCTCCGATGATAGCGATCTCGAACAGGAGTTCAGAAATTGGTCGGAAAGCCGCAACGTCTTCAATGTCGATTTAGGAAATCCCACCTCCAAGGCGGCTCAGGACAAGTGGCAGAAGGGATATTTCAAGGGAATGAATCCCTCAGGCACGCCAGCCCCTGAAGGTCATCGCAGTCGGCTGCGCCTGCAGCCGTTTAAACCAGTATAACCGAGGCCGTGGTGCCTCGCTCTTCCGTCTCGGCGATCCGATCAAGGTCACTCCGCGTCCTGCTCAGTAAACGGCGATCCGCCGGTCGCCCAGCGACTCCACCCTGATCTCCGTTTCGTACATATCGCTCAGCAACTGCTGCTCGATGATCTCCTCTGCGGTGCCGTTGGCGACGATGCGGCCGTTCTTCATGGCGACGATGTAATCGGAATAAGCGGACGCCATGTTGATATCATGCAAGACAACGATGATGGCCTTGCCGAATTCCCTGGCTGTGCGGCGGATCAGCCGCATGATCTCCACCGCGTGCTTGATATCCAGATTGTTGAGCGGCTCGTCCAGCAGCACGTAGTCGGTATCCTGGCACAGGACCATCGCCACGAAGGCGCGCTGCCGCTGGCCGCCGGAGAGCTCGTCAAGGAAGCGGTCGGCAAAGGCCTCGAGGCCCAGAAAGCCGATCGCCTCGCGCACGTGCCGCTCGTCTTCGACCGTGTAACGCCCCTTGGAGTAGGGATAGCGGCCGAAGGTGACGAGATCACGTACGGTGAGCCGCGCCACCAGGTGGTTGTCCTGTTTGAGCAGGGAAAGGCGCCGGGCCAGCTTGTCACTGGGCGTGCTGGCGACATCGAGCCCGTCGACGCGGATCGCGCCCTTGTCTGCCGGCAGCAGGCGGCCGATCATCGACAAGAGCGTCGACTTGCCGGCGCCATTCGGGCCGATGATGGACGTTACCCCTCCCGCCGCGAGCGTGAGAGAAACGCCGTCCACAACAAGTGTGTGGCCATAGGCCTTGCTGACAGTCTCGATCTCGATCATCGAGCCACTCCTCTGACGACCAGCAGGATGAAGAAGATCCCGCCGGCGAATTCGATGATGATTGAAAGCGCGGTGTCGAAGGCGAAAACCCGCTCCAGGATTACCTGACCGCCGACGAGGGATACGACCGCGATGAGCGCGGCGGCAGGAAGAAGGACGGCATGCCGGGCCGTGGGCAGCAGCAGATAGGCGAGATTGGCCACGAGCAGGCCGAAGAAGGTGACCGGGCCGACCAGCGCCGTCGAGACGGCTACGAGCACCGTCACCATGGCAAGGACGAAGGTGACGGTCCGACGGTGGTCCACGCCCAGCACGATGGCATTTTCCCGGCCGAGCGCCAGGATGTCGAACACCGGCAGCATGCGCCAGGCCATGATGCTGACCATGGCGACCGCTGCGCCCGAAATAGCGAGCAGAGTGGTGTCGATCGTGTTGAAGCTGGCGAACAGGCGGTCCTGCAGGATCAGGAACTCGCTCGGATCGATCACCCGCTGGAGAAAGCTCGCGATGCTGCGGAACAGGATGCCGAAGATGATGCCGACCAGCATCAGGAAATGAAGGCTGCGGGCGCTGCCGGAGAAGAGCCAGCGAAAGAGCAGCCCGGCGAACAGAACCAGCGCGGCAACCTCGAAGACAAAAAGCAGTTGCGGATTCGTGGCCGAGACACGGCCCGCGCCGAGGAAGAAGACAAGCGCCGTCTGGATCAGGACATAGAGGGAGTCGAATCCCATGATGGAAGGTGTGAGGATCCGGTTGCCCGTAACCGTCTGGAACAGGACTGTCGAGACGGCGATCGAATAGGCGACGAGCACCAGCCCGGCCAGCTTGGCGCCGCGGAACGGGAGGATGAAGTCCCATCGGCCTCGCGCGCCGAGCGTCATGAAGGCGAGCGCAGCGGCGAGTGCCAGAAGGACAAGCACAAGCATGACCGCCCTCGTGCGGAGCCGCCTAGCATCAGGCGACACGGGCGTTCCTCCGCAAGAGCAGGTACAGGAAGAAGATGGCGCCGATCACGCCCATCACGGTACCGATGGGAATTTCATAAGGGTGGATGATCAGCCGCCCCAGGATATCGCAGGCAAGCACAAAACCGGCACCCAGAAGAGCCACCCAGGGCAGGGAGCGGCGCATATTGTCCCCCATCAGCATGCTGACCACATTGGGCACGATCAGGCCGAGAAAGGGCACGACGCCCACTGTGACCACCACCGCTGCCGTCACGGTGGCGACGATCACCAATCCGAGCGTGACGACCCGGCGGTGATTGAGGCCGAGATTGGTCGTGAACTCCTGCCCCATTCCGGCGACCGTGAACCGGTCTGCTGCGATATAGGCGAGGAGGGTGAGGGCTGCGGCGCCCCAAAGCAGTTCGTAGCGCCCGCGTAGGACGATGGAGAAGTCCCCCGTCGTCCAGGCGCCGATGGATTGAAGAAGATCGAACCGATAGGCGAAGAAAGCCGTGGTGGCGCCGATCACGCCTCCGAGCATGATGCCCACCAGTGGCACCATGAGGACGGACCGCAGGGGGATCGCCCTCAGGATGCGCAGGAAGAGCGCGGTTCCGGCGAGCGCACAGCCTGCCGCGACGAGCATCTTGACTGCCACCGGCGCGTTTGGCGCAAAGAAGGTGACTAGCAGCGTGCCGAAGGTGGCCGACTCCACCGTGCCAACGGTTGACGGTTCAACGAAGCGATTGCGTGCCAGCATCTGCATGATCATGCCAGCCACCGCCATTCCCATCCCTGCCAGGATGAGCGCGAGCGTGCGCGGAAGGCGGCTGATGAGAAGCACCTGCGCTGCCTTTCCCGCGCTACCTCCATCGATCAGCCCCTGGAGCGACACGCTTGAAACGCCGACGAAGAGGCTGGCGCCCGCCAGTGCGAGGACAAGGAGGCTGGCTGGCACGAGGCTGGCTGGCGAAGTGGGGTTCACGGCACTCTCATCAGAGAAGTTCGAAAAGAAAAGAGAAACGGCCGGCGCTCAGGCCGGCCGCAGGCGTTCTGCCGGACGGTTATTTGCCCGATATGGCTTTGGAGATCTGCTCTACATTCATCTGCATTGCGGTGAGACCGCCGCCCACGAGATACCAGTTGGGCGCATTCAGATATAGAACCTGTTCCTTCTGCCACGCCGTTGTCTGTCCGACAAGTTCGTTGTCGAGCAGCTGCGCCGCCGATTGGCCCTCCTGGCCGATTGCCGCGTCCCTGTCGAGCACGAAGAGCCAGTTCGGATTGGTCTCCATGATGAATTCATTGGAGATTGCCTGTCCGTGCGTGCTGGTCTCCAAGCCCTCTCGGGCGGGCGTGAAGCCGAATTCGCCGTAAATGATGCCGAAGCGGCCTCCCGGCCCGTGAGCGCTCATACGGCCGCCGGTGGTCAGCACGACAAGAACCCGCCCCGCATCCTTGCTCGCCTGCTTCAGGTCGCCGATCGCATCGTCCAGCTCCTTAAGCTGCTTCTCGGCTTCCGCTTCCTTGCCGAAGATGCGGGCGAGCGTTTCGACGTTCTTGCGCATGCTTCCGAGATAATTCTTCTGGTCGATGGTGAGGTCGATCGTCGGTGCAAGCTTGGCAAGCTCGGAATATTTGGCTGCGGAACGCCCGCCAACGATGATGAGGTCTGGCTCGGCGGCGTTGACGGCTTCGTAATCCGGCTCGAAGAGCGTGCCAATCTTGGCAAACTCATCGGAATTGTACTTAGCCAAATGTTCCGGCTTGGTCCCGGTGGGCACGCCGTCCACCTCTACGCCGAGCGCGTCCAGCGTATCGAGCGACGCCAGATCGAAGACGAGGACCTTCTCCGGGTTAGCGGTGACCGTCGTTTCGCCCTGTGCATGCTGGACGACGATATCTTCGGCCTTGGCCGAGCTTAACGCCGATGCCAGCGCAAACGCCAGCCCGGCAAGAACCATGGTGTGCTTCATCATTGTCTTTTTCTCTGCCTGCTCCTGGGGAATGGTCAATCAGTCGTCCACATGATCGTGCCCGCCGATGCGGCCGGGACGCCAATAGCCTTCGGAAAGGATCTGTTCGCGGGTAAGTCCTCGCGCGATCAGGTCCCGCCGCTGGCGGCGTACATTGCAGGTCTCGCCGATAATGTAGGCCTGCCCGCGGCCGGCCGGCAGCGTGAAGCCGGCGACCGCATCCGCCATGAGTTCGCTCGGCCCGGGCTCTTGTACGCCGCGGTGGACCCATCGAATCTGAACGTCAGCCGCACTTGGAAGCGCTATTTCGCCGGAAGGTCCCGCAACTTCGATGAAGACGAAGGCCCTGGCGCCGGCGGGCGCGGTTTCCAGGATATGAGCGATCGCCGGGATGCAGGTTTCATCGCCGGTAAAAAGGTGCCAGTCTGCATCGGGTTGAAAGACGGTACGGCCTCGCGGACCGCGGATCTCGATCGTGTCCCCGGGCCGGGCTGAGAGCGCCCAGCGCGGTCCCGGCGTCTCCCCGTGCTTCAGGAAATCGACTGCGATGGTTCCTGCTTGCCGGTCCATGGACCGTATCGTGTAGTCCCGCCGCCCGAATTCGCCGTTCCCGGTGGGGATCATCATCACGATAGCCTGGCCAGGCAGATACTCGAACGCGCTGTGCGTTGGCAGCCTCAATCTTACGCGGCGCATATTGGGCTCGGTGTCGAAACTCTCGACCACGGTGAGCGTATAGGCGGGGAGTTGTGGTCTGGCGGGCGTGTTTGTTGCTTGCGTCATGGTCATATCCCAGGCGGCGGCAGCCGCTAGAAAGTTGTGGTGAGGCCCACCCACAGGCGTCGCCCCTCGACCTCCGTATTGAAGTCCGTCGCTTCGATCTTCTTGTCGAAGAGATTGTAAACGGCGCCCTTCAGGGTCACGCTGTCGTTGAAATCGAAGGAAGCACCGATGTCGACCAGCATGTAAGGCTTGTATTTGCGGCCGGGCGCGCCATTGATGGTCACGGGCGTGCCGTTGGTGCCGATGCGTGCACCGGCGGCGATTTCAGACCCGTGATAGGTCGCATTCGCCCAGAGATTGAGCCTCTGGGTGGCCATCCAGTCGCCTCTGAGGCTCGCCTGGTGCTTCGGCGTGCGGGCAAGCGGGAATCCGGCATAGTCGCCCGTCTTCTGCTCGGAATCCGTGTAGGTGTAGCTGCCGCGGAAGGTGAGCGTTGGCGTTGCCTCCCAGGTAGCAGCCAACTCCACGCCCCGGATCGTGGCATCGTCCACATTGTAGTGATACCAGAGCCGATAGTTCGGATCCTCGCTCCAGCGGACGGGCACCCCGTTTGCGTCGACTACCAGTGCATTGGCGATCTTGTCGCGGAAATCCGTGTAGAAGAAGGTCGCACCGGCCGAGAGCCCCGCATAGGAATCCCAGAGCACGCCGATTTCATAGCTGGTGCTCTTTTCCGCCTCGAGGTCCGGATCGCCGATGATCACGCCGCAGGTGCCGTTAGGCCCGTAGCTGCAGCCCGCCCCGCCGGTCGTGTAGGCATAACCCGGCGCGATTTGCCGGATCTCCGGCGCGCGGAAGCCGGTCGATACGCCGCCTTTGATGGTAAGGTTGTCCGTGGCGTGCCAGACACCATAGAGCCGCGGACTGAAGTGGGACCCGTAGGCTTCGTGGTGATCCATTCTGAGGCCGCCGGTGAGGCTGAAGCGATCATGGATGCGCCACTCGTCCTCCACGAACAGCGCCCATTGCGTCGCCTCGAAAACCTCGTCCACACCCGTGCGGCGGCCGGGATTCTGGTCTGTCAGGTGGGTATGAAACACCTGCCCGCCGGTAACAAGCGTGTGGTCCCCAAGGGCCGCGAAGGGGGTCGTGAATTTGCCGTCGAGCACGGTGTTTAGGATTTCCGGCGAACGCGGGTTCTCGACGAACCTTCCTTGGGCAGGCGTGTGGGTGTAGGTGGTGCGTTCGCCCCATTCCTGCTGCAGCGAGAATTCGGAGGTGGTTTGTCCCCAGCGCCCCACATGCGTCGCCGACCAGTGAGCCCGGTCGTGGTCGCGATAGCTGTCACTCTGGTTTGCGGCTATGGACTCGCCGGCATGGGACAGGCGGCGCGCACGGGTGAAGCCGCCTTCGAGATAGATGTCGTGGTTTTCGTTAGGTGTGAAGGTGAGACGTCCGTTGATGTCGCCCTCTCGTGCTTCCGAAACACCACCGTCAAAGGAATCCTCGTCGCGAAGCAGGCCTCTGCCCCAGACCTGCAGACCGAGATAATCGTTGATGACCGGACCGCTCGCATAAAAGGAGGTCTGGCCGGAATTGCCGTAGCGCGCGTGCTGCTGCAGTGTGCCCTCGACCGTCACGCTGCCGGACCACACGTCGGAGACCTTGCGCGTGATGATGTTGATGACGCCACCCATCGCATCGGAACCGTAGAGCGAGGACATCGGACCGCGCACGATCTCGATCCGTTCGATTGCGCTGATTGGCGGGACGAAGCTCTGCTCGTATCCGGCGCTCCCATTAGGGCGGGAGTCACGTGTGCTCTGGCGCTTGCCGTCCACCAGGATGAGCGTATACGCGCCAGGCAGCCCACGGATATAGATGTCCTTCTCGTTCGCGACGCCTGTAACGGCCACGCCCTGTACTTCCTTCAAAGCGTCGGTCAGATCGCGGAAGGCGCCGTTTTCGAGATCCTCGCGCGTGATGACGGAGATGCTTGCGGGTGCGTCGGCGACGTTTTGCTCGAAACCGGCCGCCGTGACGACGAGGCGTTCAAGCCGCGTCGTCTCTTCCGCCTGCGCAACGGCAGGCGTCAGGGCGATCACGAAAATTGCTGCATTCAGGCCACAGCTGCGGATATGCCTGTAAACCAAGGCGTCTCTGGTGCGTGCAATGTTGCGGCCAGTCATGATGTTGCCTGCGCTGTTAAAACATGAGAGTTTCACTCCTATTAAGTTCGTCTGAAATCGGGTCAACGATGATCTTTGAGAACGATTCTAAATTCGCTGCAGCGCAACAATGCGAGCGGCAGGCTGCCTGCGGGTGTCGGCCATGAATTCCGTGGTGAGAAGCGGTGCCGCGCGTACGGCAGTGGCCGACGAACGAGAGGCGGACATTGAGGCGGCTGCCGGCAAGATGAGCCGGTTGCGGTTTCTCATCGCGCTCGATGCCCTTCTGGTGGAGGGCAGCGTGAGCAGGGCGGCAGAAAGGCTGGGTATTGGCACGCCTGCCATGAGCCGTTTGCTGGGGCAGATCCGGGAGATCTATGGTGACCCCATCTTTCTGCGCCGGGGCCGAACCATGGTCCCGACGCCCTTTGCAGAACAGCTGCGGCAGAGGCTGCGGGCCCTTGCGACCGAAGCCGAGGCGCTGCTCAATGCGAGCGGCCGCATGGAACCCGTTGCAACTGCTCCGGCGCGCACGAGTTTGCCGAGGCCTCTCCTAAAGGCGCCGCCTCTCGCGATGCGCCAGACTGTTACCCTGGAGGGCGAGCCCACTCCGGAACAGCTTGCCCTAAGGCTGAACGAGATTGCACAGGACGCCGAACCGCAGCGGCGACTGGCAAAGCACATCGCCACGATCGGCACCGGTCCCGGCCACTCCCGCCCGCTGACGATGGAGGAAGCCGAGGAGGCCATGTCGATCGTCCTTGCGGGCGAGGCGGATCCGATCCAGATCGGCGCGCTCTTCGTCGCCCTGCAATATCGCGGGATCGTCGCTCCGGAGCTCGCGGGGCTGGTGCGCGCCGCACGGCAAATGGCAGGGCTCCAGCCGCCCGGATCGGCGGCTGCTGACCTAGACTGGCCGGCCTATCTGTCGCCGCGGCGCGGCAGCGCCCCTTGGTTCCTGTTCTCCGCCAAGCTCCTGGCGAATGCAGGCAAGAGGGTCCTGCTGCACGGCCTGGATGGCCGGGAAGCCTATCTCGATACGGCCTTGGCATATCTCGGGATCAGGGTCTGCGGCTCGGTTGGCGAGGCCCGGTCCCGCCTTGAGACCGACCGGATCGCGTTCCTGCCACTTGGCTCCATTTCCGTGCAGTTGCGGGCGCTTATGCAACTCTATGCGCTGTTCGAGATGCGTTCCCCGCTGAACCTTCTCGTCCATCTCCTCAATCCTCTGGGAGCGTCGGCGAGCCTGTTGGGCGTCCCGGGCCACTCCTATCGGGAGATCATGCGGGACGCCGCCGCGCTTCTCGGCTGGCAGGATCTGACAATCATCTCCAACAGCCGTGACGTCGCGCAGGCCATGCCGCCCCGTGCGATGCCCTTGGTCCACCTTTTTGATGGGGAACCGGAGGAGAGCATCGTCAAGTCTGCGGCACGGCAGGAGCCGCACCGCGCCAGAACAGGCATGAACACCATGGAGTTCTGGAGCGCCGTTTGGGAGGGGGCTGCGCGGGACGAACATGCCGTTGATGTTGTGGTGACGACGACGGCCATCGCGCTCTGCTTGCTGGAAGGGAAAGGGATGGCGTGGGACGATGCTTACGCGCTGGCGAAAAGGCTCTGGAGCGAGAGGACATGAAATCGCGACCCGCGACTTTCATCAGGTCCAACGCTAAGACGCATCTCTGCGCTTGATTGGCTTAGGAGGCTGGAAACGTCGTCAGGTTGAGATGCCGGGAGACGGCAATTGCCATGTTCGCGGCGACATCCGCCTTCTACGATGTCGTCGAGTTGCTCGAGTTGGAGCGCCTGCGCGGCAAGACCGTGCTCCATGAGGCGCTGGCTTGCGGCCGCTGTTGCCGCCGAGGGGAGTTCCCGATGAAGCGGGTAGCCGAAGCACTCCAGGTCTCCCGCTCCAACCTGATCGACAGGAACAAGCGGACGGAGGAAAGCCCGCGGTTCCTACACCAAGACCGAGGACGAGAAGCTACTGCCGCTCATTCGCCGCTTCGTGGACGAGCGGCCGACCTATGGCTATCGCCGCATTACCGCGCTGGTGAACCGCGAACTGGCGGTAGAGGAACTGCCTGCCGTCAACCGCAAGCGGGTGCACAGGATCATGCAGCAGGCGACGCTCGTGCTGGAACACCATACCGGCCGGTGCGAGGGCCGCGTCCATGACGGCAACCCTTTGCCGGACGCCACCACGGTGCTACGGCAGATCGCCGGATGGATCGATGACTACAACGAGATTCATTCTCACTCAGTCCTCAGGATGCGCTCCCCAAGGGAGTTCATCCGGGCTCAAACCCAAACAGAGCCGGACTTTTTTCCGTTCATACGTCACAGATCGAGATGTTCGAGATACCGAGTTTGCGGCTCGTGAACCGTCGTGTGGAGGGCTACGGCTACATCCGCACCGGTCCGCTGCGCGCGCCGATGAATCCGTCGACCTACTTCGCGTTCGAAGACCATGGACGAGCTGGCCTACGCGGCCTAGGTGGATCCGTACGAGTTCCGCAAACGCAACATTTCGCATTCGCGCTGGCTCGACGTGCTCAAGGCGGCAATACGCGGCGAAGTGGACGCCGCGTGTTGCCGCGTCCCAACTCTCGAATGCGGACGTCGTGACCGGCCGCGGCATCGCGCTCGGCACGTGTCACGGAGCAAGCCTTGCGCTCTGCGAGGAAGTGAAGTTCAACCAGACGAACGTCACGAGTTTCGATTGGGCTTTATATCAAACGCTGCGCCACGCCGAATATCCGGCTGTCACGCCGATCGTCGTGCAGCAGCTGAACGAACAGAGCACCAGGGCAGGCGAAGATGTCACGCCGGCAGTCGTTGCGGCGATCGGCAACGCGTTCTTCGATGCGGCGGAAGGATTCGGCGATACCTGTTGACGCCGGCGCGTGTACTGGCCGCGCTCAGCGCGTAGGCTCACAGTAAAGGGAGTTTTTCTGACGGGTGGCAGCGGCAGATCACGATGTTTGCCGGGCATAAACGTGGCAGGGTCCACGTCGCCGCCACCTCCGTATAGGCGTCCGGGCCGTCTCGAACCAGCTTAAATCACCATTCGCTCGGCAGTTATCGTGCCAGCTCGTGTCACCCAGGCGAAGCCTTGTCCCGACGCGGGCGCGCTTTTCAGCACGGAGGCAAATGCCATTGGGCGGCCGTCCGAAAGGTTTGGGCCGGTGCTGCGGACAATAGCCACCGGTCGGCCGCCGCTGTAGAGGAAATCCCCCGCCCGGGCCGATACCGAGCCCGGCGCGCCGCAGAAGAATCCGAGTTCCTCCGGCGCTGCGATGAGCTCGTTCGCCGCTTGCCCCGAGGCACGGGGCGCGAGGCCCGCCTCTTCCGGCAGGGATGCCGGTCCAAAATCCGTGCCCCATTCGGGCAGACCCGCTTGCAGGCGGTGAACATCGAGTGCGGCAAGGCCGAAATCGAACACGTCGAGTTCACGACCGAATGCATGAAAGCGCTCGTGGATGCCGACCAAATATTCGGCCGGCATGTGGACTTCGAGCATCGGGAAGCCGTAGGTTTCACGCACAAGCACGCGCGCTGCCGTGAAGGCAACCTCCGTCTCGACGATGCGGTCGGGTGTGGAGAAGTCGCTTCCGGAAAGGGTGGCGGCAAGTTCAAGAGCCTTTGCACCCGCCACGAGCAGGGCGGCGCTGGAGGCGGACACGTTTCGCAGCTCAACCGAGCCGCCGGGGGGAAGCGCCTGGCTCAGCCAGGCATGGCAGCGCCGCTCCATTCGGCCCGGCGCGGTCAGGAAGAACGAGTCCCTGGCGATCCGGCCGATCGTGACCACCGCCGCGATGGCGCCGCGATGGTTGAGGAAAGCTGCTGTCGCAGCGGCGCCGGTTTCCGGCAACCCGCCGCTGGAGAGCCGCTCAAGCCACGCGGCTGCGCCCGGACCCGCGACCTCAAATTTTGCTGACCCCGTGAGGTCGCAAAGCCCCACGCCGCCAAGCAGCCGGCGCGCCTCATTGGCGATCGCGCTCCATTCCTGCGCGTCGCCCTCCGCACCGGCGTCGGCGTTGTCCGGAAACCATAGCGGTACCTCCCAGCCAAGGCGCACGCCGAAGTGGGCGCCTTTCGCCTTGTGGGCATGGTAGAGCGGCCCGACGCGGCCCGGGCGGCCCGCCTGGCGCTCGGCCGCCGTGTTGGTGTCGGTCGTGCCGAAATTGTGGCCTTTCTCCAGAACCGCGCGCACATAGCGCTTGTTGGCATAGGGCCCGAAGCGGCTCACGTCGATGGGGGACGTGTCGAGGCTGGGCTCCCCCTCGACGATCCATTCCGCGGCGAGGAAGCCGATGGCCGCGCCCTGGGTGATGCCGCTCGCCCAGGCAACGGCCACGTGGAGATTGCGGAAGCCGGCGAGGGGGCCCAGCATGCCATTCAAGTCCGGCGTACGGCTCGTCGGGCCGCAAACCTCGCTGCGCACGCCCATCCGCTCCAGCACCGGCACGCTCGACAGCGCCTCGTTGAGGCTGATCGACACGCGGTCGAGGTCGATCGGAAATAGCTCCTGGCCGAAGGTGGGCGGAATGCCGTTCTCGAAGCAATAGACCGTATGCTGGTCATGGACGCCGACGACCAGCCCCCGCCCGAACTGCCGGACGTAGAAGGGTGCCGCGAAATCGTGGGTGAGCGGAATCTCGAAGCCAAGGTTCTGGTACTCCTCCGGCAGGTCCTCCATCACGAGATATTGCCGCTCGATGGTTACCATCGGCAACTCGTAGCCGAAAGAGCGGGTAAGCTCCGGCGCCCACATTCCCGTGCAGATGATCACGTGCTCGGCGGCGATCTCGCCCTTGTCGGTGATGAGCAGCCATTCCCCGCTCGGCCGCTGTGCTAGGCTCTCGACCTTAGTATGGCGAAAGATCTGCGCCCCCCTTGCGCGGGCGGCCCGCGCGAACGCGTGCGTGGCGAGGCTCGGGTCCATGTAGCCTTCATCAGGTGCCCAGGAGGCGCCGATATATTTGTCGAGGTTGAGAAGCGGATTCCTCTCGCCGAGCCCCTCGCGGCCGAGGATCTCGTAATCGATGCCGGTATAATGGGCGATCCGCTGCTTGGCCTTCAGCCTCTCCAGCATCTGCGGTGTGCGGGCGACCCTGAGGCAGCCCGCCTTATGAAAGCCCACGGACTCGTCTTCTTCCTGCTCGAACGCGCGATAGAGCTTCTGGCTCAGCATGTTGATGCGGTTGAGCGCTGGCGAATCGTCCGAAAGCAGTGTGTTCGCGGCCGCATGCCAAGTGGCCCCGGCCGTGAGCTCGTTTTTCTCCAGGAGAACCACATCGGTCCAGCCCATGCGGGTGAGGTAGTAAAGTACGCTGCACCCGATCACGCCGCCGCCGATAACCACAACCCGCGCCGTGTCCTTCATGGCTCTCTGCTCCAAAATTAATCCACTGAATAGATTTAAATATCGGCCCTTGCAACCGAGGGCAAGGGGCTAAGGCACGCGCCTGTTCCAAAACAGCACCATGATGCCGATCAGCACGATAAACGCGATCTGCAGGACGGAGACCGCGGAGATTGTGGGATCCACGTCGATCTTGATGTTCTCGAACATTTTCTGCGGCAGGGTCGGCTGGAAGCCTGAAAGGAAGAGCGCCACGACGAGATCGTCGAATGATGTGATGAAGGCGAAGAGCGCGGCTGAGAGCATGCTGGGCGCTATCTGCGGCAGTACGATGCGGGTGATCGTCGCCCATCGCCCCGCGCCGAGGCCGTAGGCGGCGAGTTCCTGCGTGCTGTCGAATTCGCGCAGACCCGCCGTGACGATGATCACCACATAGGGGAGCGCGAGGATGGTGTGGGCGGCCGCGATCGCAGTCGCGTTGCCGGTGAAGCGCCAGCCGGCGAACAGATAGTATATCCCTACGGAATAGACGATGACGGGCACGATCATCGGGGCGGTGAAGGCTTTTTGCATGAGCGCCGCGCCCGGCACCTTCTCGCGCACGATCGCCAGGGCGAGAGCCGTTCCGAGGAAGAGGGAGGCGGCGGTCGCCATCAGCCCGATGCGGAGGCTGAGCAACGTCGCATCGATCCAGGCGCCGTCGGTGAAGAATTTCTCGTACCACCTGAACGAATAGCCGGGCGACGGAAAGGTAAGATAATTGGCGTCGGTGAAGGAGAGCGGCACGATGACGAGCATCGGCGCCACCAGGAAGAAGAAGCTGGCATAGGCCCAGAGCGTCAGGGCGATCCGGCCGGGGGAGAAGCGGCGGCGCATATAGGCCTCCTTCAGCTTTCGTCCACGGCGCGTCCGCGCAGCACGCGGTCGCAGGCCCAGTAGAGCATGATCGTAACGGCGAGTAGCACGGTTGCGAGTGCGCTCGCCATCGTCCAGTTCACCACGGTGCGCACCTGCTGCTCGATCAGGAGCGCGATCATCATCACGCGTCCGCCGCCCAGCACGGCGGCCGTGGTAAAGGAACCAAGCGTGAGGATGAAGACGAGCGTGGCGCCCGCCGCGATGCCGCTGCGGCAGAGCGGCAAGTGCACCCGCCGGAAGATGTTCCAGCCATTGGCGCCGAAGAGGGAGGCGGCCTTGAGAAGGTCACCGTCTATCTTGGCCATGCTCGCATAGAGCGGCAGCACCATGAAAGGCAGCATCACATGCGCTGAGCCGAGGAGTACGGCAAAGCGCGTGTTGAGCAGGGTAAGCGGCTCCTCGACGAGGCCCAGCGCGAGCACGAGCTGATTGATGAGGCCGTTGCGGCCGAGAATGATCGTCCAGGCATAGGTCCTGACGAGTTGGCTCGACCAGAAGGGGAGGAGTATGAAGAAGAACGCCACGAGCCGCGCCCGCCGCGATAGTGTCGTGACGTAGAAGGCGAGCGGGTAGGCGATGATAAGGTCGATTACCGTGACCTGCAGGGCGATCGAGGCCGACTGGATGAAGACGCCGCGGTAGAGTCCGTTCGTCAGCACCTTCTCGTAGGAGGTGAGGGGAGAGCCGGCGAGGCTGCGGCCGATCACCTCTGCCATCGGCAGGACGAAGAAGAGCGCGAGATAGGCGATCGCGGGAGCGGCGAGCAGCAGGCCGGCGAAGCGGCGCGGGCGGAAGCGGCGGGCATTCCCCACGAAGGTCCCTGCGGCACCGGAAATCTCGCTTGCCACCTCGCCCGCCTTTCCCTGAGTTCAGCCGCGAACCGGCACGAGGCGGCAATCGTCGATGGAAATCTCGATGCCCACCGTCTCGCCGCGGTCCCAGGCGCGGGACCGGTCGCTCGCGCGTGCAAGGAGCGATGTGCCATCGGGCAGCACGATTCGGTATTTGGTGGACATGCCGAGATAGACGATCTCGTCCACCCGCCCGGCGGGCGTCCCAGCCTCTCCGGGCGCAACGAGGCGCAGGTTTTCCGGGCGGATCAAGACCTTCACGGCGCCCGGCCCGAATTCCCCACCAGCCTTTCCTCCGTCGACCGGAATGGCGTGGTCAAAGGGTAGCTTCAGCCAATGCCGGCTGCCGCTCGTCTCGATACGGCAGTCTAGAAGGTTGGATTCTCCGATGAAATCGGCGACGGCGGCGTTCGTTGGCCGATCGTAGATCTCCCGCGGCGTGCCCACCTGCTCCACCGTGCCCTTGCCGAACACGGCGATGCGGTCGGACATGATCAGCGCCTCCTCCTGATCATGGGTGATGAAGATCGTGGTGAGCTTCAGCTTCTGCTGCAGGCGGCGCACTTCGAGCTGCATGGTCTCGCGCAGCTTTCGGTCGAGAGCGCCGAACGGCTCGTCTAGGAGCAGGATATCGGGATTGAAGACGATGGCGCGGGCGAGAGCCACGCGTTGCTGCTGACCGCCCGAAAGCTGCCTTGGGCGCCTCGTGGAAAATTCCTCGAGCTCCACCAGCCGCAGCACCTCGGCGACACGCTGGCTGATCTCGTCCCGCCCGCGCTTTCGCATTTCCAGGGGAAACGCGATGTTCTCGGCCACCGTCATATGCGGAAACAGTGCATAGTTCTGGAAAACCATGCCGATGTTGCGCCGGGCGGGCGCCAGATCGGTTATATCCACCCCGCTCACGAGCACGCGGCCCCGGTCGACATCCTCGAAGCCGGCGATGATCTTGAGAAGCGTCGTCTTGCCTGAGCCGCTCGCGCCGAGGATGGTGAGGAACTCGCCAGACGCGACGTCGAGCGAGATATCCTCGAGAACCAAGGCGGAGCCAAAGCTCTTGGAGACGTCCAGAATGCGCAAGGATGTGTCACGCGCACTGCTGGCAGCGAGGCCTTCGATAGCTACGGTCATGCCGGCTCCGCCCCTCTCCGTTATTATTGCTTGCTCAGCATCCAGGCATTCCAGCGCTCGACGACTTCCTCGCTGTGGTCGCGCCACCATTCGAGATTGGTCTGCACGAGGGTGGCGGAATTGTTCGGATGGCCCGGCAGGAGCGGCTTGATGTCGTCGCGCACATGGTCGATCGACTTCTTGTTCGTTCCCGAGTAACCGAAGGCCTCGGACATGATCGCTTGGTTCTGCGGCCTCGCCATCACGGCAAGCAGATGCTGGGCCCAATACGCGTTATTGGCTCCTTTGGGAATGCCCCACGCGCCGCCGTTGATCATGGCCTGCGTGAACTCGATCTTGAGCGGTGCCCCCTTCTGGATCGCTGCATAGAAGCGGCCGTTCCAACCGGTCGAGACCGCAACCTCCTTGTCGATCAGGATCTGCGCCGATTGCGCGCCAGAGCTCCACCATACGCCGACATTCGGATAGATCTCGTCGAGCTTGCGGAAGGCGCGGTCGAGGTCGAGGGGGTATAGCTGGTCGGGAGACACTCCGTCCGCCATAAGTGCGAATTCCAGATTGTCGAAAGGCTCGTTCAGCATGCCGCGCGGCCCAGGGAATTTTTCCACGTCCCAGAAATCTGCCCAGGTCTTGGGCCCGCCATTGGGAAAGGTTTCTTCGAGATAGGCCTTGGCGGTGGTCGCCACTGTATAGGAGAAGACGCAGGGCAGCTTGGCGTGGTCGACGAAATCGGTTCGGTCGACGATCTCGGGGGCGATCGGCTCCAGAAAGCCGAGTTCGCAGGCCCGCAGCGCATCGTAGATGCCGAAGCTCGTCACGTCATATTCGATATTGCCGGTTTCGATCATCGCCTGCAGCTTGCCGAACCCTTCCTGGTTCACGTCGCGGATCTTGATGCCGGTTTCATCCTCGAAGGTGTTGAAGAAGGCCTTGCGAAGGATTTCGCCCTCCACGCCACCGGAATGGTTGACGACAAGATATTCCGGCTTGGGCGGCTCGCCCTGCGCCCAGGAGCCGAAGGAAGCAAGCGCCAGAATGCTGGTCAATGCGGCGGTTGCGAGAAGGTGCTTCATGATTCCCCTCCTATGAAGCTCAAGCGCACGGGGAGAGCTCGTGTCGAACGCCGAGCCCAAGCGCTCGATGATCGCTGCCGTCCGTGCCGTCCGGCCTGCGATTTAATTCTTGTCAATGGATTAAATCATGGGATATGTCGTCTTGCAAGAGAATGGCGGTCTGGAAATGAATAATCTGGCTCTTATGCGTTGAAATATCATCGTTCCAGCCATAGGCGCCGGATGGCGAGCGCAACGCGCGAAAGATTAATTCCATCAGATAAGTTTATAGGAATGGCGATGCCGACCAAAATGGAAGCCTTCATTGCCGAGCAGCCGCAGGTGGTCTCGGAGGCATTGCAGGCGGGCCTTGATTGCCGGCCGCCCTGGAAGGAACGTTCGGCGGTGCATCTCTTCCTGGTGGGTTCCGGCAGCTCCCGCCACGCGTTGCTGGCCGTGCAAGGCCGTTTCGAGAGCGCATCGACTATGCCCCATGTGATCGGCCCCACCGAGTTCATCGAGCGACTGTCCCGCGGGCTGCCGGAGGGTAGTGCAGCGATCGTGCTCTCCCAAATCGGGACCAGTGCGACAAGCGTGGTGGCTGCGCGACGCGCCGCAGAAAGCGGGCTCGACGTGTTGGTTCTAACGGCAGAAAGGGAGAGTCCCATTGCCCGTCTCAGCCTTCCCACGCTTTTCATCCCCGCGGCGGGCGAGACCATCGGGCCGAAAACCAAGGGCTATGCGGGCTCAGTCGCTGCCTTGCTGGGGCTTTCACCGCGCCGCGCCGCCATGCAGGCGTTCCGGCCGGAGGATTACCGGGAATTCCTGGCGCGCTCCCGGAACGCTGCGGCAAGGCTCGCGGAGGAGGCGGATGGCCTCGATTTCCTGCTTTTTGCGGGCAGCGGCGCTCATTACGCGACAGCGCTCGAATCATCGCTGAAGGTCGCAGAAGTGGCCGGGCTCCCGACGGCTGCCTTTCCTATAGAGGAAACATTGCACGGCCGGTTGCATGGGTTGGGACCCCTGAGCCTCGCGATCTTCATTGTCGCAGGCGAGGCGGAGGGGCGGACAGCGCGCCACGCGGCCGAGGTGATGCGGGAGCGCGGCGTGCGCGCCCTGCTCGTCAATCTAGGGCGGGAGCCTTCACCGTTCGACTGGCCGGAAGGGATCATCACTTGTCCGGCCGATCTGCAGCCGGTCTACGCGATCGCCCCGGCGCAATGGCTCGCCTTTGAGCTCGCGACAAGGCGCGGCATGTCGCCGGACACGATGCGCTATCCCGACCTTTCCAGGGCGCTTGCGATCAAGCTCAACTAGGTTCGGGAGCATTCCGTGTTCATCGGCATCGATATCGGCGGCAGTTCCATCAAGATCGGCGCAACGGACGGCCGCGACCACGTTCTTGCCGAGCGCGCGGTCGTCATGAAGAGCCTCCCCGATTACGAAATGCTCTGCCATGCGGTTTGCGCTGCGATCAAGGAGATCGCCGGTGAATCCGGCCGGCCGTTGGCCGTAGGGCTTGCCATGCCAGGTTTTCCCGATCCGCGGACCGGATCTTTGCGCGATGGCGGCGGGAACATCCCGCTGTTTGCCGGGCGCGGGATCGTCACCTCCCTGCGCGAGCGCCTCGATCTTCCGGTCACGGTGATGAACGACGGCGTCGCGGCGGCGATGGCGGAACTGCAATTCGGCGCCGGCAGAGGCCGCAAAACCTTCGCTGTGATCACGATCGGTACGGGGATCGGCGGCTGCGTTGTGGTGGATGGACGCCCGAAGCTCGGCCCTAACGGTGAGCCGCCTGAGTTCGGTGCGATGGTGCTCGACAAGGACGGTCCTAGGAATGGGCGTGGCCTGCCCGGAACGCTGGAATCCTTCGCCGCCGCTCCATCGTTCATCCGTATCTACCGCGCCCTCGGAGGGGATCGTCATATCCACCACGTGCGAAGCTTGTTCGAGCGGTTGCCGGAGGACGAGATTGCCCGCCGCGCCGTCGACGCGGTCGCGCTGCGGCTCGCCCAGGCGATCGGTCTTATCGCAAATGCGGTGAATCTTGAGGCGTGTATCATTGGCGGCGGCGTATCAGCCGCGGGCGAAATGCTGCTCGAGCCCGTGCGGCGGCACCTGCCCGTCTTCACATGGCCGCTGCTTCTCGAGGGGCTGGTGGTCTGCCGCGCTGATTTCGGCAATCGCGCCGGGATGATTGGGGCCGCGGCGCACGCTGCCGGGTTCAATCGAGCAGCGGCTACCGCCCAGCGCTGAACATCGTCACGCGTTCGTGCCCGTCAACTGGTCGCGTTTGAAGAGGATCGAGAAATCCGGGGCGATGTTCTCGAATGCTGCGAGCGCGGCGGCGCCGAGAGCTGGAGCTTCGAAGCCGGATTGCGCCTTGATCAGGCGCGGCTGCTGCTCGCCGTGCCTGCTGGTGAGTGTCCGTGGAAGCGGCATGGTGAGCTCGATGAGCGCATTGAGCAGCGGTTCGGGAACGCTGCCCCCGATCACGACAGCCTGTGGGTCGAGCAGGTTTTCGACAGTTACGATCGCCGTGCGCAGCTGGCTCGCCGCCTCCTGGAGCCAGGCCTTGAGCTTCGGGTCGCCGCGTTCGAGCGCCTGCAGCAGCAGCGGAACGTCGACCTCCTCGCTTCCCTCCGGTCGTCCGGTAATGGCGCTCTGGGCCGATGTGAGCGCAACATAGCGCTCAAGGCAGCCCTGATTGCCGCAGGAGCAGGGGCGGCCGCCGGTGGTCGTTACCACATGGCCGATTTCGCCGGCATTGCCATGGCCGCCACGCATTGGACGGCCCCCAGCGATGATGCCGGAGCCGATGCCCGCGCCGATGAAGATGTAGAAGAAGTCGCTGAGGCTGCGGCCGACGCCATAAAGCTTCTCGCCGACGGCCGCCGCCGTTGCGTCATTGTCCACATGGACAGCAAGTTCCAGGCGCGACTCCAGCCGCTGCCGCAACGGAAAATTCTCCCATGCCGAAACCACTGTTGGGCCTAGGGGGACGAGGGTGCCGTTCACGAACACCGAAGGTGTCACCACGCCCACGCCCCAAACCCGGTCGCTGCTGATCCGGCTCGCGAAGATCAGGCTACGCACGGTAGCCTCGATCGTCGGCAGCACGACCTCCGGCGGAGCCGAGCTCAATTTGGCCTGCATCTGCCCTTTGATCCGCCCGGAAAGATCGACGATCACTGCTACGAGATCACGATGGTCGAAGGAAACGCCGACCGTGAAGCCGCCTTCCGGGTTGATCACGAGATCGACAGGCGGCTGGCCCCGGCCACCCGTCCGCCGCCCCTGGGCCATCACAAGACCTGAATCGAGCAGCATGTCGACGATGTTCGAGATCGTCTGTGGTGCAAGACCCGTCCGCCGGGCGATCTCCGCCCGAGACAGGGGACCGTGGAGCCGAATGATATCGAGCACGAGGCGCCGGTTGAAGCGCTGGCCGTGATCGACATTGGTTCCGAATACATTCATTACGCTCTGATACTAAATCCATCGCCTGGAGCATAGTCCGAACGAAGGACGCTCAACACACGCCGCCCGACTCGGATGCACGGCCATCCAGGCAGCGCTACTTTCGCTGCGTCGGGAAATCCTGTTAGGAGGGAGTGCGGGCGGCTGACGCCCTCAGTCGGGCAAAACGCTGGGGGCAGAACGAAGATCGGCAGGATCGCAGCTGCGGAAATATTTTATGAAATCCGCGGCGAAGGAGATGATGTGCTCTGCAAAGGCCGCTCCGATCTCGGCATTGGACAGCCGCGAGTTGCCGCCAATCAGGCCGTGCGGATTGACATCCAGAGCATCGAGCGGAACGGCCACCTCGCACTCCTGGAAGGATATCGCCGACAGGCCGACCGTCTCCTGGCCGAACGCTTTCATGGCTTCGCTCGTCTGTTGAAGATCGGGCCGCATCAGCTCGGGAAAATAATGCCAGTAGACCGAGGTGATCGGGTCGGCGCCGTGGCCGCCGGCGCGCTCGGCAAGATCGCCGTGCAGCCGCGTCCAGAGCTCGTGCGGTATGGCCTTCCAGATGTTGATGGAGGGCACGATCAGGCCGGTGCGGATCTTCAGTTCGCGCACGGTCTGGTCGATCAGGCCGGCATTGCCCGTATGGCCGTTGAACAGAACGATGCGCCGCAGGCCATGGTCAAGGAAGGCGCTGATCGTGTCCTCGAGGAGCGCGCAGAAGGTCGATGGCCGGAGCTGGATGCCGCCGGCCATGCCGCGGAAGACATCGGCATAGCCGAAGGGAATGGTGGGGGCGGCAATCGCTCCGGAGCGTTCGGCGACCGCGGCCGCAAGGCGCTCCGACAGCATGAAGTCGCCCATGGGCGCGTGCGGCCCCTGTTCCTCCTGGCTGCCGAGGGGAATGAGAATGACCGGATCCTCCGCCATGCGCTCGCGGAATTCCACGAAACTCATATCTTTTAGCAGATGCTTCTTCATTGGCCGGCCATTAGCTCCAGGCTCGATTTGCGTGTTTTGGCGCCGTTTGGGTTTAGGCAGGCGTGGAGGTGATGCGCGGGACCAGCCAGGACCGGTGTCCCGTCGGCGCAGGCGGGAAGCGCGAACGGGCAGCGCGGGCGGAACGGGCAGCCGGCCTCCACGATTTCCATGCTGTCCACGTCGGCCTCCCACGGCCAGTCGGGCTTCAGGCGGTCGTCCTCCGCCGAAATGGTGGGGATGGAGGCCAGGAGCTGCTGGGTATAGCGGTGGCGCGGCTGCGAAAACACCTCCGCCACGGCGCCTTCTTCCACCACGAGGCCGCGATACATCACGATCACCCGGCTGGCGAGCACGCGCACGACGCTGAGATCGTGGGTGATGAAGAGATAGGTGAGGCCGAGCTCCTCCTGCAGCTCCTTCAGAAGCCGCAGGATATGCGCCTGCACGGAGACGTCGAGCGAGGAGGTGGGCTCGTCGAGCACCAACAGCTCCGGATCCGTGGCGAGAGCGCGGGCGATGGCCACACGCTGCCGTTGCCCGCCCGAAAGCGCAAGCGGCCGACGGTCCTGCAGGTCGGGATGTAGGCCCACCTTCTCCAGAAGTTCGCCGATCCGCCGGCGCCGTTCGGAGCGGCGGCAGAGATTGTGGACCGAGAGCGGCAATCCGATCGCCTGGCCGATGGATTTGCGTGGGTTGAGCGTGGAATAAGGGTTCTGCTGCACGAGGCCGATCTGCCGGCGGTCCGCCTTCGAGCGCCGGCCTGATAATGGCCTGCCCGCCAGGACGATCTCGCCGGCGGACGGCTTTTCGATGCCGAGGACGAGATTGGCGAGCGTTGTCTTGCCCGATCCGGATTCGCCGACGATGGCGACCGTCTCGCCCTTGCCGACTGAGAGATCGACGCCCTTCAGAGCCTTCACTTCGGCGCTGCCGACGTGAAAGGTCTTCGCGGCTCCGCGTATCTCAAGCAGCGGCTCGGTCATGCCGCGCTCGCCTCGTGGATGCAGGCGACGCTGCGGCCGGCATCCCGCCGCATCGGCACCGGAGCGTCGCATTCGGGCCGAGAGAGCTGGCATCTCGGACGGAAGGGGCAGCCTTCGGCAAGCTTGCTGAGGTCCGGCACCGAGCCTTCGATCGGCTCCGGCAACCGGTCCGAGGAAAGCCGCGGCACCGAGGCGAGCAGGGCGCGTGTATAGGGATGGCGCGGATCGGCGAAAAGCGCATCCGTCGGCGCGCTCTCGACGATCCGCCCCGCATACATTACGCAGACGCGGTCGGCGAATTTGCGAACGACGCCGAGATTGTGGGAGATGAACAAGATCGCCGTGCCGTAGGCTTGCGACAGGTTGCCCATGATGTTCAGGGTCTGCTGCTGCACCGTGACATCGAGCGCGGTGCCCGGCTCGTCGGCGATGAGCAGCTTCGGCCGGCTCGCCAGGGCCATCGCGATCATGACGCGCTGATTGAGGCCGCCGCTCAGTTGAAAGCTGTAGCTGTCGAGCACGCGCCCGGGGTCGACGATCGAGACGTCGCGCAGCGCGGCGCGCATGTGCTCCTCCGCCTCCTGCCCCGTCAGGCGCCGGTCGACACGATCCAGCACCGCCGTAAATTGCTGTCTTATCTTGAAAACCGGGTTGAGGGCGGCCATCGGGTCCTGGAAAATCATGGTGATGTCGCGGCCGCGCCGCGCCTTGGTGCGGGCAGGGGGCTCGCGCAGGATATCGGCGCCCTCGAAGCCGATGCGGCCCGCGATTCGCACGCGCCGGTCGGGCAGGAGCCCCATGATCGCACGTGCCGTCACGGACTTGCCGCTACCCGATTCCCCCACCAACGCCACGCGCTCGCCCGCGCCCACCGAAAGATCGACGCCATGCAACACATGGACTGGCCCGTCATGGGTCTCGAAGGTCAGGTTTAGGTTGCTGATGTGAAGAAGTTCGTGCATGCCTACCCAACAATATCGAAGAGGTCGCGCAAGCCGTCGGCGACGAGATTGAAGCCGAGGACGACGATGAAGATCGCAAGCCCCGCCGTCACCGAGAGCCACCAAATGTCCGGGAGATACTGGGACCCTTCCGAGACCATCGTGCCGAGGTCCGGCGTGGGCGGCGGAGCCCCCATGCCGAGGAAGCTCAGGCTCGCGCCGAGCAGAATGACGAAGCCCATGTCGAGGCTCGCCTTGGTGAGCAGGTTGGGCGCGCAATTGGGCAGAAGCTCGCCGAACATGACCCTTATGCGCGAGGCGCCGACGACTTCCGCGGCGGTGACGAACCCCTCGTGCTTGAGCGAGCGGACGATGCCGTAGACGAGCCGCGCATGCCACGGCCACCAGGCGACGGCCATGGCGATCATGGCGAGCATCTGCGAGGGCCTTGCAATGCCGAGGATGGCCATAGCGAGAACGAGCGAGGGAATGGCGAGGAAAACGTCGGTGATGCGCATCAGCACGATTTCCACCTTGCCGCCGAGATAGACGGCGGTGATTCCGACGATGGTCCCGACGGAGATCGCCAATGAGACGACAGCCAGGCCCAGAATCAGCGAATTGCGGAAGCCGAAGATGATGCGGCTCAGCACGTCCCTGCCCACACTGTCGGTGCCGAGCCAGTATTGGGCGCTCGGCGGCTTGTTGGCGTCGGCGAAATTCACCACTACGCCCGCATGCTCCGGGTAAGGCGCGATGAAAGGCGCGAAGACGGCGCTGAAGATGACGAGGAGGATCAGCACCATGCCGAGGACCGACAGGCGGTTGCGGGCAAAGCGGCGCCACGCGCGCCATTTCGGATTTGGCTGCATCACGCCTTCAACCTGATCTTCGGGTCGATGAAGGAGACAAGGGTGTCGATGAGCATGTTGATCAGGACGAAGAAGACCGAAATGAACATGACGACCGCCACCATGGCGTTGAGGTCCTTGCGAACGATGGCGTTGACGCCGTATTTCGCCATGCCCGGCCAGTGGAAGATCGTCTCGACGATGAAGGCGTTGCCGAGCAGGGCGACGATCTGCATGCCGAGAATCATCAGCGTCGGGATGATGGCCGGGCGCAGCGCCCATTTGAGCGCGATGGAGCGCTCGGGAAAGCCGTAGGCGCGGGCGAACTCCACGAAGGGCCGGTCGTAGCTGTCCACCATGTTGGTCCGGGTCAGGCGCGATATCTGGGCGAGCCCGGGAAGGGACAGCGCCACGGCGGGCAGAACGATATGCGCGAGCGCATCGAGGAATACCTGCCACTCGCCGGCGATGAGGGCGTCGACCGTATAGAGGCCGGTGAAGGCGGGGGGAGCGGCCAGGCTTTCGGACAGCCGCCCGGTAAGCGGCAGGACGCCGAGCCAGAAGGACAGGATCAGCATCAGGAACAGCGCCCACACAAAATTGGGCATGGCGACCGCGAGCAGCGAGAGGATGCGCGCCGAATTGTCGGGCCAGCGGTCCTTGAAGTGGGCGCTGGCGATGCCCATGGCGCCGCCTATGAGCGTCATGGCGAGGCCGGCGAAGATCACCAGCTCCAGCGTGGCCGGAAAGGTGGCGGCAATGTCCTGCGAGACCGGATTGTCCGTATAGAGCGAACGCCCGAAATCGAAATTCACCGCGCCGCCGACAAAGCGCAGATATTGCTCGACGTAAGGTTCATGGAAGCCCATCTGCTGGCGCATGGCCTCGACCTGCGCGGCGCTCGCCTCGGGACCGAGCGCCAGCCGGGCAGGATCGCCGGGGATGACGCGGGCTAGAAAGAACATGAAGATCGAAACGCCGACTATGACGATCACGCCGCTCACGAGCCGGCCGAGCAGGAATTTCGTCATGCCATGCATATGCTCAACTGTCTGGCCAATCTTCCATTCCAGGTGGCGGCCCGCCCATCGGTGGACTCGCGGCGGCGTGGGCAGGAGAAGCCGCGCCCACGCCGTACCCGTTAAACGTCCATTGTCATCTTGTCGTACCGGTAATTGCCGGCCATGATCGGGATCGACGCGGCCGGATCGACGAAGCCGGGCGCCTTCAGGTAGTTCTGGAACGCGACGAGATCCGTTCCCTGATACATGAAGACCGAGGGGTATTGGTCCGCGATGGTCTTGGCAAGCTCCTTGTAGAGCTCATGCCGTTCCGCCGCGTCCGTGATCTGGCGGCCCTTCTCGAGCGCGGCGTCGATCTCCGGCATGTGCAGCCAGTGCATCGAAAGATAGGTGCCGGCTGACGAGCTGTGATACTCGCCCCAGAGCATGGAATCGACATCCGTGGTAGAGAGCGACGTTGCCACGCAGGCGAGGTGGGGCGATGCCTCCGGGCTGGTGGCCATCTCGACGATCTGAGGCCAGGGAGCGGAGGTGATGTTCACCTTGATACCAAGCTCCGCCAAATTGGCCTGCAGAAGCAGCGCGAACTTTTCCTGCAGCGCCATGCCCTTGAACCAAACGAGATCGAACTCGTGCTGCTGTCCCGCATATTTGGACTGCGCAAGGGCGGCCTTGGCGGCCTCGATGTCGCGCTTCAAGAGAGGTACGTCCGGGTCGTAGCCCGGCACGTCGGCCGGGATGGGGCCGCGGATCGGAATGCCCTGCTGCTGACCGGCTACCTGAAGAAGACCGTAGAGCTGCTCGTAGTCGAAGGCGAGCGCGATCGCCTTGCGGACATTGACGTCGTCCAGCGGCGCCTTGCGGGTGTTCATCTTGAAATGGAAGATGCTGGGCTTGCGGTCCTGGCCGATGGATATTCCCTCGGACTTCGACAGCGCCAGCACGATCTCGGGCGGCAGCGGAAGGCGTGTGAGGTCGATCTCGCGGCGCGGCATGAGCTGCCGCACGGCAACCGCCTCGACGCTGAATTTCGAGCGGATAACCTCCGGCGGATTGGAAGCGAAGCCCGCGAAATAGTCAGGATAAATCTCCATCACGGTCTCGCTCTGCGAGTCGTGCGTGACGATCCTGTAGGGGCCGCTGCCGGCGTCGGCGCTGCTCAGGAACGCCCCGCCATAGTCCTTGAATTCGCCGAACTCGCCATCCTTCAGATTGGCCATGACGAGTTTCTTATTGACGATGGCAAGGCGCACCAGGGCGGCGAGGAAAGGCGAGAACGGCTCCTTGAGCTTGAAGACAGCCTTGTTGCCCTCCTGCTCGACCGATTCCACTGCCGAGAACAGGAATGCATAGCCGCGTTTCATCGTGATCATGCGGTTGGCGGAGAAGACGACATCCTCCGCCGTCAGCGTCGAGCCGTCGTGGAATTTGATGCCGTCGCGAATGGTGAAGGTATAGGTCTTGCCGTCCTCTGAGATCTCCCACGATTGCGCGACCGAGGGTTCCAGCTCACCGCGCGGCAGCGGCCGCACGAGGAAGTCGTAGAGATTGAACATGAGGATGGAGCCGGGAAAATCGACGGGCTTATGCGGGTCCGCTTGGCCGATATTGCCGTCGGCAAGCCGCAGCGTGCGCTTTTCCGCCGCCGCGGCGGCTGGCATGATCGGTCCCAGGCCAAGCGCCAAGCCGGCCGAGGCGGTGGTCGCCAGAAGATGTCTGCGCGTAAGCGTGAAATTTGACATTCCTGTTCCCCTTCTCAAGCTCAAATCGCCAGCATGAACGGAAGCAAGTCTCGCCTCAACGAGAGGCACCGCATCCGGCTGCCCTTTATGGCTTTGTCGGGCGCGACCGTTCTCCAGGGCACGTGCCTCGATCCTGCAAACTTATCAAGCCGGTGCGGGTCGAAGAATACGTGGCAGCACTTACAACCGGCATTCGTTGGCACGATGGACGGGGCCCAGGCAATGTCTATACTCGGCCGAAAACAATGATGCCAAAAGAGGCTAAATGGAGCGTCCGGTCCAAGATGTCGTGTGATTGCCTGGTATGAAAAAGCGGGTTTGCTTCATAACGCTCGGCCAGTCACCGCGTCCGGAGCTCATTTCGGAAGTGCTGGAGCATATCCGCGAACCAATCGACTACACGGAAATCGGGGCGCTGGACGGCCTTGCCGAGGATGAAATCGAGCCGCCGCGTTCGCCGCGCGACACGCCACTGGTGACGCGGCTTACCGGCGGCGAACAGGTCGTCGTCTCATCGGATTTCATCCACAGGCGGCTGGATATCGTGATCGCGCAGGTCGACCGGCTGGGGCACGATCTGCTCGTGCTGCTCGCCAGCGGCATCTTCCGCAAGTTCGAGACAGTCACGCCGCTCATTCACGGCCAGTTGGCGGTGGATGAGTGGATTGCCTCCTTCATCCTCGGCACGGCGCAGCTCGGCATCGTTTTTCCCCTGCGGAAACAGGCCTCCGATCCGGTGACGCTCCATGACTACGGCATCCTCATCCAGAACTACCAGACCGTGGCCTATTCCGGCGAGGCAAACCGCATCGACGAGACCGCGCTCCTGCTCAAGGACGTCGATTTCATCCTTATGCATTCGGTCGGCTACACGAAGGAGATGGCCCAGCAACTGGCGCGCGAATCGCACAAGCCGGTGGTCACGGCCCGGCGCGTCATCGCCGGGGCGTTCCACCTTCGGCTCATGGAGATGGGAAGCACCGCCCATCACGGCTTTGCACAGGCGAGCGAGCTCGACCTGGTGAAGCGCCTGCCGCGGCCGGAAGAGCCGCTCACCGGCCGCGAACAGGAAGTGCTTTCGCTCGTGCTGGAAGGCCGTTCCAACAAGGAAATCGCCAAGCAGCTCGGCATCAGCCACCGCACTGTCGAGATCCACCGTTCCCGCGCCATGGCCAAGTACAACGCGACGACGGCGATGCAGCTCATCCGCCGCGCCATGATCGAGAACCCGGGCTAGCTTGTTCTTCGCCTCCTACGTGCCGGCACGTATTTTGCGGCAGGTGGCTTTCATCTACGCTTCGGCAGCTTCGAAAGGTCCACCCAGGGAGGTGTCATGAGGAAAGCGGGCGCACAGATCAAGCTTGGGGCGTTCCTGACCGCGACCGGCCAGCATATCGCCGCCTGGCGTCATCCCGACGTGAAGGCGGACGCCGGCATCGACCTCCAGGAATACATCCGGGTGGTGAAGATCGCCGAGCGCGGCAAGTTCGACATGATGTTCCTCGCCGACAATGCGGGTATCTGGGACCGGGAGCTTGAGTCCGACGGGCGCTCGTCACGCGCCGCCTATTTCGAGCCGATCACGCTGCTTTCGGCGCTCGCGGCGGTCACGGAGCGGATCGGGCTGGTGGCGACGGCCACTGCGACCTTCAACGAGCCTTACAACGTGGCGCGGAAATATGCTTCCCTCGACCATCTGAGCGGGGGCAGGGCGGGCTGGAATCTCGTCACCTCGGCCAACGAGGCCGAGGCCTACAATTTCGGCTTCGACGTCCACCTGGCGCATGCCGACCGCTATGCGCGGGCGCGCGAATTTGCCGAGATCGTCATCGGCCTGTGGGACAGCTGGGAAGATGACGCGCTGATCCTCGACAAGGAGGGAGGGCGCTTCTTCGACCCGCAAAAGCTCCATATGCTCAACCATAAGGGCGAACGGTTCACCGTCCGCGGGCCGCTCAACGTGCCGCGCACGCCGCAGGGCCGCCCCATCATCGTGCAGGCGGGCTCCTCCGAAGCGGGCATGGATCTCGCCGCCTGGTGCGCCGACGTGGTCTTCACCGCGCAGCCGGCTCTCTCCGACGGAATCGCCTTTTACAAAGAGCTGAAGGAGCGCGTGCGGAAGGTGGGCCGCTCGCCCGACGATCTGAAGATCATGCCCGGCCTTTCCCCGGTCGTCGGCCGCACGCGGGAAGAAGCGCAGGCGAAGTTCCAGGAACTGCAGGATCTCATCGATCCTGTTGTCGGCCTCGGCCTCCTGTCGTCCATGGCCGGCCACGACCTTTCCGGGTATCCGGTCGACGGCCCCTTCCCGGACCTGCCGGACAACAACACCGGCAAGGGCCGGCTGAAGGTGCTGAAGGACACGGCCGCGCGAGAGAACATGACGATCCGCCAGCTCTATACGCGGATCGCCGGGACGCGCGGGCACAATCTCGTCATCGGCACGGCGAAGGAGATCGCCGACCAGATGGAGGAATGGTTCACCTCCGAAGCTGCCGACGGCTTCAATATCATGCCGCAGGCGCTGCCGGGCAGCCTCTCCGATTTCGTCGATCTCGTCATTCCCGAACTTCAGCGGCGGGGTCTTTTCCGCAGGGAGTACGAAGGCAGCACGCTGCGTGAGCATCTGGGCTTGTCGTGGCCGCATACGCGCCACGCGCTCGCCCGCGATGGCCGAAACGCAAAGCCCGATGCGGCAGAATAGGGCGGGGACCCGACGCATTCTCCTCGGGTGATGGATTCTCCATCACGCCAAACGCGTCTCCCAAGAGTTTGAAGGAAAAGCGGTTTGACAAGAAAGATCATCGGTCTGGCGGGAAACATACGCCGGCCTTCCAAGACACGGGCGCTCGTAACCAGCCTTGTCGCCGAAACGGCGCGTCAATGCGGCGGCGCAAACGCCGTCTACGACGTGCTCGATCTCATGCCGGATCTCGGCACCTGCCTCTTCCGCTCGGATGCATCGCCGAAACTCCAGCGGATACTGCAGGATATCGAGTCCGCCGACGGGCTGGTCGTCGCCAGCCCGGTCTATAAAGGCTCCTATGGTGGCCTCTTCAAGCACCTGATCGACCTTCTCGACCCCAACAGCCTTATGGAAAGGCCGGTCCTGATCGCCGCCACAGGCGGCGGCCAGCGCCATGCGCTGATGGTGGAGCATCAGATGCGGCCGCTCTTCGGGTTTTTCGGCGCCTCCAGCGTGCCGCTCGCCGTCTATGCGTCGGATACGGACTTCAAGGACGGCGAACTGATGGACGAGCAGACGAAGCAGAGATGCGTGATGGCGTGCCGGCAGCTCTCGAACCTTATCAAGCATCGCATCCCCTTTGAGACAGACCCGGCTGAGAAGCGCTGGGCGTAGGGCGGCAACTGGGACCAGGACAGATGTACCGATTGGGAATCGATGTCGGAGGGACGAACACGGATGCGGTCATCATGGCCGGCCGGTCCGTCCTTGCCGGTGTGAAAGCCGCGACCACCGAGGATGTCACGAGCGGCGTGATCGAGGCGATGGAGGCGGCCATCTCCAAGGCCGCCGTGGAGCGCTCGAAGATCACGCATGTGATGATCGGCACCACGCATTTCACCAATGCCGTGATCGAGCGCAAGCACGTCAATCCGGTGGCGGCGATCCGTCTCTGCCTGCCGGCCACCGCCTGCCTGCCGCCGATGGTGGACTGGCCGGAGGATCTGCGCCAGACCGTCGGCGGGCATCGCTACCTGGTGCGCGGCGGCTATGAATTCGACGGCCGCGAGATCGCTCCGCTCGACATCGATGAGCTTGACCGGATCGCCGCGGACATAAGCGCCAAGGAACTGAAGGCCGCAGCGATTACCTCCGTCTTCAGCCCGATCAACGCGGCCATGGAGACGGCGGCTCGCGACCACCTCATGAAGCGCTGCCCCGGCCTGCGAGTGGTCGTCTCCAGCGATATCGGCCGCATCGGCTTGCTCGAACGCGAGAGCGCGGCGATCATGAATGCCAGCCTGCTCGAGCTCAGCGGCCGCACGGTCGATGCCTTCGGAAGGGCGCTCCAGGCGGCAGGGCTCAGCTGCCCCTTCTTCATCACCCAGAACGACGGCACGCTGATGGGCGCCGAAATGGTGCGGGAATTCCCGGTCCTCACCTTCGCATCCGGACCCACCAATTCGATGCGCGGGGCAGCCTTCCTCACAGGGGAAAGCGATGCCATCGTGGTCGATATCGGCGGTACGACCACGGACATAGGGGCTATCCAGCGCGGCTTCCCGCGCCAGGCATCGACGGTGGTCGATATAGGCGGTGTACGCACTAATTTCCGCATGCCTGACGTCTTCTCCATCGGGTTGGGCGGTGGCTCGCTCGTCCGCGGGACAGGCGGAGCGACAAGCGTCGGGCCGCAATCCGTGGGCTATCGCATCACGAAGGAGGCGCTGGTGTTCGGCGGCGGAACGCTGACGGCGACCGATATCGCCGTCGCAGCCGGCCGCGCATCGATCGGCAATCCCGCAGCGGTCGCCTCGCTTTCCGGCGAACTCGTCGGCGAGGCTCTGGCCGAGATCGTTCAGATGCTGGAACGGGGCGTGGAGCGCAGCCGCATCTCGCCTGAGCCGATACCGGTGATCGCGGTGGGCGGCGGCTCCATCCTCATGCCGGAGAGGCTCGGCGACCTGCGCGTAATCCGTCCGGAGAACTTCGCCGTCGCCAACGCGGTGGGGGCTGCGATCGCGCAGGTGAGCGGCGAGGTGGACCGCATCTTCTCGCTCGCCAACGGGCTCACCCGCGAGACCTGCCTGAAACAGGCGGAGGAGGAAGCGCGCGAGAAGGCGATGCGCTCCGGCGCCGCGCCGGCGACCATCACCGTCATCGAACGCGAGGACGTGCCGCTCGCGTATCTTCCCGGCAATGCCACCCGCATCCATGTGAAGGTGGTCGGCGAGATGGATGGCGTACATGCTTGAACGGACGAGCGGCTTTCTTCTCGACGAGCGGAAGATCGATGCGCTTGAGATCGGCGCCGCGATCCTCGGGACCGGCGGCGGTGGCAATCCCTATATCGGCAAGCTGCGCGCCCGCGAGGCGCTGCGGCAGGGCTTCAAGATGCGGATCGTGCCGCTCGAGACGCTTCCCGACGATGCCGTCGTCGTTTCCCTGGGCGGCATCGGCGCGCCGCTCGTCTCGCATGAGCGGATCAAGGAGGGGAAGGAAGGACTGAGATGCATCCGGGCGCTGGAAGAGCGGCTCGGCATTTCCGTCGATGCGGTCGCCTGCGAGGAGATCGGCGGGCAGAACGCGATGGAGCCGCTGATCACCGCTTCCGCGGCCGGGCTCCCCGTCGTCGACTGCGACGGGATGGGCCGCGCCTTCCCCGAGATGCAGATGACGACCTACTCCATATACGGCCATCGGTCGACGCCCAGCGTGATGTGCGACCTGCATGGGAATGTGGTGATCTTCGAGCACGCGGCCTCGGAAAAATGGCACGAGACCATGGCGCGGGCCTGCGTCGTGGCGCAGGGCGGCGCGTCGACGCTTGCAAGCGCGCCAATGTCGGGAAAATTCCTGAAGCAGTTCGCCATCCCCGGCTCTTACAGCCGGGCCATGGCACTCGGCGAAGCCGTCCTGACGGCGCGGCGCGCGCATGCTGATCCGATCTGCGCCATATGCGAGAGCGAAAATGGGAGAATGGTCTTCCGGGGGAAGATCGCCGATGTCAGCCGTACGATCGCCGGCGGCTTCGTGAGAGGCAAGGTGCACCTTACCGGCTTCGATCAGTACGAGGGAGACGAGGGCTCGGTTCTCATCCAGAACGAAAACCTCGTGTTCCTGCGCAATGGCGCGGTCGAAGTGGTCGTTCCCGACCTCATCGTGATTCTCGACGTGGACAGCGGCGAGGCCATCACCACCGAGATGCTTCGCTATGGCCAGCGGGTGGCCGTTCTCGCCCTTCCATGCCACCCGTTGCTCCGCTCCGAAGCGGCGCTGGAGGTGGTCGGCCCCAAGGGATTCGGCCTTGAAGGGATCGATTACAGGCCAATGTGCGAGCAGGAACGGGAGAGGGTGGCTCGATGACATCATTCCAGGTGATGCCGCAGGACATGGAAGCGATCGCGACGGGCGGTGCGTTTCTAGGCACGGGCGGCGGTGGAGACCCGTATATCGGCAAGCTGATGGCGCAGTCCGTGATGGCGGAGAAGGGGCCGGTGACGGTGATTTCGCCCGACGACGTCGAGGACGACTGGCTTTGCCTGCCAGTGTGCATGATGGGCGCGCCGACCGTAATGGTGGAGAAGCTACCCAACGGATCGGAGGCCGGTTCCGCCCTGGCGCAGCTCGAGGCCTTTCTCGGGCGCAGGGCCGACGCGCTGATCTGCATCGAGGCCGGCGGGCTCAACTCGACAATTCCCTTCGCCGTCGCCTCCGCCACCGGCCTGCCGCTGATCGACGGCGACGGGATGGGCCGGGCCTTCCCGGAACTGCAAATGGTGTCCTTCACCATGCACAGCGTTTCGGCAACGCCCATGGTGCTGGCCGACGACAAGGGCAACAGCTCCATCATCAACGCGATCTCCAACCGCTGGACGGAGCGTCTCGCCCGATGCCAGACCGTGGAAATGGGGGGAGCGGCCCTGGTGGCGCTCTACCCGATGAGCGGGGCAGAGGTGAAGCGCGGCATCCTTCGCCACACCCTGTCGCTTATCAAGGAGATCGGCGAGACGATATCGGCGGAGCGGAATGCACACCGCAATCCCGCAGAGGCGCTGATCAGGCGTCTTGGCGGCAAGCGCCTGTTTTCCGGCCGGGTCGCCGATATAGACCGGCGGACCGTAGGCGGATTTGCGCGCGGGCAGGCGCTATTCAAGGGGATGGAAGCGGACGAGGGGAAGAGCTTCCGCGTCGATTTCCAGAACGAATTCCTGATTTGCCGAGGCGACGATGGCGCCCCGATGGCGATAACGCCCGACCTGATCTGTGCGCTCGACGCCGACGGAGGCCTTCCGGTGACCACGGAGCAGCTCCGCTATGGCCTGGCCGTGACGATGATTGGCCTGCCCTGCGACGAGCAGTGGCGGACGCCGGCCGGGCTCGATCTCGTCGGTCCCGCCTATTTCGGCTACAATCACGAATACGCGCCGTTACACAGCCTGTCCTGATGTCCGAGGCGCCGGATCGGCGCCGACGACGTGCTTGATCCGCCCGATCATAATGGCGGCCTGACGATGATCTTCCTGGCTGTGAACGCCACCCCGATCAAGGTGCGCCTGGGAGGCCTGCTGATGAAAGGCGCGCTCCGCGCGAAATTGTGGTTTCATTGGTTTCCTTGCCAGCATGAGGAGGCGAGCCAATGAACCTCAGAAGCATCCCCGTGGCGCAGCTCTTGGAGTTGCTGGCGGTGGTCCGGTGTGGCAGCATCAATCGGGCCGCTCAGGAGCTGAACACCACCCAGCCCACGCTGACCAGAAGCATCAAAAGGCTGGAGGACCGGCTGAGGGTGCCTCTGCTTCAACGAACCGCACATGGCGTGACGCCATCCGAATACACCAAAGCGATGCTCCCTTTCCTCCAGAGCATCGAGAGCGACTTCAGGAAAGCCTTGGCGGAAATTGAGGCTGCCACCGGAGCCGGCGCGGGCAAGATCTGCATCGGCTCGACGGCCATGGTGGCAAACAAGATCGTCCCGCAGGTGCTTGCCCGGTTTGTCCCGCGCTGGCCGCATCTGACCATCGAATTCGTCGAGGACCGCAAACCCGCCCTGCTCGAGGGATTGCGGAGCGGCAAATACGATTTCGTCATGGCCCTCATGAGCCCCGAGGAGCAGGCGCGGGACATCCTGCAGCAGGAACTTTTCACCGACACGCTCGTGGTCATTGCCCGCCCGGGCCATCCTCTTACCAAGCTTTCGTCCCTGTCCGTGCGCGATATCGTCCAGTGCAAATGGATCCTGCCTACGGAGGGGCTCGACCTGCGCAGCCGCCTGGAGAATTTCTTCCGTAACGAAGGACACGACGTGCCGGCGTTCCCGGTCGAAACGACGCTCTTTACAGCGATCGTCGCTCTGGTGAAGAGCACCGACCGGATCTCCGCGATTCCATCCGTGGTCGTAAGGGACGAACTGCTCAGCGGCGAGCTTGTAGCGCTGCGCGGCCCTTGGAACTTCATCCACCGCTCGTTCAGCGCCTATTTCAGGCGCGGGCATACGCTCTCTCCTTCCGCCCGCGAGCTGTTCCGGGAAACCCGCCGATATATTACCGAACTCGGCGTCAACGTTCAGAAGGCGGCTGCCGAATAGGTCAGAGGGCACTTTTGCTGCGCTAATGGAGGATGGCTATACACTTCAGGCATAACCCCGTGCCTCAATGCATTGGCGAAATGCTCCAGCTTGGAGTGAACTCCAATATGGGTTCCGGTCGGAATTCGAGATGCAGCAGCCGCAAGAGGGAGTGATGTCGTACTACGAATTGTCCGCCGATGAGGATTTGAACATCCTTAGACTGCATGAAAAGGCGATCGTGTTCGACGGTGCCTTCCCGATGCTCGGCTTCTACAAGGCGCCCGAGGAGGAAATCGACGCTTTCCTTAAGGGCGGCGTGACAGGCGGGAACGCGACGCTCTCTTCCGACGAAACCGATTTCTCCGGCGCGATCGCGAATTTCCGCAACCTGAAGGCTCTCATTTCGCGCAATAGCGATCGGATGGCCCTTTGCACGCGTGCGGCCGATATCGAGCGTTGCAAGCGGGACGGCAAGATTGGCATGGTTCCCTTCTTCCAAAATCCCAAGCCGATTGCAGACCGGCTGGCCGATCTGGAGATTTTCTACGAGCTGGGCCTGCGCGTATTCCAGATGACATACAACAATCTGGGCTTCATCGGCGCCGGCTGTTGCGAGCGCAACGATCCGGGGCTGAGCAATTTTGGCATCGAGGTGGTGAGCAAATGCAACGAGCTCGGCATTCTGCTAGACATCTCCCATTGCGGGCCGGCGACATCCTGGGACACGCTGAAGTTTTCCAAGGCGCCCGTGGTCGCCAGCCATTCGGGTGCATATGCCCTTGCGCGCGCCTTCGGGCGCAATAAACCCGACGACATGTTAAAGGCGGTGGCTGACACGGGTGGACTGGCAGGCATTCCCTTCTTCCCCTGCCTCGTGAAGAGAGATCCGGAGACGCATGTCGTGCAGCCCTCCACCGTCGAGGACGTCATCGACCATATCGACCACGCCGTCGAGATCATGGGCATAGACCATGTGGGAATTGCTTCCGACATGTCCTCCCATCTGGCGCGTACCCTGGAGCTTACGCGCGACTCGGTGCTGCGCACCACGCGACTGCGTCATCCGGAGGTGTTCGGCGTCGGGCCTACCGATCGCTACGATCCTTATCCGGCGGGTTTGGACAGCCATGCCAAAATGCTGAACCTCAGCCGCGGGCTCCACAAACGCGGCTATGCCGAAGGCGATATCATAAAGATACTCGGGGGAAACTGGATGCGCGTCTACAGCGCAGTGTGGAAGGACTAGAGGGGAAGGCAGGGTTAACCTGACCGTCACAAAAACCGACAAGGGGAATTCGTGAGGAGAACAATGCGATGAACACATCCATTCTCAACCGGCTGCGGCGCTGCTTTTCGCTGTTGTTCATATCGGCGCTGGCCGGCCTTTCCGTGTTGCCGGCCCAAGCGGCCTGGCCGGAGCGCGCGATCGAAATCATCGTCGCCTACGCTCCGGGCGGCGGGTCGGACGCGATCGCGCGCATCGCCGCGCGCATCATGTCGCGCGAACTGGGCGTGCCGGTGAACGTCGTCAACATGCCGGGCGGCAACCAGCTGCCGGGGATCGAGGCGGTGATGCGGGCAGCGCCCGACGGCTATACTCTTCTTCTGGAAACACCCGCGACGAGCTCGATCAAGGCGACCATACCCGACAACCCGGTCGATCTGGAGGCGCGCACCTATGGCCCTCTCATGGCCGCCCAGGGCGCGCTCATCATGGTCAAGGGCGATTCCCCCTGGAACAGCGTCAGCGACATGGTCGACTTCATCAAGAACAATCCCGGAAGCTTCACTTATGTCCGGCTTGGTGGATCCACCTATTCCGATCTCGTAACCCAAGGACTTTTCTCCGTGGCGGGCATCGATCCCCAGACGGTGAAGCCGGTCGACTACAGCGGGAATGGTCCCGGCAACATTGCGGTCGCGGGCGGTCACGTGATGATGTCCGGCGGCTCGATCAATCCGCTGATCTCATCGGGCGATCTCAAGGTGCTGGCGATCGCCGGTCCTGAAAGGGCCACCGCGCTTCCCGATGTTCCGACCCTCGCCGAGTCGGGCTATCCGGTCGATTTCGTCGCTTATTTCGGATTCTCGGGACCGGTCGGTCTGCCTGAAGAGGTGCTGAACCGGCTCGATGAGGTCGTCCAGAAGATGAGCGGGGACGACAGTTTCCGCAAGGAGATCGAAGCGATCGGCTTCTATCCGCGTTTCCTGCCGGCGAAAGAGGCGCGCACCTATATCCTCGATGAGGCGGAGGAATATCGCGCGCTGGCGAAGCGATGAACGAGTCAGGAGGGCAGGCGGATCGCTGCGGCCGCCCCCCTGCATCCGTCGATCCCAACTTGCGGAGCAACCGCAATGTCCGATGAGCAGACCGTGCGCTCGCGCCTGGTGAAGAATGCCGAAATCGGCATTCTTCTGCTCCTTGGCGCGGTGGTGACCGGCGACGGAATCCGCTTCGTCCTGGTCACGCGGCATCTGCGCGCGCTCGAAGTGGGCGGCTACGAGATTCTTCTCGGCCTGCTCCTCATCATCCTGACGCTTTTCTATGCCTTGAAGCCGCTGGCGGAGAACTGGCGGATTTCCGAGGGCAATCGGAACACGGCGATCGGCTATGGCCTGCTCGTTGCATATGCCGCTTCGCTTCATGGCCTCGGTTATATCATCAGCACGCTTATCGTGGTTGCCGCCTATATGCGACTGCTGGGTGGGTACCGAATGGCAAGCAGCCTGGCGGTAGCGGCCATCTTTGCAACCGCCTCCACCTGGCTCTGGACCACGCTGATGATCAGCCTCCCACGCGGCTATTTTTCCACCTGGATTCTTTGGTAGGAACGGAGCCGCACATGGACGCCTTTCTAGCCGGTATCCTCGCCGCCTGTTCTCCCCAGAACCTGGCGTTTGCCTTCATGGGATGCCTGATCGGCACGATCGTCGGCGTTCTGCCCGGCATCGGGGCCGTTTCCGCGGTTGCCATTCTCTTCCCGTTCACGGTCTATCTGCCGCCGGAGGGGATGATCATCGCGTTGATCTCCATCTACTACGGCTCGATGTATGGCGGGTCGACGACTGCGATCCTGATGAAGGTTCCCGGAGAGGTTTCCTCCATCGTCACCGCCATCGATGGTTATGAGATGACGAAGCAGGGGAGGGCGGGGCCGGCACTTGCAATAGCCGCGATCGCTTCCTTCCTCGCCGGTATCATCGGCACGATCCTGGTAGCGACGCTCGGCCCTTCCACGGCGCGCCTGGCGCTCGGTTTCGGCCCGGCGGAGTATCTGGGACTTAGCATATTCAGCCTGACCGCGATCGCCGCCCTTTCAGGACGCTCGCTGCTTCGCGGCGCCATCATCGCCGTGGTCGGCCTGATCCTCGTTTCGGTGGGCTATGACGAGGCCGCCGGGCTGGCGCGCCTGACCTTCGGCACGACCGCGCTGCAGCAAGGCTTCAATATCGTGCCCGTGATGATCGGCCTCTTCGGCCTGGGCGAGATGCTGCGCATCTATGAGGAGGAGACCGGACATTTCAGCAAGGTCAGGATCGACAAGCTCATGCCCAGCCGGGAGGAATGCGCCCTCGGGCTGGCTGCAGGGGCGCGGGCGACAGCCCTGTCGTTTCCTCTCGGCCTGCTGCCGGGCATGCTGCCTTCGGTTCTGTCCTTCCTCGCCTATACTCTCGAAAAGCACTTTTCCAAAACGCCGGAAAAGTTCGGCAAGGGCGCGGTGGCCGGCGTTGCGGCGGCCGAGGCCTCGAACAATGCGGCGGCGATGGGCAATCTGCTGCCGCTGATGGCGCTGGGCGTCCCCACCGGACCCACCATGGCGCTGATCCTGGGCGCCCTGACCGTCTATGGCCTCGCGCCGGGGCCGATGCTGTTCATAGCGCAAGCCGATTTTGTGTGGACCGTCATCGGCAGCTTCTTCGTTGCCAATGTGATCCTCCTCGTCCTCAACCTTCCCCTCGTGGGCGTCTGGGTCCGCATCGCCGCGATTCCAAAGGCGATCCTCACGCCGGCGGTGATGGTCCTTTGCCTGGTGGGCGCTTTCAGCGTGCGCAACAGCATGTTCGATCTCTGGGTGTGCGTCGTCTTCGGCTTCCTGGGCTGGTTGCTGACGCGGGCCAAATGGCCGCTGGCGCCTTTGGTGCTGGCCTATGTGCTGGGACCGATGCTCGAGAGCTCGGCCCGCCAGGTCATCGAGCTCTCCCCCCTTGTGCTTTTGGAGCGGCCGCTCTTCTGGATGTTCATCGTCCTTGCGGCGCTCTCGCTCTGGTTCAGCCGCCGCCTCTGGCGCGCTATCGAATAGGGTCCGATGGAAATGCAAAATGGGAAAAAGCAGAACGTAGCTGTCGTGGGAGCGGGCATTGTGGGCGTGTGCAGCGCCCTCTGGCTGCAAAGGGAAGGCTACGACGTCACGCTTATCGATCCCAATCCGCCGGGCAGCGGCGCTTCCTACGGGAATGCCGGCGCCTTCAGCCCTGCCTCCGTGGTGCCCATGGCAATGCCCGGCGTGCTGCGCCATGTGCCGGGCTATCTGCTCAATCCCCATGGTCCCCTCGCGATCCACTGGGGATATCTGCCGAAGCTGGCGCCCTGGCTCCTGCGCTTCATCCGTTCCGGCCGGCGCGAGCGGGTGGACAAGCAGGCAGCGGCACTGGCGGGCCTCCTCGGTCCCGTTTTCGACTGTCTGATGCCGTTGGCGAAGCAGGCTGAAGCAACGCATCTCATCCGGCGCGACGGCTTTCTCTATGTCTATCGAACCGAGGCCGCGCTCCGCGGCGATGCCTATGGCTGGGAGCTACGGCGCCGGCACGGGATCGCCTTCGATATCCTTGAAGGCCCTGAAATCAATGCGTTCGATCCGGCGCTCTCGCCCGACTACCACGCCGCGCTTTTCGTGCCCGGGAACGGCCATACCGTCGATCCGCAAGGCCTCGTTCAGCATTTGGCGAGGGCGGTGGAAAAAGCCGGCGGGCGGCATTTCAAGGCGAGCGTGGAGGATTTCAGGCGCGACGGATCGGCCATTAGAGCGGTGGTGACCGATAGGGGCGAGGTGGCCTGCGATTTCGCCGTGATCGCCGCCGGCGCCCGGTCCGCGCGGCTTGCCGCCCGGTTGGGTGAGAAGATCCCGCTCGACACCGAACGGGGCTATCACCTGATGCTCAAGTCGCCGGAGGCGATGCCCAGGGTGCCCGTCCTCGAGGCCATGCATAAATTCGTTGCAACGCCGATGCAGGCGGGGCTGCGGATAGCGGGAACTGTCGAGTTCGCGGGCCTCGATAGACCGCCCAACATGGATCGTGCGCGCCGCCTGCTGCGTCCTGCAAGGGCGCTGTTTCCCGCCTTGCGCGAGGACTACCCGGAATCGGAAATGTCCAAGTGGATGGGATTTCGCCCCAGCCTGCCGGATTCTCTTCCGGTGATTGGCCGGTCGAAAGCTTCGCCGGGCATCGTCTACGCCTTCGGACATGGGCATGTGGGCATGTGCGGCGGACCGATGACGGGCAAACTGGTCGCGGAAATGATCGCCGGCCGCCCGACATCCATCGATATCGCGCCTTTCAGCCAATCGCGCTTCTGAGCCGCCTCGCTTTTTGCGGCGACTGCCACCACCTCCTGATAAAGATCGGAACGTCTCGAATGCGCATCTTTGATTGCCGCCTTAGACCTCCCTTCGGAGAGTTTCTTACCACCAGCTACTTCACCGACGTGCCGCGGATCACGCGGATGGCAGCTGAAATGGGCCTGGAGGCGCCCGCGTCGCTTGCGGAAGCCTCGATGGAACTACTGTTTACGGAGATGGATGCGGCCGGAGTTGGAATGGGGCTGGCGGCGGGCCGTATTTCGCCCGGTTTGGGGAACGTGAGCAACGCCAGCGTCCGTGAGCTTTGCCGGCTGTGGCCGGACAGGTTCGTGGGCCTTGCAGTGGTGGATCCTGGCAAGGCGGCCGAGGCATCGGCGGAGATTGACCGCGCCATGCGCGACGGCTTCAAAGGCGCACTCATTGAACCGGGATTGCTGGGAAACGCGCTGGCGATCGACGACAGGCGCATCTACCCCTTCTATAGCCATTGCGAGGACGCAGGCATCCCGCTTTTCATCATGGCCGGAGGAAATGCGGGACCGGACCTGAGCTTCACAAATCCCGAGCACCTCGATCGTGTTGCGGCCGATTTCCCGCGTCTCAAGCTGGTGTCGTTGCATGGCAGCTGGCCATGGGTGCTGCAAATCCTGCATGTGTGCCTGCGCCGGCAAAACGTGTATCTGTGTCCAGACATGTATCTGGCCGGCCGCATGCCGGGGTTCGAGGAATATGTCCGCGCTGCAAACGGCTTCCTCAGCGACCGGTTGCTCTTCGGCAGCTCCTATCCCGTGCTTGCGCTGGACCGAGCCGTCAAGAGCGTGCAGCAAATCGGTTTCCGTCCGGAGGTGCTCGAGCGCATTTTCTTCCGCAATGCCGCAGCATTGTTGGGGCTGTGATGGCATCTTTCCGGTGGCTCAGCGTCCGCCGAGCGCTCCCGTCAATTCCTGCGCGACAGACGACACGAGCGGGCCAACCGCTTCGATGCGCTCGTCCGTCAGGCGGCTGACATGACCGGAGACGGAGATGGCGCAGAGAGGTTCGCTGTTGGCACCGTAAACCACGGAGGCGACGCACCGCACGCCCCGGGCCAAGCCTTCGTCGTCGATGGCGTAGGCGCGTCGCCTGGTGACATGCAGGTCGTCACTGTAGCAGGGGCCCAGGGCATCCGTGCTCGCCGCCATATTTGCGATGACGGCTCTGACCTCTTTCTCCGGATAGGCGGCGAGGATGGCCTTGCCCATTCCCGAACAGTGGATGGGCATGCGGCCGCCCACCTTGGCCACCGAAAGTCTTGCCTCGCGGCTCTCGATCTGCGCCAGAACGACCACATCGTGGCCTTCGGCAATGCCGAGATTGGCGGTCTCATGCGTCAGGTCCCTGAGCCTGCGCATGTATGGGATGGCGGAGGCGACGAAGGCCCGCTTATGAACGAAGGCGCTCGCCACCAAATAGGCCTGGCGGCCGATATACCAGCGTCCATCATGCCGATTGAACTGCACGAAATGCCGCTTTTCCAATGTGGTGAGCAGCCTGTGAGTGGTCGAACGGGAAAGCTCTGCGACCGCGGTGATCTCCCTCAGGCGCATTCCCGATCCGTGTTCCGCCAGCACCTCCAGGAGGGAGATGGCGCGTTCGACGGATTGAACGGTCCCCAGCCGTTCATTGGAGGTGGCCTCCTCAGGGAATTCCGGTGCACCCATCGCGTCGATGCCTCCGTAGAATGCTTCCAACTCTCGGGTATCGGTACCACCTCAGTAAAGTACACTTCTACATTCAAATCAATATTTTTAATTGCATACAGAAAGAAATTCCGCCGGGGGGCTTCCGCTGACGGCTATCGCGAGGGGAGCGGAAAGGTGCGTGACATCAGCCGGTTCATGCGCCAACGAAGCGTGAAACCGCGTACGGCGAGGAACGCGAGGAAGGCGATCCATAGTCCATCGTTGCCGAGCCAGGGGATAAGGGTGAAGATGAGCAGCAGGTAGCAGGCCGAAGCGACGAGCATCATGTTGCGGATGTCGCGCGCCCAGGTCGCACCTATGAAGACCCCATCCATGACGAAGGCAAGACTGCCGAGCGGGGCAGTCAGTAGCGCCCAGTGAAAATAGGCGTGAGCGAGCGCACGTACATCAGGACTTGCCGTCATGAGCGCGATGATCGGGTCTTGAACGAGGAGATAGACCGCCGCCACAGCAAAGCCCGTCGCAACGCTCCAGAAGACGGAGAGGTTTACCGATGTTTCGAACATGACGCGGTCACACCCGCCCACCGCCCTTCCGGCAAGGTGCTGGGCGGCGACGGCAAGCCCTTGGATCATCGCGCCGGAAAAATAGAAGAGGTTCATCAGCACGACGTTGGCTGCGAGCACCGCCGTACCGAAAGCGGCGCTCTCCCGCGTGAAGAGGGCGATGCTGAAAAAGAGAATCATGGATCGCAGAAGAATGTCTGCATTGATGCTGAGTATCCGCTTCAGTTGGCGCATGTCCGGCACGGCTGAAAGCACTGCCCGTGCCTTTCCATGAAGAGCGCGCGCTATCAGAATGCCGCCGGCGAGAGCGGTGGCCGTCTCTGCGGCCACCGTCGCCAGCGCCGCGCCGGCAACACCCCAATCGAAATGGAGGACGAAGGCGATACTGAGAATTGCGTTGACGAGGTTGAGCACAGCCTGGAGGGCAAGGCCCGGCAGAAAAGAGCCCTGGCCGAAGAGCCAGCCCACCAGCGCATAATTGACGAGCAGCAGCGGTGCTGACCAGACGCGGATGCCGAAATAGACCATTCCGGCTGCCCTTACATCCTCGCCGACGCCGAGCAGTGAAAAGCCGGCATAGGCAATCGGCCACTGCAGCGCCACTGCGATGAGGCCTGCCGCGAAAGCCAAGCATATGGCGCGGAGCGCATGCGCGAGCATCTCTATCCCGTGTCCCGCCCCGAACGCTTGCGAAACCATGGCAGTGGTGGAGGAACGCAGGAAGTTGAAGGTGAAGAAGACGAGGTTGATGATCACGTTGGCGGCAGCGATGCCGCCGATCAGGGCTTCGTTCCCCAACTGCCCGACAACTGCCGTGTCAACGATGCCGACCAGGGGTGTCGATATCGATGCCAGGGTGATTGGCAACGCAATCTTCAGCACCTGGCCATGGGTAACGGTGGTGGCAGGCATCTGCGAACCAGGGGAAGGTCCCTGGTCAAGCCGTGGCTGGTCAATTGTCATCGGGCGGCGCTCCCGCTTCTTTTGAACGGGCGCACCCTGCCGCACCCAGCGCAGCAGGATGCGGTCATACGATCAGTCGCACTCGCTGCCGTTTTGCCCATTCACTCAGGATTGGACCACTTTGCACGGTGTGTCGAAGGCGGCGCGATCTGTTCCCGCATCGCGGGAATCCTTGCAGCGCGCTATCGACTGCGCTGTTGATTGAGTTTAGCCGGTTTCTGACATGCGCCGTGCCAACCGGCCGGTGCCAGCGGAGATGGCTGCAGCATGGCGGTTCAGCATGCCGATACGATCGTCGTCGGGGGCGGCTTGGTTGGCGCCGCCATAAGCTACGGGCTGGCGAAAATCGGGCAAGGCGTCATCGTCCTCGACGAGGGGGATGTGGCTTTTCGGGCGTCCCGCGGCAATTTCGGGCTCGTGTGGGTGCAGTCGAAAGGCGACGGCATGCCCGAGTATGCGCGTTGGACACGCCGCTCGGCCGACCTCTGGCCGGAATTCGCCGGAGAGCTCGCCGGGGAGACCGGCGTATCGCCGCACTATTACAAGGCTGGAGGAGTGCATACCTGCCTTTCTGAGGAGGAACTGCAGGCCCGTACCAATCTCATCGAACGGATGCGGCAAGTGCATGGGCCGGAGCGCTATGAAGCAAGGGTCCTCGACCGCCGCGAGCTTGCCGAGATGCTCCCCGGCTTGGGTGAAGCGGTCATTGGCGGCTCGTGGTCCCCGCACGACGGCCATGCGAGCCCGCTTCACCTCTTGCGAGCGCTGCATGCTGGGCTCCTGCAAGGGCGCGGACGCTATCATGCCGATGCCCGTGTGACCGCGATAGCAAGGGACGGCTCGGGTTATCGCGTCACGACCGCCGCCGGGGTGTTCGCGGCGGAGAGAGTGGTGCTCGCCGCTGGCCTTGCTAACCGCGCGCTCGCGCCAATGGTAGGGCTCAGCGCGCCGGTCTCTCCGCTCAAGGGGCAGATTCTTGTCACGGAGCGCGCAGCGACGGTCCTGCCTATGCCAACCGCCTTCGTTCGGCAGACGGAGGAAGGTACATTCCTCATGGGAGACAGCTACGAAGACTCGGGCTTCGATACCGCGTCGCGGCCAAACGTCATGGCGGAGATTGCCAGACGCGCCGCCCGCACCTTTCCATTTCTCAGAAAGCTGCAGGTCGTGCGGGCCTGGGCCGCGCTCCGCGTCATGTCCGGCGACGGGTTTCCCATCTACGAGCAATCGCGGACTCATCCGGGCGCCTTCGTGGTGAACTGCCATTCCGGCGTCACTCTGGCAGGCGCTCATGCGCTGGCGCTCGCGCCGATGATCGCGCGCGGCCGCCTTGATGAGGAATTCGCCGCCTTCAGCGCAGGGAGGTTTGATGTTCAAGCGCATCGCGACGTCGCGTAAGGCAAGGCTTTCTTTCGATTTCGAAGGGCACAGACTCGAGGCGGAGGACGGCGATACCGTGGCGGCCGCGCTGCTGCTTGCCGGCGAAAGGGTCTTGCGCAGCACGGCGGTTTCAGCGTCCGAACGCGGGCCCTTCTGCCTCATGGGCGTGTGCTTCGAATGCCTGGTGGAGATCGACGGGATACCTAACCGGCAGGCCTGCATGGTGAAGGTGCTGCCGGATATGCGGGTGCGCCGTCAGCGCGGCGCGGCGCGGGTGGGAAGCATATGAGCGCATATGATGTCGCGATAATCGGCGCCGGTCCCGCGGGTATGGCCGCGGCGGTGGAGGCATCTCGCGCCGGCTTTTCCGTAGTCGTCTTCGATGAGCAGGACGCGCCTGGCGGGCAGATCTATCGCGCCATCGAGCGGGCGGATGCGGGGCGGCTGGCGCTGATGGGTGAAGATTATGCCACGGGTAGAGCTCTTGCCGAGGCTTTCAGGACGAGTTCCGCGGTCTACATGCCAGGCACGATTGTCTGGAATGTCGATGCGTCGCTCCGTATCAACTACAGCGGCGCGACTGGCAGTGGCGAAGTCACTGCGGGATCGGTGATCATAGCCACGGGTGCCATGGAGCGCGCCACGCCTTTGCCGGGCTGGACTCTGCCGGGCGTGATGACGGCCGGCGCGTTGCAGATCCTGCTTAAGGCGCACGGGCTCGTCAGTGACGATACGGTATTGGTCGGCTGTGGCCCTCTCCTTTTCCTGGTGGCACAGCAAATGACGGAGGCTGGATCGCCTCCCAGAGCGGTCGTCGAGACCGCAGCGCCTGGCGCGCTCCGCCGGGCGCTGCCGCATTTCTTCGGGGCGTTGCGCGCTCCGGCCTATCTGAGGAAAGGCTTGGCCATGATCCGGCAGCTCGCCCGCGCGGGCGTGCCGGTCTATCGTCATGCGCAGGCGGTTGCGATCGAGGGCCGCGAGGCGGCGGAAGCCGTCAGCTTCACGATCAAAGGCCAGCGCCATCGCATTTCGGCGGGCACCGTGGGCCTGCACCAGGGCGTGATACCCAACCAGCAGATCACGCGCCTCCTCGGTTGCGAGCAGGATTGGAGCGCAAGTCAGCGCTGTTTCGTGCCTAGGCTGGATCCGTTCGGCGAAACGAGCATCCAGAATGTCTACGTCACCGGGGACGGAGCAGGAATCGGCGGCGCCGTTTCCGCCGCTCTCGGAGGGAGGCTCGCGGCCCTGCGGATCGCCGCCAGGGCGGGCAAGGCTACTACGGGCGAAGCCCGGTCCGTAATGGCGAGGCTCGCGCGCGATCGGGCGATCCGCCCCTTCCTGGAGGCGCTCTATGCGCCCTCCGATGAAGTGCTTATGCCCGCGGATGATACGCTCGTGTGCCGCTGTGAAGAAGTAACCGCCGGACAGATCCGCGAAGCCGTGGCGCTTGGGGCGCCCGGGCCAAATCAGGCAAAGGCCTTCCTGCGGTGCGGCATGGGGCCGTGCCAAGGCCGCATCTGCGGCCCCGTGGTCACGGAAGTCATCGCAGCGGCGCGCCGGACCCGGCAGGACGCTGTTGGGTACTACCGCATCCGCCCCCCGCTTAAGCCACTCTCCGTAGCCGAAATAGCGGGCCTGGCGCCGGCGGCGGAGGGCCAGCCCCTGGACTAGGGCCGTGCTGCTGAATCTGCAATTTCCATCAACACCAGCGAACAATAAGGAGAAGGTTATGATCAAGCGTCACATGCAGACACGCATCAACCATCGGGTCGTCGAGCACAACGGGGTGCTCTATTTTGGCGGCCTTATTGCCGATGACCTGAGCGTCGACATGAAGGGCCAGACACAGCAGATCTGCCGCAAGATCGACGAACTGCTGCAAAAGGTGGGCTCCTCAAAGGCGCATCTGCTCACGGCGATGATCTACATCTCCGATTTCTCGCAGAAGGAAGGAATGAACGAGGCCTGGCTCGAATGGCTGCCCGGTGAGCTTTTGCCCACCCGTGCGACCATCGGCGTCGCTGACCTCGGCGAAAACGTCCTGATCGAGGTGGTCGTGTCCGCAGCCAAGACTGCGTAGGAATCCGGGTCCGCCGGTCAATGGCTGCCTGGTCCTACGATGCGGGAATCCAGCCGTGGCTCCATTGACAGGGCGGTCATCTCACGAAACTCTGCTTGCCGTGCTGCAAAACAAGCAACAGTAAAACGCAGCAAAGAACGTATTGTGTTGAAAAACAATACGGGGAACACTCGCAGTCGTGATCCGGTATTAAGAAGTCGTACAACAAAAAATCTCAATTCGGGTCCGATTTGCATCGGGTTAATAGAAATATGTACTCGTATGGATGGGAGTAATACATGAACATCCGACTACATGGTCTAACAACAATTCTATCCGCATTGGTAGTGTTTACGGCGCCAGCCGCTGTCCTTGCTCAGGACAATTTGGTCACCGGGGAGTCGATCACGACCGTCAATCCGGGCACGCCCGGAAAGGGCGGTGAGGTTACCTTCACCGTCACGCGCGACATCACCAACTGGAACGTCACCTCGGCCCTCGGCAACAACGCCGTGGTCCGCACGGTGACGCTGCCAATCGTTCCGTCGGCCTTCATGGTGCAGCCGGACTTCACCCTGAAGATGAACACCGACCTCCTGGAGAGCGCCGAGCTTACATCGACCGATCCCCAAACCGTGGTCTACAGGATCAGGGAAGATGCGGTGTGGAGCGACGGCGTCCCGATCACGGGCGACGACTTCATCTATTTCTGGAAGACGCAAAACCGCCGCGACTGCCCGGAATGCCTGATCAATGCGAGCGATGGCCACGACTTCATCGAAACGCTCGAGCAGGACGAGACCGGAAAGGTCGTGACGGCGACATTCAGCGAGCCGTTCGTGGGCTGGCAAGGACTTTTCATGTTCCTCTATCCGGCTCATCTAGCCGAGAAGCACGGCGACATCGCGGAGAGCTACAACAACTTCCTCTCCAATGAGGTGCCGGCCTGGTCGGGCGGACCCTACATGGTCGAGTCGTTCGATCCGGGGCAACTCGTCACGCTTGTGCCAAATCCGAAATGGTATGGCGAAAAAGGGCCTTATCTGGACAAGCTGAAATTCCGGATCATCACCGATTCAACTCAGCAGCTGACGGCGCTCGAAAACGGCGAGGTCGATGTGATCTATCCGCAGGGCGCCACCCAGGACATGGTCGAGCAGGCGGCGCGCCTCGATTATCTCGGCATCGATTTCCAGATGAATCCGTCCGCCAACTGGTATTTCATGGGCCTCAACTCCAAAGCCGGCCCGATGTCCGACATCGCGCTGCGCAAGGCGGTTTTGACGGCTATCGACGCCGGTGACCTGAAGGCCAAGACCGCTGATCCGTATTTGCGCAACTGGCCCCATATGGGCAGCGTGATGTTCCTGCCCAACCAGGCAGGTTATGCCGACCGCAGGGGAGCGCGCGGCTACGGTACGGGGGACGTGGAGAAGGCGAAGGGGATCCTCTCCGAGGCGGGCTACAAGCTCAGCGGAGGCAGTCTGCTGGATCCCTCCGGCAAGCCTGTATCCACGCTTCGGCTTGGCTTTCCGCCCGGCTATCCGGCGGCCAACGACATGGCACGACTGATCACAGGCTATATCGCCCCGCTCGGCCTCAAGACGGATTTGTTGACCGGCCCGAACGCCACCGCCGACTATCTCCTGAGCGGCAATTTCGACCTTTACCTCAGCTATTTCTCGCAGCAGGTCTTTCCCGCGGTGAAGGCGGGGCAGATTTTCCTCAGGGATGCCGGTCAGAACTATTTTGGCTTCAATGATCCGAAAATCGAGGAGATCATCGGCAAGGCTGCGGCAGCCTCGTCAATAGAGGAATCTGCCGCAATCCTGTCCGAGGCCGACGAGCTCGCGATGGATTACGCGGCGCTATTCCCGATCTATCAGTTGCCGACGGCGCTGATCTACAAGGAAGCGATCCTCAACCTGCGCGACAATCCGAACCAACTCGGTCCGGCCTACAACACGGCCGAATGGGGTTTAGCGGAGTGAATGGGCGGAAGGGGCCGGGCAGCTTCCGGCATGGCGGCCCCTTCACCCAAATCGTTCCGCCGATGATTTTCCAAGCTGCAGGGAGTTGAGCTTGCTAGCCTATCTGGTCAGGCGACTGCTTGTCATGATCCCGATGATGCTGATCGCCAGCTTTCTCATGTTCGTCGTCATCAGCTTCTCCGGCGATCCGCTCGCGGGATTGAAGACCATGCAGCCGCCTCCGCCGCCCGAGGTGCTGCACGCCATGGCGGTCAAGTTGAGGCTCGATCAGCCACTTCTCGACCGATACTGGATGTGGCTCTCCGGCCTGTTCGTCGGGGATTTCGGGCCGAGCATTCACAATATCGATATCGGTGCGGAGCTCGTGAAGCGCCTTGGCGTTTCGCTGCGGCTCCTGGCGCTCGGCATCGTGCTCGCATTCTTGATGGCTGTCGCGGCGTCGGTTATCGGCGCAGTGCTGCAGTTTTCTTGGGCCGACCATATTATCAGCTTCGTCGCCGTCGCGATGATATCGATGCCGGTGTTCTGGCTTGCGCTGCAGCTCAAGCGGCTGGCGATCAGCATCAATCAGGAGCTTGGGTTCAGGCTGCTCTATACGTCCGGGGATGGCGCGGGCATGACGGCGAGCACACCGTGGGATCGGGTGCTGCTTCTCATCGGTGTGCTGGCGCTCCCCACGATCGCGCTTTCCATGCAGGCTTTCGGGACATGGAGCCGCTACGGCCGTGTGGCCCTAATCGACGCGTTAAACAGCGAATATGTGAAGCTTGCCAGGGCCAAGGGCCTTTCGGAGACGCGCGTGGTGCTGGCGCACGGCCTGCGAACCTCGCTTGCGCCTATGCTTACCGTTGTGGCTGCGGGCGGCGCCGTCATTCTCGGCGAGTCCGTCGTCACAGAGACGGTCTTCCAATGGCGCGGGATGGGAGACCTCCTCGTCACCGGAATCCAGAACAACGACGTCTATGTCGTTCTCGGCTGGCTGCTGGTGGCCGGTCTCATCATCATGGTCTTCAATCTGATTGCGGATATCCTCTATGCCGTCCTCGACCCCCGCATCCGCTATGAGCGATAGAGCAGTGGAAATAGGACAGGCGCCTGCGCAGGAGCAGGTCTACCGTCCCTGGCGTGCCATTGCGCGCAAGTTCTTTAGCTACAAGGCATCAGTGGTCTCGCTCGTCATCCTTATCCTGATCGTGCTCTTCGCCTTCGCCGGCGGGCCCTTGTGGAAATATTCCTATGCCGTATCGACGTCCGACCTGTCGGCGCCGCCGAGCTGGGAGCATCCCTTCGGGACCGATCATCTGGGCTACGATCTCATGGCGGGCGTGATGCGGGGCACGCAGCGCTCGCTCTCCATCGCTGGAACGGTGGCGGTGCTCGCCACGCTGATCGGCTCGATCTGGGGTGCGGTCGCCGGCTATGTCGGCGGCTGGGCGGACTCGCTCCTGATGCGGATCGTCGATCTCATCATGATTTTCCCACTCCTGGCGGTCGCCGCCTTCCTCGCCCGGCAGTCTCAGGGCGGGGAGCACGGCTGGCTGCTGGTGGCGCTCGTGCTGGCGACCCTCTCATGGACGGTGCTGGCGCGTGTCGTGCGCTCGGTAGTGCTCTCGCTTAGAACGCGCGAATTCGTCATCGCGGCGAAGATCGCCGGAGCGGGGCCGGTGCGCATCATCTTCCGCCACCTGCTTCCGAACACGGTGGGGCCGATCATCGTCGCGGCCACGGTGCTGGTGGCGAGCGCCATATTGTCGGAGACCGCTCTTTCCTACCTCGGCTTCGGCGTGCAGCCTCCGGACACCTCGCTCGGGCTCCTGATCAACCAGGCCCAAGGTGCGATTTCTACCCGCCCCTGGCTCTTCTACTTCCCGGGGCTCTTCATCATCCTGATCGCGCTCTGCGTGGCCTTCATCGGAGACGGCTTGCGGGCCGCCCTCGATCCCAAGCAGCAGAGGAAATGAGGCCCCATATGAGCGAGAGCGTCCATATCGCGGGCGGCACCGGCGCGCCGCTGGTCAGCGTCTCCGGCCTTACCGTCAGCTTCGACCGGCACAGGGAAGAGCCGATCGAGGCGGTGCGAGACGTAAGCTGGTCTATCGGATCGGGCGAGGTGCTGGCGCTGGTCGGCGAATCCGGCTCGGGCAAGTCGGTCTCGGCGCTTGCCGTCATGGGCCTCCTGCCCAGGAACGCGCGCGTGGCCGGCTCCATACGCTGGCGCGGGGAGGAACTGCTCAGTGCCTCCGAGAAGCGGCGCCGGGCCCTGCGCGGCAGCCGCATCGGCCTCGTGCCGCAGGATCCGATGACGTCGCTCAACCCCGTCTACACCATCGGCGCACAGATCAGGGAAGGCATTAGGGCCCACCAGAAGCTGAGCGAGAGGGAGATGGCCGAGCGCACGCTGGAGCTTCTCGAAACGATGGGCATCCCGCATGCGCGCGAGCGTATGAACAGCTATCCGCACGAGCTTTCAGGCGGCATGCGCCAGCGCGTAGTCATCGCCATGGCGATGGCGAACAACCCCGATCTGATCATTGCCGACGAAGCGACCACCGCGCTCGACGTGACCGTGCAGGCCCAGGTGCTGGATGCGCTCAAGAAAGCACAGGCGCTCACCGGGGCGGCGCTGCTTCTCATCACGCACGACCTTGGTGTGGTGGCGGGCCGTGCAGATCGCGTCGCGGTCATGCAGCGCGGCGAAGTGGTCGAGCAAGGCACGGTGGACGAGATTTTCTACCAGCCAGCGTCATCTTATACACGCAAGCTGCTCCACAGCATCCCCCGATTGAACCACACGCCTGACCTGAGCGCCCCCAGCGATGTCGCGCCCGATGCCGAGGTGATCCATTCAGCCTTTGAAAGGAAGGTCGGTGCTGAGGGCGCTCCGATCCTATCGATGCGGAATGTCGGCAAGCATTTTCCTGTCTATTCGCGCGGCGTTATTCGGGGCAGGGTGGGGGTGATCAAGGCCGTCGCCGGCGTCGATCTCGACGTGGAGGCGGGCACTACGCTCGGCATCGTCGGCGAGTCGGGTTCGGGAAAGACGACGCTCATCCGATCGCTTTTCAACCTGGAGCCAATCACCCACGGCACCATTCTGTTCGATGGCCAGGACGTTCACCGAATGCCGCCGCGCGATAGGCGGCGGATGCGCAAATGCGTGCAGATGGTCTTCCAGGATCCATATGCGTCGCTTGACCCGATGATGACGGTCAGGGACATCCTGATGGAGCCGGCGGTCATCAACCGAATGGATCGCAAGCTCGCTGAGCGCCGCGTCATGGAGCTGCTCGAGCGGGTGCACCTCAAGCCGGAGCACGCCGCGCGCTATCCCAACGAGTTCTCCGGCGGGCAGCGCCAGCGTATCGCCATCGCGCGTGCGCTGATGCTGCATCCGCGGCTCCTGGTGCTCGACGAGCCCGTCTCCTCTCTCGACGTGTCTATTCAGGCAGAGGTGCTGACGCTTCTCAAAGAACTGCAGAAGGACCTCAATCTTTCCTACCTCTTCGTCTCGCACGATCTTTCGGTGGTCGCTGAGATCGCCCATTCCGTGATCGTGATGTATCGCGGTCGCATCGTCGAGCGCGGCCGGGTCGACGAGCTCTTCCGCAATCCGAAGCACCCCTACACACGCGCGCTGCTTTCGGCGGTTCCGATCCCAGACCCGAGGACGGAGCGTCGGCGCGAGCGGATCGTCTTCAATAGCGACACCCTTGCCAGCCCGATCACGCCGGTCGAACGGACCGGAATGTGGCGGCGTCTTTTTGGCGGCAGAACCCAGGAGGCCTCTTAATGCGCAAACGCAGGATGTATCTTGTCAGCTGGCTGAACTCCTCGGGGTTTCTCCCCAATTCCTGGAATGAGGGCCGGGGAAACCGGGCGAGGATCTTTGACCTGGAGAATTATATCCGCAGCGCCGAGATCGCCCGGCGCGGCCGGATCGATGCCTTCTTTCTAGCCGACCAGCCGCAACTAACCCCCAACCCGAAGGTTCGTCATGAGTATCCGTTCGACCCTATCGTGCTTGCGGCAGCGATCACAGGCCGCGTGCCGGACATCGGCGGGATTGTGACTGCCTCCACCAGCTTCAGCCTGCCCTACACGCTCGCCAGGCAGATCGCCTCGGTGAACCTGCTTTCGGGCGGCCGCATCGGCTGGAACGCGGTCACAACCGCCAACCCCGCCGTCGCGGCCAACTACGGCGCCGCGATTGCCACACATGACAACCGCTATGAGCGGGCGGAAGAGTTCCTGGAGGTTGTCCATGGCCTTTGGAACAGCTGGAAATTCCCGTGGGATGAGGCGATCGGCCCCAATCCAAATCCGTTCGGCGAGGTGATGCCGATCAACCATGAGGGGAAGTATTTCAAGGTTGCGGGTCCCCTCAACGTGCCTTTGCCGCCTTACGGCCCGCCGGTGGTCGTGCAGGCAGGCGGCTCGGACCAGGGCAAAAGGCTCGCCAGCCGTTTCGGCGAGATCATCTATGCGTTCCTGGGGAGCAAGCCGGCCGGCCGGCGCTTCGTCGCCGAGGCGCGAGCGGCCGCTCGCGCGCAGGGCCGCCCCGAGGGCTCCACGCTGGTCCTGCCGAGCTTTCAGCCGCTGATCGGGTCGACAGAGGCAGAGGTCAAGCGGCTCGTCGCCGAGTACGAAGCCGGGCTCGATCCGGCCGAGCAGCGGATCGAGGCGCTGTCGAAGCAATTGGGCATTGATCTTGAAAGGATCAACGTGGACCAGGTGCTGCAGGAGAAGGACTTCAACCTTCCGAAGGAGTCCGCCACGCCGATCGGCGTCCTGAAATCCATGGTCGACGTCGCTCTCGACGAGAAGCTTTCACTGCGGCAACTGGCTTTGCGCATGCGGCTGATCGCGGGCACGCCGGATCAGGTCGCCGACCGTCTCATCGATTGGTGGCAAGACGAGGCGGCGGATGGATTTGTGATCAATGCCCCGCTGCTGCCCGACGCTCTGGAGATTTTTGTCGATCAGGTCATACCGATCCTGCAGTCGCGAGGCGTTTTTCCCCGGAGCTACACCGAGTCGACCTTGCGTGAGAGGTTGGGTTTGCCTCGAAATCCGCTAGGTTGACCAAGCGAAAATCATGGTTTGTTCCATATCTGCATACATTTACAAATACAAAATTGTATGCTTTATTTGGGCTGTGAGTGGATGCCACCCATGCGTTTAAGAGGAAGCGGAAATGACCTACTCCATCGTGGCTATCTCCGGCAGTCCGTCGCGCAACTCAACCACTGCTAAGCTGGCAGAGTATGCTCTGGCACACGTTTTGGCGCGAAGCGACTCGCAAGGCAGGCATATTCACGTCATCGACCTCGATCCGAAGGCGTTGCTCCGCGGCGACTTGAGCAATGCCAAGCTCAAGGAAGCAGTGGATGCCACCTGCAACGCGGACGGGCTCATCGTGGCGACGCCGATCTACAAGGCTTCTTATACGGGTCTGCTGAAGGCTTTTCTCGACATCCTCCCGCAGTTCGCTCTTGCCGGGAAGGCTGCGCTGCCGCTTGCCACAGGCGGCAGCCCTGCGCATGTGCTCGCCCTAGATTACGGATTGCGGCCCGTCCTGCACTCGATGGGCGTACGCCATGTGGTGCAGAGCTTTTTCCTCGTGCAGTCCCAGTTTTCCGTCGTCGATGGAAAACTGGCCGTTGAGGACGACGTGGCGTCGCAGCTCAACAACGCCATCGATCATTTCCGTCTTTCGCTGTCGTCGGAGCCGTCGACGCGGCATCTGGGTCACCCACGCCCCTCGCTCGATGCGACGCGCGCGGCCTGACATCACTTGAACTGCGCCAAATCTTGCGAGTTAGAATTCGGCACCGACATAGATGTCGGCGATGCCGGCTCGAATAACCTCGACAATCTCGTCATAGCGGCGGTTGATCATGGTGGCGATACGCTTTGCACAGGCGTCCGCATCTCGCCGCATCAGCATATCGATGAATTCGCCGTTGTGACGGACACCGGGAGGAGGGGGACGCAGGCGTAGGTCGATCCAGCGCACAAAATGAATGCGCCCATTGATCTGCTCGAGTGCCTTCACCAACTCTGCGTTGCCCGTCATTCTCGCAATGCGCAAGTGAAACTCCTCGTCATCGCGGAGGTTCTGCAGGGTCGGCTTCTCCCTCCAATTTGCCGCCTGGTCGTCTGCGAAGAGCTTCAGCGCCTCAAGCTCCTCATCGCTTGCGCGCTCACAGGCCAGACGCACGATCCCTTGCTCGAGAATGGAGCGCAGTTCGAATAGCCCCTGAATTTCGGTTGGATCCAACTCGCGGCCGATAAAGCCGCGATTGGGAGCGACGCTGATATAGCCTTCGGAGGACAGGCGGTTCAGCGCTTCACGAAGAGGCGTGCGGCTCACCTGCAACTGTTCGGCAAGGAGGACCTCGTTGATCCGTTCGCCGGGCCGGAAGCGGTAGGTCATCGCCATTAGCTTGACCTCCTCATAGACACGATCCGTGATGCTGCCGCTCTTTTGTCCAGCGTCGGGATTGCTGTGCTTCGGGCGCGTCGCGCTTTTTACGCTGCGCTTGCTGTTGGAATGCACCGGCCGTTCTCCCTGTCTGCCATCATTGAACGTGTGACGGTCTGATTCTATTTCTAAGCATACCATTCTGTGTTCAATAGAGTATGCACAAAAATCCCCCGTGGCCGACCATCCGTGAATTGCCTAATATCTGCCTAGGAGGTGAGCCGCGACTTTTTGTTCAAGCTGCCTTGAACCTTCCTACAGGGTGGGAATTTTCCGTCTCCTGCCGAGGTTTTCCGTCGCTCGCCGTTGGAAAATAACCTTTGCCAAGTATCGTCGGCAGTATTCCTTGACTCGTCACTCAAACATTGGTCGTGAAACGCATGCGTGTGCTGATCATTGGCGCAGGAATTCTTGGAGCGAGTGCTGCCTACCACCTAGCCCGCCTCGGGGCGCAGGTGGAAATCATCGATCAAAATCATCCGGGCAAGGCGACTTTGGCGGGCGCCGGAGTCGTCTGTCCCTGGGCAACGGAGGCGGACGATCCAGACTGGTATCTACTCTATGCCCGGGGCGCCCGCTATTACGGCACGCTGATCGAGGAACTCAGGGGGCAAGGTGAGACGGAGCTTGGCTATAGTAGGGTAGGCGCGCTCGTGCTGGCCGAAGACAGGGCACGGCTCGATACGATCGAGGGCCGGATTAGCCGCCGCATCAAAGATGCACCCGAAGCGGGCACTGTGCGACGGCTCGGTGCTGGCGAGGCGAAAAGGTTGTTCCCTCCGCTGCGTGACGATCTGGAAGCAATCCACATTCCCGGCGGCGCGCGCGTCGATGGCAGGCTGCTTGCCGCGTCAATGCTGCGCGTTGCCATTTCGTCGGGCGCGACCTTGCGGAACGATTATGTCTCCTTGCGCCTGAATGATGGACGCGCGGAATGCCTTGGCAGCGATGGCAGGCCCATTCCCGCCGACGAAATTATCGTGACCGCCGGCGCATGGGCAGCGCAGATCCTGGCGCTGCTCGGGCTCCGTCATCCAGTCGTGCCTCAAAAGGGGCAGATTATTCATCTGCATCTGCCGGGCGTAGCCACGAGCGGATGGCCGGTCGTCCTGCCGATGAACAGCTACTATATGCTAGCCTTCGATGACTCGCGCGTTGTGGTCGGGGCAACGCGCGAGGACGGTTCAGGTTTCGATTACCGCGTTACCGCGAGAGGCCAATTGGAGGTGCTGCAGGCAGGACTTGGCATCGCACCGGGGCTTGCTGACGCCACTCATATTGAAACGCGGGTAGGTTTTCGGCCGGCGGGCTCCGCCATGAGACCGATCCTTGGACGCGTACCGCAAATCGCCGGCCTCACGATCGGCAATGGTCTCGGAGCCTCGGGTTTGACGGTAGGCCCCTTTGCCGGTCGTCTGCTGGCCGGCGTGGTGATGGGCGAGTCCGCCGAGGTTCCCCTGGAGCGTTATAGCCCAACGGGGCCTGAAGCCGGCTGACCAAGCCGTGGCGTCGTTTGTGTCCACCGTGCCTCCGAAACCGATACCGGCTTTGGGGCTAGAACCGCCTGGTGAGGACGAAGATCGCCCCTTCGAGCTCGAACTCGGAAGCTGCGGCGCTCCGCACTTCGCATGCCAAAACTCCGACACGTCTTGAATTCAGCCGACAAGGTGCTATGTTGAACAGAAGTCAAAAATGTTCAACATACGAGCGGTGGATATGGCGAAGACCACAAAACCAACTGCTGCCCGCGCCCGCATCAGCGGCTCCCCGGCGAAGGGCCGAAAGATGAAGCTCGACCGCTCGGCGAAGACGGGCAGGTTCGTGCTCATCGATCCGGCTCGCCATGAAGCAGTCCTGTCGGCTGCCGAGAAATCCGGGTTGCTCGGCGAAAAGAGCGCGCGCATCGGCGGGCGGATCAGTCCGGCCCTGTTGGAGCAGGCAAAGAAGCAGACGGGGATCAGCACTGACACCGAGCTCATCGAATTCGCGCTTGCCAACGTGGCTCTCGAGGACGAGTTCAGCAATGCCTTCGACAAGGTTCGAGGAACGGTCGATCCGTCTTTGAAGCTCGGCTTCTGAGGTGGCCGCCTTCAATTTTGACGCCGCCGTCCGATGGGGGCGTCTGGATCCCGGTCACACCCTTTCGCGGCGGGACGATGCCGAGCTGCCGTTTATCGGCGATCATCCCGGCGCGGGCCATGGGGTGCTGTTGGACACCTGCGTCTATATGGATGGCCTGCAGGGCCGCGCTCCCGATGCCGTCGGCGAACTCTTGGATGTTCGAACAGCCAACCACTCGACCGTGGCCATTCAGGAGTTGATGCACACGGTCGGCGTGCTCGATCCTGCCGACGCGCGCACCAAGGGCGTCGTCAAACAGATCGGCGTTCTGGTCGATGCAATGCCAGCACATCGAACCTTCACTCCCGATGCCGATGTGCTGGCGCGGGGCGCCCTGTTGTCCGGCATTCTGTGCCGCCTCCAAGGCTATCAGAAGGATGCGAGGCTTCGCGCCCTTCACGACTGCGTGCTTTTCCTGCAGGCGCAGAAACTCGGGTTTGCAGTCCTTACGGCCAATATCGCGGATTTCGACTATCTGCTGCAACTCGTGCCGGCCGGCCGCGTGCTCTTATATCGTCGGTCATGAAACCGCCGAGTTCCGATTCGCGAAGGAACCGCACTCGCCTGACCGCCGGCTCAAAGAGAAAGCGAAAGCTGCGGTTCCTCCCCGTCGAAGTCATTCACGAGCGATGAAAGCGTAACTCCCAGCAACCGAATTCCCTTCGGTGTCGGAAAACATGCACTCCATCAGTCCGGCTGCGAGCTCCCGTAGCTCATTCTCACTCCGGATCGGATGCTGAACGGTTTTGCTGCGGGTTATGATCTAGAAGTCTGCATATTTCACCTTCAGGCTCACCATTCGCCCGGAGAAGCTGCGCTCCTTGCAGAAGCGCCAGACCTTGCCTGCCAAGGCCACCAACTCCACCTTTGCCGGTTCGAGCTCGAATATATTATCCGTGAAGGTATCCTCCGCGCCGATGGACTTCCGCGGCCGGTCGGGCTGCACCTCTCGCTCGTCGATCTCGCGTGAGATGCGGTAGTACCAGATACCGGCCTTCCCGAAATGCTCCTGGAGGAACACCAAAGGCTTTTCGCGCAGGTCAGCGCCGGTCTCGATCCCAAGCTTCTCCATCTTCGCTGCCGTGGCGGGACCAATGCCGTGGAACTTCTTCACCGGCAGTTTTGCCACGAATTCGGGACCCATAGCCGGCGTGATGACAGCCTGGCCGTTTGGTTTGTTGAGGTCGCTCGCCATCTTCGCGAGGAACTTGCAGTAGGAAATGCCGGCCGATGCGTTGAGCCCCGTCACCTGCTTTATCCGGGCCCGGATCAAGGTCGCGATCTCGGTAGCGATGCTGATGTTCTGCTTGTTCTCGGTGACGTCGAGATAGGCCTCGTCGAGCGAGAGCGGTTCGATCAAGTCGGTATGCTCGGCAAAAATCTCGCGAATCTGTGCCGAGACTGCCCGATAAACGTCGAAGCGGGGCTTGACGAAAATCAGGTCGGGGCAGCGGCGTTTCGCGGTCACCGAGGGCAACGCCGATCGCACGCCGAAGGCGCGCGCCTCGTAGCTTGCCGCCGCGACGACGCCACGGGCGGCCGACCCGCCGACGGCTACCGGTTTGCCGCGCAGCTCGGGATTGTCGCGTTGCTCGACCGAGGCATAAAAAGCATCCATGTCGCAGTGGATGATCTTGCGGACGGGTTTCTCACCTTGCTTTTCGCCAGTATCAGGCCGCGCGGAGCCGACCAATTCCTCTGCCATCGGCGCCTTCTTCCCAGGGAACGCTCATGGTGATGCCATCTTCATCTAGCGCCACATGCCGCGCATGCGCGCGCCGACATCGAGACGAACCTGTCGCGGACCGGCCTCGCCTGCGGCTCCAGGCGCCACCACCGGCCAGGTCCGGCACTCGAACAGTTTCAGCAGACTAGCGGGAATGAACCGCGTCCGCGAGGCATAGACATGCCGATCGCCTGTCGAAGACTGGCCGTGGGTGAAGAATCGCTGCGGTACGACGAGATTGAGACTGTCCTTGGCGCGTGTCATTGCGACATAGAGCAGACGGCGTTCCTCTTCAATTTCGTCAGTGGTGCCGACGCCGAGGTCGGAAGGAATGCAACCGTCGACGGTGTTGAGCACGAAGACCGAGCGCCATTCCTGGCCTTTAGCGGAATGGATCGTTGAGAGGATCAGATAATCCTCGTCGAGCAGCGGTACACCGGCCTGACCCGACGTCGCGTCCGGAGGATCGAGCGTGAGCTCTGTGAGAAAGCGCTCGCGGGTGGGATAGCCCGCAGCGATGTCCTCGAGCTGGAGCAGATCGGCCCGCCTCATCTCGAAATCCTCATGGATTCGTTCGAGGTGCGGTTCGTACCAGGACCGGACCTGCCCGATTTCGGCCGGCCACACCGACGAACCGGAGCGTAGGCCGGCGATCAGCTCCACGAAGCTCGGCCAGTCAACCTGGGCGCGGGCAGGGCAGGGGAGATTGTCGAGCGTGTCGATCGGGTCAGCGCTTTCGGCCACCGCATCGAGGGCGGATTGTGCCGTGGCAGGTCCGACGCCGGGCAGGAGCTGCAGCACGCGGAAACCCGCGACCCGGTCGCGCAGGTTCTGCGCGAAACGCAAGGCCGACAGCATGTCCTTGACATGCGCGCTGTCGAGAAACTTGAGCCCTCCGAACTTGACGAAGGGTATGTTGCGGCGCGTCAGCTCCACCTCGAGCGGACCGCTGTGGTGACTCGCCCGGAACAGTACCGCCTGGTCCTTGAGGCGCATCCCGCTCTCTCGGTTTTCCAGGACCTCGTCCGCCACGAATTTCGCCTGGTCGGCCTCGTCGCGCACAGTGACCAGCCGCGGCCGCTCGTTCGAAAGCCGATCGGTCCAGAGGTTCTTGGTGAACCGCTCCCGCGCTAAGCCGATCACCCCGTTGGCGGCGGCGAGGATCGGCTGGGTCGAACGGTAATTGCGCTCGAGCGTGATGATTTCGGCGGGCGGCGAAAATTCCTTCGGGAAGTCGAGGATGTTGCGCACCGTCGCGGCACGAAACGAATAGATCGCCTGCGCGTCGTCGCCGACGACGGTCAGGCCACGCCCGGCCGGCTTCAACCCTGTGAGAATAGTCGCCTGCAGGCGATTGGTGTCCTGGTATTCGTCGACCAGAACATGATCCCATTTGCCGCCGATCTCGTCGGCAAGTGTCGCGTCGCCCATGGTCTGCGCCCAGTAGAGCAGCAGGTCATCATAATCGAGAACGTTCTGGACCTGCTTGGCCTTGACATAGCCGGCGAAAAGTTCGCGCAGTTCTTTCTCCCAGCCTGCGCACCAAGGAAAGCTGGCGCGCAGGATCTCCTCGAGCGGCGCTTCGGCGTTGACAGCGCGCGAGTAGATCGAGAGGCACGTCCCCTTCGCGGGGAACCGGCTTTCCATCTTCGAGAAGCCACGTTCGTGCCGGACGAGGTTCATGAGATCCGCGGAATCCTCGCGGTCATGGATGGTGAATTGCGGATCGAGCCCAAGCTCGACGGCATATTCACGCAGCAGCCGGGCGCCGATGCCGTGGAAAGTGCCTGACCATGCAAGGGCGTCAGTCAGGATTCGGACCTTGTCGCCGAGAACCCTGGCGCAGATGCGCTCGACGCGCTTACCCATCTCGGCTGCCGCGCGACGGGAGAACGTCATCAACAAAATGCGCCGAGGGTCAGCGCCGGAGATGATGAGCTGCGCTACGCGATGCGCCAGCGTATTTGTCTTGCCGGACCCGGCCCCGGCGATGATCAGCAGCGGCCCACCGACCGTGCCGTCGGACAGGCCGATGCCATGCACGACCGCGGCACGTTGGCCGTCATTTAATTTTTCCAGATGCGCCGCATCCATGCCGCCCCGCTCCTATACGCCTGACTCGCAACGACAATCGGCCGATACTGCGCCGTTGCTTTCCCAAGGTCCCCACTCGCTTCCGAAAGACTCCCGCTGGAGTCCGAGTGACTCTTAATCAGCGGGTCGCAGGTTCGATCCCTGCATCACCCACCAATTTTTCAAAGACTTAGTAGAATCCATTCTGACACGAAGGTAGTGTCATTCTGACATTCGTTGCTGCTTGGTTCGTGCCTCACGCCTGAGCCGCGCGGCATCGAGTCGTTGCTTCTGGGTCTTCTGAGCGTACCTGAGCAGCGCGGCAGAGGTGAGATGGCCGCTCAAGGCCCGCATCTGGGCATCGCTCAGTCCTGCGTCGGCGCCTTCGGTGATTCCCCCGTGACGCAGTCCCCTGAACGTCACGTCTGGCGGCAGGCCTGCTTCCTCTCGGATCTTGGCAAACTGGTGGCGGAAATAGTCCGGTTCCCAAGGGAGATGGGTCTTCCTCTTTCGATCCGGCGTCTCGCGAGTTGTTATCACAGGCCCGTAGCGTGGAGCCCGGTCCAGCCTCTCCATAAGTTCAGGCCACAAGGGGGTGCCATCCTCATCGTAAAGCGGAATGTCGACCAGCTCTCCGGTCTTGTGGTGGATTATCCTTACGACATCCGGCCGGTCCGCGGGACGGTAATGGTTCCAGGTCAGTCGCTTCAGGATGTCCTCCTCTCGCATCAGCCAGTAGTACGCAATCATCATCGCGGTCCCAATGCTGTATAGTCCGAGCCTGTCCGCGACCTCGACCATGCGCGTGAGTTCATGATGCCGGACGAGGCGGGTGGGCTTTGCCTTGTACTTCAGTTCCATCTTTGCGAAGGGATTCTGGAACGGAACAATATCCGACTCAGCCCGATGGACAGCATTCCATGCACGTCGGGCTATGACCATCGCCTTTACCGCGGTTCGGGTTCTTTCCTTCCCGCCAGGCTGTGTGGGCTTCTTGAGCGCTTCGTATAGGAGGTCGGCCACGCCCGGCGTGACCGAGTTCAGATGCACGTTCCCCAACCGACGACCATCCTTCAGCTGGTAGTTCGCGAGCCTTTCAAGCACATAGCTGTAGTCTGCCTGGGTTTTCTCAGCGATTCTCCGATACTGGGGGGTATCTTGGAACCTGATGACCAGCCAATCAAACGTTCCTTTCAAGTTGCGAAGAATCGGCTCTGGATCGGAGCCCCTACGCCACGCGTCGAACTGCGGGTTCAGGACATCGTCACAGCGCTTCTTTGCTGTTGCATAGTCCGATCCAAGAGCTTCGCGGGTGAGGGGGCATCCCTTCTTGTCGGCCCAAGTGGGTAAGTTCCAGTAGTACGAAACCACGCCCTTCTTCGTGCGCTTCGCAATCATGTAACGGGGCCAACCTAGAGGTTTTGAACGAGGCATTAGATCAGCCTCCGGATGTCCTCCAGCGGAACCGGATACGGTGCTTCAAGCCCGTGGAGCCTGGCGATGTCGTTCTCAAGTTGGCTCCGATGCCACTTCGGATGGCTTCCAGGGATCTTGACCGGCGGGCTGTAATGGCCAAGCGCGACCTTACGCAGGAAGGAAGAAACGCTCGGCTCATCGCAAAAAGCTGCTGCGGTTTCCGCTCGCATCTGCAATGGCCAGGACCCAGGCGGAGTGGATACCTGGACGGGCCGGTTCACTGACCGCACAGCAGCCTGAAAGGGCTTTGTGCCGAACCGATTGCGTACAATCATCGCCCCTCTGCGTGGCTGCGGGGAGAGTGCTGACCGTCGGAAACTAGCTAGCCTACCCATCGTGCCTCACCGTGGACCTCAAAGATGATGTGACTGCCGCTCCTCCTCAGAGTCACAGTCATATCCAATGTCGAACTGCCATAACCCTCCAAAAAGCTGGTAGATTCCAAGACTCATCTGAATCTATTTGTCAATAGTGTAATATATAACACCATAATACGATGGTGATAGAGCCATAAATTGCTGACGATAGCCGAACCAAGCGCCGCAAGGATTCGATAGAACATCAATCTATACTTGATAATATCGAGTCCTTTTCTGTTTCTTATTTAGTCCTTTTCCGTTCGACGGAGGCTTTGGCGCGCCAAGGATTCGCGCATGACGGGGTGTTCCGAGCAGTAGTGAAACGCCGGAACTTGCACGTGGGTCTGTCTACTTGCCGGGGCGCTCCACGAATTCGGGGGTCAGCTGTTGCGCCTCCAAAGCACCCTGAACTTTGAGGGAGACTGCCAGTTTCAGGACGGCCTCCCTGTGCTCCCGAACGATCTCGCGAGCTTCCCCGTATGCGCTCTCGAGCCGCCGGTTGACCCGTTCAGCGATGTCGCGTCGATAGACGAGAGCCGCCTCGTGTTTCCCACTGTTGAGATGAAGGAGCGGCTTGTCGGCACCAAAGCCGAACGCCGTTTCCATGTTGAGGGCGAGCTGTGTGGCGGCAGCCAGATCGCTTCGGTGATCGCCTCCGGAGCCAGCCGAACATGAGCCGAGGATCACCTCTTCGGCTGCGCGTCCAGCCAGGTGTGCAACCAGCCTCGCATTCAGATGCTCTTCGGTTTCCTCCGCGGGCGTTTCCTCATAGACGACCATGCCTCCATCCGGAGCGTCGATCGTCACGAGGACGATCTCGCCCAGTCCGAGCACCATTCCGGCAACGGCGTGGCCTGCTTCGTGCACGGCTGCCCGCCAGCGCAGGTTTTCCGGCAAAGGAGGCTTCAGGAATCCCAGCCGGCGCGTGAGGTCGTCCCATGAGAGCGGACGTCGCTCCCGCCGGGCGACCTGGCGAGCTTCACGAACCAGCCGCTCGATGTCGGCTCCGCTCAGTCCCGATGCCCTGCGAGCCAACGCGCGGAGAATAGTTTCTGCGCCCTGATCACCAGTCAGTTCCACGGCCGGTATCCTTTTGAAGCGCTTTCGGGATCAGCGGGGGTGCCGAGCCGGTACCAACGGCTCACCGTCCGCGCCCACGACCCGTCCGTTGTCAACAGGACAAGGTCCGAAGTGATGATGGGGCGGCCAATGCCCGGAAGCAGCGGATGTCCGAAAGAAAGCCCCACCAGGCACGGGGCCGGTCGCTGGACGAGCTGCCAGCGTTCGAGGCAGGGCGGCGCCTCTCCAGCCAACTCTTCGACCGTAGCTCCCTCGCGGAGCCGATCCATGTCGGCGACCAGCCTCGACAGCCGTTGATGCTCGACTTCGAACAGCTCGTTGCCGGCAATGCGACCCTGTTCAAACGTCACCATGCAAATCCTCACTCGTGGTGCTTGTTGATTGTCTGACGCCTCTGCTTGGTCGCCGACGCGATGGGTTGGCGTCCTTGCTCGCGGCTGCCGACGTGCGGTTTCTGGAGTGAACGGCAGACCCGGTGGCTTCTCCGCCCGCATCCGGACCTGCCTGTGTCAGGTCGGCTTGCCAGGGACCGGCGGACTCGAATGCTTCCGTCACCTCGGCCGGCGCGCTTGCCCGGACGGATTCGAGGTCGTCCTTCAGGTGGAAGCGCAGGATTCCCATCAGCGCCGGGATGTCCGGCATTGGCAGCCTGATGTGCCGCTCGAGCCGGCCGGAGCGCAGCAGCGCTGGGTCGATCATCTCGGGGTGGTTGGTGGCGGCAACGACGATCACGCCCGTCGAGCGGACCGCACCGTCCAGCAGCTCCAGTGCCTTGTTGATGATGGCATTGGTGTAGTCGGCATGCTCGCCTCGCTGCCGCCTTGTCCCGATGCCGTCGATCTCGTCGATCAAGAGAATCGACGGCTTCAAGGATTCGGCTTCCGCGAAGGCCGCCTTCATTCGCCTGAGCACGTCTCCGAGATATCCGGGCTCGAGCCAGGTCGAGACGGACGTGGCAATGAGTGGAACCTGAAGCGAGTTGCACAGTGCCCGGGCAAACGACGTCTTGCCTGTCCCGGGAGGTCCCGAGAGGAGCAGCCTGGTGGACATCTCCTCCCAAGGGAGTTGGCTGGCACGCCACAGTTCGAGGTCGCCCTGCAGGGACCTCGCCCATTCCGCTGCCTCGCCGAGGCCGGGCATGGTCTCGACGCGCAGGACGAAACGGTCGCTTTCATCCCCCTTCGGCCTCACCGGCTGGATGATCTCGTTTCCGGAACCAGGGGCGCGGCGGCGGGGCTCCTTGCTGCCGTATGGCGACCACCTTCGCGAATCCTTCGACGACGATGTCTCGCTACCGTGAAACCCTGTCCCTCTGGCGGCCGCGATGCGCTCGAGGGCATGAACCGCCTCCGCAGGTGCAACGGCCGGCCGGATCGCAAGGGCGAGATCGGAGAGCGTCAGCCGGGCACAGGATTCGTGCGGAAGGTCCCGACTGGGCGCCTCTCCAAGCACGGCCTCGATCACCCGTCTGACGAGTCTTGCGTCGAGCTGCCCAGTGATAAGGGATAGCTGCGCCGTATGCGTGAGCCGCTCCGGCAGGCAATCCATGCTCTCCGCAATGCCGAGGATTGGATACGGCAGCAGTGCTATGCGCCCCAATGCGCGTTCGGTCGCCTCGATCTCGGCGGCATCAATGCAGCTTCCGCAGAATGCAATCACCCGCCGACGCGATGCGCCCTGATCTGGGAACCGGACGACCCTGTCGACGAACTCAGAGCCACTCGCGACTGCGACCCGCCCGGGCAGGACGTCTCCCCTGGCGAGCAGATCGAGGAAACAGGCCTCGAATCCTGCAACCTGACCGACAACGGTGATCACGGGACGCGGGCTTCGCAGGACGGATAGCAAGTCGTCGAGCGAAACCCTGCTTTCTTCGGCCGCCCTGGCGACGAGGAGCAACGTCGCCACCTCGGCCGCGTCCGGGCGATCGGCAGCCCGCCGCACTTCCTGGAGAATTGCCTTGGTCAGGGCGCGAATGCGAGCCTTGGCTTGGCGTCCGTTTCGCCCGCAGGTTCCACCACTCCCCGTACCCGGCATGTTGCTGATGCTTCCGTACCGCCTGCCGCGCTCGCCCTCCGTGATGAAATCGGGTCCGCGATCGTAGCTCGAAGCACTCGGGAAGTGGGCGGAGTGCGGCCTCGGACGAGACCGAATCCTCGCCAGCGCCGCGGCGATCTGATCCGGCGGTCTATCGAGCATTGAAGGATGGACGACGAATGCCCGAACCAGGACGCCGTCGACATCCTGGATACCTGCGATCAGCAGGTCTTCCTCGACCGCGCAATGGAGCGCCTGGCTTTCCAGCCTGTGCCGGAGCCGACGCAGCAGATAATCGGCCAGCCGAGTGCTCACGAGCGAATCCTCTTGCCGAACTTGGGAAGAAGCGGCTGATCGATAAGGCCATTCCTGGAGAGGAGGTCAGCCACCATGATGCAGGCAGGGTCGCCAGCATGGACGTGGAGCATCAGCAGCTCGACGACCACGGTAGGCAACGCTGCTTGTTGCGCCATTGCAATCCTCGCGTAGTGCATGACCACGCCGACCACGATGGCCGGATCATGCAGCCTGCTCGGAGGGCAGTCGCACGAGGCGACGAGTCCTGCATTCGTCAGCGCAGCGCATGACGGCCGGTGTCCGAGCGCCTCGAGCAGCTCTCTGGAACCGACGCGGAATCCCTCGACAGAGGGCCATGTGGCGGTAGTTCCCCCACTGGCAAGGGGCGATGGGGGGCGCAGGGTGGCCACTGGGGCCGCGGTCGATGATCGCTCTACAGCCTCCCGTTGCCGCGTCGTCTCAGCGGGAGAGGCGGTTCGATTCCTTGAAAGAGTGTCCGGAACCTTTGTGGCAGGTGGTCTGCGGCGTGGCTTCTTCATGGATGCAGGACTCCCATCCCACCACGCGGTCGTGGCAGGCATCGGTTTCGTCAGGGTGATGATTGGTCGACCGAGGGAAGCGTCCGAAAGGACTCGCGCCGCCCGGTCAGGCCCCTAGTGCAGGTTCGGCCGTTTGGCGTAGCCGAACCGGACCGGTCTCACCGTTGCCGAGTGCGGCGGTCCGATCTCGGACGGATGCGTCGTTCCAGCCTGCACTCCGTTGTGCTCGGCAGAGAAGTCAGGCGCATTGCTGCCATCGCCGAAAACAAGTCCTCGGCAACGGGCCCTCAGCTCCATCTGGACCTTCTCCGCGAACAGCGCTCGTGCCCGTGTGATGGATTCGAGCACGCCTTCCATGCCGAGAAGCTCGTCGATCTCGGAAAGCGGAAATATGCCATGATCGTGGTCAGAGACCTCGTCGGCCCCATCGATGATGGCGGTTTCCACCTCGACGAGGACTGGTCCCTGTCGTTCTGCAACCCATTCCGAGGCGATCGACGCCACCGCCAGCATTCGGAAGCGGAGCCGCTCTATCTCCCGCGGACGGTAGGAAGTGAGGCTGCGCTTGATATCGAGCATGAGCCCGGTGTGCTTTACCTCGTCTACGATGAAGAGGTCCGGCCTGTAAGCCTCGGTGGAATGGACGCGGGAAGGAAACCTGATCCCCCTGGCTACATGCCCGGGAGTCCTCTTGAGCATCTCCACCGCGGCCGGAACGATCGGCATCGGCCTTGGCGGAAGCAGACTCAATGAAGGATTCTCGTCGACTGCATCGGCGATCGCCAGTTCGAGCAGCCGACCCTCCTGCATCACGCAGGAACGAAAGAAGCCGAACAGTGGAGCGTATTCTCCGAACGTCGGATCGTCCCGTACCGCGCCGGCCTTGGCCGTCTCGATCATCTGCGAAACCAGCTGCTCTGTTCCTTCGTCTCGTGATGATCGGCCTCGCCGTCGGAGGCCCCCGCATGGATGACCGGAGAAGTCGCCGTGCGACCTGACTCCTCTCGGCAGATTGGCGTCGATAAGTCGCCGGGCGCCTTCCGTCCGGCGGGGATGTTGTCTAACAGTTGCCATAGCCCGGAAACCTCCATTAAGGCGTTCGGGTCAGGCCTTCGTCAGGTGTGCCAGCACCCGGCGAAGGCCGATCTCGTCAGCGCCCCGTTGGGCGTCGCAAACCGATCGGGATCCGCGAAAGATCTCAAGCCGGTAAGCTCGGATATGGTTAATTCTGGTGTCTGTGCAGTGACCGGATTGGCCAACGGTTGATGGGCTGAGTTCGTGTCGGGCAGGTTACGCAGCGTCCGAACCTTTGATCGTCAATCTTGGAATGCCTCAGCTACGACGGCTATGGCTCGCGAGAGTTGACAGTCGGCTCCTTCATTTAGCTCTGCTCGCTACGATTGTCCGAGCGTCTATTGCATTTGGAGGAATGTTCGGAGCCGTGAACATGACCACGACCAAGGATGTGGAGGAGTAGGGTTGCAGAATGGGTTGACCTCCGTAAAGAGAAGTCTGTCCATAGGCCGTGTTCCCGAAGACGTTGACAGTGGTGTGCCCATAAACGGGGGTTCTGCCCAAATAGTTCACCCCCTGTGCTGAGCGCGCATCTGCGATGATGTAATGCGTGTAGCCTTTGGAAAGGGTGAACCGCGCCGGGTTTGCCGGAGGCTGATTTGGTTTAGTTACGCGGCCATGGCTTCAGTTTCCAGAGCCGCGTAGAAGTTTGCCTCGGCTTCGGCGGGCTGGATGTTCCCGATCGGCTCGAGCAGGCGGCGGTTGTTGAACCAGTCCACCCATTCGAGGGTTGCGTATTCCACGGCCTCGAAGCTGCGCCAGGGCCCCCGACGGTGGATGACCTCGGCCTTGAAGAGCCCGTTGATCGTCTCGGCCAGCGCGTTGTCGTAGCTGTCACCGACGCTGCCAACCGAAGGCTCGATGCCCGCCTCGGCCAGCCGTTCAGTGTATTTGATCGACAGATACTGGCTGCCGCGGTCGCTGTGGTGAACCAGCCCCATGCCCTTGACCGGGCGGCGGTCATGGACCGCCTGTTCGAGGGCATCAAGGACGAACCCCGCATACGCCGAGGTGCTGACCCGCCAGCCGACAATCTTGCGGGCATAAGCGTCGATGACGAAAGCGACATAAACAAACCCCTTCCAGGTGGCACCATAGGTGAAATCGCTGACCCACAGCATGTTCGGCGCAGGCACGCGGAACTGGCGGTTCACCTTGTCCAGCGGGCATGGCTGCTTCTTGTCAGGGATCGTCGTCTTGTGCGGCTTGCCCCGGATAATGCCTTGAATGCCCATGTCCTTCATCAGCCGTGCCACCGTGCAGCGAGCGATATCGAAGCCCTCGCGGCGCAGCTGGAGCCAGACCTTGCGCAGGCCGTAGACGCTCCAGTTGTCCTCGAAAACACGCCGTATCTCGGGGCGCAGCGCCTCGTCCCGTTTGGCACGATCCGACAACCGCGCCGGGTCGGCACGTTTGGCCAGATGGTCATAATAGGTGGCAGGGGCGATCGGCAGAACGTCGCAGATCGGCTCGACCCCGTGCGCATCCCGATGCGCGTCGATGAAACCCACCATCACTTCGGTCGGCGGTCGAGCTCCGCCATCGCAAAATACGCCGACGCCTTGCGGAGAATCTCGTTCGCCTGGCGCAGTTCGCGATTCTCCCGTTCAAGGGCCTTCATCTTCTCGGCCATCTCGGTCGGGATGCCGGCGCGCTTGCCGCTGTCGACTTCGGCCTTCTTGACCCAGTCGTTCAGCGTCTGCGGGGTGCAGCCGATCTTCGCCGCAATCGACATGACCGCCTGCCAGCGCGACGCGTGTTGACCCTCGTTGTCGAGAACCAGCCGCACCGCGCGCTCGCGCACTTCAGGGGAAAACTTGTTCGTCGTCTTGCTCATGATGCTCCATCCTACTCAGGAGTTGGAGCCTCCGGCAATCCCGGCGCGGTTCAGTCTCGCGCGTGAGCACATTGCCCGCCGAGTCCTCGTCGGCAAGGATTCCCGTGTCGCCCCCGTTCAGCTTGCGCGCAAGAAATTTTGCCTCGCGCCGCAACGCCATGACTTTCTCGCCATCGGCGGCGAGCATGGCCGCATGGTGCTGGCGGATCAGAAGGCGGTAGTGCGCCAGTCCCTCCGGCATGGTCGAAGGAAGATGCGCGGTTTCCCGCGCAAATTCCCGGTTCCGGTTCTCTTCGGCTGCCGAAGTCAGCAGGCTGTCAAAACCAAGCTGTGTCATTCTGCGGCCTCCATCATCGGGGTGGAAGGCTGCAACCCGGTCAGAAAATCGGCGGCGCGCTGCGCATGGCTCGCGGCGGTGAAGATCGCCCGCTTGTCGTCCTTCAGGACCTTCAGCCATCCGGCGATATAAGGCGCGTGGTCGTCCCTGATCTGCGGGACAAGATCGAGATCGGCGCAAAGGAAGGCCGCGCCAAGCTCGGCGACAAGCTCTTCCATCGCGTAACCCTGATCGCCAAAGCGCTTGCGCCCGAAATCGCGGTCAAGCCGCTTCTCATGCCGCGTCCAGTGCGTGCACTCATGCGCGAGCGTTGCGTAATAGGCTGCGGCATCGCGGAACGATTCAAAGGTCGGCATCTGGATGTAATCGAGCGAAGGCACGTAATGGGCGCTGTTGCCGCCGTGCCGGATGTCGGCATGAGTCGCCGCAAAGAACGCATCCGCCCTTTCAATGCGCTGCTCGGGATTGAGCCGAGGCGCTATGCTCGCGGTGTAATGCGCGGGTAAGCCCTCGATCTGCTCGACATTGAAAACGGTATAGCCTTTGAGGAACGGAATCTCCCGCTCCTGCGCTTCGCCGGTGTCCGTATCCTGCTCGGTGCGGGTGAAGGTGCTGGCATAGACGACAAGCGCGCCTTTCTCGCCCTTGCGCACATGCGCGCCAAGCTCAAGCGCCTGCTTGAAGGTCATCCAGATCGGGGCGCTAAAGCCGCGCTCCATCGCGGTCGCCCACAACATGACGACATTGATTCCGCTGTAGGGTTTGCCGCAGGAACGCAGCGGACGACTGATCGGCCCCGCGACATGCCCCGCATTCCAAGGCTTGTGCCAGGGGCGGACTCCCTTCTCCAGCTCAGCCACGATCTGATCGGTGATACGGCTATAAACATCTGATTTCATTGATCTTCTCCTAGTCTAAAAAGCGGTTGCACATGCAACCGGACTAGGCCCGCGCCAATGAGCGGGGGATGCGCCGTCAAGGCCGCCGCCGGGGTGAGGGGGATCACCCGGTCTGCACGACCAGCGGGAGGAAGATCGGGGAAACGCCCCGGCGGCGCTCGTCTTGGCCTTGACGGACAGGGGGCCGCAGGCCCCAAACTTCAAAAAAAAAGCGGGGCCGCAGGCCCCCAAAAACAAACACGAGAACAGTCAGCCGCAGGCTGGCCAACTCATCTTGCGCGACGGATCGTTACCCGCATGGGCCGAAACCGCCCCGCGGGTTCGGTGAGCGCAGCGAATAGAGCCGGGTGCGGCTACGCCGCACGTGCCCCGCTACCCACCAATTAATTCCGCGGCTGCGATGTGGCGAAGCCCCGCAGGGATAAGAAGGTCTTCGATCCAGGCAACAGGTTGCCCCCGCTCAGTGCACAGGGTGAAGAAGGCCCTCTGTTTCGCGCGGGTGAAAGCGACAAAAAATGAGTTCAGCTCCTCCAGGCGATTGGGCGTTAGGCTCCACCATGTCTGGTTATCGAGCCCGTAGAAGATCATCGTATGGAATTCCAGGCCTTTGCTCTTATGGATGGTCATCAGCGCGATCTGGCTCAACCCTTCGAACTCGTCGAGAGCCATCGACCACGTATCCGCGTGCTGGAGACTCTCTTGCAGGAGCCGCGTGAAGCCATTCCAGACGCGATCGAAGTCGGGCTGCCTCTGATAAGAGGGAAAGGCCTGACGCAGCACCTCCGTTCCGATGAAATCGATCGCAGCCTGCGCGGCCTCTGCCGCGGATTCGGGGACAGGATCAAGCCTTCTCAAGGTCCGCCGCATCTCACGCACAAACTTCTGAAGCCGCTCCTGGAGGAGCTGCTGTCCCGTTTCATCAGCGGGATCCACCGCTTCGAGAAATTGCAAGTCAAGTAAAGCAGCATTCCAGTTCTCCGGACTCCGGGCAGTTGAGCCAAGGCGCATCAGTCGTAAGAGGATTTGAGTCAAGTCCTCTCCAAGCAGGTCCTGAATGGCAATATCGCCCACGTTGCGTGCGACATTGCGCAGCCTCAGCCCTCGGTTTGCGAATGCCGGTGATAGCTGGCCTTCCACCTCATCAGCACGCATGCGCACAAGGATGGCAATGTCGTGCGGCTCGACATTGCCATCCTGCACCTCGCGTTCGATCCACTGCGCGAGGCAATCGCTTTCCTCATCCTCGGTCACGAATTCCCAGATAGCCGCAACATCGCCGTCGACCAGCCGGTCGGCACGCGCTTCCGGCTCCTCAACATCGGGGTCGATCCTGCTGGCGATTACGTGCTGAATGCGCACGAGGTCCTCATGCGAGCGCCAGTTACAGATGAGCGATATGCGCTCCGCGCCGAAGTGCTGCTCGAACTGCGCGAAGGCATCCGGCATCGCCCCGGCCCAGACCATAATCCGCTGCTTGTCATCGCCAACAGCCGTGAGGACGGCTTCGCTACCGTCAAACGCTGTGCGCAGGAGCTGGAACTGCGCGAAGGTGGTATCCTGAAACTCGTCGAGAAACACGACGGGATATGTGAGGTGCAGGGCCTTCAGAATCGATGGGTTCTGCCGGATGAGCAATTCCACGAGCCGGTTGATCATCGGAAACGAGAGCGGCACATCGTCCTGACCATTGTATTGCGCCTCCCAATACGTGGCGACGGCGCGCTGGAGTTCCGAGCCTTCATTGGCGACCGGCAATCGCGCCCTGGCTATTGCACGTTCGAGCTGCTCAGCGTTCACGCCGCGGAATTCATGCGTATCCAGAAAATCGCTGTAGTCCTGGCGACGCGGCAAGACGAGCCGATAGTCCGCGGGCGGGCGGTATGGGTCGGGCACCGCCGCACGGAAACGGTCCACAAGGCTCTTTGCGAATGCGTCAAAGGTGTAGGAGTTGAAGCGCCGCGCCTGCTCGGGCGCGCACCGCTTGGCTACCCGCTCCGCGAGATTGCGGGCCGCATCACGCTTGAAGCTGATCGCAAGTATGCGTTTGGGCGAAGGGCAAAGGCCGGTCTGGAGAAGATAGGTTGCCTTCTGCGCAAGGAACTCTGTCTTTCCCGCGCCCGCTCCCGCCGTGACCAGCACGCTCCTTTCCGTCTGCCGCAGCGCTTCCCACGCGCGCGGCTCGAGGTCATCAACGCCTTGCGGCCTCCAATCTTCGGGACGTACTAGGCTCATTCATCGCCGTCCTCAAAGCCGAGCGCCTGCTTCACATGCTCAATGAGCGCCTTGAGTTCGGCAGGCGCATCCTCGGCAAGGTCGTCCTCCTCGATGCGCGCAAGCGCGGCGATATGGGTCTCGGGCTTGCTTCTGCTTAGGAAGAGGTAGGGATACCATTTGAACTCATCATCATAATCATCGTCGTACAGATCGGGATCACCGCCGGTCTTAAGGGTGACAGCTTTCTTGTCCCGGATTGTATCGGCGCCGCCGCGTGGCCCGCGCCCTCCGGGGTTCGGATGCTGATAGGCTTCCGGGAAAGCGCTGAGCATCGCGAAATCGATATCCAGCGGAAACGAGAAAAATATCCCTTCCTCCCTGAGCGCTTTCAGCCAGTCATTATCCTCGCCCTCATCCAGCAGATCGCTGTCCTCGACATCGCCCACCTCGTCAGGATCGATGGTGCCGGCCGCAACGAGCGAGTTCTCGCTCAGGTCGTTATCAATCTCACCCAGCTTCGCGACGACATCGGCGATGAGGGCTGCGCCGCCGTGCGCCCGCCCAAGATCGAGGTCCAGCAGGGTCGCGTGGGGAATCCCAAGATTGCTGAGAAGTCGCCAGAAATGGCTGACATATCGTCCGCCCAGCGGCACGATCGGCACGAACGAGGGGTCGAGCTGAACGCCCATAGCGTCCGCGACGCGCGGGATCACAAGGCGCTCGGAATCGCCCTCGCCGAGAATGACGAAGCGGGCAAAATATAGTTCCGGATATGCCCTGATTGCGAGCCGCACATACTGACTCGCCTCGTCATCGTCGGTTGGGAGCTTGAGTGGCTTGACATAAGCACGCCGCCGCTCGCGGTTCAGGCGGAAGTAGCGCACCTCTTCCGGTTCTATGCGGCTGAGAATCGCCGGCGAGTGGCTTGACAGGGCCACCTGCGCCGACGCAAGCGTGCCGATCTCCCGCGCCTGCGCGACGATGCGCGAGAGAAAGAAGGGCGAAAGGCTGTTCTCCGGCTCTTCGATCGCAAGGAAGGTGAGGCTCGTCCGCCGCAGCTTGTCCTGATCGAACGCGCTTTCGTCGGCGGCCTGCGCGAACACATCTTTCTCGACTTCCAGAGTCGCGGCCGTAAGCGCAATATGGAAGAGTGAGCGTTGGCCGTCGCTCAGGTCCGCGAGCGCGCGTTCCTGCCCTTCCTCATCGGGCGAAAAAGCAAACTCGGCCTTGCGGACCAGCTCCTCGAACCGGCTTTCGACCAAGCGCAAGACCGGCGTTGTGTCCGTATCTGCCTCATGGACCTGCCGCCAGCGCTTGGTGAGCCGCTCGATGACAAATTCCGCGGGCTCTTCGCGCTCGAACTGCTGCTGAATTTCTTGGGCGCTTGCCGCGCTGCTCTCGCGGAATTCGTCTGACCATCTTGCAGCCTGCCACAGCCGACCCTTGAGCAATGCGGTCACCTGCGCCGCAGCGTCGCGGGCAGCCGGGACATAGATGAGCTGGATGGAGCCGCGCTCGACGGCCTGCACCCGCTTGCATTCATCCCACTCGAATTCATCATCTAGCGTGGTGATCCATCGGAGGTCCTCGTCGATGCTGCCGTCCGGCGTGCCGTCGTCTGTCCATGTCGCCTGAAGCCTCATCCTTGCCTTGAGCGGAGCGCCCGGCGCAGACGCGGCCATTTGCAGGAAGAATTCCGGAACGGCGTCCTCGGCCTCGTCCTCGTCGAGTCCCTCCAGCTCGGGAAACGAAAACACAACCTCAATCGACAGAGTTGCTCCGGACTGAAGCCCCTGTTGGTCAGCGGGCAAATGGAAATCCTGCCGCCGCACCGCGCGCTGGGCGGGCGTGACGCCAAAAAGCCTTGATAGAGCCTGAAAGGCCGCGGTCTTGCCGGAGCCATTGGCGCCAACGAAGGCGGTGACCGCTCTACAGAGCCTGATCTTCGTCCCTCGCGGACCGAAGCAGCGAAAATTCCTGAGGGTGAGTTTTTCAATTTTCACGGCGGCCGTCCTCAGTCCGCGCGTACAAGCGACTGCCAGAGGACGACGGCGGCGGGCGAGGCTTCGACGGCGACAAGCCTCTGATGGATGAACTGGATCGCCCGTCTGGCGGCCTCGGGCTTGGGTTCGCCGCTCCAGAACAGCGCCTGCTCGACGAAGCCGGGCCAGCCGCGGAATAGCGTGAGGCCTATCCCGAACCCGTTGGCCCATCGCGTCAGCGCCGCCGTATCGAGGGCCTGCTGCGCGCCCGAGACCATGACGACGGCTGCCTCGCGGACTCCCATGTCCACGCATTTCTTTCCGAATATCTGCACGTCGTGCATCGTGACCGGCTTGTCGCGAACCTCGATTGCTTTCTCCCAGATTTCAGGGTCGTCGTTGGAACGGACACAGACATCGCCTGGATACTTGCGGCTGGGGTCGTTGATCCGGCCGCTTTCGACCCGGTCCGGCCCCGCAAAAATATCCATCAGCCCGGCAACGACGGCTTGTGCTCTGCGCCCCCCTTCGGAGTCGTCATTCACAAGGCGCGTAATCGCCAGAACGAGCCGGTCGGGCGTGATGCTGGCGCCGTCATCGTGATCGGTGTAGCGCGGCTGATAGCGGCGTCGAACCGCAATGAAGGCGCGCAGGGCTTCGCGCGCGAGCGCTTCATCCTTGAGCGCCGTGAGTTCGCGAACGAGTTCCACCATATAGTCAAACGCCGCCCGGCCGCCGGGATGAACGGGCGTGTCATCACCAAGGCGGGTCATCCGGAAGTAAGGCTGGTTGTTCAGCGGCTCACGCCCGGTGACGCCAATGCTAAAGCCCAGCTCGGCCGCGAGTGGAACAATCACGCTGTGGCAAAGGGTGCGTGCCGAGAAGGCGTTCAGATTTCCGGGCGCGTGCGTCGGTTTGATCGCAAAAAGATCAGCGCGGCGATCAACGGCTTTAGCGAGCATCGCCGTCGCGAGAAAGGCGATGTGAGTGGCGGAGACACCATCGGCGCAAAGCCGGGAAAGCCTATCGACCTTCTCGGTCCAGGCGGCGTCGAGCGGTCCCGATTCGGACGCCTTCGCCTCCTCGCGCACGATCCGGGCGGCTATGTTTTTATCGATTTTCATTCTGCGCGATCTCTGGAACTGTCAGCTCGAGAAGATCGCCCGGCTGACAGCCAAGGACGCGGCATACTTTCTCGATGGTGCTTAGTCGGGTGTTGTAGCTGTCGCGGGAGGCGAGAGACTCTATCGTTGGCCGCGCAAGGCCGGTACGTTTGGCGAGAAGCTCATACGTCATGCGCTCACCAGTTCGGCGGCGATAATCCTCCATGGCTTCCCGAAGCTTGACCCGCAGCACGCCTTCCCCAAAATTTGTATTGACAGTACAAGTTGCCTTCGCTAGGCTGCTATATCTGGGGCATACTACAACGATTCGATCCAGCCTTTGTAGAGGAGTCATAGGGTGGCTGCACGCCGACTGACCGCGATTAGCCTTTATACCGGAGTCGGCGGGCTCGATTTCGGGTTTGAAGCTGCGGGATTCGCTACGGCGGCAGCGGTCGAGCTGGACGCAGTTTCATGCAGGACTGTGCGCCTTAACCGCCCGAAATGGGGCCTGCTCGAAGGCGATATCCACGACATCTCATCAGAGGCGATTCTGGCGAAAGCCGGACTTCGCGCCGGCGAGCCGGATGTGCTGATCGGCGGCCCGCCCTGCCAGCCTTTCTCGAAGTCATCCTATTGGGTCAACGGCGATGCGCTGCGACTCGACGATCCGCGCGCGGACACGCTCACGGCCTATCTTCGCGTGCTGCGGGACACGCGCCCGAAGGCTTTCCTGCTCGAGAACGTGTACGGCCTTGTCTACAAAGGCAAGGACGAAGGACTGCGGCATCTGCTTGAAGGCATCGAGCAGATCAACCGGGAAGTTGGCACCCGGTACACGGTCACATGGAAGATGCTCAACGCCGCCCATTATGGCGTCCCGCAAATCCGCGAGCGCGTGTTCCTGATTGGAAGCCGCGAAGGCATTCCGTTCCAGTTTCCGGCGCCAACGCATTGCGCGAAGGAAGAGATCAGCCTGCTGGATGCGCGCGAGCCGTACCGCACCGCGTGGGATGCCATCGGCGATCTTCCCCGCATGCCGAATGAGCCTTCGCTCGCGGTCGGCGGCAAATGGGGCGATTTGCTCCCGACGATTCCGGAAGGCCAGAACTATCTCTGGCACACCAACCGCGGCGGCGGATCGCAGCTTTTCGGATGGCGCACGCGCTATTGGAGCTTCCTGCTGAAGCTGGCGAAGGACCAGCCTTCATGGACGATCCAGGCGCAGCCGGGATCGGCGATCGGGCCGTTCCACTGGTGCAACCGCAAGCTCTCAATCGCGGAAATGTGCCGCCTTCAGACCTTCCCTGATGGGCTTGAGTTCGAGTGCGGCCGGACCGACGCGCAGAAGATGCTCGGAAATGCCGTGCCGTCCCTTCTTGCGGAGGTCCTTGCGCGCGAAATCCGGCGCCAGCTTCTTGGCGATAAGGGCAATCTTGGCACGCTGAAGCTCATTCCACCTGTGCGGCGCCCGATACCGGAGCCGGAGCGCCTCAAGCCTCTCCCCGCGAAATATCGGCAACACATCGGCGATCATGCTGACCATCCGGGAGAGGGCCGCTTCTCCGCACGGAAGAAAGCTCAACGTGATCCGGTGGCCAGCGAGTTGCCCTTGCTTTCTGCTTCAGGCGCGGACTGATCATTGCCGCCAGCAAGGAAAGAGGCAATGCGCGGGCGGATCGCTTCTCCCGCTGCCGCCTCGCACTCCCAAAGCACGAGAACGTCCCATCCAAGGTGCTGCAAGGCCGCTAAGGCTTGGATGTCGCGCTCCTGATTCCGCGCCAGTTTGGGCAGCCAGTATTCAAGCCGCGACTTCGGCGCACGCGCGAGGCTGCATCCCGGATGTTGATGCCAGAAGCAGCCATGCACGAGAATCACCTTTCGTAGCCTAGGGAAGACAAGATCGGGCGTGCCGGGAAGGTCGGCCCTGTGAAGCCTAAATCGATAGCCGAGCCGGTGTGCAATGCGCCGCACGGCAAGCTCTGGCTTGGTATCCACTTTCCGGATGCGCCGCATATGGGCGCTGCGTTCTACTGGAGACAATCGGTCAGGCATTGGACGGCACAAGTGATGCAAGAGTGCGCAGGTTGCTGTGTGTAATCTGCTCCGCTTCATCTGGTGAAAGCGACCAGAGTTCAGCGAGCATGCGCGCCGCCTCAGTCACTTGCCAAGGCATGACAGCCCTGCCATCGATTTGTGCAAACGGGCCGTCTGACTCCGTCAATACTCGATCCCGCGGCATACGAGCGGCAAGCGCGCGTCCGCGCTCGCTGCGAAGCATGGCAGGCCCAACGCTGAACCAGCATCCAAGAGCGACGGCCCGGTCGAGGTCGCGAAAACTTCCGGTAAACCAGTGAAGGATGGGCACGCCTGATTTCCCGTGCACCTCAAGACGGTCGAGCACTGCACGGCTTGCGCGGCGGCTGTGGAGCGACAGGATGCGGCCGCCTGCCTTGGCGCAGGAGCGGAGCACATGGTCAAAGACGGCAAGCTGCGCGCTCCAGTGGATGCGAAACTCCGGCGCGCCATCAAGGCCGATCTCACCCACATACCGAACTTGTGGCAGCAGCTCGTCGAACAGCGGCAGCTCTGATTGCCGCTCGTGGGCAAGCTGCGGGTGCAGGCCAAGCGCGGTCCTGATCCTCTCAGTGCCATTGGTAAGCGCGCTGGTGCCCTGAAAGGCGCTAGGCGTCGTCGTTACCGAAAGAACATACATGCCGCGCTGCCTGCAACCTTCCACCACTTGCTGAGGATCGGGATAAAGATCGAGATGGCAATGGAAGTCGATCACTTGACACCCGTGGCCTTGAGAAATTTTCCCAGCTCCTCGAGTCCGCGGGCGACAACCTGCTTGTAAGGCATCGTGTCCCCCATCAGAACGGAGTTCAGGGAAGCGCCAAGCCAGCGGTCGAGACCTTCGGAACGCACCTGGGCGACGGCCATCGCCGCCGACCGGACATCATCGAACCCTGAGTGGTCGCTATCATTCTTCGATAGCTTTGAATAGACGTACACGGTCTTGTCAGGCTCCCCCCACGCGTGAAAGGACGCGCGGCGGATAAGGCATGGCACACAGCGCCCGCAATGGCGAAAACCATTTCGCGCGAAGCGCCCGCAACTCGTCGTGGTGTGCGCGTTCTTCTTCAGGAACGCCTGATCGGCGCAGCCTGCCAGCATCTCACCCTTGGTCTTGAACTGGTAAGGATTTTCGATCCGGACGCGTAGCCCGGCGACATCAAGCAGGCTTTGGAAAAGCCCGATGAAGATAGGATGCGTGGTGCGTGTGCTCAGGCTTCCGAGCCTTCCGGGCGTCAGCGCCGGATTGATCGAGATGTATCCGTTCTCGCAGACATAGACGGTTACGGCTTGGCCGTCATGATAGCGTTTCAGGCTCGTCGCAAGCAGAACAGCATAGGCGAGAAAAATGATCGATCGAGCACGCTGCGAGCGCTCGTTGACGCCGGGGCAGTTGGCGTCGTGGTTAAGCTGGAGATGCTTAAGGCCGCCGCCCAGCTTGGATGCGAAATAGGCCTGCTTTTCCTTGTCGCCCTGCGCGACTTGGCTGACAAGGTAGGGCCGCTTGCCATGACCGGAAACCAGATCGATCGCGCCGATCAGACTGTCGAGTCCTCCGGAAAGAAGCGCGACGCAATCCTCCGGCGGCATGGCCGGAGGATTGGGCGGCACCGGCTGGACACCGCCGCCCGTGAACGAGAGAGTCCAGAGATCGGTGGTGAGGAAGCGGAGCTGCTTTTCAAAGAGGTCCTTCTGCGCAGTCCAGAAGGTGGGATCGGACACGGCGATCTGTAGATTAATTTCGCGGGTCCAGCCGTCGGGGCTTTCGTCACGCCGCACTCCTGTATCTGCCGCGATGACGGAGAGCGCGATTGAGAGCAGGTCCCATGCGCGGGTAGCGGGCCGCAGCTTTGCGCGCCGAATGATATCCACGACGTTGGCGCCGGCCGCTGCGCGCGTCGGCCGGTCCGCGTGCGAGAACAGCACGACTTCGAGGTCGGCCGCCGCGCCAGCGCCAAATCCGCCGTTCAGGGGCGCGCAGACGAGCCTCATCGCACATACTCCTCGAACACCTCGAACGCTTCGCGGAGCGCCTGCGCGCCCATCTGCGCGATCCTGCGCGCGCTGAGCGACTGTCCGGCGGCGCGTAGCGCCCGGAACCGGGCAGCGATGGTTTCGCGCACGTATTCGCGGATCTGGCGCATCCGGGAAAGCGCGGTTGCGACCCCCGGCGCCTTGTCCTTGATCGCCTTTCCCACATCGAGGCGAAGCCGGTTGTAAACATCGAGCGCGAGGTAGCGCTCAATGGCAAACAGCCTCTGGTCTTCAGCCAGATTAAGGAGGTCGGCTCCGGGAAAGCGTTCAAGAAGCTCGGAAAGGGCCGTACGAACGGCATCCCGGCTTGCTTCCGTGTCCTGCGTCCCATCTACTGGCCGGACGGCCTCGACAACGGCGTCCATCACCTCATCGGCTGAACGTCCGGCAAGCAGCGCGGGGTCGAGCGGACTGCCGGGCGCCGCAGCTTGCCCGGCAGCGGTGGAGGAAAGCGCTCCATAGAGAGAACCCGCCGTCCTGGCCGTGCCGCCGAAGCGGCGCGCGGCCGAGCCGCTGCCGCCAAGCCCTTTGCTGACATAGTGGCCGACGCCACGGCGCATGTCGTCGCCGGAGCCCGAGCGGGCAAAACGTCCGAGGCTTGTCCGCGCGGGGCCGAAGCGCCCCGCAGGCGCCAGAGCCGGCGGTGGCGCTGCCGGCGCGGGTTGGGCCGGCTGCTGCGGCTGCGGCTGACCTTGACCATCGGGACCCAGTCCATCTTGTCCATCCTGCCCGCTGCCATCTGGGCCGGCAGGCGGCACCGGATCGGGAACCCATGGCGGGACAAGCGGCACGCCTGACGGCGATCCTGAGCTGGATTGCGATGTGCCCATTTATCCCCCCTGCGCGAGCTTGGTTCGCTGCGTCATAGCCTTCTTGACCGGCGGAGCTACATCGGCCTTGCGCCAGGCCTCGAATACTTCCGCTGCCCACGGTTGGTCGCCAATCTTCGGCACGATGCTTGCGGTGATTTGCGCGGGTGGCCGGTCGCGCAGGAACGCGCCAAGCCGCGCGCCCTGCGGCGGGTCCGCGGCTGCGACCGCAAGCGCCGCATCGAGGATGGTTGGCGTGCCCCATTCTTGCTGCTGCCTTGCGCGCTCGAGCACGCGATCCATGATGATCGCAGCTTCTGGACGCGGCAGACGGGTCAGACGCTCGTGCAGCTCGCCCGCCATGTCCGGGTGCTCGAGGATCGCGGCAAGCAGCTCGGCGCCCTCGGAAGACAGCCGGTCTTCCGGCGAGATCAGTGGCGCATGCTCCCGGCTCACATATAGCGCTCCGCGCAAGTCCACGTCGGCAAGGCGCGGCGGCACAGTCAGCCATTCGCGGATAAAGGCGGCGTCCCAAGGCGGTTCCAGCACGAGTTCTTTGCCCGCGAGGGCCTTCTCCTCCCAATCGGCGACGAAGCGGGGCTTCCCGTCGTCGTCCTCATTGACCGCCTTGGTGAGCGCGCCGTAGGCGTCTTTGTCGCCGGACCGCTCGAACAGCATGAGCTTGGCGAGCACTGCTTCGTCCACCCCGACGCCATGAGCGCGGGCGATGGTCATGCGAATCGAAAGCGCATTGAGGAAGCGCTTGATCAGCCTCGGATTGCCGGCGATCTGCGAGACCGAGGTCATCAGGTGCGCAAGCCGGTCAGCGGTATCGAAGCGGGCAACGAGGTCGCCCGGCAGATTGGCATGAAGCGTCTGCATGAACGCGCGATCGACGCGCTTTCCGCGCCACGTCTGCTGGAGTTGCTTGCAGACCATTTTCCTGATCGCTTCCCGGTCGGGCTCCGGCAGCGTGCTGTTCTCGACGAATAGCAACATCATGTACGCCCGAACCTCCTGGGTTCCGAGCGGTGGGACTCTGATCGGTATCTGGATCAGCTTGTCGAAATAGCTGATGACGAGGTTCTCATCGTCGATGCCTTCAAAATGCTTGCGAACGGCATGTTTGATCATCGCGTCGTCGGCTGCGATCACGAAAGCCGTATTCTTGAGGAAGAGGAACAGCCGGATAGCTTCGAGCGTCGAGATGGTCGTGGGAGGAAGACACCGGTCGAGGTCGTCAATCAGCACGACGAGCTTCACGCCCATCTCCGACAGCGTTTCCTCGAAGCATTTGCGGATCGCGTGTATTTCCTTGGGCGGCGAGGAATCGTGCCGCGGCTTAAGAAGTCCCGTTGCGGCGCCCCCGATCTCGCCCGCTGTCGCTTCCATCGCGGCGACATCCGCCGCTGTGGCTTCGCCGGCAAGTGCGGTTTTGCCAAGCCGGACGGCTTCGCCGATCAGCCCGACTGGTGGCAATCCCAACGCAAGTGCGAGCGCCGAACCGGCGGTCAACTTTGCCGCCCTCAGCCAGTCCACTCGCTTCAGCAGCTCCTGCGCTTTATCCAGACCTGTCTGCCGCTTCTTCGCCTCTTCCGCCAGCGCGGTGGCGATCACTTCCAGCAAGGACGCGCGTGCATCGTCGTAGCCTTGATAAAGCCATGCGTTGAACTCAACGAATACAAACTCCGAGCGGCGCCCTTCCGCCCGCTCATCAAGGGCGCGGCGGATAAGCTTGATCATAGATGACTTGCCAACGCCCCAGGCGCCGGACACGCCAATTGAAACAGGCCGCTCGCCGGCCTGCACAATGATCTCGGCAACGGTATCGGCGATGCCGGTGAAGTTCAGGAAATCGCGTTCAGTTTCATTATCAGACCACATCGGGCGCTGCCCCCCTGCAACTAGCTATTTTCTATTGGTCCCCTTCCGTCGCTTGCCGGCCGCGGCGGCGTTTGAAACTGGCGCGGCGCGCTGGACGAAATCACGCATGAATTCGCGTATGACCTGCGCGGCAGGCCTGTCCTGAGCACGGCAGGCCTCCAGAAATTGCTCCCGCAACTCGCGCTGGACTCTGATGCGAAGCCCCGAATCCTTGGTCATGCAGGAGTGTAGCCAATGGATACACAAATAGGTAGCAGAAATGCCGACGCGCTGCGGTCGTTCGCCTTGGTCAACCGGGCAGGTCGCACGCGGGTGTCGCGCGCTATGATCGGCGTTCAAGCAGGGCAGCGGTCTTGCCACAAACGCGCCACAAGCCAAAACGGGCCAAAACGGACAATGGCGGATTTCTGCGGGTTTCCGAAAGCCAGTCTTATGTGGCAAAAACGGCTCTGATGGGCAATTTTCTTTCCGTAAGTATCCGCTAAGCGCTTGATTTTATTCTGGCGCGCCCGTGATCCACCCCCATTGAACGGGTCCACCTTGAAGTATGGTTTTGACCATGAAGGAGGACCACAATGGCCAACAAGCGACACAAGCCCGACGAGATCGTCACGAAGCTTCGGCAGGTTGAGGTTTTGCGCGGCCAAGGCATGGCGATGGCGGATGCCGTTCGCCAGATCGGCGTTTCCGAACTGACGTTCTACCGGTGGCGCAAGCAATATGGCGGCATGAGCCGTGACCAGCTTCGGCAGTTGAAGGATCTCCAGAAGGAGAACGAACGGCTTCGCAAGGCGGTGGCCGATCTGACGCTGGACAAGCTGATCCTGACGGAGGCTGCGCGGGGAAACTTCTGAGCCCCTCGCGTCGCCGTGCCTGCATCGACCATGTTCGCTCGGTTCTGCCGAAGCGCGTGTCGGAGCGCCGGGTATGCCTCGTGCTTGGGCAGCATCGCTCCACGCAGCGGCGTATTCCTCGCGGCCGGGACGACGAGCAGCAACTGACCGAGGACATCGTTGCACTGGCCCGCCGCTATGGCCGCTACGGCTATCGCAAGATCGCCGAGCTTCTGCGCAGCCAGATGGGCTGGGTGGTCAACGACAAGCGGGTCGAGCGCATCTGGCGGCAAGAGGGGCTGAAGGTTCCAGCCAAACAACCGAAGAAAGGCCGGCTCTGGCTCGCCGACGGATCATGCATCCGCCTGCGCGCCGAGCGGCCCAACCATGTCTGGTCCTACGACTTCGTCGAGGACCGCACTCATGACGGAAGGAAGTACCGCATGCTTAACGTGATCGACGAGTTCACGCATGAGGCGCTGGCGATCCGCATCGATCGCAAGCTCAACTCCACCGACGTCATCGACGTCCTGTCCGACCTGTTCATCCTGCGCGGCGTGCCTGAGCACATCCGTTCCGACAACGGCCCGGAGTTCATCGCCACGGCCGTGCAGGACTGGATCACCGCCGTCGGGGCGAAGACTGCCTACATCGCACCCGGAAGCCCATGGGAGAATGGCTACATCGAGAGCTTCAATGCTCGCCTGCGCGACGAACTCCTCGACGGCGAGATCTTCTACACGCTCAAAGAGGCCAGGATCATCGTGGAAAGCTGGCGTCGGCATTACAACACCGTGCGTCCGCATGGATCGCTCGGCTACAAGCCGCCGGCGCCGGAGGTCTTCATCCCGGCATTCGCGCGGGCGGCCCTGCAACCCCAACCAGCGATGCCGCCCGCGCTGGCGCCACGACCATCATTGCACTAACAATCAAATTGGACCCGTCCGTGGGGGCCGATCATTATGACGGCCGAATTGGCGCGGCCAACGTGCTAATTGTGGTGATAGGCAAAGTCCGCCTGTCCGTTTTGGGGGCAGGAAGCGAAAGGTCCGTTTTTGGGAACAGGCGGCTGTGAGTTGGCACTCGATCGCCGTGAACGCCTATGGCTGCCCTCCCCCGGGGGAGATGAGCTGAGCGGTTCGGCAGTTCAGTCGCCGACCGTCCTACACACACACTGCTCCTGGAACTCGGGCGGTTCACGCCGCGATACTATCTGACTGACTGACGAGTCATTTCCGAGAGGCGGCCATCCAAATTGAATTATGCGGCGGGACAGGATGCCCATTCAGAAGCCATGACGTGCCCGATGCTTGGCAAGCTGGGGACGATGATCGTCCGTCAACTAGAGGCGCGGGGCTGTGGCGATGCCTAACGCTGCCCGAGCGGTTTCGCTTAGTCCGGATTTGACAAGAACCATTCCCTCATCGGTGAAGCTGACCAGACCAGCGTCGAATGCAGCGTGCCAGTAGGCCGCAAGCGACAGGCCGTTGTGAACAAAGGGCCGTTCGGCATAGAGCCATGGCTTGGCTGGCGGAGCTGAGTCATTTTCCCAGCAACTTCCGCTTGTAGTAGTCGGACCAGTTTGCCGTCGTCAGCCATGGCTTCAGCACCGTCAGCTCGCCGCGATCAGCCCGCTCCTTTGCGCTTAGCAGCGGCCGGCTCATTTCGTCGATCTCGGGAGACGAGATGTGGGCAAGCTCCGAGAGATCGCGAGTGGTCAGGCGTTGCTTCCGGCCATATCGCGTCGCTACGTCCTTCCCGCCGGAATGGCCCATGACTTTGCGCCGGGTTGCGTCCTTGATATCCGTCTCATCAATCAACTGGGCGAACCAGTGACGGGACGAGTAGAGCGCCACGTCGAAGCGATCGATCGCGATCTTTCTCTTGAGGTACTGGAAACTCTTCGTCAGCGGCTGTCCCCATCGCATCTCGCCTCCCGGCTTCGGATAGGGTTCCCATTCAGGAAACAGCACAGGGCAGCCGATCGACCGCAGGTCCTCGATTCGTTCAAGCGGTCCAAGGTCAAGGATGAGGGGATGCAGCGGAATGGTCCGCTGTGACGCCGGGGTCTTGAAGCGTTTTGCGTCTTTGCGCGCCACGCGTCCCTTCTTCGGATCGAAGGCACGCAGTTGGAGGTAGTAGATCCCGTGCTCCTCCTCGATGTCGTCGAGCTCGATCTGTCCGAGCTCTCCGGGCCGCACTCCCGTGAGGAACGACATGACGTATCCCCAATAGAGGTGGTTCTGCACGAGGCAGGTTCCCTTGACCCAGATCCGGTCGGCGCTCAGACAGCCGGTGAAGAGCGGCAGCGAGAAGATCCTGCTCACCTCGTCCGTCGAGAATGCGTCCCGCTCGATGGAGACGAGGTTCTCGTCGCTGGTCCTCGAGAACCTGGGCATGTCGCGCAGGTAGAACTTCTTCTGGATCAGCCACCCGAAGAAGCGGGACATGGCGTTGTGATAGCCGTTCTTCAACCGCGCTTCGGTGAGGCGCTTCAGCCCGTCCCAGCCATGCTTCTGCGCGTAGTCGTAGCGTGCCGCGAGGCTGCCGGCATGTTCGCGCGGGATGTTCTTGCGGTCGGGGATGTCAGGCAGCATCGCGTCAATTCGCGCAGCCGCTTCCTCGTCGAATTCGGAAAGCAAGGGGTCATCCAACTTGTCGATGATGAACTGTACGACGAGCTTCACGATCGACCGGGCGTCCGCGTTTCCGTTGGACTCCTCATCGGTTTCCACATAGAGAGCGAGAGCTTCGGAAAACCGGAGCGGAGCCTTCTGCTGATCGGAGTTCGCCCTCTTGTCGGAACTCGCAAGTTCCACTCCTGACGGCTGGGCCACGCTTAATGCCGTGCCACGCGGACCTTGAGCGCCAATTGTCGGCTCAAAGGCGGTTGGCGAGAACGAGGCGATGTTGCTTGCCGCGCGCGCGTGAGCTTCTGGCCAATAACCCGGACCTGTTCCCACACCCGGCCGAACCAATCCGAGCTCGATGGCGGCCTGCATGTCTGCCCGGCCACGTTCGTATTCCTGGATCCTCTCCACGTGCCTGAGCCAAGCGTCGGCTTCCACGTTCTGTCGGACGAAGCGGTTGAACAGTTCCTGGAACCCCGGTTCGACCATGTCCGGATCGCATCCTGCCGCTTTGGCACGTCGGATCAGGTTCTTGAGCGTCTCTTCGTAGAGCTGACGGGCGACCAGGCGCGCCTCGCTCAGCGGAAGCGCGTCGGCTACGTATTGACGAAGCTCTGTGATGTTTTTCTGGAACAAGCCAACGTAGTCTTCGTACTTGATTTCGTTCATCCGGTGCACCCACGTCAGGCATTCTGCGAGACGAAGCCGTGCCTGACGATAGTCGCTGGTTCTTAACGACGCCCTGAAGAGGGAAACACCGGTCAGCTTGGCCAGAGGCCGGGCGAATCGAACCTGCAGGTAGTAGCGTCCCTCGCGCCGGGACATGTAGGAAGGCAGCGCCATGGCATCTCCGCGTACATCTGCGTGAGATGTCTCACAGTCGTCCGAACCTCCGTTCGGCGCTAACTTCCTGATTTTTATGGACTTTCAGACAATGGTAGCGGAGGAGGGATGATGTCCTCCGGCAGCCGCTAACCCATTGATATGCAGCGGAAATGAACCGCGCCGGGATTGCCGGAGGCTCCCCCTCTTGAGATTAAGGAGCCATCATGACGAAACGGAACGGCAATACCTATTCAGCTGAAGTGCGCGAGCGCGCGGTTCGAATGGTTCTGGAGCACCGGGGCGAGTATGCTTCGGAATGGGAAGCTATCAATTCGATCGCTTCGAAGATCGGCTGCACCGGGGAGACGCTTCGCGGTTGGGTGCGGCGTGCTGAGCGGGATGCAGGCATACGGCCTGGGCCGACGAGCGCGGAGCTGTCGCGGATCAAGGAGCTTGAACGGGAGGTTCGCGAGCTTCGTCAGGCCAATGAGATCCTGCGCAAGGCGTCGGCTTATTTTGCGATGGCGGAACTCGACCGCCCACTGAAGCGATGATCGCCTTTATCGACGCTCACCGCGATGCGTACGGGGTCGAGCCGATCTGCCGTGTGCTGCCGATCGCCCCGTCGACCTGGCACGAGCATGCCGCCCGGCGCGCCGATCCTTCCCGATTGCCAGCCCGTGCAAAGCGGGATGAGGTCCTGAAGGAGGAGGTGCGGCGCGTGTTCGACGAGAACTTCGGCGTCTACGGCGTACGCAAGGTCTGGCGACAGATGAAGCGGGAGGGCTTCGACATTGCCCGTTGTACTGTCGCCCGGCTGATGAGGAGCATGGGCTTGCAGGGCGTGATCCGCGGCAAGCCGGTGAAGACCACCATCAGCGACAAGGCGGCACCTTGTCCACTCGACAAGGTCAACCGGCAATTCCAGTCGCCGGCGCCGAACCGGCTGTGGGTAAGCGACTTCACCTATGGTGCGCCTCGTCCCGGATGGTCCGGGGTGCATATGACTGGAATGCATTGAGAAAGGAGGATTTGAAGAATGCCGTGCCCCCTGCTGTGAGGGGCATGAGCCCAAGCGGCGGTGACCTGTCGTCAACTGGCAGGGTGACGTAGCCCGCAGGTAAAGGGAATTGAGGCGAAGCCGTTACGCCGAGATGGTTCCCGAGGCTGTAGCACTGGAAGGTTGAGGAACACGAACCGGTTAATCCGCATCCGAGGGCTGAAATGTCGCCTTCGCCTACACGGCTTAACAGGCGGAATGCTGATGGTGCCCCCAACACGTAGGCGGGGGGTGTCCGAATGCGGGCGTATATGTATGGCGTCTCGCAGGGAGTCATGGGGAGAACGCAGCCAGACCATGACATCGGCATCGACTTGCGGGACGCAAGGACAAGGACTGCGACCGGCAACCTCCCCAGTGCGTGGAGTGTCCAGCATATGAACGAGGGAAGGCATGATG
>NZ_JAEQ01000007.1 GCF_000518985.1 Chelativorans sp. J32
GGCACCGGCTCCGCCTTCGCCGAGGAATGGCAGACCTCCTCGGCGCATCTGGGCATCCTGCGCGCCGACCTGCACCTGATCAAGAGCTGGGACCTGCTCCTGGAAGGCCGCGTCCTGCACATGCCGGAGGCCGAGACCACCGACTATGGCGCGCTCGCCGCGCTCTACCGCCATGTCGGCAACAATTTCAAGGTCGGCGTCGGCTACAATTTCGGCCGCTTCTCCGACGACTTGCGCGACCTAACCCTCGACGACGAAGGCGTCTTCCTGAACATCGTCGGGAAATTCTGAAGCAAAACCGCCCTTCGCCACTGCGCGGAGGGCGGCCTTTTTCGCCGCCTCCGAATGGATGTGGTGTAAGCGCAAATGCCTGATCGTGTTCGCACTATCTTGCGGCAGGTACCAGCGAGTTGCCCAGATTTCGGATCTCGGTTTCCAGAAATCCCGGAAGCGGGCCGATCTCTGCGGGTTTGCTCCCCCGCCGAATGGCGGTTTCGATGTCATCCACTGCCCGCCGGACCTGGCGTTCTCCATCAGGCCCGAAAAGCCTGCGCGCAACCTCTTCCCGGGAGCGTTCGTCACCAGCGCCCTCGATTGACCAACAGGCCGAGAGCACGCGATAGGCGAGCCGCTGTGCCGCGGCCACCGCAGGCCACATCTGCTCGGCGATCCTGCGATGCGCCGGAGTGGCGCCGACACCTGCATCATAGGCCTGGAGCAGCGCGATGGTGCGGTGCTGGAGGTCACGGCGTGCGCGCCGGGCGGCCGTGGATGTGACGCGTCCTTCGGCGGCATAACCGATCGTCGCTTTGAGCACGGTCAACAGGGAGACGAGTTCCTGTGGTATGCGTACGGCGACAGAGCGCGGCGTCGTCAGCACCAGGACCAAAAGCCCGATGGCGCAGCCAATGGCGGTATCGACACCGCGCACCCAAAGGACATGCGATATATCCGGAAGCTGGTGCCCGCCCGATGCGATCGTCAGGGCTGCCGCTGTGATGAACACGACGGCAAGGGCGTAGTTGCGGATCACGCAGATCTCGATGACGAATTGCAGGAGCATCAAGGTGAGCACCAGCCACAGTCCTTCAGGATGGATCGCGAGGATCGCGCCTGCCAGAAGGAGACCGACGATGGTCCCGCTCATCCTTTCTATTCCACGCTGCAGGGTTCGCATCCAGTCGAGCCCCTGGTGCAACATCAGGACGGCAGCCGCCATCGTCCAGTAGGCGCGTTCCAGCCCCATCGCCTCGCCGACGAGGCCTGCCATTGCCGTTGCCACGCCGACCCGTGCCGCCACCAACATGGAGGGGGAGGATGGATGCAGCTCCTTGAGAAGAGAGCTTAGAAGCCCATGGTGGCCGAGCGGAACATGGTTGGGATCGGTGCGCTCCAACTCAACTCTCGTGTCCCTCGCCTGGATGGCGAGCAGGCGCGCCCTGCCGGCTATGTCGGCAAGCAAGGTTTTGTCCGCGGGGGCGGTAGCGATAACGCCGGCGAAGAGCAGATGCAATTCCCGATTGATCGAACGCAGGCGGCTTAAGGTGCCGCTTGGACGCGGCTGTGCGGGTTGATGCGTCACCAGCATCGTCCAGGAATTGTGCATGGCAAGCGCCGCCGCGTGCCGGGCGGCATCCTCGGCAGGCTGCCCGACGGTCTCCACATAGGCTGCGATTGCTTCGGCCGCCGCCGCGACGGCCGCCCGTTCCGGTCCCCTGGGGGAGACGAGGGCGCCCACCATATGGGCCAACCATGCAAAAGTGCCGCCGGCCAACACGAGCAGGCCGATCTGGATGACGGATAGGTGTTCCACCGGCATGGCCGTTCCCGCCGCGCAGGCGACCGCAAACATATAGGCTCCAGGGGGACCAATCCGCAGGGCGTTGCACAGGAACGTTGCCGCCATCGCAATGAAGACAATGGCCGGTATGACCAGAAGCCGTATTTCCGCCGCGAGGCCGAGAGCCACCGCCAGGGCAAAGGACAGGGCGATCGCAGCAAGATAGACGGCGCGGTTCAGATAGGGGCGGTCGTTGCCGTAAAGGGCCGTGAACGAGCCGATCGTGGCCATCAGCCCCGCGGTAATGTCGCCGAAAACCCATCCTGCCAGCACAGGCGCACCCATGCAAATGGCGGCGCGTATCGCAAACGGCCAGCGACGGGCGGCGGGGCGCCATTGGAACAGCGTGCCGAGGTGAAAGGAAGGCGAGGGCGGTGCCGGTGGTACTGGCGCGATTCGGTTCATTCCCCGACTGCTTTCATGGTCCGGATCCTCATAGGTGATGGTGCCTATTGCACAAAATATCGCTGCGCTGGCCGAGGACCAAGTCGTGTCCGACTTCACCTTATTCGGCAAGCCCCCCCACCATGGATGCCGCCTGCCAAATAACTGCGCCTGCAGTCCAGAGTAAATTTCGAGAGTTTTTGTCGCATATTATTGAATATCTGGATTAATATCATAGATATGCAGAGTAATTAAAGAATGTGGTGGAGAGAATGTCAGAGACAAGAAAAGAAAGTCGGCAGGACCGTACGGATCGGATCGCGAGAGAGCTTATCAGTTCCGAGCGACGCGCGCGAGAGAACAAGACGGCCCGGCTTCGTGCGTTACGCAAAGAAATGGAAGAGAGGGCCGCCAAGACGCCGTGAGCCGTGTCGCTGTGTTACTGTTGGCGGGCAGGTGGACCGTGCCGCCATCGCAATCGGCAAGCGAATTCCAATGATCATCTACAATAGAGATCGCCAAGCGGAATATTCGGATATCGAATATAGTCGACCACCTTATCGTCCACGCAAGGCACGTCTTCAATCAAGACAAAAGAATGCCCGTTCCCGTCTCTCGTGATCAAGGGGCTCTCGAACGCCGCCGACATTTTGACAGCATTGCCATAGGGTGTCGTGGGGTCGCCTGTCTGACTGACGAATAGGAGCGGTGGCAGGCTCTTGTCTCGCCGCGGTATATGGGGGGTGAACTGGGCTTCGAACGGCCATGCCGAGCAGGGATCGTCGTTCGAAGGATCAGGATCATCTTCAAGCGCGGCGAATGTACCAGCAAGGAAAGGAAGCGCCGGCGTAGAAGACAATCGCCCATAATCTGCGCAGGTGATCACCATCTGCGCCTTGGTTGCTTCCTCCGCGCCAAGACTATCCATCAGCTCTTCGGCTGTTTCGTCGATGACGGATCCGTCTCCAAGCTGCGACAGGAACTGCGCAAGCTCGCTCCAATTGGCTTCAGAATATAAAGCGCTCATGGTGTAAGTGTAGATTTCAGCTGCCGTGACGGTTGTGCCGTCTGAACGAAGGATATCCCCCCGCTCGGCGCTCGCTAGGATGGAGCGATAGGTGGCGGTCGCGTCTGCAGGAGATGCCGATAACGGGCAATTGCCAGTGTTGGCGCAGTATTGAGCGAAGCGGTAAAAGGACAAATTGAAACCGCGAAGCTGGTTCGTGAACATCGTCGCATAATTTTCTGAAAGGTCGACGACACCGTCCAGAACCATTGCGCGAACATAAAAAGGATAGCGCTCCGCATAGAGTTGGGCGACCATCGTGCCATAGGAGTAAGCGACTAGGGTAATCTTCTCGTCACCGAGCGCCGCGCGGATGTCATTCAGGTCATCCACTGCGTCGAGCGTCGAAAGCTCGGCCAGGAAGGCTTTGTCCATGGACGTCAGACACGCTTCCATCGATTGCCGCGAATAGCTGGGCACGTCCGGCTTGGTATTGCAGACGATTTTAGGCTCGGAGCGACCAATGCCGCGTGGATCGTACCCGATGATATCGAAGCTCGCACGCAACCGCGTCATTGCATCGGATTGGGTCAAAGAAAAGTCCAGGCCGGACTGGCCGGGGCCACCCGCCACCAGTATTACCGAGCCTTTCGCCTCCCCAGTGGCAGGAAGTTTGCTCAAAGCCAGCCTGACGGATTCTCGCGACCGCTGATTGCCATAGCGTTGCATGGGAACATCCAAAGTACCGCAGACGACATCCTGTGATGCGGCCTCGGGAAACCAGTCGGCGGGGCATTCGCTCCAAGCGATGGAGCGAACGGCGGTCGGTGGAGATTCGCCGGCATAGGCTCCCGGTAGAAGCGCCGTACTGGATATAATTAAAATAGTGGCTATATAAGAATAAGTGCAATTCTTCATGGGTGCGCTCTGATGTAATCGAAACTAATATACTTATAGAATTAGAAATACCAGATGAATAACAGAGCGGTGAATATCGATAAATATAGTGAGATCTTGAACGAATTCACTCAAGAGCCCCTGCCTCCGCTGTCGAGCGCCCGCATCGACGGTTAGGGCTTCGGAGATTTCCGGAGCGGGCACTCGGGAGGCCGGGCATCAACGTCTTCATCATCTCGCAGGAACAGGTTGCCTGGAACGAGGGGAGGGCAGCAGACGGCGGATCCTGCGTCATTCGCCGGAAGATGTGGGCATGCCACTCCTTGTGCTCTATGGTCTTCCCTATGGAATGGGAGGAGCATCGGCGCCCAAATTCAAGCGCAACCGGCCGAACCATGGCCGTTTCTTCCTTAACTTGTCAGGAGGTATTCCATGTCAGATCCACATAATTCCAAGGACATCCGGGCGATGGCCTCCACCACCGGCTCGGGAGCTCCAGCGCCAAGCGATCGCAATTCGCTCACCATCGGCCCGGACGGTCCAATCCTGTTGCACGACGTGCACTTCCTCGAGCAGATGGCGCATTTCAACAGGGAAAAGGTTCCCGAGCGTCAGCCCCATGCGAAGGGTGCCGGCGCTTTCGGCGTGTTCGAAACGACGGAAGACGTATCAGCCTATACCAAAGCGGCGCTGTTCCAGAAGGGTGTTTCGACCGAGATGCTGGCGCGCTTCTCGACCGTTGCCGGTGAGATGGGCAGCCCCGATACGTGGCGCGATGTCCGTGGCTTTTCGTTGAAATTCTATACCAGTGAAGGCAATTACGATCTGGTCGGCAACAACACGCCGATCTTCTTCGTCCGCGATCCGATGAAGTTTCCTCACTTCATCCGCAGCCAGAAGCGGCTCCCTGACTCCGGCCTGCGCGACAATCACATGCAATGGGACTTCTGGACGAGCAATCCCGAAACCGCCCACCAGGTGACCTATCTGATGGGTGAACGTGGCCTGCCGCGCACCTGGCGGCACATGAACGGCTATGGTTCACACACCTATATGTGGGTCAATGCGAGAGGTGAGAGGTTCTGGGTCAAGTACCATTTCCACACCAATCAGGGCATGGAATTCTTCAGCAATGAAGAGGCCGCCGCCATGGCCGGCATCGATGCGGATTTCCATCGCCGGGACCTGTTCGATGCGATTACGCGCGGTGAACATCCGAGCTGGACGCTCTCGGTGCAGATCATGCCCTATGCCGAAGCCAAGACCTATCGAATCAATCCCTTCGATCTGACCAAGACCTGGCCCCATGCAGATTATCCGCTGATCAAGGTGGGCACGATGACGCTCAACCGAAATCCGGAAAACTTCTTCGCTCAGATCGAGCAGGCGGCGTTCTCGCCGGGCAATACGGTTCCCGGTATAGGCCTTTCCCCGGACAAAATGCTGCTCGGCCGTGCCTTCGCCTATAATGACGCCCAGCGTAACCGGATCGGCACCAATTTCCACCAGTTGCCGGTGAACCAGCCCAAGGTTCCGGTGAACACCTACATGTTCGACGGCCAGATGGCTTATCACCATAGCGGCAACGCGCCGGTCTATGCTCCCAACAGCGGGGGCCGCAGCTGGGCGGATGCAAGCGGACCGATGGCCGATGGGTGGGAGGCCGATGGCGAGATGGTGCGCAGCGCCTATACCCTGCGCAGCAATGACGATGACTTCACACAGCCGGGCATTCTCGTTCGCGAAGTCTTCAACGACGAACAACGTGCAAAGCTTGTCGACCAGGTCGCTGGAAGCCTGCTGGGCGGCGTGCGTGAACCGGTGCTGGGTCGCGCGTTCGACTATTGGAAGAGGATCGACGCCGAGGTCGGCAGCCGCATTGAGGAGAAGGTCCGCAGGGGAAGCGCGGCGAGACCAGCCGAGGGCATGGGCGAAGGCTGATAGTCAGACCGACCGGTGAGGGTGGGGGATTTGCTCCCACCCCGCCCTTTTTCTCTGACGGGCATACCGAAAGATGCTGTGGTCTTATGTTGCTGTTTCGGTAGCTACAACCCCCGGCCCAGAAAAGTCTCGTCAAGCGTTCCGGTCCAACAGATCTCTGACGCGCGTTGCCAGCTGTTCAAACGTGAAGGGCTTGGAAATGAGTTGTACACCGGCATCAAGGCGGCCTTGGTGTACGATCGCGTTGCGCGAATAGCCTGTCGTGAACAGAACCTTCAAACCGGGTCGTAATTCCGCGGCCGCATCGGCAAGCACGCGGCCGCTCTTCCCGGGCAGCACGACATCGGTAAACAGCAGGTCCACGCGCTGCTTGGATCGCAGGATGGCAAGCGCGGTATCGGCTTCAGGTGCTTCGAGGACGGTATAGCCGAGCTCCGAAAGGATCATGGTGCTGTAAGCGCGCACCTCGTCATTGTCTTCGACGACGAGGACAACCTCACCCTCACTGCTCGTCGGCACCCCGAGTTCGGTTGAGCCGGTCTGGCCATGGCTATCGCCCGTATAACGGGGAAAGTAGAGCTTGACCGTCGTGCCTTGGCCGACCTCGCTGTAGATCGTCACATGGCCGCCGGACTGCTTTACGAAGCCATAGACCATGCTGAGCCCAAGCCCGGTGCCGCGGCCGGGTTCCTTGGTGGTGAAGAAGGGCTCGAAGGCGCGGGCAAGAACATCCTTCGGCATGCCCATACCCGTATCGCTGACCGCGATCATCACATATTGGCCGGGTATGACCTCCGCATCCGTGGCGGTGTAGGTCTCGTCGAGTGCGGTGTTGGCGGTCTCGATCGTCAGCTTGCCGCCTTCCGGCATGGCATCGCGGGCGTTGACCGCAAGATTGAGGATCGCGCTTTCGAGCTGGTTCTGGTCTACCTCCACCGTCCACAACCGCGGCGCCAACACTCCTTCGAGCTCGATCTGCTCTCCCAAGGTCCGGTGCAGGAGCTCGGTCATCTCGCGAACCAAGAGATTGAGATCGAGAGCCTTGGGCTCGAGCGGCTGACGTCGCGAGAAGGCGAGCAGCCGTCCGGTCAGGTTTGCCGCCCGCTGGGCACCCTGTAGGGCCATTTCCACGGCCCGAGCAATGCGTACATGGTCGCCAGGTTTGCTGCGCCTTATCGTATCGAGCCCGCCGATGATCACCGTGAGCAGATTGTTGAAGTCGTGAGCGACGCCGCCCGTGAGCTGGCCGACGGCTTCCATCTTTTGCGATTGCCGGAGCGCTTCTTCCGCCGCCGCACGGCGCGCCACTTCCTCGGCGACACGTTCCTCCAGGTTGGCATTGAGCGCCTGCAGCTGGGCTTCCGCCCGCCGGCGCTGCTGAAGTTCGCGCTCCGCAGCCTGAAACAGGCGGGCATTGTCCAGAGCTATGGCCGCTTGGCTGGCGAGAGCGACGACACGCTCCTCAGCCACTTCGTCGAATATGTCGGGCTTGGAGTGCCCGAAAAACAACCCTCCAAGAACCTCGCCCGTCCGGGATTTGACGGGAACGGCGAGATAGCTGCAAACCGGAAGGTGGCCTTTCGGCATGCCGTAGTGAGGGGCCATCCGGCCATATCGAGGATCTTTGGTAATATCGGGGGAGCGTACGACCGCTGCTCCTGTGAATGTGGGGGCGAAGATGTCGGTGTTGCGCGGCATCGGATATTTTGCGAATGCCTCGCGCGGGGCTCCGGACAGGGTATAGAGCGTATATCGCTCCCCTTGCTCGTCGATGACATTGTAGAAGAAGGCGCCAAACTCGGCGCCGGTGATTTCCACCGCCGCATCGGTGATCGTCTGCACCAGCCTGTTCTGATCCAGATCTCCGGAGATGGAGGTGGCAGCGCGATTGAGGATCGCGAGGGCGTTTGTCTGCTCTTTAAGGGCCGCGCTCGCTGCCTTTTCCTCGGTCACGTCGATGACCACGCCGGCCATCCTCTTGCTGCCATTGTCGTCGGTTTCCACACGGCCCCGCGCAATGACGACACGCTCGGCGCCGGAGCCATGAACCCGGTATTCAGCCTCATAGGGTTCGCCGGTTTCGACCGAGCGCCCGAGGATTGACAGAACCCGGTCCACATCCCTCCGGTCGATCGCTTGTAGAAAAACATCGAGCGGAAGGCCGGCCTCGGCATCCGCCTTGGCTACCCCGAATACTTCCACCAGCGGTCCCTGGATCGCGAGCCGGTCACTGTCCACTGACCATTCGAACACCGCGACGCGTCCAGTGGAGAGCGCCAGCGACAAACGATCCTGTGTCATCAGGTACCGCTGCTCGCTTCTAAATACCGCGCGGTTCGCCTCCCGCCGGATCTCGGCCATTTGGATGTTGGAATGCACACGGGCCAAGAGCTCGCGTGCGGCGAAGGGCTTGATCAGGTAGTCGTCGGCTCCCGCTTCCAGCCCTTCCACCTTCGCTTCTTCGCCCGCGCGAGCCGAGAGCATGAGTATGGGCACGTCTGCGAGCGCCGGGTTGCTGCGAGCCCGTTTGAGCAATCCAAAGCCATCGAGCTTGGGCATCATGACATCGGTCAGGATCAGGTCCGGCTTTCTCTGCTGCGCGATTTCAAGCGCAGCCTCGCCGTCGCCAGCCAGTTCGACCGTGTAGCCTTGTGCCTGCAGCAGGCGGGAGACATAGGCCTGCATGTCGGCATTGTCATCGGCGAGCAGCACGCGCTTGCCTGCGCCCGGCGTGGTGGGATCCTGGCCTGCGATCGCTCCCAGTCCTGCCGTTGAAAGCTCGCCCTGCATCTCCATCGTGGGCGCGGTATCAGGCAGCCACCGCAGCGCCTCTTCAACAAATTCGTGTGCCTTTACAATGTCGATTTGCTCAGAGCCCTCAAGCTGCACACGCTCCGGCGGCAGGTGCTTGTGGCCGAACGGCAAGGAGATGATAAAGGTCGTACCGGCGCCCGGCGCGCTTTCGGCGGCGATCTGACCGCCATGCAGCTTGACGAGCTCCTGGACCAGTGCCAGGCCGATGCCGCTGCCCTCGAAGCTTCGGCCTTGCGCGCCCTCGATCCTCTGAAAGCGCTCGAAAAGCTTGGGCATTTCGCTTTCGGGAATCCCGATGCCCGTGTCGCGCACTTTCACCACCGCGAAGCCGCCGTCGCTTGACGGTTCCACCGAGACGCGGATTTCGCCCTCGAGCGTGAACTTGAAAGCATTCGAGAGGAGGTTCAGCAAAACCTTCTCCCACATCTCGCGATCGACAAAAACAGGCTCGGGCAGCGACTGACACTCCAAGGTGAGCGTCATCCCGGCCTTCTCGATCGCCGACCGGAAGCTGGAGGCGATTTCGGCGCTGAATTTCGCCAGATCGGTCGCCTGATAAGTCGCTCGTACCCTGCCGGCTTCGATCCGGGCAAAATCGAGGAGGCTGTTCACAAGACGGAGCAGGCGGGTTCCGTTCCGATGGGCAAGCTCCGCCTGCTTGCGCATCTCCTCGGCCGAGGCGTCACTCGCCAGGAGTTCCTCAAGCGGGCCCAGCATGAGCGTCAGCGGTGTGCGGAATTCGTGGCTGACATTGGAAAAGAATGCGGTTTTGGCGCGGTCGAGCTCGGCCAGGGCCTCGGCACGACGCCTTTCCTCTTCGTAGGCGTCGGCATTGGCCACGGCTGCCGCTATCTGGCCGGCGGCCAGTCCGAGAAACCCGCGGTAGCTCTCGTCGAACATGCGGTAGGGATTGAGGCCGACGATGAGAATGCCCGACCGGCCGGATTCGCCGGAAGCCGGAACGGCAAGAGCGACCGCCGTTGTCGTTGCACGGTCCCAAGCGCCGCCGGGGGCCGCCCCACCAAAGATGCCGCCGATGTCATCAACCAGGACGGGTTCGTGCTTCTGCAGAACTTCCGCTATCGGCCAGGGAGATGAGCTGTCGATGGACAGCGTGCTCGGCGCGGCCGAATGACATGCGGCCAACCCGCAGGAGGCGGTCAGCTCCGCGGTGTCCCCGTTCGGCGCGACCATGTAGAGCAAGGCAAAAGTAAGGTCATGCGGATTTGTATTCAGTGCCGCGATACCGCGCTGGCAGGCCTCTTTCCATGAACGAGCGTCCGCGGTCTGCGCCGCGAGTTCACGGAGGAGCTTGAGCTGGCGTTCGCCGATCACCCGCTGGGTGTCATCCGTATTCGCGCATATGATGCCGCCAGGCGTGCCGTCGTCATCCGGGATGGGGCTGTAGGAGAAGGTATAATATGTCTCTTCCGGGTAACCGTGGCGCTCCATGATCAGGAGCTGCTCTTCCACATAGGTGCCTTCTGCGCCGCCCATGGCGGTGCTGAGCATGGGCTCGATGTCCGGCCAGATTTCCCGCCAGACCTCGGCCGTCGGTCTGCCGAGCGCCCAAGGGTGCTTTCCGCCGATGATGGATCGATATGGATCGTTATAGAGGTAGATCAGCTCCTTACCCCAACCGATCCAGATCGGCTGCCGCGACGTCAGCATGATCCGGACAGCGGTTTTCAGACTTTGCGGCCACGTTTCGGGGTGCCCGAGCGGGTTTCTTGTCCAGTCATAAGCGCGAATAAGAGCGCCCATCTCGCCGCCGCCGGACAGAAAACCGGGCGCGTCCATCCGAGGGCCGGCAGCAAGAAGCTCAGGGTCTCTCATGCTCATCTTGTCTCACGTTCGCTGCGGGATTCGCGATCGACATGCAGCACGCATTGCAAGCAAAGCCGGAAGAAGGGGGCGAAATTTCCTCCGTCTGAAAGAGGTTTTGATATGCCCGGTCTGCCCCCAAACGACGCTGCCGCCATAACCGCTTTGAGGCTGAGGATGTACCTCGCTCGTGCAGATTTCTGCAACGGGAAAGGCCTTCTGCCCACGCAAATGGATGCCGGGAATTGCACGCTTGGCTCTCTCATCGATTGCTTTGGCTATTCTGCCTGGCGTTCGCCTTGGCCCCACCGCCTAGCACCGCGAGCAGGTCTCTTGGACACGAACTCGCTTTCGTCCTCAGCAAATAGAAAGCGCACCCTTCCAACCCCATTGCCACCTCCCGATATGGTGCCATTGGGCGGCACCTGCAGCTTGACCGCTGCCTAACTCAAACTCGCTCACCCTCGACTCGACGTCGCGTCCGGCAGCGCTCTGGCTTCCCGTTCGCAAAGAGCAGGATCCTTGCCGACCAGCAGATCGAATTTCGCCCACGCCACAGCGTTTACGAACGCTCAAGCTTTCAAATCGTTCCAACGCGCAAGATGCAAAGACGCCGCCGAGGAGCTGTCGTGCGACAGGGAAATCTCCATGACGGCGCGGAAACGGCCGCAGCAAGGATCTATAACTATGGCTTAAGGCCCGACTGATTCCAGAGAAATGCGCAAACCGCTCCAAGCCGCAGGGGGTATAAACACAAATAGAACCGAGACCATGCTGCTCGCAGGTAGTGAAGGGCCCTCGAAACACCAACTTGGGCGCGAGTTATTTTATATTAGCCCCCTGGAAGTCGGACGCCGAGGACATTGGTGATGACCATGCAGTCACATCGGCGGGGAATGCCCAAGCGGCTTATCTTGCTATACGCCTCGGCTGGAGTTTTGACTTGTGGCGGAACGCTTGCCCAGCAGGGGGAGGATCCACCCTTATCTATAGCGAAAACGGTCTCAACGCGCGATGGCACCTCCAGTTGGGTCTCAACGCAGTAAGCGAGCGCGACCTATTCTGGATCTTTCGGAGACGATCGCTCGGGCGTCCGGTTTCGATCCCGGTGCTGACTGGCTGGAAAGCTACATAAAGCCCGGCCTCAGCTTTGACCAAACGCTCGGCAATGGCTCTGTCCTATACGGCAAGATCTCCGGTGTGGCTCCCTACACCGCGGGGGACCGCTGCGTTCGACGCTGCGGACACTGGCAGGATCACGCTTGAGGAAGGCTATTTCGGCTACCGTACCTCAGCGACCGAACCTCCCACCTTCGACTTTTCCATCGGGCCTCGCGAATTGCGGCTTGGAAGCGGGATGCTGATAGCGAACGGTGGCGCCAGCGGTTTTGAACGAGGTGCTCTCAAATTCGGACCGAGAAAAGCTTGGGAGAATGCGCTTATCGGGCGCATATCCGGGCGGGGGAGTGAGCGGAACGGCCTTTTACCTCGGTCCGAACGAGCTTCCTTCGAGCGACGGGGCGAATGAGATCGCCGGGGTGGATCTCCGTTACGATGATCCTGGCGGTGGTTAACTCGCGGGCACCTACCTCAAAGTTCTGCGCTCCACATCCGTATATCCGCAGGCAGCACCAGGCGGTATCCGGCCACCATCCATCCTGCCAGACGGGCGAGAGGGTACAAGTGCAGTGAACTTCCATGCGAAGACCAGCCCGTTCAAGGCGTCTTCAAAAATTGGTTTGTGACGGGAGATTTCGCCTACCAATGGAACGATGACATTGACATGAACGCATGGGCCGGTCGTATCCAGATTGGGCACAGCTTCGAGGCGAAGGCTTGGTCGCCAGTGCTCACCTATTCGTATGAGACCTTTTCGGCGACGATCCCGACACGGCCGCCTTAGAGCGGTTCGACCCGCTATATGATGAAGGATCACCGGGGGCTTGGGCGACCGGATCAAAGTCGTCCATGGTGTTCATCAACTCGAACGTCCAGGCGCATGAGCTCGCCTTGCGTCTACGCCCGACGGATCGCGATACCGTCACATTGCGGTATGCTCACCGGGCCAACGAGCTAAGCAGTCCTGTGCAATTTTGGCCAAGCGACCCGCGTGGAAACGTCCGGAAGCACCGTGAACGTCGTATCAGGCGTAGTGGACGCGCATCTCGCGGACGACATCTTCCTTGAATACAACCGGATCATAAATCCGAACACGTTCCTCATCGCAGGGGTGAGCGTATCTTTCCCTGGGAAGGCATCAGGGAGATCATCGATGGAGAAGCTCCCCGCTGGCTAGGAGGATTCGTGAATGTCGTCGTCAGCTTCTAAGATCGCCATTCTGGCCGGAGGAATCATGATGTCCGTTTGCGCAGGATCGGGGGGCACTCTCTCAATCAAATCCCCTTTCCGCTAAAGAATCGGATCCGAAGGTCTTAGGATGGATGCACGGGTTTCCGCCGCCAGAAGACAAGATTATCACTCATGACTCCGTTTTTTCAGCTTTCCGCGGCTGCGTTGGTCGGTCTGCCACATTCGCGAACTGCTGCCGACACAGGAAATCAGCAGGGGGCTCGGTGCTCCTGCGCCGCTCGATTATCTAGCGGCGCAGTTTGCTGACGAACGGGAAGCGATAGATGCGCTCACTTTCACTCCGCTAGAGAGCGATGTGAAAATGACGTGGAGGGAATCCCTTGATGCGAATTACACGGATGGCATTCTCATCCTGCATCGAGGGCAGGGCAGGCTTTGACCGAACTTGCGTCGGAACGTCTGTGGCGTCCGATGGGGCGGAACAGGACGCCTATATGACCGTAGACGCCAAAGGGGTTCCATTTGCAGGAGGGGGTTGAGCGCGGGTCTCAGAGATCTGAGACGGCTGGGCCTTGCTCTGCTCAACGAAGGCGTAATCAATGGTAAGCGGTTGTTTCCCGCAGAAGTGGTTCGCAAAATCCGAAAAGGCGGCGATCCGGAGAAATTCGGGACGGCTTACCCGGCACTGGTCGGCGGAAGTTATGCGAGGATGTGGTGGAAATATCCAGGCGAGGACGGGATATTTGCCGCGGGGGGCGTGCATGGGCAGACCATTTATGTGGACCCCAGTACCGAAATGGTCATTGTCCGTTTTGCTTCATTCCCCCGGGCCGAGAACTCGCTGATCGATCCGACCTCGCTCCCGGCCTTCCGCGCGGTTGCCGACTATCTCAAAGCAAAGGGTTGAACCGCCTGCCGCAGGTCACCGGATCAGACTGCTGATCGGGTAACCGCGCCGCGAGCTTTCCAGCACAGCAACTGCTTGTGTTCGAGACTCAATCCGGCGCCGTTGACGGTGACTTGGCCCCAGTTTGCTTGCGCACGAAGGCGGCCTGCGACGAGATCGACCATGGTGCTGCTAAACCGAAGGCCAGGTTCAGCGACTACAAAGGGTGGCTCGAGAGGCTGCGGCTTTGTCTTCGGATGGTGCGAAAGGAAAAATGATTCCGCAGTTGAGTTGCGCGAGGAAAAATCAGAGCCTTACGTAGGACATGTCCTCCGACTAGTTTACACCGCTTCGCCAGAGGGGGAACTTTGTGCAGGATTTTCTTCTGTTCGCTGCCGTTGGCTTTCTAGCCCAGATCATCGACGGCGCATTGGGCATGGCCTATGGCGTGGTGTGCTCAACCGTTCTCTTAAGTTTTGGTGTTCCGCCGGCCCATGCTTCGGCTTCGGTTCATGCGGCTGAACTTTTCACTACGGCTGCTTCCGGCTCGGCTCATCTTTATCATCGCAACATCGACTGGCGTCTCTTTGCCAGGCTTGCCCCTTTCGGGATCATCGGCGGTTGTCTTGGCGCCTATGTGCTCACTTCCTTCGAAGGAAATGCCATAAAGCCCTTCGTGACGACCTATCTGGCGCTTGTGGGCTGCTGGCTCATCTTCCGGTCGTTTCGCAAGATCCCCTCCAACCCCGTTCCGACCAAGGTGGTCGCTCCCCTCGGAGCGGTTGGCGGATTTCTCGACGCCGCCGGCGGCGGCGGATGGGGACCGATCGTGACCACCGGCCTTTTGGGAGCCGGCGCGCCGCCCCGCTATGTTATCGGAACAGTGAATGCGAGCGAGTTCCTGGTCGCCACCGCAGTCTCCCTGAGCTTCCTCATCGCGCTTCTCACCGGGCACTGGGAAGCTGCCGGATCCTATCTCGAGCACGCGGCCACAATTGCTGGATTGATCTTCGGCGGCATCGTCGCTGCCCCCTTTGCGGGCTGGATCATAAAATCGGTCAAGGAACGCCTGCTTCTGCGCGCGATCGGCTGCCTCATTGTGCTTCTGGCCAGCTGGCAGACCGCCCAAATCCTCGGATTGGCGTGACGAACGCCAGTTCCCTTCGAGTTTAATCGATCCAATAGACTTGCGGCCTGTCTTAGGGGTTTGCAAAAGCGGCACCGCTGGCGCATATGGCCTCAGCATGGATGGGAGCGATACCGCATGACGAAGACCCGCATCGAAACAGACACCTTTGGCCCGATCGAAGTGCCCGCCGATCGCTATTGGGGAGCGCAAACGCAACGCTCGCTCACGAATTTCCGCATCGGCGTGGAAAAGATGCCGGTTCCTCTCGTGCGCGCCCTCGGTATCGTCAAGCTCGCGGCTGCGGAAGTGAATATGAGCCTCGGCAAGCTCGATCCCAAGCTGGGCGAGACGATCGTCGCCGCCGCGCGCGAGGTCGTCGACGGAAAGCATGACGCCGAGTTTCCTCTGGCGGTGTGGCAGACCGGTTCCGGCACGCAGTCGAACATGAATGCCAACGAGGTGATCTCCAATCGCGCGATCGAGATGCTCGGCGGCGAAATGGGCTCCAAAAAGCCCGTGCATCCGAACGATCACGTCAATATGAGCCAGTCCTCAAACGACAGCTTCCCGACGGCTATGCACATTGCAGCCGCCCGCGAAGCCGCCGGGGAACTGCTGCCTGCGCTCGACTATCTCACCGCCGCGCTGGAAGAAAAAGAGCGGGCGTTCGGTGACATCGTGAAGATCGGCCGCACTCATACGCAGGACGCGACGCCGCTGACGCTGGGCCAGGAGTTTTCCGGCTATGTGGCCGCGCTGAAGCTTGGACGCAAGCGCATCGAGGAGGCGCTGCAGGACGTTCACGCACTTGCCCAGGGCGGCACTGCGGTGGGAACCGGGCTCAACGCGCCGAAAGGTTTCGACAAAGCTTTCGCGGAACGGGTCGCCGCCCTTACCGGCCTGCCCTTCCGCACCGCAGACAACAAATTCGAGGCGCTGGCGAGTCACGGTGCGCTCAACGCCTTCCACGGCACGCTCAATGCGCTTGCGGCCGATCTCTTCAAGATCGCCAACGATATTCGCTTCCTAGGATCCGGCCCCCGTTCCGGGTTGGGTGAACTCAAGCTGCCCGAAAACGAGCCCGGCTCCTCCATCATGCCCGGCAAGGTGAACCCGACGCAGGCGGAAGCGCTCACAATGGTGGCCACGCAGATCATGGGCAACCAGACAACGGTCAGCGTGGCCGCAAGCCAAGGTCATTTCGAGCTCAACGTCTTCAAACCCGTCATCGCCAACGCCGTGCTGCAGTCGATCCGCCTCCTTTCGGATGCGATGCGCTCGTTCACGGACAATTGCGTGAAGGGCATCGAAGCGGACGAGGTTCGGATCGCCGAGCTGATGCAGCGCTCGCTGATGCTGGTGACGGCACTGGCCCCCGTGATCGGATACGACAATGCGGCGAAGATCGCCAAGAGCGCCCACAAGAACGGAACGACGCTGCGTGAGGAGGCCTTGAAGACCGGGCTTGTGACCGAGGAGGATTACGACCGCATCGTCCGTCCGGAGAACATGATCTCGCCGGGCTAGGATGGGCGGGTTTGGCCGGCTGGACTTACGAAACACAGTGTCAATGACACGACGGTAGCTCTGACCAGATGGCCATCTTATCTACCCGTCATGATTCCTTGCTAACGGGCTAACATCACATGTCAGACAGCGCACTCGTCCTTCTCGGCCGCATCTTCCTGGCGGTCATCTTCATCTTCTCCGGTTTTGGGAAGCTCACAGCGATCGGAGGAACGGCCGGCTATTTCGGTAGCCTTGGCCTTCCCGTCCCGACGCTCACGGCGATTGTCGTCGGGCTTGTCGAACTCCTCGGCGGCCTTGCCATTCTCATCGGCTACCAGACGCGTATCGCCGCCATTGTTCTGGCGGTATTCACACTGGCCGCCACCCTGGTGGCGCATATGAACCTCGCCGACCAGATGCAGCTTCTGATGGCGCTGAAGAACCTTGCCATCGTCGGTGGCTTCCTGGCGCTCGCCTCCCGCGGCGCCGGACGTCTCTCGCTCGATGGACGCGGCGCATAAGCAAAAGCCGCATCAACAGTTCTTGGCCCGCCTCAGGCGGGCCTTTTGTTAACAGTGGCTCCAAAGCTCAACTAGCGGCGACCAACGGCGGTCCCATCATCAAAACGCGGTGATCCGAACCGAAAGCCGGTTGCCGCCTGCAAGCCAAAAGGCCGATACCAGGGCACCAGAAATCAAACCGGCGGAGACGCGGTAAGGAGGAAGGCTGAATGCCATGGCGTTTCGTGCCTCTCGGGCTCATCGTCCTGGTGCTGATACTGGGCTATGTCCTTGGCTGGCATGAGCACGTCACGCTTTCAGCCCTGATAGACAGCCGCGCCGCACTCCAGGCCAAGATCGAAGCGCATCCGCTTCTCTCCGCTGTCGGCTTGATAATGGGCTACGCGTTCGCGACGGCAATTGCATTTCCCGCGGCAGCTTTGCTGACCATCGCCGCAGGTTTCCTTTTCGGATGGCTTGTCGGGGGAACGCTTGTGATCATCGGGGCCACGGCCGGTGCCACGGCCTTGTTCCTGGCGGCTCGCACTGCCTTCGGCACCTTGCTGCGCAAGAGAGTAGGCGGGCGCGCCGCCGAATTCGCCAAAGGCTTTGAGGAAGGCGCTTTCGGATATCTTCTCGTGTTGCGGCTGGCGCCGATATTTCCCTTCTGGCTGGTCAACATCGTTCCAGCTTTCTTTCGTGTCCCTCTCAGGATCTTCGTCGCCGCCACAACGCTGGGCATCATTCCGGCCACCTACGCCTATGCCTATCTGGGGCAAGGCCTCGAAAGCGCTCTCCTTTCGGCATCGGCTGCTGGACGGCAGGTCGAACTGCATGATCTTATCACCCGGGAACTCACCCTCTCCCTGGGTGGACTTGCAGTTGTCGCAGCGCTTGCGCTCATCATAAAGCGAAGGGTCGCGGAGGCGAGCCACACACCGAATGAAGGAAGATGACCTCAGTCCTTAAGCCGGACATATGCGTGATCGGAGGCGGCCCCGGCGGTCTCACTGTGGCGGCCGCTGCGGCGTCGTTCGGCGTTCCTGTCGTTTTGGTCGAACGTGGGAAAATGGGCGGTGATTGTCTGAACTATGGCTGCGTCCCATCGAAGGCCCTTATCGCTGCGGCAAGGCATGCGCACGACCTTTCCCACGGAGAAGCGTTGGGCATTGCCAATCTACGCCCAGCAACCGATTTCGGCCGGGTAGCCGCGCATGTCGAGCGCGCGATCGCGGCCATCGCGCCAAACGACTCCAAGGAACGCTTCACCGCGCTCGGCGTGAAGGTCATTTCAGCGGAAGGCCGCTTCAAGGACCCGCGAACGCTCGTCGCCGGGGATCACGAAATCCTCGCCCGTCGTTTCGTGATCGCGACGGGTTCTTCTCCAGCCATCCCCTCGATCCCCGGCATCGAAGGCGTGCCTTTTCTCACCAATGAGACGGTCTTCGAATTGAAGCAGACGCCGGAGCGGCTGATCATTATCGGTGGCGGCCCGGTGGGCCTGGAGCTTGCGCAGGCGCATCGCCGCCTTGGCGCAGAGGTCACGGTAATCGAGGCCGGCGCAGTGCTCGGCAGAGAGGACCCAGAACTCACAGCCGCGGTGAAGCAACAGCTTCTCGACGACGGGGTCAATATCCTCGAGCATGCCGAGGTCACGCGGCTGGAGAGGCTTGGCTCATCCCATATACGCGCCTTTGTGAGTGACGGGAAAGACATCCGCGGCATCGAAGGCTCGCATCTCCTGGTCGCCGTTGGGCGAAAACCGAATATCGATGCGCTGGACCTTCAAAATGCGTCTGTCGCCCATGACGAGAGCGGCATAAAGGTGTCCGGCAAGCTGCGCACGACGAATCCCCGCATCTATGCTATCGGCGACGTGGCCGGGGGGCCGCAATTCACGAATGTCGCAAACCACCATGCGGGGATCGTCATCCGCTCCGCCCTGTTCCGGCTGCCGGCGAATGCGACGCATGACCTGGTTCCAAGAGTGACCTTCACCGACCCCGAACTCGCCCATATCGGCTTGACGGAAGCGCAAGCTCGGGAAGAGGGCATGCGGGTAACGGTGCTGCGGTCAGCCTTTTCCGACAACGATCGCGCAGAGGCCGAGGGACAGACCAACGGGTTCATCAAACTCGTCATCGGCAGGAATGGGCGCATCCGGGGCGTATCGATCGTTGGCCGGGGCGCAGGCGAGATGATGAACTTCTGGTCCCTGGCGCTGTCGAAACGCATGACGCTTCGCGACATCACAGCCTATATCGCTCCCTACCCCACATTGGGGGAGATTGGGAAACGTGCCGCCTACTCCTATTTTACGCCAGCAACACAAAACTCTATCCTGCGTGGAATAATACGGTTTTTACGCCTATTTGGATAATGATCGGCGCGTGGCGGGAAGCGCCATCCGCATGACACGGAAAAAAGAATGGCCGAGGAGAAGCGTCAGGAGGGGGATAGGACCGAACTGGACGCGGGCCGCTCGGTGCCGCTGACGCGCGGACTTTCCACCAAGCTTCTCCTTCTAACGATCCTCTTCGTGATGGCGGCGGAAGTGCTGATCTTCATTCCTTCGGTCGCCAATTTCGGTCGGCAGTGGATGGAACAGCGCTTGCGGGAAGCGGCCATCGTCGGTCGTGTCCTTCTGGACGGAAAAGCGGATGGCCTCAGCCGTGAAGCAAGCAATGACGTCCTCGTGACCGCAGGCGTGAGCGCGATCGCGGTGCGTGACGGGGACACCGCCCGCCTGCTGGTGGTCTCTCACATGCCGCCCGCCGTCGATGCGCATATCAATTTCGATGAATTCGACGCTTTGCGGGCGGTCCGGAGAGCATTTGACACGCTGTTTTTCGGCGGAGACCGGATACTGAGAATCTACGGCCATGTGGGGCAGAGCACGGCGCAATACGAGGTCATCCTCCCAGACCGGCAACTCCGTTCGGCAATGCTGATCTATGCGCGGAACGTGGCGGCGATCTCGCTCCTCATCTCGCTCTTCACGGCCACGCTCGTCTTCTATGCGATCGACAGGATCATGATCGGGCCCGTCAGAGCCATGACCCGCTCCATGCTGGCCTTCGGCGCAGCACCCGACAATGCCCAACACATCATCGAACCGGAAGATCGCGGCGATGAAATCGGCATTGCGGAGAGGGAGCTTGCGGAAATGCAGAAGGCGCTGCACAGGACGCTTGGTGAGCGAAAGCGGCTTGCGGAACTCGGCTTGGCGGTTTCCAAGATCAATCATGACATGCGCAATATGCTGGCATCGGCCCAGCTTATTTCCGACCGCCTCGCGATGAGCGCCGACCCGACCGTGCAATCCCTCGTGCCCAAGCTGGTCCGCATGCTTGACCGGGCCGTTTCCTACTCACAAGGCGTCATCGCCTATGGCCGGGCGCAGGAGGCTCCACCGTCCCGCCGTCGCCTCCGCCTCGCACAGCTCATCGACGATGTCCACGCGAGCCTTGCGATCGATCCCTTAAGCGGCATCGAATTCATCAACGAAATCGATCCGCTGCTGGAAATCGACGCGGATGCCGACCAGCTCTTCCGGGTTCTCTCCAATCTTTGCAGAAACGCCGTCCAGGCGATGGCTGGAGAGGCGGATGCCGCGCTGGTGCGGCGGCTGACCATCTCTGGAGTGCGGGAAGAGCGAGCCGTTCGCATTTACATCGCCGATACCGGTCCGGGCCTGCCGCCGAAAGCCCGGGAAAACCTATTCACAGCCTTCCGCGGTTCGGCGCGAATCGGCGGCACGGGTCTTGGGCTCGCAATCGCACAGGAACTGGTGCGTGCGCATGGTGGAGAGATCGAGCTTGTGGAAACAGGCAGCGGGCGCACGGTGTTTTGCATCTCCATACCGGATGGCCAGACCCTTGAAGATTCCCGCAGTGCAGCGCGAGTGGGCGATGCAGAAGGAAGCGTTCCCGACAGGCAGACCGCTCACTAGAACTCCATTTAAGCGCGGCAATTGCGCCTTCCTTCTCGCTCGAGCCTGTTTGCCGGATCACTTTCCTTCCCAGCAGGCTGCTCTCGTCGACCCATTCCGGACTTCAACCACAGGCAATTGATCCAAACCGAGAAAAATCGAATTTGAGCGCTTGCTTTTGCGTTTCTCAGTCGTTAGGTAAGCGGCGTTCCGCCGTTGGGGCTTGTCCCCTTGGGGGTATCCCGCCACTTGATGGCATGCGCGCCCGTAGCTCAGCTGGATAGAGCACCAGACTACGAATCTGGGGGTCAGAGGTTCGAATCCTTTCGGGCGCGCCATTTCAGTACAGAACTCTGAACGCCGAACGCGGCCAATTGCCCACTCCAACCGGCGATCGGCATATCTCTCTCCCAGCACTACAAGCATGTTATCCGGACTCGGAGATCTGTAGGTCGGCCGGATGTTCGCGGTCGCATTTCGTCAAGTTCGCGGCGATCGGTGACATTGGCGAACAGTCTCCAGCCGCTCTCCAGTGGAGCAAACCTTCCGTATGGATCGGGGGTCCCTGCCGCTGTACTTGCTCTGCCGGCCTGCGCCGAGCAGTGGCGATAGGTCCCGCCTCGCTGCCCCTTCAATGCGGAGCGTCATTGCGCCCAGCACTTCGAGCAAAGCAGGGCTTCTGGTCAGTCGCGTAGGACCCAGCCTGAAGTAGCCCGATCTGCGGTGAGCACTGGAGCGGCTGGGGTGGCGAGCATTCCCGCGGGAAAGGCTTCCGGAGCTTGGCGCGATTGCGTCGCTCAAAGAAAAAGGGCGGCATTTCTGCCGCCCTTCCGTATTCAAACAATCTGGCTTCTTAGAAGTCCATGCCGCCCATGCCGCCGCCCGGCATGGCAGGAACCGGGGACTCCTTCTTGGGGAGCTCGGCGATCATGGCTTCCGTGGTGATCAAGAGGCCGGCAACCGACGCTGCATCCTGCAAGGCGGTGCGGACGACCTTCATCGGGTCGACGACGCCCATGGAGATCATGTCGCCATACTCGCCCGTCTGGGCGTTGTAGCCGAAGGTGGCGGAGTTGTCCTCGAGGATCTTGCCTGCAACGATGGACGCTTCCGCGCCGGCATTCGAAGCGATCTGACGGCAGGGGGCCTGGATGGCGCGGCGAATGATGTTGATGCCGGCTTCCTGGTCCGCATTCTCGCCCTTGGCCTTGATCTCCTTGGAGGCGCGCAGCAGAGCCGTGCCGCCACCCGGGACGATGCCTTCCTCGACCGCGGCGCGGGTAGCGTTGAGCGCGTCGTCGACGCGGTCTTTCTTCTCCTTCACCTCAACCTCGGTCGCACCACCGACGCGGATCACCGCGACGCCGCCAGCGAGCTTGGCAAGACGCTCCTGCAGCTTCTCGCGGTCGTAATCGGAGGTGGTCTCCTCGATCTGCGACTTGATCTGGGCGACGCGGCCCTCGATCTCGGACTTCTGACCAGCGCCGTCGACGATGGTGGTCGTCTCCTTGGCGATGGAAACGCGCTTGGCGCGGCCCAGCATGTCGAGCGTGACGTTCTCGAGCTTGATGCCGAGGTCCTCGGAGATCACCTGGCCGCCGGTCAGGATCGCGATGTCCTCGAGCATGGCCTTGCGGCGGTCGCCGAAGCCGGGAGCCTTCACGGCGGCGATCTTCAGGCCACCACGCAGCTTGTTGACGACGAGCGTGGCGAGAGCTTCGCCCTCGACGTCCTCGGCGATGATGAGGAGCGGACGACCCGACTGGACGACAGCTTCAAGCACCGGCAGCATGGCCTGCAGGTTGGAAAGCTTCTTCTCGTGCAGGAGGATGTAGGCCTCCTCGAGTTCGGCCACCATCTTCTCGGGATTGGTGATGAAGTAGGGCGAAAGATAGCCGCGGTCGAACTGCATGCCCTCGACCACTTCGAGTTCGGTCTCGGCGGTCTTGGCTTCCTCGACCGTGATCACGCCCTCGTTGCCGACCTTCTGCATGGCCTCGGCGATCATGTCGCCGATTTCCTTCTCGCCATTGGCCGAGATCGTGCCCACCTGGGCGACTTCCTCGGAAGTCTTGATCTTCTTGGCGGCCTTGGTGAGGTACTCGACCACATCAGCAACGGCGAGGTCGACGCCGCGCTTCAGGTCCATCGGGTTCATGCCGGCGGCAACCGCTTTGGCGCCTTCCTGCACGATGGCCTGAGCGAGAACGGTGGCCGTGGTGGTGCCGTCACCGGCGATGTCGTTGGTCTTCGAGGCGACCTCGCGGACCATCTGGGCGCCCATGTTCTCGAACTTGTCCTCAAGCTCGATTTCCTTGGCGACCGTCACGCCGTCCTTCGTAATGCGCGGGGCGCCGAAGGACTTGTCTAGCACGACATTGCGGCCCTTCGGGCCGAGGGTCACCTTCACCGCATCGGCGAGGATGTTGACGCCGCGCAGCATGCGCTCGCGGGCATCACGGGAAAATTTTACGTCTTTTGCAGCCATGTTGATTACTCCTGGCTTCGGGCGAAGCCCTTGTTTCTGTCAGTGGGTGACGGCTTCGATCAGCCGATGATGCCCATGATGTCGGACTCCTTCATGATCAGGAGGTCCTGGCCGTTGAGCTTTACTTCCGTGCCCGACCACTTGCCGAACAGCACGCGGTCGCCCGCCTTGACATCGAGCGGAACGAGCTTGCCGCTCTCATCACGCGCACCGGGGCCGACGGCGACGACTTCGCCTTCTTGCGGCTTCTCCTTTGCGGTGTCGGGGATGATGATCCCGCCGGCCGTCTTTTCCTCGGATTCGACCCGGCGAACGACCACGCGGTCATGAAGCGGGCGAAAATTCGTGCTGGCCATGTTACTCAACCCTTGATTAGGATAATGAATTAGGCTTCCCTCCGTCCCTGAGGCCGGAGAATTCATTTAGCACTCATTGCTCGAGAGTGCTAACAGCAATCGAGATAGTCAGGATGGGTGCTTGAGTCAAGCGCAGGGGATTTCTTCCCGTGGCGCTAGACGGGGCGGCGAAAACGCTTCCGTTCGCTTTCCACCTCCTCGCGGAAATGACAGCCTTCGATATGATCATTGACCAGGCCCATCGCCTGCATGAAGGCGTAGACGGTGGTGGGACCCACGAAAGTCCACCCGCGCTTCTTGAGATCTTTGGAGATACGGGTCGAGATATCGGTCTTGCCGAGCGTCCGAAGCGTCGCATAATCGAGCGCTTGCGGTCGCTCTTCGGGGCTTGGCTCATGCCGCCAGAAATAGCTGGCTAGAGAGCCCTCCTTCTCGCACAATTCGATTGCCCGGCGCGCATTGTTGATCGTGGAACGGATCTTGCCGCCGTGGCGGATGATGCCCGGATTGGTCAGAAGCCGATCAACGTCCTCTTCCGTGAACCGAGCGACCCGTTTGAAATCGAAGCCGTCGAACGCCTCGCGGAAATTCTCCCTCTTCCTCAGGATCGTGAGCCAGGACAGGCCCGATTGGAATCCTTCAAGGCAAAGCTTCTCGAAGAGGCGCCGATCGTCGCTCACCGGCCGGCCCCATTCACGATCGTGATACGTCATGTAGTCGGGCAGGTTCGCGTGCCAGAAGCAGCGGGTCTTTCCATCGGCACCCTCGATCAGCCCCGTCTTTTCTTCGCTCATCAAGCCTCGCTGTTCTCCAATGTCACTAAGGATCTGTTCACCAGTTTTTTGAACCGGGCACTAACCACCGCAATCGATTTCGTCGGCAATATCGCACTTTCCATAGGCGGATTCATCATTCGCTTGGCCCTCTTGCAGCAGCATCCTGACAGAAACGTCCACAGAAGCTGGATTGAGCGGCTGCCACAATGGCGGCGTGACACATGAACCCGATCGGTGACCAGTGAGAGTTAGTCGATGAAGTTCGTTTTGTATGCGGCCGGATTTGCCGCCATCTTGTTGTTTCCCGGTGCCTCCAACGCTCAGGGCCGTTACGCGGAACCTCCACCGGTCCTGGTGAGCCCGGATCTTTCCGCTCCTTGGGTAATGCAGCTTCGCCAACCACCGGCTCAAGCCAGGCCGCGCCAGCGGCAGGTCTACAGGGTGCCGCCATATCCTCGCGAAACGAGGGCTGCCCCACGGCAGGTGGAACGCCGGTATGTCCTGCGCCGGCAACCGCAGCACCGGATCCAGGCGCCGATCCGCAGTGCTGCGGCAGTGGCTGCCGTGCCGAGAGCCGTACCGGCACCCGCACCCAAACATCAGCTCGACCCGAAATTCCTGCCGCAGGTAGTTCAATATGATGGCCGCGAAGCGCCGGGGACCATCGTGGTCGACACGCGACAGCGCTTCCTCTATCTGGTCATGAAGGACGGAAAGGCGCGCCGTTACGGCGTTGGTGTCGGCAAAGACGGTTTCGGCTGGACCGGCAGCCACAAGGTCACCGCCAAACGCGAATGGCCCGACTGGCGGCCGCCCGCGCAGATGATCGAGCGGGAAAAGAGGAAGGGAAATATCTTGCCGACCCTGGTCAACGGCGGCCCCCATAACCCGCTTGGCGCGCGCGCTCTCTATCTCGGCTCGACCCTATACCGTATCCATGGAACCAACGCACCATGGACCATCGGGCAGGCGGTCTCCTCTGGCTGTATCCGGATGCGCAACGAAGATGTGATAGATTTGTACGAACGTGTTCCCGTCGGTGCCAACGTCGTGGTAATCTGATTCTCATCAAGCGGGGGACGAGCCGGCCGGAGGGGTCTTGCCGGTATCGTCTTCGAAAAAGCAGCGCTTCAGCGATGGAGCGCTGCTTTTCGTTATGCGGCGACGGTTGCGGGCTCCGCCTGGCGGTCCGGCATTGGGATGCCGGCGGGCTTCGGGCCGCCATAAGCCCAGTCCAGTAGCTCGATCGTGTGGACGATGGGCAGAGCCGACCCCGAGGCGATCTGGGTGATGCAACCAATATTACCTGCGGCGACGGCGACAGCGCCGGTGGCTTCGATGTTCTTCACCTTCCGGTCACGCAGGCGCCGGGATATTTCCGGCTGCAGGATATTGTAAGTGCCTGCCGAGCCGCAGCAGAGGTGAGCTTCACGCGGCTCCTTAACCACAAAGCCGGCGCGCGTGAGTAGCGCCTTGGGCTGACGCGTTATCTTCTGCCCGTGTTGCAGGGAGCATGCGGAATGATAGGCGATCGTCAGGCCGGGAGCGAATGACGGCTCGGGTAGATCAAGCGTCGCAAGATATTCGGTAACGTCCTTCGCAAGCGCAGAAACCCGCGCTGCCTTTTCGGCATAGAGCGGGTCCAATCGAAGCATATGGCCATAATCCTTGATTGTGGTGCCACAGCCCGAGGTGGTGATGATGATGGCGTCGAGCCCGCCATTTTCGATCACCCGCGTCCAGGCGTCGACATTGTGCCGGGCGAACTCGAGTGCTTTTTCTTCGCGTCCCATATGGTGCACCAGCGCACCGCAGCATCCTTCTCCCGCGGGCTGCACCACCTCGACGTTCAAACGCGCGAGCAGCCGGGCGGCGGCGGCGTTGATGCCGGGATCGAGCACCGATTGCGCGCAACCGGCCAGCAGCGCGACCCGGCCACGCGGCATCTCTTTCGGCCGGGGAAGGGGAGCGGCGTTTGCGGATGGCCGGTGCTGCGGTGCAAGCTCCAGCATCGAGGCGACCGGCTTCAGGCCCGGAATGGCGCGGAAAATCGAGGCGAAGGGTCGCCCGACCTTTGCCAGTCCCAATGCGAGCCGGAACCGCCCCGGATAAGGGAGCACCTGGGCAAGCATTGTGCGGATCATCCGGTCGAGAATTGGCCGGCGATAGGTCTTTTCGATATGTACCCGCGCATGGTCGACCAGATGCATGTAATTCACGCCTGAGGGACAGGTGCTCATGCAGGAGAGGCAGGAGAGACAGCGGTCGATATGCGTAACCGTCTCGCGGTCGGCGGGACGGCCTTTCTCCAGCATATCCTTGATGAGATAGATGCGCCCGCGCGGTGAATCGAGCTCGTTGCCCAGTTCCACATAGGTCGGGCAAGTCGCCGTGCAGAAGCCGCAATGAACGCATTTGCGCAGGATCGCTTCCGATTCTGCTGTCTGCGGGTTGGCAAGTTGCTCGGGCGTAAAATTGGTTTGCATATTCTGTTAGAGCATCCAGCTTTGGGGATTTCTGATCGGCTCTCCACGGCTCACCAGCTGCAGCCCAATCACGATCCGCACCACGATCCATACGGCAACGGCGAGAAGAAGAAGAAAGCCGATGCCCACCACCATCAGCACCATCGAGATGATCGCATAGAGGATTGCGATCCAGAAGGTGCGGATCGCCCAAGTGTAGTGCGTCTCAATCCAGGCTTCCGATTTCCCGCGATTCATATAGGCGAGCACGATGCCCACCAGAGCGGAGATGCCGATGACGAAGCCGACGAGATAGAGAACATAGATCACCTGGACATTGGTCGGCCCAGGTTCCAGCCATCGATCTGTCTTGCGTGGTTCAGGCGGTTTGATATCGCTCATCGTTCCCTCCGGTCCGGTTTCGGCCACTCTAACACGCGCTTAACTCGTCGCCATCCGGCCCGGATTGAGGATGTTTCTCGGATCGAACTGCTTCTTCAGCCGCTGTGTAAGCGCTGCCAGCGCCTGTGGTTGAGGCTGGAATGTCGGGACGGCGGATCTCACCGAGGGTGCAGCTCGCACCAGCGTGGCGTGGCCACCGCCGAAATGGGCGATGAGGCCGCGGAGGATCTCGGCTTCAGGATCGGCTTCCATTCGCAACCAGATAAGGCCGCCTTGCCAGTCATAGAAGGCGTTGGCACCTGCAGCCCTGCGGAATGCATCGACGAGCTTGTGCCCCACCGTCGGCGCGACGGAAACGCGCCACACGGGAGCCGATGTGCCGTCCGCAAAGGGCTTGCAGTCGCGGATTTCTTGCCAAAGCGTGCGGGACAGGGGAGGCTCGATGATCTCCACAGTCCCATAGGGCCTCATCAACCCCGCCAGAAGGTCGATCCGATAGTCGACCGAAGGGCCAACGCCCTCCACGCGCAGAAGGGTCCTTGCCTCACTGGAAAACGCTCCATCGAGAAAGCGCCCGCCGACGCTCACCGGTAAATGGGCAGCGCCCGACAGCTCTGCGCTGCTGCCCATGGCATCCGCCATGGCTGCAGCAGCCTCTCCATCGTCCAGACCGACGATCGCAAGGGTCTTCTCGGTTTCCGCCGCGGGAAGCACTTTGAAGGTGACGTCCGTCACCACCGCGAGCGTGCCCCAGGAGCCGGCAAGCCCCTTGGAGAGATCGTATCCCGTGACGTTCTTGACCACCCGGCCGCCGGACTTGAACGCCTCGCCCCGACCGGAGACGGCATGCACGCCCAGCACATGATCGCGGGCAGCGCCGGCCTTGATCCGCCGCGGACCGGAAAGATTGGCCCCGAGCGCTCCGCCCACGGTTCCGCGCCCAACAGTGCCGCCGAGCAGCGGGCCATAATCCATAGGTTCGAAGGCAAACTGCTGGCTGTTGTCCGCCAGCAGCTGTTCGATCTCGGCAAGCGGCGTGCCGGCCTTGGCGGAAAGCACCAGCTCCTCCGGCTCGTAGAGCGTAACGCCCGTGAGCCCGGACAGATCGAGCGTGTGCTCCGTCTGCGCCGGCCTGCCGATGCCGCGCTTTGAGCCATGCCCCACCACTTCCAGCGGCATTTCTTCGCCCACTGCCCAGCGGACGATGTTCAGCACCTCGGCTGCGGTTTCGGGGGTAAAGGTCGTCACCCTCAGAACCTCGGTATGTCCGGAAAAGGCATCTGCCCGCGATGGATATGCATGCGGCCTAGTTCGGCGCAGCGGTGAAGCTGCGGGAACACCTTGCCGGGGTTGAGCAGATGATTGGGGTCAAAGGCACATTTGACCCTGATCTGCTGGTTCAGATCCTCCTCCGAGAACATCTCGGGCATCAGGTCGCGTTTTTCCACGCCCACGCCATGCTCGCCGGTAAGCACGCCCCCCACGTTCACGCAAAGGCGAAGGATGTCGGCTCCGAAAGCCTCGGCCCTTTCCAGTTCACCGGGCTTGTTCGCGTCGTAGAGGATCAGCGGGTGAAGATTGCCGTCGCCGGCGTGGAAGACATTTGCGACTCCCAGCCCGTACTTCTCTGACAGCTCGCGCATGCCGGAGAGGACGCGCGGCAGCTCTTTGCGCGGGATGGTCCCATCCATGCAATAATAATCGGGCGAGATGCGGCCGACGGCCGGGAAGGCTGCCTTGCGCCCCGCCCAGAAGGAAAGCCGCTCTTCATCCGAGTTGGAGATGCGGTTCGTCGTGCACCCGTTCTTATGCGCGATAGCCTCCACGCGTTCGATCAGGTGGTGCACCTCGGCCTGCGGCCCGTCGAGTTCCACGATGAGCAGAGCTTCCACGTCGAGCGGGTACCCCGCATGCACGAAAGCTTCGGCCGCGTGGATCGCCGGACGGTCCATCATCTCCATGCCGCCCGGAATGATGCCGGCGCCGATGATGTCGGCGACGCATTGGCCGGCCTGCTCGCTGGACGGGAAGCCGATCAGAAGCGCCCGCGCCGTTTCCGGCTTTTTGAGAATGCGAACGGTCACCTCCGTGACCACGCCCAGCAGACCTTCCGATCCCGTCATCAGGCCCAGGAGGTCATAGCCTTCCGAATCCAGATGCTTGCCGCCCAGCCGGATCACCTCGCCATTCATCAGCACCATCTGGATGCCGAGAATATTGTTGGCGGTCAGTCCATATTTGAGGCAGTGCACCCCGCCCGAATTCTCCGCCACATTGCCGCCGATGGAGCAGGCGATCTGGGAGGAGGGGTCGGGGGCATAGTAGAACCCCTCATGCTCGACCGCCTGGGTGATGCCGAGATTGGTGACGCCGGGCTGCGCGACTACGGCCCTGTTTGCGAGATCGATCTCGAGAATGCGGTTGAAGCGGCTCATGACGAGCAGAACGGCATCCTCCAGCGGCAGCGCGCCGCCCGAAAGCGAAGTCCCTGAGCCGCGCGGAACGACACGGATGTTGCGTTCGTGGCAATATTTCAGGACCCGTGAGACCTGCGCCACGGTTTCCGGCAACACCACGACGAGCGGAAGCTGGCGATAAGCCGTAAGCCCGTCGCTTTCGAAAGCACGCATCCCGCTCTCGGCTTCGACGATGCCTTCGCCGGGTACGATGATACGCATGTCCGCGATGATTTCCTCGCGCTTTGCGAGCGTCGCGGCGTCGGGCTTTGGCAGGAGGAGACCGGACATGGAACCTTTCTCAACTGGTCCAATCTATTTACCAGTAGGGGTCCCGTCCTGTAAATGGCCGTCCGCCCGCGGCAAATCCGCCGAAGACGGATCGATGGGAGACGTGGGACAGAAGGCAGTCCGCTATCCGCCACGCCCGCTGTGATGAGCGTGCTTTCGCCTGATCCTGCGCACGAGAAGCCACATCAAGAGCACCGCAACCGGAACCGCTGCCGCCGTGATCGTCTCCGGGGGTATGCCTGGAAAGAGGTGCACGCCCTTTACCAGATAGGCGATCAGGCCCACCACGTAATAGGAGATTGCAGCGACGGAAAGGCCCTCCACGGTCTGTTGCAGGCGCAACTGCAGCTCCGCGCGGCGGTTCATCGAGGCGAGCAGGTCGCGGTTCTGCCGTTCCATCTCCACGTCGACCCAGCTTCGCAGCAGGTCTGCGGCGCGTGACAGCTTGCGGGAGAGACTGGCCTGCCGCTCTTCCACCGACCGGCAGGTGCGCATGGCGGGTGCCATCCGGCGCTGCAGGAACGTGGCCCAGGTCTCGTAACCGGGGACGGGGCTTTCATTCAGCATTTCCAGCCGTTCCTGCACGATCCCGTCATAGGCGCGGCTCGCACCGAAGCGGTAAAGGCTCGCCGCCGCTTCCGCTTCCAGTTCTGCGGCAAGCTCCGTCAGTTCGGAGAGCAGCGCCTGGCTGTCGTGCCGCTCGCGTCGCCGCATCTTGTCGGTGAGAATAGCGAGCCGGTCTTCCATTCGCCGGAGCCGCGGCGAGAGCGACTGGGCGAGGGGAAGGCCTAGCATGGCCAGCGTCCGGTACGTCTCGATGTCGATGAGCCGCTGCGTGAGCGCGCCGATACGCGCCGGTGACAGATCCCGTTCCAGAATCAGGATGCGCGTGAGCCCGTCTCCATCCTGCCGGAAGTCGGTGGCCACCGCAGCGCGACCACCTTCGACGATGGAGTAACCCAGGCTGGTCGGGTCGAATGTGCCGATCAGCTTCTCTGTCGCCGGCGACCATTTGCGTATTTCGACCCGGGTGCCGGAAATGACGGTGCCGGGTGGGTTGAAACCGTTTCCAAACGGGGATTCCTGCAACGGCTTGCCGCTGCGCGGCGAAATCGGGCAATCCCACTGATAGCTGGAGAACTCGGTGTGCCTCTCCCATCGCAGGGTGCCTTGGCCCCATCGCATCGCATGGTGCCGCGCAACGGCGTCCGGGGGCACCACACCAAGCCGCCGTGACAGCTCTGCGATGACCGCCTGGTCTACCGCCGATCCTCCTTCCGTCATGAAGGAGAGCTGTAAGATGAGGCACGGCGCCTCCAGCAGCGGATGCGGCCGTGCATGAACTTCGCCCAGCGCGCTGGCGCGGCCCCCATGTGCCGGAAAACCGAGCACGCTACCCGTCACCAGCCTTTCAAGCGGTGGGGCAAGCTCGTCATCGGTTGTTATCTTCAGCTCTTCTGCGCGGCCGTCGCTCATGACAATTGCTGTCGTACCCAATGTTCGAGCAGGGAGTATGCTCTCCTCGCGTGGGAGAGCGCAATGCGCTGATCTGAAGCACACGTGTATTTGAATTGGATAAAGAAGTTGACCAGTTCCGCGAACGCGCGTTACGCTACGCGTCTGCCGAGGGCGCTGTTGAACGGCAGGGGCCTGTGACGACCGTTTTTTCCAGGGTTGAGCATACGCGCACCGCCGATACGGTCGTGCATCAGATCGAGGCTTTGATCCTCGAGGGAATCCTGCGCGACGGCGACCGCCTGCCGGGAGAGCGCGAGCTTGCAACCCAGATGGATGTCTCGCGGCCGATTCTGCGCGATGCTCTGAAGGCGCTGGAGGCGAGGGGGCTTCTGGTGACCCGCCCCGGCGGCGGAACGCAGGTCGCCAATGTCGTGGGCGAGGTCTTCGCAAAGCCCATGCGGGAGCTGATCGCAAACCATCCCAAGGCCACCTCCGACTATCTGGAATATAGACGCGAGATCGAGGCAGTGGCGGCGGAAATGGCGGCCCGGCGCGCGACCGAAGCCGACAAGGCGCTGCTGTCCGAAATCGTCAGTCGCATGGATGAGGCGCATACCTTCGCGGATCCCGAGAAGGAAGCGGAGATCGACGTCGAGTTTCACAATGCCGTTGGTGAGTGCGTGCACAATTTTGTGCTGCTCCACACTCTCCGCTCCTGTTATCGCCTGCTGGCGGAAGGGGTATTCTACAACCGCGCCCGCATCTATCACCTGCCCGGCGCGCGGGAGGAACTGCTCGCGCAGCACAGGGCGATCTTCGTCGCCATCCGCGATGGGAACCCCGTGGCTGCCAGGGAAGCCGCGACGGCGCATATTTCCTATGTCCAAACGGCGAGTGCCGAGGCCGAGCGCACCTATGAAAGGGAGCGCGTGGCCAGCTTGCGGCTGCTTCATCGCTCGGATGCACCCGCTGCCATGCAGGCGAAATCCAAAGCTTCCCGCACGGGACGGTCTTCGCGGCCGGCCCACGAAACAGGATGATCCATTGAAAAGTGAACGCGTTGAAGAGTCCCGCCGCGTAGGCCTGTTTGTAACGTGTCTGGTCGACCTCTTCAGGCCGACGGTCGGCTTTGCGTCCGTCAAGCTCCTGGAGAATGCGGGCTGCCAGGTAGACGTGCCGATGGCGCAGACCTGCTGTGGGCAACCCGCCTACAATTCCGGCGATCGTGCCGACGCGATCGCCATCGCGAGGAACACAATCGAGGCTTTCGAAGACTACGATTATGTCGTGACCCCTTCCGGTTCCTGTGCGGGCATGCTGAAAAAGCATTATCCGAGCCTCTTCAAGGGCGATCCCCGATGGGAAGCTCGTGCCGAGGCCTTTGCCGCGAAGGTTCATGAGCTCGTGAGCTTTTTGGTCGATGTGCTGGGCGTGAGAAGCGTCGGAGCAGCCCATGCGGGCACGGTCACCTATCACGATTCCTGCTCTGGGTTGCGCGAGCTCGGCATCCGCGAGCAACCGCGCAACCTGCTCGCCTCGGTATCGGGACTCGAGCTCAAGGAAATGCGCGATTCGGATGTCTGCTGCGGTTTCGGGGGCACCTTCTGCGTCAAATATCCGGAGATCTCGAACAGGATCGTCGAAGAAAAGACGGCCAATATCCGGGCCGCTGGTGCGGAGACGCTGCTTGCCGGCGATCTCGGCTGCCTAATGAACATGGCGGGTAAGCTGGAACGTCAGGGCATCGACGTAAAGGTGCGCCACGTGGCCGAAGTGCTTGCCGGAATGGATGATGGCCCTGCCATCGGGAGGGGGAAGGGCTGATGCAGATCACGTCACCTGCATTCAAGGAAAACGCGCGCCGCGCGCTCTCGGACGCGCAGCTGCAAAAGGCGCTCGGTCATGTGCGCTCGGGCTTCATAGACAAGCGCCAATATGCGGTGGAAGCTTTGCCGGAGTTCGATGCTCTGCGCGATTCCGCACGTGCCATCAAGGACCATACCCTCGCGCATCTCGACCTCTATCTGGAAGCCTACGAGGAGAAGGTGAAGAAGGCCGGGGGCTATGTTCATTGGGCCGAAACGGCCGCGGACGCCCGCAACGTTATCCTTGAGATCTGCCGCGCCGCGGGTGCCCGTACGGTGACCAAGGGCAAGTCCATGATCACCGAGGAGATCGGGCTGAACGAGTTCCTCGAGAAGGAAGGCGTGCGCCCCGTCGAAACGGATCTCGGCGAATATATCATCCAGCTTCGCGGCGAGCATCCGAGCCACATCATCGCCCCGGCTGTGCACCTTACCAGGGATCAGGTGGAGGCGGACTTCCGCCGCGCTCATGATCACCTCCCGGTGGCGCGCGATCTTTCCGAGCCCGAATCGCTTTTGGGCGAGGCCCGGCGTGTACTCCGCTATCAATATTTCCAGGCAGATGTCGGCATCACCGGCGCCAATTTCCTGGTTGCGGAGACTGGTAGCTCCATCATCGTGACCAATGAAGGCAATGGCGACCTGACCCAAATCCTGCCCCGCGTTCATGTGGTGGTGGCTTCGATCGAGAAGATCGTGCCGACCTTGGAAGATGTGAGCCAAATCCTCCGGCTGCTCGCCCGCTCGGCCACCGGACAGGACATGAGTGTCTACACCACCCTATCCACTGGTCCGCGCCGCCCGGGTGATCCCGACGGTCCGGATGAGTACCATGTCGTTCTGGTCGATAATGGCCGCTCTTCCATGCTCGGTACGGAATTTCAGGACATGCTGCGCTGCATCCGGTGTGGTGCCTGCATGAACCATTGCCCGGTCTACCACGCTGTCGGTGGGCACGCCTATGGCTGGGTCTATCCGGGGCCCATGGGCGCTGTCCTCACCCCATCCCTGGTGGGCGTGGACAAGGCAGGGCATTTGCCGAACGCTTCCACCTTCTGCGGGCGGTGCGAAGCGGTGTGCCCGATGCGCATCCCGCTGCCGAAGATGATGCGCCATTGGCGTGAGCGCGAATTTTCGCGCGGTCTCAACCCCGCCACCCAGCGCTATGGCCTGCGTGCCTGGGCCATGTTCGCCAGGCGCCCAAAACTTTACCGGCTGGCATCGTCCTTCGGCATCCCTCTTCTCTCTTTTTTCAAAGGCAGGAAAGGGAGCTTCCGCTATCTGCCGCTTGCCGGCGGATGGACCAGGCACCGCGAAATGCCGGCGCCGGAAGGCCGAACCTTCATGCAGCAATGGCGCGATCGCGATGCGCAGAAGCAGGAGGCGCGGGCATGAGCGGCAGGGAAGCCATTCTGAACAAGGTCCGGGCGGCTATCGGTACCGCTCCTGAAGACGCGGCGCGAGCAAAGATCGTGAAAAAACGCCTGGCCAATCCGCCGGTAGGCGTGATCCCTGCGCGCGGCCAGTTGCCGGAAGAGGAGCGTGTGGCGCTGTTTTGCCTAATGGCCGCAAAGGTTTCGGCCACCGTGGAGCGCGTCAGGAAACCCGGTGACGTGCCCAAGACCGTTGCCGCCTATCTGCGCTCCCGGAACCTGCCTGCCTCCGTTCGGATGGGGGCGGATGAACGGCTGGAAACGATGCCTTGGAAGGCGTTGAAGTCGCTGGAAGTAAAGCACGGGCCCGCTACGGCTGACGACGAAGTCGGCGTCAGCCATGCAATTGCCGGCGTGGCGGAGACAGGCACGGTGGTACTCCATTCGGGTGGAGCCAATCCGACGACTGTGAATTTCCTTCCCGAGCACCATATCGTGGTGGTTGATGCAAAGGAGATCGCCGGAGATCTGGAATCGGTGTTCGCCAGGCTCCGACAGACATTCGGGAAGGGCAAGATGCCGCGCACCGTGAACCTGATCACAGGACCGTCCCGTTCGGGCGACATCGAGCAGAAATTGCTGCTCGGTGCTCACGGGCCGCGCGCGCTGCACCTCATTGTGGTCGATGGCGGCTGAAGGAATTCATTTCGACGACGCAGAAACGCCTTCTGGCCTGCGCATTTATGCGGTGGGCGACATCCATGGCCGTCATGATCTCATGACGGAGATGCATCGCCGCATCATGGCCGAGATCATCGAGGAGAAACCGGCGGACTGGCGCATCATCTATCTGGGCGATTACGTGGATCGCGGCCCCGCCTCTTGCCAAGTGCTGGAGTTCCTGTCCCGATCCATGAAGGCCGATCCCCGTGTGATGGCGCTTGCCGGAAACCACGACCTCGGCTTCCTCGCCTTTTTGGCGCAGCCACGCGCTCAGGGGCTTTTCGCCAACAATGGCGGAGATGCAACGGCCCGATCCTACGGCGTGGATCTGGATTTCACATCACGGGAGAACCTGCTCCGCGGACATGCGGCGCTTATGGAGGCGATCCCACAGGAACATCTCGATTTCCTGCAGGGCTTAAAACTGTCGGCAAGTTTCGGCGATTTGTTCTTCTGCCATGCCGGCATCCGGCCCGGTGTCCCGCTCAATGCACAGGACCCGGAAGACCTGATCTGGATCCGCGAGCGCTTCCGCCATGACCTTACGCTGCATCCCAAACTCGTGGTGCATGGCCACACGCCTATGCCGGAACCCGAAATCAGGCCTAACCGGGTCAATCTGGATACCGGCGCCTGGTATTCAGGCCGACTGACGGCGATGATGTTTGAGGGGAGGCGGAAGCGGCTGCTGGAGGTGTTGGGGGAGGCTAACGGGCAAAGTCGCTGATGCCGTAGCCATCCGACGAGTGGTAGGATCCGGAGGCGGTCGCTGCATAAATACCCGCTCCACTCACCATAACCGCGGTAAGCAACATCAGCGAGAGGATCGTAGCACGCATCAGGCTCATCTCTTTTCCGATCTGGTAAGGATAGAAGGCCCAGGTTACCAATTGGTTCCCCTTCTGAGCCTCGGTTGACTGCGGTGAAATCTCGGCGGGCCAAATGAGCTTTCCGCCGAAAAGTTGCAATAGGCTGCTTATGATCCCATCACGGTTTTATGTGAATGTTGCTCTTTTGCAGCGATCCCTCTGGACGCTGGAATCGGGTTGATTGCTCTTGGACGCGGGTGCAATTTCGCGTGGCTTGCCGAGAACAAAATGCCGCTGCAGAACCGCGTCACTCCCTTTGGAACCATCGAAGCAGTCTCCGCGCGAGGGCTGTTCACGGGCAATCGCGGCGTCATTCACGATCCTGAAACGAAGAGGCTTCTGGGAAGACGATGGTCGACTAAGGCGTGGATCATCTGCGAATGCGATTTCCAGGGTCGGCATCGCGAGGTGATGGGCCGCAACAGCCCAAACGGAACGGCTGGCTGGACCGAACTCTTCTTCCTCGATGAAGTGACGGCCCTGGCGGCCGGTCATCGCCCCTGCTTTTATTGCCGGCGCAACCGCGCTCAAGCTTTTGCTCGCGCTTTCGCCGAAGGGCAGGGCAGGGCGCAAATTTCCGCACCTGACATGGATGCAATCCTCCACAAGCAACGTCGGGCGTCGGGCGGTACGACGATTGCGGCTTCGGAAGGCGACGCGTTGCCGGACGGAGCCATGGTGGAAGCGCAAGGTCGAGCCTTTGCCGTGCGTCGGGGTAAGCTCCTGCCTTGGGATTTTGCCGGTTACGGGCAGTCCCGTCCGCTTCGCGAGGTAGGAGCGCGCTTTTCCTTGATCACGCCCCCCGCTACCGTTGCCGCTATGCGCGCCGGTTATCTTCCGGTCTGGCACCCTTCTTCGGCCTCTTGACCCGTGAAATGCCTCAGCGCATCAAGCACCCATGCGGGCAAACTACAAAATGCAGCGGCTTTACCTTTCGGCGGACCTGTCGCGGGACGCGGAGGTCGAGACCACGCGCGAACAAGCGCACTATCTGGGCAATGTCCTGCGGATGCGAGAAGGGAGCCAATTGCTCCTCTTCAACGGGCGCGATGGTGAATGGCTCGCCGAGGTCGCCGGTCTTTCGAAGAAATCTGCAAGGCTCCTCCTTCGCGAGCGGACACGTGAGCAGACGCCGCAGCCCGATCTTATGTATTGTTTCGCACCGCTGAAACAGGGCAGGCTCGATTACCTCGTTCAGAAAGCGGTGGAAATGGGGGCGGGCATTCTCCAACCCGTCATCACCCAGCACACACAGGTGCCCAAGCTGGGTATGGACCGCCTTCAAGCAAATGTGATCGAGGCGGCCGAGCAGTGCGGAATCCTCTCCATTCCCGCGGTCAGAGAGCCAGTCAGGCTTGATGCTCTGCTTTCCAATTGGGAAGAGGGAAGGCGCCTCGTTTTCTGTGATGAGGACGCAGCCGGGCAGAATCCACTCGGTCTCGTTTCGGCTCTGGCGGGCGAAAGACTCGGGCTTCTCGTGGGTCCGGAGGGAGGATTTTCCGAAACGGAGCGGGTCACCCTCCGCCGCCTTCCTTTTGTCGTGGCGATTCCCCTTGGACCCCGTATCCTCAGGGCGGATACCGCGGCCGTGGCCGCGCTTGCCATCATCCAGGCCGGCGCAGGCGACTGGCGCGACGGGGCCTGATCTGTCGTTCAGAACTTTTCGCTTGCCTGCCGTTTCGGTCTTCGCCAATGAGGCGAAGCTTCGTATCAGGCACTGAGGTTAAGATGGCGAGAGACACGACCGACAACCGGCCGATCGAGACGGTCGATGAGCTCGTCTCCTATCTTGCCGCGGGCTGCAAGCCGAAACAGGCTTGGCAAATCGGCACCGAGCACGAGAAATTTCCTTTTTATGTAGATGATCATCGGCCGGTGCCTTACGAAGGCAGACGCGGCATCCGCGCCTTGCTGGAGGGCATGCAGAGGATTCTCGGTTGGAATCCGATTCTGGACGACGGGCGGATCATCGGCTTGGTCGAACCCACCGGGGAAGGCGCGATCTCGCTTGAGCCGGGCGGTCAGTTTGAACTTTCGGGCGCCCCCGTCGAGACGATCCATCAGACCTGCCGGGAGGGCAACGCTCACCTGGCGCAGCTGCGCGAGATCGCTGAACCTCTGGGAATCCGCTTCCTTGGCTTGGGCGCGAGCCCGAAATGGACGCTTGCGGAAACGCCCCGCATGCCGAAATCGCGCTACGAGATCATGACGAATTACATGCCGAAGGTCGGTAGCCACGGCCTCGACATGATGTATCGCACCTGCACGATCCAGGTGAATCTCGACTTCGCGTCGGAAGCAGATATGCGCCGGAAGATGCAGGTCGGCATGCGGTTGCAGCCGATCGCCACCGCGCTCTTTGCCAATTCACCTTTCACCGACGGTGCCGTCAACGGCTACCAGTCCTGGCGTGCGGAGATCTGGCGCGATACCGACAATCAGCGCTCCGGCTTGCTGCCCTTCGTGTTCTCGAACAGTTTCGGCTTTGCCGACTATGTCGAATGGGCGCTCGATGTGCCCATGTATTTCGTCATCCGTGACGGGCGCTATTATGACTGCACCCAGGTTACTTTCCGGCAATTCATGTCCGGCGCGCTGCGGCATGCCGTTCCAAATGGCATGCCGACCATGGGCGACTGGACGAACCACCTGTCCACACTGTTCCCCGACGTGCGCCTGAAGCGTTACCTCGAGATGCGCGGTGCCGATGGTGGTCCGTGGCGGCGCATATGCGCACTGCCCGCTTTCTGGGTCGGCTTGCTCTACGATGATGCGGCGCTCGATGCAGCAGAGGACCTTACCAAAGGGTGGAGCTTCGAGGATGTGCAGGCGCTGCGTGATGCTGTTCCCGTCGAGGGCCTTTCAGCCACATTCCGCAACCACCATCTGCGCGAGGCCGCCCGGGAGGTCCTTGCAATCTCCCGTATGGGCCTTGCCAACCGGGCCAGGAAAAACCGCGAGGGCTTTGACGAAACCGGCTTCCTGAGCCCGCTGGACGAGGTGGTGGCGCGGGGAACCACAAGCGCGCAGGAGATGGTCACCGCCTTCCACACGCGATGGGGCGGCTCGATCGAACCGGTGTTCCTGGAGCAGGCGTATTAAGGGAATAGGGCAGTGCGGTGCCGGGTTTTCTGGTCCCGGCGTTGCGACGACCGGCGCCGAAAATTAGCTGCAACCGGTAACGCATGGATTCTTGGCCTTGCCGCCCTTACTGCCCTACGGCCGCTACAATGAGCATCCTTGCTTCCGCCTTCGTTGACTTTTGTCGCCTCTCTTCATATAAGCCCGGCACGTTCGGGCCGGCCGCCCGGCGCGCTGCCGTGCGTCCTGCGGCCAAAACTGCTCCTGTTCGTAAATCGACAGAATGAAGAAGGGCCGCACTCCGCGGTATTAAAATAAATGAAGCGCACCTATCAGCCCTCGAAACTTGTTCGCAAGCGCCGCCATGGTTTTCGTGCACGTATGGCCACCAAGGGTGGACGCGGCGTGATCGCCGCACGCCGTGCACGCGGCCGTAAGCGGCTCTCTGCCTAATATTCCGGCGCGGGGCCGGGGGCATTGTCTGGCCGAGCGCAAAGGCGGTCCCCTGCGCGGCTCACCAAGCGTGCCGAATTTTTGGCCGTACAGCGCGGCCAGAAACTGCGGGGCCGGTTGTTTTTGCTGGAATTGTTGAAGCGCGGTGACGACGATCCGCCGCGCTTCGGCATCACCGTGACCAAGAAGGCTGGCAACGCGGTGGAACGAAATCGCATCCGTCGCCGATTACGGGAAGCGGTGCGCGTGCATGCCGCCGATGACATGGCGCCCGGCACGGATTATGTGATCGTCGGAAGGCGCGATATTTTGGATGCGCCATTCGGAGCGCTGAAGGACGAGCTTTCCCGGCGCATCCGCGGGAACAAACCCGCTCGCACGGGCTAAGGAATCTCATGGAAAACAATCGCAATCTCCTCATAACGATCGCGCTGTCGGTGCTTATCCTGACGCTTTGGCAGGTGTTCTATGTGAACCCGCGTGTCGAAGCCCAGCGCGAAGCGGCTCAAATCGAGGCGCAGCGTTCCGGGGAGACGGGCCAACAGGCAGGAGAAGCTTCTAATCTTCCCTCGGCAGGCGCAACGCAGCCGGGCTCCGTTCCAGGAAGTGCTGCTGCGCCGCAGGCGCCGTTATCGCGCGGGCAGGCCTTGGCCCAGGGGCAGCGCGTCCAGATCGATACGCCGCGTCTGTCTGGCTCGATCAACCTCGCCGGCGCGCGGCTCGATGATCTCCTGCTCAAGGACTATCACACCACCGTCGATAAAAATTCGCCCAATATCGAGCTCCTCAACCCGGCGGCGGTTAGCGAAGGCTATTATGTGGAGGTCGGTTATACCGGAAACGCCTTGACAGGCGCCGTGCCCGGGCCCGACACGGTTTGGCAGGTTCAGGAGGGCTCCACGCTCTCGCCTGGAAATCCGGTCAGCTTGAGCTTCACCAATGAGCGGGGGCTCACCTTCCTGCGCACCTTTGCGGTTGACGAGAACTATCTCTTCACGATCACCGATACGATCCGGAATGCTGCCGGCGAACCGGTCGAGATCCGCAACTACGGACGCACGACCCGCATGGGGCACCCCCAGACGGCCGGCATCTACATTCTCCATGAGGGCTTCATCGGCGTTCTCGGCGAGGAAGGCCTACAGGAGGTAAAGTATTCGGCAGCGCAGGAGGGTGGCCAGATCCTGCCCAACAAGTCGGCTGACGGCTGGCTGGGCATCACCGACAAATACTGGGCCGTCACGATGGTCCCGCGCGCGCAGAAGGATTTCCAGCCGCGCTATGCCTATTTCTCCGACGGACGTGAGCGGTTCCAGGCGGATTACCTGACCGATCCGGTGACGGTCGCCCCGGGCGGCGAGGCCAAGGTGGAGACCCTTGTTTTCGCCGGAGCCAAGGTGGTCGATGTCATCGACGCCTATGAGGCTCAGCACGATATTCGCCAGTTCGAGCTGCTGATCGATTGGGGCTGGTTCTATTTCATCACCAAGCCGATGTTCTACCTGATCGATTGGCTCTTCAAACTTTTCGGCAATTTCGGCGTCGCCATTCTGGCCACGACCGTTCTTGTCAAGCTCATCTTCTTCCCGCTTGCCAACAAGTCCTACAAATCCATGGCAAATATGAAGAAGGTACAGCCGGCGATGCTTGAGATCCGCGAGAAATACGCGGATGACAAGATGAAGCAGCAGCAGGCGATGATGGAGCTTTATAAGAAGGAGAAGATCAATCCGCTTGCGGGTTGCTGGCCGATCCTGATCCAGATCCCGGTCTTCTTCGCGCTCTACAAAGTGCTCTATGTGACGATCGAGATGCGGCACGCGCCCTTCTTCGGCTGGATCCGAGACCTTTCGGCGCCAGACCCGACGACGATCTTCAACCTGTTCGGATTGCTTTCCTTCGATCCCTCGCAGGTTCCGGTCATCGGTCATTTCCTGATGCTGGGCGTATGGCCGATCATCATGGGAATCACGATGTTCCTGCAGATGCGCATGAATCCCACGCCGCCGGATCCAACCCAGGCGATGATCTTCAACTGGATGCCGGTGATCTTCACCTTCATGCTGGCGACATTCCCGGCCGGACTGGTGATCTACTGGGCGTGGAACAACCTGCTCTCCATCATCCAGCAGGGCGTCATCATGAAGCGCCAAGGCGCCAAGATCGAGCTGTGGGACAATCTCGCCAACCTGTTCCGGCGAAAGCCGAAGCCGGCGGAATAGGGGACGCCTGTCGAAAGCAGCGATCTCGAAGCGACTGGAGCAGCGAAATGACGACGGGCGGAGAGATCGCGACCGAGGAACGAGACGGTGCGGGCAAGATTTTTGCCCGTCCCTGGGTCTTCATCCGCGGTGTTCCGGCCATGAAGTTCCTGCCGCCTGAGGGGCCCCCCGAGGTGGCCTTTGCCGGGAGGTCCAATGTCGGCAAATCTTCGCTCATCAATGCTCTTGTTGGCCAGAAAGGCCTTGCCCGCACGTCCAATACGCCTGGCCGGACGCAGGAGCTGAACTACTTCGTTCCCGAAGGCTATAGCGGTGAGGCGGGGGATCTTCCCCCGATGGCCCTTGTCGATATGCCGGGATACGGTTTCGCCAAGGCTCCCAAGGCACAGGTTGATGCCTGGACGAAGCTGGTCTTCGATTACCTGCGCGGTCGGGTCACGCTGAAGCGCGTCTATATCCTGATCGATGCTCGCCACGGGATAAAGAAGATCGACGAGGAGGTGCTGGACCTCCTCGATACAGCCGCCGTTTCCTATCAGATCGTGTTGACCAAGACGGACAAGATCAAGCCTCCGGCGGTGGAAAAGCTGGTTGCCGAGACAGGGCAGAAGATCGTCAAGCGCCCCGCGGCCTTCCCCGAGGTGATTGCCACCTCATCCGAAAAGGGCGGAGGCCTGGAGGAGCTGCGCGAGGCGATCCTGCGCACGATGAGAGGCAGCTAGAGGGAAGCTGTTCCTCGCGATGGATGCGCTTCGTACCTCTTAAGCTAATCGCGTGAACTTCGCCTGCTCCGGTGTTGCGCTCTCACCCGGTTTGGGTCTGTCCGGGCTTGAAGGTGAGCGCGATGCCGTTGAGGCAGTGTCGCTTGCCCGTCGGCGGCGGCCCATCGTCGAAGATATGGCCGAGATGACCGCCGCAGCGGCGGCAATGGCACTCGACGCGCGTCATGAAGAAGGTGTTGTCCTCCTTCGTGCCGATCGCGTTGGGCAGGGATTTCCAGAAGCTCGGCCAGCCCGTGCCGGATTCGTACTTTGCCTCCGAGGAGTAGACGGAAAGATCACAGCCAGCGCAATGGAATATGCCAGCACGTTTTTCTTCGTTGAGCGGGCTGCTGAAGGCGGGCTCGGTGTCTTCCTCCCGCAGCACCGCATATTGATGCGGGCTCAAAGCCCGGCGCCACTCCTCCTCCGTCTTCGTGATCTCGAACTCTTCCGCGGAAGCGTTCGGGCCGGCCCTTCCGCGCAGGATGAGCGAACCACCCGACAGGACGGCAAGCGCGCCTGCGGTGCTCAAGAGAAAGTTGCGACGTTTCATCGTTTTCTCCTCCGTGTTCCAAGGGTAGGGGAAGCATAGGCGTGCGGCAAATCAAGGGAGCGTGAGCGGGCAAGGCCACTTCGCCATTTGCGCGCTTGATCGAATGCGATATGAGACGTGCGGTCCTATCAAGCCCCGGGCAAAGAGCATGACGGAAATCACCGAAACCGCTGAAGCGCAGGCAGCCCTCCTCTCGGCGGCGCTGCCCTTCATGCAGCGTTACGAGAACAAGACCGTGGTCATCAAATATGGTGGCCATGCGATGGGCGATATCGCGCTCGGCCGTGCCTTTGCCCGCGATGTGGCGCTGTTGAAGCAATCAGGCGTGAATCCGATCGTCGTGCATGGTGGGGGTCCGCAGATCGGCGACATGCTGAAGCGGCTCGGCATCGAATCGAAGTTCGAGGGCGGCCTGCGGGTGACCGACCAGAAAACCGTCGAAATCGTCGAGATGGTCCTGGCGGGCTCCATCAACAAGGAGATCGTGGCCCTGATCAATGCCGAAGGCGAATGGGCCATCGGTCTTTGCGGCAAGGACGGCAACATGGTCTTCGCCGAGAAGGCGCGGAAAACCATGATCGATCCCGATTCGAACATAGAGCGCGTGCTCGATCTGGGCTTTGTCGGGGAGCCGGTCGAGGTCGATCGAACGCTGCTCGACCTTCTTGCCCGCTCCGAGATGATTCCGGTCATCGCCCCCGTGGCGCCGGGCCGCGACGGCCACACCTACAACATCAATGCCGATACGTTCGCGGGCGCCATCGCCGGTGCTGTAAAGGCGAGCCGCCTCCTGTTCCTCACGGATGTCCCCGGTGTGCTCGACCGTGACAAGAAGCTGATCGACGAACTGACGATTTCAGAAGCTCGTGCCCTGATCAAGGACGGCACGATCTCGGGCGGGATGATTCCCAAAGTGGAGACCTGCATCGAGGCGATCGAGCGGGGCGTGGAAGGCGTGGTCATCCTCAATGGGAAGACCGCGCATTCGGTGCTGCTGGAGCTTTTCACAGAGCATGGTGCCGGAACGCTGATCGTTCCGTAACCTGAGGTCCGGAACCGGCTGAGAGGATAACCAGCTGATCCGGGATCATGCCGCGGAGCGCGCTTCGATCACCACCGTGTTGCGGCCGCACTGCTTGGCCTCGTAGAGGCGCTTGTCGGCTTCGCTCATGATCTCGGAGAAGCTTGCGCCCTTTCGCGCCGGCGCCACACCGATGCTGACGGTGAGCGGAAGGAGCGCCGCTCCTTCCGGTGCAAAGCGGGCTCCCTCAACGGCCCGCCGAATCTCTTCCGCAAGCAGGCTCGCTTCGATGCGGGCTTCGGAGAGGAGGAACACGCCGAACTCTTCTCCACCGATACGGCCGATCGCGCGCGCTTTTCCTGCAGCCTCGCGGATCGCCTCGGCGATCTTGACCAGTGCCCGGTCTCCGGCGAGATGGCCGAACGTGTCGTTGATCTGTTTGAAGTTGTCGGCATCGATCAGGATGAGCGCGCCGCGATTTTCCAGGGCGCGGGTCTCATCGATGGCGGCAATGAAGGCACTCCGGTTGAGAAGCCCCGTCATGTCGTCCAGCCGGGCGCGTTCCGCCAATTTCTCGTGTAGGATCGCAAGCTCCCGGTGCGCGGCCTTCAGCGCGCCATGGGCCTCTGCGATCCTGCGCTTCTGATTATAGGTGTAGGCGCTTGCAGGAAAGGCGACGACTAGCGGGCAGATGACGCACATCGCGGCGGCAAAAAGGTCCAGATCGTCGCCCACCGCCCTCAGGGCCGCCCAGCAGATGGCCAGTGAAACGGCAATCGAGACGAGCGAGGCGATCGAGGCGTGGTAGATGACCTTCCTCATCGCAGCGACTCATCTGCATTCCGGCAGGCGGATTCTTCGATTTCCAACGATCGAGGGTTTGGAAACCTGCCCAGAAACCTGCCATAAGAGGTCATGACGAACCGCCCCGATCCCACCCGTTTTGCCCATGTCACCGATTGGGTATTCGATCTCGACAATACGCTCTACCCGAGACACACCAATCTGTTCTCGCAGGTCGATCTGAAGATGACGGCCTACGTCTCAGAGCTGCTTCAGATGCCTGCTGAGGAGGCGCGCAAGCTGCAGAAGGAGCTCTATCGAGAATATGGCACTACACTCAGAGGATTGATGGAACGTTATTCGGTCGATCCGGACGATTTCCTCGAGAGAGTGCATGACATCGACTATTCATGGATCGAACCGGATCCGGCCTTGGGCGAGGCAATCCGGCGATTGCCCGGCCGCAAATTCATCTTCACGAATGGCAACCGCGGCCATGCCGAGCGGGCAGCGCGGCAACTCGGGGTGCTCGATCAGTTCGAGGATATTTTCGATATCGTGGCGGCAGGGCTGGTGCCGAAGCCATCCAAGGAGACCTACGATCTTTTCCTATCGCTCTATACGGTGATAGGCCCGAATGCGGTGATGTTCGAGGACCTTGCTCGCAATCTCACGGTCCCCAAGGAACTCGGCATGACGACGGTCCTGATCGTGCCGCGGAACCTCGAGCCCATCTATTCCGAGATATGGGAACGCGATCTCGGGGACGAGGACCACGTGGATTACGTGACGGACGACCTGACAGGCTTCCTGAAGGCAGTCAGGGCCGAATAAAGATCACCGCTTCGACGGGTCGGTCGCTCTTTCGAGCGATTCCTTCGTCTCGTCCTTCTCGCGGGGCTCGGCGAGCGTGCCGAGACCGCGATTGGCCCGCATGTCGCGTGCGATGCGCTCGGCGGGGCTCTCTTCGTGTTTCGTCGGATGGCCGAGATCCTTGGTCTGCTGCTCGTCCATCATGTCGTCGTCGGGAACGCTGCGGGGCATGAGAAAACTCCTCTTTGCGATATCAACGCATGGAGCGTCGCGCCGTTCCCGGTGAAAAGGGCCGGCCGGAGCCGGCCCTCAGTGTTCAGTGTTGGTGCGTCCCACCGCCACGGCCGGTGCTGGCCGGGAGAACGGGGAGGCTTAGTTCAACCTTGCCGGCCTTCTCGAATTCGAGCGTGACAGGCACCTCGGCTCCCTCGGCGAATGGCGTTTTGACATCGAAGAACATGAGATGAAAGCCACCGGGCTCGAGCGAGACGCTTCCGCCGGCCGGGATTTCGAGACCGCCTTCCACGGGCCGCATCTCCATGACGTCCCCCTTCATCTCCATCGTGTGGATCTCCACCTTGCCAGCAGCGGTCGATGTGACACCCACGAGCCTGTCCGGCTCCTGGCCCTCGTTGCGGATCGTCATATAGGCGCCGCCGGTCGGCTGGCCTGGCAGCATGGCGCGTGCCCAGGGCTCCGCGATTCGCACGTCGCCTGCGGCAATTTCTGCGGCGCCGTAATGGTGTTCTTCCGCGGCGGCCGCTGCCGCTACCGTCACGAACGGCGCAGGGTAATCGAGCGCATGTGGATCCTGCCCTTCGGCCGGCTCCTCGACCCAGGCCTCCTGCTTGCCTGAGGGGCAGGTCTGGGTCGTCTTGAAATAAAGGCGCTGACCCTGGTCAACCCCGGCGATCGTGCCGCGCACCGTGAACTCGTCATAGTGCTCGTCAGCAAGGCTGCCGCCCGACCAGGTTATCGCGACGGGGCCGGAGGAGACCTTTTCTCCGTGCACGTCATAAGTGCGGGCGAAATCGCCCTGCTGGATTTCGATGTTCCAGGCGGATTTCGGCACCGGCTTGGCATCGACAAAGCCTTCCGGAAGCTCGACGCGGACGGCGGTTGTCGGCTCGCCGTCGCAGCCATGAGGGATTCCGATGACGGCCCTGTAGGTGCCGGGAGCGGCCTGGGTCTGCTGTAGCGAAACATGAGCCATGGACGGCATGGCCGAAGAAATGACGATGGTTGCCGCGCAAGCGGCGAGGCTGAAACTGCGCATGAAAAAATCCTTTCCAGATTGCAAGGGAGGTATCGGCCGCTCAGGGCCGCTTTCTCATGCGGAAAAGGGTGGTGCGCGGATCGAAGGCGGAGAGGCCTCGCTTCGGAAGCCGGGAAGCTGGCTCTGCCTTGGCCGCAGTTGCTGGCTGATAGCCGGCAGAAAGAAGCCCAGTGTCGGAATTTCCGCCGGAGTGGCGAGGCTCGCCGGGCTGGCGCAGAGGTGCCCGGTAGGACAGAGCGGGCAATCAGGGCCCTGCTTCTGGTAATCCCCTGGGCGGCTGGAGGAATGATCGCTGACGCAGAGAATGCCGAGGCCGGCGAACTCTGCATTTCTTGCCGCCGCAACCGGCTGCAGCATGCTTATCAGGATCGCCAGCGCGCCGACCAGCGCGAACAGCCCGCGGTCGCGCCTCAGCGTATCGAACCAGCTTGATGACGATCCTTGCATGAACGACGCCTAGCCGATTGGGTCAGGTCCCGCCAGCACTTCTTTCTGCGACATGGGCGCGCGATCTAGGACGAGGAACCCTCTTCGAGGTCATAGAACTTCGCAATATAGCTCCAGGCCTCCTCGGCCGTTTCGGCATAATTGATGAGCTCTTCGTCACCCGGAGAGATCGTCCCCTGTTCAGCGAGAAAGGGGAGATTGACGGCCTTCTGCCAGAACTCGCGTCCGAACAGGATGACGGGGACACGCTCCATGCGGCCTGTTTGGATCAAGGTCAACGCCTCGAACAGCTCGTCCATGGTGCCGAAGCCGCCGGGAAAGACGGCAATGGCCTTCGCCCGCATCATGAAATGCATCTTGCGGATCGCAAAATAATGGAAGTTGAAGCAGAGATCCGGCGTCACATAGAGGTTCGGCGCCTGCTCGTGGGGCAGGACGATATTGAGGCCGATGGTGGGCGCGCCGCGCTCTGCCGCGCCGCGATTGCCCGCCTCCATGACGCCCGGGCCGCCGCCCGTCACCACCACATACTCGCGGAACTGCCACTTTGCCGATTGCTCGGAGCACAGATGGGCGAATCGGCGTGCCTCGGCGTAGTAACGGCTGTTCTTTTCGAGATTCTTCTTCTGCGTCTCGTTCTTGGCCGCCCAAGCATCGCCGCCCGGCTCGGGAATACGCGCTCCGCCGAACAGGATCACCGTGGAGCGGATGCCGCGCTCTGCAAGCGCCATTTCCGGCTTGAGGAGTTCGAGCTGCAGGCGCACAGGGCGGAGCTCGCGCCTGGTCATGAACTTTTCATCGTCCCAGGCAAGCCGATAGGTCTCGGAACGCGTCTGTGGTGTGTCCGGCACGCTGCGCGCGCGTTTGAGATCCTCGTCGGAATGTGGAAGCGGTGTCCAGCCTGCCTTGTCGTGCGGATTCATAATCCCCGTTCCTGTCGTCCTGCGCTGCCCCGTCGCGCTTTGCTGCGATTGACCCACCCCGACGCTTCGCATAGGTTCCGCGCCGGTGCCGTTCCGGCACATCCCAATGGTGGTTCTAGCCTATTGGGCAGCTCTTAACACCTCATGTAGCGGAGGGATTTCGCTGATGAAGACTTCCGACATTGCCGCGCTCGAACAAACGGTCGAACAGGCCTTCGACAACCGTGATTCGATCAATACGGAGACGCGCGGCGAAGTCCGCGAGGCCGTGGAAACCGCACTCGACCTCCTCGACAGTGGTGCGATGCGAGTTGCCGAGCGGCAGGAAGACGGCCAGTGGACCGTGAACCAGTGGCTCAAGAAGGCGGTTCTCCTTTCCTTCCGCTTGAACCCTATGCAGATCGTCAAGGGTGGACCGGATGAGGCGGTCTGGTGGGACAAGGTGCCGTCCAAGTTCGATGGCTGGAGCTCCAACGAGTTCGAGAGGGCTGGGTTCCGCGCGGTGCCGAACTGCGTGGTGCGCCGCTCCGCCTATATCGCGCCGGGCGCGGTGTTGATGCCTTCCTTCGTGAATCTCGGTGCCTATGTGGGCCGCAACACCATGGTCGATACCTGGGCGACCGTCGGTTCCTGCGCCCAAATCGGAGAAAATGTGCATCTTTCCGGCGGCGTCGGCATTGGCGGCGTTCTCGAGCCTATGCAGGCGGGGCCGACAATCATCGAGGACAATTGCTTCATCGGCGCGCGCTCGGAAGTCGTGGAAGGCTGCATCGTGCGCGAGGGCGCGGTTCTCGGCATGGGCGTCTTCATCGGCAAGTCCACGAAGATCGTCGACCGCGAAACGGGCGAGATCTTCTATGGCGAAGTGCCGCCCTATTCGGTCGTCGTGGCAGGGACGATGCCCGGCAAGCCGATGGGCAATGGCGAACCTGGCCCTAGCCTCTATTGCGCGGTGATCGTGAAGCGGGTGGACGAAAAGACCCGGTCGAAGACCTCGATCAACGAACTGCTCAGGGACTGAGACCTCGTGAACCGCAACCAGTTCACATGGCTTTTCTTCGGCTTTTCTGGGCGCGTGAGTCGCGCGCCATATTTCCTGGCGGGTCTGCTCATCGCGATTTTCCAAGCGTTTCCGCTTTATCGGCTGACGCTGGCGCCAGAGGAAAGCAGCGCGACGGACATGTGGGCGATGATTTTCTGGGGCGTCTTTCTTCTCTCCATCTGGTCCTATGTGGCCCTAGGCGTGAAGCGGCTTCATGATTTCGGGAAACCGGGAATCCTGGCGATAGCCCTTTTCATCCCGGTGATCTCGATCGTCACATTTGTGATCCTGTGCCTCTATCCCGGTCATTCGGGTGCCAATCAATTTGGCGCACAGACGAATTCGCCGCGGTGAGGTGAGATCCCGGGGCGCTCGCGACAAGGGGCTTTCTCCTCTCGCGATTGCCTCCGGATCGCGGATGACAGGACGGTGCCATTCGAGTATCCATCGCCGTCATGACACTGCCCGTTGATCCAGCCCTGAATCTCGCCGCCCTCATTCGCTGCCCTTCGGTAACGCCTGCCGAAGGCGGGGCTCTTGCAGCACTACAATCGATGCTGGAACCGCTCGGCGCGCGCGTGGAGCGGCCGGTGTTCTCGGAAGAAGGTGAAGCGGATGTGGAGAACCTCTATGCCCGCATGGGAGAAGCCGGCCCGCATTTGATGTTTGCGGGGCATACGGATGTCGTGCCTCCGGGCGACGAAGCGGCCTGGACGCATCCACCCTTTGCCGCAGAGATCGCGAAGGGTGAAATGTTCGGCCGCGGCGCTGTGGACATGAAGGGCGGAATTGCTTGCTTCGTGGCAGCGCTTGCCCGTTTTGCCGAGCGCCATGGAATGCCGAAGGGTTCGGTCTCCTTGTTGATCACCGGAGATGAGGAAGGACCAGCGGTCAACGGTTCGGTGAAGCTTCTCGAATGGGCGGCGGCGCGCGGAGAGCGCTGGGATGCGGCAATCGTGGGCGAGCCCACGAATGTGGCGGCGCTTGGCGATATGGTGAAGATCGGCCGGCGGGGCTCTCTATCGGGTCGGATCACCGTCTTCGGAAAGCAGGGGCATGTAGCTTATCCGCATCTTGCGGATAACCCGGTGCGCGGGCTGCTTTCCTTACTGGAAGCCTTGACCGATCCTCCCCTCGATCAGGGCACCACCGATTTCCCGCCGACAAACCTGGAGATCACCACGATCGATATCGGCAATCCTTCCGTGAATGTCATCCCGGCGCGGGCGACGGCGGCTTTCAATATCCGCTTCAACGACACCTGGACCGTCGAGACGCTGCAAGCGGAGATCCACAACCGGCTAGACCGCGCGGCGGAGGAAAACAGATACCGCCCGGGTCGCACGGAGCCGGCCGCCTTCGAATTGGAATGGCGCGACCGGCCGAGCCCTGTGTTCCTGACCCGCGATGATCGGCTTGTCGCGACGCTCGCCACCTCCATCCAGGCGGTCACAGGTCTTAAGCCGCAGCTTTCGACGACGGGAGGCACGTCGGACGCGCGCTTTATCAAGGATTATTGCCCGGTGGTCGAGTTCGGGCTCGTCGGCCAGACAATGCATATGGTGGACGAGAGAGTTCCACTTGCCGATCTGGAGACGCTTACGCAGATCTATCTGCGTTTTCTCGAGGATTGGTTTGCGTGATGCCCACCGGTGCTGAAATCCAGCAGTATTTCACCGGCGTATGGCAGATGATGATGGGCCGCGCCGACGGTTTGAAGCTGCTCGATCTTTCGGCCGATGGCTTTTGGAACTCGTTTTTTGCCATCGTTGTCGCGCTGCCGCCGCTGATCGTGGGATGGGTCGCCTTCACCAACAGCATACCCGAGGCAGAATTATTCACGACAGGCGCGCGGTTCGGCCTGGTGTGTCGGCTCTTCCTGACCGATATTGGTTCCTGGGTGCTGCCGCTTGCTTTCCTGGCAGCCTTCGCCAAGCCGGTCGGGATCTCAGACCGGTTCGTGCATTATGTCGTGGCAAGCAACTGGGCCTCGGCGCTTTTTGCCTGGGTCATGCTGGTGCCCGGTTTTTTGCGGCTGTTCGTTCCCGATGCAGGAGAGCTGGCAAACGGCATTTCCCTGATCCTTTTTCTCGCCACTTTGGCGCTCTCCTGGCGACTCACGGTCGTCGCCCTTGGCAAAGGCGCAGCAATCGGGACGGCGGTTTTCTTTGGAATGCTCGTCGCCTCCATCACCACTTTGTTCGCTCTCCAGTCACTCCTGCAGCTCGACATCCCCGGCGGGTGAGTTCCGTAAGAACGCGGCAATGTCAGGACAGCATCAGAAATCGGCTCGCCGATCGGAGCAGTAGTCGACCTTGACGAGATAGAGGCCCTGCGGTGGGGCGACTGGGCCGCAGGCGGCGCGGTCGCGCGCTTCCAGGGCAACCTGCACATCATCGGCCGTCCAGCTGCCTTCGCCAACCTTCTTGAGGGTACCCACAAGCGAGCGCACCTGATTGTGAAGGAAGGACCGCGCCGAGGCCCGGATTTCGATCTCCTCGCCGAGTCGCGTGACGTCGAGCCGGTCGAGCGTCTTCACCGGGCTTTTCGCCTGGCATTGGACGGAGCGAAACGTCGTGAAATCGTGCTTTCCCACCAACCTTTGCGCGGCGTCGTGCATGGCCGAAGCGTCGAGCCTCTTCGCCACATGCCATGCCCGACCCCGCTCCAGAGCAAGCGGCGAGCGCCGGTTGGCGATCCGATACAGATAATGCCGCGCCGTGGCGGAGAAGCGGGCGTCGAAATCATCCGCAACTGGGGCGGCTCGGAGAATGGAAACAGCCTCGCTCGCCAGATTGAGATGGGCGTTGAGCGCGTCCCGCACCGTATCCGCCTTCCACACGCGTGAGAGTTCGAAATGGGCAACCTGCTCCAGCGCATGCACACCCGCGTCGGTGCGTCCTGCGCCTCTGATGGTTACCTCTTCGCCCGAAAAGGCGGCAATTGCATTCTCGATCGCTTCCTGGACGCTGTGCTGGCCCGCCTGGCGTTGCCAGCCGGCGTAAGGTCCGCCGTCATACTCGATGTCGATGCGATATCGGGGCATTCTCAACCAAGATCTGCGAAGGCTGGCGCATAGTCGAGCTTGCCAGTCGTGGGTGCTGCATCGTCCCAAGCAAGCGCCTGAAGATAATCGCCTTGATAAGTGCTTTCGAAGCCCGCCGCGCGCTCGGCGCGATAACCGAAGCGGCTATAGTAGGCGGGCTCCCCCAGGACGATCGACAGCTTTTCGCCCGCAGCATGAAGGCGGGTATGCGCATCCTCCACCAGGGCGCTGCCTATGCCCTCACGCTGATGGCCGGGGTGAGCTGCGAGCGGTGCCAAGGCGACTGCCGGAAAGCTCTGGCCATTGCTGCGCACCCAAAGGCGCGAGAAGAGGATATGGCCGCGGATCTCGCCGTCGCGCTCGGCCACCAGCGAGAGCACGATATCGCCCGCAGACCTGAGCTCGTCCACCAGTTTGGCTTCGGTCTCGCCGCCGAAGGCGTTGACGAGGAGCAGACGGATCGCTGTTTCGTCGCCCGCTTCCTCCGGGCGGATGATTACCGCGCTCATGTAAGCCTCATTCCCACGCCCAGCTTTGCCCCGCGCTGGAAGTCCTGGGCGGCCATCGGCTTGCCGCCGGCCCGCTGAAGTTCCCGAAGGCCCACCGCACCTTCGCCGCAAGCGACTGCAAGAGTCTCGGCGTCGGTGATCTCGCCAGGCGTGCCGCTGCCCTCCGAAAGCATGGAGCGCAGGAGCTTCACGCGCTCCGCTTTTCCACCGACATGCATCTCGCACCAGGCTCCGGGAAAGGGCGACAGACCGCGGATATGATTGTGCACATCCTCGGCCGGGCGGGACCAGTCGACCCGCGTCTCCTCCTTGCTGATCTTTTTGGCGTAGATTGCCCCTTCTGCCGGTTGAGGCGTAAGGGCCAGCTCGTCTCTTTCAAGCGCAGCCATGGCGGCCACCATGAGGCGGGCGCCGGTCTCCTTCATGATGTCGTGCAGCTCGCCGGCCGTCATATCTGGCCCGATCGGAACTCTCTCGGTCATGGCGACCGGGCCGGTATCGAGGCCCTCATCCATCTTCATCACCATCATTCCGGTCTCGCGGTCCCCCGCCATCACCGCGCGCTGGATAGGGGCTGCGCCACGCCAACGGGGCAGGAGCGAGGCATGGCCATTATAGGCGCCGAGCCGCGTGCCTTCCAGGATCGGCCTCGGCAACAAGAGGCCATAAGCAACAACCACAGCGGCGTCAGCCCTGAGGGCGCGGAATGCCTCCTGTTCCTCTAGACTTTTCAGGGACTGCGGTGTGTAAACGGTGAATCCCAACGCCTCTGCCGCTTGATGGACAGGCGATTTGGTAAGCTCCAACCCGCGCCGGCCTGCAGGACGCGGCGGCTGGGTATAGACAGCGGCAATCTCGTGCCCCGCCTCTGCGAGCGCATGCAGTGTCGGGACGGAAAAATCCGGCGTTCCCATGAAGATGAGGCGTAGGGGCATTGCGCCTCCCTTCGGCTGGCGACGTGCCTACCCCACCATGCGCGCGGGCGGGCGGTCCTTGGCAAGCTTCTTGAATTTGCGCACCACCATGTCCCGCTTGAGCTTCGATAGGTAGTCGATGAAGAGCACACCGTTCAGATGATCGATTTCGTGCTGCAGGCAGGTGGCGAGGATACCATCGGCCTCCACGACCTGTTCCTTGCCGTCGAGATCGAGATATTTCACCGTCACCTCGGCAGGGCGCTCCACTTCCGCGTAATAATCGGGGATGGAGAGGCAGCCTTCCTCGTGCACGTTCAGGGCCTCCGAACGCGCGACGATCTCCGGGTTGATGAAGACTTGCGGATTCTTCGGGTCATCCTTCTCGGCCACGTCAAGCACCAGCATGCGCAGCGGTTCGCCAACCTGGATGGCGGCAAGCCCGATGCCTGGTGCGTCATACATGGTTTCCAGCATGTCGCCCGCGAATTTGCGCAGGTCGTCATCCACGCGTTCGACGGGTTTGGAAACCTGGCGCAGAACTGGATCGGGAAGAATTACAATCGGGCGAATGGTCATGAGCGTCAGGTAATGGCTTGGCGTCGGAGCGTCAATACGGGACAAGTGGGGAACAGCAATTTTGTTCACGTTTTGATCTTATCGAGCGAGACAGAATCAATTAAGCTGTTCTCATGAATGATATGAGTCCCCTGTTTTCGCTTCCAATCCTTCGGCTTGGAGCAACGGTCATCACCCTAGGCGAGCTGTTGTTCGCGGCGGGTTGCCTCGTGATTCTGCTTATCGTCCTGCTTGCGGCGTCCGTTTGGCGCAGCAGCCGAATCCGATTGGCAAACGAGGCGGAAGCAGCCGCCCGGGCGAGGGAGGCGGAGGCACGCCTGGCGGAACTGGCGAGAACTCAAGCCGAACTCCAAGGCCGCATGGGCACGATCGCGGAAATCTTCGGCAATCGGCAGGCCGAGCTGACCAAAGCGATTTCCGAGCGGCTGGACGGAATGACGTCTCGGCTCGGGCAGTCCATCACGGAGCAGACGAAATCCACGCACGAAAACCTGGCGAGGCTTCAGGAGCGGCTCGCCGTGATCGATACGGCTCAGAACAACATCCAGTCGCTGGCGGGGCAGGTGGTTCAGCTGCAGCAGATCCTTTCCAACAAGCAGACACGCGGCGCTTTCGGGCAATCCCGCATGGAGGCGATCATCGCCGACGGGCTCCCGCCTTCTGCCTACGAATTCCAGGCAACTCTCTCCAATGGCAGCCGGCCGGACTGTCTGGTGAAGATGCCGAACAGCGCGCCCTCGCTCGTAATCGACGCGAAATTCCCGCTGGAAGCGTGGAACGCCATCCGCGCCGCTTCCGAAGGGGAGGGCGGGCCTGAGGCACGGCGCTTTGCCGAGACCGCCTTCCGGCGAGACGTGGAAGTACACGTCAAGGCGATCGCAGAGAAATACCTGATACCGGGCGAGACGCAGGACACGGCCTTCATGTTCGTGCCCTCGGAATCGATCTTCGCGGAAATCCACGAGAATTTCGAGGCGCTGGTGCAGCGCGCGCATCGCGCACGAATCGTGATCGTTTCGCCCTCGCTGCTGATGCTCTCCATCCAGGTGATCCAAGCGGTGCTCAAGGATGCGCGTATGCGTGAACAGGCCCATTTGATCCAGGCGGAGGTGGTCAAGCTGATGCAGGATGTCTCGCGGCTGGATGATCGCGTGCGCAAGCTGCAGGCGCATTTCCTGCAGGCCAACAAGGATATCGACCTGATCCTCACTTCGACCGATAAAGTCACGAAAAGAGGCGCCAAGATCGAAGCACTGGAACTGGGCTCTTTGGAGGGGAACGCCGCGGCGACGAACGCGCCTGAGGGCGATGAGGATGGCGGGAGGAGTGCGGCGATAGGCGGGCAAGGCTCCCTGCGGTTGAGGGTGGTGGAGGAGTAGGACTAGGCCGCTTGTTCGCTGCTTAGGGGGCAACCCTCCCTTGCATTGACACTTAGTTTTCGTGCACTCGGGTTGAGATTGATCGCTATCCACAGAGATAACCGCGCCTGCGACATCGGAAGTCATCGACGTTTGTATTTGGCACGAGTTGACGCTGTCGACATCTTCCGCTTTGCGGGAGATATAGCATTTTCCTAGCCTTGTGAGAGGACGTTCTTCCCGCAGGGACGCTTGGAAAAGCAAAAGACGGGTGATCGTCGGGCTACCGCCCCACCGCGTCAGCCAGTTCCGCGATCAGCTTCGTATCCTCAGCCGGTCTCTGCTTCTTCGCGGTCACCAGGCAGGCCTGCGAGCGCAGGATGACGCCGTCATCCAGTACCTTCAGGTGATTGGCCTTGAGGGTGGAGCCGGTCGAGGTGATGTCGACGATGACATCGGCCGAGCCGGCAGCCGGTGCACCCTCGGTGGCGCCGAGGCTTTCGACGATCCGGTAGACCTGAATGCCGTGCTTCTGCGAGAAGAACTGCTGGGTCAGACGCCAGTATTTGGTGGCGATCCGCAGCCGCCGTCCGTGCCTATGGCGGAAGTCCGCCGCCACATCGTCCAGATCAGCCATGGTCGAAACGTCGAACCAGACTTCGGGGACGGCGACCACGACGTCAGCGTGACCAAAACCAAGCCTCGCAGAAATCCCGACGCGGGATTCCCATTCCGGAATGGTCTCGCGCACCAGGTCCTCGCCGGTGACGCCAAGATCGATGCTGCCGCGATCGAGCTCGCGCGCGATTTCGGAAGCGGAGAGAAAGGTCACCTCCAGTTGCTCGTGACCCTCGACCGCTGCCCGATAGCGCCGGTCGTTCTCCGGCAGGCGGATGGGATAACCCGCTTTTAAAAGCCGCTCGATCGACTGGTCCTTAAGCCGCCCTTTTGAGGGAAGAGCCAGCGTGACGGTCATTGCTTCTCTCCTCTGAGAGCCGCCACACGGTCGAGCCAGATCGAAAAACCGACGCCGGGAATGGGCTTTTCCGCCCCGAGCAGTGTCAGCAGGCGGTCGTAGCGCCCGCCGCCCACCAGGGGCTGGCGCTGGTCTTGCATCCCGATCTCGAAGATGAAGCCGGTGTAATAGTCGAGCGGACGGCCGAAGCCCGCATCATAGCGGATGTAATCAAGCGGCAGATCGTAGGCCTTGATGCGCTCGACGCGCGCGCCGAATTCGCCGAGCGCGTCGTCCAGCACAATGCCGGCCTCTTCTGCAAAACTCGCCAATTGGTCGCCAGCGCGCTCCAGCGGCACGTTGATGGCCAGGAATGTCTTCATCGCATTAAGCGCTGTGTCGGAAAGGCGGACACTGCGCAGCGTTGCCTTTTCGAGGAGACGCTGCGCGATTTCGCCGGGCTCGCGGCCGGCTGTCGGCGAGAGCCCCATGGCCTGCATCGCCTCTTCGATGTGCTGAGTGAGGCGCTGCTCGTCCCCGCGCGTGACGAGGCTTGCGACTTCGCGTGGTAGGTTGGCAGCGCCTGGAGGATTGGTAAACTCCGCAATGGCCGCTTCGAGCAGGCTCGGCGAGCCGAAAGCGCGCGCAAGTCGCTTCTGCCAGCCGCGTGGAAGACCGAGGGCGGAGAGCACGGCTTCGAAGACGGCTTGATCCCCCAGCGTGACCTGAAAAGCCGCGTTTGGCAGAACGCGCGACAGGATGACATGGGCATCCGCCAGCGAACGGGCGTCGGCGTCGGGGTGATCCGCCGTCCCCAAATCCTCAATACCCGCCTGGAAGAACTCCGCGCCGCCCTCGCGGCGCTGGCGGAACACCTCGCCCAGATAAGCGTAACGGCGCGGCGTGGAAGCCCGCTTCTCGATATGGTCGAGGCAGACGGGGATGGTGAATTCCGGACGCAGGCAAAGCGTCTGGCCGGTTTCACTCTCGGTGAGGAAAATCCGCCGGCGCAGGTCCTCACCGGCCATGTCGAGAAAAGGATCGGCAGGCTGAATGATCGAGATATCCGTCAGCGCCGCCTCGCGCTCGGCAAAGAGGTCGAGGATCTCGGTCGCGAAGGAGGGATAGCGGGACGTCATGGCTGAGGCGCCTTGCTGGAGAGCCCTCCATCTGGACCGCCTACCATCTTCCGCGCAATGCAGGAGGCCTGCGGACGACCCGCCCGATTCCCGGCCCTCAGCGGTGTCCGCTCGGGTGCGGTCATTCTGGCGGCGTAATCTCCTCCTTTCAGCGGGAGATGCCCGGCAGTGCGGAGGGGGCTATGCCCCGCATTGGCGAGCAGGAACATGCGGCTTATGCGCTCCGCTCGCTCGCCTGTGCATCCAGCACGCGCCTTACGGCCGCTACCATTTCGCCTTCGGGCACGGAGAACTGCGCCGGACGGGATTCGCGCCAGGTCACATTGTCTTCGATCTCTTCGGAGAGACGTTTGCCCTCCACAAGATCCTTGATCTGCACCTCGCCCTTCTCGCGCTCGTCGCCACCCTGGATGATGACGCACGGACTGCCGCGGCGGTCGGCATATTTCATCTGCGCCTTCATGCCGGCGCCGCCGAGATACATTTCCGCGCGAATGCCGGCTTGGCGCAACCCGGAGACGAGCCGCTGGTAACGCCCGAGGCTTTCCGTGTCCTTGTCCATCACGAGCACCACCACCGGCGCAACCGCCTCGACCGTTTCGAGCTTGCCGAGATTCTTGAGGGCGGTCATGAGACGGGAGACGCCGATGGAGAAGCCCGTCGCAGGCACCGGCTCGCCGCGGAAACGCGAAACGAGCCCGTCGTAACGCCCGCCGCCGCCGACCGAGCCGAAGCGTACCGTCTCGCCATCTTCGTTGACGACCGGGAACGTCAGTTCCGCTTCGAAGACCGGGCCGGTGTAGTATTCCAGGCCACGTACGACAGAGGGGTCGATGCGGATGCGGTCCTCGTCGTAGCCCGCTGCGGATACCAGAGCAGCGATTTCCTGCAATTCGCTGATGCCTTGTTGCCAGATCTCGTTTCGAGCTGCACTATCCGAACCATCTTCTGTGCCGAGGCACATTGCGAGTACGGTGTTCTGTTGCTCCTCGTCGAGTTCGGCACCTTTCGTGAAATCGCCGCTCTCGTCCAGGCGGCCCTTGCCGAGCAACTGCTGCACGCCTTCCGGGCCGAACTTGTCCAGCTTGTCGATCGCGCGCAGCACTGTCAGCCTGCGTCCGGCATTCTCGTCGCCGCCGAGGCCGATCGCCTCCAGCACACCGTCGAGCACTTTCCGGTTGTTCACCCGGATCACGTAATCGCCGCGCTTGATGCCCAGTGCCTCCATCACATCCGCCATCATCATGCACATCTCGGCATCGGCCGAGACATGTGGTGCGCCCACCGTATCGGCGTCGAACTGCATGAACTGGCGGAAGCGGCCGGGGCCGGGCTTCTCGTTGCGGAAGACCCACCCTGCGCGGTAGCTACGATAGGGTTTCGGCAGGCGCTCGAAATTTTCAGCCACGAAGCGGGCGAGCGGCGCGGTTAAATCGTAGCGCAGCGACAGCCACTGCTCGTCGTCATCCTGGAAGGAGAAGACGCCCTCGTTGGGGCGATCCTGATCCGGCAGGAATTTTCCCAGCGCATCCGTGTATTCGATGAGCGGCGTCTCCACGGGCTCGAAGCCATAGAGTTCGTAGACGGAGCGGATTTTCGCCATCATCTCATCGACGGCGCGGATGTCGGCCGGATGGCGGTCGACAAGCCCGCGCGGGAGCCTTGCCTTTACCTTATCCGCCTTGTCAGCCATGCTGAAAATCCGTCTCTTCTTGAATGGAAACCGCGCCCGCATGCGAGCGCGGCTGTCCTAACCGATAAGCATGGGAGCGGCAAGGGCGCTCGGCTGAAAGCGGGTGACATGCGGCGGCACTTCGGCTAATTCCTCACGGCGTTCCAGGCCATGAGCCTGCCCATGCCGAATGTCCCAAGGAGAATTCATGCCGCAGCAGCCGGCCATGGTCGACAGCCTCGACGCGTTAGCGCAGCCCTACAGCGTGATCCTCTGCGATGTCTGGGGCGTCTTGCACAATGGTGTGGTGACCTTCCCGCCTGCCGCCGAGGCGCTCGTGCGGGCACGCCAGGCAGGCAAGGCAGTGGTGCTCGTCACTAACTCGCCCCGTCCGAGCAAGTTCGTGAAGGAGCAATTGCGCCAGATCGGTGTTCCAGACGAGGCCTGGGACGAGGTCGTGACCTCTGGCGACGTGACACGGGATTTGATCAGGAACGGGCCGCGCCGCGTGTTCCATCTGGGCCCAGACCGAGACCTGCCCATCTATGACGGCCTCGATGTCGAGCTGGTGGAAGAGTTCGAGGCGGCGGGCGTGGTCTGTACCGGGCTTTTCGACGATGAGACCGAAACGCCGGAGGATTACGCCGAAATGTTGCAGCGGATGCGCGCCCGCGACCTGCCTTTCATCTGTGCCAATCCGGATATCGTGGTCGAGCGGGGCGACCGGCTGATCTTCTGTGCCGGCGCGCTGGCGCGCGACTACGGCCAGCTTGGCGGCCGCACGCTGATCGCGGGCAAGCCGCACCGGCACATCTATGAAGCTGCGCTGGCGGCAGCGGCGCGGAAGCTTGGGCGGGAAGTGGCCCCGCACGAGACGCTCGCCATCGGGGACGGAATGTTGACCGACGTGAAGGGGGCGGCCGGCATGGGCGTGGACGTGCTATTCGTGACCGACGGCATTCATGTATCTGAGTACAAGCAGGATGGGGCACTGCATCAGGCGCGGCTGGCCGCTTTCCTGGAGAAGCATGGCCATCAGCCTGTGGCGGCGATCGAGCGGTTGAGGTAGGAGCGAGGGTGGAGCAGTTCCTGCGGCTTTCCGGATATCAGGACATGCCCGCGCATCTGCGCGGGGCTGTCATTGCCATCGGCAATTTCGACGGCGTGCATCGCGGGCACCAGGCGGTGCTTTGGCGCGCGCTGGAGATCGCGGATGAGCGGCGGGTCCCGGCGGTGGTGCTTACATTCGAGCCGCATCCGCGCACGATCTTCCGGCCGGAAATTCCTCTTTTCCGGTTGACGCCTGCTCCCATGAAGGCGCGGCTGCTTGCCGGCCTGGGCTTCGATGCCGTGGTGGAGCAGCCTTTCACGCGCGAATTCTCCTCCCTTTCGGCGGAGCGCTTCGTCGCCGAGGTGTTGGTGGGGGGCCTCGGGGCATCGCATGTGGTTACTGGCTTCGACTTCCACTACGGGAAGGGAAGGGGTGGCACACCGGAAACATTGATGGCTGCCGGAACGACCTATGGCTTCGGCGTGACGGTCCTGGATGCGTTTTCCGACGAGGGAGGTGATGTGGTCTCCTCAAGCCGCATCCGCGCCCTGCTTGCCGAAGGAGACGTGGCGGAGGCGGCCGGGCTTCTCGGCTATCGCTACACGGTGGAGGCCGAAGTCACTGGCGGCAAGAAGCTCGGGCGGACGCTCGGCTTTCCTACGGCCAATATGTCGCTGCCGCCGGAGACGGAGCTTCGCCACGGCATTTACGCCGTCCGTCTGCGCCGGGCAGACAGCACGCTCCATGACGGCGTGGCGAATTTCGGCCGCCGCCCGACTGTGGACGAGAACGGCGCGCCCCTCCTCGAAACGTTCGTGTTCGATTTCAGTGGCGACCTCTACGGCGAGACCTGCGCGGTGTCCCTCTTCGGCTTTCTGCGCGGAGAGGAGAAATTCGACAGCCTCGACGCGCTTGTCGTCCAGATGAAGCGGGATGAGGAGGAGGCGAAGGCGCTGCTCTCAGGTGTCCGGCCGTTTTCCGAGCTGGATCTCAGCATTGCGTTTGAGGGGAAGTAAAGCGCAATAGAAGATCGTCCGTGTTTCTCCTCACCGGCGGTTTCAGCGAAATTCGCTCGCTATTCACTATTCACCATTGACCTCTTTATTCCCAGGTCCGTCTCGGCTAAAAGCCCACACCATGAAGACGAGCGCCGGTTTCACGCCGTTTGCCATACGAATTATTGGCCCGGCTTTCCGCGCGGCCTGAGGGTCGCCGGAAGGTCCGGGTTTTCTGCGCTCGGCTGAGCGCCATATCCGTCACTTCAGATGGTCATCGGCGAGGCCAAAGGGTCCTCGCATTCTTACGGCGATACAATGAGCGAAACCACCGAAAAGCTGGATTATTCCAAGACCCTCTATCTGCCGCAGACGGATTTTCCGATGCGTGCCGGGCTGCCGCAGAAGGAGCCGGAGATCGTCGCCCGCTGGGAAGATATGGATCTCTACAGGCTTTTGCGCGAGGAAGCGAAGGGTCGCCCCCTCTTCGTGCTGCATGACGGTCCTCCTTACGCCAATGGGCATATCCATATCGGCCACGCCCTCAACAAGGTTCTGAAGGATGTCATCACCCGCTCGTTCCAGATGCGGGGCTATGACTCGAACTATGTTCCGGGTTGGGACTGCCACGGCCTGCCGATCGAATGGAAGATCGAGGAGCAGTATCGCGCCAAGGGCAAGAACAAGGACGAGGTGCCGATCAACGAATTCCGACAGGAATGCCGGGAATTCGCCACGCACTGGATCAAGGTACAGACCGAGGAGTTCCAGCGGCTCGGCGTGGTCGGCGATTTCAAGAACCCTTACACGACCATGGCCTATCATGCCGAGGCCCGCATAGCCGGCGAGCTTCTGAAATTCGCCATGTCCGGCCAGCTCTACCGCGGTTCGAAGCCGGTGATGTGGAGCGTGGTGGAGCGCACGGCGCTTGCTGAAGCCGAAGTCGAGTACCACGATTACGAGAGCGATACCGTCTGGGTAAAGTTTCCGGTGGTGGAGGGCGCTTCGGATCTGGTTGGGGCCTCCGTGGTCATCTGGACAACCACCCCGTGGACGCTGCCCGGTAACCGCGCGATCTCCTATTCTCCACGCGTCTCCTACGGTCTCTACCAGGTCACTTCAGCCGAGAACGATTTCGGCCCGCGTCCGGGTGAAAAGATGATCTTTGCTGATGCTTTGGCCGAGGAAGCTTTCGCCAAGGCGAAGCTTCAGTTCAAGCGCCTGCGGGATGTTGCGGCAGACGAACTTGCTTCCATGCTCTGCTCCCATCCTCTGGAGGGTCTCAACGGCGGCTACAATTTCCCCGTCCCGCTGCTGCCCGGCGAGCACGTCACTGATGACGCCGGTACCGGTTTCGTCCACACGGCGCCCGGCCATGGCCGGGAGGACTTTGACGTCTGGATGGACAATGCCCGGGCTCTCGAGGCACGCGGCATCGACACCGCGATCCCCTTCACGGTGGACGATGCCGGCTTCTTCACCAAGGACACGCCCGGTTTCGGCCCGGACCGCGAGGGCGGGGCCGCACGCGTCATCGACGATTCCGGCAAGAAAGGCGACGCAAACAAAGCCGTCATCGAGGCGCTGATCGCGAAGGACATGCTCTTTGCGCGGGGAAGGCTGAAGCACCAGTATCCGCATTCCTGGCGTTCGAAGAAGCCGGTGATCTTCCGCAACACGCCGCAATGGTTCGTCTATATGGACAAGGACCTGGGCGATGGCACGACACTTCGCAGCCGTGCCCTGAAGGCGATCGATGAAACGCGCTTCGTGCCGGCGGCTGGCCAGACCCGGCTGCGCTCGATGATCGAGGAACGGCCAGACTGGGTGTTGTCGCGCCAGCGCGCCTGGGGCGTGCCGATCGCCGTCTTCGTCGACGAGAACGGCGAGGTGCTGAAGGACGAGGCGGTCAATGCGCGCATCATGGAGGCCTTCGAGAAGGAGGGCGCGGATGCATGGTTCGCCGAAGGCGCAAAGGAGCGCTTTCTGGCCGGCCGCAACGACATGGAGCGCTGGACGCAGGTACGCGACATCCTCGACGTGTGGTTCGATTCGGGCTCCACGCATGTCTTCACGCTGGAGGATCGGCCGGACCTGAAATGGCCGGCGGATGTCTATCTGGAAGGCTCCGACCAGCACCGCGGCTGGTTCCATTCCTCGCTGCTCGAGTCCTGCGGCACGCGCGGTCGCGCGCCCTACAATGCCGTCATCACCCATGGCTTCACCATGGATGAGGAAGGCCGCAAGATGTCGAAGTCGCTGGGCAACACGGTGGTGCCCCAGGACGTCATGGCGAAATCGGGTGCCGACATCCTACGGCTATGGGTGGTGACGACCGACTACTGGGAAGACCAGCGGCTCGGGCAGAACATCCTGCAGACGAATATCGACGCCTACCGCAAGCTCAGGAACACGATCCGCTGGATGCTCGGCACGCTCGCCCATGACGATGGCGAGGTGGTGCCTCTCACCAAGATGCCCGAGCTTGAGCGGCTGATGCTGCATCGATTGTTCGAGCTCGACCAGATCGTGCGCAAGGGTTACGACAATTTCGATTTCAAGCGTGTCACCCGTGCCTTGCTCGACTTCATGGTCGTGGAGCTTTCCGCCTTCTATTTCGACGTGCGGAAGGATGTGCTCTACTGCGATGCGCCGTCGAGCGTCCGCCGCAAGGCCGCCCTTCAGGTCGTCCGTCAGCTCTTCGACTGCCTGGTGACGTGGCTTGCCCCCATGCTGCCCTTCACCACAGAGGAAGCCTGGCTGGAACGCTATCCTGATGCGAAGTCTGTGCATCTGGCACAGTTTCCGGATGTTCCCAGCGCTTGGCATGACGAAGCGCTGGCCGAGAAATGGCGCAAGATCCGCCAGGTGCGGCGCGTCGTCACCGGCGCGCTGGAGATCGAGCGCAGGGAGAAGACCATCGGCTCATCCCTTGAAGCTGCGCCTATCGTGTTCCTGGGCAGCGAGCTTGCCGGCCTGTTCGACGGGCTCGATGCAGACGAGATCTTCATCACTTCCGGTGCGGCGGTGAAAAGCGCGGATGCTGGATCCGCACTCGACCATGCCGAGGTCAAGGATCTTTCGGCCCTTTTCACCGATGAGGCCGTGGGGTCCCAGGTCGCCGTGAAATTCCGCCGGGCGGAGGAGCTTGGCTTGCGCAAATGTGCTCGTTCCTGGCGCTATACGGATGATGTGGGTTCCGATTCGGAATACCCGGATGTCTCGGCCCGCGATGCCGCTGCTTTGCGCGAGTTGAAGACTCTTGGGCGCATTTAACGGGCGGCGTTGCGTCAACCCTGGCCGTCCGCTAAAAGGCGGCCAAGGTTAACGCGCCATTATCTCGTCCGATTTTCCGGCGAAGAGGCGGGGAATGAGGGGCGGCAACAAGCGTGCCGAGGAGAGTTGACGTTGAAGCATCTTGATCAAGCGGCACGCCGCCCAGAACGAAGAGCAGTCTACAGGTTTGCCTCGGCGGCCACGGCGATATCCGCAATCGTGCTTTCCGGTTGTGCCGGCCCGACCTATGGGACGGGCAAGCCTGCCGACCAGCAGCTTCTGCAAGACGTGACCGGAATTCTTTCGGTCGGTCCCAAGGACAAAGAGGCGATCAATTACAACCCGCGTCCGGGAATCGTGAAGCCGCCCTCCACCACGATTCTTCCGCCGCCGCAGGAAAGCGTCGCTGCGAACAATCCGAATTGGCCGGAATCGCCGGAACAGCGCTTGGCACGCATCCGTGCTGAGGCGACCGCCAACCAGGACAATCCCTTCTATCGCTCGAACGTCATCCGCGATGTGAGCCCCAGCGGGGATGGCCCACGTCTACGGGATGATCTCACCGAGGGCGATAGGGTCAGGCCGGCGATATTGTCCCCCGGCGGCCAGCGCGCACAGCGCCAGGCGTTCCAGGAGCGCCGGCAGATCAGCCAGCAGGGCAGCCCGACGACGCGCCGGTATTTGAGCGAGCCGCCGACTGAATACCGTCAGCCTGCTGCGACAGCGCCGGCCGGGGATCTCGGTGTGGAGGAATACAAGAAGGAGCGCGCCGCCAAACGCGGTGAGGGCAGCCTGCGCCGGCTCTGGCCCTGGTAATGATGCTCCTGCGGACCAGCTGAAGGCCTAGTCCCGCCTCTCCGCGAAAAATGCCTTAAGCAGGGCCGCTGCCTCGCGCTCGCCGAGGCCCTCGTAGAGTTCCGGCGCGTGATGGCAGGTGGGCTGTGCGAAGAAGCGCCCGCCATGGATCACCCCGCCGCCCTTTGGATCGCTTGCGCCGAAATAGAGCCGGCGGATGCGCGCAAAGGAAATGGCCCCGGCGCACATCGCGCAGGGCTCCAGGGTTACATAGAGGTCGGCGCCGATAAGGCGTTCCGCCCCTTCCGTCTGGCAGGCGGCGCGGATGGCAAGCATCTCGGCATGGGCGGTGGGGTCATTGAGCTCGCGCGTGCGGTTTCCGGCACTTGCCACGATTCTTCCGTCCCGCACCACCACCGCCCCCACCGGCACCTCGCCGCGCGCGGCGGCGCGCTGCGCCTCCTGGAGGGCTGCATCCATGAAGCTCGCGTAAGCTTTTGGTTGTTGCTCTTCCAATCTTTTTGCTCGCAACGCAGATGACGAATTGATACCTAGGGCGAAACGCGCTCGCACCCGCTCGCGCTTCCGCTCTAAATAATTTGCCGCATTTTACGACGCCGGGTGATTTCACTCGGCCGCAAAAATGCTCTAGCCCGCCTGAGAGGCAGAGGCCATCATGAAGAACAACAGAAAAGACAAAACTGAAAGACCGGCCGCGCCGCAGAGGAAACCGACCGACAAGCCCGCTGCCAAGGGCGGCGCCCGCGAACCGGGTGGGAAGACACCCAAGGCGGAAGCGTTCAAGGGCGAGCGCATTGCCAAGCGCCTGGCGCGCGTTGGGGTCGCGTCCCGGCGCGACGCGGAGACGATGATCGAGGCGGGCCAGGTGAAGGTGAACGGACGCGTTTTGACGTCGCCCGCGTTCAATGTAGGTCCTTCCGACCGAATCGAGGTGAACGGGGAACCCCTTCCCGTTGCCGAGCGGACACGGCTTTTCCTTTTCCACAAGCCAGCCGGTCTCGTGACCACCACACGCGATCCAGAGGGTCGCAAGACGATCTTCGACACATTGCCGGAGGGCTTGCCTCGGCTGATCACCATTGGCCGCCTGGACATCAACACCGAAGGGCTGCTGCTGCTGACCAATGACGGCGGACTCGCGCGCGTGCTGGAACTGCCATCTACAGGCTGGCTGAGGCGTTACCGGGTGCGCGTGCACGGCAAGGTTGATCCTAAGGCTCTGGCGGAGCTGGAGCAGGGGATCGCCGTCGACGGTATATTCTACGGCGCAATCACGGCCACTCTCGATCGGCAGCAGGGCAGCAATGCGTGGCTGACTCTCGGACTTCGCGAGGGCAAGAACCGGGAGGTTAGGAATGTCCTCGGCGCGCTGGGGCTCGACGTTACGCGTCTGATCCGCATCTCCTACGGACCGTTCCAGCTCGCCGATCTGCCCGAGGGCGCCGTTCAGGAGGTGAAAGGCCGTACGCTGCGCGATCAGCTCGGTGAACGCCTGATCGAGCAGGCAGGCGCCAATTTCGAGGCGCCGATCGCCAAGCCTTTTGCGAACAAACCGGTGCGTGGCGATCGGAAGAGGCCCGATGAGGACACGCCGAGGATCAGCAAGGGGGAGGATTCGGGCAAGGAAAGAAAGCCGGCGGCCCGCAGGAAATCGCCAGAGGAGAAACGTGAGGAGGCTCGCGACAGGCTGCAGACGAAGCGGCCCGAGCGTTTCGAGCGAAAGGACGCGGCTGCTCGCAAACCGCAGCGAGATCGTCCAACGCGGTTTTCCGGCGACGCGCGACCGGAGAGACCCGAGCGCGAGCGTCCCCCGCGCGGGCCACGCCCGGAGCGTTTCGAGGGAAAGAGTGAGGCCGTTCGCGAAGGCAAGCGAGATCGTCCAACGCGGTTTTCCGGCGACGCGCGACCGGAGAGACCCGAGCGCGAGCGTCCCCCGCGCGGGCCACGCCCGGAGCGTTTCGAGGGAAAGAGTGAGGCCGTTCGCGAAGGCGAGCGAGATCGGCCGACACGGTTTTCCAAGGATGCGCGGCCTGAAAGAGCCGAGCGCGAGCGTCCCTCAGGCGGCTCCAAGCCGCGGCGGTCGGCGGACGCTTCCATCGAGCGACGCTCTCGCTCATCCAATGTCTGGATGGCGCCCGGCGCGCGCCCGGTGGGCAAAAAACGGGCCGAGGAAGCCATAGAAGAGGGTGCAAGGAAGAAGCCAAGGGCCGGCCGGTCAGAAGCGGGCGACAATGCCAAGGGCGGGCGCCCGCAGGGGAAGGGGCGTGCCGGTGACAGGCCCGCCAAGCCCGGCAAAGGGCGCCGGGAACGCTGAGCACCGCATGCGCAGGCTAGCTCCCGTTTATCTGCGATTCATCTCCTCACCCACCGCTTCGGGGAAGGTGAGGAGAGGGTGCTGGGCCATATGGCCGTTCCTCCCCCTCGGGGCTCCCCAGACACGTGATATGCGGGGGGCGGCTTGATGCGCGTCGTCGGCGGCAATTTGAGCGGGCGGCGTCTCGCTTCACCAAAAAGTGATGCGATTCGCCCGACCACGGATCGAGCCCGCGAGTCTCTGTTCAACATCCTCAAACATTCCTATCCGGGTGCCGTCGAAGGCGCACGCGTGCTTGATCTGTTTTCCGGCAGCGGGGCGCTCGGCATAGAGGCCGTTTCGCGCGGGGCGAGTTATTGCCTGTTCGTGGAGGAGGCGGCGGGGGCCCGTGCATTGATCCGTGAAAACGTCGAAAGCCTTGGTTTGCAAGGACGGACGCGAATCTTCCGGCGCGATGCGACTCATCTTGGCCCCATCGGCACGATGCAGCCGTTCAATCTTGTCTTCGCCGATCCGCCCTATGGGCGCGGTCTCGGTGAAAAGGCAGTCGCCTCTGCTCTTGTCGGCGGCTGGCTCACCGCTGACGCGCTTATTGTCGTGGAGGAAGCGGCGGCGACGCCGTTCAAACCGCCGGAAGGCGTGGTCATCCACGAGATGCGGACCTATTCTTCAAGCACGCTCGCTTTTTGTGGACTCGTCAGAGTTTAGCCACATCAGGCGTGGTACATCTCGCGCACCGCGAGACGGCCGGCGCATCGGGCCGGGCCGGTCTTATTGAGGCTGAATAGGGTATTTGGATGAGATTTTTATCCTTTCTCGCCGCGCTCCTGATTATGGCAGCGGCAACTCTTCCCCAGGCTTCCGCGCAAAGCCCTTCCGGAGCGTTCGAAGCCGATACGTTCATTCTCGAAAACGGACTTCAGGTCGTGGTCATCCCACAAAGGCGCGTGCCGGTGGTGACCCACATCCTGTTCTACAAGGCAGGGGGCGCGGACGAGGAGCCGGGCCAGTCCGGGATCGCTCATTTTTTCGAGCACCTGATGTTCAAGGCCACGAAGACGCATGAGGCCGGCACGTTCGAAGCGGCCGTCAAAGCGGTGGGTGGCAACCAGAACGCCTTCACGACCAACGATTTCACCGCCTATTTCGAGCAGGTTCCGCCGTCGGCTCTCGGCGAGATGATGGCTTTCGAAGCCGATCGCATGAGAAACCTCGTCCTGAGCGACGAAGCGATCGAGACGGAACGGCGTGTCGTGATGGAAGAGCGCCTAATGCGGGTGGATAATGATCCGTCCGGTATCTTGCAGGAAGCGATTGGCGCCGCGCTGTTCCACAACCATCCATACGGCACGCCGGTTATCGGTTGGATGCACGAGATCGAGCACTTGACGAAGGAACAGCTTCAGACCTTCTACGACGAGTATTACCGGCCCAACAATGCGGTACTGGTCGTGGCGGGCGACGTAGATGTGGAAACCGTCCGGAAGCTTGCCGAAGAGACCTACGGCAAGTTGGAACGCGGTCCCGACCTGCCGCCTCGCATCCGTCCGATGGAGCCCGAGCCGAAGGTCGAGCAGGCCCAAATCCTGCGCGACCCGCGCGTAACGCTACCCTCCTTTTCGCGAAACTGGTTCGGCCCGGCGCCCTTCGGCCAGAACCGCGATGACGCGGATGCGCTGGTGCTCCTTGCCACCATTTTGGGAGGCGGCGAGCGCAGCAGGCTCTACCAGGAACTGGTGGTGAAGAAGCAGATCGCCTCGTCGGCCGGCGCCTGGACTTCCATGAACTTCCGCGACTATTCGCGGATTGGCGTCTACGCCTCGCCTATCGATCCCGACAAGCTGCGCGAGGTGCAGCAGGCCGTCGATCAGGAACTGGAGAAGATGGCGTCCGAGAACGTGTCCGACCATGAACTTGAGACCGCCAAGAAGGTGCTGGCCAGCCAGCTTCTCCTCTCCTGGGAGAGGCAGATGTCGCGGGCGCTTGAAGTGGGAACGACGCTGATGGTGGGCGGAACGCTCGATGATGTCGCCTCGATCCGGGAGCGGATCGACGCCGTTACGGCGGACCGGATTCGGGACGTGGCTCAGCGCTATCTCACGATTCGGCGCAGCGTAGCGGGCTACCTCTTGCCCGTAGGTGCGGAGGACCCGGCATGAGGATGCAACAATCGATGTTGGCCATTACCATGAAAATGTCTCGCCGGATCTCTTTCCGGGCGTTCTCGCTCGGATTGGTCCTCTTCGCTCTCGTCATTCCCGCCCGGGCAGATCTCGACATCGTCGAGGTGACCTCGCCAAAAGGCATCAAGGCATGGCTGGTCGAGGACCAGACGGACCCGATCATTGCCATTTCCTTCGCATTCCTGGGTGGAACCAACGAGGATCCCAAGGGCAAGGAAGGTATGGTCGATCTGATGACCTCGCTGCTCGACAACGGCGCGGGCGACCTCGATTCCGACACGTTCCAGCAGCGGCTCTACGAAACCGGGGCCGATCTTTCCTTCCGTGCGAGCCCGGACATGGTGTCCGGCAGGCTGCGCGTCCTTGCGGGCGAGACCGAGGAGCCACTGGAGCTTCTTTCGCTCGCGATGAAATCGCCGCGCTTCGATGAACCGGAGTTCAACCGGGAGAAAGCAGTCGCGATTTCCGATGTCAGATCGGACAGCAATGATCCGGACACGAGGGGGCAGAAAGCCCTGATGGCCGCCCTTTATGGCGATCATCCTCTGGGAAGGCCGGTGACGGAGGAAACGCTTGCTGCGGTCACGCGCGAGGATCTCGCCAATTTTCACAAGAAGGTTTTCGCCCGCTCCAACCTGATCGTGGGCGTCGTCGGCGCGATCGACCCGGCGACGCTGGAACAGATGCTCGACCAGGTCTTCGGCGATCTCCCGGAGAAGGCCGAAGTGGCCGAGATCCCGCCGCCGCAGCTCAACTTCGGCAAGCAGGTGCGGGAGGTCTATGACCGGCCTCAGACGTCGATCAGCTTCGTTTATCCCGGCGTGGCGGCGACGAGCCCCGATATCTATTCGGCTACGCTGCTCGCCGAGGTGATGGGCGGCAGCGGCCTCAGCTCGCGTCTCTTCACGGAACTGCGCGAGAAGCGCGGCCTCACCTATGGCGCCTATGCCGGCCTCGATGCCAATATCGATTGGGGCGACCTCTCGATCGGTGTCTCCACCGGCGCTGATCGTGCTGCCGAGACGATGCGGACGACGCGGGAAGTCATCCGGCAGATGGTGGAGGAAGGTCCGACCGAGAAGGAACTGGCCGATGCCAAGAAATACGCGATCGGCTCTTACGCGATCTCGCAACTGAGCTCCACGAGCCAGATCGCAAATACCTTGGTGGGCCTGCAACGGCTCGGCCGCGGCCGGGATTATATCGAGCAGCGGGTAGGGCTCTTCGAAGCGGTGACGCTGGACGACGTGAAGGAAATGGCCAAACGGCTCCTTTCCGTCGAGCCCACCGTGCTTATCGTCGGCCCCGAACTCAAGGCCGAGAACTGAGCCTTACCGGCAGCCTGGAAGCCTCGGCTGCCGGTACAGAACCGGCTCTCCCGGAACTGTCGGCGCTCCATCTCCGTTCGTCCGGAAAGGTGAGATAATGGCTAACCAGGACCATGCGAAAAGAAAATCCGGTCCGGCCGCACGCAAAGCGTCCGGCCCGACCTTCGCTGTCGCGTTCGGCGGTGGTGGCGCGCGCGGGCTTGCGCATATCCATGTCATCGAGGCGCTGGACGAACTCGGCATCCGCCCGGTGGTGATCTCCGGCTCTTCTATCGGAGCGATCATGGGCGCAGGCATGGCTGCCGGCATGCCTGGGAAAGATATCCGGGCCTATGCGGCCTCGGTCCTCGCGCGCCGGTCGGAGATTGCCGCCCGCATATGGCGCGCCCGTCCGGCCAAGTTTGCGGAAATGGTCGAAACGGGCCTGCGTCTCGGCCAATTCAATGCGGAACGTATCCTGCGTGAGTTCCTGCCGCGAGGAATCCCCGATACGTTCGAGGAACTCCAAATTCCCCTGCGCGTCACGGCTACGGATTATTACGGCCACTGCCTCACGGTATTCGACCGCGGGGAACTATGGTCTGCGCTTGCGGCTTCCGCGGCACTCCCTGCCGTCTTCCGTCCGGTCATGCGGGATGGCCGCATGCTGATCGACGGAGGAATCTACAATCCGGTCCCGTTCGATATCCTGGAAGGGGCTGCCGACATCCTGATCGCTGTGGACGTCGTTGGCGTGCCGAGCGTGCGCACCTCGAAGATTCCGAACACGATCGAGATGATGTTCGGTGCCACGCAGCTCATGATGCAGTCCATCATCGCGATGAAGCTGCAGAAGCAGCGCCCGGATATCCTTTTGCGGCCGGCCATCTCAGGCTTTCGCGTGCTCGATTTTATGAAGATGGACGCCATTATGGCAGAAACGGCTTCCATCAAGGATGAACTCAAGCATGCCGTCGAGGCGATCCTGAAGCGGGACGCCGCTTAAAGGATCGAACGTCTCCGTCCAGATCAGTTCATCCAGAACCACCCGGCCCCGAGGAAGGCGACGGTGATGATGATCAGGAATATCCAGCCTCGCACAGCCTCACGCATACCTGCACGATAATTCGGGTCACCTTCGTCGAGCACGTCAACCTCTCTTGCCGAGCTTCTATGGAACAGCCAATATCGGGCTTCTACTCCGCTATTCAAGGCCGGACGCAGCAGTTCACAGCATATCGCTCGGGCGGTGCATTCAGGCGGATGAAGAGTGCAGGGCACCGGGCATCGTCCTCGGGCGGATTAGCCGGGGTTCTCCTCCGGCACCCGGGGCAAATGGCGCGCTTCGCGAGCAGGTTTGACGAGAGGTTCGGGTGTGACGGGGCGGACATGCATCTTGTCGCCGCCAGCCTCGGGCCCCTCGACGGCCTGTATAGCCAACCGCTCTTCGTCACGCCTGCGCACGTCGTCGACGATGGCCTGGGCGATCTGTTCATCGGTACCGAGGGCTTCGAGCGAGCGCTGACCGAAAAGCAGTGCCGATTCGAATGTCTCGCGGATTTCATACTCCACGCCGCGAGCCCTGAGTGAAAGCGTGTGCGCCCTATCGTAGGAACGCACGAAGAGCTTAACATGCGGGAATTCGGACTTGATCATGTTGACGATCGCGTCCGTCGTGGTTCGTACATTGGTGCAGACCGCGACCACCTTCGCCTTGCGGATACCAGCAGCCTCGAGAACCTCTTTGCGTCTGCCATCGCCGAAATAGATTCGGAAGCCGAACTTCTCGACGGCCCGCACGCGCGTCGCGGAGTGATCGATGATCGTGACATCCGTCCCGCCGGCCAGCAGGATTTGTGAGGCGATCTGACCGAAGCGCGAGAAGCCGATCATCATGATATCCGCGCCGGCCCCATCGAATGTCTCGTCTATCTTCTCGGGCTCTTCCAGGCGGATCAGAAGCCCGCCGAGTCGTACCGCAAGGGGCGTCAGCGCCATTGAAAGGGTGACGATCGCGATGAGAAGCGACGCCGTTGCGGCGGAAAAGATCAGGGCGGAGGACGCTGCGGTGAAGAGCACGAAGCCGAATTCACCGCCCTGCGGAAGAACGGAGGCGACGTGCACCGCCTCGTTGTGATCGCAACTGAACAGCCGGCACACCCCATAGGCGAGCACCGCCTTTACGGCCATGAAGGCCGGGACCAGGCCGACGATAAGCAACCAATTCTGCAGGATGACGTCGAGATCGAGCGAGAGGCCGATGGCCATGAAGAAAAGACCAAGCAAAATACCTCGGAACGGCTCGATATCGGCGGTAAGCTCATGGCGATAGGAGGAGTCTGCGAGCAGCACCCCGGCTATGAAGGCGCCAAGCCCCATGGAGAGCCCGGCGAAATCCAGAAGCAGAGCCGAGCCCAGCACGACAAAGAGCGCAGCCGCGATCATCGCTTCGCGTGCACCCGTGCTCCCGATCAGCCGGAACAGGGGATTGAGGAGGTAGCGCCCGGCGACCACCAGTGCGGCGATGCAGAGGAGGGCGAGCGCGAACCGGCTCCATGTAATGTCGGCAGCGCCGTTTCCACCGGGGGATAAGAGGGGAATAAGGGCGAGCAGAGGCGCTATCGCAAGATCCTGCAGGAGCAGGATGGAGATTGCGGTTCGGCCATAAGGCAGGTTCACCGTGCCTTCCGTTTCCATGATCTGCACGCCGAACGCAGTGGAAGAAAGTGCAAGGCCGAAGCCGATCACAATGGCGGCAGCGGTCGGCAAACCGAAGAGCACCAGGCAGGCGAGCGCGAGCAACGGTCCCGTCACGATGACCTGGGCGACGCCCAAGCCAAAGATCTGCCGCCGCATGGCCCAGAGACGCGACGGGTTGAGATCGAGGCCGATGAGGAAGAGCAGGAAAACGACACCGAGCTCTGCGACGTGCAGGAGAAGTTCGCCGTCGGCGATAAGACGCGCGATGGGGCCGATCGCAATGCCCGCCGCGAGATAGCCGAGGATCGTGCCAAGCCCGAGCCGCTTGAAGAGCGGGGCTGCCACGACGGCAGCGCCCAGGAGGAGGAGCGGCTGATAATAGATTTGCGCGGCGTCTTCCATGCGCCCCATCCGGTTTTCGTCTGAAGGTCGCGCGTCCGGCCGGGCGCACGACGAACCACAATCAGTGAGTCTACGTGTCGGGCCCTGCGGAATCGACCCGAATTCCCGGTGGCCGATGCTGTAGAGGACCGGGGGTCATTGCGCTGCCCCTCCGGCCACCATAAATGGAAGTTCATGTCTATGTCTTGCCCACTGTTCCATCTCCTCCAAATTGTCACGAAGCCGCCGAGCGGCGGGTTGAACGAAATTCAGGCGCGGAGCAAACATGCCTCTTGATGAAAAAAGCCTCCTCGATCGCGTCGCCAGCCTCGTGGAGGCCGCAAAGCGCGCCGGGGCGGACGCGGCGGATGCTGTGGTGATGCGTTCCCGCTCCAGCAGCGTGTCGGTGCGGCTCGGCAAGGTCGAGGGCACCGAATCGGCTGAAAGCGACGACATGTCCCTGCGGGTCTTCGTCGGGCGGCGGGCGGCGAGCGTTTCGGCCACCACGAGCTCCGATCCCACCGCCCTTGCGGAGCGGGCGATCGCAATGGCCAAAGCCTCTCCGGAAGATCCCTATCAGGGGCTCGCCGATCCCGGCCGGCTCGCGCGCGAGATCGTTGACCTAGACCTCGTCGATTCGACCGAGGTCTCCGCGGAGCGCCTCAAGGAGGATGCGCTTGCGGCTGAAGAAGCAGCGCTTGCCGTGCCCGGTGTCACCAACTCGGCGGGAGCGGGCGCGAGCGCCGGAAGGGGCGGGCTGGTTCTTGCCACCTCGCACGGTTTCGTGGGCGAATATTCGGCTACGCGCTTCGGTCGGTCGGTCAGCGTCATTGCCGGCCAAAGCACGAAGATGGAGCGGGATTACGACTATTCTTCGCGTCTGCACTTCGCCGATCTCGAGACGCCCGAGAAACTCGGCCGCACCGCCGGCGAGCGAGCGGTGAAGCGGCTCAATCCGCGACGCGTAAAGACGGGCGTCTTTCCGGTAATCTATGATCCCCGAGTGGCGCGCGGAATTGCCGGACATATCGCCGCGGCCATCAATGGCGCTTCGGTAGCGCGAAAAACAAGTTTCCTGCGCGACATGATGGGGAAGAAGGTTGCTTCCGAAGGGATCACAGTGACGGACGATCCCTTCCGCCGGCGCGGTTCGAATTCCCGGCCGTTCGACGGTGAGGGTGTCGCAGGCACTCCGCTCGTTCCGGTGGAAAAGGGCGTCCTGACAAGCTGGCTGCTTTCCAGCTCGGTTGCAAAGGAATTGGGGCTTGAGACCAATGGGCGCGGCGTGCGCGCCTCCTCTGCGGTCAATCCGTCCTGTACGAACCTGGCCATCGAGCCGGGAGAAATCTCGCCCGAGGACATGCTGGCATCCGTCAAGAGCGGCTTCTATGTGACCGAATTGTTTGGCCATGGTGTGGATCTCGTCACCGGCGATTACAGCCGGGGTGTCTCAGGTTTCTGGATCGAGAACGGCGCCATCGCCTATCCGGTATCGGAGATAACGATAGCCTCGAACCTTCGCGACATGTTCCTGCACATGACGCCCGCGAGCGATCTCGACCGGAACTATGGCATCGCTGCGCCCACCCTGCTCATCGAAGGGATGACGATTGCCGGAGAGTGAGGCTGCTTTTACGCTCGAGCAGGAGCTTTCGCTGATTGCCGGCGCGGCGCGGGAGGCAGGTCGCATCGCGATGCGGCATTTCCGCCGCGACCCGGAAGTGTGGTGGAAGGAAGGAAAGTCCCCTGTCAGCCAGGCGGATCTCGATGTCGACCTGTTCCTGCGTGAGGTGCTTATGGCGAAGCGGCCGCACTATGGGTGGCTTTCGGAGGAGACGGTCGACAACCAGGAAAGGTTGAGTGCGCCACGCACTTTTGTGGTGGATCCGATCGATGGTACCCGCGCCTTTCTTGGAGGACAAAGCGCGTGGTGCGTGAGCATAGCCGTGGTCGAGAATGGCCGGGCAATTGCCGGCGTGCTCGATTGCCCAGCGCGCGGAGAGGTTTTCACAGCCTTTTCCGGTGGCGGGGCGCATCGCAACGGTGAGCCGATCGCCGTCAAGGTTGCCGGACGCGAGCTTACGCTTGCCGGGCCCAAAAGCATGATCAAGGCGTTGCCGCCCGAGATCTATGCTCGGGTGACGCCTTATCCCTATGTTCCCTCTCTCGCTTATCGGATCGCCCTTGTGGCGAGCGGAGTACTGGACGCTACCTTCGTGAAATCGCGTTCCCACGATTGGGATCTCGCAGCCGCGGATGTCATCCTGCAGGAAGCGGGGGGCATCATCATCGGCGAAGCGATGCAGCGCCCGCACTATGCAGGGCCGGACCCGCGACGCGGAGCGCTTGTGGCCGGGAGCGGCAGACTGTTGGAGGTCATGGCCGACGTGACGGCCGTTCTTGAGGAGTAAGGCTGGCGCAACGCGTTGTTAGCATTGAAGCCGAGCATAGGTTTTCAAAGAGCCCGAATTAATCTAGATCAGGCCGACTGCTTCGCGGGCTTGCCACAAAAGCTCCTAAAAGGGGAAGGATGAGCCAATGTCTGAGGATCAGGGCAAAAAGCAGCTTCTTCATCTTGTGTTCGGCGGCGAACTGAAATCGTTATCGAGCACCGAGTTTCGCGATCTTGAGGCGCTGGACATCGTGGGTATCTATGGGGATTACAAAAGCGCTGAGGTGGCCTGGCGGGCAAAGGCGCAGCAAACCGTTGACAATGCCCACATGCGCTATTTCATCGTCCATCTCCATCGCCTGCTCGACCCGAACTCGGATAAGGGCGGGCACGGCTAACTGATGGCGGATAGGGCGGTTGTTGCGTCAGTGGTGAAAGAGCCGCGCCGGGAGCGTCCGATGAAAGCGTTGTGGCGGCGGATTCGCAAGCCGCTGGCGCGTTCCCGTCTGGTCAAGAACATCCTGGCGTCTCTGATGGCGCTGGCGCTTCGCATCATCGACGGGACGAACAGGCGCGTGGAGGGCTCGGACGATGTGGAAAGCACCGTCGACAAGTTCTCGCCGCTCATCATAGCACTCTGGCACGGACAGCATCTGCTAGCGCCTGCTATCAAGCCCCGCCGACAGCCGCTGGTGGCGCTCTTTTCCAGAAGCGCGGATGCGGAGCTGAACGCGCTGGTCGCCGAAAAGATGGACATTCGGGTGGTTCGCGGCTCGGGCGGGCGGCAGCGCAAAAACAGCGTCCAGAAAGGTGGCGCGGCCGCGCTTATCCAGCTGAAGCGCGCCATCGAAGAGGGCTCCAATGTGGCGATGATCGCGGATATCCCGCATGGAACCCCGCGCGAGGCCGGGCTCGGCATCGTGACTCTGGCCAGGCTTTCGGGACGCCCCGTGGTGCCCATGGCGATAGCGACGAGCCGGCGCAAGGTGCTGGAGCGTACATGGGACAAGACGACGCTCAATCTTCCTTTCGGCCGGTGCGCCGTGATCATGGCCGATCCGATCTATGTGGCAGCGGATGCGGATGAGCAGGAAATGGAACGGAAGCGGCAAGAGGTAACCGAGGCGCTCAATCGCGTCACCCGGGACGCCTATGACCTCGTCGACGGGAATTCCTCCAACCGCAGTCGTGAGGCAGAATGAGCGAACGTTGGGCACGTGCCATGTTGACGACCTATCGTTGGGCGGGGGCCGCGGCCTTCCCGCTCATCGGCGGCTATGTCGCCTGGCGCGTCAGCAAGGGCAAGGAGGATCGGGCGCGGCGGCACGAGCGTTATGGCCGGTCGGATGTTCCCCGTCCCGAAGGTCCTCTGATCTGGATGCATGCGGCGAGCGTTGGCGAGACGATGGCCGTTATGGGGCTCATCGAGCATTTCCTGTCGAGCGGCATCAAGGTGGTGCTCACCACCGGCACGGTCACCTCGGCCAGCGTTGCGGCGGAACGGCTCGGGGACCGTATCATCCATCAATATGTGCCGCTCGATCTGAAGCCGGCGGTAAGCCGCTTCCTGAACCACTGGAAACCTGATCTCGCCGTCATGGCGGAGTCCGAGATATGGCCGCTGACCATTCTGGAACTGGGCGCGCGGCGGGTGCCCCAGGTTTTGGTGAACGGCCGCATGTCCGACCGCTCCTTTGCACGCTGGCAGCGTCGTCCCTCGCTTGCGGAAGCGCTCTTCGAAAATCTTGCGCATGTGGTTGCGCAGTCGGACCTTGACGGCGAGCGTTTCCGACAGCTTGGGGCCCGTCCTGTCACCGTCTCCGGCAACCTCAAGGTCGACACGCATGTGCCGCCGGTCGACCAGAACGCGCTCGAAATGCTTCGACGCACGATCAATGGCCGTAAGACCTGGGCGGCCGTCTCCACCCATGAGGGTGAGGAGATGATTGCAGCCGATGTCCACACGCTCGTCAAAAGGCGGCATCCGGATCTTTTGACCATTATCGTCCCCCGCCACCCGGAGCGTTGCGCTGCCTTGAAGGAGGAGCTCACCGCACGAGGGTTGAACGTCGCCCTGCGCAACGGAGGTCCGTTCGTTTCGCCCAAAACCGACATCCTGCTCGGCAACAGCATCGGAGAGATGGGCCTTTACCTGCGGCTGACCGAAATTGCCTTTGTCGGCCGCTCCTTGACCGGAAAAGGCGGCCAGAACCCGCTGGAGCCCGCTATGTTGGGGACCGCGGTCCTTTCGGGGGTCGATGTCCAGAATTTCCGCGACTCCTATCGCAAGCTCATCGAGCGCGGCGGGGCCAAGCTGGTGCGCGACGCGCAAATGCTGGCCGGTGCGGTCAACTTCCTGCTTAAGAACGACGAAATGCGCCAAGGGATGATCGCGGCAGGCAGGAAAACGGTGAAGGAGATGTCGGGCGCGCTCTCCCGCACATTGACGGCGCTCGAACCGTTTATTCACCCGCTGATCGTGAAGAGCCGCCTGCAAAACGGTGACGCGGGAGGGTAATTCCATGGCCGCAAGCGAGGCGCCCCCCTTCTGGTGGGAAAAGCCCGACTGGCGGGCCTGGACGCTCTGGCCTCTGTCCTCGGCCTATGGCTTGGCCGCCAGCGCGCGCCTCCGCTCGGCCAAGCGCGAGAAGGTTCCTGCGGCCGTCCTTTGCATCGGCAATCTCACCGTAGGAGGGGAGGGCAAGACACCGATCGCCATTGCTTTGGCGCGCCATGCAATCGCCAGGGGACTGAAGGTCGGGTTCTTAAGCCGCGGTTATGGCGGTACCGTTTCCAAACCGCATTTCGTAAACCCGGAGGAGGACTCCGCGCGCGCCGTTGGTGACGAGCCGTTGCTGCTTGCGCGCCATGCTCCCACCGTCGTCGCGCGCGACCGGATTGCCGGAGCGCACCGCCTCGTGCGTGCGGGCTGTGAGCTCATCATCATGGACGACGGCTTCCAGAGCGCACAGATCCACATCGATTATGCACTTATTGTCGTCGATTCCTGGCGCGGTCTGGGGAATGGTCACGTCCTTCCAGGCGGACCGTTGAGAGCGCCACTCACAGAGCAGATGCGGTTTGTCGACGGCGTCGTCACCATGGGAAAGGGAGATGCCGCCGAGATCGTGGTGCGCAGCGCCTCCCGGGCCGGGAGACCGGTCTTTTCTGCACGCGTCCGTCCGCGTTCCAGGCAAGGCTTCAAGGGTAAGCGCGTGCTTGCCTTTGCGGGGATCGGCAATCCGCAGAAATTCTACGCCTCCCTGCAGGAGAGCGGGGCCGATATCGTGAAGACGCACTCCTTCCCCGACCACCACCCGTTTACCGAGGAGGAGGTGGGGGAGCTTTCGGCGATTGCCGAGGCGGAGGATTTGTTGCTCGTAACCACGGAAAAGGATTTCGTGCGGCTCCAGCGGGGCCCTCTCGCCATGCGGGAGTTTGCCGCTTCCGTGCGAGTGCTGATGATTGAGGCCGTCTTCGACGGGGCGCGGGCGCCGGATCTCATCATCCAGCCAGCCCTCCAGGCCTGGCGGGAGCGTATGCTGGGGGCCTGAACTCCAATGCCGCGGTCAGGCTTTATGCTCGCGCATCTGCGTGGTTGCCGGCCTGCCACTCGGCCCGGGTCTGGTTGCGGCCGGACCGTTTTGCCTGATAGAGGGCCTTGTCCGCCCGCCTGACTGTGGTCCAGAATGGTTCACCCGGCAGGGCCCGGGCGAGGCCGAAGCTGCATGTCACCGGTTCCATTGCGCTGACTCCGGGAAAACGCCCCGTCTCGACTGCTCTGCGCACCCGCTCGGAAAAAGCAAAGGCCTCCTCTTCGCTGATGTGGTCGAGGACGAGGACGAATTCCTCTCCTCCTGTCCGGGCCACGATGTCCCCCTTGCGCACGTTCCGCCGGATGATTTCGGCAAAGGTGCTGAGGACCGCGTCGCCGGCATAGTGTCCGTACGTATCGTTGATGGCCTTGAAGCGGTCGAGATCGCATGCAGCGACCACGCGGATAAGGCCACGCTCTACCGCCTCCAACTTGCGGATGCTGCGCTCCAGGCCGCGGCGGTTCAGTACGCCCGTCAGCGGGTCGAGATCCCGTTCCTGCCTGAGCTTGGAGACAATATCGACCACGATAATGCCGAGCAGGCACAAGCCGCCCATAGCGCCCAGGAGAGAGGTGGAAAGCACCACCATATGCCAGAACTCGGTCTGGCCGAATTGCTGGGGGGTGGTCGGCATGCTTACGGAGCCGATGGTAAGAAGCGTGCGCGGAAAGAAATGGAGCCCTGACAGGAGGAGGAGCAGAAGGAGCGCCCTGTCGGTCCAAGAGCCTCTGATCAGGAAGCGCGCCCTCCAGGCCGCATGAAGCAGGATCGCTCCCATTCCGAAATTAAGCACGTAGATGCGCGCGATGAGATCACGGTCGATATAGGCGTAATACCAGAGCGCGCCGGTGATCCCCGTCAGATAGAGCAGCGCCAACCAGGCGGGGAACCGTTTTCCCGAGCGCTGCAGCATGCCATCGCCGATCAGAACCATGCTCGCCGCATAAAGGAAGCCGGATACCACGGCGTTTTGCCTGACTTCCGGCGGTATCCCACCGAAGTGGCTGAACATCGCGAGTGCGAGTACGCAGAAGCCTGCCGCCAGAATCCTTGCGAAACGAAGCTTCCGCTCCAGGCCCCACAGGCCGACCAACGCAATTCCGAACAGAAGAAACAAAACGGGCGGGACGAATTTCATGCGCCTGCCTGGCAAACATCGGAAGGCCGTGAGACCTTCCTGAAACAAGAGGGCGAGTCTGCTACGGCTTACTAGCCGTTACCTGATCCGTTGGCCAGACGGGAAGCGGAGTCCCAGTAGATTAGGAGACGATATCGGTCCCCCGCGCCGGAATCGGCCCCTTCGATCACGGCAGGGCTAACGTCGTCTGAGCTCCGGATGTAATTCCAGTTCTTTTTGCAGCGATATCTCTGCATTGAGATAAGGCTCCTGGCGCTCGACGCTCCAATATTTGAGCTCTTCCAGCGGGATATGCTCTCTGGTCACCGCGCAACTTACGAATGCGCCGGGGGTCAGGACCTGAAAGTCCCCATCGAGATAACGTATACGTGCTTCACGGGCGCCCGGGCCCTCGAAACGGTTCATGCGATAGCCTTTTATTTTCGATCCATGCGCCACATTTCGTCCGATCCGTCAAGCGCGCCTTGGTTAACGGCGGCCGAAGAGTCGCTCGATATCGGCAAGTTTGAGTTCGATATAGGTCGGACGGCCGTGATTGCACGTGCCGGAGCCCGGCGTCGCCTCCATCTGCCTCAACAGCGCGTTCATCTCTTCCGGCTTGAGCCTCCGGCCGGAGCGGACTGAGCCGTGGCAGGCCATGGTGGCGGCGATGCGATCGATCCGCTCTTTCAGACTGTTTGCGGTATCATTGTCGGCGATCTCATCTGCCAGATCGCGGATGAGGGAGACCACGTTCACCTCACCAAGCAGGGACGGGGTCTCCCGCACGCAGACCGCGCCCGGGCCGAAGCGCTCTACGCCAAGACCGAGCCGGGCAAGAAAATCCGCATGGGAGCAGAGCCGCTCGACGTCTTCGTCCGGCAGATCGACGATCTCCGGCATAAGCAGCATTTGGGCGGGAAGCGGCTTGGAATGGATTGCCTCTTTCAGCGCCTCGTAGACGAGCCTCTCATGGGCCGCATGCTGGTCGACAATGACGAGCGAGTCTTCCGTCTGCGCCACGATGTAATTCTCATGCACCTGCGCGCGGGCGGCGCCGAGCGGCCGCTTCGTCAAATCCGACGGAGCGTCGGAAATGGCAGCGCGCGCATCGGCGCTGATAACGGTGCCGATATCAAAGGCGGCCTGCCGCGCCTCGGCGAACCCCGCAGGAGCGAAGGCATCTTCAAGCGGGCGGCTTGGGGAGAGATCCATGCTCCATCCGCCGCGTGGGCGTTCGGCGCCGAAGGAGTGGCCGGCAGCAAAACCGACGGCCCGGTTGTCCTGGAGTGGGGCGCTCTCTGGAACACGAAAGGCCTGCAGCATGGCGGCGGCGCCCGTTGTGGCCGCGCGGACGCCGGCTCCTTCCAGCGCCTGGCGGATGGCACCCACGATCAATCCTCGCACCAGCCCCGGATCCCGGAAGCGGACATCCGCTTTTGCCGGATGCACATTGACATCGACCAATGCCGGATCGAGCGAAATGAAGAGAGCCGTCACGGCGTGCCGATCTCTCGGCAGAACGTCCATATAGGCACCGCGGATGGCGCTCGCGATCAGCTTGTCGCGCACCGGGCGCCCGTTCACATAGGCGAACTGGTTGAGCGCGTTGCCGCGGGTGAAGGAAGGGATGGAGACATAGCCGGCGAGGCTGACCCCCTCCCGTTCCGCGTCGATCGGCAGTGCGTTCTCGGGAAACTCCTTACCCATGATCTGGCCAAGGCGGCGCAGCAGCCCGTCACCGTCGGCGGAAACGGCCGGGAAATCGGTGAGCGTCCGATCGGTGCCGGAGAGCGTAAAGCGGACCTCGGGGAAGGCGAGCGCGATGCGCTTGACCACATCAGTGATCGCGGCGGCCTCCGCCCTCTCGCCCTTCATGAATTTGAGCCGTGCCGGCGTGGCGAAGAAGAGATCCCGGACCTCGACCGTGGTGCCGCGATTGGCGGCCACCGGCCGCACGACTCCCACGCGACCGCCATCCACTGTCATTTCTGCCCCGCTGTCGGCATCCGGCGTGCGCGAACGCAATGTCAGCCGGCCCACCGAGCCGATCGAAGGCAGCGCCTCGCCGCGAAAGCCCAGCGTACGGATATCGTGGATGTCGTCGGAAAGCTTGGAAGTGCAATGCCGGGCTACGGCCAGCGGCAATTCCTCTTGCGGGATCCCGCCGCCGTCATCGACGACACGGATAAGCGTGAGCCCGCCCCCCGCCGTTGCCACCTCGACGCGTTTCGCACCGGCGTCGAGCGCGTTTTCCACGAGCTCCTTCACAACGCTAGCGGGCCGCTCGATCACTTCGCCGGCGGCAATCTGATTAACGATATTGTCGGAGAGCGCGCGGATCGGCATGCCGGTTATATAGACGGATTCGGCAGGCGCGCGAAACGTCTATGCCGCCTTTATCCTCGTCCTCGATAGGGCGGTACGCCTGTCTCCGGCAGCCAGGCTCCTTCGGGCGGCGCGCCGGTCTGCCAGAAGACATCGATGGGGATGCCGCCGCGCGGATACCAGTAGCCGCCGATCCGAAGCCAGAGAGGTTTTGCCGCCTCCACCACGCGTCGGCCGATCATGATTGTGCATTCCTCATGAAATGCGCCATGATTGCGGAAGGAAGTGAGGAAGAGCTTCAGGGATTTGGATTCGACCAGAAGCTTGTCCGGCGCGTAGTCGATCACGATATGAGCAAAGTCGGGCTGACCCGTCACCGGGCAGAGTGACGTGAATTCCGGACAGGTGAAGCGGACGATCGCCGGCGGCCCGTCTCCGCGCGAGAACGGGACCGTTTCGAGCACGGCAGCCTCCGGCGAGGAGGGCGTAGCCGAATCGCGGCCCAGCTGGGTAAGGTTCTGGGTATCAGTCATGGGAATGGCTCCCTTCTTTCTGTTACGCTGGCTTATAGGCTTTCATGCCCTCCTGCGGAATGAAAATACCGCGACGCCCATCTGCCTGTTTGACGGCCCGCACATGGCGGGTCTAATCGAGGCGCTATAGATAGACGTAACAATCTCTGCGGCGATGTTTCTCATGAGGTTCCTATGACCGCTTCCTTTGTCCAGCACCTGTCCCGGGAGATCGAAGGCCTGAAGGACGCCGGGCTCTATAAAAGCGAACGCGTGATCACCTCGATGCAGTCCGCCGAGATCGAGAGCGGCGGCAAGAAGGTGCTCAATTTCTGCGCCAACAACTATCTGGGTCTCGCCGACAATGAGGAACTGCGGGAAGCGGCCAAGGCTGCGCTCGACCGCTATGGATACGGAATGGCCTCTGTTCGCTTCATCTGCGGCACGCAGGAGGAGCACAAAGCGCTGGAAAAGCGTATTTCCCAGTTCCTGGGATATGAAGACACGATCCTCTATTCCTCATGCTTCGACGCCAATACCGGCCTGTTCGAAACACTGCTGGGGCCCGAAGACGCGATCATCTCCGACGCGCTCAACCACGCCTCGATCATCGACGGCGTCCGCCTTTGCAAGGCGCGACGGCTGCGCTACGCCAACAATGACATGAAGGAACTCGAGGAGCGGCTCAAAGAGGCGCAGGACGCCCGCTTCCGGCTGATCGCCACCGACGGCGTCTTCTCCATGGACGGTATCATCGCCAACTTGCAGGCAATCTGCGACCTAGCCGAAAAATACGACGCCATGGTGATGGTGGACGACAGCCATGCGGTGGGCTTCGTCGGTGCTCATGGCCGCGGCACGCCGGAATATTGCGGCGTGGAAGGCCGGGTGGACATCGTCACCGGAACGCTAGGCAAAGCGCTGGGCGGAGCCTCCGGCGGCTACACCAGCGGGAAAAAAGAAGTGGTGGAGTGGCTCCGGCAGCGGTCGCGTCCCTATCTTTTCTCCAACACGCTGGCTCCGGTCATCGCCGCGGCTTCGCTTAAGGTATTCGACATCGTCGAGCAGGGAGACGATTTGCGCCGCAAGCTCTACGGCAATGCGGAACGCTTCCGCGACAAGATGACAAGGCTCGGCTTCACGCTCGCGGGCCAAGGGCACCCGATCATCCCCGTGATGATCGGAGACGCCGCATTGGCCGCGAAAATGGCCGAACGGCTGCTCGATCACGGGATTTACGTGATCGGCTTCTCCTTCCCCGTGGTTCCAAAGGGCGAAGCGCGTATCCGGACCCAGATGTCAGCCGCCCATTCGGACGAGGATATCGATCGCGCGGCGGAAGCCTTCGGGATGGTTGGCCGGGAACTGGGGCTGGTCTCCTGACCGCCAGATAAGGAACAGAAAATGTCGAACATGATGAAAGCCCTGGTGAAAGCCAAGCCCGAGCAGGGTCTCTGGATGGAGTGGGTGCCAGTTCCGGAAATCGGTCCGAACGACGTGCTGATCAAGGTGAAGAAGTCGGCTATCTGCGGCACGGATGTTCATATCTGGAACTGGGACGAGTGGGCGCAGAAGACCGTGCCCGTGCCACTTGTGACCGGCCATGAATTCGTGGGCGAGGTTGCCGATGTCGGTTCGGCGGTGACCGAATACCGCGTCGGCCAGCGTGTCTCGGGCGAGGGACATATCGTCTGTGGGCACTGCCGCAATTGCCGCGCGGGTCGCGGTCACCTCTGCCGCAACACGCTGGGTGTGGGTGTGCAGCGCCCGGGCGCCTTCGCCGAATATCTCGCCTTGCCGCAGCACAATGTAGTCGCGATCCCCGACGACGTGCCGGACGAGATCGCCGCGATCTTCGATCCGCTGGGAAATGCGGTGCACACGGCGCTCTCCTTCGATCTCGTGGGCGAGGACGTGCTGGTGACCGGTGCAGGGCCAATCGGCATCATGGGTGCGCTGGTGGCTCAGTGCGTCGGCGCGCGCAAGGTGGTCATCACCGACATCAATCCCGGCCGGCTGGACTTGGCAAAGAAGCTTGGCGTGCGGCACACAGTCAATGCGCGGGAAGAGAAGCTTGCGGATGTCATGAGAGATCTCGGCATGACCGAGGGCTTTGACGTTGGGCTTGAGATGTCAGGCTCTGCCTCCGCCTTCCGCGACATGATCGATGCCATGAACAATGGCGGAAAGATCGCCATCCTCGGCATCGCGCCCACCGGCTTCGAGATCGACTGGAACAAGGTGATCTTCAAGATGCTCCACCTGAAGGGCATCTATGGCCGCGAGATGTTCGAGACCTGGTACAAGATGATCGCCCTGGTGCAGGGGCCGCTCGATGTCTCAGGCCTTATCACGCACCGCATCTCAGCCGAAGATTACCGCGAGGGCTTCGATGCGATGCGCAGCGGTGAGGCCGGCAAGGTCGTCATGGATTGGTGACGACCAGAGGAAAAGCCAGGCAGAATGCACGACCGCGGGCGTCTTTCGCCCCGGTCCCGGACAAAGCACCGATTGTTCTAGGAAGGCGCTCTCGGAAAGCGCCTTAGCTGAGGCACGCCCAGGATTAGCCCTTCATCTCCTGCACCAGCCCGTAAAGATTGAGGCAGCGGGCACCGCTGCGGCAGTAGGCCAGCACCGGCCGCGGCAGGTCTTCCAGGATTGCCGCCATGTCCCGTACATTCTCCTCCGTAATGGCGCCGGAGACGACAGGCAGAAAGCGGAATTCGAGGCCGGCTTCGCGCGCGGCTTCCTCCACGGCATCGTGGGGGACTGCGCCATCTTCCGTATCCGGGCGATTGCAGACGATGCTCTTGAAGCCCGCGCCCGCGATCTCCGCGACCTGCACAGGGGCGATCTGCCCTGTAACAGCGAAATCCTCGTTGACCTTGCGAATATCCATCTGCTTTCCTTTCAAAGCGCCCGACGGTGTCAGCCTATTCCAACCTCTTTCAGGAAGGAACGGATGAGCGTTGCTGTTCTTTCCGGTTGCTCGATGCACGGAAGATGCCCGGCACCCTCGACGATCTCGAAGCGCGCGCCCTCGATGAGCGAGGCCAATTCCCGAACCAAGGCGGGTGGCGTCGAGCCATCCTGATCTCCAACGATGCAGAGCGTGGGCAGCTTCAGCGCGCGCGTGGATTCCGTCAGATCCGCATCGCGAAGGGCCGCGCAGGTTCCGGCATAGCCGTCGGGGCTCTGGCGCGTCAGCATGGCGAGATAGCCCACATAATCCGGGTTCTCGAGCGAGCGGAAACCCGGCGTGAACCAGCGCTGCATGATGCCCTCGGCCATGGGCGCAATGCCGCTCTCAATGGCCGTTTTGATGCGGGTATTCCAAAGATCGTCATTGCCGATCTTCTGGGCCGTGTCGCAAAGCACCAGGGCTTGAACCAGATCGGGCCTGAACGCGGCGAGCCCTTGGGCGATCATTCCACCAACCGATAGGCCGACAATCGTTGCGCTGGTAACCTTAAGATGGTCGAGCAGGGCGGCAACATCCTTCACGTGATCCGTCATCGCGTAAGGCTGAGGCGTGGCCTCCGAAAGCCCATGCCCGCGCTTGTCATAGAAGACGAGGCGAAACTCGCCCTCTAGCAGGGTGGCCATATCATCCCAGATCCGGAAGTCTGTGCCGAGCGAGTTGGAGAAGACGAGAACCGGGCGCCCCTCAGGCCCCCGTGTCCTGTAATGCAGGACAACTCCGTTCACGCGCGCAAATGGCATGTCACACCCCTCATCATCCGGCTTGGTGTCTAAGGGAAAAGCCGCGGGCGCGTCAATGTCGCCGCAGATCGGAATGTCTGCCGGCTCAGCCACACCGGCGGCGGAGCCAAAGGCCCGGGATAGTTTTTTCGATTTGCGAAAAAAACAGCGATCGCCGGACCAAATCGGTTGACACCTGAAAGGCGGTAAATCAATCTGCGATGTAATCGATTTCAGAGGGTTTCTCGCTCTCGTTCGATTGGGTGGAGGCCAAAAAAGGGGGACCGCTCAAAGCGGCTCCAAGGGAGGAAAAATGGCGGCGCAGGCGGGCGGCAGCCCGGGAGTCACCGCCGATATGCTGGCGAAATGCATGCGTCCGACGGCGGTCTCGGCCGAAGGGAGGCCCGTGGCTCGGCGCCGCGGCCGCGATGCCGCTCTACTCGTCATTGTCGATTTGCGGACGGCATCGCCTAAGGATGACATCGCGCGAAAGCTCGCTCGGCTTCTGAACGGATCGGCGCCGCCGGCCCGAACGGAACACCGGCAGGAGACGTCAATCGAGCCTGATCCAGAACATCCCTCCCGCTATGCGGTTTTGACTTGTCAGAGCTGCAGCCATCCATCTGGACCGCCATGCGTTGGGAGATCGACATGACCGAGTTTTCCTATCAGCTTTATTCCTCCCGCGAATTCGGGCCCCTCAGCGAGACGCTCAGTATGCTCAAAAGGTTGGGTTATACGCAGGTTGAAGGCACCGCCGGGAGCTACACGGATCTGCCGGCGCTGAAGGAAGCACTGTCAGAAGCGGGAATCACGATGACGTCCGGCCATTTCGGGCTGGATATGCTCGAAAGAGAGCCAGCCAAGGTTGTCCAGATCGCCAGGACAGTCGGGATGAAAGCAGCCTATTGCGCATTCCTTCCGCCGGACCAGCGTCCGGTGGATGCCGCCGGCTATGCCAGGTTTGGGGAAAGGCTTCAGAAAGCAGGCGAGCCGCTCAGCAGGGCGGGGATCGTTTTCGGATGGCACAACCACGACTTCGAGTTCCGACCGCTTTCAGATGGATCGATCCCGCTGGACGAAATTTTCCGTGGAGGTCCGGAGCTTTCCTGGCAGGCGGACGTTGCGTGGATCGTGCGAGGCGGAGCCGATCCGATCGAATGGATCGGGAAATATGCTGGCCGTGTTTCCTCTATCCACGTGAAGGACCTCGCGCCGGCGGGCGAGGCCGAGGATGAAGGCGGTTGGGCCGATGTCGGCACCGGCACGATCGACTGGGAGATGATTTTGAACTTTGTGCAGGACAGAACGGATGCACGTTTCTTCATCATGGAGCACGACAATCCGAGTGATGACGAACGTTTCGCGCGCCGTTCGATCGAGAACGCACGGACCTTTCTAAGGGTGCAGTAATGACCAACAAGCTGGGCGTAGGAGTGATCGGCTGCGGCCACATTTCGGCCGTCTATATGCGGCTTGCGCCGCTCTTTCGCGGCATAGAGATGCGCGCCTGCGCAGATGTCGATCCGGAGGCGGCAAGAAAGCGCGCCGACGAATTCAAGCTGCGCCAGGAAACGGTGGAGGGGCTGCTTCAGGCCGACGACATCGACATAGTCGTCAATCTCACCATCCCCGCCGCCCATTACGAAGTGTCCCGCCGGGCGATCGAAGCCGGCAAGCATGTCTATTCCGAGAAACCCTTCGTGCTGTCGGTCGAGGACGGAAAGGCGCTGATCGAACTGGCGAAGAGGAGGGGGGTGCGCGTCGGATCGGCCCCCGACACGTTCCTCGGCGGCTCGCATCAGCTTGCGCGTAGCGTGATCGACTCCGGCGCGGTCGGGAAGATCGTCAGCGGCACCTGCCATGTGATGAGCCATGGCATGGAACACTGGCATCCCAACCCGGACTTCTTCTTCAAGCCGGGCGCCGGGCCGGTGCTGGACCTAGGCCCCTATTACGTAACCAATCTCGTCCAGCTCTTGGGCCCGGTGAAGCGGGTGGGCGCACTCGCGTCCATCCCGGCAAAGGAACGGGTCATCCGTTCTCAGGCCCGATATGGAGAAAGGATCATTGTCGAAACGCCAACCACCATCCATGCTGTCATGGAATTTGTGAGCGGCGCAGTGGTGACGCTTGGTGCGTCCTGGGACGTTTGGCACCACAAGCACGCGAACATGGAGCTCTACGGTGAGAAAGGCTCCCTCCATCTTCCCGACCCGAATTTCTTCGGCGGCGATCTCATCGTCACCAACGAGGAGAAGGTGGTGGACATGCCCAAGTGGAATCACCCGCTGGGCGTTTTGAATCAACAGGCGAATGACGGGCAGATGCTGGCCAATTATCGCACGGCGGGCCTAGCCGACATGGCCTTGGCCATTCTGGAAGGCCGGCCCCATCGGTGCTCGCCGCAGATGGCCCTGCACACGATCGACGTCATGACCTCGATCCTCAAATCCGCACAGACGGGCAGCTTCGTCGATCTCACGACCACTTGTGAGCGGCCGGATATGCTCGACGAAAAGGCTGCGCGGCAATTGTTGGCGGAAAGGGAGTTTGCATGAGCTGGGAGCCTTCGCCGAGACGTTACGAGAAGATGCAATACCGGCGCTGTGGCCGTTCCGGGCTGAAGTTGCCCGCGATCTCGCTAGGGCTCTGGCACAATTTCGGCGAAGATCGTCCGTACGAGCTGAAGCAGGCGATTTGCCGAACCGCATTCGATCTCGGCATCACCCATTTCGATCTCGCCAACAATTACGGGCCGCCGCCGGGCGCGGCCGAGGAAGCCTTCGGCGAGATCCTGCGCACCGACTTTGCCGGGCATCGCGATGAGCTCATCATTTCCTCGAAGGCAGGCTATCTGATGTGGCCGGGCCCCTATGGGGAATGGGGAAGCCGCAAATATCTGATCGCCAGCTGCGACCAGAGTCTGAAGCGTATGGGTCTCGACTATGTCGATATCTTCTATTCCCACCGCTTCGATCCGGACACACCGCTGGAAGAAACGATGATGGCGCTCGATCACATCGTGCGATCGGGTAGGGCGCTTTATGTCGGCATCTCGTCCTACAACTCCCGTCGCACGCGCGAGGCGGTGGCCATCCTCGAAGAACTCGGCACGCCCTGCCTCATCCATCAGCCGAGCTATTCCATGCTCAATCGCTGGGTGGAAGACGATGGCCTTCTGGATACTCTCGAAGAGCTGGGCGTCGGCTGTATAGCGTTCTCCCCGCTCGCCCAAGGCATGCTCACGACCAAATATCTGGGCGGTATCCCGGCGGAGAGCCGTGCCGCGCAGGGCAAATCGCTCCGGAAGGAATTCATCAACGAGAACACGATCGGAAACATCCGACGTCTGAACGAGATCGCAGAGCGCCGCGGTCAAAGCCTGGCGCAGATGGCGGTCGCCTGGGTTCTGCGTGGAGGGCGGGTGACGACAGCCTTGATCGGTGCAAGCCGCCCGGAGCAGGTAGTGGAGATCGCCGCAGCGCTGGAGACTGCCGATTTTACGGTAGACGAACTGGCCGAGATCGATGCCTACGCCAGGGAAGCCGACATCAATCTCTGGGCCGCCTCTGCGGAAAGGCGGGGACCGCAGCGGTGATCGCCATGGCTGCGGGTTGATTTCGGCGTCCGATCAAGGACAAACGATCGCGATGGGCGGGGGTCCATTGTGTGTTCGCGGCATTCGAGGAGGCACGGTTCATGCCTAAGACAATGAAGGGGCCCGGAATTTTCCTGGCGCAATTCGCGGGGGACCATGCCCCGTTCGACACTTTGCCGAACATCGCCCGCTGGGCGGCGGGTCACGGTTACAAGGGAATCCAGATACCCAGCTGGGACAAGCGTCTGTTCGACCTGAAAAAGGCGTCCGAGTCCGCGGCCTATTGCGAGGAGGTGAAGGGTATCTGCAGGGACGCCGGCGTCGAGATCACTGAACTCTCAACCCATTTGATCGGGCAGCTTGTCGCGGTGCATCCTGCGTATGACATGCCCTTCGACGGGTTCGCGCCGGAAAGCGTCCACGGCAATCCGAAGGCGCGGCAGGAATGGGCGGTGGATCACATGCTTCATGCCGCCAAGGCCTCCCGCAATCTTGGGCTGGATGTCAGCGTCTCCTTTTCCGGCGCGCTTGCCTTCCCCTATCTTTATCCTTGGCCGCAGCGGCCGGAAGGGCTCATCGAAGAGGCGTTCACGGAGCTCGCGCGCCGGTGGAAACCGATCCTCGACGCCTATGAGGACGCCGGGGTGGATGTAGCCTTTGAGCTGCACCCCGGCGAGGATATCTTTGACGGCGCGACCTTCGAGATGTTCCTCGATAAGCTTGGCGGCCACAAGCGCTGCGCGATCAATTACGATCCCTCCCACTTCCTGTTGCAGCAACTCGATTATCTTGCCTTCATCGACCTTTACCACGAACGCATTTCGGCCTTCCACGTGAAGGATGCCGAATTCAATCCGGACGGTCGCCAGGGGGTCTACTCCGGTTATCAGCCTTGGGTGAAACGTGCCGGCCGCTTTCGCTCGCTCGGCGACGGACAGGTGGATTTCACGGGCATCTTCTCCAAGCTCGCCCAATATGGTTATGACAGCTGGGCCGTGCTCGAATGGGAGTGCGCGCTGAAAGATCCGGAACAGGGCGCAGCTGAAGGCGCGCCCTTCATCGAGCATCACATCATCCGCGTGACCGAGAAGGCATTCGATGATTTTGCCGCCGGCAAGCGTGACCGTTCGAGCCTGCGGGCCATGCTTGGTATCGGTTGAACAAGGAGGAAGACATGGTCTCCGCATCCACGACGACAGCCACTGGAAGACCGATCCGACTCGGTATGGTGGGTGGCGGGCAGGGCGCGTTCATTGGTGCCGTTCATCGCATGGCCGCTCGTCTCGATGGCCATTTCGCACTCGTCGCCGGAGCACTGTCCTCCGATCCGGAGCGTGCGAAGGCATCGGGAGCTGAATTGGGCATCGATCCTGACCGCTCCTATGGCAGTTTCTACGAAATGGCCGAGAAGGAGGCTGCAAGGCTGGACGGTATCGAGGCGGTGAGCATCGTCACCCCCAACTATATGCATTATCCGGCGGCAAAGACGTTCCTGGAAGCCGGAATTAACGTCATCTGCGACAAGCCGCTGACCTCAAGCCTGGATGACGCGAAGGCGCTGGTAGAGACGGTGAAGAAGAGCGGTAAGCTCTTCGTGCTCACCCACAATTATTCCGGCTATCCGATGATCCGTCAGGCGCGGCAGATGGTCGGCGAGGGTAGGCTCGGCGACATCATCCTTGTCCAGGCGGAATATCCGCAGGACTGGCTGGCCGAACCCGTGGAGCAGACCGGCAACAAGCAGGCATCCTGGCGCACGGACCCGACGCGTTCGGGAGCGGGGGGGGCAACGGGGGACATCGGCACCCACGCCTATCAGCTGGTCACCTTCGTCACCGGTCTGCGCGCTGAGAGCGTGGCGGCCGATCTCGATCGCTTCGTCGCTGGCCGGCAGCTCGATGACAATGCCCATGTGATGCTGCGCTTCGCCGAGCGCGATGGGAAACGCGCCAAGGGCATGATCTGGGTGAGCCAGGTAGCGCCAGGAAACGAAAACGGATTGAAACTCCGGGTTTACGGGACCAGGGGCGGGCTGGAATGGGTGCAGGCCGATCCCAATTATCTTTGGTTCACGCCACTAGGTGAGCCGAAGCGTCTGCTGACGCGCGGCGGCGCCGGGGCGGGGCCTGCGGCTGCCGCCGTCACCCGCATTCCGGGAGGTCACCCCGAAGGCTATCTGGAGGCCTTCGCCACGCTTTACACCGAGGCGGCCGGGGCCATACGCGCTCTTCAAAGCGGCGCGTCGGTTTCCGGCGAATTGATGCTGCCCACCGCCGAAGACGGGCTCGAAGGCATGCGCTTCATCCATGCCTGCGTGCGCTCCTCCCAGAATGACGCTGCCTGGACGAGATTGGACTCCCTTTAGAAAAGGCAAGTGCGCCTGAAGGGGGGCTGCCATGCGCTCTCGTCGTTGCACCCTTGCGTTTTTGGGAATTGACGATTGCCCGTTTGTCGCCGAAGTCTCTGATGCTTGAGGAAGAGGAGGAGACATATGGCGGCCGAGCCGAGGAAGATTGCCGTTCACGAGGGACGAGACGTCTTCGAGGCGACGCTTGCCAGTGAAGCTGGCGTCCGCATCTCCGTCATCAACTATGGCGCTATCGTCCGCGACTGGCAGGTACCGGTCGGCAGTGACATGCGAAGCGTCGTACTGGGGTTCGACCGTTTCGAGGATTACCTTGAGCACAGCCCCTATTTTGGGGCGATTGTCGGTCGGGTGGGAAACCGCATCTCCGATGCTCGCTTCGCATTGGACGGAAAAGAGTACCAGCTCCAGGCGAATGAAGGCACGCATCATCTCCATGGCGGAGAGAGGGGGCTGAGCAATCAGGTCTGGGAGATGGAGGCGTTGTCGGACGATGCCGTCCGCCTCACGCTGACGAGCCCCGCCGGAGAAATGGGCTACCCCGGAAAGCTGGATGTTTCGGTGATCTACAGGCTCAGGGGGAAGGCCCTGGAGATCGATATCGACGCGACGACTGACGCGCGTACCCCGGTCAACATCTTCCAGCATAACTATTTCAACCTCCTAGGCGAAGGTGATGTTCGAAACCACACATTGTGGCTCGCAGCCAACGCGTACACGGTGCGAAGCGCGGACCTGATACCGACGGGCCGGATCGAACCTGTGGCCGGGAGCCATTTCGACTTCCGGAAACCGCGTCCGCTCTGCGATCCGCAGGGCGAGCCAATCGCTTATGATAACAATCTCGTTCTCGATACCGGGCGCGATCTTTCCGACCCGGTGGCGATCCTGAGGGCACCGGACGATTCACTCACGCTCACGCTCAAGACCGACCAGCCGGGCCTGCAGCTCTATACGGGCAGCAAGATCAATCTTTCAGTTCCTGGCCTCGGCGGGCAGCATTATCCTCGCTTCGCGGGCGTCTGCCTCGAGGACCAGCATTTTCCGGATGCCATCAACCATCCCCATTTCCCATCCTGCCTTGTCACGCCCGACAGGCCGTACAGGCACTGGTGTGAAATCGAGATAGGGTAAGCCTCGGCTCACCCCTTCGCGAACACCACCGTCTTCATTCCGTTCAGCATCACGCGGCTTTCAAGATGAAGCTTGACGGCCCGCGCCAGCACCCGGCTCTCGATATCCCGACCGGCCGCTACGAAATCATCGGGGCTCATCGCGTGGGTTACGCGCTCCGTTTCCTGCTCGATGATCGGGCCCTCATCCAGGTCCGGTGTCACGTAGTGCGCCGTCGCGCCGATCAGCTTGACGCCGCGCTCATGCGCCTGATGGTAGGGCTTCGCGCCCTTGAAGCTCGGCAGGAAGGAATGATGGATATTGATGATCTTGCCGAACAGCCGGCTCGAAAGCCCGTCCGAAAGCACCTGCATGTAGCGGGCCAGGATGATCAGATCCGAGCCGGTTTCCCGGAACAGCGCAAGCAGCTTCTCCTCTTGCTCCGCCTTGTTCGCCTTCGTCACCGGCCAGCAGTGATAGGGAATGCCCTCGGCGTCGGCTGTGCGCCGGGAATCCTCATGGTTCGATACGATCGCCGCCACCTCTGCATCGAGCCAGCCCACCCGGATCTGATAGAGGAGATGGAGAAGCGCGTGGTCGAATTTTGAGACCATGATGATGATTCTGGGCTTCCGGGAGCGGTCGGCGAGCGCAGTTCGCATATCGAAGCGCGCAATTGCCGGCTCCAGCGCACGTGCGATCGTGTCGCGATCGATCGTCTCCGGCACCGTGAAGGAGATGCGCATGAAAAAGCGGTTCGTCCGCTGGTCCCAGAACTGATTGGATTCGGCGATGTTAGCGCCAAGCGCCGCGAGTTCCGTCGTCACCGTGGCCACGATACCTGGCCGGTCTTCGCAGGAGAGGGTGATGTCGAATGTCTTCTCGGTCATGGGCGTTCCAACTATGCTGGATGAGGCGCAGGAGACTGCTGCTCCAAAGGACGCCACGTCTTAATACCAGCCGGGCATGAAGCCAATGGCTAAGACCCGGCAATTCCTTGCAGGCTACGCCGCAGGGATGCGTTGACCGTGGCGGGCTGGCGGATCATTCTCGACGCTAAACCCTCGCGGAGCGGCCATGAACAGGCCATGTTCCCACTTGCGGTGTGTACTCAGGCGTCGGCGCTGCGCCTGGTTCGCTCCATCTGCCCCAGCCGCGGCTTATGGCTTGGCGCCATGCAAGGGGGATAGCTTGACCCCCTGGAAAGGAATGGAATAGAAATTTCATATTGACCCTTCGATGATGAGGGCGTTCTATTTTTTGTCAGGAGCGACATGGAAGGGTCGCGGAGGATTCCGGCAAGGGAGTGGTGCAGCCGGACACCGATCGTGAGGAGGAGCAAGGAAATGAAGAAGTTTCTGTTAGGAGTGGCATTCTCGGCCGTTCTGACATCGTCGGCTTTCGCACAGACGATCGGTGTCTCCATGTCGGAGCTCGACAACTTTCTCACAATCCTGCGCAACGGCATTGCCGATTATGCAAAGGAGAAGGGCGTCGAGGTGCAGATCGAGGTGGCTGAAAAGGATCCGGCCAAGCAGTTGAGCCAGATCCAGAATTTCATCGCTTCCGGCGTTGATGCGATTATCGTGAATCCGGTGGACACGGACGCCACGGCCGCCCAGTCGAAGATCGCAGCTGATGCGGGCATCCCTCTGGTCTATGTAAATCGGCAGCCTGCGAACCTGGACAGCCTGCCCGACAACCAGACCTTTGTCGGCTCGAACGAGGTGGATTCTGGCACCCTGGAGACGAAGGAAGTCTGTCGGCTCCTGAAAGAGAAAGGCAAAGGAGATGGCGCGAACATCGTGGTACTGATGGGCCAGCTCAACAATCAGGCAGCGCGACAGCGCACACAGGACATCCACGATGTGATCGCCACGGACGAATGCTCCTTCATGAAGATCGTCGAGGAGCAGACCGCCAATTGGTACCGCACGGAGGCGACCGACCTCATGAACAACTGGCTCTCCGCTGGCGTGGAATTCGATGCGGTCGTCTCCAACAATGACGAGATGGCTCTCGGTGCGATCCAAGCCATGAAGGCGGCCGGCATGTCCATGGAAGACGTCGTTGTGGGTGGCGTGGACGCGACCCCCGACGCGCTTGCGGCCATGAAAGCGGGAGATCTCGACGTGACGGTTTTCCAGAACGCCGCCGCACAGGGCAGCGGCGCCGTGGATGCAGCCCTGAAGCTCTCGCAAGGCGAGAAGCTCGGCAATGTGGTGTGGGTGCCCTTCGAGCTGGTGACGCCTGAAAACATGGACAAGTATATGGGTCAGAACTGATCACAGGCGATCGCTCCACGGGCGACAATAGCGGCGCCGAAGCGCGGCCGCTTGATGGGCGAAGCGGCCGGGCCCCAAGGGGGCCCGGATGGCACTGCTCCGGGAGGTAGTCATGGCCACGACAACAACGACGACCGCTGTGGGCGAGCCGAAGCGGCGCGTCCTGCCGCCCGAGTTCAATGTCTTCATCGGCCTCCTTGTTATCGCGGGGATATTCGAACTGCTCGGCTGGTTCGTGCGCGGCGACAGCTTCCTGTTCAACCTGCAGCGCGTCAGCATCATCATCCTTCAGGTTTCGGTGATCGGAATCATTGCCGTCGGCATGACGCAGGTGATCATCACTGGAGGTATCGATCTTTCGTCGGGCTCCGTGCTGGCCATGACGGCATTCATCGCCATGAGTTTCGCGCAGGTCTCCTCCAACGCCCGCGCGGTCTACCCCTCGCTCACCGACCTGCCGGTCATCGTTCCAGTCGCCATTGGTCTCGGAGTCGGTCTTTTGGCCGGACTGATCAATGGGGTTTTGATCGCCTACACCAAGATACCTCCCTTCATCGCCACACTCGGCATGATGGTGACGGCGCGCGGCGTGGCGAATTGGTACACACGCGGGCAGCCGGTTTCTTTTCCGACCGAGAGCTATGCCTCGATCGGGCAGGGCATGATGCCGGTGATCATTTTCGCCATCGTGGCGGTGCTCTTTCACATCCTGCTCAAATATACGCTTTATGGCCGGCGCACTTATGCGGTCGGCTCCAACGAGCAGGCTGCACGCGTGTCCGGCATCAATGTCGAGCGGCATCTGATGCTGGTCTATGCAATTGCCGGCGGCCTTTCTGCGCTCGCAGGCATCGTGCTCTCGGCGCGCGGGCAGACCGCCCAGGGCGGCATGGGCTTGATGTACGAACTACAGGCGATCGCCATGACCGTGATCGGCGGCACCTCCCTCACGGGCGGCCGTGGATCGATCATCGGCACCACGCTCGGCATGATCATCTTCGGCGTGATCACCTCCGGTTTCACCTTCATCCGGGTGAGCGCCTATTACCAGGAGATCATCATGGGCATCATCATTGTCGGCGCCGTGGTGCTCGACGTCTACCGCCAGCGCCTGCGCGGCCGGATCTAGGAGGCGAAGATGGACGGAAAGATCATCCTGCGCACGGAAGCCCTGACGAAACACTATGGCGGCGTGCGCGCGCTGGAGGAGGCCAATTTTGAGCTGCGCGAAGGCGAGCATGTCGCCGTGGTCGGCGATAACGGCGCTGGCAAATCCACCTTCGTGCGCCAGATCACGGGGGTGGAGCAGCCCACAAGCGGCACGATTTTCTTCGATGGGCAGGAGGTGCATTTCAAGAGCCCGATCGAGGCGCGGGATGCCGGCATTGAGACCGTGTTCCAGAACCTGGCGCTTGCGGACGATCTGGATGTGCCCGCTAATCTCTTTCTCGGCCGCGAAGAGATCTATTTCAATCTCGGCCCTTTCAGCTTTTTGAACGAACGCAAGATGATGGAGCGCACGGAGGAGGCGCTGCGGGCGACGGGGGTGAAGATCCCGGACCTCAGAAACAAAATCCGCAACATGTCGGGCGGACAGCGGCAATGCGTGGCGATCTCCCGATCGGCAAGCTTCGCGTCGAAGCTGATTATCATGGACGAGCCTACGGCAGCGCTCGGCGTGCAGGAGACAGCGCAGGTGGAGAACATCATCCGGGGCCTCAAGAGACGCGGAGTGCCCCTGATCCTCGTCAGCCACAATCTGCGGCAGGTTTTCGATCTGGTGGACCGCATCTGGATCTTCCGCCGCGGCCGTATCGTCGGCGCGGTGGATAGGAACAAGACGGACGGTAACGAGATCGTCTCCCTGATTACGGGCGTCAAGACAGGCGTGGGGGAGGAGGCAGCCTTCATCTGAGTTCGGCTCGAGACCGTATCACTCCATTTGCATCATGTTTCTCAGCGAGGAATTCCATGACAGTTAAATTCGGTCTGCTTGGCGCGGGTCGTATAGGCAAGGTTCACGCCAAGGCGATCACCTCAAACCCGGATGCAAGGCTCGTGGCCGTAGCGGATGCCGTGCAATCGGCAGCCGAGGACATAGCCGCCAGATATGGCTGCGAGGTCCGCACGATCGACGAGATCGAACGGGCGGTGGACATTGATGCGGTGGTGATCTGCACGCCGACCGACACCCATTCCGACTTGATCGAGCGCTTCGCGCGGGCCGGCAAGGCGATCTTCTGCGAGAAGCCGATCGACCTCGATCTGGGGCGCGTGAAAGCCTGCCTAAAGGTGGTGAAGGAAACCGGAGCCACCCTCATGGTGGGCTTCAATCGCCGTTTCGATCCGCATTTTGTAGCGGTGCGCGCGGCGATAGACGAGGGAAAGATCGGCAAAGTGGAGATGGTGCAGATCACCTCGCGCGATCCGGGAGCGCCGCCCGTGAGCTATATACGCTCCTCCGGCGGGATCCTTCGGGACATGACGATTCACGATTTCGACATGGCCCGCTTTCTCCTCGGGGAGGAGCCAGATACGGTGTTTGCGACGGCTTCTGTGTTGGTCGATCCGGAGATTGGAGAGGCGGGAGACCATGACAGCGTCTCCGTTGTCCTGACGACCCCTTCCGGAAAGCATTGCTCGATCTCCAACTCGCGCCGGGCGACTTACGGCTATGATCAGCGCATTGAGGTGCACGGCTCCAAGGGCGCCGTTGCGGCTGAAAACCAGCGGCCGGTCTCGATCGAAATCGCGACCAGTGCCGGTTACACCAGGCCGCCGCTCCACGATTTCTTCATGACGCGCTACACGGAGGCCTATGCGGCGGAGATCGCCGCCTTCATTGCCGCGCTCGCGGGCGGCAAACCCGCTTCACCTTCCGGGGAGGACGGACTGCGTGCGCTGGCGCTCGCCGAGGCGGCCTATCTCTCGCTGCGAGAGGGGCGAGCCGTGAAGGTGGCGGAAGTCCTGGGCTGACATTCTCAGCCGGGTTCCAGACAACATCTTGTTGGTTTTCGGGGTGGTCGGGTGGTGACCACCCCTAAAGCGCTGAACCTTTTTCCTCTCCGAAGGTTAGAAGATGGAGGCCGCCTACCGGACGCGGCGGCAATGTTCTTTTGAAGAGTAGGAGAGATCCATGAGGAAGCTTATCACTGCGATTGGCGCCGCGACACTGCTTGCTGTTTCCGCTCTGCCCGGTCTGGCAGAGGAGGTCACCGGTGTCGTTCAGGACATCAACGAACGCGGCAATACACTCAAGCTGCAGGATGGGAGCGAGTATGTCCTGCCCGAGACGTTCAGCCCCGATACCGTGAAGATCGGCGACACGGTTGTTATCACCTACGACCAGGGTGAAGGCGGCCAGAAGGTCGCGACGGAAGTCAAAGCTCAACGTTGATTCGCAACGCTCCATGCGGATCGGTCATCGCCCGATCCGCTGCGGAGCATTGGTCAAGCCAACTCCACCCTCCGCCGCTCCCGTGCCGAAAGTGCCATGGCGTGGATGACCTTCTCGAATTCGAGCGCCTCGGAAAAATCGGGTGAGGATTTCTCGCCGCCACCGACCCAACGTAGGAAGGCTCCGGTTTCGATCACTTTGAGATCATTGAAGCCGAGTTGGTGGCCGGGCGCAGGGCAGAACGAGCCGTAGGGCGGGTGTGCCGGGCTGGTCAGGATAGTCTTGAAACCCTGGGCCGCCGGATTGCCGTCATTCTGATAGATCTGCAATTCGTTCATGCGCTCTTGGTCGAAGACGAGCGTGCCTTTTGTGCCGTGAACCTCCCATCCCAGCCTGTTCTTGCGGCCCCAAGCAGTGCGTGAGGTGGAGATGGAGCCATGGGCACCGTTCCTGAATTGCAGGAGTGCGCTCGCGACATCTTCGTTTTCCACGGCTTTGCGCTCGCTGCTGCCGGGGAGGGCGCGGGTCTTGTGCACCGTCTGCATGTCGGCGACGAGGCTTTCGATTGGGCCGATCAAGCCGTAGGCCATGGAGACCAGATGGCAACCGAGATCGCCAAGCGCACCTAACCCCGCTTCTTCCGGACGCGCTCGCCAGGTCCAGGGTGCGTCCGGATCAGCCTGGTAATCCTCGTCCACCCAACCGCGGAAATGAATCGGCCGTCCGATGGCGCCGTCACGCACCAGCCTGCAGGCATGCTGGAAGGCAGGGTTCTTGATGTAGTTGTAGCCGACCATGGTCTTCACGCCGGCCTTTGCGGCAGCGGCGGCCATCTCTTCGGCATCGGCCAGCGTGAGCCCCATAGGCTTCTCACAATGGACGTGCTTGCCGGCAGCGATGGCGGCCAACGCCATCTCGCGATGCATCCTGTTCGGCGTTGTGATCGAAACGATGTCCACGCGCGGGTCGGACATGAGCTGCCGCCAGTCGTCAGTCGCGCGGGCAAAGCCGAACTGCTCGGCCATGGCTCGCGCCTTGTCGCCGGGAACGTCGCAAAGAAGCTCCAGCCGCGCTTCGGGCACGTCCCCGAACACGGGTCTGGCAGCCCGATAGGCCAGCGCATGCGCTTTACCCATAAAGCCGGTGCCGATGAGTCCAATCCCGACCCCTGGCATGCTACTCCTCCTTGCCGCCGCCGAAGTGGAATTTTTATTCCAAAACGGTTAGGATTGGGATGGTTGTTTTGTCAATATGCGAGGGATGCATGGACGCGGTTTCCGCACCGGCCAATATTGAGGAATTGCTCGATCGTGTTCACCAGGTTTCGGGCAATCTGCCCAAACGGCTGAAGCAGTGTGCCGATTATCTGGTCACGAATCCGGATCGGGTGGCGGTCTCGACGGTCGCGGAGATGGCGGACGGGGCGGGAGTGCAGCCGTCGGCCTTTATGCGCTTTTGCCAGGTGCTGGGTTTTTCCGGGTATTCGCAAATGCAGCGCCTCTTTCGCGAAACCTACACCCAAAGCTGGCCTGACTATTCGACACGGCTCCAGAAGCTGCGTGCGACGGGCGCCGGAAGCCCCTCGGCTCTTCTGGCGGAATTCATCGAGGCGGGCCGCCTCTCCTTGGAAAACCTCGCAAAAACGATCGACCCCCGCACGCTCGATACGGCGATCAAGACCCTTTCAGAGGCCAACATGGTGCATATCGTTGGAATGCGTCGCGCCTTTTCCGTCGCCTCCTATCTCGCTTACGCGTTCGAGAAGATGAATGTGCCGACCATGCTGCACGATAGTGTCGGCAAGCTCGACAGCCGTCATGCAATCCGCCCGGGCGATGCCGTGATCGCCATCACCTTCGCGCCCTATACGCACGAAACTGTCGAACTGGCGGAGGCAGGCCGTCGGGCGGGTGCACATGTCGTGGCGATCACGGATTCGCCAGCCAGTCCATTGCGACCGGTGACACCGCTCCTCCTGACGGTCCAGGAAGCGGATTTCGGAGATTTCCGCTCTCTTTCCGCTACTCTCTCTCTCGCAGTGGCGTTGGTGGTAGCAGTGGGGGCGGCAGGCGGCACGGGAGTAAATGGAATTTCTGATTGATATTCTGGATAATATAGAACATATTTTCCATTTCTTGAACCAAGTAGGTCAACAGTGGTAGACCGCTGGATGAGCGTTTCGGAGCCGGCAACCGGCCAACCAGGGAGGAGGGGACGTGGCAAAGAGGCTGGATGTCATCACCATCGGCCGCTCCTCGGTTGATCTTTATGGTGCGCAGGTGGGCGGTCGGCTGGAGGACATGGCCTCCTTCAACAAATATATCGGTGGCTCGCCGACGAATATAGCGGCGGGCGCTGCGCGGCTGGGGCTGAAATCGGCGCTGATCACGCGCGTGGGCGACGAGCATATGGGCCGCTTCATCCGCGAGGAGTTGCAGCGCGAGGGGGTGGATGTGCGGGGGGTGAAGACCGACCCCGAACGGCTCACCGCGCTGGTCCTCCTTGGTATCCGCGACCAGAACCAGTTTCCGCTCATATTCTATCGCGAGAACTGCGCCGATATGGCGCTCTGCGAGGAAGACATCGACCCAGCCTTCATCGCCGAGGCGAGGTGCGTCTGCGCGACAGGCACCCATCTGTCCCATCCGCGCACCGAGGCTGCCGTCCTGAAGGCGTTGAGGCTTGCGCGCGAGAATAGCGGGCTAACGGCGCTCGACATCGATTACCGGCCCAATCTCTGGGGGCTCGCAGGCCATGGCGCCGGCGAAAGCCGCTTCATCGAATCCGAGCGTGTGACGGCCAAGCTGCAGAAGACGCTGCCGCTCTTCGATCTGATCGTCGGCACGGAGGAGGAATTCCACATTGCCGGCGGCTCGACGAACACGATCGAAGCGCTGCGCACCGTGAGGAAGCTGACCAATGCGGTGCTTGTCTGCAAGCGCGGTCCAATGGGCGCCACCGCCTTCACGGGCGAAATCCCCGACACGCTCGACCAAGGCCAAATAGGCGAGCATTTCCCGATCGAGGTCTTCAACGTGCTGGGCGCAGGCGACGGCTTTATGGCCGGCCTGCTCAAAGGCTGGCTTTCCGGCGAAGACTGGCCGACCACGCTGAAATACGCGAATGCCTGCGGCGCCTTTGCGGTTTCGCGGCATGGCTGCACGCCGGCCTATCCTTCATGGGAAGAGCTGCAATATTTCTTTCGCACCGGGATCAGAAACCGTGCCCTGCGCAAGGACACGGCGCTTGAGCAGGTGCACTGGTCGACCAATCGCAACGGGTATTGGCCGGAACTGCGCGTCTTCGCTTTCGACCATCGCAAGCAGCTGGAGGAAATGGCGGATGCCGCGGGCGCGCCGCATGAGCGCATCGAGGGGTTCAAGGTGCTCTGCCTGGAGGCGGCCCTCGAGGTGGCGGCCGGCCAGCACGGCTACGGTATCCTCTGTGACAGCCGGTTCGGTCGGGAAGCGCTGTTCCGCGCTGCAGGCACCGACCTTTGGGTCGGCCGCCCGGTGGAGTGGCCGGGCTCGCGCCCGCTGAAGCTGGAGCCCGACCTGGGGCCGGACTTCGGCGGCCTTGTCGAATGGCCTCTGGAGCACGTGGTGAAGGTGCTCTGCTTCTATCACCCGGACGACGATCACGAAATAAAGGCCGAACAGGAAGATGTGGTGCGTCGCCTTTTTGCCGCCGCACGCCGCAACCGGTTGGAAATGCTTCTTGAGATCATCCCGTCCAAGGTGCGGCCGACCGACGACCAGACCGCTGCCGCCGTTATCGAGCGGTTCTACGAGATTGGCGTTTTTCCCGATTGGTGGAAGCTGGAGCCGATGACATCGACGGAAGCCTGGTCCAACGCCTGTGAGGCCGTCAGGCGCCACGATGCCCACGCCCGCGGCATTGTCGTGCTGGGGCTCGATGCTCCGGCGGAAGAGTTGGAAGAGAGTTTCCGCATTGCCGCCGGCTTCGATCTGGTGAAGGGTTTTGCCGTAGGCCGCACGATCTTTTCTGACGCGGCGCGGCGCTGGCTGAGAGGCGAGATGAGCGACCAGGAAGCAGTCGCCGCAATGGCGAAGAACTATCGCAGCCTGTGCGAGATTTGGGACCGCTCGCGGGCGAGGAGAGGGAGGGCTCCATGAAGACGATCCGGCTTACCGCCGCCCAGGCCGCGACGCGCTATATCGCGGCGCAGTTGAACGAGGATGGAAAGCCGTTCATCGCAGGTGTCTGGGCGATCTTCGGCCACGGAAACGTGGCCGCTCTGGGCGAAGCGCTCTATGCCGTTCGGGAAAAACTGCCCACATATCGCGGTCACAACGAGCAATCCATGGCGCATGCGGCCATCGCCTATGCCAAGCAGTTGGGCCGCAGGCGGGCCATGGCCGTGACCTCCTCCATCGGCCCGGGCGCTACCAATATGGTGACGGCCGCGGCCCTTGCGCATGTGAATCGCCTGCCGGTGCTGTTTCTCCCGGGGGACGTTTTCGCGGGGCGCGGACCGGACCCGGTCTTGCAGCAGATCGAGGATTTCGGGGACGGCACGGTGAGCGTCAACGACTGCTTCCGCCCGGTCTCGCGCTATTTCGACCGCATCACGCGGCCGGAGCAGCTCTTGACGGCGCTCCCCCGCGCCTTCCGAACGATGACGGACCCAGCGGATTGCGGACCGGTGACACTCGCCTTCTGCCAGGACGTTCAGGCTGAAGCCTATGACTGGCCGGAGAGCTTCTTCGAGCCTAAGGTTTGGCGGATGCGCCGGGTCCAGCCGGATCCGGTGGAGATCGAAGAGGCTGCAAGGATCATCGCGGCGGCGAAGGCGCCCGTCATCGTGGCCGGCGGCGGCGTGCACTATTCCCAGGCCTATGAGGCGTTCCAATTTTTCGTTGAGGCGCATCAGATCCCGGTGGTTGAAACCCAGGCCGGAAAATCGTCGCTGCCCTGGGATCACCCGCTCAATCTCGGCCCCGTGGGCGTCACCGGCTCCTCAAGCGCCAATATCCGCTGCGCCGAAGCCGACGTGATCATCGGGGTGGGCACCCGCTTCCAGGATTTTACCACCGGCTCCTGGTCGCTTTTCTCCCAGCCCGGGCGCAAGCTCATCAGCTTGAACGTAAACGCCTATGATGCGGTGAAGCACGGAGCGCTGCCGATCTGCGCGGATGCCTGTGTCGGGCTGGAGACGCTATGGCGGGCGCTCGGTGACAAGCGCTTCGAGCCACCGCCCATGTCACTGAAGGCGGAGTGGTTCGAAGCCGCCGATGCCGTGACCGCGGCCCCCACGGAAACCAATGCGCTTCCCACCGACATGCAGGTGATCGGAGCGGTCCAGCGTGCCGCAACAGATAACACTGTTGTGATGTGTGCCGCCGGCACCATGCCGGGCGAGCTCCACAAGCTCTGGAAGGCTCGCCGGCCGATGTCCTACCATATGGAATACGGCTATTCCTGCATGGGTTACGAGATTGCCGGCGGCATGGGCATCAAGATGGCCGATCCCGACCGTGACGTGGTCGTGATGCTAGGCGACGGCTCCTACATGATGATGAACTCGGAGCTCGCCACTGCGGTGATGATGGGCATCAAGATCACCGTTGTCATCACCGACAATCGCGGCTTCGGCTGCATTAACCGGCTGCAGCGTTCGACCGGCGGCGCCGAGTTCAACAATCTGCTCGACCACGCCCATCACGTGAATCCCTCCCAGATCGATTTCGTGGCGCACGCCGCGTCCATGGGGGCACATGCTGAGAAGGCCGGCTCCATCGCTGAGCTGGAGGATGCGCTGGTCCGGGCGCGGGAAGCAGAGAGGCCCTTCGTGATCGTTATCGACACCGATCCCTATCCTTCAACGGAAGCGGGCGGCCACTGGTGGGATGTGGCCGTGCCGGAGGTATCGGACCGCGAGCAAGTGAGGAGGGCGCGCGAGAAATACGAAGCCGCGCTCAAGGAGAGGAACTGAATGGTCCGCTACGGAACCAACCCCATTGCCTGGTCCAATGACGACGATCAGACCATCGGCGCGCACATACCGCTGGAGCAATGTCTGCGCGAAGCGGCAGAGATCGGCTTCCAGGGGATCGAGAAAGGCCACAAGATGCCCTCGGACGGCCAGGCGCTGAAGGAAGTATTGGCCGCGCACGGGCTCGTCTTCATTTCCGGCTGGCACTCGCTCAATCTCCTCGTGAACCACATCGAGGCGGAGAAGCGGGCAATCCAGCCGCATCTCGACATGCTGAAGGCGAATGGCTGCGAGGTCTGCATCGTTTGTGAGACCTCGAACGCAATCCACGGCAATGACGCGATTCCGCTCAGGAACAAGCCCGTGCTTGAGGAACATCGCTGGCCGGCTTTCTGCATGGGGGTCGAAGCGATCGCGCAATATTGCGCGGCGCAGGGTATCGACCTCGTCTACCACCATCACATGGGCACGATCGTGCAGACCCGCAATGAGATCGACCGCCTTATGGCCGGCACCGGCCCAGCCACCAAGCTTCTGCTTGATACTGGCCATGCCTGGTTCGGCGGCTCGGATCCCGTTGAACTTGCCCGCGCCTATATGCACCGCGTTCGCCATATCCATGCGAAGAACGTGCGGCCGATGGTTCGGAAGGAAGTGGAAGGTCTGGGCCTTTCGTTCCTCGAAGGGGTGAGGCGCGGCGTCTTCACGGTTCCCGGCGATCCCGAAGGCGCGCTCGCCTTCGAACCCGTGCTGGAGGTCGCTGCAAAGCATGGTTACGACGGCTGGCTGGTCATCGAGGCCGAGCAGGACCCGCTCAAGGCCGACCCGGTGACGTATCAGTCCATGGGACTGAAGGCGCTGCAAAAGGCGGCGCGGATGGCCGGGCTGGACCGGATCTGAACACCGTCTATATTCGCTCAATGCACAAGCTCTTCGATCTCAACCATCCATTCTTCCGCCCGCTTTGGCTCAGGCTGGCCATCATAGCGATCTGCCTAGGCTGGGGCATCTTCGAGTTCACGATGGGCGCGCCGTTCTGGGGCACGCTCTTTGTCGGTCTCGGCGTCTACTGCATCTGGGGCTTTCTCTTCGATTTCAAGCCCGACGCCGGGAACAAGACGGAATAGGAGAGACGAGATGGCAAAGCTGTTGGTGAAGCCCGTCGGCGCAGCTGGCAAGGTGCACGACATCACGCCCCGCTCTGCCGGCTGGAGCTATGTGGGTTTCGGCCTCTACCGCCTCAAAGCAGGCGAGTCGGCCCAGGAGGAGACCGGCGACCGGGAGGTTATCCTGGTGCTGGTGGAAGGCAAGGCGGAGATCGCAGCGGGCGGAAAGAGCCTCGGTGAATTGGGCGATCGGATGGACGTCTTCGAGCGCCGTCCGCCGCATGCAGTTTACATCCCGAACGCTTCACGCTGGTCGGCAACGGCGACAACGGATTGCATACTCGCCGTTTGCTCCGCCCCGGGAAAGGATGGGCACGATGCGCAGGTGATCGGGCCGGCCGGAATTTCGTTGCTGGAGCGCGGGAAAGGAGCAAACACCCGCTACATCCACAACATTGCCATGGAGGAGCGCGATGTCGCCGACAGCCTCCTGGTGACGGAGGTCTATACGCCCCAGGGCAACTGGTCGTCCTATCCGCCGCATCGCCACGACGAGGACGATTTCCCCAGAATGACATATCTGGAAGAGACCTATTACCACCGCCTCAACCCCCCGCAGGGCTTCGGCTTCCAGCGGGTCTTCACCGAGGATGGCAGCCTGGACGAAACCATGGCCGTGTCAAACCACGACGTGGTTCTCGTCCCGCGTGGCCATCACCCTTGTGGAGCGCCTTATGGTTACGAGATGTACTATCTCAACGTCATGGCCGGCCCGCGCCGTGCCTGGCGCTTCAAGAACCATCCGGACCACGATTGGATTTTCCAGCGCGACAGCAACGTAGATTAAGAGCCTTGCGGCCGGTCTTACGACCGGCCGTAAACGTCCTCGAAGCGGACGATGTCGTCCTCGCCAAGGTAGTCGCCGCTCTGCACCTCGATCAAGACGAGCGGCAGGATTCCCGGGTTTTCCAGCCGGTGCTTGAACCCGCAGGGAATATAGGTGGACTGGTTGGTGGCGAGCAGGATTTCCTGATCGCCGTTGACGATCTTGGCCGTGCCGCTGACCACCACCCAATGCTCGGAGCGATGGTGGTGCGCCTGCAGGCTGAGCCGGGCACCGGGCTTCACCTCTATCCGCTTGATCTTGAAGCGATCTCCCTCTTCGAGCACCGTGTAGGTGCCCCAGGGGCGGTGTGCCGTGCGGTGAAGCTTGGCGGCCTCATGGCCCTGCTCCTTGAGCCGGTTGAACAGGTGCTTCACCTCCTGTGCCTTTTCCTTGTGCGCGACGAGGAGGGCGTCAGGGGTGTCGACGACGAGGAGATCCGAGACGCCAACCAGCCCAACCAAGCGGTCTTCGGAGTGCACGAAGGAGTTCCGGGTGTCCTCAAGCACGGTTTCCCCGCGTGAGCGGTTGCCGTTCTCGTCGGCCGGCGTCAACTCCGCCACCGCGGCCCAGGACCCGATGTCGGACCAGCCGCAATCAAGCGCGATGCAGCCGACATTCTCCGCCTTCTCCATCACCGCATAGTCCAGCGAGATCGCAGGCGTGGTCCTAAAACGCTCGGGATCGATCTCGAACACTTCGCGATCGTCCGAATGGAGCTTGCGCGCGGCATCATAGGCGGCACGAGCACCTGCCAGGACTTCGGGACAATACTGTTCCATCGCCTGCAGCATTGCGCCCGCAGGAAAGCAGAACATCCCCGAATTCCAGTAGAAGCGGCCGCTGGCGACATATTCGGCAGCCTTCGCGGCATCAGGTTTTTCCACAAAGCGCAGCACCTTGCCACTCTTTGCTTCTATATAGCCATACCCGGTCTCCGGCCTTTCCGGTACGATTCCGAAGGTGACGATCCGGCCCGTGCCCGCCATTTCCGAGGCCTTGCCTACTGCTTGGGCGAACGCCTCCTCGTCAAGGATGAGATGGTCGGAAGGGAGGATGAGGAGGATCCCCTGCGGTCCATCCGCCTCATGCACATGCAGCGTGGCAAGTGCCACAGCCGCCGCCGTGTCCCGCCCGAAAGGCTCAAGGAGATAATTGTTCCGGCGCCGAGGTGCGGTGGAATCCGCATAAGCGTCGGCCGTGAGGAACAGGAGATCGCGATTGGTAACCGTCACGATCCTCTCCACGCCGTCGAGCCGTGCAGCGCGGCTATAGGTGCGGCCGATCAGGCTCGTGCCGTCCGGAAGCTCAATAAAGGGTTTCGGACGAGCATCTCTCGATAGCGGCCATAACCGTGAACCCGCTCCACCGCTGATGATGACTGGCGTAAGGGTCATTTCCCCCGTCTCCAAAAAACAATCATTCTATGCCTGCTATCGACGCAATCTGTCGATCGTGTGGTGGCAGGCCTATGACACAAGCATCTGCTTCAGACCATAGGCAAGTCAATCCATCATTGCCGGCAGGCTCCTGCGGCGAGCCTACCGCTTTCGGTCTGCCCCACTGATGACAGCCTGCGCAGAGCCCTGCGACGGCGAAGACAGGCGCGTCCTGGCGCACGGCGTCGGCGCGGATTGAGCTCGGGCTTGTCAATGGCCGCGCTACGGGCGAAACACGTCGCAGACGATTCGGTCGGAGGATGCGCTGGAAACCTCTCTCTACCGCCCGGTAAAGAAATTCCTCGAAGGAATGGGCTTCGCCGTCAAGGGGGAGGTGGGCGGCTGCGATCTTGTTGCCCTGAAGGACGGCGAGCCGCCGATCGTCGTCATCGGCGAACTGAAGATGAGCTTTAATCTGGAGCTGGTTCTTCAGGGTGTCGATCGTGCCGCCGCCTGCGACGAGGTGTGGCTTGCGGCGCGCCTGTCCATGCGCGGAAAGGGCAGGGAGAGCGACGCGCGCTTTCGCAATCTTTGCCGCCGGCTGGGCTTCGGTATGCTGGGCGTTGCCTCAAATGGAGAGGTGCACATTCTGGTGAGACCGGCCGCACCCATGCCGCGCCGTGATTCCCGCCGCCGCTCGCGGCTGGTGGATGAGCACCGACGCCGCCAGGGCGATCCCGTTGCCGGCGGGGGAACGAGAAGGCCCATCATGACTGCCTATCGTCAGCAGGCGCTCGCCTGCGCCTGCGCTTTGGCGGAAGGACCAAAACGACCGCGCGATCTCAAACCCGCGATCCCCGATGCGCCCAAGATCCTTCGCCACAACGTCTATGGTTGGTTTGACCGCGTGGAGCGTGGCATCTACGGGCTTACGGAAAAAGGTAGGCTAGCCGCATCCCAATGGTCGGCAGCTGAGGCCACGGTCTGATCATTCGCCATCGGGAATCTTGTCTACGTCGCGAATGAGCGCGCCTCGCTCCAACGTATTGCCGACGGTGCAGAGACGATGCGCCTCCGCGACCAATTTTTCGCGTTCTTCCGCTGAAAACTCTCCCTCGATCTCGAAGGCGCAGTCGAATGCGATAACCCGGGATGGAGCGTCAGGCGCTTTTTGATGCCGAACATCGGCCTTCACGGAGACGAGCCGTTCGTGCCAGCCGAAGCTGCGGGCGGCGATCCGCAGGCTCAACACAAGGCAGCCGGCCAAGGCAGCATCCATCATCTCGACCGGCGTCATGCCGCTTTCGGAGGCCAGGCCGGCGAGATCAAGGCTTGCACCTGAGCGCGCGGCGACGCTTCCCTGGCCCCTGCCGGGCAGCGAGGCGCCGACGACGGTGGAACGCTTGACGATATTGACCATGACTTGATTCTCGGGCGCTGTTGCAAGGCGTGCCTTCATACGTAGGCGATCCCGATGTGGAGCACCAGAGATCAGCTCGCCACCAGTCTCGGGGCGAGCCTGTTGGAAAATTAAACTCGCTCTTTGCTCTTGCGGCGATCAACATTGCGAAAATTGCGTGTGAGAGGGAACCTTATTGCCTCGCGAGGGAATTGGGCGGAGGCTAGAGTCCAGCCATGCTTCCGGCCTGGCCGAACGAGATCGTCGTGGTCCGGGGATCGCGCCTACAGCGCCGTGCGTCCATTCGGACGCACAAAGGACGCTGTAAGTTTTTGAATCGACGCATCGTGCTTTCCGAAGACCGATTCCGTTTTCGGACCGATGCTGTAGAAGGAGAGACGAAATGACAAGAACGCGGCATCGAAGGGATCATGGCCTTCAGCTTCTCGCTGCCACTGCCATGCTGGTCCTGGCGGCGTTTGGGCACGCCAAGGCGCAGGAGGGTGAGACGGACCCCTCCGCCGTCATCAGGATCGGTTCGCTTTACGAGCCGCAGAACCTGGACAATACGGCTGGAGCCGGCCAAGGCATCAACGAAGCTTTCAACGGCAATGTGTATGAAGGGCTTTTCCAGCTCGAAGACAGCGGTGAGGTCGTGCCCAAGCTCGCGCTGGATTACCAGATGAGCGACGACGGGCTGACCTACACCTTCACCCTTCAGCCCGACGTCACCTTTCATTCCGGCGACCCGCTCACTTCGGCGGACGTGAAATACAGCATCGAACGGGTTGTCGCCGAAAACTCCAAGAGCTCGCGCAAGAAGAGCCTTTCGACCATCGCCGGGATCGAAACCCCCGATGACAGAACGGTCGTGGTCAAGCTCTCCGAGCGCTCCATATCGCTGCCCTATAATCTTACCTATGTCTGGATCGTCAACGACAAGGCGACGGATCTTACCTCCGGCGAGGATGGCACGGGTCCTTACCGGTTAGACGCCTGGCGTCGCGGTTCGAGCATCAGCCTGGTGCCGTTCGATGATTATTGGGGCGATGCGCCAGCCAATAGTGGTGTAACCTTCAACTATTTCACCGAGGCGACCGCTCTCAACAACGCGTTGCTTACCGGCGCGGTGGATATCATCACCAGCGTGCAAAGCCCGGATTCACTTGCTCAATTCCAGGACAATCCGGCCTTCGTGGTGGAAGAAGGACAATCGACCACGAAGGAAGTCCTGGCATATAACGATCGGGTCGAGCCTTTCAGCAATGTGAAGGTGCGCAAGGCGATCGCGCGCGCAATCGATCGACAGAGGCTCCTTTCCTCGATCTGGGGCGATTACGGTACGCTGATCGGGTCCTTCGTCCCGCCGACGGACCCGTGGTATGTCGACCTCACCAATGTCGACCCCTATGATCCGGAAAGCGCGAAGCAGCTCCTCGCGGAAGCCGGCTATGCCGACGGTTTCACCTTCACCCTCGAAACGCCGAACTATGATCCCCACCCGATCGTCGCGCAATTCGTACAGAGCGAGCTTGCGAAGGTGGGCATCAAAGTGAACATCAACATCATCACCGCCAATGAATGGTACACGAAGATCTATCAGGCACACGACTTCCAGGCGACGCTGCAGGAGCATGTGAACCATCGCGACATCGTGTTCTATGGCAATCCGGACTTCTACTGGGGCTATAACAATCCAAAGGTCGTGGAGCTGATCGCCTCGTCTGAAACCAGTGCCAGCGAGGCCGAACAGGTCGAAAAACTCAAGGAGGCGAACCGCATTATTGCGGAGGATGCCGCCAGTGGCTGGCTTTATCTCTATCCGCAGATCGTGGTATCGAGCGCGGGAGTGAGCGGTTATCCCGTGAATGGGCTAAACTCGCAGTTCTTCGCATACGGCATCACCAAGCGCGCGGAGTAGTCGTTCGAGGCGAGCCGCGGAAGGAGGGGCCAATCCTCGCTTATATAGTCCGCCGGCTCGCCATTCTCGTCTTCTCGCTCTTTGTGGCGAGCGTCGTCCTTTTCGTCCTTCTGCGGCTCTTGCCGGGGGATCCCGCGAATGCTCTCGTCTCGGTCGGCGCCGACCAGGCACAGATCGAGGCGGCGCGCCGTGAGGTGGGGTCGGACCTGCCGTTGCCGCAGCAATTCGCTCATTTCATCTCCAGCCTCGCGCGCTTCGACCTAGGCACCTCCTTCGTCAGCCGAACGCCGGTTCTGGACGACATCATCGCGCGTCTTTCGGTCACTGTCCCGCTCACCCTGCTTTCCTTCCTTCTCGCAGTCGTGATCGCAGTCCCCTTCGGCATCCTCTCCGCGGTGAAGGCCGATCGCTGGTATGGCGGTGCGATCTCCGTCGTCTCCCAGCTCGGCATCGCCATTCCCGTCTTCTGGGTGGGAATCCTCCTGGTGACGCTCTTTGCGGTCAATCTGCGCCTCTTCCCATCGGGCGGCTTTCCTCCTCGCGGATGGGGAGCGCCATTCGAAGCGCTTCGCGCGCTCTTTCTTCCGATCATAACCATCGCCCTCGTCATGTCCGCGTCGCTGTTGCGTTATGTCCGGTCGGCGACGCAGGACGTGCTGGGCAGCGATTACCTGCGCACGGCGCGGGCACTCGGCTCCGGCTTCTCGGAGGCGCTCGTTCGGCACGGCATCCGCAACGGCGCGGTGCCGGTCGTTTCCATTCTGGGCATCGAGCTTGCGACGACGCTCCTGGGCGCGGTGGTGGTGGAGCGTGTGTTCACGTTGCCTGGCCTGGGCTCTATGCTGCTTCTGGCGATTGAACAGCGCGATTATCCCAACATTCAGGGTGTGCTCTTCATTTCCACCCTGCTCGTCCTCCTGATCGGCTTCTTTGCCGATCTTGCCCAACGGTGGATTGACCCGCGCCTGCGCGAAAAAGCGGGGAGCGTAAGGCGATGACCGTCCTCGCCGAACAACAAGAGGATTCTGCGCGTCGCACCCGGCGGTCACTCACCTTGAGCATCGGCCTCCTGCTGGTTGGCCTTCATCTGGCGGTGGCTCTGCTGACCCTTGTCTGGATCCCCTATGACCCGACCGGCATGACGGGCGGGCGGCTGGAGGCTCCTTCCTGGGCCCACTGGGCGGGAACCGACCGGCTCGGCCGCGATCTCTTCACGCAAATCATGATCGGCTCGCGCATCGCGCTTATCGTCGGGGCCGGCGCAGTGGCGATCGCTGCCGCGATCGGCGTGACGCTTGGCGTTCTTGCGGCCTTTGCTACCCGCTATCTCGATGATGCGCTGGCGGCCACTTTCGACATCCTCATCGCCTTTCCCACCCTCCTCCTTGCCATGCTTGTCGTGGCGGCCACCGGAACCGCAAGCCTCCTTTCCGCTATCCTGGCGCTCGGCATCGCGATCTCGGCCATCGTTGCGCGGCTCACGCGAATCCTCGCCAAGCGGGTGCTCGCAATGGACTATATTACCGCCGCTCGCACCGCGGGCTCATCCTGGCCGAGCATCGTCTTCAGACATCTCCTGCCAAATATCTGGCCGACGCTTTCGGTCAATTTCGCGCTTCAGTTCGGCTTGGCGGTGATCGCGGAAGCTTCGCTCTCCTATCTAGGTCTCGGTGCGCCGCCACCCAATGCCTCCTGGGGGCGCCTGCTCCAGGAAGCGCAGGGCACGGTCTACACGGCGCCCTTCGGCGCTGTCGCGCCCGGACTTGCGCTGGTTTCGCTGGTCATCGGTATGAACCTGCTTGCCGACGGACTGCGCGACATCGGCGATCCTACGCGGAGGCGTTCGCGATGACCCTGCTTGCCATCGACGGCCTGACGCTGAGCATTGGTGACCAGGCGCTGGTGCGCGATCTTTCGCTTTCCATCGCGGGGGGCGAACGTCTCGGGCTGATCGGCGAATCCGGCTCCGGCAAATCGCTGACGGCACTTGCAGCGATCGGCCTTCTGCCGCCCGATATTCGCGCCGAAGGCTCCATTCTGCTCGACGGCAGACAGGTGATCGGCGCGCGCGAGGAGGATCTTCTGCCGCTGCGTGGTGCAGCTGTCGCAACCGTGTTTCAGGAGCCGCTCACGGCACTCGACCCGCTGATGAAGGTGGGACGACAGGTTGCCGAGCCGCTCGCCCGCCGCTATCGCCGGGAGGGAAAAAAACTAGACCGGAAAGCGCTCGCGCGCGAAGTTCGGGATCTTCTCGAGCGTGTCTCGCTGCCGGACATCGACCGTATCGTGAATGCCTATCCCTATGAGATTTCGGGTGGCCAGCGGCAGCGCATTGCTATCGCAATGGCGCTTGCCTGCCGGCCCAAGCTTCTTATTGCCGACGAACCGACCACCGCGCTCGACGTCACCACCCAAGCCGAAATCCTCGACCTCCTGTCTGATCTCGTGCGCGAGAACGGTATGGCTCTCCTCTTCATCAGTCACGATCTTCCGGTCGTGGCCCGCGTGGCCGAGAAAGTGGCGGTGCTGCGCCGGGGAGAAGTGGTCGAGCAGGGCCCGGTGACATCCGTCTTCGGCGCGCCGGCGCATGAATATACCCGCACCCTGGTTTCTGCTGCCGCCGCATTCGACAAAGCGTTGGAGCCCGCGCAATGAGCATGATCGCGGTAGAAGAGGTCTCCTTCGGCTATTCGCGCGAGCAGCGGGTGCTGCACGATGTCTCGTTCGCGATCAGGAGCGGCGTGAATGTCGGGCTGGTTGGTGAATCAGGCTCGGGCAAGTCGACGATCCTGAAACTTCTACTCGGTCTTGCGCGGCCCAGTGCGGGGAAGATCCGCTTCAACGGGGAGGCTCTGGAACCCGGCGACCGTGCGTTCATGCGCCGCTACCGGCGTGCCGTCCAGGCGGTTTTTCAGGATCCTTATTCCTCTCTCGATCCCCGACAGAAGGTGGAGGGTATCGTTGCAGAGCCGCTTCGTGCTCTCGGGATTCCCGGGCCGCATCGTCCGGCGATCGAGGCCGCACTGCACGACGTCGGCCTTCCTATGGACTCCATCTCCCGCTATCCGCACGAATTTTCCGGCGGCCAGCGTCAGCGCATAGCGATTGCCCGGGCGATCGTCGCGCGTCCCCAACTCATCCTTGCGGACGAGGCGGTGAGCGCTCTCGACCTCTCCACCCGGATTCGCATCGTCGAGCTGTTGAGAGCACTGTCGAAAACCATGGCCATCCTGTTCGTGTCGCACGATCTCGGCGTCGTGGCATCGCTTTGCGAGGAGATCATCATTCTCGAACGAGGGCGGATCGTGGAAAGCGGCAAGACAGCGGACATCCTCGCCCACCCGCAGCACCCTTATACGCAAAAACTCCTCGCCAGCGTGCCACGCATGCCCGTGTGAGGATGAAGCAATTCCTGGACGCCACTTCCAAAGCGCGTAAAGACGATTTAATTCGTGGCGCATCGATTGCATGTCTGCGCTGAATGCTCATCTACGCTACTCCATGTCTCCATCGCAATCTCGATAGTCGCCGGAACAGGAGGAACGCCTAAATGGGACGATCTAAGTGAAAGTTCTTCATGTTTTTAAGACCTATCTGCCGGACAGCTTTACGGGCATCGAGCGCGTAATCTGGCAGATCGCAGAAGGGTTAGCGCCTCTCGGTGTCGAAACCACTGTGCTTTCGGTAAGCGATAAGCCGGTAGCGGGCCCTTACCGCGTGGGCCGACACAGTGCTTATCAGGCAAAACGTGATTTCTATGTAGCCTCCACCGGCCTATCTGTGTCTGCATTCAAAGTTTTCCGAGAGCTCTCGGCGCGGGCAGATATCGTCCATTATCATTTTCCGTGGCCGTTAATGGATTTAATGCACTTAATGGTGCGGCCAAAATGCCCTTCAATCGTGACCTATCATTCCGATATAGTTCGCCAGCGATTGCTAAACTATTTTTATCGTCCCTTGATGTTCCGATTTCTCAATCGGGTGGACCGCATCATTGCAACTTCGCCAAATTACGCCGCCAGCAGCACCGTGCTGAAGCACTATAAACGAAAGACCTCGATCATTTCCATTGGTCTGGTGGATCAGGTGGCGCCACCGGAAGCATTAGTGGCCCGATGGCGGCAGCAGGTAGGAGAAGGTTTTTTCCTCTTCATCGGGGCCCTGCGATACTACAAAGGGCTTCCTTTTCTGTTAGAGGCTGCAAAGAAAACTGGTTTACCTGTTGTGATCGCCGGAAGTGGCGAAATGGCAGCGGACATTGAGGCTTACCGCTTCCCTCACATCAAACTTGTCCAACATTTTTCCGAGCTTGATAAAGCTGCTCTTCTATCACTTTGCCGGGCCTTCGTCTTTCCGTCTCATCTGCGCTCGGAAGCATTCGGTGTGGCGCTCCTAGAAGCGGCCCGTGCTGCTAAACCTATGATTACCTGCGAAATCGGCACGGGGACAACTTATGTCAATGTACACGGCGAGACAGGTTTAGCGATAAACCCTAGAGATGTAGACGCGCTGGCTAAAGCTATGCAAAGTCTCGCCGGACAGCCAGATGTCGCCTCCGCAATGGGCTTGGCAGCCCGTGCACGTTACGAGCATTTATTTAGGGGCGAAGTCATGTGTGAGCGGTATCTGAGCCTGTATCGTGACCTTTCTTCAGCGAGGCTCTGACGATATCGCGCATTTGCCAGCTTCTTGTAGACGCGGAACACTGGGCGCGGGGCGGAGGTAGTACATATTGCGGCGCGGCTAGGATATCACGTCATGATAAGCTAAACTGGCACTACCCAGCTATTTGTGCAGAAGCTCAGCAATGGCACCGACGTAGCGACCGGGATTATACATCTCAAAAACACGTTTAGACGCAGCTTTGCCAAGTTCGGCCCGAAGCCGATTGTTGGATCTCAATATACGCAAGGCGCAAGCGGCATCATCAATTTTCGGTTCAGCCCAAACGACTTCCTTTTCACGGTAGAAGCCTTGAGGATCTTCGACCGCCACGAGGTCGAAGCCGACCGGTACGCCAACACCTGAGTCAAAAAAATCAGTATTTCCGGACCAGTTGGTGGCAATTACAGGAATCCCGCGCTGCATCGCTTCCGCTATGACAAGCCCGAAACCTTCGGACCGATGAAGCGACATAATAACATCTGCTTGGTCATAAAGGCTGGACATCCCCTCATCGCCCAGCGTATCGCCGATCAGCGTGACATTTCGAGCGCCGGCGGCTGCCGCTTCCATATATCGAAGTGAAGCGGGCCAAACGTCTGCATTCGCATATTTTACAATAAGTCTCGCATCAGGGTCATCTCCAAAAGCTCGCCTAAAAGCCGTTATTGCGGCGCAGGGATTCTTCCGCGTGAAGTTTGATGCAACGTTAAAAACAAGAAGTACTGTGAAGAATCGATCGGACTTCTTAGCGCTCTCATTTCTCCTCTCTTGAAGCGGTTTGAGAGGATATGGGACGACACGCACCGGCTTATTGGAAACTGTGCGAACTGCGTCTGCTACAAAATGACTATTTACCCATATCTCATGCACGAAGCGGGCTGCCAAATTCCAATTCTTAGGTACTTTTGGCAGTTCCCAGAACCAATGGGCGATGATTCGTTTTCTATGCACGACGCGCTGGCCCAACACACTCATGGCTATTGGAACGTGAAGGCCGCTGGCATGTAAGAGAATTGTTCCCTTCCCGGTGATCCTCCCACTCTTGAAGGCAAAATCCGTGTAGGTCTTGTCGCCGTGCGTGATCTCAGTGAGATCAATTCCGTAAACCTCCAGGCCACCTTCCAGCAGCGCATCGTGGCATGCACGGGCGGCCGCCCCAACTCCGGAGGCGGCACGCAACATGCCTACCACTATGATTGGCTCTTCCATCACAGCATCGGGAGATAGCCGAGGGCCAAACCAGAGCGCCAGCCGGTAGATGAGCACATCCCGAAACTCTCTTGGGAGCCGTCGCCAAATTTGGCGGCGCAAAAAGTCGAAATGAAGCTTGGACATCTCTCTTACTGAATGCGCAGTTGCTCTTGCAGATCAGACGCATTCGCGCCAATGTTCTTCTTTGTTAACTCGACGTTATCAATGTCACCATTGCGGGACCTTGATGGTGTAAGTAACGCTTCGGCCGTTCCGAAGATAGCTTTGGCCGTATCCTGCCACGCTTTGGGGGCGTACTCGACCTTTATACGTTCCTCTGCCTGCTTCAATTCCTCCGGGTGATCGAAGTACCACTTAAGCCGCTCAGCCCACTTTGGTACGTCCCAGGGGTCCAGGTACTCTATTAGATCCCCCCCTACCTCTGGTATAGATGCTGCATTTGACGCCAGACAAAATTTGCCGCTCGCCAAGCTCTCCGCAACAGCTAGTCCCCACCCTTCATAAAGCGACGGGAACACAGTGAAGAGCGCATTCTTATAGAGCCACGTGAGGTCCGCGTCACTGACGTTGGTCAGGACCTCGACCAAACCGGAAATACGGGGATCAAAACGCAAGTCGGCAAGAAAATCCGATACGCCCCACCCGACCATTCCTACGAATACAAGCTTAGGAAGATCTCGCTCCCCCTGATCGACCAACCTTGTATAGGCTCTATATAAAGTTTCGTGGTTCTTTCGTCTTTCGATAGTAGAAACGAAGAGAATAAACCTCTTCCCAGCTGCCGTCATTATCTCACTGGTTTCATTTTTCGGAGCCGGGATTTCGCTCCCGAGTTGTACCACCGTGCAACTAGGAATCCTTGTTCCCAACTCTTCCAGAAGCTCTATAAGATCCCGGCGGCTGCATTCCGATATGCACAGTATTTCATCTGCACACCAGGAGATATCGGCGAAATATCTCGCAAATTTTGCACTTACATCGCCAACGCATAAATGAGGAAATTTTACGGGTATTACATCATAGCAAATTAGAACACATTTAAGAGATAATTCTTCTCTGACTTGCGCCAGAAAAGATTGATCTTTCTGATCCCAATCGAGTCCAAGAGAAATATACGCATCTCCCTGTGAAAAAGGTGCGGCGAAACTATGAGGGAAACAAGGGTCGGCTTTGGAAACTTCGGGTAATGAAGTCGTGCGCCATATGCGAATAGCTCTCCGCAATTCACGCAGCGCGCCAACTAAAGCTTTGACACTCTCACGTCGTTTCAGAAGATAATGAGATAGAGGCGCGCGAACTCTTGGAGGTATTTTCTGCAGTGCTGCTCGCGCAGTGTATTCAACTCTTTCTTCCAGGGTTCTTGGGGAAACTAAGGCTTTCTCCGCTTCTGAACTCTGCCGCTCCGTGCGGTCAATTCTGTAAAGCGCGCTCTCCACGTCGTCTGGATCAACGCGCAGGAAACCTTGGTGTCTATCAAAGCGGCAGAATTCCACATCGGAGCCGAGATGCTGAAGCGCGAATCTGGCGCATTCACTCTCTACCCTCACGACGCCCACGGATGGTCTAGACCAGCCTAGTATTGAGGTCACATCAAGCCAGATTTTACTCATACGCATTCCTTGTTCGCCAGCGTGTTGACCAGCAGCGGCAGCGAACTTAGGCACTCATCCCAACGCAGTTTCTGACGGCGAATATAACCAACTGATCCAACTTCGTAGGTATGCCGTGAGCGTCCCAGGATGTCTCGAATCGAATTCTGAAACTTCTTTGGATTATCTGCTACTCTCACTTCTGGGAGGTCTGCAAAATCTTCATATCCTCTGAAGGCAGCAGGGGTCCCAACTACGAAAGCTCCAGAATAGAGCGCCTCGGCTGTTTTAATATTCGATCCCCCTCCGAACGGAATGGGCAGAATAAAGCCATGCGCAAGTGATTTAACTGCCGCGAGATCCGCATCGGAAAGCGTGAACAATAATTTCAGTCGAGATAAATTTAAATGCGACCATTTTGTTTGACACATTACCCGGTGTATATGCTCAGACACACTTCCTGCAACAACGAGACGACTTGTTGGTGGAAAACAGGCAAGTGACTCTCCAAGCAGCTCAGAAAACCTTGAGAAATTCGGAGGATGGGCGCTAGCCACATATAAGAGCCAGGGTCGGCGAGGGAGTTTCTCTCTCCATTTGGAAATGCCGTCTTCGGTTGCATTCCATGGTTCAATGCCATTAGGTAGCAGCTCGGCTCTCTTCGCGCCCCATTTTCGGATAGACTTCAAATCTTCTTCCGTCACTCCCAACACTAGATCAGCAGTCGACGCTGCGCACCGCTCAAGCTCCTCAATCGCAACAATAGCATCGTCTGCTCCCCGGACGCCAACATCCTCAAATATGGACCGCTTCAGCGGTGCTTCGATATTCTGGGATCCGTAGATCAAAACAACTGATGAATACTCAGGGCGCTTACGAAGCTCCACCGCGAGTGGCCACAACCAGGGCTGCTCGACATGAATAACGTCGATTTTCTTGGGAATGCGGGCAAGTATAGAAGGTAGGCCGCCGTCTTTAGCAGCGGCAAAGCGACCCGCTAGTAGATCGTCTATAAACGGTATGCTTTTCCCCTGCAAAAGTTTGTGCGGGCCAGTTTCAGGGAGAGTAAGGTCCAGAGGTCCCCTTTCAGTCTTGGGATAGTGCCCGTTGGGGTAAACCGATATAGGAATAGACTCCCATCCGGCGGCCTCATAAGCGTGCTTTATATTATAAAGTCTAACCTGCCCGCCATGCTTCGGCTTGACGGCTGGGTAAGTGCCAAGAATCAAAACTGTCCCGATACTACCTTTCATTAAACGAGGCCTCCCCAAAGCCGCTGAATTCTGCGGCCGATAAAACGCAACGGAGCTGTAACGCGCCAGGAGGTTGAGCAATATAGTGAAGAAAGTTTCTTTATAAGATCAGCGTTTATTTTGATTTCTTCTTTGATGCGCGCTTCCAGTTCATCGAGGCGTGCTTCCAATACAAGCCGGGCGTCGCGCTCTTCGACAAGGGCGTCCGCCAAGCGCAACATTTGCGTATTATGCGAGATCTGATGCGTATCATATGTTTTGACGAGCTCACTCATCCGAACGCCCAGTTCCACGTCAAAGCACTCACCAAATAGCTGCTCGGAAAATTCATCGGTGCTCTTCCGCGCAATGATTGCATAATCGGGACTTGCACCATACAAAACATGCTCAATTGAAGGAGTAGGAGAGCTTAGAAGGTCCCGATCTTCTTGTAGCCGCAAGATCTTTGTGCGCGGGAAACCATAGTAATCCAGCAAAAAAGTTAAAAGCGCGGGAGGGAGGGGGTGACGATGCGTGGGATCAAGATAGAAGGTCAGTGTCGAAACCTGAATGTTTTCCGGATTGGGCGTCTCCAGGATCAGCAAACCGTGAGGCTTGAGGACGCGAAATGCTTCATAGACCAACGTCTGCAGTTGCTGAAAGCTAAGGTGCTCAGCAATGTGAAAGCCCGAGATGATCGACTTACTTTCGTCGGGAAGCTGTTCAAGGAAGGAGCTTGCATCTCCGCGTATGGCATCCAGGCCCTGTTCTTTGCAGGCCGAAAGCATGCGCTCATCCAGATCGACGCCTTGAACGTTAAAACCATTCTCGGAAAGTAGCGCCAGCCATTCTCCTCTACCGCAACCTAGGTCCAGAGCAGCGGGTCTCTTTTCGATCTGCTTCAAAGGCAGTATAAAAGGGAGATAGATTTCAAGCCGGCTGCGGATCAGCTCCTGTGAACCCCGGAATCTATCTTCGAATGCACGATAAAAGCCATCGTCTAGGGTTTTGCGAGAACCGCGACCCGTGAGCGAGGCACCTTCTTTGGGCATCAGGCCAGCCTCCGTATAGAAAATTCTGCCGGGAGGTGCGACGTTCCTATGAAAAAAGTCCTATCGGCATTCACCACGTTAAAGACGATGGCGTTGTCCTGCCACTCGTAATTGTCAGTGAGATGAGTATCTGTGCTCGTGAGCGCCGGCGAAAAGGAGTAGGATCCCGGGCCGAGATTGCAGGTAAAACTCAAGACGAATTCTATCTCGTCATTCTTCCTGATCTCCCTTTGCACTTGCTCCGTGTGCCATGTATTCGTGCCCCATACCACATGCCCTGTGCGATCGCGCAGCATAAAGCCGAGCACAAGCTGTGGTATGTTGGCTTCAGCCTTTGCTACTAACCGAAGGAGCAACTTTTGGCCGACGCGAGCCGTGGCAACAGGCTCCTGAGTCTCCGCGTCGACTAGTTCGATCCTCCTCGCAGCGATCTCCAAAGTGCCCGACCGCGTGTATTGCCAGCCGCTTTCACCCCGCTTCTGCTCAATCAACATGCGCGCATTGTCCTTCTCGGCAATCAGCGCGTTATAATAATCGACGATCTCGTCGGGCGAGCCGTCTTTCTGGACCGAGCCATGGTCCAGCAGGATAACGCGGTCGCAGAGCGCGCGGACATCGTTCATACTGTGGGAGACGAACAGAATAGCGACGCCCTCTTCCTTGAAGCGCCGGATCTTATCGAAGCTCTTATGCTGGAAATAGCTATCGCCTACCGATAGTACCTCATCTACGATCAGCACATCCGGCCGCGCGGCGGTGGCCAGCGAAAAGGCGAGCCGCGCATGCATGCCTGAGGAATAGACGCGCAGCGGCTTGTCGAAGAACTCACCTAGTTCTGCGAAATCCTCGATTTCGGGCATCATCTTCGTCAACTGCTCGCGCGAGAAACCCATGAGGCCGCCTGCCTGATAAACATTTTGCCTACCAGTGAATTCAGGATTGAAGCCAAGCCCCAATTCAAGAATTGCGCTAATGCGGCCCTGAACCGCAATGCTTCCTGTCGTCGGGCGTACTGTTCCGGTGATCAGCTTTAAAAGCGTGCTCTTGCCGGCTCCGTTCTGCCCAATGAGCGCTAGCGCCTCTCCCTTACCTAAGCTGAAGCTTATGTCGCGGACAGCCCAGAACTCGCTCAGGGGTGAGATCTTTGCGCCAAACCAGGTGGCGAACCGGGCCAAATTCGAAGGGTAGGTGGCGTAACGCTTGCCAACCTGATCGATGCGTAGAACTTCGTGGATCATAGCACATCCACGAGCTCGGGGCTTGCCCGCTTGAATAGCAGGAAGGAAAGCGAAAATAATCCGAGCGCAATCACCGTTGGTAGAAGGAGAGGCGCGAGGTCAGGCATACGGTTGAAGACTAGCGCGTCCTGGTAGATGCCGACGAGCGACACCATGGGATTAAGATGCAGCAGCCAGCGTAGATGTTCCGGAACAACCGTTTGAGGATAAACAATGGGCGTAACCCAGAACCAAAGCTGCAGGGCGACTGTAAGTATTTGACCTATATCCCTCGAAAAAACGTTGAATATGCCTAGCATCACACCCAGGCCGAACGCAAACAAGGATATAAGTACAATACCCAGCGGCAGCACCAGCCAAGCCGCTCCGGGGATATACCCGAAGAACAGAAAAACCACCACTATGGCCGCCAGCAGAAAGACATGATTGAGCAGTGCGCTTCCCCAGACAATGACGGGCAGGCAGATGCGCGGAAAGGCAATCTTCTTTAGCGTGCCGGAATATTCGATGAAAACCGATAGACAGCGGTTCAGGATTTCACTGAAGAGCGTCCAAGCAGCCATGCCGGCTAACAGATACACAGGATAGGCGGTCTTGTCCTCAACCCCTCCCAACTTAGCGCCGAGCACTTCTGCGAGTACAAGAGCGAAAATGGCAGCTTGCGCCAGTGGGTGTAGGATCGACCAAAGGAGGCCCAATCGCGACCGGGCGAACCTACCGCGAAGCTCGCCGGCAATCGAAGCCAGGACGAAATACCGATAACGCCAGAGCGCTTCAAACATGCTTTGCATCTCGTTTTATTCCGCACCGGTGCCAGTGCGTGCCCTGCAATCTGCCAGGACATCGGCCAAAGTTTGTTCAAAAAGGTAATGTGGCTTCCAACCTAGCAGTTGCTGAGCCCGCTCAGCGTTCCCCACGATCCGTGGAAGATCGCTTGCCCGCATGCGTGCTGGGTCCTGCTCGACTTTGATCGATACCTTGCTCAAATGAAGCAGGCCTTCCAGCACATCTGAGATGGGACGCGCTTTACCGGAGGCGATGTTCAAGATGGTACCCGTCTCCAAAAGGCCAGCTTTTTGTGCGACCAGAGCGTAGGAAATAGCGACGTCGCGCACGTCCAGAAAATCCCGCTCGGCCTCTAGGTTACCAACCCGGATAACAGGCTCGGCGAGTCCTGCTTCAATTCTGGCGACTTGCATTGCAAATGCCGAAACCACAAACGCTTCAGTCTGGCCAGGGCCGGCGTGATTGAAAGGGCGCAGCCGAACGCATTTCAGCCCTCGACGGGCCATCGCGCCAAGAGCAAGGTCGGCTGAGGCCTTGGTGACACCATAGTCATCGACAGGGGAGAGCACCGTCGTTTCGTCGAGTGGATGACCACCTTTTGCGCTGTCACCATAGACCAGACCCGAACCGGCATGAATAAGCCAACAATCGGGGGCCGATTTCATAATGGCAGATGCGACATTGAGGCTGCCTTGGACATTCACGCGCCAGGCGATCTCCGGCTGGCGTGCTGCAAGGGCGGGAGCAGCAACGCCTGCAAGATGGACAACGCAATCCGGTCGATGGCGCCGGATCGCCCTTTCGACCGCATCGCGGTCAGTTATGTCGAGTGCCTCGAGACCATTGGATGGGCCCCGATCTGGGCGTCTCGAGGTGGAAATGATGTGCAGATCGCCGTCGCAAACCTGCTTCAGAGCGGTGACCACATGAGGGCCGACAAACCCGCCCGCGCCGGTGATCAACACGCGCATCGACAATCCAGACCCTCACAGATGTTCTTGGCTGGTTAGCCGCTGCAGGTCAGCTTCCACCATTTCCGCAACCAATTCTTCCAGCGTGGTTTCCGCAGCCCAGCCGAGCTTTGCCTTGGCTTTTTCGGCATTCCCCAAAAGGATATCAACCTCTGCCGGCCTTAGGAAGCGTTCATCAACGACAACATGATCCTCCATGTTCAGTCCAACATGGTTGAAGGCAAATTGGCAAAACTCTCGAACGGAAGCAGTCCTGCCAGTAGCGATTACATAGTCGTCCGGCACTTCCTGTTGCAGCATGAGCCACATGGCTTTGACATAGTCCCGTGCGTGCCCCCAGTCGCGCTTTGCATCCAGATTCCCAAGCGACAACTTTTCCTGGAGACCTAGCTTTATACGCGCTACGCCGTCCGTGATTTTGCGAGTGACGAATTCAATCCCACGCAGTGGCGATTCATGGTTGAAAAGAATGCCGTTCGAGGCATGCATGTCAAAACTTTCGCGGTAATTCACGGTCATCCAGTGAGCATAAAGCTTCGCGGCCGCATAAGGAGAACGTGGATAGAATGGTGTCTTTTCAGACTGGATCGGTTCCTGAATTAAGCCAAACATCTCAGATGAAGATGCCTGATAGAAGCGGGCTTCTGGATTTGCCAGCCGAACGGCCTCAAGTATATTAACCGCACCGAGGCCCGTCACGGTCCCCGTGAGCAGCGGCTGCTGCCAAGATGATTTCACAAAAGACTGCGCGGCAAGGTTATAAACTTCCTGCGGCTGCACATCCTTCATAACACGAATCAGCCCGGAGAGATCTGTCAAATTGCCATCGTGAAGGATGATCCTGCCGTCGATCTTAAGCCACTTTAGGCGGGCCCCGATCACGTCGGCAGATGCGCTTCGACGCAGCAGACCATGGACCTCATAGCCTTGGCCCAACAGAAACTGCGCCAAGTATGCGCCATCTTGTCCGGTGATGCCCGTAATCAGCGCGCGTTTTCCGCTCATATTCTTAATTCTCCGTAAGGATCAGGTTTCCGTTGCCGCCCGCCCCAACTCCTGGTCCGAGTTATACCGTGTATCGCAACAGCGCAATCTGATCCGCGCTCCATCCACGGTTCCAGCAGAGCAACCTACACTGCCAATCGATAATGGCGTCATTTAGGGAGAGTTTGATGTGACGGTGAGACGGTCGATTAGAAGCGATGACAAATACCGCCTGGCAACGTCGCGCGTGTGACACCCTTTCTGCCTTGAGCGGCCGGTCCAAGCTATAGGTTCATCCCTCGGCGGCACCCTAGGCGCCCAACGCTCTGCCGTGGAGCATTGATACTGAACCCTTTAAGTTCAGCCGAGGAGCGCCGTTTGGCTTCGCACTCGTTAGAAGCCACATTGTTAGACATAGCTTTCCGGGGGGCACACCGGGGTCCATGACAGCCAAGGACGTTCTTGCGCCGCATTGACGTCGGCGAAGCCAGAGCAGCTTATGCTCCCGAGTACGCTCTGCCGTCGATCACCATGCCGCTGCAGCCGAAATTCATCTACGGCGTCGCGGTGTCTCGATCTGCACTAGATGGCGGAAATCCTCGCTACAACGCTATGCTGCGGCCCTTCCGCGTTCCGGAAAGAGCTTTAAAAGCCCTTCGGCGGAGGCCTCTGCCACGCCCCGTTCCGTAATGAGCCCGGTCACGAGTCGCGCGGGCGTCACGTCGAAGGCAGGATTGGCAGCAGGAGTCGCATCAGGCGAGATCCGCACCTGCGTGATCTCGCCTGATGCGGTCTTCCCCCAAACGAGCGAGACCTCCTCCGCCGAGCGTTCCTCGATTGGGATCTCTTTCACCCCGTCGCGCACAGTCCAGTCGATCGTAGGGGAGGGGAGGCCGACATAGAAAGGCACGCCATTGTCCTTGGCGGCAAGCGCCTTCAGATAGGTGCCGATCTTGTTGCAGACATCGCCATTCGCCGTGGTACGGTCGGTGCCGACAATCACCATGTCGACCAAGCCGTGCTGCATCAGGTGCCCGCCGGCATTGTCGACGATCAGCGTGTGCGGCACGCCGTGGCCTGCCATTTCCCACGCCGTGAGATGCGCGCCCTGATTGCGCGGTCGGGTCTCGTCCACATACACATGGACCGGGATTTTCTCTTCAGTCGCAAGATAGATCGGCGCGGTGGCGGTGCCGTAATCGACGGTGGCGAGCCAACCCGCATTGCAGTGGGTGAGGATGTTCACCGGCTCACCGGGTTTCTTGCGCTTGGCGATCTCCTTGATGATCGAAAGCCCGTGCTTGCCGATCGCGCGGTTCAGTTCCACGTCCTCGTCGGCGATCTCTGCCGCCCGCACATAGGCTGCTGCGGCACGTTCGCCCTCGGGAAGCGGGCGCAGCGTCTCGCGCATCGCGTCGAGCGCCCAGCGCAGATTGATCGCGGTGGGCCGGGTCGCATGCAGTTCTTGCCAAACGGCATCCAGAGCCGCATCGGATGGGTCTTCCCGCATGCGGATCGCCACGCCATAGGCAGCCGTCACACCGATCAGAGGCGCTCCGCGGACCCACATATCGCGGATGGCTGTCGCGATCCCAGCCACCGTGCGGACATTCTCGATGCGGAATTGATGCGGCAGCCAGCGCTGGTCGATGAGAACCACCGACCAGCCGTCTTCGTTCAGCCAGATGGTGCGGTAATGCTTGTCTCCGACCTTCATCCTGTTTCTCCTTGGCTCATAGCCCTTGGTCGAGCGACTTCGCCAGCCGGTCGAGCTCCGCCAGTGAACTGATGTGCTTGCGATTCACGGCGATATGCCGCCCAAAGCGGAGCGCAGCGGCCTCGCAGGAGGCCCTGAGTTTGGTATCCTCTATGCTCTCGAAATCGGCATTGTGGGCGAGCCCCAGGATCCGCCGGTGGATTTCGATGCCCGCAAAGCCCAGCATATCCGTCCAGATGTCATGGATCACATGGTTCAGCGCCTGTTCGGCGCCCAAGGCATCTCCTTGGTCTTCATAGAGGCTCCGGTGGTAGAGCATGCCCCTGCGCTCGGTACGCCAGAGCCTGGCGAACTCCTCGCGGAAGATGGCCCAGGTCTCCTCGATCACACGCACTAGATAGGCGCGCATGTCCTCGCGGGAACCCTCCGCTTCATGCCCACGCTGGGAGAAAAAAGCCATCCAGTAATTGGAGAGCAGCATGCCCACATCGAACGCCATTGGCCCATAGAAGGCGAATTCAGGATCGATGATGCGCGTGTCGCTTTCCGTCACCATGACCGAGCCCGTGTGCAGGTCTCCATGCACTAGGGTTTCCGCCTTGGCGGCGAAAAGATGCTTCAGCTTCTGGGCTTCGACTTTCAGGTCACGGTCGGCCCTGAGCTCCGCGACCACCGGACCGAGTTCCGGCGTGTGCCGGTTCATGGGGGCGGAGAAATAAGGGTCGGTGAAGACGAGATTCTCGGTGATGTCGCAGAGCTCCACATTCTCGGCGAAGAGCGCTAGATCCGCCTTGCGGTCGCGCGTTTCCATGTGAAGGTCGGAGCCGCGGAAGAGCGTGCGCGCCATGAAGAGGCCGAGATCCTCTGCGATGCGCGGAAGCTGCCGTCCTTGGATCAGTGCCCGCCGCAGAATGATATGCGGCGACAGGTATTCCATTACGATCAGCGCCTGCTGCTCGTCGAAATGGTAAATGGCCGGCACCTGGCCTGGCGCTCGCTTCTCCTGGCGCGTCAGCGCGTGATATTCGAAGAAGGAACGCTTCAGCGGCAGCGGCCAGCTATCGCCGACGAGGCGCACGTAGGGAAGCGCCTGCTTGACAACGACCGCGCCCCTGTCTCCCTCGACGATGAAGACGAGGTTGAGGTTACCATCGCCTACCTCGCGCACCCTCCAGCTCGATCCTGTGCCGCCGACATGCTCCGCGACCGCGGTCACCCTTACGAGGCGTTCAGGCAAGGTCTCCACCGTCAGGGGCTGAAACGCGCTGCCATGCATGGGTCTCCTCCATCCTCCTCCGCATCACCCTCTCACGCTAGCAAGTGGTTTGTCATTTTTCAATGGTGTTGACAAATGCTCGGCACCTGATAGCGTCCGAGGTGGGAGGAAATCATGGCAGAGGGCGCCATCTTCCGCATTGCGGGTCTCGGAAAATCATTCGGCCCCAACGATGTCTTGCGCGGCGTCGCGATGGAGCTTCGCGCCGGCGAGGTCACCGTTCTTATGGGCGCCAATGGCGCCGGTAAGTCGACGCTTGTGAAGATCATGAGCGGCATTCATCAGGCTGATCGAGGCGTGATGATGTTGGCAGACGCGCCTTTCCTGCCCGCCACCCCCGCAGAAGCGATGCGCGCCGGCGTGGTTACCGTGCATCAGAACATCAATGACGGGGTGGTCGGTGCACTCGACGTCGCCACAAACCTGGTGCTTGATCGGCTGAATGATACGGGCCGCGGAATCTTCTTCAATCCGCGTCGCGTGCGCCGCGAGGCAGCGGACGTGGCGGCCCGCATGGGCCTGCGCCTCGATCTTTCCGCCGATGTGACCGAACTGCCGCTCGCCGACCGGCAGATGGTCGCCATCGCCCGAGCGATGGCGCACGAGCCGAAGGTCATGATCCTGGACGAGCCGACCTCTTCGCTTTCGGCCAATGAGGCCGCGCGTCTGTTTGACCTGATCGACCGGCTGCGCGCGCGCGGTGTCGCCATCCTCTATATTTCCCATCGCATGTCCGACATCCGGAGGCTTGCGGACCGCATCTTCAGCTTGCGCGATGGCCAGATCGTTGGCCGTTTCGAGGAGAAGCCGCTCGATTATGAGGGTGCGGTGAACGCAATGCTCGGGCGCAATCTCGGCCGGAGCGGCATAGCCTCCCGTGCTGCTTCACGCCCGATCTTTTCTGCCGAAGGGCTACTGATATCACCGGCTGGCCGACCGTTTTCGCTTACGCTCGGAGCGGGTGAAGTGGTGGCAGTGACGGGGCTCGTCGGCGTCGGCAAGACACGGCTCGCCGAGACCCTATATGGCATTCACGCCCCGCTTGGGGGGACGATGCAGCTCGACGGCAGCGTTTACCGGCCGAAAGCGCCGGCGGAAGCCATTGCCCGCGGCGTCTTTCTCGTCGCGAAGGATCGCGCGCAGACGGGCATCGTGCCGGATTTCAACATCTACGAGAATATGAGCCTGCCGTTTCTGCCTCGTTTCTCGCATTTCGGCGTGGCGCGGCGCCGTGCGGAGCGGGCAAAGGCACGGGAACAGATCAAGGATCTGAAGATCGTCTGCCGCTCCGAGCGCGACGATCTTGCAACGCTGTCGGGCGGCAACCAGCAGAAGGTGACCGTCGCGCGCTGGCTTTCACAACCCTCCCGGCTCCTGATCCTGGATGAGCCCTTCCAGGGCGTGGACATCGCCGCTCGGCACGATATCGCCGCCAAGCTGCGCGAGAGCGCGGCGGATCGCGCCACGCTCCTTTTCCTCACGGAATTGGACGAGGCGCTGGAAACGGCGGACCGCATCCTCGTGATGTCTGAGCACACGATCGTCGGGGAGCACCGCAGCGCGGAAGTCGACATGGAGCGCCTGCTGGCCGATGTGGCGGGGAGGGGCATCGGCGATGCTGCATGAGATATCCGGAAATGCGGGCGTCTCTTCGCGCCCCCGAGCACCGAGGATCATGAGAGGTGACCATGAGTAGCGATCTCGTCGGAAAGCCTGTCACGGAAGCCCAGCCATCCGGCGGCGCCCGCCTTTCCCTGCGCGAACTCGCCATCCGCTATGGTTTCCTGCTTCTGCTGGCTGGTCTCATCGTTTTCTTCTCGCTCGCCACGCGCGGCTTCGCCTCGCCGCAAGCAGCCGTTTTCATCCTCCAGTCGGTCTCCATAACGGGAATCCTGGCGCTCGGCGTGACCGCCACCATGGTGGTGGGCGGCTTCGACCTCTCCATCGGCTCGATCGCCACAAGCGCAATGATGGCCGCGGCCTATGTGATGGTGGTCATGGAGCAGAACGCATTGGTGGCGGTGCTCGTCTGCCTGGCCATCGGTGCGCTGGTCGGCCTGATCAACGGGCTGATCATCTGCTATATGCGCGTGCCGGATCTGCTCGCCACGCTCGGCATGATGTTCCTGCTGATCGGCCTCCAGCGCATCCCGACCGAGGGCCGCTCCATCGCCGCCGGCATGACCATGCCCGACGGCTCGACCGCTGCCGGCACCTTCAGCGCTAATTTCCTGGCGCTGGGCCGGCATCGCTTCGATTTCTTCATTCCCGATCTCGTGCCAGCCTCGGTGGTCGTGCTCATCGTGCTTGCGGTGCTTATCTGGTTTTTCCTGGAATACACGCGCTTCGGCCGCATGATGTATGCCGTAGGTTCCAATGCGCGGGCGGCGGAGTTCGCCGGCGCGCCGGTCAAGGCATACAAGATCTGGGCCTATGTCATCTCCGGCATCTTTTCTTCCATCGGTGGTATCCTTTTGGCCGCTCGTCTCGGGCGCGGCGATATCGCCTCGGGGAACAATCTTCTGCTCGATGCGGTGGCCGCAGCATTGATTGGCTTTGCCGTGCTCGGCGCGGCGAAGCCGAATGCTTTCGGCACCGCTATCGGCGCGCTATTCGTGGGTGTGCTGCTGCAGGGCCTCACGATGATGAACGTGCCCTATTACACGCAGGATTTCGTCAAGGGAGCGGTGCTCGTCATCGCGCTCGTCTTCACTTTCTCGCTGCTCGGCCGCAATGCCCGGTAGCGCTGAAAATTCGGTTCAATGGAGGAGAAAATGATTTTCACAAGAAGAGTTCTGGGCAAGGTTGGGCTTGCCCTTCTGGGGGCGAGTTTCCTGGCACCCGTGGCGGCGATCGCGCAGGACAAACCCGCGCCGTTCGACAACCCCGGCGAGGTCGACATCGCGCTGGTGCGCTATCTTTCGACCGGTGACTTCTTCCAGGCCTATCTTTCGGGGGTAGAGGCTCAGGCCAAGGCGCTCGGCGTCAATCTGCGTGTTTTCGATAGCCGCCAGGATGCTGCGCTGCAGGCCGATATGGTCGACCAGGCGATCGCCCTCGGCGTCGACGGCATCATCATCCAGCACGGCCTGACCGAATCCATGAAGGAAGCCGCCCAGCGCGCGGTCGATGCCGGCATCAAGGTTGTGGCCTTCGACGTGAATGTGGAAAACGAGGCCATCCCGCAGATCGAGCAGTCCGACCGCGACCTCGCCCGCCTCGCCCTGGAACAGGCCATCAAGGACAATGGCGAAAGCTGGAAGGCGGCTTACGTCTACGTCGCCGGCATTGCGCCTCTCGACCGCCGCGACGAGACCTGGCGCGAGTTCAAGGAAAAATATCCGGGCATCGAGGAAGTGGCGCAGTTCGGCACGCTCGACAACCCGATCGCCAATTCCGTGGCCAACCAGGCACGTTCCGTGCTCACCGCCAATCCGGACGTCCAGGTGGTCTTCGCCCCCTATGACGAATTCGCCAAGGGCGTCAAAATTGCCGTGGACGAGGCTGGCATGTCCGGCAACATCAAGATCTATTCCGCTGATATCTCGACGGCTGACATCTCGGCCATGCGCGAGCCGGGCAGTGCCTGGGCAGCCACGGCCGCGACCAATCCGGCGGTTGTCGGCGAGGTTTCGGTTCGCGCGCTCGCCATGCTGCTCGCCGGCGAGGATCCCGGCCAGAGCGTGATCGTGCCTCCGACGCTGATCACGCAGGCTCAGCTGAACGAACAGGATATCAAGAACATGGAAGAACTCTCGCAGAAGCTGCCGCAGTTCGCCCATGCGGATGTTGCCGTTCCGGCCTGGATGCCCCTCCCGCCGCGGGATTGAAGCTTTGCGCTGATCGAGAAGGGCGGCTCACGGCCGCCCTTTTCTTTATCCAGCTTCCCTGATTTCGGTTATCCTGGAAGCCGGAGCGCGCCGTAGGCTATCCTGAACCCCAGAGACCTCAGCGGTTCCGCAAAGCCACAAGCGATCCTGAAGAACGCCACGACGAGCGGCCCGTGCTCGACGTCCAGCGGTAAATGGGTCCGGCTCTCGCTTCGCTCAGGCGGGGATGACGAAGTGACGCCTATCTCAACGCGGCCGCGATATTGCCGCCGTCGACGGTTGTCACATTGCCGGTGGTGCGCTCGGCCAGCGCCTGATGCAGGAAGGCCTGCGCCACATCCTCGGCCCGCACTTCGAGGCCGAGCAGGTTCCCGCCCATATATTCCTTTTCCGAAACGCCGCGTGCCTTGGCCCGGTTGGCGATCATCTCGTCCGTCAAGAGCCCCGAGCGGATGCGGTCGGCGTTCACCGCGTTGGAGCGCACGCCGATCGCGCCATAATCAATCGCATACTGGCGGGAAAGGAAGAGGGTGGCCGCCTTTGGCAGGCCATAGGCGCCGAAATTCGGCCCCGGATTGACCGCCTGCTTGGAGGTGTTGAAGAGCAGAACGCCGCCTGTCTTCTGCATCTTGAAGATGCGCACCGCATTGCTTGCTACGCTCTGATGGGCGAAGAAATTGAGCTCGAAGCTTTTCCTGAGCAGAGCGTCGTCGACCTCGCCGATCCTGCCCTCCCAGGCCGCACCGGCATTCGAGATCACGATATCGACGCCGCCATAGGTATTCACCGCCTTGTCGAAGGCTCCACGCACGTCTGCCGGATTCGTTACGTCCGCACCGATCCCTATCGAGTTGTTGCCGGCGTCCTTGGCTGCGGCCTGGGCGTTCTCCCCGTCGAGATCGACCACGACCACATGCGCGCCATAGGAGGCGAACAGTTTTGCTGTGGCCGCGCCGATAGCGCCTGCGCCCCCTGTCACGAGCATGACTTGGCCGGAGAGCGGCTTCGGCTTGTTGGAGGCGAGTTTCGCCTGTTCCAGGGACCAGTATTCCAGCTCGAAAAGATCGGAGAGCGCCAGCGGGTGGAACGAGCCGATCGCTTCGGCTCCGGTCACTGCCTCGATCAGCATTTCACCCACATCGGCAGCGATCTTGGCCTCTTTGAGGCTGCGGCCGTGGCCGAAAAGCCCCAGACCGCGAACGAGCGTCAGCCGCGGCATGGGGTCGAGCATGGTGCGCGTCACGTCGTCCCGCGCGTCATTGGTTTCGAAATAATCCCGGTATCGGTTGGAGTACTCCGCCACCCGCTCACGGACGATGTTGGAATAGTCCTCCAGCTTGCCAGTTTCAGGCGCCGGCAGAACCATGGGACCCGTCTTGATGCGGATCGAGAGATCAGGCGTTGAGACGCCGCGCCTGGCGAGATCCTCCGCCGTATCGGCGTTCACATAATCCAGGATCTTGGGCGACGTACGGAAATCGCAGACCATGCGATCAAACCGGCCTTCGCCATGGTCGACTGCCACCGCACCGCGCAGATAGGGCGCGATCTCAGAAGGTGATGCGAGCGAGGAGGGCAGGGCGGCCGCGGAAAACGGCTTCCTGCCCTTTCTCGCCACGAATTCCTCCGCCAGCGTCACGAACTCGATCATGAGATCGTAGGCTTCCTTCGCCCCTTCGGCGAAGGTGAAGATGCCGTGCTTGTCCAGGATCAGGCCCTCGACGGAAGGATCCGACTCGTAGATCTCGGCCGCCGCCTTGGCGAGGTCAAAGCCCGGCTTGATATACGGCACGAAACCCAGGCGCTTGCCGAAGACCTCGCGGCAGAGCGGCTCGCTTTCCTTCTGGTCCACCAAAGCCAGAATGGCCGTCGAATGCGTATGATCGACGAATTTATGCGGAAGAAATGCGTGCAGAAGCGTTTCGATGGAAGGGTTGGGCGCATACGGGTCGATGAGATTCGCCCTCTGCATCGCCACCATGTCTTCATCCGACAGCTGGTCCAGCTTTCGCGCGGCGAGCAGCGCCTCCATCTTGACGGCCGGCAGGCCGGCCGGCTCGATCACCGCCATGTCCCAGCCGCTGCCCTTTACGCAGAGCACGTCCCATTCCTGGCCGAGCAGATCCCTGGTCTTGGTTTTCAGAGAGGTGTTACCGCCGCCATGGAGCACAAGCCTGGGCTCGCCGCCCAGAAGCCGCGTCGTATAGACCCGAAGCGCCAGATCGCGATCCACTCCCTTTGCGCCATAGGCGTTTACGAGCTTTTCGGCTTCGCTGTCGTTCCAGAGGTTCTGCATCGTCTTCCCGCCTGTCATCATTGAGGGGCTTCACGCGGTTGCGCGTGTGGCTTCGTCCTTGGATTGAGTTGCGTTTGCGTGGTCGAGCAGGCGTTTGGCCATGCGCGACGTTAGCACGAGATGTGTCGAAAACCGGCCTTTGAGCGCGGCCAGGAGCGGCTCGAACTTCTCGTCCTCCTGCACCACCATCAGCCGGCGTGGAATGGCGCGAATGGCGTCGAAATCAGCCGAGATCATGCGGCGATTGTAGTCGCAGTCGAGCAATGTGCCTTCCTCGGTGATCACCTGGCCTGCAATGACACCGACCCCGCCCTTCCGCTTGATGTCGGAAAATTCCTTCAGGCTCAGCGCGCCGCATTTGATCACATGGCTGTCTTCGTTGAGGGTGCCGACAGTGAAAAGCGCAAGGTCGCAGGAACTGACCCCTTCCAACTGCTCGCGAATGACCGGTTCTTCGCGCAATTGCCGCGCAAGCTCTTCGGTGCTCAGCACCAGCGGTGCATAGCAGTTCAAGCCTTTGGCGTTCAGCCTGCGCGCAATCTCCATGGTGCATTGGTCCGGCCGATAGGAATAGGGCGAGCCGAGATTGCCGCAGAGTTCCACGACCGTGACGTCCTGCCGGTCCGCATAGGACATGGCGTCCGCCATCGCGTATACCGTACGGCCCCAGGCGACGCCCACGCGATCGCCATTGTGCACCATTTCGAGAAAAACATTCGCCGCCAGCGTCGGAATTTCCGCGGCCGCATCGTGCGCCAACCCTTCCTCGCTCACCATCCAAACGGAGTCGAGCCCGTAAGCGTCCTCCAACTGGCGGGCCATCATGTCGTCGCGGAAGAGATCGGTGGAAGTGGAGATGGTGACGATCCCCATTTCTCGTGCGCGGCGCAGATAAAGCGCCACCGACGCGCGCGAAATATTGAGCCGCTGGGCTACCTCGTCCTGCCGCAGCCCGTGCGTGTAATAAAGCCAGGCGGCCTTGTGGACGATCTGTTCTGCAGAACGAAGCGCCATCTTTCCTCCTCGGATTAGACATTATTCATGGCCATTAACAAAAGTCAATCAGACCCCTCTCCCCCAGGTGAGATGCCGGCTTAAGGCCACGAAAATGCGCAGCCGACAACGATCGGCCGGCACGGCAAAGCCTGCAGCCGTGGGGCGGAGATTTAGAAATCGCGGCCTATCGCGACCTTACGCCGAGATCCGCTCGAAGCAGGCGAAGTAAAAACCGTCGGTATCGGTCGTGGCGGGTGTGAGCGTAATGCCATTGGCCAGGCGCGGCTTTGCCTTCGCTCCTGGAAGACGTTGATGCCAATACGCTTCGTAATCGACCGGGCGGAACTCGGGCGAGCGGGCCAGGAAGGCGGCAGCCTGATCCGCGTTCTCTTCCTGGAAGATCGAGCAGGTGATGTAGGCGAGCCGCCCTCCAGACCGAACATATCGGCTTGCGGCGTCGAGGATTGTGGACTGCTCCGTGCGCCGGGTCTCGAGCTGCTGGGCCGTAAGACGCCATTTCGCATCCGGGCGACGGCGCCACGTGCCGGAGCCGGTGCAGGGCGCGTCCACCACCACCAGATCCATTTGGCCCGCAAGGCGCTCCAGTTGCGGAGCTTCCGTGACCACCTGCACGTTTCGGCATCCTGCCCGCTTGAGCCGTTCAAAGATGGGCGCGAGCCGCTGCCGGTCCGCGTCATAGGCGTGGACCTGCCCGCGATTGTCCATCATCGCGGAGAAGGCCAGGGTCTTGCCGCCCGCACCTGCGCAGAAATCGAGCACCTGCTCGCCCTGAGCGGGTCCTGCCAGTTCTGCTACAATCTGCGAACCTTCGTCCTGCACCTCGAACCAGCCTTTCTGGAAAGCCGGCTCCGCCTGCACATTGGGATGGCGGCCATCGCCTGAAATCGGCGCTATGCGAAGGCCGTTCGGCGCCAGCGCCGCCGGGACTGCGCCGGTTCGCGACAGGGCCGAAAGCACCTTCTCCCGCGTCGCTTTCAGGCGATTCGCCCGCATGTCGAGAGGCGGCCGCGAGGCGAGGGCAGCGCCTTCCCCGGCCCACTCGGAGCCGAATGCCCTTTCCATCAGCGTCTCACACCAATCCGGCGCATTGGCGCGCACGGAGGCCGGCAGATCTTCCGAAAGCCTGGAACGGAGAGTCCCGAGCTCCTCCTCGATCAGCGAGGGTGGGCCAAAGCGGTCGTCTTGAAGAGAGCCGATGAGTTGTTCTGGTGAAACACCGTTCTCGATGAGGTAAGCGCCCAGAACCAGCGTGCGGGCCGTCTCTGCATCGAAGATCCAGGCTGCCTCACGCCGCCGGCGCAAAGCGTCGTAGACGAAATTGCCAATGGCCGCCCGATCGCCCGCTCCGGCGAAACGATGTGACAGCCCCCAGTCCCGCATCGCATCCGCCGCGGGACGGTGACGTGTTTCGATGTCCTCGAGAATCTCGATGGCCGCAGCAAGCCGCCCGCCAAGTCGCATGATGAGCCTTTCCGGTATACCCGTCTTGGGGCTCTGGCTAACCCGAGAGGCGTGGATGTACAAGTGGCAAAGAAAAGAAGAGGGCGCAGATTGCTCTGCGCCCCAAGTTGGGGGAGGAACATCGTAGGAGCTGATGAAAATCGGGCCCCGCAATCAGGATTGATCAGGCCGCAACAAGTTCCCTGGCCTGGCGGTGGTAAACCGGACCATTGCAAGCGAGCGCTGTCCGCATCCGCATTATCACCCGGTCGGATATTTCGAAAACGCCGCAGCACACGGGCTGGCGGCCAAATCCTTCGGCCCTGCCGACCTGTTTAGGAAACGCGCCCATCCTGTCATAGATGCGCTGCCAGGCCGGCTCGTAATTGGCCACCAATGCCCTGACGCCGTTAACCCGGCACCATTCTATGGCGGCCAATGCCAAAATGCCGAACGCCTTGCCGGCATCCATGCCTGGAAAGTCGCGTGCGAGATTTCCGGAATGGATGCATGCACGGGTCGCCTCCCAGATCCCGGGTGCTGCCAAGGAGGCGTCCGGCATGGTCTCGCGAAACACGTCGAAAAGTAGAGTTGGGCCGGTCGTCGGAAGCAGCCGCATGGATGCGTAAAGGGCAACCCGCTCCGGATCGTACCAGGCGAGATAAACCGGCCCCAGCGTGTCGTAGTGATCCCGTTCATAGTGCCCAACGAGCGAAACCTCCCATTTCAGAGCATCGTGGAAGACCTGCTTGCGCAGGCGAAACATCTGGTCGAGAACATCTGCATGCTCATCGATCTGGTCAGGCGCGATGGATATGAACATAGTTCCCTCCGCATCTTGGGCGAAGGGATTGTCCTATGGGGTCAGGCGGAGAAAAATCGCCCCAAATGATCGCCCCCATATGGGAGGGGTCACAAGGAGATGATCCTGAAGTGAACGGCCTTCGCAACCGCCTGTGAAAGCGTGCTGCAGTCAAGCTTGTTGCGCACCGATTTAAGGTAGGCGCGCACCGTGTTTGCCGACAGTTGAAGGATGATCGCAATAGCGCGATAGTCCTTCCCGCGGGCTGTCCATCGCAGGCACTCCACTTCCCGCGGACTCAGATGCGGGAAATGGTCCTCCTCGCCATAGATTTCGAGGATCGCCTGGCGATGTAGCCTTTGTCCGATCTCGGCGAGAGCGGCAGAATGGCCGTCGAGGAAGGCAGTCCATTCGTCCGGGCTTCTGGAAGACGTCACCGAAAGCAGCGAGCGCCGCCCCTCGCGATCGACAATGGGAATGGAATAACCGTTTGCGCCAAGCCCGAAGGCTTTTGCCTCCGCCATAAGCTGATGCTCGGCGGGAGAAAGCTCCAGGCTTTCCCAGCCGAAGGGCTCTTGCGCGGCGAAGCCGTGCCTGACTACCGGATCAACATTGACGTAGTTGCGCAGCAGATAGCGTTTGACCCACTCGGCGGGATAGGTGCTTTTGACATAGGGGGTGTCGAAAGTGCCGGCGATGCTCTTGGCCACCTGGAAGGTGGCATGGTCCAGGCCATAGGCGAGCCGCAAGACCTGCACGGCCGTTTCCACGGATGGTGAACGGGTGACGGCATCGATGGCCGCCGCCCACTGGGTCTCCTCATAAGCCTGTCTGATTGCGTTCATGGATTACCCCCCTGTTTCCGCCGCAGGCTTGAACATGAACATGATTATAAAAACACTTCAAGTACTTGATAATACATGCGCAGGTTGAGTGATGCCGAAACGCTAATCTTCTTTTTGTGGTAGACCGCCTCCCAAATCGTACCAACCGGTCACGGATATTTTACAAATAGCGCGGTGGTGGCTGGAAGTATGTGAGACGGCAGGCGAAGACTGCTCGTGGCAGCAAAAAAGGGCGCGGATTTCTCCACGCCCTTTTTCTGTTTCGAAAAGGTGGTCCGTTACTGAGCGGCAGCCTGCGGCGTGGCATTGGTGACGGGAATGGCGTTGGCGACATAACCATGCAATTCTTTCAGGGCGGCGCGAACGCCATCGCCGTAATCGGGATGGATGCGGTCGAAATGGACGAGCTGGCGCTCGATGATCTCGCCCGGAACCCCCGTCATGGCAGCGGCGATGTTCGAGAACAGCCTTGCTTTCTGCTCGGCGTCGAACAGGTTGAAGAGGGCGCGCGGCTGCGAATAATCGTCGTTGCCGACCCGGTGGTTATAGCGCTCCGCATCCCCCGAGATCCGCAGTGGCGGCTCCTTTGCCGAAGGCTGCTCGACGGCGGCGCCTGGAACGCTGTTCGGCTCGTAATACGCATCCACATTGCCGGTCTTCTGGCCGAAGAAGTTCATCTGGCCGTCCTTGTGGTAGTGGTGCACTGGGCAGCGCGGCGCGTTGACCGGCAGCGCTTCGTAGTGGGTGCCGAGGCGATAGCGGTGCGCGTCCGCATAGGAGAAGATGCGCGCCTGCAGCATCTTGTCCGGCGAGAAACCGATCCCGGGAACGATGTTCGACGGAGAAAATGCAGCCTGCTCGATCTCGGCAAAGTAGTTCTCGGGATTGCGGTTGAGCTCGAGAACGCCGATGTCGATCGGCGGATAATCCGCATGCGGCCAGACCTTCGTCAGATCGAACGGGTTGTAGGGCGTCTTCTCCGCGTCGAGTTCGGGCATGATCTGCACCTGCACCTTCCACTTCGGGAATTCGCCGCGCTCGATCGCGCCAAACAGCGCCTCCTGATAGCTCTCGCGGGTCTTGCCGATAACGCGCTCGGCCTCCTCATTGGTGTGGAATTTGTGGCCTTGCAGCGTCTTGAAGTGGAACTTCACCCAGTAGCGCTCGCCCGCGTCATTCCAGAACGAGTAGGTGTGCGAACCATAGCCGTTCATGTGCATCGGGCTGACGGGCAGACCCCGGTCCGACATCAGGATCGTGACCTGATGAAGCGATTCCGGCGACAGCGACCAGAAATCCCACATCGCCTTGGGCGAGCGCAGATTGGTCTTGGGATGTCGCTTCTGCGTGTGGATGAAGTCAGGGAACTTGTAGGGATCGCGCACGAAGAAGACGGGGGTGTTGTTGCCCACGAGATCCCAGTTGCCTTCCTCCGTATAGAACTTGACGGAGAAGCCGCGCACGTCACGCTCCGCGTCGGCCGCGCCGAGTTCACCTGCCACCGTGGAGAAGCGCAGGAGCAGCGGCGTTTCCTTGCCCGGCTGCAGCGCCTTTGCACGCGTATATTTGGAAATGTCGCCCGTGATCTTGAGCGTTCCATACGCGCCCCATCCCTTCGCGTGGACCACCCGCTCGGGAATGCGCTCACGGTTCTGGTGCGCAAGCTTTTCAATGAGCTGGTAATCCTGCAGCAGGACCGGACCACGCTCGCCGGCGGTCAATGAATTCTGGTTGTCGGCGATCGGCGCGCCTGCGGTGGTCGTCAGCGTCGGTTTCTCGGCCATGCAATTCTCCCTGCTATCGCGCGGAAAAAAGCTGCTCGCGCGTCGTGTCTAAATTGGAACAATTCCAAACTAGCCGCTGTTCGTGATAAAGGCCAATTGCCTTTGCTAGTTGCCTCGATAAGATATCCTTATGACGCGACTGACCCTTCGACAGATGCAGTATTTCCAGAAACTGGCCGACGTCCTCCATTTCGGACGCGCTGCCGCCGCCTGCGGGGTGACGCAGCCGGCCCTGTCGGCGCAGATCGCTGAAATGGAAGCGCAGCTTGGGTTCCAGCTCTTCGAGCGCGGTGGCGGCGTTGTCCGGCTCACCCAGGAGGCACGGGAACTGCGGCCACGCATCGAACGCATCCTTGCCGAGGTGGAGGATCTGGAGCAGATGGCCCGGCGTGACAGGAATGCGCTTGAAGACCGGTTCAGACTGGGGATCATCCCAACGGTCGCGCCGTTCCTGCTGCCGCGTCTCCTACCGCGGCTCAGGCAGGATTTTCCCGCCCTGAGGCTGGAATTGCGTGAAGCGGTGACGGACACGTTGATAGAAGAGACGAGCGGCGGAAGGCTTGACGGCATGATTGCCGGAGCGCCCATCGAATCCGCCCAGCTCAAATGCGAATTGCTGTTTGAGGATCGCTTCTATCTGGCTGTTCCCGAGGCGGAAGCGGAGAGGATAGCGCCGCCTGTCGCGCAGGAGAGCATGGCGCTGGAACGGCTGATGCTGTTGGAGGATGGTCATTGCATGCGTAACCAGGCGCTCGCGATATGCGGCATGGTCAAGCCGGTTACGATGGCAAGCTTTGGAGCGACAAGCCTCATGACGCTGGTCCAGCTTGTAGCGCATGGTTTCGGTGTCACCCTGATACCGGAAATGGCGCGGGCGTCTGCCGAGGCGCAACAAGGCGTCCGCATTCTCCCCTTTGCCGAGCCGGCACCCTCGCGCACCATCTGTCTCGCCTGGCGCAGGACCAACCCACGCGAAGCGGATTTTTCCGCGCTAAGTAAAACGGTCAAGGATTTGTTCGGTTATGGCGGAAGAACCGGACGCCCTAGTTAAATTAATCTGATTTATTGCGTTTATCCCCAAGTTGTAGGATGTTTCGGTATTTACAATTGTGGGGATGATTCGATCATGAGAGCCTACATAGCGGAAGTATTCGGCACATTCTGCCTGGTGTTTATCGGGTGCGGGAGTGTGGTGCTCGGCGGCTTCGGCCCGCTGATTCCGACGGGGGGCGCTTTGGGCATAGCGGTCGCCTTTGGTGTTGCCGTGGTGGCAATGGCTTATGCCGTTGGCCCGGTTTCAGGCGCCCACCTCAATCCAGCGGTTACGGTGGGGGCGTTCCTCGCGGGGCGTCTGCCAGCAAAGGACGTCGCGCCTTACATGATCTCGCAGGTTGTGGGCGGTGTTCTGGGCGCGCTGGTGCTCTGGATCATCGCGTCCGGTAAGACAGGCGGTGCACCCGCCAGCCTCGGCGCCAATGGTTGGAGCGACTATTCGACTGCCGCCGCGTTCATCGGCGAGGTCGTGGCCACCTTCATTTTCGTCATGGTGATCCTGGGTGTGACTTCCGAAAGGCACACGACGGTAATGGCGGGTCTCGTCATCGGCCTTACGCTGACCGCAATCCATATCTGCTTCATCGCGGTCACCGGCACCTCGGTCAATCCGGCTCGCTCCATCGGACCGGCGCTGTTCTCGGGTGGCGCGGCGATCTCGCAGCTCTGGCTGTTCATCATCGCTCCGCTGATCGGCGGCGCGCTGGCCGGGCTCGTCTACAAGTCTCGTGCGCTTGAGAACACACAGCCAGACCTTCTCAAGAAGGCCCAGGCCTGAGTTTTCTATAGCGCGGTGCGTCCATTCGGATGCACAAAAGCCGCTGTTGTTGAACCGACTGCATCGTGCTTTCCGAAACCGGTTCCGATTTTCGGTCCGATGCTGCAGAGAACCTCAAAGAAAAAGCGCCCGGTTATCCGGGCGCTTTTTTGTTGAGCGGGGCTGGCTGCCTTTTGCTCAGGAAGCACCCGGATAGTTCGGGCTCTCGCGCGTAATGGTCACGTCATGGGGGTGGCTTTCGCGAAGCCCGGCGCCGGAAATGCGCACGAAAGTCGCCTTCTCCTGAAACTCCTGGAGATTGTGCGCTCCGACATAGCCCATCGCTGCCCGCAAACCGCCTGTGAGTTGGTGAAGGACGCCGGCCGCAGGACCCTTGTAGGGCACTTGTCCCTCGATGCCCTCCGGCACCAGCTTCAGCGTATCGCGCACCTCCGCCTGGAAGTAGCGGTCGGCCGAGCCGCGTGCCATCGCGCCAACCGAGCCCATGCCGCGATAGGCTTTGAATGAGCGCCCCTGATAAAGGAACACCTCGCCCGGCGTTTCATCCGTGCCTGCGAGAAGGGAGCCGATCATGGCCGCGCTCGCACCGGCCGCGAGCGCCTTTGCGAGATCGCCGGAGAACTTGATGCCGCCGTCGGCGACGACCGAGACACCCTGTTTTTGAGCCGCCTCGACGGCAGACATGATTGCGGCGAGTTGCGGCACGCCGACGCCGGCCACCACACGGGTGGTGCAGATCGAGCCGGGCCCGATGCCGACCTTCACGCCATCCGCGCCCGCATCGATCAGCGCCTTCGTTCCATCCGCGGTGGCAACATTGCCGGCAATGATGCGGACCGCGTTGGAAAGCGTCTTCGCGCGCGTCACGGCATCGAGCACGCGTTGTGAGTGTCCATGAGCCGTATCGATGACCAGAAGGTCCACCCCGGCATCGATCAGTCGCTCCGCCCGCTCGAAACCGTCATCGCCGACGCTCGTCGCCGCGGCCACGCGCAGGCGCCCCTGCGCATCCTTGCAGGCATTCGGATTGAGCTGGGATTTTTCGATATCCTTGACGGTGATCAAGCCCACGCAATTGCCCGCATCGTCTACGACGAGCAGTTTTTCGATCCGATGCTGATGCAACAGGCGCTTTGCTTCTTCCTGGCTTACCCCCTCCTGCACGGTAATCAGCCGGTCATAGGTCATCAGTTCGCGCACGGGCTGCTTCGGGTTCGAAGCGAAGCGAACGTCGCGATTGGTGAGGATGCCAATCAGCTTGCCGACCGTATGGCCGCCCAGTCCACCATTTTCCACCACCGGGATTCCCGAAATACGGTGGGCGTTCATCAGGGAATGAGCGTCGGCGAGCGTTGCGTCCGGCCCGATGGTGACGGGATTTATCACCATGCCGGACTCGAATTTCTTCACCTGCCGCACTTCCTCAGCCTGTTCGGCAGGGGAAAGGTTTCGGTGGATCACCCCGATCCCGCCGGCCTGCGCCATGGCGATGGCGAGGCGCGCTTCCGTGACCGTGTCCATTGCTGCCGAAAGGATCGGGATATTGAGCTCGATGTCGCCCGCAATCCGCGTGCTCACATCGGTCTGGCCAGGCATGACTTCTGAATGACCGGGCTGAAGGAGCACGTCATCAAAGGTGAGCGCTTCCGCGCCGGTGGGAGTCTGGATGATTTTTGCCATGGCCGAATCCTGAAAAATAAAAACAACCGACGCTGGCCGTTGTTTCAAACAACACCGCGCCCGACTCTTTTAACCCTTTGCGGATTGGCAAGGGCTGGTAACACGTCTGTTGGCCGAAGGAAAGATGCAGGCTGGCCCCGCTCGAAATTATCTCACCAGGGATCTATGCCTCTGATGGCATCTCTGTTCTGCTGAACCAGTTGAGGCAGCCCGCGACCACGGGCGAGCCGCTTACGAGCAGTGCGCCGTTTCGGTAAAGCGGCCAGACGCTGGCATCCCGCGGCAACGCGATTGCCCAAAGCTGATCGGATTTGTCCGACCAGATCAACCGTCCGTCTATCTCGGTTACGGCGGAAAGCGCCTGCGCCGGAGACACGCCTGGCCGGAATACGACGAGCACGTTGCCATTGTCGGCCGGCGGCAGTGCCGCCGCCGCGCCGCTTACCAGGGCAAAGACGGAAAGAGCCGCCGAACTGAAGCTGGTGTTGCGTGCGCCAGAGCTTCCGCTGGACCTGAAAAACAAGCCCGCCAGAACGAACACGACGCCGAAAAGGAAGAACCAGAGCAGGTCCCAAAACAACGGAACGGCCGAATCCATTCGTATACGGTGGATCCCGAGCACCCAGTGAGAAAGAATTCCATCAAGAATATGCCAGGCGCCAAATCCTATCAGCGCGTTCCCAAGGATCAGGCGGTTGCCCGGCGGCAGCGAAAATGTGGCTCGGGCGCGCCATAGAAGCCATAGGCCCAGCAACAACAAGACATACATCATCAGATGGAACAGGCCATCGGCAAGGATCTGGAATCGCAGGTCACCAGGCCCGCCGTCGCCGAGCCCGGAAAGAAGATGATGCCACTGCAGGATCTGGTGGAGCAGGATGCCGTCGAAAAAACCGCCTATGGCAAAGCCAAGCAGATAACCCGCCCATCGATACTCGGCCGAAAATTCCCTTCGCCCACCCCCGACTGCGACGCTCATGTCAGCTCCTCTTCCGGTCCAGTGCCGAACAACAAGCGCCCGTCGCAGTTCCCGATTTTGTGAGCCGGGCGAGGAGGCCCCGCCGCTCTTCCCCCTGCACAAGCGGGGACGAAGATGCTAAGGGCACCCTACATATGAAACGGCCGCCGGCCGGGATGTTTCTAAGATTTAGAGATTGCCTTGAACCGCACGCTTCCGTTGGTCCTTGCCGTAGCTCTCTTCATGGAGAACATGGACTCCACCGTTATCGCCACCTCGTTGCCGGCGATTGCGGAGGATATCGGCACCAATCCGGTGACGCTGAAGCTGGCTTTGACCACCTACCTGGTGGCGCTTGCGGTCTTCATTCCGGTCAGCGGCTGGATGGCAGACCGCTTCGGCGCCAAGCGGGTCTTCCGGTTCGCGATCGGGGTTTTCGTGCTCGGCTCCCTGGCCTGCGCTTTTTCCAACTCGCTTCTGGCTTTCGTTCTGGCCCGCTTCCTGCAGGGAATGGGCGGAGCGATGATGACACCGGTTGCACGGCTGGTTTTGGTCCGGGCAACGCCCAGGAACCAACTCATTTCGGCGATGGCATGGTTGAGCGTGCCGGCCCTTGTCGGTCCTGTTTCCGGACCACCTCTTGGTGGCTTCATCACCACATATTTTTCTTGGCACTGGATCTTTCTCATCAATGTGCCGATCGGGCTGGCCGGCATCCTGCTGTCGGGCCGCATTTTGCCCGATTTCGAGCCGGAGCATACAAAGAAGCTTGATTTCACGGGGTTCTTGCTTTCGGGCCTCGCAGCATCGGGCATTGTTTTCGGCCTTTCGGTCATAAGCCTTCCAGCGCTTCCGCCTGTTGTCGGCGTCGTCACGGCGCTCTTCGGCTTCCTTATGGCTGCCCTTTACATTCTTCATGCACGGCGCGCGGCGAATCCGGTCTTGAACCTGCGGCTCTTTTCAAACCACGCTTTTCGCGCCGCCATTGTCGGCGGATCCCTTTTCCGGATCGGCGTCGGCGCAGTTCCCTTCCTGCTGCCGTTAATGTTCCAGCTGCAGTTCGGCTTGACGCCTTTTCAATCCGGCCTGCTCACCTTCGCCTCCGCCCTTGGGGCAATCTCGATGAAATTCGTCGCTACGACGGCTTTGCGGGCTGCCGGCTTCCGTCTCACCCTCATCTTCGCCGCTCTCGCCGGAAGCCTCCTGATCGCCGCCAACGCGCTTTTCGCGCCTTCCACGCCTCATGGCGCGATTTTTGCCGTGCTCCTGGCCGCGGGTTTCCTGCGCTCGCTGTTCTTCACCTCCAACAACGCGCTCGTTTTTGCCGAACTCAGCGATCGTGAAGCGGGGCAGGCGACAGCTATCGCTGCCGCAACGCAGCAGATCAGCATCGCTATGGGCGTAGCCATCGGTGGCGGAATCCTCGAGATCACGGGCTACATAACGGGAGAGCCGCTCGGTCCGCAGGCCTTCGTGAATGCCTATGTCATCGTGGCATTCCTGTCAGCACTGGCTGCCTTCTCCTTCATTCGCCTCCCGGCCGATACCGGAAGCGCGGTATCCGGGCATGGGACAAAGCGAACGGCAGAACAGGAGCAGGCACTTGCGGCGGAGCGGAGCGCTCAGCCTTCTTCCGCCTGACGTCCCTTGAAGCCCTTGGCCAGGATGTAAAGTTCCACCGACTCGTCGCGCGAAGCAGGCGGCTTGACGTGATGCACGGAGCGGAAATTCCGCTTGAGCAGCGACAGGAGCTCGCCTTCCGTACCCCCCTGGAAGGTCTTGGAAAGGAAGTGGCCGCCGGGCTTCAGCACCGAAATGGCGAAATCGGCCGCGGTTTCGCAGAGCTGCATGGTGCGGAGGTGATCCGTCCTGCGGTGTCCTGTCGTGGGCGCGGCCATATCCGACAGCACGACGTCCGGAGGGCCGCCGAGCATCTCGATAAGCCGATCCGGTGCATCGTTGTCGAGGAAGTCCATCTGCAGGAAGGACGCACCCGGAACCGGGTCCATTGGAAGATAATCGATGCCGACGACGGAAGGGTGCGCGGGGTCTGATTTCACCCGCTCGGCGGCGATCTGGCACCATCCGCCGGGAGCGGCGCCGAGATCGATCACCCTCATGGCCGGGGTCAGAATGTGATGCTTATCGTCGATCTCGATCAGCTTATAGGCGGCGCGCGAGCGCATTCCTTCGGCGTTCGCGCGGCGCACATAGGGATCGTTCAGATGTCGTTCGAGCCACCGGCGGGACGAGCTCTTCAAGCCCCGCTTCTTCTTAACCCGCGTCTTCAGGACGCGGGTGCCGGCACCCGCTTTCCGCTCCTTCGTCACGCCGGGTGTTCTCCATTGTTTCGCCGGCGCCGCCACACCCCGTCGCGCGCCATCATTTCGTTGAGCATGCCTTCCCGCAAGCCCCGGTCGGCCACTCGCAGGCGCTCGGCCGGCCAATGGCGGCGGATCGCCTCGAGAATAGCGCAACCGGCAAGGACGAGGTCCGCCCGCTCCGAACCGATACACGGGTTTGCCTTTCGCTCGTCGAAGCTCCAACCCAGGATCGTCTCGATGATGCGGTCGACGCTGGAACGCTCCATCCAGAGCCCGTCCACCTGCCGGCGATCGTAGCGCTTGAGGCCCAGATAGACGCCGGCAAGGGTCGTCACCGTGCCGGATGTGCCCAGGAGATGGAACCGGCCGCTGCCCGCGATATGGGCAAGCCTGCCGCCGCCGTCGAACCGGGCGAGCATCTCCGAGACATGGCAGACCATGGCTTCGAAGATCTCCGGCGTGACGTGGCGGCCGCCGAAACCTTCAGCCAGCGACACAACGCCCGTGGGCAGGGATGTCCAGGACACGATGTGATCAGCCAGTCGGGGGGTGCGATGCCGCGACAGGTCGATCAGCGCGATCTCCGACGAACCGCCGCCGATATCGAACAGGACGACGCCGTCCGTCTCGCGCGAGATGAGCGAGCCGCAGCCGGAGACGGCCAGTCGCGCCTCGGTTCGTCGGTCGATGATCTCCAGTTCCAGGCCCGTCGCCCGGCGGACACGCTCGACGAAATCAGGCCCGTTCTCGGCAGAGCGGCAGGCCTCCGTGGCGATCATGCGCACACCGCGCAATCGCCTTCCGTCGAGCTTCTGCGCGCAGACGGCGAGCGCCTCCACGGCACGCTCCATCGCCGCCTCGCTCAGGCGCCCGTTTGCCGCAAGCCCTTCGCCCAAGCGTACGATGCGGGAGAACGCATCGACGACGCGGAAGCGGCCGGGTCTGCCCGGGGTGGCAATCAGCAGTCGGCAATTATTGGTGCCCAGATCGAGGGCCGCGTAAAGCGATTCGCCCTCACGCGCCCGGGACAGCCGGGCCGTGTAAGCCTTACCGCGGCGGACAAAGTCGGTGGATGCAGGTGGAATATTGGTCGGAAGCTTCGGCGGAAGAGCTCGCTTTTCGGCGCAGGGCTCGGCTTGCCGCACGAACACGCCGCGCTTTCGTCTTCTTCTGCGCCTTCGCTTTGGCTGCGTGAAACCGGCCGGCGCAGAAACCGTAGCCGGCTCCCGTCCGTTGTCCACGCCGCCCCCGGCTGACGCGTGATCGCGAATACGCTCCGCGACCGGTGGCGCGTCACCTTTTCCGTGGTCGTCCACCGTCTATCCTTCCGCGCCGCGCAGCACCGTTGGGCGCGCAGCAGGCGCTCTATATCTTCATGTTGAGAACAGATTAGCAGCCAAGCGACCATCCACCAAGAGCAGACGGAAGCAAATTATTTCGCCCGTGGTGGCCGTGGAAACAGATTCATGTTCGAACGCGCAGGCGAGGGGGGACGAACGGCCAGGAAAAATATGCGCGAGGGGATTTGAAAGCGTTGCCGGGGTTGACTATTAAAAGCGCATGGCTAAATAGCTGTGCTGCTCGGCCTTGCGAGGCCGCTGCTGGGGAATAGGTTAACGGTAGACCCGCGGACTCTGACTCCGTTAGTCCTGGTTCGAATCCAGGTTCCCCAGCCACCCACTTTCCTTAATAAAATCAGCGCATTATCCGGGTTCAAGCGGCAGATTTTCCGCTCTTTCATGTCGCGTTTGTGTTGCAAACCAGTTCCCTTGATTTTCAAGGGTTTTCATCCACACTCGGCAAATCCACGCGACATGGATGCGACATGAGTTGACGCGATTTTACCTCCTGGTGCACTCTGCCGGCGGCCGGGAGGGCAGCATGGCAAACGAAACTAAGATCGGCACGAAACTGAGGGCGTTCTGCGCTAATTGCAAAGGTGAGCGGAATTGCGAGGTAAAAGGTCATCACCGCGAAAGCGGCTCTGACGGCATTTTTGACTGGTGGCGAAATTGGTATCTTCTCGTGTGTTGCGGTTGCGACCACGTGTTTGCTCAGTCGGTGTACTGTGATTCCGAATCGTGCTACCCGGTCGCCGAAGATCAAGACGGCAATATCGAATATCAAGAAGACGAGCTGATTAGGAGTTGGCCGGCTCGCTTCAAGCGAGATCGGCCTGTATGGCTGAACTCGATTGACTATGATGTGGAGCACGAAAGGTCCTCCGACCTTTCTGCATGCCTGCTTCAGGTCTATGAAGCCCTAGACCACGATCTCAACATCTTGGCCGCTATCGGTATAAGGACCGCGTTCGACGTGGCCTCAGAGATACTCGGGGTTGACCCTAACGATCGATTTGAAGCCAAGCTTAAGGAGATGGAGGCGAAAAGCCTGATCAGTCCTTCCCAGAGAGACAATTTCGAGGTTCTCGTCAACGCCGGAAATGCCTCCGCTCACCGCGGGTGGAATCCTACATTCCAAGATCTCGATCCTCTGGTCACTACACTAGAGCACTTCATCAACGACACTTTCGTGGTACCACAGTTGCGGAAAAGGGCGGATGATGCAGTGGCAAAGGTAAAATCGAAAGTGCCGGCCAGGGCGAAAAAGGCACCTTCAAAATTGCCGAAGGTCGTCGCCTAAACCCGATGGCCTGCCTCGGCGCCGTGAAGCTGATAGAGCCGGAGGGATATGCGAAGTCGCATATTCTTCACTTGACATTAACACACACTGCACGACATTAGAGTGTGAAAAGTCGCCCTGCCTGGCCGAACTGTCACCGTATGGTGTGCGTGCTTGGCATTCGTCAAGATAGGCAGGCAGGGCGCATCTAGCTCACTTGAAATCCCAAATATCTTCGATCTTTGGCTCTAGCATCTTGCGCCAGCGGTCAGTGTCATCCCTATTTTCTCGGTATGATCTGGCAATTGCCCCAGTACACATATCGGCAAGCTGTACGAGTCTGTCGCTGCGCGAGTCTGAGAATTTCACAGAGCGGATTGCACCCTTCTCGGTATGCCTGCGCAAGTAGCTTGACAGCTCCTTTTTGAAGATGCGCTCGCCAGAACCGTCTATGATCACCCGGGCATTTTTCAGGAGGCCATTGTCGAACTTCAGCATCGACTTCACAAAGAAGCTGTAGAATGCCTCCTTGTGAGAACGGAGATATCCGCTGTGGATTTTCTCCTTCTCTACAACAATTGCCCTAATGCAAAAATCAAATGGCAATACCGCGTAAAAAAAGGCATCTCGAATATCAGGTCGACATTTACTGAACTTGAATTCGGGTTTAACGCCATAAGTTGCCGCGACAGTATCGATAGCTGACTGTGTCTTAATGGAAACATCAGCATCGCTGAACGCAACCAGAGCAACCACAAATGCCGGCGATGAACCTTTTGAGACTTTGAAACCGGGATCTCCCGACTCATCGATAAATACGAGCATAAGCTGCTAATACCGACGAGGCCTCCCGCGGTCTATCCTGCAGGCATTGCACGCCCGTTATCCACACCAGGCGAGCGAATCGCCATCGTCGCGTGCAATGACAGATTAGCCCCATTTCCTTTTGTTCAGCGGCACGATCCGTTGGCTCAAATTCCAAACACAAATAAGCCCCGCCGGCCGGAGCCAGCGGGGCCTTCATGCAGTTGATGACGGGTCAACTGGACCGCAAACTAGGCGGCTTCAGGAATGTTCCTACGGAGGGACTGGGCGGCTCTGGGCCGCTTCTATTCGCTGTAGGATTTCCCGGGTGACCTTCATATCGGCGGCGAGACCGTTCAACGCTGCCTCTACGGCTCGCATGGCGGTCGCCGCATCAGTAGCTTGCTTCTCAACATTGCTGATGCGCAGCTCGTGATTGTCCAAGGTGCGGGATGCCGTCTCGAGAGCCGTGACGCGCTTGTCCAGCCGCTCGATATCCATGGCATGGTCGCCCTGCCTTGAGGTGATGCGCTCCCAGGCGGCGCCATAGGCGGCAATCGTGCCGATGAACCCGAGCAGGATCACCACGGTATTGAGGTTCCATTCCCATTTCCACGCTGGAGTGCGCATCTGCCGTTCCTCGTGCAAGCCCGCCATCTCATCCCCATTCAAATGTCTTTTGATTGTAAGGTTCCGAGCCGATAGAGTTCGGCCAGCCGTCTCGATCCACCCACTACCAATCGAGATGGTCAGGGCTGGCGCGAAGGTAGCCCCCTCTCGCGCTGGCCCGCTATCTCAGCCCCAGCATCCGCGGCTGGCCCCGAAGGTGTTGTGAGCCGCGACCTGCTCGGCAAAGGGCCGGTCATTCCGGATGATGAAGTCTCGGGTCTGTGCGGCCGGCGAAAGCTGTCGCCAACCGTCGCATTCACTCACAGGTGCCGGCGTCTGACATCCGGCCGCCAAGAGCGGCGCAAAGAGCGACATCGTCCATATTGCGGATCGTCTCATCGGTGGCGTTCCTTTCACGGAGAAGATCGATCGAGCGTTCCAGAGCTTCCCGGCGCTCGGATTGCGCGCCGGCCCGGTAGGCGGCGGTATGGCTCCAGATGAGTGCAGCGGCGATCGCCACGCCGATGCCGACGCGGATCCATGTGCTGAAGGTGAGGCCGAGCATCACAGATCATCCGCCCTTCGTCGGCGCAGGTATTCCGTCGCCAACCCGTTCAGGAACAGAAACCAGGGTGCATAATCCCCAAGTAGAGGAGCAATGAGCGTCGGCTCGACATAGGTGAGCAGGAGGGCAAGAAGGCCGAGAACGGCTTGAATGCGAGCCCATGCGATCGTCTCACTGTCCTTGAAGAAATCTTTCACGCGCTGCCACATGGTCAGCCTCCACAGAAGAAGCCGAAGAGATTGCAGGGAAAGTTCGCGAGCCAAGCGCCGACAGCGGCGAGCGCTGCGAACAGGGCTGCAATCGCCCCTCCCTTGCCCACTGGCGCGGGTTTTGGTTCGGCGGGCGTCTGAGGCTCTGGATAGGGCGACGGCGCTGTGTGCCCTTCCATGGCCATCGCAAGCGCATGAATGCGAACGTCAGAGACACGCCGCGTCCATCCCTTGCCGAAGGTCTCCCAAGTCTCGAGGGCCTCCAGAAACGCCAGCCGCTTGTCGCACAGGGCATTGATCAGTTGGCCTGCATCTGCCCTCTTTGCTGCCGCGATTGTCTGCGGGCCGATGATGCCATCCACCTTCACCAGCAAAAGCGATTGCAGGTATTCTGCTGCCCTCTTCGGGCCGCTGTTCACCGCGAAATCGAACACGGCATAATCAACGCCGGCCGGCAGATCGTCGCCCTTCACCTTGTTCCAGTAGTGGAGCTTGTAGACGGTGGCGACCTGGGCATCCGTGATGCGCTTCAGATCTGCGACCGTGCCGTTGTGCTTCACATATTGCCGGAAGGTCTTGAGTGTGATGCCCTTATTCGTGGCCCCGCCAGGGTCGGACGGATGGTCGGCAAAACCGCCCTCATGCTTCAGGGTGAGCGCAAGTGCCCTCTGGAAGTTGGCTTCCATCGGCTTTCCTTTCAGTTGGCTATCAGTTCAGAAGTCGAGCAGGATCGCCGCGCCGGCGGGCACGGTACGGTCCATGTCAGGTCCTTTTCAGGGGATGGTTTAGATCAGTGTGGATCGGCCCAGACACTTGTTACGGGTGGTGAATGCGAGTAGCAATCAGGACGGCAGTTGATATGCAAACCTTAGAACGTTACGGATAGCCTTATCCGATTGGGGGGAATGACATGCTCGATGCGAAAACCCTGCCCCGTAAGGCCAATTTGGGCTGCGGCTATGACATTCGCCCTGGCTACTTAAATGTGGATCTTTATGAGCGTCACGGTCCCGACCTGGTAGCTGACGTCACCGATCTCCCCATGCTGCCCAGCGGACATTTCGAAGAAATAATCGCCCAAGACGTGTTGGAGCACCTTGAAAGGCACAAGACCGTTCCAACTTTGCAGGAGTGGTCGCGGCTGTTAGCTCCCGAGGGAGTTATTCATATTCGCGTCCCGAGCCTGTTCGATCTCTTCGAGATGTTAGCTTCACCTGATTGGCGTTCGATAGAGCGAACGGAAGAGGTTATTCATCTTCTCTACGGCACACAGGCCTACACCGGAGACTATCATCTGGCGGGCTTTACGCCCGCCATCTTGGTCGAATACCTCCAGCGCGCGGGGCTGCAGCTATGCAGAGGGTCTCTGCTACACGGATGGTTGTACGAGGTGAGCGCGAGAAAGACCAACCAGCTCAGTGACCCCGAGGAGATTGTGCACAATGCTTACTTTCGTGTTCTCCAAAGACCCGCCGACGAAGGCGGCCTCAATCACCTGAGCCTCCAATTGAAACAAGGGAGGATGACCGCGAACGCGGTCGAAGAGGCTCTGAGACAGAGCGACGAGGGCCGCTTTCTGGAGACCCATCCATACTATCTGCGGCGGTATATGCATTCCATACAAAATGAGAAGCCATCACCCGCGTCACAAGATGTAGTCACCAGAATTAAAAGCCGCATAGGCCGCTTCATCTAGGTGTCAAAAGTTCCCATCTACGATCTTTTGGGCTGCCGCCGCCGCATCGTTAACTACCTGGGTAGCGATGCCACCTGCCATATTGTTTCGGATGGCGTAGAAATTCGCGCCTGAGATTGTGGCAGCAAGTGCAGCGATCGAGTTTGACGTACTCATCCTCTGAGCGGTGTTGCCTGTGACTATGGCGTTTTGAACTCCACTTCCGACAGTCACCATGTTTCCACCGTTGCAGTCGGTGAAAAAGTTGTCTGTCACGATATAGCCGACAACATTGCCATTTGCGTAGATGACGTCGCCTACGTTGTTGATGAAATAGTTGCCTCTGATAAAAACCCCGCGAACTATTCCGCTGTTCGAAGTAGCGATATTCACGGCCTTAACCGTGCCTATAATTCCGCTAGCAACATACCCGTTGCTGATGTTGACATTGTAGAGGTGCGATCCTGTCCCGTCAGACAGAAGAATGAAGCCCTCAGTCAGAAAAACATCAAGCTGCCAACCACTATCAAACCAGATGTCACATACGCGGGCGCCGGCCGAGGCGGAAATAACAACGCCTCCTTGATACATGATAGCGGCGTGGTGCCGAATACCGGAAAGAGTTGCAGTCGAGCCGCTTGCTGACATGAAAATAGTGCGGCCGTTTGTTCCCTTTGACACAAATTGGCAGCTGTAGGTATCGAAGTCTCCCGTGAACTCGCCATTCGCAGCCACAACACGAAACGCACTCGCTCCAGCAAGAGTCTCAGACCACCCACCGCAGCGGCTCCACTGCACCAATCGTGCATTCTGCACGTACCAACATTCGTTGAATTGGTAGACATTAATGTCTTCGAAAAGCGCACTTTCTTGAACGCCCCCGTGGAGAGTTGTAGCCCCTGCTCCAATGATGATGCCAACAGCGGAGCCAGTGCCGGCCGTCTCAGGAATGACCCTGAACCCACAGAAATGCCATTCGGAATAGGTCTGATTTGACGGGGCGGCTGCAAACTTGATGACCCCATTGGGCCCCGACCAAGAGGCAAGCGCAACGATGAATGTTCCGCCAGAGCCGCCCTGTCCGCGCCATTTCAGACAGATATCTTGACGTGGCGTAACGACCACCTGGGCCGCGAAAGCGTATGACCCGCCACCGAGAATGACGACGGCCTCATCGCCATCGGATTGGGCCGATGCTTCAATACAGTTCTGCGCTGCTTGGAACTGTGCGTGAACGGGCGTGGTACCATCCTTTACGGCGCCCCACCACTCGGGATGCACCTTCCGGATGCCAACTACTGCCCCTGTGCCGGTGCAGTTGAAAATCTTGTTCGGTTCGGGGTTGGCCTTCGCCAGCTTTCGCCAAATACCAGCGATGACCTGTCCTCGAATCGTGAGTGTTACTCCATTGGCGACATCCAGCTGCCCACCGTTGACGAAAAAGTAGCGCTTCCCGTTCGGCCAAGTCGCCGTCGAGGTGATCGCAACCGGCCGGTCTATGATGATGTCGTCGGCCAGCGCATGGGCCGTATCAAGGGCTGCTTGCGTGTCACCGATTACACTGAGGTGGAGTGGACCAGCGGCCTTAGGCAGAGCAAGCGCCCGATCGCCGATAGAGATCCAATCGATTTCGAGGGTATCGCCGGAAGACTGAGAAAGGTCGATGCGCAGCCGCGTTATGGTGCTGGTGATCCAATCATTCCCGCCCTGAGTCAGATCGGCCATGTCCCATTCAAGCACCTGCCACTCGTTAAAGTTGGAGGGTGCAGCAATGCGCTTCAGATAGGATCCAGAAATTCCGTGGTTGGTGGTGGTGTAATAGATGCTGCCGTCCCAGGTTCCGTTACCCGAAATTCGGCGAACGCGCATCCGGATCTTGCTGAAGAGGGCGCCGGGAATGGCAATTATGGGTGAGCTCAGTTGCGGATCGGCGGCGGTCGATACAAACGTAAGGACCCCGTTCTGGGCTGACAAAGTTCCATTGAGTGCCGTCCACCCCTCGACGGATGTCTCGAATCCCCACTGACGGAATGAACTGAAGGAAATGTCCCCCAATTTCGGCAAGGTGATCGCCCGGTCGGCTACAACGGCGGCAAATGCCTGCCAGGCTGACCCATTCCAAATGCGCATCTCGCTGCTGGTTGTGTTCCAATACAGCTGCCCACTCGATGGGGTTCCTCCGGCGGCCGCAGTAGCGGCGGCATTGTCCGCGAAGGAGCCGAGATATCGCCTCTTCATGTCGTTGAGCAGCGTCTCCATCTGCGCAACGAGGGCGGCGCTCGCTTGGTCGGTGAGCAGCCGGAAACTCGACCCATTATCGAGGAAGAGATACATCCCCCCTGCAACAAGACCGCCAGCCGTAAGTTGATTGCCCGAGCTCGTCAGCAGCGGCTTGCCGTTGATCGTGACCGGTCCTGTATTGGTCTGCTGGATCTGTATCGAAAACAGCGCAAGCCCCGGACCGCTCGGTACGGGAAGGTTCGGAGTGGCGGTGATCGCGTTCGGAGTGCCCCCGGTGACCGTATAGCGGATCAGCAGGTTCGGAAGGTCGATGTCCCCGCCAGCACCGGCGATCAGCGCTATCAGGACCTGCCACCATTCCGAAAGCAGCTGGCGGATCTCAGGCTTGCGCGGGTCCCATTTGCCGGAGGCGGGAATGCCATCGGTCACGAAATCGCGGAACACGTAGTTGGGATCGCGATCAAGGGCCATGCCAAGTTCTCCAAGTGAGATTGCGCCGGCGAGCCGCCAGCGGGATGAGGTTTCGGATTCGTGAGGTTCGTCAGGGTGTGGTGGCGGTGGCGCTCGGGCCCCAGGTGCCCACACGGCCCTTTTCAGTGCGCAGGGCCATCTGGAATTCGTATTGTGTGGTCGCCGCCAGTGTTGGCGTCGTGTAGGTTTCCGCGTCCTGACTGAGCGGGCCGACCGTTGTCCATTCCGTGTCGGCTGTCTTCTTGTAGCGGACCAGGTAGCGGAGCAGGATCGAGGGCGACGGCGAGAACGTCAGTTCGGCAACCGGCCCCGGCAGCAGGTTCACATCCGGCGCGGCGGGAACGGGGATGCTGTCGTCAACCTCGCTTTCGTCCGATTCTGGCGCATCGCCCTCTTCCTGTGCCGGGTCCCACGAATAGGCCGCCTGCGGCATTGATTGGACCTGGATGGTGACCCCTTGGAGGATGTTCCCATCGCCGATTACAAACCGGAAGTCCTGCACCTCGAAGACGCTGTTGATGCCGAATGCAGGATATTGGATGCGGACAAAGCGCTCTCCGAATGCCGCGAGGCCGCGGAGATTGCACTGGAAGTTTGCCACCCAGCTGGGGTTCGCCCGATAAGCCTCCAGCTTCATCAGCCGCCTCGCTTGGCTGTGCGACGGCGCCATGTTGAACTGGACATCCTTCGATATTTCCCCACGATCCAAAACATCGTCGGCGTCGACCCATGGGTCCGCGTCCGTGGCCTGGAAATCCTGCGTTGGATCGAGGAAGGTCGCGCGAATCGTGTTCGCCGTTTCCATGATGTTGCGGCCGCGCCCCAGATCGGAAAAGCCGGTGATAGCGTCGGGCCCGATGATGACGGTCGGCTCCTGCCACTTTCCGATATCAAGCGTCAGGCCTCCATCCGGCGTGGGAACGAGGCGACCATCGCAGGCCGCGAGCATGCGCCCGAGGACATCAGCCGGGCGCTCGTCAAGCTGGTAGGAGCCCCAGAGCCGATAGCGCGGCTCTGTCCCGCCTCCCTTCAATCCTATGGGTTCGTTCGACCTGATATAAGCCTGCTCCCACCCGGCCTGGGCTAGAGGCGTCGTGAAGATGCTATGGGGCAGCCGCATGCCATCGGCATGGCTCATGTAGTCTCGTATGACGGACGCCGCTCGATCGTCCCAGGCGACAACGCCGGTCAAAGGGTTCTGGATAATGGCACCGCGCAGGATAACCCGGTAATTCGTGTTGATGCCGTTCGGAAAGCGCGAGAGATATACGCTATCCTCTGAAGCGAACTGCTTGGCATAGAGGCTGGCAACGCCGTCCCCTCGGTGGGCTGCTGTCCATTCCGGAAATGTCGCTGTGAGCGATCCATAGGCCGTTTCAATCGGCAGCCCACGCCGCGTTTGGATAATGACCTTGTAATCGCCGCCGTCATACCAGGGTTCCTGTTGCACCCCGCCACCGGGTGCCAACGTCACCTGATGGTCATCGATCCAGTATTCTTCGATGCCATCGATTGGGCCTTGGCCAAGCGCCAAGACCTTATGAAAATTGCCGCTTTCTGCCTCCGCGAAAACCCAAGGACCGGAGGTCTTTACCCGCCCGTAGTGCCGCACGCGTGGCGCCGTGGCCTGACGATAGGATTGCTGCACGTCTTCCGGCTTCGGCTGCTTCGGCCTGTACAGCGAGGATGCCAGAGCCGACAGGCCAACCGACAAACCAAGCTGGACAGCGGCACCGAGAAACCCGAGCGCACCGATGCCAACGAGACCGTTGGTGATGATGGCTGGAGCGCCGGCGTAGAAAAGCAGGAGCGCGAGAGACTGAGGCATTAGCGCAGGCTCCAGGCTTTCCACATTGCATCGACCGGCGCGGAGAACATGCCCCGCTCGTCTCGGCCGACCCACATTGCCCCCGAATGGATGGCGGCGCAGAGACGCCCATCATGGATGATCAGGCCAACATCCCCGGCCTGCGGCGTCTTGGTCTTCGGGACGCCGGCGGCGCTCGCCACCCGGTTCACCGCAACAGCCATGCCGCCGGGCTCCGAAAGCCACTGGCGCACATCGCTGTCAGTGAGGAAATCGCGCCCGTAGCGGGACAGGGCGGAATAGCCCTTCACTTGCTGAAACCAGCGATCGACCATGCGGCAGCACGCGCCGGGGTACGCCGGAAGCGCAGCCTCGGCGGCAAGGAATTCCTCGACGGTCACGGTTCAATAATCCGGGTATTTGAAGGATTTGAAGAGAAGGCTTCCGACGAAGGTGAAGAACTTATCGCCGGGCGAGCGCCGCTGCTGGTCGCGATCGGTGTAGCGGCCATAGGGTGGCCGGGACCGGTTGAAGAACGCGTTCTCGGCCTGCATGGAGATGGACTGCACCGCGCCCTCGGTCCCCTGCATTTCCGTACGCGTGATCCGCGGTGGCTGCATGAAGCCCCACCAGATACCGATGGGAGCACCGACCGGCTGCCAGTCATCGGCAAACAGATGGAGGAAGACAGTGACGAGTTGCTGCGTAATGTCGGGCGTTTCCTCAAGGGCCTTGGCGAGGAAATCTGTCGCCTGTCCAGGGAGACCGTTTAGCTGAAATGTCACCGTCTCGGATGTCGTGCCGGGCGAAATGGAAAGCCCGTCGATAGAGGCCGCGCCATAGGCCGGTTTCCAGGTCTGCCCACCGGTCACAAGGTCTGTGTTGCCGTTCCAGATATAGATCGTTTCCGACTTAAACTCGAACTTGGCGAGCAGGTCGATACGGACCTCGCGCTCGGACAAGACCGCGATCTGCTCTGGCGTGAAGAAGGACATCACACGTCCTCAATGAAGTTCACGGTCGGAAACGACCAGCGCCCATAGTCGAGCGGAAGATCCATCTCCCCGTCGCTGGCGAGGCGCATGCGGCATACGGGGAAATCGAATTCCAGCCGTGTCCCGACACTGGCGGCCTCCCGCGCCGGCGGCCGGAAGGTGATTGCGGCAGTGGTTTCGGAGGTGTAGTTCACCGTCCTCACGCGATACAGCCGCCCCTCGATGCTGAAATGCTGCCCCGGCTGGATCATGTCTGCCGACTTGATGGAGATGTTCGCTGTCACGCCGCGCAGAGGAATGGCAGAGGCCAATGTGACATCGATCACGCCGCCCTGATACATCGACCCGTCGCTAAACGGGCTTTGATCCGAGTGGGGCACGGGGTCGTATAGCGCGAGCTCGTCTGCCTCTGCCGGGACCGGCTGATACCAGCGCCAAATTGGAACGAGGATTGAGATCAGCCGTCCTTCAAGCAGGTTGTTGATCGCCCTCCACGCGAGCACCTTCTGATCGTCTACAACGGGGATACCGGCATAGGTCGCCTTCCAAATGCCGGCATCGGACGCCACCACCTGAGATACACCCGAAACGCTCGATGGACCCGCCAACGAACGCGGTGCAATATCGATCATCAATTCGCGCGGGGGGAGCACCCCTAGCGGCCAGAGAAGTGTCGCCATTACAAGCTCCGGGATTGCGCCTGGGCGATCATGTTCGGCATGGACTGCTGGACCTGCTTCACAGCCAATGCCGCGCCCGCCTGGCTGGCTTGGGCACCCATGTCCGTGATCTGGCCTTTGATGATGCCATTATCGTCAACAAACACACCGCGCACGATGACTTCGGCTATGCCGCCGCCCAAATCCTGCCCGGGCTTTGTGATGCTGACCGTTTCATCAGGGGAGGCTCGGAAGGCAACGATCTGACTGTCAATCCCGCCGGCTCCACCTACCTGAAATTGCCCCCCATTGGCAAAGCCAAGGAGGCCGCCGAGGCTGCTGAAAAGGCCGCCCCAAAAGCCGCCTCCTCCGCCTAGACCACGGCCACCGAATAGGGATTGAAACGCCTGGTTCGCAAGCATGTCGGCGAGCTTCGAGAGAACTTCAGAAAGCGCTTGCTTCACACTCTTCGACCCATCGATGACGCCCTTGAAGGCGCTCCCTATCGACTGGCCTATTTCTTGCCCGACATCGCCGAGCTCTCCCATTTTTGCACTAACCTGATCGACAGATTCCGCCGCAGGCTGAACCATATTCGCGTCAAGCAGCCCCATCCATTGGCCGATCTCCGTCACCATGTCGGGGATGAAGGAGTGCCCGACGACCGCGTCATAGAGGTCATAGAACTTGTTCTTGACGGCTTCGACCTTGGAGGTGACGCCATCCCAGATTGAATTCAACCGGCCCGTGATCCATTCCTGAATGCCGGTGACCATGGCTGATACGGCCTCGATCGCTTGATCCTTCATCTGCACGACAGTCGTGCCGAAGGCCTGGATCTTCGCCTTGGCCTCCTCGCCGACCGAGATCAGGAACTCGTTTACCGCTTTCCCCGCAGCCGAGATTTCAGGCCAGAAGGCGATAATCGCGGTGGTGAGCGCAGTTATGCCGGCCACCACCAGAGCGACAGGTGCTCCAACCGCAGCAATGCCGGTCGCGAGAAGGCCGACAGAGAAGACCACCGGTCCAAGGGCCGCAGCCAGCCCCCCGATTATCGTTCCCCACTTCAGAAGCTCTGGGTTCGTCTCAGCGAGAGCATCAACCCATTCGGCCACCTTCGACACGAAGTCGGTAACCATCGTCAGGAGGCCGCTGTCGGCAATGGCTATCTGAAGCGTCTCGAAGGCGCCTGAAAGCTTCTCCAGTTCACCGTTGAAGCCCTTGAGGCGAGCAGCCGCCTGCTCCTCGGCGGACGCCTCGGCGATCTTTGCGCGCATCGCATCGAGACCATCCGCGCCCTGCTGCATCAGCATGATGGCCGTGCGCATCGCATCCACGCCGAAGATGTCCTTCATGGCTGTATTCAAGTCCTGATCGGACAGGCCAGACATCTTTGTGCGCAGTTCATCCGCGATAGCGGCCATACTCTTCATCGAGCCGTCGGCGTTGAAGAACTCGAGTCCAAGCTCGTCCATTGCCGCGGCGGCCGTTTTCGAAGCGGGGACAAGCCGGGTCAGGAAGTTCTTGAAGGACGTGCCGGCATCCGAACCGCTGGCGAACGCGCTCGACGTTGCTGCGATAACGGTGTTGAAGTCCTCGAAGGTCACGCCGAGATTCCCGGCCACGCCGCCAGCCTGGCCGATGGCAAGCCGGTAATCGTCAAAGCCAAACTTCGACTGAAGCAGGACGCCGGTGATGCCGTCGACAAGACCGCCGAGTTCCTTTGCCTCCTTGCCGAAGTTCATCATCACGTCTGTTGCGACATCGGCTGCTGCCGACAGATCGGAACCGCTCGCGGCTGCAAGAGACATGCTGGCGGAAACTGCCCCATCGAGGATCTGGCTTGCTGCGAGGCCGTTCTTCGCCAGCATCTCCATGGCGTCAGCGGATTCGGAAGCCGAGAAGCTGGTATCGGCCCCGAGCTGCACTGCCATGTCGCGCATGGCCTTGATCTCATCGGCCGTCGCCCCGGTCGCTGCCTGCACGCGGTTCATGCTGGCTTCGAAGTTGCCCGCCGTCTTAATCGTGAGGGCACCGAACGCGGTCAACGGGGCCGTGATGGAGGCTGACATGGTTGTGCCGATGCTCTGCATCGACTTGCCGAGCCCCTTCAGCCCTTTCTGCAGGCCGGAAATGCCCTCCCAGAACTGCGCGCTGTCGATCCCGAGATCGACCCTCAGGGCGCCGATAACCGCACTTGCCATGGATTACCTCTTTCGGGAAAGAGCCGCCGTCCATTGCATGGCAATGGCGATTTGCTCTTCAATCGTCTGCCGGCGCTTTGGCTTGTCGGCGCCGTGCAGCATCTCTTTCAATTTCGGTGGTTTCCTCACGCGCCCGATCATCGCAGTATGCCATGCGAGCCACGCCCGCTCGTTGTGCTCGCGCTTCAGGCGGGCTGCTACCCCGGCGAGAATGACGGCGATTTCGCGATAGGTGAGCCGCCAGAAATGCGAAGGCTCTTGCCCTGCTTCGACCCATGACTTCAGGAGGTCGAGCGGCTTTAAGCCTTCGCCTTCGGAGGGCGGCCGGCTTCCTTCCCCTCCGCTTCAGGAAAGGCGAGTTTGAAGGCTTTGCCGATCGCTTCCATACAGGCCGGAACCCCGGCTTCAGTCGCGATCTGTCCGGCCTCTTTCAGGGCGGTCTCATCGTGGTGATCGCGCAGCGCGGCCCACACCAGAGCGCGCACCGTGCTCATGCGCACATTGCCTGGATCATTGAGAGACAGGGCTATCTGCGCCACTGGCTGCCCAAGTAGATCTTCAAGCTCGCACAGTGCATTGACGGAGAACGAAAGAGTATACGCCCGGTCGCCGACCTGAAGAGCGACCGAGCCGCGATGTGGGTTCGCCATGATCAGGTAGCCATCCCCGTGACATAGGAGCCGGTGACCTTGATGGTGACGGTCGCCGTCATCTTGTCATCGGTCGGGGCGGCTGGCTCATAACCGGTCAGCAGGCCCGAGAACGTCCAGGTGACGTTGTTCGGGAATGTGATCCGGCATGTCCGCCTCTCCCGCGCGGTGCGCCAGTCCTGAATGGCAGTGTCACCTGCACCACCTGGGATGAAGTTCATTTCGAAGGAACACTCGCCTGGGTCACGCAGGCCGAGAATGAATTCTCGTGTGGCATCGGGCGATTGCATATGGGTGGCATCGATCACGTCCATCGTGTCGGATGGCGGCGTGATGTCGTAGACCTCCGCGATGTCGGTAAAGACCTCAGGGTCTGCGCCATCGCCTACGGCAAATTTACTGCCATAGCCAATCATGGCTTCGGTTTCGGCCATTTCAGTTCTCCTGTTCAGGCGTGGTGGATGATGAAGTCGAGGGAAGTGCGGAAGCGGTTGTAAACGTCATCATCCTCATCGGTGGTCGGCAGGTCGCGCTCGCCATCGAGGAAGATGCCTTGGATATTGATTGCGCCCTGCTTTCCCCGGCGTCCGGAGAGAGCATTGACGATCGCGCGTGCTGTCCGTTTCGCTTTCGTGTAGGTCAGCGCGTACACATCAATCTGGATCCGCCGCTCCTCATAACCAGAGGGCCCGGCCATTGTGTAATCCGGCAAGCGCGTCACGCTACGCACCAATGCGTATTCGGTAGACACACCTTGTGGCGCACGGCCGGGATAGACCTGCGTGCCGATCTGGCCCGCTACGCCGGCGTCGGCGAGCAGGATTGCAATGATTGCTTCTTCCATGGACTATTTGCCGGCCTTTGCCGCCTTGCGTGCCTGACGCTGTGCCGCCTTGTCGATCTCGGTCCAAAGCAGGTGCTCGATGATGTGGAGCGCCTGCCTTTTTGTCGCGTCCCAGGCCGGTCGCATAAAGGGCTGAGGCGGGTGGCGTTCGTTGCCGAACTCCTGCTGCACGCCGGCGGGATCTGCTGCCCCCACGAAAACCTCTGCACTCGCCCGGTCATCAGCAAAGGTCTTGCGGTGAAGGGCAGCTTGCCGGCGCGTCAGCTTCGTGCCCACATCGATATTTTCCACCAGATGCAACTCGAGCTTCGGCGCTCGGTCGCGTGCGGCCCTTGCGATTGGCTCGCCTGCCTCCTTCAGCACGCGACGCAGAACGCTCTTGCCCGTTGCTTTTGGAAGCTGGCCGAGCGCTCGATCGAGTTCACGCAAGCCCTCGATCTTCACCTTCATCCCGCGCGCCATCAGACAACCTCGAATGTGACCTTGCCGCGCAAGGTCTCCAGAAGAATCTCGCCAGAGTGAGGGTTGATCGAGATATTCCCTTCCGCAGTTCTCCGCGGGTGGATTACGATGCCTTCGACATCATCGGCGGTGATAGCATCTTTCAACAATGCGCCATCTAGATAGACGAGAACCTTGCGGCCATCGCTTGCCAAATCGCACCATGCTTTGTAGCCGGCATCGTCTTTGTCGCAGGAATAGCGCATCAGTCACTGTCCTTCACGGCCGTGATTTCGATGAAGCGGAAGCGACCTTCATTGGCCTCCTTAACGCCGAGGATGTTGAACGTCGCCCCTTCATGGACGAGGCGGTCCTTCGTGGTGACAGTCCGCGTCTCCGTCGAGGAGCGAATAACGAAGCGCGTGGTGAGCGAGGACCCGATTTGACCGGCGGCGAACTTCTCGCCGTCACTCACATCCCTGCGCTTGGCGCGGCATGTAAAGAAATCCGCCCAGGTTTCGATGGGCTCGTTAAACTCATTTGGAACGGAGGTGTACCGCTGGATGGTGATCTTGCGGTCGAGGTCTTGTGCCGTGGTCATCATCGCACCGTCGGGCGCCGCATCATGCAGAGCATGGCGACTATGGGGTTTTTCGGATCGGAAGAGGCGAGGCCGGCGATCAGATCGAGGCGATCCGGATCATAGACTGATTGGACGCCCATGATGATCGCCAGCCGTACCGCTTTCGGCACAGTCTCTTCGGTCCAGTCGTTTTCTCCGAGCACCCGTAAGTAGCGCAGGACAGCTTCTTGAACGCTCTCGATATAGTCCTGAAGCAAGGTGTCGTCGTCACCGCTGTCGATATGCAGCGCTGCTTTGACACTCTCAAGCGAAACAAGACTGGCCATGGTCAATCCGCCTTTGCCGGCACGCCGACGCGTATCGGTTCTTTCAGCCGTGCGGGTGCCTCCAGCGCGTTCTTGCCGTCCCGGCCCCTCTTCACCGCCAGACGCCAGCCTTTGCCGCTGTCGGGCTTCTCTGCCGTCTCCTCCTGCGCAATCCAGAAAGACCCACCGTAGGTGACCCCATCGCCGGCCTGATAGGTGCTGCCGGCCTTGTAGACGCCGCGGTCGAGCACGACAGCCATGGTGTGCCGAAATTCCTTCACCTGATCGCCACGCTGATAGCGCCGAACGATCGTGCGCCCGTCGTCGGCAAGCTCCTCGGTCATGTCATCGAAGCCAAGGCCATCGACACCCGGTTCGCCATCCTTCCCGACCACCTGTCCGATGTCCTTGGTAGAACCGTCTGACATAGTGAGTATCAGGGAACCGTTCCGGTCGATCACTGCGCTCGTGACGCTTACGGCGTCCTTCTGAGCGGGAGCTTCGGCAAGTCTCTTCTCAACCGCTTCGATGCGATTCATTGCCCTGGCGACTGCGGCCTCGGTGAACTCACGGATGACCGGCGCAAGCTCCGCCATCATCGCCTTGATCTCGCGACTGTTCATGCTGTCATCCTGTTTCAGGCCGCCAGGCCGAGTTCCTTGCGGAGGGCCGCCCGCATGAGGAGGCCCTTGTCCTCTTCCTCGATCTCGGGCTCGGGTGGCGGTGCCGGCGGATTGTTCGCGTCCGAAATGAGCTGCTGGTCGCGGGCTGCTATCGCTGCGAGGCTATGGTCCTGCTGCTGCATGTAGATGGTGCTGCCGCCGTCGACCGTTCCCACGCCGATCATGCGGCGCTGCTCATTCAGGGTCTTGATGCCCTTTGCCTTGGCGGCGACCTCGTACTGAGTGGCCGTGTCCATGCGCAGGAGGGCATCGGTGTCGAACTCGGTCCCGATCGTCACGCCGTCCATGCCAAGGCCCTCGTCAAGGCAAAGCTCGATCGCTTCGATGAGCGATTGCAAGCAGCTGCTGTAATACTCGATGTTGAGCGCCTGCACGTTCGTATGCGTCGGGATAGAGCCGAGGCCGATCTTGTACGGCGGCACGTGGTAAACCGAGCAGACGACCTCAGCAGACCATTTCAGCTGATCGATGAGCTGCGAATCGACCGCCTTTGCCATGATCGGATGATAGGAAAGACCACCGCCCACAACCGCGATTTTGCCGCGGTTCTTGCCGCCGAACTGCTCATTGAAGTATGCCTTCAGTTCCTCCGCGTCCTTGTCATCAAGCTCAAGTTCCGACGAGAGCACGCCGCCCGGTTGCGCACCGTTCTGGAAGAAGATCGTGGAGCTGTCCTGAATGGCGAGGCCTTGCATTGCGGCAAGACCGCCCGCGAAAATGGGAGACAGCCCGACAAGCGGATGGAAGAAGCAATTAAACCGGTCGTGGATGATCTCTCGCGCAGGAACGATGATCTGCTCGGGCAGACCTGAGAGACTATCGGTGTTCAGTTGGTAGAACACCTCACCGTTGCTGGCGACGAGCGGGGTAACGAGATCCGGGTCGAGGACGTACAGCCGTTTGACAACGCCCCGGCCGTCGCGCTGCTTCAGAACGTAAGTGTTCCCCTTCTGCAGCTTTGACAGGACCCAGGCCTCGAAGAACTGGATGCGGTTCTGGAAATGGTTCGGCTTGCGCAGGACTGGCGAATAGGCGGGATTCGTCGTCTCCTCCCAAACGTCATTGCCGATGTGCTTCACAAGCTTCGGGCGAAGCTTTGAGATGTCGGAGGCAATGAGTGTCCTGCACGCGAAATCGGCGTGATTGGAGAGAACGCTGTCGTATTTGACCTCGACATTGCGTTGCCACGCTCCGGCGAAACTCTCCAAGATCGTCCAGCCACCGCGCCGCGGGGCGACAGGCGAAAGCGACTTCTCCGCAGTCGGGCGGCGGATTTCGAGACCAAATGGCAGGCGCATAATCAGCCCTTAGCCTTCGCTTCGGCGATTTTCGCCTTCAGGGTTCCCACGTCCCACTTATGAAATGGGCGCTTGCCGACGACCTTCTGGTATTCGGCGCGCAGTGCCGTGATGTCTTCGGTTGGCTCCTGGGGGCGGGCCTGCATGTCGCGGCTCCCATAGCCCAGCTTACCCAAGATACGCGCGAAGCGGGGATCTCGCGCCCGGAGTGCGCGTGTCATGTAGGACTGCGATTTCATGGGCTCTCTCCAAAGGAGTGCCGGCCGCAAGTTCTGCGGCCGACAGTTTCAGATCAGGCGATCAGGCGCCTTCGGGTGGCGGAGGTGCATTCCACGCAAGATTGTTGACCCAGGCGGCGGCAGAGGGCCGGCGCCGCGCCCAGCTGATGGTGCGCTCGGCGCGGAATGCCACGCTGTTCGTCTGGAACATCGACACAAGCTCGACAGGGGTGGGCGTGTCCGAATCGTGCGTCGGCGCGCTGTCCATCTCAAGAGAGGCCTCAGTCGACATCGCGATTTCGATCCCGCCCTCGTCGCCGTAGTGGATGTCTTCCGCGTTCACGAGGGCGAGGTAATTGCCCACGTAGTTGGAGACGATGACGGGCAGGTCGAAGAACGTTCCGCCTTGAAGCGACACGCCGGGGAATTCACGCTGACCAAGCGGATTGAGCATCCCCATGATCTTGAGCGCGGTGAGGCCCGATATGACCCACACGCCGGAAGTGAGCGGGTTATTCGCCGTAACGAACGCCGCCATGATGGCCTGGGCGTCCTCTCGGATGCCATCCGCGCCCCCCGCCGTGCTCGCCGCGATCGGCGCGACGCCGTTGAGGATCGAACCGGGGCGCACACCCGGGATGGCCGCAACAGCCGGATCAAGGAATGTGAGATCCAGGCGCTTGGTGATTGCCTTCGCCAGCGCGTTGCGGATCAACACGTCCGACGAGGGGGAGCTATCGCGGATAAGCTCCATAGTCTGAACCGCGATGGTTGCGACCTTGAGCGGGTCCAGAGTGGTGCGCCCGTAAGTAGTGCGGGTAAGCGGCTTGGCCTTGGCTTCACCAACCCACTGCGCATCCGCCTCGCTGATCTCGCCAATGATGGGAGTGCGGAAGGGGATTTTCGACAACGCCGGAATGGTGCCTGTCCCGAAGCGGCCAATGATCGTCATCGGCGTCAGGAACTCGACAAAATCCGCGAACCCGCCGATGTTCCCGACGAGCTCGCTTGTGTTGCCGGTCGTCATTGCCGACACCGCCGCCTTGGCAATGTCAACGAAATCGGGGTCTGCGGCGCCGTAAAGGGTCTCTGCCACGTCAGCGATGCGCTGATTTGTCTTCGTCGCGATGGCAAGGCACTTGGCATAGCGAGCGAAGCGAATGCCTTTGTCAGGCTCGTTCGCCTTCAAGGAAAGGCCGTTCCGTAGTGCAGTGCCCATGCCGGCCGTCTTGATCTGGTTGGCGACCACCGGCTTGGCAGTGGCGGCCTGGGCCTTCTCCAGAGACCGGAGCCGCTTGAGGTCGCCGTCGATCGCTTCGACTTCCTGCTCAAGGGTATCGAATTCTTCCTGTTCGGCCTCATCGGTCGAGCGGCCTTCGTCTATGGACTTCTGCATGACTTCGGCCATGCGCGCGGCCTTGGCCTGCCGGGATGCCTCCAGCGCCGCGATTTGCTCAGCAATGGTCTTCATTGCCGTTCCTTTCTTCGGATTAAGAGTGACATGGTTGATGGTTTTCCCCGCAGCGCCGGGGTCGGGCTTCGTCGGACGCTCAATTTCGCCAGTCGCGGCCGGAGCGTTCGTGTCGAAGGACTTGATGAGCGCGACACCTGCCGCGTCCATATTCTTGATGCTCGTCATCAGGGCCTCGGGCTGTGCCGGGATGGTGACGGCGGAGAGTTCGTAGACTTCCGTCTTGATGAAGCGGATGCCGCCTTCATCGAGGAAGGCGTACTCAAGGGCACGGAAGCCGATCGACACGGCGCGCACCAGACCGATCTTGATCGATTGCCAAGCTTCCTCAATGCGATCGCGCAAGGTGCCAGGCTCCGAGATCGTCGGTATCTCCGCCTCGAATGTGATGCCGTCCTTGGTCGGCTTATCGAACTTCACCGTTCCGATCGGCTGTTTGTGATCGTGCTGCCACAAGAACGGCATCGGGTTCGTAAACTTGACGCCCAGCGGCTCCACGATGTCGCCAACTCGATCAACGGCAGGCGTCGTCGCGACACCGCGGATGATGCGCTTCTCCTCATCGACAGACTTGATCGTGAGCGACGAGTATGCGCGGCGCGCCACTGTCATGACGACCTCCTTAGTTTTCGATTTTCGGGCTTGTCAGTGCCGTTCTGTAGGCCATCCGCTTCGCGTCGCCGGCCACGGTGGCGGAGGCCGTCGGGCAAGCAACTCCGGCGTCGGCGGCGGGTTACGTCCCTGCTTCGCCCGTCCAGCGGCCAGCCAGCGGAACAGTCGTGCCACGAGCTTCTTCATCGTGATCCGCCCAGGATCAGGACCTTGGCCTTTTTCTTCCGGTAGGCCTCCGGGTTCCGGCTCATCAGCTTTGCCGCGTTCAGCAGCGCTATGAACGGGTCGATCTTGGCGGAACCGGAGACCTGCTTTGTGATGGCCCGGGCAGAGCCCTTCAGGATTTCCTTGGCATTCCCAACCGCCCATGCCATCAGCGCCTGGCCAGCATGCTTCAATGTTCCGTCAGCGAGTTTGCGAGCTACGCCGACGATCACGTCATTCAGGAAGCCGCCTTGTCCGATGCCGGTGATGGTCCCGCCGTTCGCGTCGGTTTCAAAGCCCGCTGCGATGAGGGCATCCACAAGCGCCGGCAAGCCGAGCTTATCGACGCCGATTCCTTCCTTTTCGGGCAGCAGTCCGGCATCGCGCACCTGGCAGCAGATCGCGACAACCTCCTCCAGATCCTGCGTTGGCTTCTCGCAGAACACGAGTTCGCCGTCCTTGGCGAAGCCGCGAAGCTGCTCGGCAATCTCCTTCCGACGCTTGAGGACGATCGGATGAGCCCATGCCTTAGACCACACCAGCCAGCGGCGTGTGCCTTTCTCGCGGCCGATCACAGCAATCCCAAGAAGGTCATCGAGGCCACCGCCGTCGATACCGATCGTGGCGACCTCGCACCGCTCCATCAGGCCTTCGAGCGTCAGGCCTGGCTCTGCGGCATCCAACCAGAAATCAGCACCCGACCAGCGGTCGCGCCGATTGCGCAGTCCGATTTCAACGTTCAGGTGCTTGGCGAGGAAGGTCTGGAGGTCTTCACCTTCCTCGCCTTCGCCTTTCATGATCTGCTGGAGCTTCCGCTCCAGCCATTCCTGCCGCACCGATCGGCCAAGGTTTGGGTTGGTCATGTAGAACGTTTTCGGATCGAGGTGCTGCTCGGCCTCGATCATCTCCGGCGGGTGCTCATAGATCACCGGCAGGAAACGGGGATCCTCGATCACCCCGTCCCGAACGTCCCGTGCGTACTCCAGCTTCTCCTTGAATACGCCGGCGGGCGGCTCATCGCTCTGCGTCGAGAGATAAATGACGAAGCCTTCCGGTCGCGAAACGAGACCGCCCGTTGCCTCCTGCAGCATCGCGCCGGCGCCGTCGCGCTTGCCGAACATCCAAAGCTCATCGACAAGGATGAAGGCCGCCTTCTTGCCTCCGACCGTCTCTGTGTCAGCCGCAACGATCTTCAGCTTCGCGTTCGTGCGCCGGTGCGTAATCGTCCGAAAGTTCTCCTGCACGTGTAGCAGGTCATTTAGCTCCGGATCCGCGAACACCATGTCACGCGCCGGCTCGAATGAATTCTTCGCGACCTCGATCGTCGGCGCCAGGATGTTGAGTTCAGCTGAAAACCGCCAATTCCGAATGAGCGCGGTGAGCATGATGCCCGCGGCGGTGGTCGACTTCGTGTTCTTCTTGCTGATGAGCAGGAAGAACTCCTCGATCAGCCGTGTGGCCGTTCCGTGGTCATAGGCGCCAAAGATAGCCCGGACGAAATCAAACACCCACTCGTCGCTGCATTCAGCGAAGGTTGGGCTTCCCGCAAGGTCCACCACCCGCAATGACTTGAAGACAGCTAGCGCCGCTTCGGCCTCATCCGGAAAGAGCGGGTCGAACGGGATCAGAGATCGACCCTCAACGATCCTTTCCCGCCAGTCCAGGCAGGCAGTCGACCACGTCTTCACTTGCTGTTGTTCACCACGAGCTTCGGCGGCTCAGGAGTTGCAAATTTGCCGCCTACGTTCTCAGCCGCGATCCGTCGCTCTTCCTTCTTGCCGAGCTTCGGGGCTTTTGCCTCTCGCCCCTTTACTGCGTCCGCCGCGCTCGACACGCGTCCCATTTCCTCGAGCTTCTTGATCGCGGCCACGTTCTTCGCCGCAGCCGCCTCGAACAAATAGCCGATCACCTCGCGCCGCCGGTTGGCATGCCCGTTCTCCAGCTCTTCGGCAAAGTGCTTGCGCAGCGTCGCAACATCGATGCCGAGGGACCGGGCAATCGTATTCTCGCTTTCGCCGCAAAACTTCATCTGCTCGACCGTTTCTCGCTGTTTCAGAGACGGCCGAAACTCAGGGCGCCCACGCTTTGCGGGCTCCTTGCGACCTTTCCTTTTTTCCATCGATTTTCACTCTTCAGCCGAAATTTCGGATCGGCAGAAAAAATTGTGCGAATGCGGGGGGCGCGGGTCTAGGCCGGCTGATGCCCTGGACTTTCGCCCCCCCCCCCGCCATTGACATTCCGACCGCGGAACTCAAAATCGGGCGGAAATAGGGGGTGCGCGCATGACAGATGGCAGATGTCAGCTCACAGGTTCGTTCGGCAAGCTCGTAAGATGCCATCTTCTCCCGAAATCACTGACCAAATCGCCGACGCCAGGTGAACCGCGAGCAGAGGGTATCCCGGGAGCGCGCCCAATCAAACGCTTTGACGGTTGGTACGACACAAATCTGGTCACCCGTGATGGCGAGGACCTCCTTGAGCGGTATGACGACTGGGCAATTAAGGAGCTGAGGCGCTTAAAACTGGTTTGGAGTTCGTGGGGCGGCAGCAATTCATTGCCCGGTGGAACGGAGGCTATTGAGCCAGCCACTGGAGCTGGACTGCGGCGCTTAGAAACACGCGATCCTGCTCGTCTCCGGCTTTTCTTTCTGAGTCTCTTATGGAGGGCGGCGAGTACGAAGCTGCCATACTTCCATGTCGATGTGCCGAAACCTCGGTTGGAGGTGCTGCGTGATATGGTGTTGACGGGGAATTCTTCGCCAGCGTCAATGTTTCCGATTCTGCTCACGCAGCTGTCAACGAAGGGGGCCTGGCACAATGCGGGTCCGAGGACCGAGTACAAAGAGTATCTTACTCCTCCTAGGATGGAACCCGCGCAGGTAAGGTACTACCGATTTTATCTCGATGGACTGATAGTTCATATCGATGACGAGGAGACGGACCCAATAAAGGACAGATGGCGTGAATACGCAGTTGGTGGCGATCGTCTCCTCAATGTTTTGACCCGTCCATACGAAGGCTCGTATCAACAGGAGTGGATCGAAAACCTTATCTTTGAAAGCCTTCGCAACCACTTCACACACGTCGAAAGCATTTTCCAACGCTCCTGAGCAACGACTGTCTCGCATCAATACCACACGCCCTTGATCTCGCTCTGCTCCTCGGCCTGCTTGACGGTATCGTGGTAGGCCTTGCTGACCGTCATCAGGTTCGCCTCGTCCCAGAAGAGTTCTGGGTCGCCACGGTGCGGCTTGATGTGATCGACCACCGGGCTATTCGGTGCCGGGTGCCTGCCGGTGAGCAAGACGCCCGTGCGCTGGCAGGTGTAGAAGTCTCGCTTCAGGACGAAAGCGCGAAGCTTCTGCCACCGTGCCGTCTTGTACCAGGCCCGCCATGGCTGGCTGTCATTGCGGTAGTGGTCTCGGGCCTTCTCATCCGTTGGAGCTTGGCCGATGCGCGTGGAGAGGCTACCGAGTCGAGGTTTTAAATTGGAGAGCTTGGTCATCCTCTCAACTGAATGAGCGGGGACAAAAGTCTGGCGGCGTAAGTGGCGCGCGTGATATTGCTCAGCTGCAACCAATGGGGGAGTAGATGAAGATAACGGTTAAAGGAACAGCGAAATTGCGCCCGCTTAGTGGGGGTGAGGTTGTCGATGTTTTGCCTGAGGACCTTGATTGGGATGTGGTTTCCACTGAAGAGAGAGAAATGGGAACTGCCGTACATTACGAAGCCACCTACGATCTAGGTCCGAGGGGGTCTGTTACTTGGACGTTAGTAGAATATCCTACCGGCGCAGAGAACTTCCGCCGCACGCATTGGGACAGGGTCGAGGTGCTTCAAGACTTCGATTACTATCTGGAACATACGCCTGACGATTGAGATCGACCTCGAGTGAAAGAGCCGCCTCTGACCCAGGCGGCTCAAAAACCGGCACGTTTCTCGCCTCCGTGAGCGCACCATTCTTGCATCGTCTCACTCGCTCACGAGTCTCCGACGATAGCGGGAATATGCCCGTTTTGAGGGGTGCTGAGCAACACCCGCAAAACACGCATTCCGTTATGCAGGATGGTTTTGCGGGCAAGTTCGGCGGAAAGTGCATCCCAAAGGTGGACGCGGCAGGGATGATCAAGATCACACCACCTCGTAAGCAAGCTGCTGCTCGATCAGCGAACCGTTCCCGGCCGGAACGGTTTCCAGTGCCTTCTCACGCCCGATCAGGCTGAGTTCGTCGGCGCGCTCGTTGCCAAGGATGCCGGCGTGGCCCTTGCACCACTCGAGAGTGATCGGAACCAGCGTCAGGGCTTCATCGAGCTCGCGCCATAGGTCGGCATTCGCAAGCTCCTTCTGTGGCCCGCGCTTCCAACCCTTCTTCTTCCAGCCGTGCCGCCATTCGTTGCATCCCCTCACGACATACTGGCTATCGCAGAGCAGGCGAACGGGCTCGATCACGCCGCGGGCGGCAAACCACCGTAGCGCCATCAGGGCGCCCGTGAGTTCCATCGTGTTGTTGGTCGCAACTGGATCGCCGCCGCATTCGGTATGGATCTCCACACCATCGCGATAGACCACAAAACCCCATCCGCCAGCGCCGGGGTTCGGGTCGCAGGCACCGTCACAGTAAATGACCAGCCCGGCCGGAGGGGTGATTTCCACTTGCGGCCTTCCCCGCTTGGAGCCCTTGGACTGCGTTGCCGTGGAGGCGATTCCCTCTGTAATTCGTATCTGAGCGGCCGCCTGGATTTTCTGCAGCACCAAAATGCAGCTCTGTCCTTTCGGCGGGAACTTGAACCGCGTGCCGGCAAGCCGCTGTGCCATGAACGCAGTCTGGCGCTCGGTCTTGAGTGATTGTTCGTCCAGCCCCTGCGCGGCGAGCCAGTCGCGGAGCGGATGCAGGGAGGCAGGGAAGGTGTAAGCCATTCTACCGCGCCCTCTTCAGGTCAGGTGCATCAGCGATCTTGCGGAAGCCCTTCCACATGAGCCCTGAAACTCCGCCGAACTGCTTCATTGGACCGGGCTGCTCATCCGACCATCGCGCCTCTATGCGTTGCATCTCCACCGTGGGCTCAAGGTAAAGACCGGTGACGAGCCAGCGATCGCCGTTCTCGTCTTCGTATATTTCACCGGGATTCCTGGGGGCCAAATAGCTCATGCCGGTTCCTTCCCCTTCAATGGCGCGCCGTCGCAACAACCGCATTCTCCAGCATCGACGCACTCGCCTACCGTGAAATAGTCTGGCCGGCCGTTGCATGGACGCGGACAGAAACACCCGCGCAAGGCAGCCTCTAGATCGCGGATTCTCTGGTCGCGGAAAGCAAGTTCCTTGTTCCGATGGATGCAGAGATCGAGTGCGGCCCGACGCTCGCCGTCAATTCCGTCCATAATCTTCTCAAGTTCAGCGACCTTCGCCCGCTCTTGCTTTTGCCACTTCATGCCGCCCCCATCACGTAGCCGATGATGAAGCCGCCGATCAGCGTGGCGTAGCGCATCGCAACGCTGATGCGATCTTCGTGTCTGAGCCTCATGCTCCCCTCCCGAAAATGTGCGGCAGCGCGGCGTGGATCTTGGTGAGCGCTTCCGCACGCGTTCTCTTGGCAAAATCAGCCATTACTCGCGCCGTCTCTTCCTCGATCGCTCGATCAGCGGCAAAGCCGATGGTGAAGAGCTTGTCGCGAAGGGCCAGCATCTCACCGGCCGTGTCGGCTGCGGCAACTACCAGGGTTCGGCTGCGTCGCTTGCCGTCGACATCGAGGAACGTCTTCGGCATGACGCGCTCGACCCGAACCACGTCGAATTGGTCATCAGGCTTGTAGAGGCACGTCCAGCCCGAGCCGCCCTTGACTAGGCGTTCGAGAGCGCCGGCCATGTCGCCATCGAAATAGCCTGGGTAGAAGTGTTCAATGTAGGCGAGAGCCCACTGGCCCGGTTGCATAGGAATAAGGGTCACGCTGCACCTCCACCGGGTCGCTGCCCACTGCGATTGCATTCATAGGCAAGGCGGTACATTTCACCTCGCACGGCTTCGAAGAACTCCCGAATTTCTGCGTCTATCTCCTCCGCAGAGAGCCCGACGCGCTCAAGGTGCTTCCGGTTGGCAGCGACGACCTGTTTCCAATAGAGGTTTGCGTCCTCGCCATTCTTCTCGGAGAGCTTGAGCGCTGTGTGCCTGACTTTGCCGATGCGTTTGGTCAACGGGAAGAGCAGTACCCGGCGGGGTGGCTGCCATGCGAGGAGAGGAAGGTCCTCAAGCTGCATTGGTCTTACCTCCCATGGTATATCTATATGTGTCCGGTGGAGCGGACTGTGTGCTTCCCGAAATTCGCTCTACAGTCCGTTGGGGCGGACTGTGAGGCATAGTTTCTGCCTTTATCGAGGCCGCCGTGTCCGGTGGAGCGGACTGTGTGTCCGTTGGGGCGGACTGTGTTTTTTTTCCCAGACCCCATCGCATGAACTTCTTGCTGGCCGGCTCCCCAGTCACATCGCACCGATATTCTGTCAGCCTCCATTCGGTGACAGCGCGATTCTTGAGGTTAAACGCGCTCGCCTTTGTTTTCTCGATGAAGCCTTTTTCCTGAAGCCCGTCGAGCGCTTGAGATGCTGTGGTACGACCCATGCCGATCTCGTCGGCGAGCTCTCTACATCCTAACCCTATGCGGCCGTTGTTCACGCCGTCATACCGCCATTTCACCTCGAGGTAGGCCGAACGTTCCACCGGAGTGAGGGCTTTCCATGCGGCGCTCCGCTTCACGTACGCCTCGATCATGATGAACTTGGATTTGCCCTTGCGTTTCCACTTCGAACTCACCCCCAAGCCCTCCATGTCATAGAGATCCAGAGGACACAGATCGCGAGGCCCGCCATGGAGGCGAGCAGGAGCCGCTCAGTTGGCAGCAGCGGATGACCGGCCTTGGCCCTCAAAATGAGGGCTTTGGCGCGATCGGCGTGGGCGTTAGACCGGCGCTGAAGGTGGAGCGCGCGGCGGGCGTGGAAGACCGCCAATGAGGAGCGGAGGAGCCTCATGAAGCGCCCCCAATGACAGGTGTCAGTGCGTGGATGAGCTTAATCCGGTCGAAGTCGTCCCACTCGAAGAACGTCCGGGTCTTGGCCATAAATTCGGCCTTCGTCCTGATCTCTTCCAAAGTGGCGGCCCGATGGTCCAGCAAGGCATCGCGGGTTGCGTTGACAGTTTCGCCGAGATCAATGCCTTGCTCTTTCCATTCCGCGTCTGACAGGGAGTCATAGGCGGTGAGCGCAGCTATGTGAGCCTCCATGAGGCTGAGAAGAAGGTTCATTTACTCCCTCCCTAAGAAGCCCGATCAACGATGAGAGCGAAGCGGTGCTCGTAATCGATCGTCGCTGTGTAGAATGCCTCGGGGTAGATCTCCTGCATCACGTCTGCCAAAGCATTGGCATGGTACCGAGCCCGATCAGTTGCCGATGCTGTGGCAAGGAAATGGTCAATGCTCGGCCTCTGATGTGCGGCGGGCTCAGAGCCCGCGAGAAGCTCACCTGCGCCTGCGACGGCGGGAATGGCGGCGATTCCCGAAAGGATGGTGCGTCTGGAAACGTTCATGCCGCCCTCCCGTCGATCATCTCGCAGACTTCCTCGAGCGCATCTTTGATCACATCGGAGCCGGCGCAGATGGCATTGGCCGCGTCCCTGCTGATGCCGAGCATTCCCTCGCCAGCCATGAAGATCAGCTCGTTCAGATCTTTGATGCGCGAGAGCTTGTCTCTGACGTCGAACAGCACGTTCTCCGCGGTCGGTTCTTGCGAGGTAGGCGCGCTGCTGCTATCTCTGTGCATGTTCAGCTTTCCTTTGGCTTGGGAAGTTTGAGATACGGGCCCGGCAGGATGGCAGTCCTCGCTGGGCCTTTTCTTCGGAGAAGAGACGGCGTTCATTTGCCCCTCCCGGTAATCAGGGTGAGTTTTCGCTGGCCCTGACGCTCCAGCGCATAGTTCTTCGCCGTTATCAGAAGGCCGTTCTTCAGGCACACCGCTGCGCGATCTGGATCGAATAGGCGAACTGGTCGGCCGCCAATGTCCGCGCGTCCAGCGTGCTCAATCTGACAGCCCATTTCAGCGAGACGGTTTCCAAACCAGACCGCGGCACCTTTTAGCCTCGGGAGGCCATGTTGCTTCCAGATCGTGCCGGCAGTGCAGCCAGCCCGAAACAGAAGCGCCCGCGAAGCAAGCTCGCCCCTGATGAGCGAAGGAATGATCTCAGCAAGTTCCTTATGGACCACCGACTTCACGATGCCGCCGATCACACGGCGCGCATCAACGTCTAGCTCTGTTGCGGTCGTCGTTGCACCCGCGACAGCGGCTTCTAACTCCTGCCAGCGATCTATGATGCGAGCCCGCATCTGAACCGAGTAGCCCGATACAAGAATAAGGCTTTCTCGTTTGGGGAGATTGATAATCTCAAGCGGGCGACCACCACCGCTAGAGACTTTAGCCCAACTTTGGGCGAAAGTTTCCGACGCGTCCAAGGCGTCCAGCATCTTGCGAATGTCGCGGAGAACATGGCGGTGCGCTTTCCCCGTCAGGCCGGCAATCTCAAGGCTCGACATCGTGAGGGGGATCTGGGCGAGTGCGTTCATGCCGTCTCTCCCGTCAGATCATGAACGGTGCCAAAATCGGGCGAGAGGATGCGAGCTTGGGCAATTGCCGCGGCGTGGCTTGCGCCATCCCACAAGCTCACCCGCTTGCCATCCGCCTCTACGACCTCAACGAAAAAGCGGTGCTCCCCGATACGCGTTAAATCTTCCCGGGTGCCGTTCTCGTCCGTGACCGTCGCAGACTGGATTGTACCGCTCGTGATCTCGATGTGGGTGCCATGGAAGAGAGGTTGAGCGCGAGCGTTCATGCCGCGTCCTCCAGAAAGAAAGCGGTCAACTTCGAGCGCTCGGCGACCCAGCGCCCGCCGACCTTCTTGGCGGGCAACAGGCCCTTTCTCCAGCATGTGAAATGTTTGTCTTTCGGTTCGGCCTATCACCTTTGCTATCGCTGAGACCTCCCAAATGAGGTCTAGAGGGGTGTCTGCTTCTGCCAACGTATGATCTCCTTTAATACGATTTGGTAACCACGGTGATCACCTAACCACCGTGGTTCCTTGCAGTCAAGACCACGGTGGTCCATAACGGGTGAAATTTGTGGAGTGACTGAATGGCTCGCGAAGACCCGCAGCTAAAGCTGCGACTGACGGAAGAGATGAAGGATATGGTCACCGCCGCTGCGCGTGAAAACAACCGATCCGTAAATGCTGAGATCGTCTGGCGAATTGAGAATTATGAAAAGGCTAAGCAGGCGTGGGCTTCGTTGGACTCTGAACTGAACAAGCTTGAGAGCGAGTTACAGGAGAGGCAGGCGGAAGTCGCACGTCTCTACGATGAGAGAAGCCGCCTGTTCGAAGCGATGAATAACCAGGAACGGAGCCTGCAAACTCTCCGGGAGGCACTCGGAACGTTGACAATAATGGCGCGGTCACTTGGCCAGGCATTCCTCTCCGACGGCGATAAATCAGAGATTGTGAAGGTTCTGGCTCTCGGGTTAGCCGACATCGAGGTCGACTTGTCGTCCGAGGCATCGGAACGTGTCCCGCGTCAACCGTGGGAAGATTAACCCATGTCCGTCCGCAAGCGCACATGGACCAATAGCAAGGGTGAGGAGAAAACCGCCTGGGTGGTCGATTATGTCGACACCAAGGGCAAGCGGCGGCTGAAGACGTTCAAGCTGAAGAAGGAAGCGGACGCCTTCGCCAGCAAGGCCGATGTGGAGGTGCGTGAGGGAGTGCACGTTGCTGACAGCGCCACGATCACGGTGAAGGAAGCGGGCGCTCTGTGGATTGCAAGCTGCGAAGCGGCTGATTTGGAGCGATCCACGATCGATCAGTACAAGCAGCATCTCACGCTCCACATCGAGCCGTTCATTGGCGCCACTAAGCTGTCGAAGATCACCGTGCCGGCTGTGCGGGACCTTCAGGAGAAGCTGCGTGAGGCCGGCCGATCGGCGGCGATGATAAAGCGGGTGACGGTGAGCCTGGGCAGCATCCTTTCCGACGCCCAAGAACGCGGCCTTGTGGTGCGGAACGCGGTGCATGAGATGTCCAAGCGCCGCAAGGGCGGGGCAAAGGCAGAGAAGCGCCAGAAAGCGCGTTTGCGCTATGGAGTGGATATTCCGACCATGCAGGAGGTCCGCGCCATTCTGGAAGCCGCTGAGGGGCGCTACAGGCCGTTTCTGATCACGGCCATTTTCACAGGCATGAGGGCTTCAGAGCTTCGCGGCCTGACATGGGCCGATGTGGATCTTGATAAAGCGAAAATCCACGTCCGCCAGCGGGCCGACAAATATCACGTAATCGGAATGCCTAAATCAGACGCGGGGCAGAGGACGATTCCGCTCACGCCAATGGTCGTGAACACGCTTCGTGAATGGCGCTTGGCCTGTCCGAAGGGCGATCTGAATCTTGTCTTTCCGAACGGGGAGGGGAATGTTGAGTGGCACCAGAACATCATCAAGCGTGGTCTGCATCCGACGCTGATCCGAGCAAAGGTGACGGTGCCGACAGGAAAGGTGGACGAAGAGGGCAATCCGATCCTTGCTCCCAAATACACCGGCCTGCATGCCCTGCGGCACTGGTTCGCTTCATGGTGCATCAACAGCAAGGCTGATGGTGGTCTGGAACTCTCTCCGAAAGCCGTGCAGGCCCGCATGGGGCATTCCAGCATTCAGGTGACGTTCGACACCTACGGCCACCTGTTTCCAGCCTTAGACGAGGCGGAAAGTCTGCGAATGGCAGAGCAGGTATTGCTTGAAGGACGCAGACATGGGTAATCGCCGCATCAATTGGGCTCGTGGTTTTTTTCGGCTCTGGGTTCTAGTATCGTTGCTTTGGATTGCCACCGTAACCACGTTCATGTGGTCAAGCATCAGCAATCCGTATGTAGCTCCTCATGTATTCATTGGCCCTGAAGGTGATGTAGCCTGGGCAGCCCATTCTAATCAGGCGCGGGCGGCGCGAGAGCTAAAAGCAAGAGGCGAATTTGTCGAAGTCGAGGTAGACGGTGCACCCAACATCACATATCTCGGGAGGGATAATGGGAACCTTGCGGAAATCATGGAGCAGAAAGCTCCGGTGATGGTGGGCTTCTACAAAACGCAGGTATCGACAGGAAGAGCGAGTGCGGTATGGCAGACCGTCAGCGTCGGTCTTATTCCACCTGCGATCATCCTTGTCATCGGCTTTTTCATCAGCTGGGCAATGCGCGGATTTCTGCATGGACGCGACATGGACGCGACATGACCGCGAAAAGAGTAGTTAAAACAAGGTTCCTCCAAATACTCTGACTCCGTTAGTCCTGGTTCGAATCCAGGTTCCCCAGCCACTTCTTGGCTCTTCATACGCTCGTGCACGCGAAGGAATCGCCATGAGTGAGCGTCTTGATCGTTACTGATCTGATTGGTACTTGTTTAGGGTAAGCAGAAATGTTGAAAGCCGCAGCTGATTGGTTGCTGCTGTCACGTGATGGTCTTGTCGCTCACATTCTCCCGAATTACTTCTGTTACTCCTAGTTCACCTAAGCATCCGTGAAAATCAGGGTTCGTTTCGAGCCCTGCCAGGGCTTCTATGACCTTCTCAGAGGGCAGAGGTCATGAATAGAGGATTAGCCGCGTTAGAGAGGGCTGATCATCAGGTTGAATGTCGGATCGATTACCCGTAGCAACTGCGCACGTGGCCGATCCTCATGATGGAAGACCGATGAGCCAGCACCCCACCGTGGCTGTTTTTCACGACTATTTCGCCATCCGCGGCGGCGGAGAGCGTCTCGCGCTCACACTCGCCGAAGCTCTGGATGCCCATCTCTATTTTGGCTACCGAACCCCTGACTCATACGATGAAGAGGCCTTTCCTGGAGCCGCCAAGGAAATCGGGCTCGCCTCAGCCCTTCGCGCCCCAGGCGTGCGTCCGGTCCCGCTCGCAATTGCATTCGCCACATATAGGCGTGAGGCCGAGCGCTACCCAATCCGCATCTTTTCGGGCGTTTCCGCTCCATTCGCCGCGCCCCGAAGAGGCAAGGGCCTGAACATTTTCTACTGTCACACTCCTCCCCGGTTTCTTTTTGATCAGCGATCACATTTCGCAGGTCGCATGCCGGGCATAACCCGCGGCATCGCGCCAGCCATTCTGGGGATGTTCGAGCGAGAGTATCGGCGGGCCGTCTCGCGAATGGATGTGATCGTTACGAATTCCGAAAATACCAAGGCGCGCATTCGCAAGTACCTGCAACGTGACAGTGTGGTTGTCTATCCGCCTATCGAAACGACGCAGTTCGTCTGGTCCGGGCAGGGGGACTACTATCTCTCCACCGCGCGCCTGAGCCCGCTCAAGCGCGTGGATAGGATCATCGAAGCATTCAAGGCGATGCCGGACAAAAAGCTGGTGGTTGCTTCCGGAGGCACCGAACTGGAAAGGCTGAAGGCTCTGGCTGAAAACGCAGCGAATATTGAATTTCGCGGATGGGTCGACGATAAGGAGATGATTTCGCTCATCGGTAATTGCATCGCCAGCATTTACCTGCCTCGAGACGAAGATTTCGGTATGTCTCCCGTGGAGTCGATGGCTGCCGGCAAACCCGTCATCGGGGTCGCTGAAGGCGGCCTTCAGGAGACGATCATATCTGGCGAAACGGGTTCTCTTCTGCCCCCCGAGTTCACCCTCGACGATTTAGTGGGAGCAATCCGGGACCTGACCCCGACAAAGGCGCTTTCGATGAGGGCTGCGGCCGAAGCCAGAGCTCAGCGCTTCTCGCGCGAGCGATTTCTTTCCGAGATCAAGAAGGTGATCGATGACGCCGGAATGTTCACGGTTAAGCATTGAAAACCTGCCGCTCCCATGCGTCGCGCCGGTGTACCAGGAATGTGAACAATATCCTGAGGTCGGCACATAGATCGCCGCAATGTAGCAGGCCCGTTCTATCTGCTTTAAGCGCCGGGAACACCCTGCTCGATCGATCCCCGCATCCTGGCCTGTCCACGGATCGATCTTCGGATTGCTCCACAAACGTCGCTTTGCCATAAAGGCCGCCGAACAGGGAGACGCCCATGGCGGAAAGACGACTGGCCGAGGAGGATTTCGAAGCGCGGGTGCGCGCCAGCTTTGCCCGCCAAAAGGCCATGGCCACGATTGGGGCAGAGCTGACGCTCGTGACGCCAGGCATCGTCGAAATCGAAATGGCGCATTCCGACAATTTGACCCAGCAGCATGGCTTCCTGCATGCGGGCGTCGTCTCCATGGCGCTCGACACCGCCTGTGGCTACGCCGCTTATTCGCTGATGCCCGCCGAGGCGGGTGTGCTCACCATTGAGTTCAAGGTCAATCTGCTGGCGCCGGGGAAGGGGGAGCGTTTTTTGTTCCGGGGCTCCGTCACCAAGCCCGGGCGCACCATAATCGTGGCCGACGGCCAGGCCTATGCCTATGACGGGGAAGGGGAGGCAAAACTGATCGCCACCATGACCGGCACCATGATGACCATCGTCGGACGGGAGGGCATTGCGGGATGAAGATTCCGATCGCCGATCTGGGGGACAGGAAAGTGCTGTTCGCGATGGCCGCGGAGGCGGAATATGGGCCCTGCCTCAAGGCACGCTTCACGCCGTTGATGATCGGCATCGGTCCGGTCGAGGCGGCCGTGAAATTGGCGGCCGCGCTGTCGGAGCTTCGGCACGAAGGCAAGCTGCCGGATCTCGTGGTTTCCCTGGGCTCTGCCGGCAGCCGGACCCTGGAACAGACGGAAGTCTATCAGGCAAGTTCCGTTTCCTACCGCGATATGGACGCGTCTCCGCTTGGGTTCGAGAAGGGCGTAACCCCTTTCCTGAGACTACCGGCGGAAATCCAGCTCCCGATGCGGATCCCCGGCATTCCCCAGGCCAGGCTCTCCACCGGCGGAGGGATCGTCAGCGGTGAAGCCTATGGCGAGATCGCGGCCGATATGGTCGATATGGAAACCTATGCCTGCCTGAGGGCCTGCCAGCATTTCGGCGTGGGCTTGGTCGCGCTGCGCGGAATTTCGGACGGCGCTCAGGAGCTGCGTCACGTCAGCGACTGGACGCAATACCTGCACGTCATAGATGAAAAGCTTGCCGCCGCGGTCGACCGCTTGACGGCAGCGATTGTCGAGGGCGTGATCGCACCATAGCTTATTTCAGTGGTGCCCTCACAAAGCCGCGCTCCGTCCGGCCGCCTGCAGCCGCACCTGTTACAAAATCCGGCAAAAACCCGTGCAGACCAGTTGCGTGAAACCGCTTCCTTCTTTAAAGCCCCGCCATGAGCACCACGATCCATCCTGATACCGTTCTGATTGTCGATTTCGGCAGCCAGGTCACACAGCTTATTGCACGGCGCGTGCGCGAGGCAGGCGTCTATTCCGAGATCGCCCCCTTCCAATTGGCGGAAGAGGCCTTTCGGCGCTTGAAGCCGAAGGCGGTCATTCTGTCCGGGAGCCCGGCCTCCACGGTCGAGATTGGAAGTCCGCGCGCGCCCGATGCCATCTTCCAGTCCGGCGTGCCCGTGCTCGGCATCTGCTATGGCGAACAGACCATGTGCGCCCAGCTGGGCGGCAAGGTTGAATCCAGCGACCACCGTGAATTCGGCCGCGCCTTCCTGGAGATCGAGGAGGATTGCGCGCTCTTTTCCGGGGTCTGGGCGCCCGGGACGCGCCATCAGGTCTGGATGAGCCATGGCGACCGCGTGACGGCGCTGCCGCCCGGCTTCAAGGTGGTAGGCACATCCGCCGGTGCCCCCTTTGCGGCCATCGCCGACGACAAGCGGAGATATTACGGCGTGCAGTTCCACCCCGAAGTGGTGCACACTCCCGACGGCGCGCGACTGCTTGCCAATTTCGTGCACAAGATCGCGGGCCTCAAAGGCGACTGGACCATGGCTGCCTATCGCGAGCAGGCGGTCCAGGCGATCCGCGATCAGGTAGGCTCCGGCAAGGTGATCTGTGCGTTGTCGGGCGGCGTCGATTCCTCCGTGGCCGCACTGCTCACGCATGAGGCGGTTGGCGACCAGCTCACCTGCATCCTCGTGGACCATGGCCTGATGCGGAAGAACGAGGCGGCGGAAGTGGTCGCCATGTTCCGCGAGCACTACAACGTGCCGCTGATCCTGGTCGATGCCTCTGACCGATTCCTCGGCGCGCTCGAGGGCGAGACGGACCCGGAGAAGAAGCGCAAGACGATCGGCCGTCTTTTCATCGAAGTTTTCGAGGAAGAGGCCAAGAAGCTTGGTGGCGCCGACTTCCTGGTGCAGGGCACGCTCTATCCGGACGTCATCGAAAGCGTCTCCTTTACAGGCGGCCCCTCGGTCACCATCAAGTCGCACCACAATGTGGGCGGACTACCCGAGCGCATGAATATGAAGCTCGTCGAACCGTTGCGCGAGCTCTTCAAGGATGAAGTGCGCGTGCTGGGCAAGGAACTCGGCCTTCCTGAGCATTTCATCCGCCGCCACCCGTTCCCCGGGCCGGGCCTTGCCATCCGCTGCCCCGGCGGCGTGACGCGGGAGAAGCTCGAAATCCTGCGCGCTGCCGACGCTATCTATCTCGACGAGATCCGCAAGGCTGGTCTCTATGATGCCATATGGCAGGCTTTTGCGGTTCTGCTGCCGGTGCAGACGGTCGGCGTCATGGGCGACGGGCGCACTTACGAATTCGTTTGTGCGCTGCGCGCAGTCACCTCGGTGGACGGCATGACGGCCGACTTCTATCACTTCGACATGGAGTTCCTCGGCCGCGCCGCGACACGCATCATAAACGAGGTGCGCGGCATCAACCGGGTGGTCTATGACGTGACGAGCAAGCCACCCGGAACGATCGAGTGGGAATGATCTGACGTCCCTCACGGTCTCGGCTCGAGCAGATCCCTGAACTTTGCCTGTGACAATTTCGCCTACTCGAGGCACTAGCCAAGACCAGTCCAGAAACCCTCCGGTGACGGCTACAGCATAAAGGGCACCGTAGGTTTAGGCGGGAACTGCTAAAACATCCCCGTTTACGCTTATACGCCCCGCCGGCTTCGGCCGGCAGGGCGTTTTGTCATTCTTCGCGCGAGTCGCTCACCGGGACGGCGCACGCTCTGCTCATGGGTCGTTAACCACACGCCTTTAGGTTTCCCCCGATTCGGAGAGGAAGCTCATGAGTGCAAGTGTCGTCTCGTTCCCCCTTTATCGCCAGCAGAAACTTTTGAGCGGTATCGCTCAAGCTCTTCGAACGAAGCACGGTGATGAAGCAAATCTGTTCTGGCGGGAGACCGCTAGAAATCTGTTGCAGCAATTGACGGCGAATGGCGTTGACGTTCGTGCAGCAGAGGAAGAGGTGCGCTACTTTCTCCACGCTGTCCTTCTGCAGATCGAGACGGATGCGACGAAAGCCGAGGCTTGAGGCTTCTAG
>NZ_JAEQ01000008.1 GCF_000518985.1 Chelativorans sp. J32
CCGGCAGGGCGAAGCTGGTGCCGGTGCCGGGCTGCCAGGTCCGGCCGCCGTCGAGGCTGTATTGCCAGCCGGCATCCTCCTCGAGCCCGCCGACACTGACCGTGCCGTCCCGGGTGATGCCGTCGCCGGCGGTGCCGGTGTCGTTGGCAAGGGCTGCCGTCGGCGCGACGGGCGGCAGCGTGTCGGGTGCGGTAATCGGCGTCGGACCAGACTCGTTATTTGATCCGTCAATCAGGGTGACTGTGAGGTCCTGCCCGTCGCTCGGTTGGAGCGGATAGACCGCCGTGCCCTCCGGCGAGAGAACCACACTGCCGAGCACCTCGCCATCTGGTCCGTAAATAATTGCCGTCGTACCGGGTTCACCGCTGATCGTGAGGGTCAGGCCGTCCGTATCGATCGCCACCTCCGGCGCGGCAGGTGGAGTCCTGTCGGGTGCCGTCGCTGTTGCCGGGTCCGAGCTGTTCCCGGCGTCATCCGTCAGAATCACCTCAAGCTGCTCGCCGTCTATCTGAGCGGGGTGAAGCGGCACGGTGAAGGAGCCGTCCCCTTCGACCCTGCCTTCGCCAATGACACGACCTCCCGGATCGGTAACGGTCACGGTCGCGCCCGGTTCGCCTTTGCCGATAAGGATCGTCCCGTCGTCACTGATCGCGAGATCGGTCGGAAGCGCAGGCGCTATCAGGTCATCGGAGTCCGAGATGCTGTCGTTACCGCCGCCTCCTCCAGAAGCGGCGGCTGCCGCGCCGAGCCCGAGGCCGCCTGCGGCAAGCACAGCAGCAGGATTCAAGGCGCCGCCAGCGCCCACGAGCTGGTCGACCGAGTCGATCTCTGCAAAGCGGAAATCAGCAAGACCTTCGCTGTGCTTTCCGAGCCAGAGCTCCCCGTCGGCGTCCTGCAGCACGAGTTCGTTGCTGGGGGAATCGTAAAAATTTGCGATTCGGACGACGGCGCCCGAGCGCAACCGGATGACGAGATCAAGCCCCTGGCGCTCGAAGCCAGCCACCATCTCCGGGCCATAACGCAAAACCACCACGCTCGGTGAGTCGACTACGACGGTTGTGGCATTCACTATCCGTGACGAGCCGCTCACCTTGTCGACAACCGTAGCCGCCATATTCCACCCCTCTGGCTATCGCCTCCGAACATCATCGGACCGTCCGGCATGGCTCGCACGTTCAGGGTTCAGGCGAGCATGATCAGGAACGCTGCCGATAGGAGGCCTCTGGCCCTCAATAGCGGAGATGGAAGGTGCCTGCTCAGCATATAACGCAAATGGTTTATAAAGCCTTAAGGCGACCCTGCGGACGGCGCACCCGGGCACTGGCCGTATGCCCGCTTTTCCCGCGATCAGGTCGAGAGTGCTCGTGCCTCAAGGCATCGTCCAGTGCGGAGGAAGGTGGTTCGCCGCGCGTCTGTCCAGCTCGCCGCCCTTCGGGCGCATGGCTGGCAAACCGTCCTGCCGACGATGCCGCTGAGGGCCTGCACGACGGTCGCAGCCGTAAGTAAGGCGTGCTCGTCGCATCGGGCAGCGAAAGGCGAGGGAGCGGCTCTTCGCTATCGCGGGTGCCTGCTTCATCCTTGTGCTAAGCGAAGAGCTCTTTCGGCGACGACCGTCGCTCCGCGCTGCCTGTGGGCGTTAAGAATGTTGAACGCGGTTCGGCATTCTGGTCCGAAAGCTCGAACGCTCCCCCTCCGCCGAATAATCTAACTGGTTGGCTCCGAACGATATTTATTCCTGGCACGGCGCTTGCTTCATCCTCCTTCATAGGAACGGAGCATGGGGCAGTGGGTTTTCAGGGGTTCGAATTTCCAGGCGTTATCGCAGTCGCACTGCTGGGAGCATTGGTGGCGCGGACGGCTGCCATGGTCTTCGGTAGGCATACGGGTTGGGTGATGAGCCTGGTACCGGTGATGCTCTTGGCGGCGCTCCTTCGGCGAGTGCCTGCCGTGGCAGACAGTGGCGTTGTGCTCACCTCGATCCCGTGGGTGCCGTCGCTGGGGGTGGAGTTCTCTTTCCGGCTCGACGGCTTTTCGCTCCTGTTCGCGCTTCTCATTACCGGCATCGGTACGCTGGTGGTGATCTATGCCGGCGCTTACTTTTCGCAAAAGCCGCGCGACCAGATCGGCCGGTTCCTCGGCCTCATCTTCCTCTTCATGGCTGCGATGCTGGGGACCGTGCTGGCAGACGATCTCATCGTCATGTTCGTCTTCTGGGAGCTGACGAGCCTTACCTCCTTCATGCTGATTGGCTTCAACAGCGGGAGTGCCGGGGCGCGTAAAGCGGCGCTCCAGTCGCTGCTGGTCACCGGCGGCGGCGGATTGGTGCTTTTTGCGGGCATCCTGCTCATCGGCATCAATCTCGGCACTTTCTCCGTCACGGAAATCCTTGCCCGCTCGGACGAGCTGGCGGCGAGTTCCTGGAGCGGCCCGATCGTCATACTGATCATGATCGGCGCCTTCACAAAGTCTGCCCAGGTTCCGTTTCATTTCTGGCTGCCAAATGCGATGGAGGCGCCTACACCGGCATCGGCCTATCTGCACTCGGCGACCATGGTGAAATTGGGCGTTTTCCTGCTGGCCCGTTTCGACCAGGTCTTCGCGGAACTGCCCGCGTTCGGCACCACGCTTGTCGTGGTCGGCTCGCTCACGATGTTGGTTGCCGCTTTTCAGGCACTGCGGGCAGAGGGCTTCAAGGCGGTTCTCGCGCAATCGACGGTCGCTTCGTTGGGAATCCTCGTCATGCTGATCGGCCTGAACGGCGAGATAGCGGCAGTCGCGACGGTTGGCTTTATCGTCGCCCACGCGTTCTACAAGGCCGCGCTTTTCTTTTGCGCCGGAACGGCGATTCACGCGACCGGTCAGACGAGCCTGCGAAAACTTGGTGGACTTTCCCGTTTCCTGCCCGTGACGGCAGTGGCCGCGGTGCTGGCAAGCCTTTCCATGGCTGGTCTGCCGCCCTTCGTGGGCTTCATTTCGAAGGAATATCTTTTCGAGGCGCAGCTTACCAGCGACTGGAACGTGGTGCCGGTTGTGGTCGCGGTGATGGTCAATGCCGTGATGGTGGGGGTAGCCGGCGTGGTGTCGATCAGGCCGTTCTATTTCGGATCCAAGCGCGTAACGGAGGTGCATCATGGCGAAACGCCGGGGCTTCTGGCGGGGCCGCTGATCCTGGCGAGCGCCGGCATCCTGATCGGTCTTTTTCCCGACGCGCTCGCTCGCACTCTGATCGGCCCTGCCGCGTCGCAGCTTTATGGCGAGCCGATCGACGTTTCCTTTGCGCTTTGGCACGGCTTGACGCCAATGCTGGCGCTCTCTGTGCTGGTGGTGACGATCGGGGTCTTGATCGCCATTTTCTGGGACAAGATCCATGGTGGATTACGCCACCGCAAGCTCCTTGCGGAAGCCTTCGGTGACGGCGGCTACCGCTGGGTGCTCGGCGCCATACTCGGATTCGCGCGGCGCTCGACGCGCGTTTTGCAGAATGGTGACCAGCACCGCTATACCGCCGTGGTAGTCTCTGCCGTCATTATGGGGCTCGCGATCGGGATGCTTTCCGGCGCGACCGGCGTCTCCTTGGTGCCGACCGGCGGCCCGCTGCGATGGCCTCTGGTGATCGTTCTGGCGCTTTCGGTCTTTGGAGCACTGGCGACAATCACGTCTCGATCCCTGATCGCCAGCCTTGTTTCCGTCGGCGTTACCGGCTTTGCCGTCGCCGTCGTCTTTATGCTGAACGGCGCGCCGGACCTGGCCCTTACACAATTCGCCGTCGAGACGCTGCTCGTCGTCCTGCTTACGGCGATCCTGCTGCGCCTCCCCGCACGGCGGCGTCATTCGCGCACCTCTTCCGAGCGCCAAGGTGACGCGCTCCTGGCCTTCGGCTTTGCCGGCGTCATGTTCGTCGCCATAGCCAGCATGACAGCAGCGCCGATCGATCTAAGGCTGTCGGAGTACTTCGGCCAGACGAGCTATCTCGAAGCGCACGGCCGCAACGTCGTCAACGTCATCCTCGTCGATTATCGCGCCATCGATACGCTGGGCGAGATTGCGGTCGTCGTCTTCGCAACGCTTGCAGTTTGGGCACTGCTGCGCGGTGCGGCGCCGGCTCGAACCAAGGGGTAAGGCAATGTCGCTGATCTTTTCCGCGATGGCCCGCATCTTCTTCGCCTTGATGCTTGCCGTCTCGCTGTTCCTGCTTTTTCGCGGCCACAATGAGCCAGGTGGAGGATTCGTGGGCGGCCTTGTCGCTGCGTCCGCATTCACCATGCTTGCATTGGCCGAGAATGTATCCGTCGCTCGCCGGGCGCTTCACCTGCATCCAGTCGTGCTGATGGGAGCGGGCCTCCTGCTTGCCTTTTTCAGTGGCTTGCCGGGGGTCCTGTCGGACCGGTCCTTCCTCGCCCATTGGTGGTTCGAGGTCGGCTCCCTTCATCTGGGCACCGCCACTCTCTTCGACATCGGCGTCTACTGCGTGGTCGTCGGCGGGGTGTTGTGTCTGATTTTTCGCCTCTACGAGGATCCGGCCCAATGAACCTCGTCTATGCCTTTGCCATAGCGGCCCAGATGGGCTGCGGCATCTATCTCCTTTTGTCACGCCACGTCGTGCGCGTCGTGCTGGGCATCCTGCTTCTTTCGGCCGCGACGAACCTGCTGATCTTCGTGTCAGGCGGGTTGATCAATACTGCACCTCCCGTCATCAGCGCCGGTTCGGAAACCCTTGGCGACCAGGCAGCCAACCCGCTGCCGCAGGCGCTGATCCTGACAGCGATCGTCATCGGCTTCGCGCTCGTGGCCTTTGCCGCCGCACTCGTTCTGAAGACCTACCGCGCGCTGGGGTCCGTCTTCACGGATCACCACAATGCCGCAGAAGCGATGGGCAGCCCCTTCGTGGAGGAAAGCTCCAATGGCTGAGTTCTTCGCGCAGACCGCACTTTTATGGCCGCTCGGCATACCGATAGCCGCGGCTGCCCTGTGCGCCGCGCTCTGGTCCTCGCCGCGGGCACAGCGCACCGCGAGCATGGCCGGGCTCGTGCTTACCCTGGTGGCGTCGCTGCTCCTGCTTTCGCAGGTTCTTTCCGACGGCATTCAGGTCAAGCAGTTCGGCGCCTGGGCCGCACCCTTCGGCATCTCCTTCATGGCCGACCCCTTCGGGGCGGCGATGGTGGTCATTTCGAGCCTACTGGCATTGGCCGCGGGGGTCTTCGGCTTTGCGGACCTGCGCCAAAGGCAGGTCAGATCGGGATTCCATCCATTGTTCCAAGGGCTGACGGTCGGCGTCAACGGCGCTTTCCTGACCGGCGACATCTTCAATCTATACGTATGGTTCGAGGTGATGCTGATCACCACGCTGGGGCTCATTACGCTCGATCGTACACGTGCACAGCTCGACGGCGCGATGAAATACGCCGTGCTCAACCTCTTCTCGACCATCCTGTTCCTGATGGCGATCGGGCTTCTCTATGGTGTCACGGGCACGCTCAATATGGCCGATCTGGCGCGGGTCCTGCCGCAGACGGAAGCTTCGAGCGCGCTCGGGGTGGCGGCGATGATGTTCCTGCTGGCATTTGGCATCAAGGCCGGTTTCTTTCCGCTGTTTTTCTGGCTGCCCGCCTCCTACCACACGGCATCGATCGTCGTCTCCGCGGTCTTTGCAGGGCTTCTGACCAAGGTCGGAGTCTATGCGTGCTTCCGCGTCTTTACCCTGCTCTTCGAGGTGGAGGACGGAGGCATTCGCACCATCGTGGCCCTGGTCGCTGCCGGCACGATGCTCTTCGGCGTGCTCGGCGCGGCGGTCCAGTGGGACGTGCGGCGCATTCTATCGTTTCATATCATCAGCCAGATCGGATACATCCTGCTCGGGCTTGCCATCGCCACGCCGCTCGCGCTGGCAGGAGCGATCTTTTACATCATCCACCACATCATCGTTAAGGCGAACCTCTTCTTTATCGCCGGGGCGATCCATCGCGCCACGGGTACTTACGACCTGCGCAAGGCAGGTGGCCTGATGCGCTCTTCCCCGCTTCTGGCCCTGCTGTTCCTGATCCCGGCCCTGTCCCTGGCCGGCATCCCGCCGATGTCCGGCTTCTGGGCCAAGTTCATGGTCATCGACGCTTCGTTCCGTGGCGATGCGGCGTGGCTTGCCGCGGTTGCGCTTTTTGTAGGTCTCCTGACGGTCTTCTCGATGAGCAAGATCTGGATCGAAGCATTCTGGAAGGAGCCGCCGCGTGCAGTGGAGCGCGTGCGGAAGGTGCCCCTCGCCATGACGGCGCCTATTGCCGTTCTGTGTGCGGTCACCGTCGCAATCGGCTTCAACCCCGAGCCCCTGATCGCCTTCGCCGGCCAAGCGGCCGAGACGATGGGCGATCGGGCGCTGTTCATCGCTGCGGTCCTGCAGGAACGCCACATCGCGGGAGCGACCCAATGACGATTTCCTTGCCCTCCCGGATGGCGAAAAGTGCCATCCTCTGCACCGTCTTTCTGAGGGAGCTCATCGTTTCCTCCCTTGCGGTGGCGCGTGCCGTTCTTGGAAAAAAGGACAGGATCGCGCCTGCCATCATTGTCGTCCCCCTCGATCTGCGCACGCGCGCCGGCGTGGTGACGCTTGCCAATTGCGTGACGCTGACGCCGGGCACCACCTCGCTGCACGTGAGCGAGGATATGTCGAAGCTCTATGTGCATGTGCTCGACGCTCCGTCAGCGGAAGCGGTCATCGCCGGGATCAAGCAGAGCTTCGAGACCCGGATCAAGGAGATCGAAGGATGATCGAGTTTCTCGACACCCATTTGACGATCATTGCCGGTGTGTTGATCGCCTTGCTGATGTTTCCGCTGGCCATGAGTGCGGCGCGGATGATGACGGGGCCCGGCTATGCGGACCGCTTCGTCGCGCTGGACATGCTGACGGGAATAGGGGTTGCGATCGCTGCGTTGACCATGGTGGTCACAGGCAGGCGTGAGTTCCTCGACATTGCTTTCGGCATTGCCTTGATAGGTTTTCTGGCGACCTGCGCGCTTGCGGCCCTGCTTGAACGGAAAAAGGAGGACGACTGATGCTTCCCATTCTTTCCCTCCTGGCCAAGCTCGCGGGCGTCGGCTTCCTCTTCATTGCCGCCCTAGGGGTTATGCGGCTTTCCGACCCGTTTCAGCGCATGCATGCGGCGACGAAAGCCGGGACGCTCGGGGCCGGGCTCGTGATCCTCGGGTCGATCATCAGCCAAGGTGCTGCGGATGCGACCGTGATAGGCATGCTCGCTATGGCATTCTTGCTTCTCACAGTGCCGGTCGCCGGACACCTGCTCGGTCGCGCATTCTATGTTTCCGGCGCTCGGCTTGCGTTGCGCGGCGGCGACGCACTCGACGGCATTCTGGAACGCAGCAGCCAGGCACTGGACGAGCGTATGGCGTGGCAAGCGGATTTACGCCCCACATCCGAGCCGCCCGTGCGAAAAGGAAGCAGGACGGCACCTCATAAGCCTCGTCCGACGCAGGTGGTCGAGAAGCTTCCGGCTCTTAGCACCGTGCGCTTTGCCGTTATCGCGGGAAGGGTGGAACCGATAGCCGAGCGAGCGTTTGCGATTGCGAAAAAGCGCGGCGCACTGCTTTCGGCGCATATCCTGATCGATCGCTGCGCGATAGACACAGCCGAGGATCAACTCCAGGCACGGACGCGCATCCGGACCGCCGCTGGAGAAGCCATTAGGGCGCTGAAGACGCGGATCGACGCCGCGGGCCTTGCCGTCTCGCTCAACTATGATGAAGGCGATCCCGAACAACTCCTGGCGAGCACGGAAAGAGGAGGCGAGTTGCTCATCCTGCCTTGCGAGGGGTGGTTTCATCATCAGGTAAAAGAACGGCGGCCGTTGACGACCTGGGAGCCGGACGGCCTTCTTCGTCTGCCTCTGGTGCATCGTGGCCCGGTTCTCTATTGCGCGGATGCGGCCTCTCGCGGAGTGCAGACAAGCATCGTCCTGCGCGACTGCGGCGAGCCCCATCTTCCCGGCCTCCTCGATTGGGCGCTTGCCGCCGATCTCTGGCCCGATCCGCATGTGGTGCTCGTCTCAGGCGCTTCCGCGGGGCGTATCGCCGCGTTCGACGGAGTGGCGGCGGCCTATGGCTGCAGCTTCGAGCACCGCTCCGCGAGCGCAGAGGATTGCACCATTCCGGCTTCGCTCGCGTCAGCCGATGCCGTCATTCTCGGCGCGGTCCCAAGGCCGCTGCGTACCGCCTGGTATGGTTTGCACTGGCGCGATCGGATCGCGCCAGCCATGCGTGGTGACGTCCTGGTCATGGAGGCCGGTGGCAGCGGCTGAGCCTGTTTCGACTTTCACGGCAGTGTCGTTTGGCTATAGTCCGCTGGATGTCCGTTTCGCTCCATGCCCGCAAGAACAAAGGCCGGCTGCCGCTCACAACATCGCTGCCGCTCTTTGTCGCGCTGGCAATGTTCGTCGTCGCGGTCGGATCCACGCAGATCGGCGTACGTTTCCTGAGAGCCAGCAACGAGGCGGCACTGCAGGATCAGGCCGTGGTCTTTCTCGACGCGGTCGCAGGCGGGATAGCGGCTGAACTTGCGGCACGGCCGGAGACCGTCCGACAGCAGATCGCGGCAGCGCTCACCTACCGCACCGCCCTGCGTGAGGAATCCATAGCGGTTCGCTGGAGGGATGCCGCAGGCGAACTTCATACTGTCGTCATCGGCGAGGCGCATCGCCCGATTCTCCGCTCTGCCCTCGATGCCTGGAACACGCCTGGCCCGGAAGGAAGACGCGTCTGGCAATATCCCGACCGGCAGCTAACCGTCGTGATGCGAAGCTATCGCGAGGCCGAGATCCCTTTCGCGCTGAGCGCGGCCTTCGACGCTAGCGAAGTCATCGAGGCGGGGGACGTAGCCGCCATAGCAGCCCTCATCGTTGACATACTGGTGGCGGTACTGGCTGCCGTGGCTGTGTACGTGGTCACACGCCGAGCCCTGGCGCCTCTGGATGCTTTTATCGCTCGCTTGGCCATGCATGACGAGCCAGACACGATGCACGCAGGCCTGAGGCGGGGGGACGAATTGCGCCGTCTGGAGGCCGCGCTCGCGCTGCGTGAGAAGTCGGAAGCGGAGCGGGCGCAGGTTCTCTCCGATGTCGCTGAGCAGGAACGAGACGCTTTGCTTGCGCGCATGGCTGCCGGCATCGCCCATGAGGTGCGCAATCCGCTTGCAGGCCTCATGAACGGCGTTTCCACCTTGAAGCGGTTTGGAGACGAACCGCGCGTGCGCGAGGAGACGGTGAAGCTCTTGGAGCAGGGGCTCGAATCGATAGGCCGGGTTGTCGACGTGACACTGGCAACTTATCGCCGCCGTTCCGAAAGGCGCATTCTGGCCGGACGCGATATCCAGGACCTCGATCTCCTGATCCGCCCGGAAGCGAAACACGTGGGCGTCGATATCGTTTGGGAGTTGGACGACCAGATCGAGATCCCTGCGGATGCGGATGCCCTGCGGCAAATCCTTATCAACCTCCTCCTCAATGCGGTTCGGGCCTCTCCGCCAGGTGGCAGGGTGCTGACTCGCGTCGAGCTCGGTGCGGGAAAGGACACGGTGCGCATCAGCATTTGCGATGAAGGGGAGGGAATGCCAGCGGACATGGTCGCCTCCCTGGTCTCGGGAAAGGTGGACGACGTACCGCTGGAGCGTAGTCTTGGAATCTGGGTGGTGGCAAATCTGGTAGAGCAGATTGGCGCCCGGCTCTCGATACATAGCGAACAAGGCAAAGGCACTACGGTGACGCTCGTGTTGCCGAACGGCGCGGAAGCAAGCACCGAAGAAGGGAGAGGATCGTGAACGCCCTGCTTCTCCTGATCGAAGATGACGAGACACTCGGCGCCTCCCTCGACCAGCGCTTTTCGCTCGAGGGCTTTCGTGTGCGCTGGGCTCGCACCGCGCGGGAAGCGGAAGAGCTTCTCGCTCGCATCGATCCGGACGTCATCGTTTCCGATATCCGGCTTCCGGACGGTGATGGCGAGACGATTATGCGGCGTCACTTTACCCGTGTCGGGATGGTTCCGACGATCTTCATGACCGCCTATGGCGATATCGATCAAGCGGTGCGGCTCGTACGCGAAGGCGCGATTGATTACGTCACGAAGCCCTTTGATCTGGACCGGTTCGTCGAGACGCTGCGCTCCATCTGCCGGCGAGGCGGCTCAGGACCGGGGCAGCGGCTCACCGGTTCGGACGCGATGCGCGTCGTGGAGACCGTTCTGGACCGCGTCGCCGACACCGATCTACCCGTCCTGCTTTTGGGAGAGACCGGCACCGGCAAGGAAGTCGCCGCGCGTCATCTCCACGATAGCGGGACGCGCCGCGACAAGCCTTTCGTGGCAGTCAATTGCGGCGCGCTCCCGGCCGAGATGGCCGACTCCATGCTGTTTGGCCACGAGCGCGGCGCATTCACCGGGGCTGTGGGCAGGCATCGCGGCTATGTCGAGGAAGCAGGTGAAGGGACCCTTTTCCTTGACGAAGTGGGGGATTTGCCGCTCGCTTTGCAGGTGAAGCTGCTGCGTGTCATCGAGTCGAGAACGTTCCGCCGGCTCGGGTCTACGGATGATCTCCCCTTCGCGGGACGCATCGTCTGCGCCACCAACCGCGACCTGGAGGCGATGGTCGCCGCAGGTCTGTTCCGCGAGGATCTCTGGTTCCGCATCAATGTCATAACCTGCCGGATGCCTCCGCTGCGCGAGCGGCGCGAGGAGATAGCCGGCCTGCTGGAGCAATATGTGCGCGAGGCGGCGGTGAAATTCGGGCGGCCGGCCCCGGCAATCAGCGCGGCGACGCTGAGCGTCGCAAGGACATATGGGTGGCCAGGAAACATCCGTGAGTTGATAAATCGCGTGGACCGCGCGGTCGTGCTTGCCAGCAGGCCGTCGATCGAAGCGGACGACCTCTTTCCTGAGCATGGCGCCCCGGCGGACGACAAAGTCCCCACCGTGGACACGCTCGCGCAGGCGCGTGAGGCGGCCGAACGCGCCCATATACTCCTCACTTTGCGGCGCACCGGCGGGGGCGTTCAACAAGCGGCAGCGCTGCTCGGCATATCGCGGACGACGCTTTGGGAAAAAATGAAGCGTTATGGTATCGATGCCGACAGCGCCGATTGAGCCACCGTCGGAGCGTGTTGTTCATTTCCTTGTGGCTTTGTCCGCTAATGGAAGAACAATCTGAAGGTCTTGTGCTTGGCCTATATTCGTCCAGGGCGGCGAATTGTAGAATTCGTATCCTCCGTTTCCATCCGGCAGGAACATCTCACCGGAAGCCGCAAGCCAGTCGACGCTGACAAACTCATAAGTGCGGAAAATCTCTGCATAAGGCCCTTGATGCCTGATCGAGACATAGCGGCCGGGCCTGAATTCGAGGGGGGACAAGGCGGTCCGGCCGGCGGAGAAACCCTGATCCACCACCGCACAATCGTATCGGACGAGATCACCGGGAGTAATAAGAGGGGTATCGAGGATGACCCCGACCGGCTGGGCTTCCGAAAGCGGAAAGCCTATCTGCACGAGATATTCGGCGAACCTCCGCCAGTTCTCTTCGATCAGCGCGTATGACCCGTAAAACCGCATCGCAAGCAGCTTGATTTCCGCCCGCTGGGCGACCTTTGCTCGCGACAGGTCTTCGTTACGGGGCCTTGGCGGAGTCGGAAGGATCTTTTGAGCTGCGGATCGGTAGTCGGAGGGCGTCAGGCCAAATTGTCTCTGGAAGGCGCGAATGAAAGCCTCATGGCTCGCATAGCCGGCGTTAAGCGCGATGTGGGTGATGGATTGCGTGCTCATCTGGAGGTTCATGGCCGCACGGTCAAGGCGCGTCCGTCGCATATATGCGGTCGGCGATTCCCCCATGATTTCCTGAAACAGCCGCTGGAAATGGAATGGGCTGAGCCCAAGATGCTCGGCAACGTCCTCTAGGGTCGTCGACGTGGCGGGCGTCCGTTCGATCATGCGCACCGCGCGTGCAATTCTGGGATGATCGAGCATGCGCGGAGGAGGAGCCTTCCGCATCGATAACGCGCCGTAACCCGCAGGTGGTGGATCGTAGCTTAGCCGTTCTTCGTTCGCGCCAAATCCACCCCGGCCGTCATTCATCGGAAAATCTCAACAAAACGAAGATGATCGTATCAATCACAGTGGCCTGACCGCAAGTTCTATCAAGTCGGCTGACCGGATTTGCCTGTAAAGGTGAAAAATGTTTCGGAATCGGCGCATAGGCCTAAGCGTTAGCGGATGTCTCGGGAATGCGCTGCACGGGATCGAGGGGTTGGCGAGTGCGGGGAACGGGGGACGTGTCGGCGAGGGTCGTCAATCGATCGCTTCTGGATAAAGCTGAAAGCGCAGCAAATCGGAACGGCTCTCGTCAGCAAATCTTGCTCGGCGGTGTCTCTTTCTTCGCCCTGCTATTGAGCTCGGCTCCGATTGCCGCCCAGGAAATCATCGATAACGGCGAGGTATCCGCTCCCGGTCTCTGGCAAATCACCGACTATTTATATGTAGGAGATAGCGGCAACGGCACTCTCACTATAGGGCCGAATGCCCAGGTAACCGCTCCGACCGTGCGCTTGGGCAACCAGGCGGGTTCTTCGGGGACCATATTGGTTTCGGGCTCAAACGCCTCCCTTCAAAGCGACAGCCTCCGGGTCGGGATGGCGGGGCATGGAACGCTCACCATTTCCAATGGAGGTCAGGTCAACACCGCGGTTTCGTCCCATATCGGTAGCGAGGCGGGCTCAGACGGCAGAGTGCTGGTGACCGGGGAAGGCTCTCGGTGGAATTCCGGCGCGGTCGTTGTCGGGAGAAATGGCACCGGGACCTTGATCATTGCAGATGGTGCCGACGTTGTAAGCACAGCAACAGCCTGGATCGGTTATGGCGCGAAGGGCGAAGCGAGCGTCACGGGGGGTGGGTCCACCTGGTCAGTCAGCACCCTCAGCATCGGGCGGGATGCGCAGGGATCCCTGAGCATCGAGGGCGGCGGGAAGCTCACCTCGTTGGGCCAGGCCATTATCGGAGAGGCGTCATCTGGCGCTCTCTCGGTAACCGGCACGGCGTCGTCGTGGAGCGCCAATGAGGTTTTCGTCGGTCTGGGTGGCGTTGGCGAACTGTCGATAACGAGTAATGGCAAGGTCGCCGCGAGCGATTTCATGATCGGCGTTGAAGCGCAGGGCAGCGTAACGGTAGGGCAAAGCTCATCCCTGGACAGCGGATATCTCAGCGTCGGCTTTAACAGCGCAGGATCGCTGGCCGTACGGGATGGCGGGTCTGTTGCCGCGACCGAGCTTTACCTCGGCGAATTTGCGAAGGGCTCAGGTACGCTTTCGTTGAGTGGAGCGGGACTGACGGTCTCCGGCCCGCTTCTTGGCGTGGGCGTTCTCGGCCATGGCAATCTGACGGTCTCGAACGGTGCCTCGGTTACGACCGGCCGGGACACCGCGCTCGGCATCGAGGCCGGCTCGAGAGGCGTGGTGGCCGTGACGGGAGACGGCTCCCGGTTGACGACCAGCACGATGTATATCGGCCAGTCCGGCTACGGGGAACTGACGATCGGCGCCGGCGGCCTGGTTTCGAACGTCAACACCTACATGGGCAATCTCGCGGGTTCCGAAGGCATGGCGACGATTGCCGGCGAAAACGCCCGATGGGAGAGTTCAGCCAATATGGGCGTTGGTGTGCGCGGCACCGGCAACCTGACTGTCGGCACCGGCGGGACGGTTTCCAACGTGAACGGCTATATCGGCCAGTACGGAGGCTCCAACGGGACGGCCACGGTGGAGGGAGAAAACGCCCGCTGGGAAAACACGAATATACTCCACGTCGGCAGTCAAGGCAGCGGGACGCTGAGAATCGGTGCCGGCGGCACAGTGATGAGCGCGGGCTCGACTATCGCATCTTCGGCGGCTTCGAAGGGAAGCGTGAGCGTGGAGGGCAAGAATGCGCGCTGGCTCGTTTCCTCCAACCTGCTGGTTGGCGTTGGGGACGCGAACTCCAAATCGGCGCCGGCGGACTGGTCAGCAATTATGGCGGCCAGATCGGCCTTTCCTCGGATTCGCAGGGCTCTGTCACGGTGGAGGGCGAGGGTGCGACCTGGGCCAATTCGGGTAATGTTGTGGTCGGGAGCGGTGGCACCGGCGCTCTGACCATCGGAACGGGCGGAACCGTCTCCAACATCAACGCCTATGTTGCGAATATGGCTGGTTCGCGGGGCGATGTAACCGTGCAAGGCGAAAACGCCCGTTGGGAGAACGACGGCAATCTCAACATTGGTAATTTCGGTGACGGTACTTTGACGATCGCCGATGGCGGCAAGGTAAGCAACACCATCGGCAGCATCGGCGTTGGTGCTGGAGCAAGCGGCAGCGTCACAGTCAGCGGACCGGGCGCCGACTGGGCAAACCGCGCCAATCTCAATGTCGCAGGGGCCGGTACCGCGTTCCTTCTTATTGAGAATGGGGGCACCGTCAGCAACACGGTGGGCATTGTCGGCCACGACACCACCGCGAACGGCACTGTTACGGTCACCGGAGCTGGATCCGCCTGGAGAAATGGTTCCTCGCTTTCGGTCGCCAATTTCGGAACCGGTGCACTGACGGTAAGAGACGGTGGCACCGTGTCAAATACGATCGGCTATATTGGTGGTATCGCCGGCTCGCACGGGACCGTTGACGTTAACGGCGCCGAATCCGAATGGAACAACAGCGCTGCGCTTTTCGTCGGAACGTCCGGGCAGGGATTGCTCACGGTCTCTGACTCGGGACGAGTTTTCGCCGTGGAAACGGTCGTCGCCAATGAAAGTGGTAGCGTCGGCGCGATCCGGCTGAATGGAACGGAGGCCGGGCGTGGGGTTCTGGAAACCGGACTTGTTGCCGAAGAGCTTGGCACCGGCACGCTTATCTTCGATGGCGGTATCCTCAGGGCTATCAGTGATCGTCCGGATTTCGTGTCTGACTTCGAAACAGGGGATGTGTCGATCGCAGAGGGCGGCGCCTTCATCGACAGCAATGGTCACGATATCGGCCTGACAGTAGCGCTCCAGGGTGCCGGTGGCCTGACCAAGCTGGGTGACGGCACGCTGACGTTGACTGCGGACAATAGCTATGTCGGCAGCACGACCATCCGGGCTGGAGAGTTGCAGATTGGATCGGGCGGTAGGTCCGGCTGGATCGCCGGGAATGTCGTCAACGACGGCACGCTCACCTTCAATCGCTCCGACGATATCGTCTTCAATGGCGGTATAGATGGCACAGGCCAAGTCGTTCAGCGCGGATCTGGCAGGCTGGAGCTTGCCAATACCGGCAATCGATATTCCGGCGGAACGGTGGTTGAGCAGGGCATACTGGCGGGAAACACCGTCTCCATTCGCGGCGATATACGCAATAATGGCGCGGTCGAATTCCTCGATCTCGGACCGAACGTCTTCTCCGGGGACATTTCCGGTGCGGGCAGTGTTTCGATTGACGGCATCGGAACCTTGACCCTGACCGGCACCAACACTTTCATCGGTGGGCTGAAAATCGGCATCGGAAAAAGCGTATCGGTCGCATCTGACCGCAATCTCGGTGGGGCGGCGAATGTCGTGACGCTTGATGGAGGCTACCTGCGTGCGACCTTAAGCTTTGATACCGACAAGAGCTTCAATCTCGCATCTGCAGGCGGCATCATTTCAACCGACGCGAATGCAATGGTCTCGCTCGACGGCGCACTGGACGGCATCGGCGGTCTGATGAAGGATGGCGCGGGAACGCTGATTGTTACGGGGGTATCCTCCTACGCGGGAGCAACCTTCGTGGACGAGGGGCGCCTGCAAATCGACGGCGGCGGATCGATCGCATCCTCTTCCTCACTGACCGTCCGCAACGGCGCCACATTGGCCGGTTCAGGCACGGTGGGCGACACGACTGTAGAGCTGGGCGGCCGCATTGCGCCAGGCAGTTCCATAGGAACGCTGACCGTCGACGGCGATCTGACACTGTCAGCCGGTGCCTGGCTCGATTACGAATTTGGCAGCTCCGGATCGGCGGGTGACCCGGCATCCGGCAACAGCGACCGTATTGTCGTCAATGGCGACCTTTCGCTCAACGGCAATCTTAACCTACTGCAGAGCGGCGACGCCGCGGATGGCCAGGCAGGTTTCGGCTATTACCGCCTGATGACCTACACCGGCACGCTTAGCGGCGCCGGTCTGACGATCGGCTCTACACCGGCGATGCAGGAACCTGCCGCATACCAGATCCAGGCAGGGCCCGGCCGCATCGACCTCTTAGTTGGGGCGGCCGGCGACAACACGATGCAGCACTGGCAGGGTGGAAATGGCACATGGGGTGCCGGCAATACGAACTGGCTGAATCAGGGCGGGCCAATCCCGGCCACCTGGGCCGGCAATACCGCCATCTTTAAGGATGCCTGCAGCTTCGCGGGTGGAAGCATCGCCGTTGATGGCGCCCAAAGCTTCAAGGGTCTGCAGTTCGTGGACGAAGGCTACCGCCTGGAAGGGGCCGGCCAACTACTCGTGGACGGTTCGACACGCGCGGACGGCAATGCGGAGATCCGGGTTCTGGCAGACAGGGCCGTAATCGCCACTGAGATTGCGGGAAGAGGCGGTATCACCAAGACAGAAGCGGGAACCCTGGTCCTTTCCGGCGCCAATAGCTATTCGGGCGGCACCAGAATCCTTGGAGGAGCCGTCGAGGTGACCTCGGCTGGCAATCTCGGCAGCACTGTCGGTGAGCTGGTACTGGACGGAGGTACGCTGAGGACAACAGCGAGCTTCGGCAGCGCCCGTCGAACCACGATCGGGTCCGGCCACGGCGCCTTCGACGTTGGTGCGGGCACCATGCTCGCTCTATCCGGAGATATCAGCGGCCCGGGCAACCTGGTCAAGCAAGGCGCCGGTACGTTGATGCTCGCCGGCGACAACACCTATGCCGGCGCGCGGGTCGAGGCCGGAATACTCGTGGGCAGTTCCAATTCGATTTCGGGCACCGTGCGCAATGCCGGAACGGTGGTGTTCGACCAGACCGCCGATGGCAGCTTTGCCGGGAATGTTTTTGGCCTCGGTTCGACCGATGGCGAGATGATCAAGCGCGGCTCGGGCACGCTCACTCTCTCCGGCACATCCGTGCTCGATTGGACGATTGAGGGGGGCAACCTCATCTCATCAGCAGGGCGCTTCATGGGAGATGCGGAAGTTGGCTCGGATGCGATCTTCACTTTCTATCAGCTGGAAGATGCCAGCTATGCCGGTGTGCTGACGGGCGCGGGCGGTTTCGTCAAGAAGGGCGAGGGCATCCTCCAACTCACGGGCGACAGTTCAGCTTTCGGTGGTCATGTTGTGGTGGCGGGTGGTCGCCTGGTTGTCGGCGGCAACCAGAGTGATGGTAAGCTTGGCGGCTCGATCACCGTAGATGATGGTGGCGTTCTCGGCGGCTCGGGCACGATCGGCGGCGGTATTGGCAGCAGCGTTCTGGTTGCCTCGGGCGGCATCATCGCTCCAGGCAATTCGCTGGGTACGATGACGATCGATGGCGACCTGATCTTTGCGGCGGGCTCACGATATCAGGTGGAGGTTGCATCCGGTGGATCAGCGTCTGATCTGATTGCGGTCACCGGTTCGGCCATTCTCAATGGCGGTTCGGCCGTCCATATCGGGATGACCGGCGCCTATGACCCACGTTCGACCTATACCGTTCTTACGGCCGAGGGGGGCATCACCGGTGCCTTCGAAGGCGTGACGTCGGATTTCGTCTTTCTCGATCCTAAATTGGACTATGACGGAAAGTCGGTGACCCTGACGCTTGACCGCAATGATATCGATTTCGAGGACATCGGCCGTACCCGGAACCAACGCGCCACTGCCACTGGCGTTGAAAGCCTTGGCTTCGGTGAAGAAATTTATGATGCGCTAGTCCAGTTTGATGAGGAGACCGCACGTAGCGCCTTCGACCAGTTGTCCGGTGAAATCCACGCGTCGATCCGAAGCGGGCTTATTGAGGATTCGCATCAGCTTCGAGACGCCATGACGGACCGTCTCCGCTCAGCTTTCGAGAGCGTCGGCGCTTCTGCCACGCCTGTGCTTGCTTATGGTCCAGGAGGACCGGAGCTTGCCGAGGCAAGCACCGATTTTGTTGCCGCCTGGAGCCGTGCCTTCGGCGCCTGGGGCCAGATTGACGCGGACGGAAATGCAAGCGAGCTGGAGCGCAGGACCGGCGGCTTCCTGGCGGGCATCGACGGCCAGCTTGCTGAACTGTGGCGGATGGGCCTGGTAGTCGGCTACAGCCACTCCTCCTTCGATCTCGATCGGCTGAACGCGTCTGCCTCCAGCGACAATCACCATATTGGTCTTTATGGCGGCACTCGGTGGGGAGCGCTCGCGCTCAGATCGGGGATCGGCTACACGTGGCACAAGATCAACTCCGATCGCTCGATCATCCTGCCCGGCCTCGCCGACAGCCTGTCGGCCGATTACGATGCGAACACTTTCCAAGCCTTCGGTGAACTCGCTTACGCCATGGACAAGGGCCGATTTGCGTTCGAGCCGTTCGCCAATCTTGCCTATGTCAAATTCGATTCCGATGGCTTCACGGAAGACGGTGGTGCAGCGGCCTTGGCAGGGGGAGATGGAAGTAGCGATACCACGTTTACAACCATCGGCCTGAGGGCATCGACTGCCTTCAATATTGGTTCGACGACCGCGACGGCGAGAGGCACGATTGGCTGGCGGCATGCCTTCGCCGATACGACACCGCTCGCAACGCATGCTTTTGCCGGAGGCGATACCTTCACCGTTGCTGGCACACCTATTGCTGAAAACGCGGCACTGTTGGAGCTGGGGGTCGATTTCGATATCGCCGACACGGCCAAGCTCGGACTGACGTATCAAGGGCAGCTTGCTAGTGATTCCAGCCAGCACGGCTTCAGCGCGAAGCTCAATATGAGGTTCTAGGTCGACACCCGGAACGCAAGCCTTGACTGGTCCGTCAGCGCATCCCTAATGACATGTGCCCTTCGTCAATGCTGGCGGTATTTCGCTCAAGTGAGTTCTTGGGCGAGTCCGATGAGAAGCCCACCTGGGCCGCGAATGTAGCAGAGCCGATACACGTCTTTATATTGGACGACTTCCCCCACGAGTTGCGCGCCGCGGCTGCGGGTCCTTTCAAGCGTCTCGTCGATGTCGTCCACGGCGAACATGACGCGGAGGTAGCCTAAGGCGTTGACCGGGGCGTTCCTGTGATCTGCCACGACAGGTGGTGTGATAAAGCAGGAGAGCTCGAGCCGGCTGTGGCCGTCCGGCGTGCGCATCATCGCAATCTCCACGCGTTGATCACCCAGCCCCGTCACACGTCCGGACCATTCTCCTTCGATCATGGCCCGCCCTTCGAGCTCAAGGCCGAGCACGCGAAAGAAATCGATCGCCTCGTCTAGGTCATCGACGACGATTCCTACATTGTCCATCCGCTTGAGCGCCATCTCTTCAACCTAAGAGTTATTGCCTGGCCCGTAAAATCAAAAACCGTTCGCCGGGTGCGGAAGTGTTTGATTCAGAACTCGGGGAGGTCGTGATGCCCAGCCACTATGATCTGAAAGATCTGAGTGGTCGCTCATCGCGCCATCGCTGCCGCGAAAGGCGCGGCGGCCTGAACTCTGCCCGAGATCCAGAACTGGCGGATCAGGGGAAGCTGCCGTGAAATTATGAACGCCGCCGTCCGGTTCAGCGGTCACGTTCCAGATCGGCGACAAGCCGTCTTCTTTCACGCCTGCTTCTGATTTGCTTCGTTTCGAGCTCCTGCCCCTGGATGCGCAGTCGACCGTTGTGGTCGAGCAAGAGAAAGCACCTGTGCGCGCCGATCGGCAGGTCTTCAGAGCCATATATGCCTACGATTTCTATGGTGACGGAGCGAATATTGGCCAAGACGGAAAGATCTGGCCCTTCGGTTGAGGTTCGCAGGGCGTGATTTATCAAATTGCCGAAGGTTCCGAGGTCTCTGGTCTGCCCGCTCTCCAACGGGCCCTGCCGGGTTTGCAAGCGCGGGCCCGGCAGAGCTTCATCCTCCAGATCGAGTGTATCGGTGACCGGGCTGATAAGCGTTCCGGTGGGCGTCTCAAGTCTCACTTGCACGCTCTGCACATAAACAGGCCCCGAACTCATATTGCTGAGAAGACATCGCGCTTCCAACCCGTCTCCCGCGCCGCGTGTGATAAGCAGGGTGGCGCGCAGCTGTCTGCGATAGCTGCTGACGAACACCTGGAGGTAAATGATCCAAACCAGCAGTGTGCCGGCGCCGGTCAAGGCGGTTATCAGCTCACGATGCTCGGCAATCCACTGCAATTGATGCTCCTGAAGGACGGGCCGCCGCGCCTATTCAATGCTGGGTGGGAGTGTCCGGCGCGTGTTCCGGCGCACCGATCACCAGGGAGGCTTCGGGTGATTGCACCAGCTGCAGATAGCGGTCGAATTGAGCGAGCACGTCGGAGATGATCTGCTCCTGTGTCATGCCCATGAGGTCATAGCCACGGCTGCCGTCGCTGAAGAATGTATGCGCCTCGAAGCGCTGGTCTCCCTGCGCAGCTTCGAGAGCGGAGAAGGCTGGAAGGCGGTAGGCTACGGGATGCACGCCATAGACGAAATCGCGAACGCCGCTGGCAGGCACCGTGAGCGAGACAGAATAGCCGTCATCGTCGCGCGAGACCGTAGCCACGCGTCCGCGTTTCTCCAGTTCCTGCGCCACGCTTTCGAGGGCAGGCCTGACGATCCTAGCGATATAGTCGGCCACCTCCTCTTCGGCCGGGGCATTCAAGATCAGACCAAGCCGGCGCTGCCAAGTGAGGCCGGCGGCAGGGTAGGCCTGGGGAGCGATCGTTCCTTGTCCGATCTGCCTCTGCGCAAGATCGGACTTCATGCCTTTGAACAGAGCCCAGACCAACACGAGCATGATCACCGAGAAGGGAAGGGCGGTGGCGATCGTTGCTGACTGCAGCGCCCCGAGGCCGCCGGCAAGCAGAAGCACAACGGCAATCAGGCCTTCCATCGCGCACCAGAACACGCGTTGGGCCGTCGTGGTCTCCGTTTCGCCACCGGCTGCGATCGTGTCGACCACGAGTGAACCGGAATCGGCTGAGGTGACGAAAAACACAGCTACCAGGAGTACCGCAATCGACGAGGTGAGAACGGGAAGAGGCAGATATTGAAAAAATTGGAATAGCGCGACGGACAGATCATCGGCCACGGCCCTGTGTAGCGCTCCGTCGGCGACGGTCGTATCGATGAAGAGGGCGGTGTTGCCGAAGACGGTCATCCAGAAGAAGGTGAAGCCGGCGGGAATGAACAGGACGGCGATCACGAATTCCCGCACGGTTCTGCCGCGGGAAATCCGGGCGATGAACATGCCGACAAACGGCGACCAGGAAATCCACCATGCCCAATAGAAGAGGGTCCATGCGTCGATCCAGGGACGCGGTTCATAGGCATAGATGTTGAAGGTTCGCAGCACGATCGTGTCGAGATAAAAGCCGATATTCTGCACGAAATCGCGAAGGAGTTGGGCTGTCGGCCCGACCGCCAGCACGAAAAGCATGAGCAGGATTGCGAGGATCAGGTTCAGTTCGCTGAGGCGGCGGATCCCTTTGTCGACGCCGGTGACGACGGAGATGGTGGCGACTGCGGTGATGACTGCGATCAGGACGAGCTGAACGGCGACGCTGTCGGGGAGGCCGAGCAGATATTTTAGGCCCGCATTGATCTGCAGCACCCCGAAACCGAGCGAAGTTGCGATGCCGAAAAGCGTTCCGCAGATGGCGAAGATGTCGACGGCATGTCCGATCGGCCCATCGATGCGGGTCTTGAGCAATGGGTAGAGACCTGAACGTACGGTGAGTGGAAGGTTGTAGCGGTAGCCAAAATAAGCGAGCGAGAGCCCAACGACTGCATAGATCGCCCAGGCGTGCAGCCCCCAATGGAAGAAGGTGACGCTCATCGCCTGTCGCTGCGCAGCGATGGTGAGAGGTTCGGCTTCCGGCGGGGCCGCGAAATGCGTCATCGGCTCGCCCACAGCGAAGTACATAAGGCCGATGCCCATGCCGGCGGCAAAGAGCATGGCTACCCAGGACAGGTAGTGGAAGTCCGGCGATGAATCATCCGGGCCAAGCTTGAGGTTGCCGAAACTGCTCGCGGCGAAAAGGATCACCGAGCCGATGAAGATCCCCACGGCCAACAGGTAGAACCAGCCGAAGGAGTCGAGGATCCAGCTCTGCACCGCCGCAAAGATTTCCTCCGCCTGGCCGGGAAAAAGTGCGCCGATCCCGAGGAATATCGCGGTAATGGCTACGGACCCGAAAAACACCGGCGGATTGATCACGAATTTGGGCATATGGACCTTGTCTGAGCACGTCGCGAAAAGTGCGCCTCTGACTAACGTCGCGATTGCGGCTTAGGTTCACTCGCTGGGCGGTGTCGAGGAAACCGGCACGGGCTCGTGCGTAGGACATAGGCCATGGCCCATGGCGGGGTCGGTCAGGGCGAAGGCGGACCAGGCTGAGCCTCCGCATGATCCTGCCGGTCTGGTTGGGCTCGCGCCTGTCGATCTACCGGGCAACACCACGGCGATCACGTTTCTTGGAATTTTTTTCCGACATCGGCGCGAAGAAAGCAAATCGTTCCGGTTTGCTGGAAAAAGGGCCGCTTTATAACGTTGTGGAAGCGCCGATTTGAGCATGCAGCTTGCGGGCGCTCAACAAATGCAGCTAAAGCGCGGGGCCGAAATTCTCCCGCGAGCTGATGGCGGACCGGTGGTCCGCCTCGATCAATGTCGGCGCTGCGGCGCCGCAACCATGTGGGGGAATGCCATGAAGTTTCTGTCGCGCCGTCTCGTCCTCGGTCTTGCGGTTTCGCTCGGCCTGCTGCCTTCGGCTGCATCCCTTGCCGCCGACAATCCCGACACCATCACCATAGACTGGGCAACATACAACCCGGTCTCGATGCTGCTCAAGGACAAGGGCTGGCTCGAAGAAGAGTTCGCCAAGGACGAGATCTCGATCCATTGGGTGCAGTCGCTCGGCTCCAACAAAGCGCTCGAGTTCCTGAATGCCGGCTCGATCGATTTCGGTTCCAGTGCGGGCGCTGCCGCGCTGGTCAGCAAGATCAACGGCAACCCGATCAAATCGGTCTATGTCTTTTCGAAGCCGGAATGGACGGCACTGGTCACAGCCAAGGACAGCGGCATCAACAGCGTTGCCGACCTGAAAGGCAAGAGCGTCGCCGTCACACGCGGTACAGACCCGCACATCTTCCTCGTCCGCGCGCTCCAGGGCGTGGGCCTCACCGAGCAGGACATCACGCCGGTGCTGCTGCAGCATCCTGATGGGGCCACCGCACTTGTCCGTGGCGATGTCGACGCCTGGGCTGGCCTCGATCCGATGATGGCCAATGTCGAGCTCAACGAAGGCGCGCGCCTCTTCCACCGGGATGCCGACGCCAACACATATGGCATACTGAGCACCCGGGAGGCGTTCCTGGAGCAGCATCCCGACCTGGTGAAGCGGGTGCTTGTCGTTTATGAAAATGCACGCAAATACGCCCTCGATCATCCCGATGAGCTCAAGGCGAGCTTTGTTGCGGCGACCAAGTTGGCGGACGCTGTTGCCGACAAGCAGCTGAACGAACGCACGGATCTCAGCAACGGCGTGATCGGCGAGGCCCAGCGCGAGTCGATCCTCCAGGCCGGCCTTGCCCTGCAGAAGGCAGGCGTCATCGAGCCAGGCATTGACGTGCAGAATGTGCTCGACGATCTGGTCGCCGACGGCTACGTGCCGGTCGGGAACTGACCTTGGACGGCCGCCCTATCCGGATGATCGGTCGGGCAGCAACGAGGGCATGGTCCGATGGCTATCATGGAGAGTAGTGTAACCGGCGAGACGGCGGAGCTCCGGCAGGAGCGGCGCAAGAGCCTGCTCGATCGGCTCAAAGGGCCGGCGCTCGGGCTTTTCCTGCCCGTGCTCGCCGCGATCGGCTGGGAACTGGCTGTCCGTCTTGGGTGGTCCACAGGCAGGCTCGTGCCGCCACCATCCGTCATCTGGGCGACGTTCCTGCAACTGGCGGAAGGCGGTGCGTTGCAGCACCATGCCATCGCCACCCTGACACGGGTCGCCGTCGGTTTCGGGGCGGGCGTCGTTGCGGGTACGGTGGTCGGGGCCGTCACCGGCTACTCGAATTTTCTCAGCCGCCTTCTCGATCCGACGCTGCAGGCATTGCGCGCCATCCCCTCCATCGCATGGGTGCCGCTGTTCATCCTGTGGCTCGGCATCTTCGAGGCGTCGAAGGTCACGCTGATCGCGGTGGGCGTGTTCTTTCCCGTCTATCTCGGCGTCATGGGCGCCGTTGCCTCTGTGGACCGCAAGATCGTCGAGGTGGGCCGCATCTTCCGCCTCTCCGGCGCACAGATGGTTCGCCGCATCCTGCTGCCCGCGGTCCTTCCCTCCTACATCACCGCTCTGCGGTCCGGTCTCGGCCTCGGCTGGATGTTCGTCGTCGCCGCCGAGTTCATGGGCGCATCCCAGGGCCTGGGCTATCTCCTGATCGACGGCCAGCAACTCGGCAAACCGGCCCAGATCGTTACCGCGATCGTCGCCTTTGCCATCCTGGGCAAGATCTCCGACTGGCTGATCGTCGCTGCGACAAAACCCTTCCTGCGCTGGGAAGACCGGTTCGCGCGCAACGGGGCGAACTGACATGCTCGTCCTCGATCGCGTCGGCAAGACCTACCCGAACGGCGTTCATGCGCTGGAAGGCGTGAGCCTGTCGGTTGCGCTCGGCGAGATCGTCGCGGTGGTCGGCGGCTCGGGCTGCGGCAAGTCCACCATGCTGCGGGCGATCGCGGGCCTCGACACGCCAAGCCGCGGCCGCGTCATGCTCGACGGCATGACCATAACCGCGCCGCATGAAAAGATCGGCATCATCTTCCAGGAGCCGCGTCTGCTTCCCTGGCTTACCGTCGCGGAAAACGTCGCCTTCGGCATCGAGCATCTGCCGCGGCCGGAGCGGGATCGGCGGGTCGTCACGGCGCTTGGGCGCGTCGGGCTTGCCGAAAAGGCAAATGCGTGGCCCCGCGAGCTTTCCGGCGGCCAGGCCCAGCGCGTCGCCATCGCGCGCGCTCTGGTGCCGCAGCCTGAAGTGCTTTTGCTCGACGAGCCGTTCTCCGCCCTCGACGCCTTCACCCGTGCTGACCTGCAGGATCATCTGCTCGCTCTATGGGCGGATTCCAGGCCTACGCTTATACTCGTCACGCATGACGTAGACGAAGCCATCGCGCTGGCCGATCGCATCATGGTCATGCGCCCGCGTCCCGGGAGGATTTTCGATGAGATAGCGGCGGGCCTGCCGCGCCCGCGCGACCGGCGCTCGGACGCGTTCGACGCAGTCCGGCGGCAGGTTCTCGACTCCCTTGACCGATCGCTGGACCGCGTATCCGGCCCGAAACGGGAGCGTCTGGCCGCCACCGCCTGCGGAACCAAATGAGAGGAGATTGACATGGACGCCACCGAATTGCGCGCGATGCAGGCGCCGATCAAGGAACGCTACCGCAATGATCCGAAGGCTGGACTGGTGACGCTTAAAGCGCGCGGCTCGCTCGACGACACGAATATCGCTTGCAAGGTCGAGACGGGGCGCGCACTGGCCGTCGCCGGCCTGCACCCGGCGACGGGCGGCAGCGGGCTGGAGCTCTGCTCCGGCGATATGCTTCTGGAAGCCCTGGTCGCCTGCGCCGGCGTGACGCTGAAGGCCGTCTCCACGGCGCTCGACATACCGCTGCGCGGCGCGACGGTGGTGGCGGAGGGCGATCTGGACTTCCGCGGCACTCTGGGCGTCGCCAAGGACGCCCCGGTCGGCTTTGCCGAGATCAGGCTGCGTTTCGACGTCGATACCGATGCCGAGCAGGAGAAACTCGACCAATTGTTGAAGCTGACCGAGCGCTACTGCGTCGTCTATCAGACGATCAGGAATGGCCCCAAGGTCGACGTCGTGCTCGCGCGAGCGTGAGCAAGGCTGCGGTCCGCTGCACCGCTATATGGCTTGGCCGAACGATCCTTGAGGCGGCTCTGCGCCGGTTCCCGGCACGGTTTGCAAGGAGCGCAAAGTGCGCTCCGCCGGTCATCTCAGTCCATCAACCCACTCCTCCAGGGCCCGCCTGATCGCCCGGTCAGCCGATTCCTTGCGCGTGAAGGCCCACCATGTATGCGCGCCCTGCCACAGGCTGGCCATCTGCCAGCCCAGTTTCTCTGCCTCTGCACGGTCCTTAGAAAGACGCCGACCTAACGCGCCGGCGAGCCGGTGCGCCCAGGCAGCGCCGCGGGCGCGGAGCACCGGGTCGCGAATGTCTTCCCTCAGTAGCAGAAGGCCGTCGGTCGCGTTACGTTCAGCGGTTTCAGGCGGCATCAGCCGCATCAGGAGGTCGATGGCGCCTCCGGGCGTCTCTGCCTCTTCTGCGTCCGCCGCCTCGGTCTCGGCATCCAGCCGGTCCCAGGCGCGCAGAAGGGCAGCCTGAACCAGCGCCTCGCGATTGCCATGGCGTTGCACCAGTGTCGCCGGTGAGAGGCCGCAGGCCTTCGCGGCGCGCGCAAAAGTCAGGCCGCCGGGGCCTGTCTCCATGATCGTTTCGAAGATAGTGTCGAGCACCTGCTCGTCGGGAACCGTCTTGTGTCTCGCCATGTCTCAATATAAACGTATGTTCGTTTATTTATCAACGGGGAAACATCATGGCCAGGATCCTGGGATATATCGCCGCCAGCCTCGACGGGATGATCGCCGCCGAGGATGACAATCTCGATTGGCTGTTCAAATATGATGGCGCGGATTTCGGCGAGCACGACTATCGTGTTTTCATCAAGGGCATCCGAACCGTGGTGATGGGACGCGGAACTTACGATTTCATCGCAAGGGAGCCTTCGCCCTGGGCCTATGGCGATAAGCGCGTCATCGTGGTCACATCCCACCCGATCACCGAGCCTAAGGGGCCACTGGAGATCCGCAGCGATGTCGATGCGTTGATCGCGGAGCTTCGGGATCTGGAGGATGGTGACGTCTGGATGCTCGGCGGCGGTCAGTTGCAGATGGCCTTCCTTGAGCGCGGAGCGCTGGACGAGATCGAGATCTACGTCATTCCGGAATTGCTGGGCGGGGGACGGCCTCTCTTTCCGTCGACCGGCTTTCGCGCCAGCCCAACGCTTGTCAGCGCGCAGGCAATCGAAAAAGGCTGTGTGCGACTGCACTATCGGTTTCAGTAAATCCAGCTTTTACGGTGCCGCGGGCGAGATCGTCCGCATAAAGAGTGGCCGGAGGGGAGTGCCGGCCATTCCAATTTTGTGCCCTGGCGCCAGACCGGGATATTTCGCCACATTCATCCGTGTGGAAGCAATTTCGGATTCCAGATCGATAGCCCGTTTGTTATATGCCGGCCCAGCGTGAACATAAGACCATTGCAGCTCCGCCGACGCTGGCGACCGGCGAGCGCAAGCATCATGGCCCGGCTCGGATCGCGTCCTGATGACATGTCTGTCCCCGCGCATCGCATGCACCACGCCAGGCTACGGAGTGAATTTGATGACCTCGATCGTTTCCACTGGAGCGCCGGATGGAACTCCCGCCAATCCGCCGTCACGCGTCTTATTGGCCAGCCTCATAGGCACCACCATCGAGTTTTACGATTTTTATATCTACGCAACGGCAGCTGTTTTGGTCTTTCCGCATCTGTTTTTCCCTGCGGGCAATGAAACCACGGCCTTGCTGGCGTCTTTCGCCGTCTTCGGCGCAGCGATGATAGCGCGGCCGCTGGGTGCCATCTTCTTCGGCCATCTCGGGGACAAGCGCGGCCGCAAGATAACGCTTGTCGGCGCGCTGCTGACAATGGGTATCGCGACGTTCCTGATCGGCCTGCTCCCGACCTACGCGACCGCTGGCTGGTTGGCACCGGGGCTTCTGGTGATCCTGCGTCTTGCCCAGGGCTTCGCGCTCGGAGGCGAGTGGAGCGGTGCGGCCTTGGTGGCAACGGAAAACGCACCGCCCGGCAAGCGCGCGATCTTCGGCACATTCCCACAATTGGGTGCGCCGATCGGCTTCATCATCGCCAACGGGCTCTTCCTTATCATCGCCGCCGCCTTGCCCTCGGACGATCCTTCCCGGCCGTCCACCGCCTTCCTCGCCTGGGGCTGGCGCATTCCGTTCTTGTTTTCGGTGATCATGGTCGCTGTCGGTCTGTGGGTGCGTCTGAACCTGGTCGAGAGCACCGCCTTCGAGAAGACGATCAAGAGGGGGCAGATCCGCAAGGTGCCGTTGGCGGCCGCCTTCAAGGCCCATTGGAAAGAACTCATCCTGGGCACAGCATATATGCTTGCCACCTACGTGCTGTTCTACCTGATGACCACGTTCTCTCTCAGCTACGGGCGGGCCGCGACGGATGCGGCGCTACCGGGGCTCGGCTACGATTACAGCACCTTCGTGCTGATGATGATCATCGGCGTGGTGTTCTTCGGCCTGTTCACCTTGGCTTCCGGTCCATGGGCCGACCGGTGGGGACGCCGCAAGACGCTGATCTGGGTCACGTTGGCGATCGTCCTGTTCGGCCTCGTCTGGGTTCCCATGCTCGCCGCCGGCAATGTCGGGGTGATGGCTTGGCTCATCCTCGGCTTCAGCCTGATGGGCATGACCTTCGGGCCTATGGGTGCCCTGCTGCCCGAACTCTTCCCGGCAAATGTGCGCTATACCGGTTCAGGGATCTCATACAATGTTTCGTCTATCCTCGGCGCAGCAGTCGCCCCATTCATCGCGGTGGCGCTGTGGAGCTATGGCGGCGGCAGTCCTTTCTGGGTTGGAGTATATCTGTCGGCAATGGCTCTCATAACTCTGATTGCCCTTCTGATCGGCAAGGAGACAAAGGACGTCGACATCGAGGTCTGACGCGAGTACCCGAGGTGCGGCGCCGGATTGCCTAAAGACGCGCTAAATGGGGTGAAATGGTTGGCCGCTTTGGATCATGCATGCTGATGCAGATATCCAAGGCGGCCAATTCGCGGCCAAGGTGCTTACGCGTTTTGCCGAGCTTGCAGGCGCGACAACCACTTCTCCTTGACATGACTGGTCGTCGCTGCTTCTGGCGATACTTAGAGGCACAGGGTCACCTCAACTCGGTACCAGGATGACGATCGGAGATTTCGAACAAGGAGACTTGTCCCAGGACCGCGAGAGGTCATACAGCGATTTAAGTCGATCGCTTCACCAAGCCATCGACGACATTCCCCAGATGCTTTGGATCGGAGGAAACGAAGAGGAGGGTTTTTATAACAGGGCCTGGCACGAATTCGTGGGTGCTCCGCCTGCTTCCTTGAACTCACGAAACAGCTTCTTGTTGATCCACCCGGAGGACCGCGAGAAGGTTAAGCGCCGATGGGAAAAGGCGATCGCTAACCGGCAACCATTTGAGGAAGAATATCGGCTCTCCCATCATTCCGGCGGCTATCGCTGGGTCGTTTCCCGCAGCTCGCCGATGCGAGGCGCTTCAAGGCCAAGAGAGGTTTGGCTGGCGGCGACCTTCGATATCGATCGGTTCAAGCATACCGAATTCCGTCTTCACCTGCACACGGAGCGCTATCGCGCCCTTCAAGAGACCAGTGCAATGGTTCTCTGGATAGCGGCGCCGGACGGCAGTGTCACCGAGGAGTGGGGCTGGACGAGCCTCTCCGCCCAAAATGAAGGGGAGTTTCACGGATGGGGCTGGCTGCAGGCTATCCATCCCGACGATCGGGAAAAAGTGGAAGCGCGGTGGAAGGCATCGCTCGCCGGCGGATTTATTTATGACGAGGAGTTTCGCCTCCTCACGCGCACAGGTACCTATAGGTGGGTCCAGGCTCGAGCTGTCCCCCTCCTGAATTCTGCCGGTGATGTCAGGGAGTGGGTCGGCAAGATCTCGGACGTTCACGAACGGCTGCAATGGGAGCGTTCTCTTCAGGCCAGCGAGGAGCGCCTCCGCCTGGCGGTAGAGAGCACCTCGCTTGGAATCTGGGACGCGGATCTGCTCAAGGGCAATCGCGAATGGAACGCCCAGGCGCGCGAAATCCTCGGCATCGGGCCGGATACGCCGATTTCGCGTGAGAGCTTTCGCGAGCGTGTTCATCCCGAAGATCGCGACGATGCCGACAGCCGATTTTTCGGCGGCGCCCCTGCCGATGAATCAGTCTATAGCGGCGAGTACAGGATCATTCGCGCGGATACGGGCGAAGAGCGCTGGGTAGCCGCCACGGGCAGAACCATTTTGGATGCGGCGGGCAAGCCCACCCGTAAAATCGGAACCGTCAGAGACGTCACCGAGCGCAAGAGGACGATCCAGGCGCTGGAGAGCGGCGAGCGCCGGCTCCGCCTTGCATTGCAGGCGGCACGGATGATTGCGTGGGAGCAGGACTTGTCGACCGGCTTTGTCAGGCGCAGCGCGAATGCGGAGGCGCTCCTGGGCATCGGTTCGGGACCGCTTGAGGAATTTCTTGCACGCGTTCACCCTGCCGACCGCCATTTGAGGCGTAACTTTCTGACCAGCGGCGAAAGCCCGGATACAGTCCAGATCCGCTTTCGTGGACCGGAGGACCAGCTTCTTTGGCTTGCGCTGCGCGGGGAACGGGCCGGACCCGATCAGCTTGTCGGTGTGACCTTTGATATCACCGCGCAAAAGAAGGCGGAGGAGGAGGTTTTACGGATGGCCCGGGAGGACAGCCTCACGGGGCTGCCCAATCGAGCCACGCTCCAGCAGGCGCTTGAACGAGCCTGCGCACAGGCCTCCCGCGACGGCACCGAGCTCGGTCTGCTTCTCGTCGACCTCGATCATTTCAAGGAGGTCAACGACATGCTCGGGCACGACGCCGGCGATCACCTGTTGCGGCGGGCGGTGATGCGCTTGCGAGAGGCTGTTCGGTCGCACGGTTACCTCGCTCGGTTTGGAGGTGACGAATTCGTCATTCTCGTTGACGGACCGGACGCTTTCGCGGCTTCAGTTCGGCTTGCCGAAAGGGTGCGCAACGCTTTGCGCGGGCCCGTCACGATCAGGGGGCGAACATTCTCCACAAGGGCCAGCATCGGCATCGCGCGGTTTCCGGGGGATGGGCGAAATGCGGAAGAACTCCTCAAGAGCGCCGACATCGCGCTTTATCGCGCCAAGGCTGAAGGAAGAAACCGCCTCGTCGTCTATGATTCAAGTTTGCGGACAAAGCTCGAGCAACGCCTTGCTTTGGTGGAAGACCTGCGGAGAGGACTGAGCAACGGCGAACTTCTCCCGTATTATCAGCCAAAGGTGTCGCTGGCCACGGGCAGGATCGTCGGATTCGAGGCCCTGGCTCGTTGGCTGCACCCCGCAAAAGGCCTGCTTACGCCGGCTCACTTCGGTTTGGCCTTCGAGGATCCGGACCTCGCCCGGGCGATAGGCGCGGTAATGCTGGAAAAGGTGACCTCCGATGTGCGGGGTTGGCTGGACCAGGGGCTGCATCCGGGGCGCGTCGCGATAAACGTCAGCCCGACGGAGTTCCACGACCGCGGGCTTGCCGACCCATTCCTCGACAAGCTGCGGCAGAAGAAGATTCCTCCGAGCCTCATCGAGATCGAGATCACCGAAGCCGTCTTCCTGGACCAGTTAAGCGCCGATGCGGCGGCGACGCTGGAGATCCTTCACAAGGAGGGCATCTCGATCGCTCTTGACGATTTCGGAACAGGCTATGCGTCGCTAAGCCATTTGAAGTGCTTCCCAATCAACCACGTCAAGATCGACAGAAGCTTCGTTCACGAACTTGAGGGGAATGAAAGGGACGAGGCCATCGTCTCCGCCGTCGTACATCTTGGCCATCGTATGAAGGTTGAGATCACCGCCGAGGGTGTCGAAACGGAGCGGCAAGCTGCAAAACTTCGGGAACTCGGCTGCGACAATGCCCAGGGATTTCTGTATGCCGGTGCTATGGATGCCCGGGAAATGCCGCGATTCCTTAATCAGTCGTAGAAAATCACCGCCCTTTTCCCTGGCAGGTCCTTTGGCTGGAATTTTGCTAGAAAGAGCCTTCGTCTTCGCACGACGCAAAGGAAGCAAAAGTGGCTCAGAATATCTATGACGATCCGGAATTCTTTTCGGGGTATAGTCGATTGCCTCGGCAGACCTTGGGGCTTGCCGGTGCGCCGGAATGGCCGGCGGTGCTAAAGATGGTTCCCAACCTCTCGGGGAAGCGGGTGCTCGATCTGGGCTGCGGCTTTGGCTGGTTTGCCCGTTGGGCGCGAGAACATGGGGCCGCTTCTGTTCTCGGGCTCGATCTCTCTGCGAACATGATCGCCCGTGCGAGAGCAGATACGGACGACCCCGCCATCGAGTACCGTACGGCCGATCTCGAAGAAATCGAGCTGGAGGAAGCTTCCTTCGACTTTGCTTTCAGCTCGCTTGCATTTCACTACGTAGAGGATTTCGCGCGGCTTGTCCGCCGGGTGCATCGTGCGCTCACGGCGCATGCACACTTCGTTTTCACGATAGAGCACCCGATCTATATGGCCGCTGCCCACCCACGCTGGTTTACTGACGAGGAGGGACGGAAAACCTGGCCGGTCAACCGCTATTCCATCGAGGGCGAACGCAGGACGGACTGGCTCGCCAAGGGCGTTCTGAAACATCACCGCACAATCGGAACGACAGTGAACACGCTGATACGATCGGGGTTTGCGATCCGCGAACTGGTGGAATTCGCGCCGACCGCTGAACAGATTGCTGAAAACTCCGATTTGGCGGAGGAACTGGAACGCCCGATGATGCTCCTCGTTGCCGCTCAACGCTGACGGCGGGGCCGGTCGGCTGAGCTACCCGATGGTTCTTTCGAGCACGTCGACCCAATTGCGCCAGGCGATCTTCTCGATCAGCTCGCGGCTGTAACCTCTGTCATCAAGCCTGTCGAGAAGTCGCGGCAGGCCCGAGACGTCTCCGATCGCCGACGGGATCACCGCCCCATCGAAGTCGGATCCCAGGCCCACACCGTCTTCGCCCAGGGCCTCCAGCAGTGCGTCGATGTGCTGGACCATGATGTCCAGATCGGTGTCTGCGGTAATGCGGCCATCGGGCCGCAGGAAGGCTGTCGCAAAATTCAGTCCGACCAGGCCGCCGCTGTCGCGAATAGCGGAGAGCTGCCACTGGGTAAGGTTGCGCGAATGCTCGCAAATAGCATGTACGTTCGAGTGGCTGGCCACCAACGGCGCCCTGCTGATGGCGGCCACGTCGCGGAAACCCTGCTCGTTGAGGTGGGAGAGGTCGATCAGGATCCCGAGTTCGTTGCATCTCCTCACCAGGGCCTTTCCGGCATCGGTCAAGCCCGGTCCGATATCGGGTGTGGCGGGAAAGTGGAACGGTACCCCGTGCCCGAAAGCATTCGTGCGGCTCCAAACGATTCCCAGCGAGCGCAGGCCTGCGGCATAGAGCACGTCCAGAAAGGAGAGGTCCGTATCGATGGCCTCGGCGCCCTCGATGTGGAACACCGCTGCGAGAGAACCTTTTCCGATTGCGTCTCGCACCTCCCGCGCGCTGCGGCAGACCGTGAAGGCTCCAGACGATTCCCTTTCGATCCTGAAGAGAATTGAGGCCATTGAGATGGTTGACGAGAGCGCGTCGGCACGGTCGAGCGACGGAGGATTGACATTGCCCTCGCGCGCAATGACCTCGCCCGGCTTTTCCGTGGGGGGCGGGAAAATCGCGAACAGACCTCCTGCAAAACCGCCTTCCCGGGCGCGCGGTAGGTCGATATGACCGCCGGGCGCTCCGTCCAGGAAAAGCTTTTTGGCATCGGCGTCCTGCATTTTGTAAAGCCGCAGGAGCACGTCATTGTGGCCATCGAAAACGGGGATCGGAGCGGTCATGAAACGCCTTCGCTGAAGGATGTGATCACAGGTCCCGTTTTAGGCAAGAGTGTCAGCGAGCGCAAACTGCATTGTATCCCAGCCCTCAAATCCTGCAGGAGGATTGAGCTCAGGGAACTGGCCGCCCACGACCAGCGGAGGCCGCCCTCCTTCCGTCCTTCCGCGATCAAGTGCCGTAGCGCTCGGTCCGAATGATCGGGGCGGCCAGTCCCGCGGCCAGCGACGCATCTGCTGCAGTGTTCACGAACGGATTGGAGCCGCAGATGAAGACATGCCTTGGTGCAACGGGTAGCCGCGCCAGCGCTTCCTCGATCATCGCCGCATCGATTCGCCGCGAATAATCGCCGCTTCGGGCGGAAACGCCGCGTGTCAGCGTGAGCATCAGCGAGAAACCGTCACCGGAACTGTCCAACTCCAGGAGCTCATCGCGGTAGAGCACATCCTCCCAGGTTCGCGAAGAGAGCAGGAGAAGCGTCGGTACATCGGACCCGATCGATCGCCGATAGCGGATCATGGCCATCAGGGGCACGAGGCCCGAACCGCCGCCGATAAGGAGAAGAGGGCCGCCATCCGCGGCGGTCCATATGAAATGTCCCCCGAGGGGCCCCCGCAGTTCGATTTCATCTCCCACTTCCGCGACCTCGTGAAGGAAGGGGGACACCTCTCCGTCATCGAGGCGCTCGACAGCCAGTTCGATCTCGCCCGACGAACCGGGTGCCGAAGCGATGGAATAGCTGCGCACCGCGCTATATCCGTCCGGCGCTGTCAGCCGCAGATCGACGTGCTGCCCGGCGAGGTGTTGGAAGGGATGCGGCGGGGCGAAGAAGAAGCTCTTGATCCGGCTGGTTTGGCGCACGATCCGAACGATACGTGCATTCTGCCAGGGAACCGACGCCTTCCGCGTTGCGGAGGCGTCAGTCATTCGTGTATCGCTGCTCCCGCCAAGGATCGCCGTAGATGTGATAGCCGCGCAACTCCCAGAAGCCGGGCTCGTCACGCTCCGTGAATTGCAGCCCGTTGATCCATTTTGCGGATTTCCAGAAATAGAGGTGGGGAACGAGCAGCCTTGCCGGCCCGCCGTGATCGGGCTCCAAAGGCTTGCCCTCATAACGCAACGCGATCATTGCCCTTCCGCCGGTCAGATCTGCCAGCGGAACATTGGTTGAGTAACCGTCATAGGAATGAGCCAGGAGGTAAGGCGTCGGCGCTTCCACGCCGGCTTCCGCCAGCAGATCGTCGATCAGGACGCCTTCCCAGGACGTGTTGAGCTTGGACCAGGCGGTGACGCAGTGTATGTCGCGGGTGGCTTTCGTCTGCGGCAGGGCATTGAATTCCGCCCAGCTCCACATCTTCACCGGCTTCGGTCCAATCTTCAGTGTAAAGGACCATTTCTCCGGATAAATCCTGGGAGTCGGACCTGCCGAGAGAACCGGGAAATCCTCAACCAGGTGCTGACCGGGCGGTATGCGCTCCGCTTCGCTGCCCGATCGCCCTCTGCCGGTGAAACCGCGCGTCGCCATGAAATCTGCTCCTAAGTTTGCCTCTAGATAGGAGAGGTCATTCGGGTTGGCCACTCAGGAGCGGATAGGCTTCGGGCAGGAGGCGCTCAGTGGGTCGCGTCCGCCACCCACTGGTGCCAATCTTCCTCGCTGCCGTGGAACACGTTGAGGTCGATCTTGCCGTCTACGCCATGCGAGAGACCCGAGCCTGAATATTGCCAGAAGACCCATTTGCGGCCTGGATAGACTTTGGATGGATGGGCGGCGACGGAGCGCAGCCAGAAAGGATGGTTGGGAAACGCGCCTTGCAGGTTGTCCCGGTAGAAATCCGGTGCGGTGTAGATGATGGGCCGCTGGCCGTAATGGCGTTCCAGCTTGTCGAGAAAGACCTGCATCTTCTCAAGCACGACCTCGCGCGAAGGGCGCTTCTTGCAGTTGGAATCGCCGTTCCATTCGACATCCAAGACGGGCGGCAGGGCTCCCGGCTCCTTGGGGACGTTGCGGATGAACCAGTCGGCTTGCTCGCTCGCCACCCGGCACCAGTAGAAGAAGTGATAGGCGCCCCGCTTCAGGCCCGCCTCAGCGGCCGCGCGCCAGTTCTTCTTGAACATCGGATCGAGATGATCGCCGCCATCCGTGGCTTTGATATAGGCGAAGTTCGCGCCTTGCGAGCGCAGCTTGACCCAATCGATCTCTCCCTGCCAGCGCGAGACGTCGACGCCGTGAACAGCTAGGGAATGAGGCGATGCACGACCGAAATTGATGGGTTTTGCGTCGCGGAAGCGCTGACGGTAGATCTCGCTTCTCGGGCCGCGCTTCTTTCTAAGTGCAGGTGGAGAGATGAATGCCGCGGGCCTTGCCGACGGTATGGGCATTCCCACTTCGATCACCGCGGATTCCAGTGCATGCGGGATCGGTGCCGGAGGCGCCATGGCGAGCATTTCCGGCGCTTCATTCCCTTGTGCAGAGGCAATGTCGGCCGGAGGCTCAATTCCCGTGCTTTGGGCGACGGAACTGGTCGTCTCCATCGATGGCTGCGCCAGCAGTTCATCAATGGTTAGACCGCGCGAACTGCACGCAGCCAGGGAAAGGCAGGCGAGAAGGATTGCTGGTACGCCTGAGAAACGCATGAGCACCCGTACGCAGAAAAAGTTGACCGGCGGAAAGCCCGTCGAGGCCCCCATGCGTGAAATGCTAACGGCAAATTACCAAGAAATATTGAATCGCTATTTAACCATTCGTGAGAATGGTGGGCGCTCCTCGCCAGCAAACCCCTTGAGAACTACGGTTCCCTATATCCGCTCGGCAGGATCTCCAAGTCGTAACCGGCCGGATCGTTCATGAAGATGAGCGCTGCCCGTTCCTCCGCGCCCCCGGGGACATAGTCGAACGTGACTTCCCGCTCCTCGACCACCTGATCGCCGTCTCTCAAGCGCCCTTTCACGAGCACTTCCGCTGCCGTCGCGTCGCCCTCGTTCGTGATCCGGAATTCCACGTGATGACCCCCCTCGCGGGACATCACCTGATCGACATTGATGACCAGGCTGGGAATGCCTTCCTTCGAATTGAAGGCCTGGTAGAGCAGGAAAGCGATCATGGCCAAGACCAGCAGGGCCGAGATCGTTCCGACAATCCACTCGATAACGCCGGGCTTCGCATTGGGCTTTCCTTTCTGGTCCACCTTCTGATGCATCCGGTTCTCTTTCTGCTCTGCTTTGACGCTGGCCAATGATGTGCCCTCACAAGATCAATCGAGCTGCAGCCGCGCCAAGGGAGGCGGGAAAGCCCAGGACGACGACCGCCATCAGGATTTGTGTTGCCGCCTGTCCGTCCATGCGGCCAAAGGTCCAGAGGACATAAAGGCTGACGAGGATCGAAATCATATAACCTGCCAAAGTGAACCGCAGGAATGCGCTCCACCACGGCGTGTCAGGCCCGAGCGTGCTCTCGCCCTTGAATTCCAGTGCATATACGAAGCCATGCATCAGCATAACGGAAAGCAGGATGAGAAGGGCCGCCTGCCACTCGGTCATCTTATAGGAGATGAGGACCATCTCTTCGGTCGGGGCGAGGTTCAGGCCGAGAAAAAGCGAGCCGATGACCATCAGGAACAACTCGCTCGCGTAGGTCTCTTCTGGTGTTCCTTTCTCCGGTTTCACCTTTCTTCCGCCAAGCTGGGACCGTCCCAGGAGTGCTCCGATGCTGGCAGGCATGGATTGGATCGCGATCTTGCCGATGGTCTCGTCCAGGGGCATCTCGGACGTGATGATGCCGAAGATCCAGAGCACGACGACGCTGGCAACAATGCCTATCCCATAGGCGATCAACGCGTCGCGCAGATCCTCCCGCCACTCGAAGGTCGCTTCGAAACCGGCGTGATGAGAAAGCAGTGTCAGGAGCGGTATGTTGACGATCAGAAGGAGGGCCAGCCGGAAACGATCCAGATAAAAGCCGAGCCACCACATCTCCATCGTCATCAGCATCGGCAGTGCGAAGATCAGTGCACCTCCGAAACCGCGTGCCAAGCCGACGAGAAATTGATGCGTTGGGGACCTTCGGGAGCCTTTCAATTCCGGCTCATCCGATGTGGCCGAAACTGCTGAACGCTTTCGCACGTCTTTGAAATTCCTACCTATCTTTCCGCGACAACGGCAGGGCAGCGAGATGGTTCCCAGGCTTTGCTCCCGCGGCAAAGCGGTGCATCATCCCGAGTTCCAAATTTGCTCAAGCGGAAGGCGGAGCAGGCAAGCGTGCATCCAACCGCAGGAACATCGGTACAACTGATCTATGAAGGCGTTTTCGTCCGCACGCTGGACCATCTTGTCCAGCGCTTCGCCGGCGCGAGAGGCTCGAACCTGGAAGCCTGGACGTTCGATGATGAGCGGAGCCGCCGGGCAGCCGAGGCCAAACTGGCAGCGTACGGTGTCCGGGCTCGCTTCCGCAGCGCCTATAAACCGTTGCTGCACTTCTTCCTGGAGGAAGTGCACTTGAGCGGGTTGGCCGCCGTCCACGTGATCTACCCGGTCCATGCCGCCGCCCCCGAAAACCGGTTTCGGCTTGAGACCTATCCGCTTGCGGCCCTTCTGGGCGGCGCAAAGCTCACCTTCGAGGCCGCAACAAAGCAGAACCTCGTCTATGAAGTAAAGCTGACGCGGGGGGACGGCCAAACAAGCAGCCATTCCGTCTTCGCCCCCAATCGCGTTCACGCCGACTTCGCCGGGGAGACGCTTGTTTCGCCAACGGGCTGGCTGAGGATAGACGGCGATCTGCGGGGCAAGCGGTTCGAGACGGACTACGAGGCGTTGTTTGCTGCGGTTATCGATGCGGTGACCTCCCACGGATGGGGCGACCGTGAACCGTATTTCGAGGAGTTGAACATCGCGGTCACGCTTCCGATCGAGGACCGGCGGCTTCCGGTGGGAGAGGAAGCGATCTCTCCGAGGGAGGCGATGCATGAAGACCTTTATTTCTCCCTTCTCGAGGTCTTTCAGAAGCGGTCGGGCCGTGCGAGCGGTGATCGGGGGCTCCGGCCCGGCCAAATCGTTCCCGAGGTGCATTATGCGGAGGCGGATCCTGCGGTGCGGATCGAAACGCGGCCGCTTGCGCGGTCCGAAATGGATGCCGCTTCGGTGCCACTTGATAGCGCGGCATCACCGATTTCAGCTGGCCAAGTAAGGGCAGAACTCGCCGGGATCGGCGGAGAGGCGTTTGCATCCCGCGCCTGGTCAGGCCGCGCCGTCGAGGCGTGCTATCGCAGAGGGGCCGACCGAGCCGTGATGATCAGCGCTGGTCAGCATGCCAACGAGACCACGGGAATCGTCGGCTCCCTGCGCGCTGCCAGGGTTCTGGCAGGACGAGCTGGCGCTCACTTCGTGATTTCTCCCTTGGAGAACCCGGACGGCTACCAGTTGCACTGGCGATTGAGCGCCGCCAATCCCCGCCATATGCATCACGCAGCGCGCTATACCGCTCTCGGCGACGACCTGGAATACCGGAGCGAACCCCTTTTCGAGAAGGCGATCCGGCACGAAGGTGAACGTCTAAGCAAGGCGAAGCTCCACTTGAACCTGCACGGTTATCCCTCTCATGAGTGGACGCGTCCGCTTTCCGGCTATGTCCCACGCCAATTCGAGATGTGGACGCTGCCCAAAGGTTTCTTTCTTATCATGCGCCATCATGCACCGTGGGCGCAGGTAGCCGAACGGCTGGTCGACCGGGTGACGGCGCGCCTGGCGCGGCTGCCCGGACTTCTGGCATTCAACGGAAGTCAGATCAGCCTGTCCAATACCCATAGCGGAAGCTCTCATTTCCGCATCATCAACGGAATCCCTTGCGTCGTTACGACGGATGACCGTCATCAAGCGCCACTGACCTTCATCAGCGAATATCCTGACGAGACGATCCATGGACCGGCGTTCATTGCCGGCCACGCGGCGCAGATGGAGTTCGTACTGGCTGCCTATGAGGCGTACCAGGAACTGGATCTCAAACCTGCGATGATCGCGTGAGCGCAAAAGGCGGCGCTTGCGCGCCGCCTTGGTTTTCTGTTCGCAAAACTTAGAGGGTGGAACTCAGGGGCCGGTCGCCTTCTTCGTCGCGGATACGCGTCGGCAGGCCCATTTCGTCCAGGAGGCGCAGGAAGGGCCGCGGCGGCAATTCTTCCACGTTCACCATCTTCTTCACGTCCCATGTGCCGTCGGCAATCAGCAATGCCGCCGTCACCGCCGGAACGCCGGCTGTGTAGGAGATGGCTTGGCTCCCGACCTCCTCATAGGCGGCCTTGTGGTCGGCCACATTGTAGATGAAGACTTCGCGCTCTCTGCCGTTCTTTTTGCCTTTGACCAGATCCCCGATGCAGGTCTTGCCCGTATAGTCCGGCGCAAGGGAGGAGGGGTCTGGAAGGACGGCCTTGACCACCTTCAGCGGGACCACTTCCAATCCCTCCGCTGTCTTGATCGGCTGCTCCGAGAGCAGTCCAAGATTCTTCAGGACGGTGAACACTGTGATATAGCGCTCGCCGAAGCCCATCCAGAAGCGGACATGAGGCACATCGAGATTGCGTGAAAGCGAGTGGATCTCGTCGTGCCCGGTCATGTAGGTCTTGCGGTTGCCGACAACCGGCAGGTCCCAATCCTTACGGACCTCGAACATCTTGTTGGACGTCCACTGCCGGTTCTGCCACGACCAGACAACGCCGGTGAATTCGCGGAAATTGATCTCCGGATCGAAATTGGTCGCAAAATAGCGCCCATGATCGCCCGCATTCACGTCGATGATGTCGATGGAGTCGAGGCTGTCGAAATACTCGTCGCGCGCAAGCGCGGCGTAGGCATTGACGACGCCCGGGTCGAAGCCCGCGCCGAGGACGGCGGTGATGCCGGCCTTCTCCACTTCCTCGCGTCGCTTCCACTCGTAGTTCCCGTACCAGGGCGGGGTTTCGCAGATCTTGAGCGGATCCTCGTGGATGGCGGTGTCGATATAGCTGGCGCCGGTCTCGATGCAGGCTGTCAGCACCGACATGTTGAGAAAGGCAGAGCCCACATTGATGACGATTGAGGTGTTCGTCTTCCTGATCAGCGCTTTCGTGGCCTCGATGTCCAACGCGTCGAGCGCGTGAACATCGAGGACGCCGGGCGTTTTCATGCTCCGTTTCTCATGCACGGAAGCACGTATCGCCTCGCACTTGGCAAGCGTGCGGGACGCGATATGGATGTCACCCAGCACATCATTGTACTGCGCGCATTTATGCGCCACGACCTGCGCCACGCCTCCGGCGCCGATGATGAGGACGTTCTTCTTCATTTCGTCGGAAAGACTCCTTTGGTTTGCTAGGAAAGACTTCGTTCGTAATCGGTGAAGGTGAAATCGCGCACCAGCCGGATGCTTCCGTCGAGTTCGCGAATGGCGATGGACGGCATCTTCACGCCGTTGAACCAGTTTTTCTTCACCATCGTGTAGCCCGCAGCGTCCTGGATCGAGATGCGGTCTCCGATTTGAAGCGGCTCGGGAAAGCGGAATTCCCCATAGACGTCGCCGGCGAGGCAGGACTTGCCGCACACCATATAGCTGTAGTGGCCCTCGTTCGGCTCGATATGCGCCTGTTCCCGATAGATGAGGAGGTCGAGCATATGGGCTTCCACCGAACTGTCGACGACGACGATCTCCTTTTGGTTGGAGAGCCTGTCAAGCACGGTGACTTCGAGGGTCGTGCTGTTGGTGATCGCAGCCTCGCCGGGTTCCAGATAGACCTCGACGCCGTGCTTCTCAGAAAAGGCACGCAGCCGCGCGCAGAAGGCGTCGAGCGGGTAATCCTCGCCCGTGAAATGAATGCCGCCGCCGAGGCTGACCCACTTCACCTTCTTGAACAGGTGCCCGAACTTCTCCTCGGTCGCTGTCAGAAGACGGTCGAAGAGTTCGAAATCCTCGTTCTCGCAATTGTTGTGGACCATGAAGCCATCGATGCTTCCGAGAACACGGCCGATTTTCTCCGCGTCCCATTCTCCCAGACGGCTGAAGGGTCGCGCAGGATCGGCAAGGTCGAATTCGGAAGAGCTGACGCCCGGATTGAGGCGAAGTCCGCGCGGTATGCCGGCGGCCTTGTCTCCGAAGCGATCGAGCTGCGAAATGGAATTGAAGATGATCTTGTCGGCATAGCCGATCACCTCGTCGATCTCATTGTCGGCGAAGGCGACGCTATATGCGTGGGTCTCTCCGCCGAAGCGCTCGCGCCCGAGACGCACCTCGTAAAGGGAGGACGACGTCGTCCCGTCCATGTGCTGACGCATAAGGTCGAACACGCTCCAGCACGCAAAACATTTGAGCGCCAATAGAACTTTCGCGCCGGATTTTGCGCGGACCTGCTCGATCTTCTCCAGATTCGAAAGAAGCTTGCGCTTGTCGATCAGGTAATAGGGCGTTTGAAGTGACGACATCCTGCAAACCCTGTTCATGTCTCGTGGGGTCCTAGGCGAAGGGGCCGCGCAAAACAAGCTATGATTGTCCTTTTTATACTTTGCGCGACAAAGCGCCGGACGAAGGTTTCCTTGGCGGTTTTGCCATTCTCGAATCGTCGGCGTCTCGCACTGGGAATCCGTAGCCGCTCAGCGCTCTGCCGGTTCTGCTATCGCAAAGCCGGTCCTGCCCATCCCACATGGTACGAGATTGGGCGTTGCTCCCGATCGGAGGGATCGCGAGTGTTATCCTTTCACCGCCCCGGCCATCATCGAGCGGCTGATCTGGCGATACATGACGAGGCCGAGGATGACTGGCGGAAGAGCACCGACAATCATGACCGCCGCCGCCACGCCCCATTGCACGCCGCCGCCGCTCGCGGCGAAGAAGAACGAGGCACCCACGGTCACGGGGAGCGCCTTGGAAGTGGTCAACATCAGGCCGAAGAGGAACTCGTTCCAGGCGGTGATGAAGCCGAAGATCAGGCTCGTCGCGATTGCCGGGCGACAGACCGGCGCGATGACCCTGAGCAGGATGCCGGTGCGGCTCGCCCCATCGATGAGCGCTGCTTCATCCAGGTCTACCGGCACTTCCGCGATGGCATTCACGAGAATGACGAGCGCCAGGGGTACGTTGACGATGGCAAGCACCAGCCCCAGGCCGATCCGCGTATCCAGGAGGCCAACCCACTGGAACATCATATAGATAGGGATGGCGAAGATTACCAGCGGCACGGCCCGCAGGTTCACGATGAGGGGGAGCAACGTTCTGGCGCCGAGGCCGCCGCGAACCATCGCATAGGCAGTAGGAAGGGCGAGCAGAACCGCAATGCCGGCGCCAATGGCCGCAGCCGCCAAACTGTTGGCGAGATAGAGAAAGATGTTGAGCCGGTCCGAGACTTGCAGCACCGCTGCATAGTTTTCCAGCGTCGGGGCCTGGATGAACAATCCCGGATTGGTCGAGACTTCTCTTGCGCTCTTGAAGGACGTTACCAGCGTTACGATCACGGGGAAATTGACCGCGAAAGCAGCAATCGCAAAGACGATCCAGCGGAGAATTGTGACCATCTCTATTTCTTCTTCCGGCGTGCCAGCATGTTGAGGCCATAGAGAATGGCGAAGGAGGCCAGGAAGAGCAGCACGGAAGCTGCCACGGCCTTACCGATCGCGCCCTGCTTGAAAAACGCTTCGTAGATGTAGATCGAGAGCGATGCCGTCGATCCGCCGGCTCCGCTGCCGGTCAGCACATACACATTGTCGAACACGCGGAAGCCATCGATGAAGCGGATGAGCAGCGCCACCGCAATCGTGGGCAACATCAGCGGCAGTTCAACGCGAAATAGTCGCTGCCAGGCATTGGCGCCGTCGATGGATGCTGCCTCACGCACCTCGTCCGGAATGGCGTGATAGGCCATGTGAAAAAGGAGGAACGCGAATGGAGTCCACTGCAGCGTCTCGACAACGATCAGCGTCCAGAAAGCCGAGTTGGGGCCGAGGAAAGCCGGACTGTTACCGAACCATTGCCAGAGATAATGAGGGACCGGGCCCGCGAATTCGTGAAGCACAAGGCGGTACATGAGGCCGACGAGCGCGGGCGCAACCATCAACGGCAGCATCAGGATCGCAAGCGGCCAGCTTCGCTCCTTGAAAAGAGGAGCGAGGAAGATCGCAAGGAAAAGGCCCAGCGCGCATTCAAGCGCTGCTGTCAGCAGGCCGAAGCGCAGCGAAAACCAGTTAGCGCGCCAGAACGCTCCGTCCGACAGCACCGCGGCAAAATTGCCGAAGCCGGAAAGAGTGGGGCTCCTCAGGGTCGCAAAGCTGATGTCGGATACGGAATAGACGAGATTGACGACTGCCGGGAAGCCGAGGCACAGAAGCAGAAAAGCCACCAGAGGGGTGGCCAGAAGGTTCCATTCCGTACGTTCGGCAATCTGCATTGGGCGGCCGTCCAGATCCATAGGATGCCCGGCGGCTGTGCCGCCGGGCAATGGTGTTATTTCAGAAGCTCTGCCATGCCGGCCTTGGCATTGGCGAGCGCGGTGTCGATATCTTGCTGGCCGGACCAGTATCCGGTGAACTCCTTGGCCTGGAGCTCATAGACAGCAAGCGCATTGGCGGACGCTCCGCCATTCATCACGTAACCATAGCTGCCGGCGTATTCACCGAGCTTGACGAGATCCGGGCGCTCGGCTGCGATCTCCTTCACCGCGTCTGCCGAGAGAGCCGGCGCACCGCCCGCTCCGGCATAGGTGAGGGCCCCTTCCTTGCTCGAAAGCCAGGTGAGGAACGCCTTTGCGCCTTCCTTGTTGGGCGCGTTCTTGTTCAGGCCCAGTCCAAGGCCGTGGATGTGCGTCTTGCGGCCCTCGGAACCCGCCGGCGGTGCGATCACCTCCGTGACCTCCGCGGCAGCCGGCGATTTGTCGGCGCTGGTGAGGTCTCCGGCGGCCGCGTTCCACTGCAGCATCGCGGCCACCTGGCCGGATGCGAAGGCGGCATTCGCCTCCGGGAATTCGTATGAGAGCGAGTCACGCGGCGTAGCGCCCGCGTCATAGAGGATCTTGTAGAGTTCGAGCCCTTTGCGGAAGGCGTCGGAATCCACAGTGATGTTGCCCTCGGCATCCATCCAGTCGCCACCATAAGAGCGCGGGATAGACTGCCAGACCATAATGTTGAAGAGCAGATTCTTCAGCTGCAGCACCGTGCCGTAGCGGGTCGGGCTGTCCGGATTCACGGCCTGCGTGAAGTAGAGTGCGGTCGCGGCGAAGTCGTCCCAGGTCCACTCGTCGGGGTTCTTGGGCTCGAGCGCCTGTCCCAGGTGCTCCTGCGCAATTTCCTTGTAACGGGCCTTGGCGGCATCGTCGCCCATGAGGCCGTCGATCAGGTCCTTGCGGTAGTACATGAAATGCAGCGATAGGTCCGTCGGGACGCCATATTGCTGGCCATCGAACTGCATGGTGGAAAGGACGGTCTCGCCATAGAGATCCTTGGCTTCTTCCGACAGCGTCACAGGCTCCATGAAGGGAGCGTAGCGGCCGATCGAATAGGTGGCGAGCAGGTTGATGTCGAACGCATCCGAGCCTGCAGCGAGATCCGCCTGCAGCTTGTCCCAGAAGCCATCGCGGTTGAAGAACAGGAGTTCGACCTTGTTCTCCTCCGCGACATCGGATTTTGCATTGTAAGCTTCCACGGCCGCCCGCAGTGCAGTCTCCTCTGGACCGCCCGGCCAGCCAAGAACGGTCACCTCCGCCTGCGCGCTCCCGAGCATCAGGCCACCGGCAAAGACGCAGCCCATCAGGCGCGCCGCCGTCTTAGAAATCGTCCTCATTCACACTCCCCTTTCGTTGTTGGATGGTTTGCAAGATCCGCGATCCCCACCACGCCGGCTTTGTCGCCAAGGCGAGCGGGGACGAGTTTCGGGCGAAGCCTCTGCTCCACGTGGGAAAGCGCGGCCTCGATGCGCTCGAGATAACCCGGCGCCAAGCCGATCCCACCGCCCACCACGATGCGCGGCGGGTCGACGGCCAATTGCACGTTGCGGCAGAGAAGCGCCGCGCGGCGCGCGGAGAGCGCGATGATCTCTTCCGCCCATTGCTCGCCACCGCTCGCCGCCTCGAAGACATCGCGCGCTGAGGCGTTCGGCCGATGGGCTGATGCAGCACGGGCGATCCAGTTGCCGGAGATATGGTCCTCCACAGCGCTGTCATGCGCCGTGGAACTTTCGAAATCCTGCACGCGGAAAAGGCCGAAATGGGCAGCGATGCCGGGCAGCAGCCGCCCGTTCAGCACGACGCCACCGCCGATTCCAGTGGAGATCGTGAGAAAGGCCATGTCCTCACCCGCTCCCGCTCCGAAGCGGTATTCGCCCCAGGCTGCGGCCTGAGCGTCATTGGCAGCCGATGCCGGACAGCCGGCAAGCGTTGAAACGGTTTCTGTCAGGGGAAAACGGTCGGGAATATCGAGGGTTTTTTTGTTCAGGGCGGACCAAAGCCCATTCTCCACAATGCCGGTGACGGCTACCCCGACACGGTCGTACCGGTCTTGCCATGGCCCGATTTGTGCGAAGAGAGCTTCCAGCCAGGCCTTGGGGTCGCCGCCGCGCGGGGTAGGCATTCCAAAACTATCGATGACGGCGCTGTCCTGCACGAGAGCAGCAAGCATCTTGGTTCCGCCGATATCAAGCGCCAGCGTGGAGCCCTGACCTGTCATGAAACGCGTGCTCCGCCCCGCTCAAGGTACTGGTTCATTTCCGAGCGGAACCACGAGGTCACATGCTCCGGCCGCGTGATCGCCGAGCCGACCACGACGGAGTGGGCCCCCGCAGCCAAGGCTTCGCGGGCATGGTCCGGCGTGCGGATGCACCCTTCGGCAATGACGTTCGAGGTCAACGCCCGCATATTGCGAACGAGTTCGAGATCGGGCTCCGTAGGCTCCGTGCCGCCCGTATAGCCCGAGAGCGTGGAGCCGACGATATCCGCCCCTTCGGAAAGGGCCGCGCGCGCATCATCGATGGTGGCGCAATCGGCCATCGCGAGCCGTCCATGCGAATGGATTCGGCGGATAAGTTCGATGGTCGTGACGGGTCGTGCCCGCAAAGTTGCATCATAGGCGATGATGTCTGCGCCCGCTTCGGCCAGGGCATCGACATCCTCGATCCAAGGGGTGATGCGGGTCGGGAAGTCTTCGAGGTCGCGCTTCACGAGGCCGATGATCGGCTTGTCGGTCGCCGCGCGCACGGCTCTCACATATTCGGCGGACTCGATCCGCAGACCTTGTGCTCCACCGGCCAGCGCGGCCAGTGCGAAGGCGACGACGATCGGCGCCGTATCCATCGGACCGCCCTTTACCGGTTGGCAGGAGACGATCAGCCCTTCGCGCAGTTTCTCGAACTTCAACGTCACACAGCACCCCTCTAACGAAACCGTGATATCTTTAGTCGGAACGGACCAGATCGCAACCGGTTTCTAACTGGTATTATCGGTGTAGCTCGATCACGAAGTCATAGACGTCGCCGCGGTAGCGCGTTTCGGTGAATTCCACGATCTGCCCGTCCCGAAGGAAGCAACGGCGCTCCACCACAAGCAAGCCGATATCTTCCGGCGCCTTCAACAGGCGGGCATCCTCCCGGCTGATCGGGCTTGACTGCATCCGTTGGATGGCGCGAACGGGCATCGCTCCCCTGTTGTCCAACGCCGCATAGAGCGAGTCGCCGACTTCCTCTGGCCGCGGCAGGAAACGGGCAGGGAGTGCCGCCGTCTCAATGGCGATGGGCATTCCATCGGCGGTTCGGATGCGTTTCAGCCGCGCGACACGGTCAGCCGCCGAAAGGCCAAGCGCCATCATCTCTGCGGGGGAGGGATGGGAGATTTCCCTAGAAATCCATATGCATCCCGGCTCAAGCCCGCGCCAGCGCATATCTTCCGAGAAGCTGGTCATGGTGGCCAGGGATTTCTCAAGACGCGAGGAGACGATGGTCTTGGCTCCGTGTCGACGGCTGAGAAGCCCATCGGCCACAAGTTCGTCGATCGCCTTGCGGACCGTCACGCGGGAGATGCCGAGATATGCTGAAAGATTTCGCTCGCTGGGCACGACCGCGCCGCGTTTGAGGAGCGACGTGCTGACGGCTTCGGCGAGCGCGGCCTTGAGGCGACGATAAAGTGGCTCGCCGCTCGCCTCCTCAACAACGCGCCTGCGCAGGAAATCCAAAATTGCGGTCTCGTCCATCAGTACTCCTGTAAGCGCAGCACGAGCTTTCTTCACAATATTTTTGCTGATGATCAATCTGGTATTATCGCTGGTCCTATTAAAAGGAACCGACACGTCACCGAGAGGACTTTCCATGGAAAGCAATCCGCCCTATATTTTCATGGGATAAGAGGATGACATGGAAAAGCTTCAGCCCAAGAGCAATGCCACTCTCGCCGAAGGTCTCGTCGTCGCGAAGGCGTTGTTGCGTGCCGCCGATCGGCTCGGCCTGACGGCAAGGGTAATGGGTGCAGTGCTAGGTCTTTCAGAGCCCTCCGTCTCGCGTCTCAAGAAGGGAGAGTTCAACCTGGAGCGGGGAACGAAGTCCTTCGAACTGGCGGTTCTGTTTATCCGGCTCTACCGCTCCCTCGATGCGATCGTTGGTGGCGATGAGAAGATTGCCAGGGCGTGGCTGCGCAACGACAACACCGCCCTGGGCGGCAAGCCGATCGAAAAGATCCAGACCATACCGGGTCTCGTGGATGCCATCGCCTATCTGGACGCCCGACGCGCTATCGTCTGAAGTACGGGCCTATCGCGGCAGATGCTGGCGATTGGTCGAGGCCCAGCATCGGGTTTCGACCCTGAAGCTCGTCGATACGCTCGATGAGCAGACGCTCCTCGAAGATTTGATCGAGGAGACGAAGCCTTCGGTACCGGTCGAGTGCCGCCACCTGGATTATCTCCTTGCAACGCCCTTCCGTTACGGCTCCATTTATCCTCAGGGTTCGCGCTTCCGCCGCGCGGGCCGGACACTCGGTGTCTACTACGCATCGGAGGAAGCGCGGACAGCGGTGGCGGAAATGGGCTTTTACCGGCTATTGTTCTTTGCGGAATCCCCCGCTACGCCCTGGCCGTCGGATGCGGCCGAGTACACAGCTTTTGCTGCGGAGGTTGCCACCGAACACGCGCTGGACCTGACAGCGCCGCGCCTCGACCGGGACGAAGCGCGCTGGACGAATCCCACGAGCTATGCCGAGACACAGGATCTTGCGGATGCCGCGCGCGCTGGATCGATCGAGATCATTCGCTACCGGTCCGTCCGAGATCGGAATGGCGGCAGCAATCTGGCACTCCTTACCTGCCGTACTTTCTTGCAGCCGGCACCGATCGAGCGTCAGAGCTGGCGCATCCGTGTAAGCCCGTCCGGCGTTCAGGCGATCTGCGAGTTCCCCGAGGCGCGCCTTGAATTTGCAAGGGATTTCTTTGCCGATGATCCGCTGATTCAAAGCTTTGAGTGGGAGCGCTGAGCTCGCGGCTTTGCCGCGATAACCACAACCGTGCGATGAGAATGTGAGCTGCGCAACCCCTTGAAGGCAGCGGGCTTTCTCTCTAGCTCAATAATGTCTGCCGCTGTTTGGAGGCGGTCCGGTTCAGCGGGTTCTGACACCGCGATCCGGATGAGCTCCGAGAAGCGGTTTGCTTCCGGCAGACGCGAAACCGGCAACAGAAGAAGGCTGCATTCTGCGGCATGCAGGAGGAGTGCAACCAGGACGGTGTCCATGGGTGGCACCATTATCATCGCAACCGGAAGGAGAATAGAAATGGCTATTCGTGATCTCATTCCGTGGGGGCGCAACGACAACCAGGCGGGCATCAGTCCCTTCCTTGATCTCCACAGGGAAGTGAACCGCCTTTTCGACGAGGCTTTCCGCGGCTTCAGCACACCAATGAGTTTGGGCCGATTTCCGTCCATGCCGGGATGGCCTACCCTTGAGGTTTCCGAGACGGACCGCGAGATCAAGATCACCGCAGAGGTCCCCGGCCTGGAGGAGAAGGACATCGAGGTGCTCCTGCAGGACAATGTTCTGACCCTTCGCGGCGAAAAGAAAGCGGAAACGGAGGACAAGGATCGTCACTTCAGCGAGCGCTACTATGGCCGGTTCGAGCGACGCATTCCGATCGACGTCGAGGTCGATGAGGATAAGGTGAACGCCAACTTCAAGAACGGCATTCTGACCGTGACCTTGCCGAAAACCCAGCAAGCGCAGAGCAGGGCCAAGCGCATCGCCATTAACGGCAAAAGCTAAGCGGGGAGCGGCCGGCTTAGCCGGCCGCTTTCTCAACTTCGCAGCCTTCCGTCGCCCATACCCGCTGAAACGCCTATCTCGTCCGCGGTTTGACCGGCCTTGGAAGGCGGCGCGGGAAGCCTCCGAGTGGTATGTACGGGCTCGTGGGATTTACATCGAAATCGACGACTTTCACGCAAGTCTGTGGCCTGCGGTGATTGGGGCCTGAGTGCCACGGGCCATCGCGCAGATGGATGTCCTCAACCCTGTCCAGATAAAAGCATCTCCATTGGCCTGCAGGCGGAAGAGGCCGGCTGCTTGCTCCTGCGAACTGGAATACCAGGGCTTTTTCCTCACCGTCGCTATGGCCGAGGATTATCGGGCAAACCTCGCGAATGTAGTCATCATAGAGGCAAAGGATGTGCTTACGCTCCTTCATTGCCCTAGCAAACAGCCTATAGGTCGCGCTCGGCATCACATTCTCCATCCCCAGGAGCCGGGATCGTGGAGTTTGTGGCCAGAGTGGAAACCGCGTCAAGTATCTTGCATTTGCGTTCTTGTTTTGTTCTAATCTGAAGGGGTTGTGGGGCGCGTCTGAGTAAGGAACGATTGTATGAGCGCCCAAGGGACTTTCCCATTTATCAGCCCATCGCCGTGGCGACCTAAACGTCCGGAAAGGCTGGTCTTTATGCTGTTCCCTGATGCGGACACGTCAAACTATATCGATTGGCTCAGAAATCGCCTTATTCAGGAGTTCAGCCTCGAAGGCAAAGATCTCCTGAGGGAACGCCTTCACATGTCCCTGCACCACATCGGAGACTATAAAAGCCTGCGTAGTGCAGTCCTTTATGCGGCAAGCTTGGCGGCGCGCGCAGTTTCCGCGACATCTTTCCAGGTGACGCTCCGCTCGATCGTGAGCTTTCCGCCAGCTCCGAGAAAGAAGGACAGGCCGCTGGTACTGCTGGGTGAAAGTGACGGACTGCTTCACCTGCACCAATCCCTTGCGCTCGCCCTGCGCAAAAACGGCTTACGCGCGTCGGATGATCTTACGCCTCATATGACGCTCTCCTACGCGCCAAAGGGTATTCCTTTGCAACCAATCGAGCCGATCCGCTTCGTCGCGAACGAGTTTGCCCTTGTTCACAGCATGCGTGGCCTGTCGAAATACAATGTACTCGAGCGATGGCCGCTGGCTGGATAGGGAAGCCGTGAGCCTACCATACGCGGCGAAGGTGATTGTCCCAGGCAGGCTGGCCCGTGGCCTCGGCACGAATGGATTGCGCAGCGGCTGGGCCGGCCGTGATGATCGCTCCCCGGCCACTGGTCGCCAGAACTTCCATCGATGCGGCCGGGGCCACGCCGCATCCGTCTGCCAGCGGCTGCTGCCCCAGGCAGCGGCCGGTCTCCGTGTCCCAAAATGCGATGAGCCCGCCGTGCGGACTGGAAGTGGCAAGCATGCCTCCGGAAGGATCGATCGCAACCGAACCGATATAGTTGCGCAATCCCTGAAGGATATCCGTCGGGCCGGGGAAAAGCTCGATCTCGCGGCCGCGCTGATGCCGTCCCACGAGTGGTGGCATATCGGTGGGAGGGCCTTCGTACTGGCAGCCGAACCAGATGTTGCCTGCCCGATCGATTGCCATATGCCGTATCGAAAGCTGATGGAGTTCGGCGGCAAGGGAGGCGCTTTCGATCATATCGCCGGTGGCGATATCGATGTAGCTGAGGCTCGGAGCCATGGTCGCGAGATTGAGCTTGGTGCCGCCATAATCCGGATGCGTCAGGATCCCCCCATTGGCCACGCAGAGCGTTTTCCCGTCGGTGAGCAGAACGGCCTCGTGCGGGCCTATTCCGTCGGTCGGAAACTCCCCGACGCGGCGAAAGGCGTCCGTTGCGTCGTATACGCCCATCACGCCGCGCCCGCCTTCGAAATCATTTTCCGTGGCAAGCATCAGCTTACCGTCAAGTGTGAAGACGCCATGGCCGAAAAAGTGGCGGTCCGGTGCTGCTGCTATCGCCACCGGCTCCGTCTTGCCATCGACATCGAAAGCAACGGCGAAGCGACCGGGCGAGCGTGCGAAGGCCACCGCACGGCGGCGGGGCGCGTCGATGGCAAAGGAATGGCCGCGCCCTTCGAGGGGGAGCACCAGCCGGTCGCGCCCACGCTCGTCCATGACCGCCGCCTCGTAGCGCCCCCCATTCAGGCGCGCGCCGAGGAATAAGGCTTCATCCGCTGCAGCCGCACCGGAAAGCGGGAACAGCGCCCCGCCTGCAAGAGCAAGGAACGTCCGTCTGTCAATCGCCGTCGAGCGCATTGAAGCCCATCGTCAATCCGATTGCTGCTGAAAGCTGCTCACCCAAAGTGCGGTTGGCCCCTTGAAGCGCGACCGCTGCATAGGCGATGCGATTGCGGTCCTCTTCCGTGCCGAACGCCGTCTCCGCCGGCGCATCCACGCCTGCGAGGGCATCCCGCGCGTGCTCCAGATCGAACAGTACCGAATCGAGAATACCCCGGCCGTTGTCGTCGAGTTCTTCGCCGAAGCCCGTCGCATTGAGCAGCTCGATCATGCCTTCCACCTGGGCGCCCACAAAGTCGAATGTGAGATCGGAACGCCAGAAAGGCGCACGGCGGCCATTGGCCTTCTCCCTACTGTCGCCGAGCGCCGGCAGAAGCTCCGCGTCGCGGGCAAATTGGAGCGAGGTGCCGAGCGCCTTCACGATCTCCACCGCCACCTCGCCCGACGAGCGGTAAAGCGCGCTGCCGGCGGAAGGCTGGGTCAAAGCGGTACTGAAGGGGGTGCCCGGCGCCCAGGCGGCCGCAGTGTCATTGGCAAGCTGAGAGAGGTTCGCGGCAATCGCCGTTCCATAGCGGCAGCGGAAATCGCCGCTTCCGGAGACGAGCGTCTCGGAGCCGGAACCGAAGAGCACGAACTCGAGCGCCGGCAATCCCTGCACCGCTACGCTCTTTTCCTTCAGTCCCGCCGGTTTGGCGGCTTGCTCATCTTCGCCGGCGAGCACGCCTTGTACCTGGCGTAAGGTTACCCCGCGAGTGTCGGGCCAGAAAAAGATGTGCTCGAACCTGTTCTCCTGCGTGAGCGGCCCGAAACGCAGAACCGAGACCGGCCCCCAGGTTCTGACTGTTTCGGCGAAAGCGGCGCGCGCATTGTCGAGTGCCCCTTCACCGGGCGCGGAACACAGCGCCTCCGTCTTCTCCTGCAAAGCCCCGGTCGCCTCGGAAAAGGCTGAGAGATGTGGATTGGCGTAGTCTTGCGTTACACGGGTGCCGATGTCGGACGGAATGCGTGCGCCGTCTTGGGCGATTGCGGTGAGGGTCGGAAGGCAGACTGCTGCCAGCACAGATGCCAGCAGCCTGCCGCTTGTCTTACTAATGTCTGTTGCATGGCTGGCCATCAAAGCGATTCCAGAAAACGGATGAGGTTCTCGCGTTCAGCCTTTTCCATTTCGACTACCTTGTTGCGTGCAGCCTCCGCTTCGCCGCCATGCCACAGGATCGCTTCCAGCAGCGTGCGCGCACGACCGTCATGCAGGTAAGTCGCCTCGCCGCTGACTGTCTTCGTCAGGCCGATCCCCCATAACGGTGGAGTGCGCCACTCCCTCCCAGTTGCTGTGCCCTCAGGTCGGTTGTCGGCGAGGCCTTCGCCCAAGTCGTGCAACAGGAGATCACTGTACGGCCAGATAAGCTGGAAGGCCAGGGACAGCACGGCCACATCGCGCCGGGTCACATATTTCGGTGTGTGGCAACCGGCGCAGCCTGCCTCATAAAATGCTCTCTTTCCGGCAAGCACCGCCGGATGGTCCACCTCGCGGCGAGCAGGAACGGCAAGGTTGCGCGAATAGAAAGCGACGAGGTCGAGGAGGTCGCCGGGCACCTCCTGACCGCCCAGATGTGGCTGCGCACCGTGCGGCATGGTGCGGCAGGCCGACTGGGCCTGCGTGCACTCGCCCCAATGATCCGGCGCAAGAGGCGTGGAGAGGCCCATATCGTTGGAAAAGGCATCGGCTGATTGCTGCATGATGGTTGCGGCATTGCCCTTCCAGCCGAAGCGCCCAAGCTTCCATTCCCCGTTTTCGTCGCGAACCCAGCGCGCACGGCCGGAAACACCATCGCCATCGGCATCATCGGGATCCTCGCGTGCCAGAATGTCGCCCTCGTCGATGGCCTCGATCAGCCCCAGCCCGATCATCGGCGGTGCGACGCGCGCTGAGAACATCGCGTCGGGTCTCAAAGAACCGTAACCGAGCTTGTCGATCGCGAGCACCGGCTTGCGCAGGTGAACGGTCTCTCCCCCGCTAAGGGAGATGGGCACGTCCTCATAGGCGACGCGAACGCGCCCTTCCGCAGGCAGGCCAGCTGCCGCGAAGTCTTGCAGCTGCCCTCCGTAGACCGGGTCGCCTATAGCCGAAACATGTCCGGCCGAAATCTTCTTCTGCTCCTCTTCCGTGGGCGGCACCGAGAGCCGCACGAGAAAGGAGACCGTCTGCTCCTCCGGTCCGCTTGGTGCATGTCCCCGGCCATCCTTGATGTGGCAGGATTGGCAGGCGCGCGCATTGAAAAGCGGCCCGAGCCCGTCGGAAGCTTCAGTCGAGGATGGGGCGGTCACCCAGTCCTTGCGAAAGAGCCCGTTTCCCAAAAGAAAACGCTGCTGATCCTCGAATTTCAGATTGGCGGAAGGATGCGAAAAGATATCCGGGTTGATGTGTTTCGTGGTGGTGGCTGCGCCGGCTTGCATCTTTTCGAAGGATTCGGCCTTGCTGAAATCCGTCGTTTCGCGCGTCACCTTTTCCACGCGCGCCCGATCGCGCGCATTCAAATCGTCGCGCGGCCTCGGTACATCCGCTTGCACCGCGAATGTGGTCAAAGCCGCGCCGGCCAGTAGGAATACCCATAAACGAGAACGCATCAGGCCATCCAGGCCCCTCGGCCGAGACGTTTTACTGAAAAACCGCGTCGGGATTATCGAGGCTGTCGGATCCTTCGATGGAGACGCCAGAAACGCCGAGGGCCGCGATCACCCGTTCTAGGGAGCGCGTCTGGTCGACCAGACCGTCGATGACCGCCTGTACGGCGGCATTCCCTTCCGCATTGCCCTCGCCAATCATCTGATCGTAGGCCTCGATCGTCTCGGCACGAGATTTCAGAGCCTTTGCGGCTTCATAAGTTGCGTCCAGCTTGGCTTCCATCTCGTCCGCCAGCACCGGATCCTTGTCGCGGACGAGTGCTGCCAGGCTTGGGCCCTCTATCGTGCGGCCATCTATGCGGTCGTACTTGCCGAAATAGACGTTTCGAATTCCTTGCACGTCATAGAAGTGGCTGTTGTGCGTGTTGTCGGAGAAGCAATCATGCTCCTCCTCCGGATCATTGAGCAGGAGCCCGAGCTTCATACGCTCACCGGCGAGTTCGCCATAGGAAAGCGAACCAAGCCCCGTCAGCATGGATGTGAGGCCGGCATTTGGATCGCTTTGGGTGAGCGCGTTGCGTGCCGCGCCCCCTCCCGACCAATTCGATACCATCTCTTCAAGATCGGAAATGAGGAGGTCGGTAGCAGCCGTGAGATATTGGGCACGGCGGTCACAGTGGCCCCCAGTGCAGCTGGCGGGGTCGAAGTCGGTGTAAGGACGATCGCCTGCGCCAGGGTTGGTGCCGTTGAGGTCCTGCCCCCAAAGGAGGAACTCGATCGCGTGATAGCCGGTTGCGACATTTGCCTCTATCCCCCCCACCTCATGCAGCGATCGGAGGAGCTCGGGGGTGATTCGGGAAGTGTCAATCGTCTCGCCTCCAACGCTCAGCTTGTCATTCGCAATGACGTTGATGGCGTAGAAGGCGTTGATGTCGGACTCCGTCCCGTAACCTGCATCGACATAGTCAATGAGGCCTTCGTCCAGCGGCCACGCGTTTACACGGCCCTCCCACTCGTCCACGATGGGATTGCCAAACCGGAACGCCTCCGTCTGCTGATAAGGTACGCGGGCGGCCAGCCATGCTTGCCGCGCGGCGGCGAGTGTCTCTTCCGAAGGTTTGTCGATGAGCGCGCTGACGGCGCTCTGAAGGGACCGGGCCGTCTCCAGGCTGTCTTCATAACCGGCCAGCGCGATATCCGCATAGTTGACGAGAACCGCCGACGGTTCCTGGGCATGGGCAAAAGAGGCGCCTACCGCCGCCATGGCGAGGGCAACAGGAAACTTCATCGAAATCCTCATCTACAACCGGGGCGAGAAAGCGCTGTAGCCTATCCGAGAATAGTGGAGCAAATCAATCCTGTTTTCTCCGCTCGCGAGTCTCGGGACCGCGGGGCTTTGGACCCGACGATCCCTTGACGAGCAGACGGCCACGTCGATATCGCCGTTCGGGCAGACGCTGGATCTGCTCAGCATCGCGACAGGATGACATCATGAATTCAGAAGAGATTTTCGCCACGCTTGCCGCGTTCAGCCAGACCATGGCTGCCGAGACCATTGCCGGGCAGAGTCCTTGGCCCGCACTCCAAGCGCTTGCGCAGCGCATCGTTGGAGCGAAACTCTTCACCATCTTGAAAACGGACCTCGATGCGGGTGTCTCCCGGCGCCTCTATACCAATATGCCGGACGCCTATCCCGTCTCGGGAACCAAGCCGTTGACGGTGACGCCCTGGTTCGAGCAGGTAATCGCCAGAAAACAGATGTTTGTGATGAATACCAATGAGGAGATCGCGCAGCATTTCTTCGATCACGAACTGATCATCTCGCTTGGCTGCGGCTCATGCGTGAACATGCCGGTCGCCGTCCGGGGACGCATTCTCGGGACGGTCAACATGCTCAACGAGGAGCATTATTTCACCGAGGAAAGGGTCGCTCTCGTGGAGCATCTGCGAATACCGGCAATGGTTGCCTTCCTCGCCCACGAAGGCGAGGCCGACGAAGGCAGCAGTTTCTAATTCACGACCGCATCCAGCACATCGAGCGGGGTGGTGATGACGATGTCTGCCGCTGCCCCGATCGTCTGGCCGATGCTGCCGGCGAGCGAATTGATACGGCGAACCAGTTCCTCGTCGGCGGAGGCCGGCTCCTCCGCACCAACGAGCCCTTCACCCAACAGCCGCACGAGCAGCGGGTTTTCGGCAAATTTCGTGTGATTGAGACGGTCGGGAGAGGAGACGTCGGTCACGTCTATGACGATGACTCCGTATTGCGCAAGCTGCGCGGCGTCGATGGCCCCACCCACGCGAGCACGGTTGCCGGCGATTATCCTCGACAAATCCAGCGCCCGGTCGTTGCGGGACGTGAAAATGAAAAAATGGCGATCCGGCACACCGTAACGGCGCATCTGGCTCTTGAACACATCGACGTCGATGTCCGGCGACGCGAGCACCACGTCGGCGAGTTTTCCCCCAAGATCGCGATCGCCGGTGATGGCCAGTTGCCGCAACGCCTCCATGGTCACCCAATTCCCCATGGAATGGGCGACGATGTCGATGCGCTGTGCGCCCGACCGTGAGACGAGCCTGAGCAGGTGTTCGAGGGCGTCCCGGCTCGCGGTGGCGCTGTTGTTATCGTAGATATAATCCACGATCCGCGCGGCCGAGGGCCATGAGAACAGGATGAGCGTACCGTCATAACCGGCGTCATGGGCGATCTGCGCCATTCTGTAGACAGCGTTGTCAAACCCGGTGTTGAAGCCGTGGATGAAGACGAGCGCGCGGCCCCCATGCCTCTCAATGCTCTCATGGAGCGCCCTGCTATAGGCTTGCTCGTCGCGATAGATCCCGAGCCGGCGCGCCGCGAAATAGCGAGCCGGGTCTGCTACTTCGGGAGAGGGAGAGCGCTCGAGCCTGCCGGTCTGGTGGGTTGCAGGCACGGAAACATCTGCGAAGGCGTAGGTGGTGGCCGGGGAGCGATCGCCGGAGAAGATCACACCTGGAGCGGCTGTTTCCGCGCGCGTGGTCGCAACGAAGATGCGGTACTCTCCTGCGACTTGGGCCGATGTGGCCGGCGCGATGGTGCGCGCAAGCAAGCGATGGCGCTCTGGATTGGCGCAGCCGGCAATGATCAGGAGGAGCAACAACGTAAACGACTGCGCGACGACGGAAGGGAGGTGCATATTCGACTGGCGCCCGTGATTTTCATCCGGACGATATTCTATCCGGAAGGTGATGCAAGCCCCGACACGAGGGAAATCCTTGCTGCTGGTAAATCAAGCGGTAGGACAGCGCAATCCGTTACTGTCTCAATATTCTAGCATCTCGGCCAAACGTTGAAGAAATGGTTGCTGGCCGACGATGATCCTCGCGCGAGCCTCGCCAAGGCTGAACCATGCCGCGCGATCGATTTCGGGAAAGCTTTGCCGACGGCCGCTGCGGGGCGGCCAAATCATCTCGAACGTGTTGCTCTTCAGTGTTACGGGATCGAAATCAGCTTCCATTGCGAAGGCGATGACATGCTTGCCGCCCGCCTGACGGATTTCGCCTAAAGGCGCCAACTCTCCTTCGATGGACCAGCCCGTCTCTTCCATGAATTCGCGGCGCGCCGCGGCTTCGGCAGCTTCGTCTTCCAGATATTCTCCCTTGACGATCGACCAGGCCCCTTCGTCCCGTTTGCGCCAGAACGGACCTCCCGGATGCGCGAGCAGGACTTCCAGCTCACCCGAATGCCGCCGGAAGGGTAGGATGCCTGCACTGCGCCGCATCGTGAGATTTTCTCCTTCCCATCCGTATCAGTTTACATTCCCCAAGCGGTTTCAGCCAATGCAGAAAATCCCGATCCCGCTTTTAGCGCTGGTTTAAGACATCGAAACGCACGCTTGCAGGCGCATTTTATTTATATATGGAGTTTTATTATGAATAAGGACTATTTTTTACCTTATATTGCGCTGGTTGTCTTCTTGATCGTTTGCTTCAGCTTTTTTGTACCGAAATTTGCCAATAGTAATCGCCTGGAAAAAGGAGCCGATGGGAAGGATTCCAGGGACCTTGACCTTCTCAAGCTCGAATTGGTGGGAGATAGTATAGACATAAATTATAGGTATGAGGGTGATGATCGTAGAACAAACCCTGACAAGGGCTTTCTAATACAGCATTTTCAGAATGGAATGTTTCGACTATTCGAGGACGGGAAAGTAACGTACGGAGTTTATTATTTTGAGGGAGATCCGGAGTTGGGGGATAAATTTTCCGGATATTATATGACGATACCGTCAAAATATGCAGATGATGTCGTTATCTATATGAATATCGGCTACGACAATGATGATGGTGTATTCAGGAAGGACGAGCGCATTTTCAATAGATCGAAGACCGTTCGGGAAGGAATGTTCAACTTCATTACGCCTAAGTAGGCTGGTTGGAATTTCCCGGCAATCTAAACGCCGCGGTCGGTCCGCTATCGTTGAGATTCAGACCGGGCGGAGCTTCTAGTTCCTGCTGGCCCGCAGGAAGAGACCGCCGATTCAGCTCAATCCGGCTCTTGCGCGTTTGCGCGAGGCGATAAAATTGGCGAGCTGGTCCTCCGGCGTTCCGACTGTCCGGATGAGAAGGCCGCGTGCGGACAGTTCCAGCTTCTCGCGCCATGTCAGTGCATCGCCCACCCGCACCGGGATCAGCGCTTTCACGAGAGCCTGCGCCCGATCGCGTCGGTCGTGGCGGAAGCGGTCCGTGTCTAGGAACGCGCGGCGGCGGTTTTCCCCCGCAAGCTGCCAGGCTTCCCGCTGCAGCATTTGGATGCCTCGTTTCAGATTCAGTTCGCGACGGAGATAGGACGCCCTGTCGCCCAGGTCGCGCGTGGTCTGCGTGCCGTTCTGCGCCCAGACTGCCAGCGGCTTCATCGCCACATAGATGTCATCGATGATGGTGAAGGTGCGCAGATATTCCTGAAGCGTGACGTTGCAGGGATAGCCGATCTCGAGGTCGCTCTTTGCCGACCTCGACCAGAAGAGGCCGCCATTGGATACGCCGATTCCCGGAATGAGCGACATGCGGAAGAGGTCCGGTTCGTAGCGCCCTTCTGTCAGGCGGCGATCCAGGATGCCGAAGTCGCTTAGTCGTGCATCCGATGTGCCGCTTGCGTACTCCATGAATTGGTTGCGCAGGATGACGGTGACGCCCTCACGCGCGCAGAGCGCGATGTTCTCTTCCATGAACCCGGGCAGGATGAAATTATCGTCTTCCGCGACGCAGAAATAATCGGCATCGCGCGGGTTATCACGAGAAAAGCACTGGTCGATATTGCAGGAGGCAAATCTCTGCGGCCGGTTGTGGTTGTAGAAGATCCGCGGATCGCCAAGCTCCTCGCAGACCGTCTTGGCCGAGCCCTCGGGATCATCGTCATAAACGTCGCACACCCAGTTCTGCCAGGTCTGCTGCTGCAGGGATTCCAGACAGCGCCGCAGAGCATCGGGCCGCTTATAGGTCGGTGTCCGGACCTGGACGAGTGCGGTTTGCTGATTGGGCATCGGCCGTCTCCGCTACGATTGGGATTCTGTTTCAGGCGCCTCCGCAACCCGGCTGATCGCCGGTTGCGGTGCCGGGCGGGGTGCTGGTGATATGAGAAGGTATCCTGGGCAAAAAGGTTGCCCCAGGCCCTCCAGGTTCGATCCAAGTGCCGTCTGAGCAGCTATGATCCGGCTTCCCTCCGGAGCCGGCCAGTGGCAGGCCCTGCGAAGCTCTTTCGCGTCGTCGAGGATGGTGGCCAGAATCCGCTTGCGCGGCAAGAAGCCCGCTGCGTTCAGCCCCGCAAGACCATGGCAGACGATCTCGAGATTGGCTTCCATGCTCATCGCCGCAAGCCTAAGAAGATTCCCGCGCTCCTGCTGGCCAGCAGGCCTTCGCTCGGCCGGAGGCCTGTAGGATGCTACCGGAACAAGTTCTATGTCTCCAACACCAAGGGCGTCGTGAAGGGCGTTTACGTCGTTCGACCGGCAGGTTTGGTCGTGAAGTGCAATGATCCGCCGAGCGCGCGGTGCGGAAGGCCGCTTGTTCATGCGCGACTGAAGGTTCTCGACGACCGACCGCGCGAGCGGCCGGATAAGTCCCAGATCGGAAATCAGGAGGCCGAGCGCCTTTGCCGCCCGGCGCTCCTTGAGCGAAACGACGAGGCGTTCGAAGGACAGCGACGACCGCAGTGCCGCCATCCGCTTGTCGAGCAGCTGCTCAATCTCGGGAGAGAAGCTGCCCTGCGCTGCCGCCAATCTCTGTTGATTGGTGATCATGGCGAGAACCGTGCTTTCAGAAAGCCGGTGTGAGATGGAATGTGCATGCCGCCGATAAAGATAGAGCGGATCCGGCAAGATGTAGAACTGCGCTCCGGCAAGCAGGAAGCGCAGGAGGAAATCATAATCCTCGCCGATGCGCACCGCTTCGTCGTAGCGAAGCCTTGCAAGCCTTGCTCGCCTGAAAAGAGGCTTCACATATCCGAGCGGGGGCAGACCGTTTCCGGAGGTGTTGCTGCGGATGAAATCCGCGGGTGTTATCCGCCGAGGCTCCGCGGAAGTAGTCTCGCCCAGCAGCGTAGGGCCGGCACCGACATCGGAGAAGAAGAGGAGATCGTCGGCGATACCGTCGGCTCCCAGCGCGTCGGCGGCTGCAATCATGGTCTCGAGGCGTTCGGGATGGATGACGTCGTCGGAATCCACAATGGCGATCCACTCGCCACGGGCCGCTTCCAAAGCCCTGTTGCGCGCTGCAGCCGGGCCGCCATTTTCCTCGTTTGCAATTAGCCTCACACGGGAATCCCGTGCCATGTACTGGCGCACGATCTCGACACTGCTGTCAGGGGAGGCATCGTCGGAAACGATCACTTCCAGGCTGTGCACGGTTTGTGTGAGCACCGAGTCGAGAGCTGCGGGGAGGTGGGCGGCGCCACGGAAATTCGCCATCAGAACCGAGACCAGTGGCTCGCTCCCGGCTATCGTCGCGTTTTCGCCCGCTGTCGCCTTGTCGAAACGTTCGTGGCGTATCGAAGCGATATCCGGCGACGTCTTCATCTAGTGATCACCTCAACTGCAGTTACACTGCGGTGCAGCAAAACCGACTTCACACATCTTTACTAGCCTGGTTGTAGAATAATGAGGATCGTTCATTCGCAACCTAAGGTCGTTATGTACGTGGAAACAATAAAGCCTCAACTTTTGTGGCAAAGAGAAGACAATAAGATCTTGTATCAATCACTTTATTCGACCGCTGTTCACATAAATTTCGAGAATGAGGTCGATCATTTTCCTGGAATTGAGGTTTTGCAGGTTGCTCCCGCGGCGGCCCGGTGCCATCCTATATTGCATTGCAGCATACGGAAGTCGCTTCCTGATTGGTATACCCTACAGAAAGATGAGGTCCCGATATGGCAGAAAATTGTTTCCCGCGAATCTCGACGCTTGTCGCAACTCTCCTGATCGGGGGGACATGGCCGGCCTTCTCGCAGACGACGGGAACCTCTTTTTTTGATGATTTCGACAATTTCGACCGGTCACGCTGGTACGTGTCCGATGGCTGGGCCAATGGCGAGTGGCAGAACTGCACCTGGTCGAAAGGCCAGGTGAGCGTTGCCAATGGCATCGTCACGCTCGGATACGAGAAGAAGCCCTACAACAATCGGGAATATTCATGTGCGGAGATCCAGACGACCGCCCGTTTTGGATACGGTGTCTATGAAGCCCGGATGAAGACGGACGAGGGTTCGGGCATCAACGCCGCCTTCTTCAGCTATACGAACTCGCCCCATGACGAGATCGATTTCGAGGTGCTGACGAAGGACACTTCCAAGGTGAGCCTCAACACCTATGTTTCCGGCAAGCCGCACAACGGGGCGACTGTGGAGGTGCCGTCAGGCACGACGCAATTCAACCATTATGCCTTCGTATGGGAGCAGGGTCGACTGCGCTGGTATATCAACGGCAAGCTCGTCCACGAGGCAACCGGGGCGAATCTGCCGACCAATCCGCAGAAGATTTTTTTCAGCCATTGGGGGAGCGGCACCTTCACGGATTGGATGGGAGCCTTTGCAGACCCGGGCCGAAAGCTGAAAATGGAAGTGGACTGGGTGGCCTATACGGCTCCGGGCGATGCGTGCCAGTTTCCGGAATCGGTGGCCTGCAATCTGAACTAGGAATTCTGCCGCGTACCCTTTGCCGGATGCGGCTCTAGATTGAGGTAAAGCGTGCTCGCCGAAGGTGAGAAGCACCAGCAAGAAGACGGCGCATTCAGCCATATGCGTTCCGGGCGGGCGCAGGCCGCAGTGCGCGGCGCGCTGTGGGCCGGACTGAACAGCTTTGCGCCAGCCGTGGTGGCGGCCGGCGTTTTCACGGTCACGTCACGGTATCTCACGCCCGCCGAATATGGCCTTGTGATGCTCGCCGCCAGCATTTCGTTCTTTGCTTCCGCGATCGCTCCGGCGGGCTTTGGCGAGGCGCTGATTCAGCGCCGCGATGTCACCAAGAAGCATGTAGATGCGGTGTTCTGGCTCTGCGTCGGCAGCGCGCTTCTGATTTATGGCGGCCTTTTGCTGCTTACGCCGCTGCTGGCAAAGTTCCTCGGGCAAGCAGGCCTGCTGACGCTTCTTCCGGCGGTGGGTTTGCGCGTTGTCTTCGACCAGGCGGCGATCGTTCCCAGTTCGCTTCTGGCGCGGTCCATGTCGTTCGACAAGATCGCCCTGCGCACAACCATCGCTTCCCTGGTGGCTGCGGCGGTCTGTGTTCCGCTTCTGCTCATGGGGTACGGGGCTTGGGCCCTGGCGCTTTCCTTTGTTGCGGGCTCGATCGCCACCTTCTCCGCCGCGTTCCTCTCCGTCGCCTGGAAGCCGGGATTGAATTTCAGCCTCAACTCGTTGCGTGAGGTGGCCCGCTACGGCGTGTTCGCCTCGGGCAACCGCACGATCCAGCTCCTCAATTCAGATCAACTGCTGATCGGCTGGCTGCTGGGTACTGCGCCGCTCGGCATTTTCAGCTTTTCGCGCCGCATATACCAGCTTCTCAACGACCTGATCGCAGGTGCGCTGAGAACGGTTTCCTTCACCATGCTGTCTTCGCTACAAACCGAACACGAGAAGCTGAAGGAAGCCTTCCTCTTTGCCACATTCGCCTCTTCGGCCTTCTCATTTCCCATCTTTGTCGGGCTTGCCGCGGTGGCAGGCGATCTCGTCCCGCTTGTTTTCGGCAGCCATTGGGCCGAAGCCGTGCCCTCGCTCCAAGCCTTTTGCGCCCTGGGGTTGATAAGCTGTATCGGCGTGCTGCAATCCTCGTTGATCACCAGCCAGGGGAGGGTGGGCTGGTGGATGTCATACCAGGCCGCCCAGCAAATCCTTTCCGCGGTGGTGATCCTCGCCCTCTATCGGTTCGGCATTACCGTCGTGGTCGTCGCCATGGCCGTAAAGACCTTGATCACCTGGCCGATATCGGTGGCGCTCACGCTGCGCATCCTGCGGCTCGACGTCCTTTCCTATGCCCGCCAGTTCCTCGCGCCGGTCGTGGCGTCGGTCGTGATGTTTGCGAGCGTGCTTGCGGTCAGGAGTGCGATGCCGGAGGCGCATCCGGTCGTCACTTTGACGTTAGAGGTGCTCACCGGAGCCCTTATCTACGGAGCGGTGCTTGCGGTCCTGGTCGGCCGACAGCTCCTGCGCATGCGAGATCTGATCCTGAAGAGGGGTGCTGTTGCCTCATGAAGCTCGTCTATTTCCGTGGCCATGTGCCGAACTTCGGCGACGAACTGAACACCTATATGTGGCAGCACCTGTTGCCCGCCGGTTTTCTTGACGAAGACGAACGCGATCTCTTCATCGGCATCGGCTCGATCCTATGGGACACCTTTCCCCGGTCGGCACGAAAATATGTCATGGGCTCTGGCTATGCGGGCTACACCGGCCTGCCGGATGTGCATGACGGGAGCTGGGACATCGTGTTCGTGCGCGGTCCTGAGACGGCGCGGGTTCTGGGCATCGAGCCGGAAAAGGCCATTTGCGATTCGGCGGTCCTTTTGCGGGCTCTTCAACTGCCGGCAGCTGCTCCCACCTTCGATGTCGGCTTCATGCCCCATTATGAGAGCCTGGACCGGGGGCTTTGGGAGGAGGCTTGCCGCCTCGCCGGCATCCCGCTGATCGATCCGCGTGACGACGTGGAAAAGGTCATTTCCCAGATTCGCGGCGCTCGCATGATCATCACCGAAGCGATGCATGGTGCGATCGTGGCCGACGCCTTGCGCACGCCATGGGTGGCGGTAAAACCCATCAATCCGGGCCATCATGCGAAGTGGAAGGACTGGTCCGGTGCACTTTCCATGGATGTCTGCTTCCACGATCTCCGTCCTTCGAGCCTTCTCGAATTTTATGTCGGGTTGACCGGCGGCCGAGGAGATCCGAACGGCCGCGCCGGGCGGCTCAGCAGAAGCGCGCTGGCGACGCCCGCAAACAGGGTGCTTGTCAATCTCGCGGCTCGGCACCTGCGGCAGATGGCAACCGCCGCGCCACAGCTGAGCCGTGACGAGAAGATCGCAGAGGTGACCGAGCGTGCGTTGGAGGCGCTGCACGGTTTCGTCCGTGCGCGCCAGCTGAGCTTCACCTGACGACGCCGGTCACCGCGACCGGCTACTGACTCCAAGCATCGTGCCTCCCGGAATCGACTCCGGCTTCCGCACCGGTGCGCCAGCGCGCACCGTATAGATGAATGCGCAGATCACGATGATCGAAGTAATGCTGAACTGGAAGAACACGGCCACCTCGATGAAACTGCTGCAAACCACATAGGTGAGGAAGGAAGCGAAGAAGGCCGTCTCCGGCGCGGGTGCCTTAAATGCCCACAGATAGGCTCTGGCGAGGGCGCCATAGAGAAGCAGAATCTGCAGACCCACGCCAATCATGCCGATCTCGACGGCGTTGTTCACATAGGTGTTGTGGAAGTTGAAGCCGGCGCGTGCGTTGATGCCGAAGACGGCCCAGAGCAATTCGGCGGGTGGATAACCCTGTACCCAGAATGCACGATAGCCAAGACCGAGCCATGGATGCTCGCGGATGAACTGGGCTGCGAAGTGCCAGAGTTCCGTCCGTCCAGTCAGCGTGACGTCCTTGCCCGAGGCATCGAGCAGATTCTGGAGCAGGTAATCGGAATATTGCAGCACCAGGATCACCCCCGCCAGGCCGAGGCAGGCGACTAACCCGCCCAGAAAGAGCTTCTGCCAGTGGGTAAGGCGTCGGCTGAGGAGGATGGCGAGCGCCAGACCTGCGGCGGGAAGGATGAAGAGAATGGCGCCCGTCGATTGGGCGCTGATGAGCAGGGGGCCGGCGGCAGCGATTCCGGCGAGCGCTGCGAAGCGCATCAGGCGGGGCGCCGTGCGGTCGAACAGCATGGCGATCGAGGCGAGCGTAAATGCACAGATCACGGCGGCAAAGGCGTTCTTGCTACCGAAGATCCCGATCCACGCGCCGATATCGTCACGTATCCGGCCGAAGAGGATGCTGCCGACAATGCCGATGCCATAGATGCTGAAAAGAAAGCGTATGAAGGTCGTCGGCGAAATCCGCGTGGCGATGGCAATGGCGATCACCACAGTGATGGTGAACTGCAGTCCATAGCGAAAAGAGAGCCCGGGAAATTGCGACCACAGAATCGAGAGCAGGCAGAACCCGGGCAGGATCAGGAGATACCAGAAGCGCAGGATAGCCTGCAGGCTTGCAGCAGGCCGTATCGCAAGCAAAAGGCATCCTGAAACGAGGAACAGAAGCGCGCTAAGCGAGCCGAAAAAGGAATCGAAGATCAAAGCCGCGAGCGCAGTGAAGCTCAGGCTCGCGGCGACACCGATCTGCAGCCGTCTGCGGCCCACGCTGGCGGCAACATGCGGGTGCGACAGCCCTAAGGCCGACATCCATTCTCTCCGTGCGTCCGATCACGCTTCATTGGCCGGCGGAGAACTGGAGGGCAGGGGGCAATTCCTGTTCCACTTTGATCACATCGCCGGGCCAGACGGTTGAACTCTCGTCGGCAAGCAGCATCGTCGCCTTTCCGTTCACGACGCGCACAATGGTGATCTTCGGTTCCGGCAAGCCGCTGCGGCTCGCTGCTGCCGGTGCTTGTGCCAAAGCTTCCGCCATCAGCCCGCGCTGGGTCTGCATCGTGATGCGGTTCTCCTCCAGCTTGGCCTCGATCTCCTGCCGTTCAACAGCCAGCTCCGAGACGGCGGTGTTCTTCAGGTTTATGGCGTCCTGCTCCGCCTTGCTGATATCCTGGCGTGCCGTCAGGATCGCCGTTTCGAAATCGAGCAGCTTGCTTTCCATATCGGCGATGTTGCGCTCCGAGGTAAGCACGCGCGTATTGACCACAAGGCCCTTATCCGCCAGCGAGCCGACGCCTTCGAGTTCTTTCCTTGCAAGCTCCACCTGGCGGGTCTGCGTGGCAACCTTCTTCTCCAGGGAGGAGATCTCCTGCTGAAGCAGTTCCTTGAGATCGTCCAGGGCCTGGAGTTGGAGTGTAAGCTGCTTCTGCCGCGCATCCATGATCGCCTTCTCATCCGCAAGGATGCTGGGAAGCTTGGGGTCGGAGGCGATCTCGTCCGGCACCTGGATTTCAGCCTGACCCTGCAGTTCCGCCTCGATGCGAGCGCGCTTCACGAGCAGCCTTATGCGTTCGTCGGCGAGCGCATCGGCATTGCCCTGTGCGCTGATGAGATCGCGTTCGGCTCGGCCGCCGCTTGAATCGCGCCGCATCCCGCCGGCAATGCTCACGGCCTTAAGCACGGTCATGTCCGGCACATAGGGGTATTGTCCGGGCGAGTTGACGTCACCAGCCATATAGAATGGCCGGTACTCCGCCAATTCCACCGCCGCCTCCGGACGGTCAGCCAGGCCGAATTTCTGCTGCAGTGTCGTCTCCACCGTCTCCGAAATTTCCGCGGTGGTCTTCCCCGCCGCTTCGATCTCGCCCACGAAGGGGACCGATAGCTTGCCGGACGCACTGATCACATAAACGCCACTGACCGCCGACCATTCGCGGAAGGCGCCCTCCACGGTCTGCCATTCCACCACGCGGATGTTCAGCTTGTCCTGGCTGCCCAGACGATACTCTTCCGCCGCTGCGTGGGCGGCCGGTAAAGTTCCGATGACGAGGGCGACAAGCGCGCCGTACAACCGCAAAGCCATGGGCATGGATTTGCTGCCGACGCAGAAGTGGTTGGATTCCAGCAAGTGCAGTCCTTTTCTGTACCAGGAGCCCGGGCACAGCCCGGATTCATCGATTCAGCCCCCGCTGCCCAGCCGCACTCTGCGGCCCCTTTCTAATAGCTTCCGCGCGATAGACAGACGGCCGGAACGGTCTTGGCTATGATGCGGATGTCCTGCGCCAGCGACCAATTCTCCACATAATACCGGTCAAAGGCGACGCGGGTTGCATATGAGACGTCATTTCGTCCGCTTACCTGCCACAGGCCCGTCAAGCCGGGCCGCGACTTGAGGTAGAAGACTGCGGCACTCCCATATCGTTCCAGCTCTTCCTGGACGACCGGCCGCGGACCCACAATGCTCATCTCGCCGGCAAGAATATTGAGGAATTGTGGCAGCTCATCGAGGCTGAGCTTGCGCAATACCGCCCCGACGGGCGTGACGCGTGGGTCGTTCTTGAGCTTGCGCGTGGCCTCCCATTCCGCCTGTGCTTCGGGATTCTCGCTCAGATAAGCCTGAAGCACAGCGTCGGCATCCTGGCGCATCGTCCTGAATTTCAAGCAACGGAAACGACGCCCGCCTCTGCCGATCCTCGCATGCCCGTAGAAGACGCTTCCGCCGTCGGAAAATTTCACCAGAGCGGCGAGGAGAAGCAACAAAGGACTGAAAAGAATGAGCGCGCAGAGCGCTCCCGTTATGTCGAACCCGCGCTTCAGCACCCCTCCGAGAGGGGTGGAAAGATCAAAATCCACCTCTGTCCCGGCGAAGTTCGCAGATTTGGCGATTTCCCGCATGAAAAGCCCCATCCAGCAACCTCTCAGATTACGCTTAGGTTAGCAGACTATGTTGCGCTGCAATATGACTTCTTTGGGAAACTCAAATTATTTTTGTGCTCAATTTATAAACACGAATTGCACAAAAATTGATATTCCTGGTACTTATATGACCCGGCTAATATAACTGAGTGCTTCCATGGGGTTCTTGTATGGGTAAGTTAGATGAAGAAATGCTATTCACAAAGATGTAATATTCGGAAACATTAGTGATATATATTTGAAGTATAAGGATTAGTCTAAGCGAAAGTCGCGAATAGCGCGTCATAGAGCGGATTTGTCTACTGGGGTTCCAGGCGGTATGAGCCTGGTTTTTGCAGAAAATGCAGTTCTTTTGAGGTTGCAGCGCAATCGAGCAATCTCATGTGACTTTGCTGGTGGAGTCTGCGCGGGTATATTTTTATGGAATGCGGCCGGCGATCGGGCTAGGGTACTGACTGAACTCGTCAGTTAACGACTGGGAATGGGCCGCAGGACCGATAACAATATGTCTCTGCCAAAATTCGCAATTGGCATGATCTTCGTTATCTTCGCGGTGGCGCTATGGTCGGCCATAGACACCGCTTCATTCGGCATGATTATCTTGCGCGCAATTATTTGCGCTATTGTCTTGCAGGTTGGCTATTTCATTTACGTGCTTGGGAAGGTGGCGATGCACTCCCGGGCGAAATCGAGGGGAAAAGCCGTCGAACCCGTCGCATCTGGTGCGAAGGGGAAAGCTGATCTTCCCTTGCAGCGCCCTCTGTCGCGCTGACCTCGTAGAAACTTAGGGATTTCTCAGAGAGTGTAGACTCGGGTATCAACCTCGCCCTAGGTCACATTCGTATTTCGCAATGAAAACATATTTTCCTCGCGCCCGGGGCTATCGCTTTTTTTCAGGACACAATTTGTTTCTATAAACTTATTCGCCGGCGTGAGTATCTTGCTCGGCGGGCTACCTTTATGCTGTTGGCGCATCAAGATTGCAGCGAACGGAGAAGACATTGGCATCGCTTTTCGGCTTCAAGACGCGCAGCCCTGAGCGGGACCGTGATACGGATCGTGAGAGACTTGCGCGGCTGAGTGCGTTCCTCGGGGAAATGGCCGACCAGATAGCGGCGGAGAGGAGCGGTCTGGAGCGGCGCTACCGGGAGGCGTCGACGAATGCGGGTTTCCTCGCGGATGCCATGGAAAATGAGGAAGTCTCCGCAGGTTCCTCTCACCGGCTCGACGCAATGACCGACGATATGCTCAATTACGAGCGCCGTCTCGCGGCGCTTTCGCGTCAGATCGGGGTGGTGGAAGATCTCCGTGCACGTGCACAGGCGCTTCTGGATTAGGCTTCTAAGGTCTTAACGGCAATAACGGAACATTTCAGCATAAATGAAGAGGTGATTGCATAGTTTTGTCAAATCTTCGTCACATGCCGTCTTCATAATTTTACTGATTGCGTAGGAAAGCTTTACGGCAAAGATTGTGCAGCGCGGCACAATTTGGCCGAATTTATTCGTAAATTGAATTCCATATTGCAGTGCAGCATTAGCTGCTATACTGTTTCCAGTTGCGGGTAGTCGTGGGTGCCAGATGCTGCATGTGCTTTATCTCGTCTTCAATCTAACGGACCCGGCCGTTCGTCGCCGAGTCATGATGTTGAAGGCGGGTGGCGCGACTATCACGCTTGCGGGCTTCCGCAGGACTGAGGAGCCGCCTGCCGATATCGAAGGCATCCGCCCTATCGATCTTGGCATCAGTCATGATGGCCGGTTTACGCAGCGGGCATTTGCGATTCTGAATGCGACCATGGCGCTTCGATCTGCTCTGAAGAGCGTTTCCAAGCCGGATTTGATCATTGCGCGGAACCTGGAAATGCTGGTGCTTGCTTCGCGGGCTAAGCGGGTTTTCGGGGCCAATGACCTGCCATTAGTCTATGAGAGCCTCGACATCCATCGCTTGCTTTTGCGGCGGGATCCGTTCGGCCATGCGCTGCGCTTCCTTGAACGTTATCTCGCGCGGAATGCGGGGCTCCTCATAACCAGCTCGCCTGCCTTTGTACACAATTACTTCGCGCCGCGCGGCCAAGTGAGTGCGCCCGTAAAGCTCATCGAAAACAAGCACTTGGAGTTGGTCTCGACCGAGGGTGTGGAGAGGCCGGCCCAAGAGCAGTCGCCACCTTGGAAAATCGGTTGGTTCGGCGCGCTGCGGTGCAGACGCTCACTTGCGATCCTGTCGGAGTTTTCCCGCCGTTCCCAAGGCCGGTTCCTGATAACGCTGAGGGGGAAACCCGCCCTTCGCGAATTCGAAGACTTCAGCGGAGCGGTCGCATCCGAGCCGTATCTTTCCTTCGAGGGTCCGTATCGCAACCCCGAGGACCTGGCTGCCATCTACGGAAAGATCCATTTTTCATGGGTCATCGACTTCTTCGAGGAGGGGCAGAACTCGAAATGGCTCCTGCCCAACCGCCTTTATGAAGGCTGCCGCTTCGGTGCAGTACCGATCGCAATGCGTGATACGGAAACGGCGCGTTTTCTGGAGGAGCGCGGGATCGGCATTATCTTGCCCGAACCTACGGCTGATGCCTTGGAACGGGTCGTCGGCGGCATGAGTCCCGAGCGCTACCGGGAACTTCGCGGCCGGGTGTTGGAGCTCGACCGCAAGACATGGACCTGTGACCGCCAGGATTGTGTCGACCTTGTAAGCCAGCTCCGGCGGCTTGTCGCCGAAACGCAACCCGTCATCGTCAAGGGATTTGCTCAAGCATGACCGATGGAGATGCCGGCCGGATGGCGGATCACTGGCCTCCTTCCTGCCTGATCGTCATTCCCTGTCTCAACGAGGCTGCCCATATCGGCAGTCTTCTGGACCTGCTGGAACCCTCGGCCCGCCGACTCGATGCCAGGATCGTCGTCGTGGATGGCGGAAGCTCAGACGGCACCCAGCAGATCGTGTCCGAACTCGCGAAGGAATATCCTGCGCTTATCCTGCTGGAGAACAAGAAGCGCATCCAGAGTGCAGCCGTAAACCTCGCAATCGAGCTGTTGGGAGAGGGGGTCGAATATCTGATCCGGATCGATGCCCATGGCGGGTATCCCGAGGATTATTGCGACAGGCTTCTGGAAGAAGCATTGGCGACCGGAGCGGATTCCGTGGTCGTCTCGATGGAAACCACCGGCTCGGGGCTCGTTCAGCGGGCGGCCGCGGCAGCGCAGAATTCCAAGTTGGGTACCGGGGGTTCAAAGCACCGTCATCAGGCCGCCGGCGAGTGGATCGACCACGGCCATCATGCCCTCATGCGGATCAGCGCCTTCGAGGCGGTAGGAGGCTATGACGAAAGCTTCAGCCACAATGAGGATGCAGAGCTCGATCACAGGCTTCGGCAGGCCGGGTTTCGCATCTGGCTCACCGCCAGGACGCAGATGACCTATTACCCGCGTTCGACCTTCAAGGGGCTTTATCTGCAATATTTGGGCTATGGCCGGGGCAGGGCGCGCAACATCCTCAAGCATCGGGTCGTCCCGAAAGTGAGGCAGATGGCGCCGCTCATGATTCTGCCCTTTGCGATCTTGGCCACTCTTTCATTCCTGCACTGGGCGGCAGCGCTTCCGTTTCTGCTTTGGGCTGCCACCTGCCTCGTCTACGGCGCGTTGCTCGCGATCAGAGGACGGGACCTGAACCTCCTTCTGGCCGGGCCTTCCGCCATGGTCATGCATTTCGCCTGGTCTTTGGGCTTCTGGCAGCAGCTCCTTTCGTCCGGACTGAGCGGGGAGGCGACATGATGGAAAGTACAGTTCTGCCTCGGACGATCGACATCTGCATCTGCACCTTCAGACGGCCTGAGCTTGCGGCGACCCTTCGTTCTCTGGCGGTTTTGGAACCGCCTCAGGCGTATAAGGTTGGCGTCATAATTGCCGATAACGACGACGAGCCCAGCGCGCGGGACCTCGTGATCGCGATGATGGACGAGTTGCAGATACCCGTTCACTACATCCACGCGCCCGCCCGCAACATCTCGCTTGCACGCAACGCCTGCCTCGACGCAAGCCGTGCCCGCTTCGTCGCCTTCATAGACGATGACGAGACGGCCACGAAGGAGTGGCTGGTGCGTCTCGTCAAGGCAGCAGAAGGAAGCCGTGCCGACGTGGTGCTCGGCCCGGTACGCGCTGGTTATGGGGAGGACGCACCGGTGTGGATGCGCCACGGCGACTTCCATTCAACCTTCCCGGTCTTGGCGGGCGGAGAAATCCGAACCGGATATACCTGCAACGTCCTGATGCGCATGGATGCTAAGGCGATCTGCGGCCGGCGCTTCAGCCTTGACCGCGGGCAGACGGGCGGGGAGGACACCGCCTTCTTCGACGAGGTCTACCGGGCGGGCGGCAGAATCGTTTACGCGCCCGATGCCTGGACTGAAGAAGTCGTGCCTCCGAACCGCGCCACCTTCAGATGGCTCGTGCGCCGGCGCTATCGTGTCGGCCAGACCCACGGACGGTTGGTGGCAAGTCGCAAATCCGGAATCGGTGTTGCAGGACAACTCGCATTGGCGGGTGCAAAGATCGCCTACTGCACCGTCGCAGCCACACTCACGGCGCCTTGGGCCACACGGCGCAACCGCAACATCCTTCGAGGGGTGATGCATATGGGCGCGCTGAGCGGATTGCTCGGCGCGGATGAACTTCGCCAGTACGGCATGAAGCAGACCGGTCAGGGGCAGGGGCATGCAACCTGAGGGCCGGTATCGCTTTTCCAGGATAACGAAACAGCGGCAGAAAAAACCGCGATTAGTTGGGTTGGGGGATTACGCCGCACCGCTTTCGAAAGGCGGCTGCTCAGTTCTAATGCCTCAAGGGATTTTGAGATGAAGAAAGTTAGGAAGGCCGTCATTCCCGTTGCCGGACTTGGAACGCGGTTTTTGCCCGCGACCAAGGCGCTGCCTAAGGAGATGCTTACGATCGTCGACAAACCCGTCGTCCAATATGCAGTGGACGAGGCATTGGAGGCCGGCATCGAGCACATCATCTTCGTCACCGGCCGCAACAAGGCCGTCATCGAGGATTACTTCGATCTGCAGCCGGAATTGGTCGGAACCCTGGAAAAGGCGGGTAAGACCAAGGAGCTGAAGCTGCTTGAGGAGATGATGCCGCTTCCGGGGTCGGTGAGCTTTACCCGCCAGCAGGCACCGCTCGGGCTCGGCCATGCCGTCTGGTGCGCTCGCGACATTGTCGGCGACGAGCCCTTCGCGGTGCTCCTGCCGGATATGGTTTCCTTCGGAAAAAAGGGTTGTCTGGCCGAGGCGATGGAACTCTATAACCTGACAGGTGGTAATGTGTTGGCGGTGGAGCAGTGCCACCCGCGGGAAACCAGCAAATACGGCATCGTCGGTCGTGGAGCCGAGGTGGTGCCGGGATTCGAGATCACCGGCATGGTTGAAAAGCCTTCACCCGAAAAGGCCCCGTCGAACTTCTATATCAATGGGCGCTATATCCTCCAGCCGCAGATATTCGAGCTTTTGAGCCGTCATGAACGTGGCGCCGGCAATGAGATCCAGATCACCGACGCGATGGCGCATCTCCTGAAGGAGCAGCCGTTTTACGCGCGGCCGTTCACAGGCCGCATGTTCGACTGCGGTTCCAAGTCGGGTTTCATCGAAGCCAATGTCGCTTTCGCCCTCGCGCGTGAGGACATCCGCGACAGCGTCTTCGAGCCGATCCGCGCGATGGTCGGCCTGGATCGAAGAGCAGAGCAGGCAGCCTGAGCCGAGCGGTGCTTGCAGCAGCCTATCAGGGCTGCATTTGGGGGCTCTGTCATGCAGGGCCCCTGCTGAATAACGAGGACAAGAGGAGCAGCTATGAACCACGCCGGATTTCCCGTGACGAAGCCTGTTCCCCTACCTGCCAGTGAGCCTCAGGAAACGGATACTTTCATCGATATCGAGCGCCTCCTGGCGATGGCGTACCGGCAGGCTCGCGTCCTGATCCTCTGCGCTTTGATCGGGCTTGGTCTGGGCATCCTCTATCTGGCCACGACGCCCCCCACCTACACCGCGATAAGCCAGGTGCTCATCGATGAGAGCCTGCGCAAGATGGTCGACAGCACGTCATCCTTCACTTCTGAGATGGAGACGGACTCGGCCATGCTGAGCCAGCTCGAGATCGTAAGATCGGCCCGGCTTGCAGAAGCGGTGGTGGACGCGGAGGGGCTCGACCGGGACGAGAACTTCATGAACCCGCCGGAATCGCTTCTCTCGCAGATCATCGGCTACGCGCGTTCCATCGTGCATTCTCTGCGCGGCAACGTGACGGTTTCCGACGGTGCAGACGCTGCTGCTACGCGCAGAGCCGCCATCCTAACGCTGCAGCGCAATGTGATCGCCCAGCGTGCCGGCCGCAGTCTTGTGATTTCCATAGGCTTCCGCTCACATGATCCAGAACTTGCCGCAAGGATCACGAACGCGTACGCGAAGGCCTATGTGGCCGACCAGCTCAATGCGGGTTTCGAGGCTACGGAGGAAGCGGCGGTATGGCTTGAAGGCCGGCTGGCGGAGCTGCGCCAGAGTTCTCAGGCCGCCGCGCTCGCCGTCGAGCAGTACCGGGCCGAGAATGGGCTTTCCGCCGCAAGCGGAGAGCTGATGGCCGACCGCCGCCTTTCCGATTTGAATAGCCAGCTTGCCATCGCCAAGGCCGACACGGCGCGCGCCTATGCGCGTTACCGTCAATATCAGGAGATCACTGAAGCCGGACCGGACGAAGCCGTCCGGAACGCGACCGTGTCGGAAGACCAATCCGGCAATTCCGTCCTTACGGAGCTCAAGACGCGTTATCTGAACATCAGCCGGCGCGAGCAGGAGATCTCCACGCAATATGGGGAGGATCACCCCCAGGCGGTGGCGCTGCGCCGCGAGCAGGCGGAAGTCGCGCGGCAGGTCCATAATGAGCTGACACAGCTCGCGGTGAGCTACCGCAACGAATATCAGGTGGCGCTTTCGCGCGAGAAGGCGTTGCAGGAAAGCGTAACCGCGGCGAGTGGCGAGAGCTCCGAAGCGAAGCAGTCACAGGTGCGCCTGCGTGAGCTGGAGCAGCAGTCGAACGCTCTCAGCTCGTTGTATCAATCCTTTCTGACCCGCTATGAGGAGGCCACGCAGCAGAGTACTTTCCCGATCTCCGGTGTGCGGATCATCTCGGCTGCCAGTCTTCCGCGGGGACCGTCGAGCCCGAGCACGACGCTTGTCCTGGGGCTGGGACTGGTGCTCGGTCTGATGATGGGAGGCGCCTTTGCCGGGCTCAATGAGTTCAACGAACGATTCTTCCGCACCGGCGATGATGTGCGCGACAGGCTTGGCGCACGCTTCCTTGGCTATCTGCCGACTTTCAGTAGCGAGGAGAGCAGGGCGCGCCGGCGGCGTAGCCGTAAGGATCCTCCCCTCCAGCCTGCTACAGCCGCGGGTATCGACCCTCAGGCGAGGCGTCAGACGCGGATCGCGATCAAGGCACCGGCCTCGATCTTCGCGGAAACCCTGCGCAGCGCCAAATACGCCGCTGATGTCGTGCTTCAGGAAAAGCAGAGCAAGGTGCTTGGCGTCATCTCGGCCCTTCCTGGAGAGGGGAAGTCGACAGTTGCGGCGAACCTCGCTCATCTTCTTGCCGCCAACGGCCAGAAGACTCTGCTGATCGATGCGGATCTGCGGAACCCGACCTTGAGCCGTGCGCTCGGCATGAGCAGCGAACAAGGTCTTCTCGAAGCGGTGATGAACGGCTTGTCCTGGCGCGCGGTTGCGAAGATGGACCCCGAAACGCGCCTTGTCATCGTGCCGGCCATGGTCCGCGCGCGGTTTTCACATACCAGCGAGCTTCTCTCTTCGGCCGGTATGGACAGCTTTCTGCAAGAAGCGCGGAACAGCTTCGATTACATCATCGTCGACTTGCCGCCGCTTGGGCCGGTGATCGACGCCAAGGCATTTGCGCCGCAGGCGGATGGGCTTTTGGTCGTGGTCGAATGGGGACGCACGCCACGCGCGCTTGTCCGCTCCGTCCTCGGCTCCGAGTCCGTCGTGACGGAGCGCATTCTCGGCGTCGTGCTCAACAAGGTAAATATGAAGGCGCTCTCGCGCTACGGCGGTTTCGGAAGTTCAGAAAAATACCTGGGCGAGTATGTGAGCTACTACAACGACGCGCAGAAGAAGGCGGCTTAGGCCGGCGCTGACGTCAGGTGGACAGGAAATGCGCGCGCCCGGCGCCCAACTGCACCGCCGTGAGCCGGCCGCTCATATAGGCGCCCGTATCGATGTTCAGCCGGCGGCCACTGAGCTCAGGCTTTTTGACGGGGGTGTGGCCATGGATCACCCAGCGATCCAACTGGGCTGCGCCAGCGAAGAACTCCTTGCGGATGAAAAGCAGGTCGCGCTCGTCCTGATCTTCAAGCGGGATTCCGGGGCGGATGCCCGCATGTACAAATGCCACCTGGCGCGAATAAGCCATGATTGGCAATGCACGCAGAAAGGCCACATGGGACGACGGCACGCTGCTTCGCACCATCTGGTCGAGCTCTGACGCCGAATAGAGATTGGCAAGATAGGTAAGGTCGATACCGTAGGAACGCAGCGTGTTTTCACCGCCGGTGGCGAGCCACGCGTCACGCGGAAGGTTACCCTCCAGATAATCCAGGAATGCCGTCTCATGATTCCCGGCCAGGCAAATGCGCTGAAATCCTTCCGGCGGCGGCTGTATCAAATGCTCGATCACCTGGGCCGATTCAGGTCCGCGGTCGACATAGTCCCCCAGCATGATGATGAGCTTGCGGCCGCTGAAACCGGTCGCATCCGCGATAATTTTCTGCTCCAGAACCTGCAGCTGGTCAAAGCAGCCATGGACATCGCCGACCGCATAGACAAGCGTGCCGCCGAGCTCGATTTGCAGCCGCGCGCGCGTTCCCTGGCGTTTTCCCCCGCCGAGCAAACTGAGAAATTTCTGCCTCAGCGCCAAATCCTTTCATGGCGAGCCGAAAGGCTCGTTTAAGCCTTTCGGCAGAGCTTTGGAATCAGGCTGCTATTCGAGGCAATTTTGCCGGGCTTGCAACCCCCACGGCGCAGGAGACTGTCACTGTGGGGGGGTTCCGTTTTCGGCCAGCACCTCGCCCGCGAGGTAGAGAGAGCCGCTGATGAGGATTCGCGGAGGTGTCGGGTCGTCCCAGGTGTCGCGCAGAAGCTTCAGCGCGTTCGGCACGGAGTTGACGGGCTCCGCCGAAAGACCGGCTGCGATGGCGCGCGCAGCAAGCTCGCTGTTCGGCACCCCCGCTTCGCTCGAATTGACCGGAACGGTATAGACATGCCGCGCCATCCCTTGGAAGGCGCTGAAATAGCCCTTCTGGTCCTTGGTATTGATCATCCCGGTGATCAGCACCAGAGGCTTCGGGCGCTTTTCCTCCGCCTCGGCCATGCTTTCCGCGATAACGGCACCAGCACCGGGATTGTGGCCGCCGTCGACCCAAATCTCCGCATTGTCCGGCGCAAGCTCTACCAGCCGTCCCTCGGTGAGCCGCTGCATGCGGCCAGGCCACGAAACCGTGAGCATTGCCTCCTCGGCGATGCGGTCGCTCACGGGAAATCCGGCCGCCTTCACTGCGGCGATGGCCGCTGCGGCATTTGCCAGCTGATGACGGCCGACGAGACGGGGCAAAGGCAGGTCCATCAGGCCGTTTTCGTCCTGGTAGACCATGCGGCCATTTTCTTCCACGGCAATGAAATCCTGGCCATAGATGGCAAGTGGCGCGTCCAGGCGCTCCGCGGTCTCGATGAGCACCTCGCGCGCCGCATCCCATTCCTGCTGCCCGATCACCACAGGCGACCCAGGCTTGATGATCCCTGCCTTCTCAGCTGCGATCAATTCCACCCGGTCGCCAAGATAGGCTTCGTGGTCGAGCGATATCGGCATGATGAGGCTGACGGCAGGCTGACGGACGACATTGGTGGCATCGAACCGGCCGCCAAGACCCACTTCCACGACGGCGGCATCTGCGGGGTGTTCGGAGAAGAGCAGGAACATCACCGCCGTGAGCAACTCGAACACCGTGATCTGCTCGCCGCGATTGGCTTCGGCGACACGCTCGAGGGCATCGGCGAGAACCTCGTCCTCAACAAATCTGCCGCCGCCCGCCTTTCCAATGCGGAAGCGCTCGTGCCATCGAACCAGGTGAGGCGAGGTGTGAACGTGAACGACCTTGCCCGATGCCTCAAGCAAGGCACGGGAAAAGGCGGCTGCGGACCCCTTGCCGTTCGTACCGGCGATGTGGATCACCGGCGGCAGCTTCTCCTGCGGATCGCCAAGTCGATGAAGCAGCCGGCCGATGCGTTCAAGAGAAAGGTCGAATCCCTTGGGGTGAAGCGCCATTAGGCGGTCGATGGCGCGCTCGGCGGCACTCATGGAAGTGTTGGACCTCGTAGGTAGGTAGGATCACGCGCTGACGGCAGCGGGTTCGGCTTCTTCAGGTGCAGGAAGTCTCGGTGCTTCCTCTAGCGCCACCTGCTTCTTGAGCAGGATCTTCAGCAACCGTGCCACGGTCGCCTTCATCTCGGTGCGCGGGACGACCATATCCACCATTCCGTGCTCCCTCAGATATTCGGCGCGCTGGAACCCTTCGGGCAGTTTCTCCCGGATGGTCTGCTCGATCACGCGCGGGCCGGCAAAGCCGATGAGGGCGCCGGGCTCGGCGATATGCACGTCGCCAAGCATGGCGTAAGAGGCGGTGACGCCGCCGGTCGTCGGATTGGTGAGCACGACGATATAAGGCAGGCCCGCTTCCTTGAGCCTGTCTACAGCCACCGTCGTGCGGGGAAGCTGCATCAACGAGAGGATGCCCTCCTGCATACGCGCGCCGCCGGAGGCTGCGAAAAGGACGAGCGGCAACCGGCGCTCCACCGCGGTCTCGAAGCCGCGGACGATGGCTTCGCCCGCCGCCATGCCCAGCGAGCCTCCCATGAAGGCAAAATCCTGTACTGTCGCCATGACCTCCAGGCCCTCGACGCTGCCGATCCCGTTCAGAACCGCATCTTCCAGATTCGTCTTGGCCTTGGCATCGCGCAGGCGGTCGATATAGCGACGCTCGTCGCGGAATTTCAGCGGATCGACGACGACTTTCGGATTCTCGAGCGTCTCATAGGCACCACCATCGAAGAAGTGCTTCAGCCGGTCCTTGGCGGAGATCTTCATATGGTAGCCGGAGGAGGGGATCACCCACTGGTTCTCCTCCAGATCCTTATGAAAAACCATTTCGCCCGTCTCCGGATCCTTGATCCAGAGATTTTCCGGCATCTCGCGACGGCCGAGCATGGAGTTGATTTTCGGCCGGACGTAGTTGGTGATCCAGTTCATGAGCGATACTCCTTCCTCTCCGAATACTACCGGGAGAAATTGTCCGTTATTCGGCGGGAGCCGAGACGCGCGCTTCGCGCACCCCGTCGGCCAGCCCGCGCACGAGGGTCGCCACCGCTTCCGCCGGGTCGGCCGTGGTTTTGCCGTCCGCGCCCAGCACATTGGCGACAGCATTGACGATAGCCGTACCGACCACCACGCCATCGGCCGCCGCACCGATCGCGCGCGCCTGGCTTGCCGTCTTCACGCCGAAGCCGACGCAAACCGGCAGCTCCGTATGGCCCTTGATGCGGGAGACGGCCCCTGCCACCTTGGACGTATCGGGGAGGGCAGAACCGGTGATGCCCGTCATCGACACGTAGTAAACAAAGCCGGAGGTGTTTTCGAGAACCTTGGGCAAACGCTTGTCGTCGGTCGTGGGCGTGGCAAGGCGGATGAAGTTGATGCCGGCCTTCAGCGCCGGCACGCACAGTTCCTCGTCCATCTCCGGCGGCAGGTCGACGATGATCAGCCCGTCGATGCCGGACTCTTTCGCATCGGCCAGGAAGCGATCGACGCCATAGATATAGATCGGATTGTAGTATCCCATCATGACGATGGGCGTATGGTCATTCTCCTGCCGGAAGCTCCGAGCCATCTGAAGCGTCTTGGCGAGCGTCTGGCCGCCTTTAAGCGCGCGCAGACCGGCAGCCTGGATGGCCGGTCCGTCGGCCATCGGATCCGAGAAGGGCATGCCAAGTTCGATGATATCGCTGCCGGCTTTCGGCAACGCCTTCATGATGGAAAGCGAGGTCTCGTAATCCGGATCGCCGCCCATGAAATAGGTGACGAGCGCAGGCCGGTTCTCGGCCTTGAGATTGGCGAAAAGCCTGTCGATACGGGTGGTCGTCATGCAGGTTCTTTCGTTTCCGCGCGCAGCCAGTCGGCATAGGCCTGATCGACCTGGCTGATCTCCGTCGCTGTGATGAACGGTACTTCATAGGAATGGAGCGTGCGCACTGCCTCGCAGACTGCTTCGAAATGCTCGCTCCGGGTTTTCAGGAGGAGCGGCACCTCGGTCGCCGTCTCGATCGCGCCCTTCCAGCGATAGCGGCTTGCAATCGGGGGGAAGATATTGGCGCATGCAGCAAGCTTTTCGGCGATGCAGGCGTCGGCGATCTTCTCGGCCGTCTTCTGATCGGGGCAGTTCACCCAGATATCGATGAACCGGAGCGGCATGGCTTAGATATCCATGTTGAGGTGTTTCGCCACGGCGAAGATATCCTTGTCACCCCTGCCGGACAGATTCATGACGATGATCTGATCCCTGCGCATTTTCGGGGCGCGCTTGATGACCTCGGCCAAGGCGTGGGACGGTTCAAGCGCCGGAATGATGCCTTCGAGGCGGGTAAGGAGTTGAAAGGCCTCCAACGCCTCATGGTCCATGATGGGCACATACTCCACGCGACCGGCATCCTTCAGCCAGGAGTGCTCGGGCCCAATGCCCGGATAGTCCAGGCCGGCCGAGATCGAGTGGCCTTCCTTGATCTGGCCGTCGTCGTCCTGCAGGAGGTAGGTACGGTTGCCGTGCAGAACGCCCGGCTTACCCGCGGTGATGGAAGCGCAGTGCTCGTCGCCTTCAAGGCCCTTGCCGCCGGCTTCGACACCCACCATGGCCACGTCTTTATCGTCCAGGAAGGGATGGAAAAGCCCTATGGCATTGGAGCCGCCGCCGACCGCAGCCACGAGGAGGTCCGGCAGACGCCCCTCGGCTTGGAGCATCTGCTCCTTGGTTTCTTGCCCGATGACGGACTGGAAATCTCGTACGAGTTCCGGATAGGGATGAGGACCTGCGGCCGTGCCGATCAGGTAATACGTGTTCTCGACATTGGTCACCCAGTCGCGGAGCGCCTCATTCATCGCATCCTTGAGCGTCCCGTGGCCGGACGTCACCGGCTTCACCTCCGCACCCAAAAGCCGCATGCGAAAGACGTTCGGCGCCTGCCGTTCCACATCCGTCGCGCCCATATACACGATGCAGGGCAGCCCGAAACGGGCAGCCACGGTGGCCGAGGCCACTCCGTGCTGGCCAGCACCGGTCTCGGCGATGATGCGCGTCTTGCCCATGCGCCGGGCAAGCAGGATCTGGCCGAGGCAATTGTTGATCTTGTGGCTGCCCGTATGGTTGAGCTCGTCGCGCTTGAAATAGATCTTTGCGCCGCCGAGATGCTCCGTCAGCCGCTCGGCGAAATAGAGCGGCGAGGGCCGGCCCGTGTAATGCGCATTGAGGTGCTGAAGCTCGGCTTTGAAAGCCGGATCGTTCTTGGCTGCGTTCCAGTGCTCCTGGAGATCGAGGATGAGCGGCATCAGCGTTTCCGCGACGAAGCGGCCGCCGAAAATGCCGAACATGCCCTGCTCGTCGGGTCCGGTGCGGAAGGAATTGGGTTCAACCGGCTTGTTCATGCCGCCTCCGTTACTCGCGCTCGCCCCGTGCGGCCTGCACGGCGGTGAAGAAGGCGCGTATCAAATCCGGGTCCTTTTCGCCCGGCGCGCGTTCCACGCCGGAAGAAATATCGATACCGCGCGGCCGGGCTATGGCAAGGGCCTCAGCGATATTGGCCGCGTTGAGACCACCCGAAAGCATGTAATCCACTTCGCCGTCAAGGGAGGCAAGCAACGACCAGTCGAAAGGGATGCCGTTGCCGCCCGGAAGCTGTGCACCAACCGGCGGTTTCGCGTCGAGCAGGAAACGGTCTGCCACCTCACGATAGGCCGACAATGCCAGAAGGTCTTGCGCCTCCCGCACTGAGATCGCCTTCATCACCGGCAGCCCGTAACGCTTCTTGATGTCATCCAGACGCTCTGGGCTTTCGCTCCCATGGAACTGCAGCACGTCAGGCTGCACAATGTCGACGATACGCTCGAGCGTCTGGTCGTCGGCATTCACAGTCACGGCCACCGCTTTCGCGCGGCCACTGGCCAATCTCCCAAGTCGCGCAGCCGTTTCCACGTCGACATTCCGCGGGCTCTTCGGAAAGAAGATGAAACCGATATGGCTCGCCCCGCCGCTGAGCGCGGCGGTAACGGCTTGCTCAGTCTTCAGGCCGCAGATTTTGATCTCTAGTTCCATGCGCGTGGGAGTGGCACGAATAGGGCGGTAGGGCAACAAGACAGTCGCGTGTATGCCGGATTTGGGCGAAATACATACTGCCCGGACGCTCTATCCCTTACTGCCCTATCCAAACCGTATTGCCTGCAGTGCGGTTCCGTTCCTTTTTAGCCAGGCCTTGCATCGTTCCGTGTCCGGGCAGAGTGTCTCGCACAGGTCCCAGAAGCGGGGGCCGTGGTTCATTTCCTTCAGATGCGCCACCTCATGGGCGACGAGATAGTTGATGACCGGCGACGGCGCCATCATGATGCGCCAGGAAAAGGAAAGCACCCCGTCCGACGTGCAGGAGCCCCAGCGGCTCGACGTGTCCTTATAGCGGATCGATTTGGCGCGCCGGCCTACATGTGCCGTGTGGCGGGCCACGAGCGGTTCGATCTCCCGTTTCGCTTCACGCTTCAGGAAATCCGCCAGCCGGCGCGGCAGGTGCCTTGTATCGCCACTGATGACGAGGGCTGGCTGGCCGTCGATCGTTACCGCCGTCACCGTCCCTCGGGTACCCGGCTCATGCACTATGAGATGCGGCACGCCGCGCAGCGGAATCTTGATCCCGGGGCGCACGAGCGGCTCTTCGGGAATTTTTCTGAGCTTCTCTTCAAGCCAGCCCCGGTGACGTTCCAGGAAACGGTCCACCTCGCGCGACGAAACGCCGGGGGGAATGGTGACGCGAAGGCTTTCGCCGCCCGGCCCGATGCGGAGCGTGAGCCGCCGGGCCCGCTCGTTTTCCACCACTTTCAGCGGCAGTTCACGTCCGGCGACGATGTGCGTTCGCGCGGCTGGGGATGCTTTTGGCGAGGCGCGCTTCAGGAGACGAGGGAACATTCGAACAAAATATGTGATTCGTCCGGCATTGATCAGGAGCTTGCAAGAAAAACGGCGCCCTTGTGGGGCGCCGGAGGAACAAAGTCGGTCGGTCCGCTCAGCCGAGATCGGTCACCGGCGGAGCGCTCGGCCCGCGGTTCTCGCGTTCGCGCATAAAGCGGTCGAACTCTTCCTGGTCTTTGGCGCGGCGAAGCTCGTGCGCATACTCGTCGAACTCGTCGCGCATGGCGTCGAGCCTGCGGCGCTCTTCTTCAAGACGCTCGAGCTCCTTCTGGCGCCACTCGTCGAAAGCGACGTTACCGGTCATGGAATAGCTGCGGCTCGCCTTGCGGCAATTCGCAAACAGTCCGTCGGTCTTGCGGTTGACACCGCGCTTGAATTCGGGGAGCCGGTCGCCCCACAGGATATAGGCCAGCATGGCAAGGCCAAGCGGCCAGAACAGCATGAAGCCGACCACCATCAGGGCGATCGTCGCCGGTGTCCAAGCCGGGCGTATCAGGGCAGAATTGGTCATCGTCACCAGTTCCTCATCGAGGGTTGAAAGTCGGGGCGCGGCCGCTTTTTGTGACATGGGAAAGTGCCGAAGGCCTTTCAAGGTATGAACAACCAAAAATCGTAAGACGGCCGCAACCAACTATCCTTCAGGGCGAGTTTGCCGCGCCCGTTCCACCAGCGCCGCAGCTACCCTGAGCATCAGATCGATGTCCTGCGGGCGGGAGAGACGATGATCGCCGTCCCGGACGAGGGACAGCGTCACGTCATCCGCCGGAAGGTGCTCGACGAGCCGGAGAGCGTGCGTATAGGGCACGTCAGGGTCTGCCATTCCCTGCAAAATGTGAACGGGGCAATGGGTGTCGATGATGCCTTCGAGGACCCGGTTGCTCCGTCCATCGTCAATCAGCGCTTTGGTATAGATGTAAGGCTCCGGCGAATACTCAGACGGCTCTTCGAAATAGCCCTGTCTTTCCAGCGCTTCGCGTTGCTCCTCATTCAGTTCGGGCTCCACCAGCTCCATGGTGAAGTCCGGAGCCGGCGCCAGAAGCAGAATGCCGCCGACGCGCCCGCCTTCTCCGGCTTTCTGCAATTCCTGCACCATGCGGAGCGCGATCCAGGCGCCCATGGATGAGGCGACGAGGATTTGTTTTCCCTCCGTGAAGCGGCGGAATACGGCGAGGCTCTCGGCAAGCCAACGGGAAATCGTTCCCTCCTCGAAGGCGCCGCCCGATTCGCCATGCCCGGAATAGTCGTGCCTCGTGCAGGCGACGCCGCGCTCTTCCGCCCAGCCGTCCAAGGCCTGAGCCTTGGTCCCTTTCATGTCTGAGCGGTAGCCTCCAAGCCAGACGAGACCTGGGGCGGTTCCTGGCCGATGCCGCACCGCGACCATGTTTCCCTCAACTTCGACGAGGATCGGCTGGCTTTTGTCCATTGGCACCTCCTGTTCAACTTTCAGGCGAATTTTTTCTGCTCATTTCCGCCCGATATTGCTCTTCCGGCGTGATTCTTCTGCCGGGTTATGCTATTGACACTTCGCCCTGCAAGCCCACATAGCCGGCGGCTTGTTCCTTTGGGCGCAAGCTGTTTCGTCAACAATTGGAGATAACGACCATTCGCAGACCATTCAAAGCCGCGCCTGTCGTAAAGGAAGGCCCGCGCTCCAACCGGGATATCCGGGTTCCCCGGGTTCAGCTTATCGATGACGAGGGCAATAACCGCGGAATCGTGTCCACCGACGAGGCCTTGAGGATTGCCGAGGAGGCAGGACTCGATCTCGTAGAGGTATCGCCGAACGCCGATCCGCCCGTCTGTAAAATCACTGATCTCGGCAAGCTCAAATACCAGAGCCAGAAGAAGGCCGCTGAGGCTCGTAAGAAGCAGAAGACCATCGAGATCAAAGAGATCAAGATGCGCCCGAACATCGACACCCATGATTATGAGGTGAAGATGCGTTCGGTTCGCCGCTTCTTCGAGGAGGGGGACAAGGTCAAGCTGACGCTTCGCTTCCGTGGCCGCGAGATGGCGCACCTGGAACTTGGTATGAAGCTGCTCAACCGCGTCCGTGAGGACGTCGAGGGGATCGCCAAGGTCGAGGCCGAGCCGAAGCTCGAAGGCCGTCAGATGATGATGGTGCTTGCCCCGAAATAGCCGAAGTGCCACCCGAACCATCCTGCCTGTCAGGTTTGGAGACGGTGCGAGGTTTTGATGAGTGGCGAGACTGCAAAGGCGATGGCGGCATTTCAGTCGTCACGCCGTTACGTGTTGGCGTTGCTGATCGGCGTCATCGGCATCCTGCTTGTCTTCGGAAGCTCGTTGCAGAACGAAATGATGCACGAGCTGATCGAAGCCTACGGTCTCGTCCTCATCCTGATTGGCATCGGCGGGCGATTGTGGTCGATACTTTATATCGGCGGGCGAAAGTCCGCCGAATTGGTTTCCGCCGGCCCTTATTCGGTAACGAGAAACCCGCTTTATTTTTTCTCCACGGTTGCGGCAGTCGGTGTGGGCGCGCAGACCGGCAGTCTTGTCATTTCGGCGCTGGCGGGCCTCTTTTGCGCGGTGGCCTTCTACTTTGTCGCACTTCGTGAGGAGCGCTACCTGAAGGCGACGCTCGGGGCGCCTTATCTAGCCTATGTCGAACGGGTGCCGCGATTCCTGCCGATTCCCTGGCTTTACAGGGATGAGGAAAGGGTCACCTTCAAGCCCCAGATCTTCAATCGCACATTGGTCGATGGTCTCGTTTTCCTGAGCGCCATCCCATTTTTCGAGCTCGTCGAGATGGGGAGGGACATGGGATTGATCCCGGTCCTGTTCCAGCTCTACTGAACAGCTCGGCGCTATTGCGCAGGCGATGACTTGCTGGTATGAGGCGCCGTTCCTTCTGAGCCGTCCGGCAGGGCATGCCGTGGCGGCTCGTAATGCTTCCGGGGAAAGCCCGGTGAGAAAACAGGCGTTAAGCGCCACAAGAAGTTGGAGAAGCAAAATGCCCAAGCTGAAGACCAAATCGGCGGTCAAGAAGCGGTTCAAGGTGACCGCGACCGGCCGTGTGAAGGTGCAGGCCGCTGGCAAGCGCCACGGCATGATCAAGCGTTCCAATAAGTTCATCCGCGATGCGCGGGGCACGATGGTTCTTTCCGATCCCGATACGAAGATCGTGAAGAAGTTCATGCCCTACAGCTTCTGATCGGCGGTTAAGGACAGTTTAAGGAGATCATGCCATGGCACGCGTGAAGAGGGGTGTTACCGCCCACGCCAAGCACAAGAAGGTCCTGAAAGCCGCCAAGGGTTTCTACGGCCGTCGCAAGAACACCATTCGTATCGCCAAGCAGGCGGTCGAGAAGTCGCTGCAATACGCCTATCGCGACCGCAAGAATCGCAAGCGCAATTTCCGCGCGCTGTGGATTCAGCGCATCAATGCCGCCACGCGCGAACACGGGCTTACCTATGGCCGCTTCATCGACGGCCTGAACAAGGCAGGCATCGAGATCGACCGCAAGGTGCTGGCGGACATGGCCGTGCACGAGCCCCAGGCTTTTGCCGCGCTCGTGGCCAAGTCCAAGGCAGCGCTCGAATATCTCAAGAACACCACTCCCAACGCTTTTGAGAGCGCTGTCGCTTAAAGACCAGCGCTCCCGAAGCAAAGGAAGCATATCTCGGGAACCCGCGCTGGCAGGGCTGGCGCGGGTTTTCTTTTGAACCTAAGGACATTTGCACGAGATCCGGAATGATGCGCGGGGAAAGGGCAGTGGAAGGGGGGCTTCCATCGTCTCAAATAGGGGAGGCGCTTTTGCGCCTGCTGCTCCTGAGCGAGGAGAAGCGTATCTCCTCGGCGATCCTCGACGGCCGCACTGTTTGGATCAAGCGCTACGATGCCGAAGCCCGGCATTGGGGAAAGCGGCTGCACGAACTCCTCTCGCCTGTCATGCCAAAATCCTTCCTGCGCGCGTCCAGGCGCGCGGACGCCTCCGGCATGGTCGATCGGGAGATCCGCAAAATGGAAGCTTTCCGGCAGGCAGGCTTCGACGTTCCTGATCTCGTCTATCGCGGCAGAACGGTGATCGTACTCTCCCATGTGGCCGATATCGTGGAGCATGAATTGCGAAGACTGAGGTCGGTTGATCCCGATGAGCATGACGAGCTTCTGGTCGGCGCTGCCGGTGCGCTCGGCCATGTCCATGGAGCCGGGCTTTGCCACGGAAGACCGCACCCGCGCGACATGTTCATGAGCGGGGGCCGCTGGGGCTTTGTGGATTTCGAGGAGGAGCCGGAGGCAGCGATGCCTTTGCGGGCCGCGCAGGGGCGCGACATATGGTTGCTCTTCATGCAGATCTCGGCCAATGCAATGCTTCAAGACACGGAGGAGAGGGCTCTCGCTGCCTATGCGCAGGCCGGCCCCAAAGGGGCTCTGGAGCAGCTCGATTCCATTGTCAGCTTCTGTTCGCCCTTGTTGCCCCCGCTGGGGCTGCTCGAAAATGCCGTCCTTGGGAAGGATCTGCGACGCCTTCTGAAGGCAACCCGATATTTGAAGCGCGCCCTGGTATCCATTGGTGCGCATTCTGACGCGTCCGCATCGTCCCGAAAGACGAAAGCGATTTTCGGAAACCGCGATGCCTAGGCCCGATATTTCACAGCGTCCTTGGGGCGCCCAGGTGGACGCCTGCGATGTAAGTCAATGCGGCTCGGTGAGACCGAGGAGGTAAAGGAAAGACAATGAACGATCTGGACCGGCTCGAAAAAACGATCATGGACGAGATCGCCGCCGCTGGCGATGAGCAGGCAATCGAGGCCGTCCGCGTGGCTGCCCTGGGCAAGAAGGGCTCGATCTCGGAAAGGCTGAAGACGCTCGGTTCGATGTCGGCCGACGAGCGGCAGGTCATGGGCCCCGCGATCAACGGGCTCAAGAACCGCGTGACAGAGGCGCTCACCGCCCGCCGCACCGAATTGCGCGATGCGGCGATTGCGGCACGGCTGGAGCGCGAGAAGGTGGACGTGACGCTCCCCGTCGCACGGCCCCCGGCGGAGCGCGGCCGCATCCATCCCATCACGCAGGTGATCGACGAGATCGCTGCCATCTTCGGCGATCTCGGATTCTCCATTGCGGAGGGGCCGGACATCGAGACGGACTACTACAATTTCACGGCCCTGAACTTCCCGGAGGGTCATCCGGCACGCGAGATGCACGACACCTTCTTCTTCGAGCCGGATGAGAAGGGAGAGCGCAAGCTTCTGCGCACGCACACCTCACCGGTGCAGATCCGCACCATGGAGGCGCAGAAGCCGCCGATCCGCATCGTGATTCCCGGCAAGACCTATCGCGCGGATTCGGACGCGACCCATACGCCCATGTTCCACCAGCTCGAAGGTCTGGTGATCGACAAAACGGCCAATGTCGCCAACATGAAATGGGTGCTCACCGAGTTCTGCAAGGCCTATTTCGAGGTGCCGTCTCTCAATATGCGCTTCCGGCCGAGCTTCTTCCCCTTTACGGAGCCGAGCCTGGAAGTGGACATCCAGTGCGACCGCTCGAAACCCGGCGAGGTGCGCTTCGGAGAGGGGAATGACTGGATGGAGATCCTGGGCTGCGGCATGGTGCATCCCAATGTACTGCGCGCCGGCGGGCTCGATCCCGACGAATACCAGGGTTTTGCCTGGGGCATGGGCATCGACCGCATCGCCATGCTGAAATACGGTATGCCGGACCTGCGCGCCTTCTTCGATGCGGATGTCCGCTGGCTCCAGCATTACGGCTTCCGCCCGCTCGACCTGCCGACACTGTTCGGCGGGTTGAGCAGCTGATTTCTCCTGGTAGGCTGATTACGATGAAATTCACACTCTCCTGGCTCAAGGATCATCTCGAAACCGAGGCAACGCTCGCCCAGATCGTGGAAACGCTCACCATGATCGGTCTTGAGGTCGAGTCCGTCGACGACAAGGCGGCATTGAAACCCTTCGTCATCGCCAAGGTTCTGACGGCGCAAAAGCACCCCGATGCTGACAAGCTCCAGGTCCTTACGGTCGACAAGGGCGACGGCAAGCCGATCCAGGTCGTTTGCGGTGCACCCAACGCGCGCGCTGGCCTTATCGGCGCGTTTGCCGCGCCGGGGACTTACGTGCCTGGGATCGACGTCACGCTTTCCGTGGGAAAGATCCGCGGCGTGGAAAGCCACGGCATGATGTGCTCGGAACGCGAGCTGCAGCTTTCCGATGAGCATACGGGCATCATCGATCTGCCGGAGGATGCGCCCGTGGGTGAATCCTTCGCCAGATGGGCCAAGCTCGATGACCCGGTGATCGAGATCGGACTCACGCCCAACCGGCCCGACTGCACGAGCATCTATGGCATCGCGCGTGATCTTGCCGCGGCCGGCCTCGGCACGCTCAAGAACGGCGCTGTGGCGCCCGTCGCAGGGCAGGGCGCCTGCCCTGTGGACGTGAAGATCGTGGCGCCCGAGCTCTGCCCCGGCTTCGCGCTCCGACTCGTCCGCGGTGTGAAAAACGGTCCGTCGCCAAAATGGCTGCAGCAGCGCCTCATCGCCATCGGCCTGCGTCCCATCAACGCGCTGGTCGACATCACCAACTATATCACCTTCGACCGCGGCCGCCCGTTGCACGTGTTCGATGCTGCCAAGGTGAAGGGCAATCTCGTGATCCGCCGCGCGGAAGCGGGAGAGAAAGTGCTGGCTCTCGACGGGCGGGAATATGAGCTCAATCACGAGGTCTGCGTCATCGCTGACGAGAGCGGGGTGGAATCCATCGCCGGCGTCATGGGCGGTGAGCATTCCGGCTGTGACGAGAACACGACGGACGTGCTGATCGAGTCGGCTCTCTGGGATCCGCTCAACATCGCCCGCACCGGCCGCACCTTGGGCATCATCACGGATGCGCGCTATCGGTTCGAGCGCGGAGTCGATCCCGAATTCATGATCCCGGGCCTCGAGCTTGCGACCCGCATGGTCATTGATCTCTGCGGCGGCGAAGCTTCCGAAGCGCGGGTGGTAGGCTATCAGGGGCACACGCCCAAGGTGGTCTCTTTCCCGACTTCCGAGGTGAAGCGTCTCACCGGCCTTGATGTGCCGGCGTCGGAAAGCCTCTCGATCCTTTCGCGTCTCGGGTTCGTGCCCGACGGCTCCGGCGAGGTCGTGAACGTGGCCGTCCCCTCATGGCGGCCGGACGTCGACGGCAAGGCGGACCTGGTCGAAGAGGTTATGCGTATCCATGGGGTGAACGAGATCGCACCCCAACCCATGATATCGAAGGAGGCCGTGGGCGGCCGCATCCTCACCGCTGCGCAACTTCGCACACGCCAGGCAAAGCGCGCGCTCGCCGTCCGCGGCATGATGGAGGCCGTCACCTGGTCGTTCATCCCGGAAGAACAAGCGCGCCTCTTTGCCGAAAACCGGAAGCTCATCAGGCTCGCCAATCCGATCGCGGCCGACATGTCGACCATGCGGCCTTCGCTGCTGCCCGGCCTGCTTGCTGCCGCGCAACGGAATGCAGACCGTGGCTTTGCCGACGTAGCGCTGTTCGAAGTGTCCGGGACCTATGAGGGAGACCGGCCGGAGGATCAACGCCGCGTTGCCGCCGGTGTCCGCCGCGGCACCGCCCGGCTTGAAGAGCAGGGCCGTCACTGGTCGGGCAATGCCGCGCCCGTCGACGTTTTCGAGGCAAAGGCCGATGCCCTTGCGGTGCTCGAGGCCTGCGGTGCACCGGTGGACAAGCTGCAGATCGAGGCTGGTGGACCGAGCTGGTATCATCCCGGCCGCTCCGGCACGATCAAACTGGGGCCCAAGAACATTCTCGGCACCTTCGGCGAGTTTCATCCGAAGACGCTCGAGGAGATGGACGTCTCCGGCCCGCTTTGTGGCTTCGAAGTGTTCCTCGATGCCATTCCCGAACCCAAGGCGCGGGCGACGCGCACCAAGCCGCGCCTGGACCTCTCGCCCTTCCAGGCAGTGAAGCGCGATTTTGCCTTCGTGGTGGATAGAAAGGTCGAGGCGGCAACCCTCACGCGTGCCGCAGCGGCGGCCGACAAGAAGCTGATCGCGGATGTGAACGTCTTCGACGTCTTTGAAGGCGCCGCGCTCGGCCCCGACAAGAAATCCATCGCCATCGAGGTGACGATCCAGCCCCTGGAGCGTACGCTGACGGACGAGGATTTCGAGGCACTCGCGGGCCGGATCGTGGAGAATGTCGGCAGGCAGACCGGGGGTGTGCTGAGGAGCTGAGGCAAACGGAGGAGAAGATGTTCCGCTGGGGTATTCTGTCCACGGCCAAGATTGGCCGTGACCACGTCATTCCGCAGCTTCTGGATGCGGAGAACGGTGTCGTAACCGCCATTGCCAGTCGGGATGAGGCACGAGGCAGGGCGGTCGCCTTCCGTTTCGGGATCCCAAATGTCTTCTCCTCATACGAGGCCTTGCTTGCCTCGCCAGAGGTGGATGGCGTCTATATTCCCCTCCCCACCTCGCAGCATGTTGAATGGGCCGTGAAGGCGGCAGACGCCGGCAAGCATGCGCTGGTGGAAAAGCCCCTCGCGCTAAAGGCCGAGGACATCCGGCGTGTGATCGAAGCACGCGATCGCAACGGGGTGCTCGTTTGCGAGGCCTTCATGGTCACCTATCATCCTCAGTGGCTGAAGGTGCGCGAGCTGATCGCCGATGGCGCGATCGGCCGGCTGCGGCACGTACAGGGCGCGTTCACCTATCACAATGTCGACCCTTCCAACATGCGCAACAGGGTGGAACTGGGTGGCGGGGGCCTGCCTGATATCGGCGTTTATCCGACGGTGACCACACGCTTCGTTACCGGGCAGGAGCCTGTCCGCGTGCAGGCGACGGTCGAACGCGATCCGGGCTTCGGCACCGACATCTATGCAAGTGTGAAGGCTGAGTTCGACGGCTTTGACATGAGCTTCTATGTCGCCACGCAGATGGCTGCGCGCCAGCTGATGGTTTTTCATGGAGACAAGGGCTTCATTGAAGTGGAGACGCCCTTCAATTCACGAGTCTACGGCGATGACCGCGTCACGCTGCACAATGTGAACCATGCGCAGTCAAACGTCTTCCGCTTCGCAGACACGCGCCAATACCGCCTGCAGGCGGAAGCCTTTGCCAAGGCTGTCGCCGGGGAGAGCGCGCAGGTCTTCACGCTTGAGGATTCGTTCAAGAACCAGAAGGTGATCGACGCGATCTATCGGGCTGCCGGACATGAAGGCTGGGAGCCGGTCTGATCGCCCGGGTTCCGGTGAACAACGGATAGATGCTGCCTTGCACCAAAAATTCCTGGTTCTTATATACGCCGCATGTTTCGGAACTGCGCTCGCGAATGGGTGTGTTCGGAAAAATCCAATGAACAGGGGCTGTTGCCTGGAGCGCCGAAATGGGTCCTAACAGTCTGCTAAGCGGAGAAGAATAAATGGCAAAAGTTATCGGTATCGACCTCGGAACCACAAATTCCTGCGTCGCCGTTATGGACGGTAAGGACGCCAAGGTCATCGAGAATTCGGAGGGCGCGCGTACGACTCCTTCGATCGTCGCCTTCACCGATTCGGGCGAGCGCCTCGTTGGTCAACCGGCAAAACGTCAGGCCGTCACCAACCCTGAGGACACGTTTTTCGCGATCAAGCGCCTGATCGGGCGTCGTTTCGAGGATCCGACGGTTGAGAAGGACAAGAAGCTCGTCCCCTACCAGATCGTGAAGGCGGACAATGGGGACGCCTGGGTCGAAGCCGAAGGCGAGAAGTACTCTCCGTCCCAGATCTCCGCCATGATCCTTCAGAAAATGAAGGAAACCGCAGAATCCTATCTCGGCGAAAAGGTCGAGAAGGCCGTGATCACCGTTCCCGCCTACTTCAACGACGCGCAGCGCCAGGCCACGAAGGACGCGGGCAAGATCGCCGGCCTCGAAGTGCTGCGCATCATCAACGAGCCGACCGCGGCTGCGCTTGCCTATGGTCTCGACAAGAAGGATGGCAAGACCATCGCTGTCTATGACCTTGGCGGCGGCACGTTCGACATTTCGATCCTGGAGATCGGCGACGGCGTGTTCGAGGTGAAGTCGACGAATGGCGACACCTTCCTCGGTGGCGAGGACTTCGACATGCGGCTCGTCAACTATCTGGCCGACGAGTTCAAGAAGGAGCAGGGCATCGACCTCAAGAACGACAAGCTCGCCCTTCAGCGCCTGAAGGAGGCCGCGGAGAAGGCCAAGATCGAGCTGTCGTCCGCTTCGCAGACCGAGATCAACCTGCCCTTCATCACCGCTGACCAGACCGGCCCGAAGCACCTGGCGATGAAGCTCACGCGTGCCAAGTTCGAGAGCCTGGTGGACGATCTGGTTGCCCGCACGATCGAGCCCTGCAAGGCCGCGCTCAAGGACGCCGGCTTGAGCGCCGGCGAGATCGACGAGGTGGTTCTTGTCGGCGGCATGACCCGCATGCCCAAGGTGCAGGAGACGGTGAAGAACTTCTTCGGCAAGGAGCCGCATAAGGGCGTGAACCCCGACGAGGTGGTCGCCATGGGCGCCGCCATTCAGGCGGGCGTGCTGCAGGGCGACGTGAAGGACGTGCTGCTGCTCGACGTCACCCCGCTTTCGCTGGGCATCGAGACCCTGGGCGGCGTGTTCACGCGCCTCATCGACCGGAACACGACGATCCCGACCAAGAAGAGCCAGGTTTTCTCGACTGCCGAGGACAACCAGAATGCGGTGACGATCCGCGTGTTCCAGGGCGAGCGCGAGATGGCTGCCGACAACAAGCTGCTCGGCCAGTTCGACCTCGTCGGCATCCCGCCTGCACCGCGCGGCGTACCGCAGATCGAGGTGACCTTCGACATCGACGCCAACGGTATCGTCAATGTCTCGGCAAAGGATAAAGGCACGGGCAAGGAGCAGCAGATCCGCATCCAAGCATCCGGCGGCCTGTCGGACGCCGATATCGAGAAGATGGTGAAGGATGCCGAGGCCAATGCAGCAGCCGATAAGAAGCGGCGCGAGGCGGTCGAGGCCAAGAACCAGGGCGAGGCGCTGATCCATTCGACCGAGAAGTCGCTCAAGGATTATGGCGACAAGATCTCGGAAGATGACCGCAAAGCCATCGAGAACGCCATTGCCGAGCTCAAGACGGCAATGGAAGGCGAGGATGCCGACGCGATCCGCACCAAGACCACAGCGCTTGCGGAAGCTTCGATGAAGCTCGGCCAGGCTGTCTATGAGGCAAGTCAGGCGGAAGCCGCGGCGGGCGACGCTGGAGCCGAAGGCGGTGCGAAGTCGAGCGACGACGTGGTCGACGCGGATTTCGAAGAGATCGACGACAACGACAAGAAGTCGGCCTGACCGATCCTGAAGATGAACCGAAGGTCCGGGCCTAGGCCCGGACCTTTTTCATTGCTCGTGGACGCACTCTGCCTCTTAGCGGCACTGGCAAAATCCAGCGAACTATGGCATTCGCTGAAAAGAATAACTAAATAGCGGGCACCGATCGGGGACCTTGCTGTGCCCCCTTTATTTGTGAATGCGGGATCTCTTGTATGAAGGCTGATTTTTACGAGACGCTCTGCGTGTCGAGAAACGCCGATGAAAAAGAACTGAAGAGCGCTTTCCGCAAGCTCGCCATGAAATATCATCCGGACCGCAATCCGGGCGATATGGAGGCGGAGCAGAAGTTCAAGGAAATCAACGAAGCCTACGAAACCCTGCGCGATCCGCAGAAGCGGGCGGCCTATGACCGCTTCGGCCATGCGGCTTTCGAGAATGGCGGGATGGGTGCGCGCGGCTTCAATGGCGGCGGCTTTGCGGATATCTTCGAGGATATCTTTGGCGACATCATGGGCGGGGGCCGGCAGCGCCGCTCCGGCGGCCGCGAGCGCGGGGCCGATCTCCGCTACAATATGGAAATCACGCTTGAAGAGGCGTTTACCGGCAAGACGGCACAGATCCACGTACCCACCTCAGTCACCTGCGACGAGTGTGCCGGCTCCGGCGCCAAACCCGGCTCCTCGCCGGTCCAGTGCCCCATGTGCCACGGGGCCGGCCGCGTCCGAGCCGCGCAAGGCTTCTTCTCCATCGAACGCACGTGCCCGCAATGTCAGGGGCGCGGCCAGATCATCGATGATCCCTGCCGCAAGTGCTCCGGTCAGGGCCGGGTCACGGAAGAACGTTCGCTCTCGGTCAATATCCCTGTCGGCATCGAGGACGGCACGCGCATACGGCTGGCGGGTGAAGGTGAAGCGGGTCTGCGGGGAGGGCCTCCCGGCGACCTCTATATTTTCCTGTCGATCAGGCCGCATGAGTTCTTCCAGCGCGATGGCGCGGACCTCTATTGCAAAGTCCCCATTTCCATGACGACTGCCGCCTTGGGCGGTTCCTTCGAAGTCACGACGCTCGACGGCACCCAAACCCGCGTGAAGGTACCGGAAGGCACGCAAAGCGGCCGCCAGTTCCGACTGCGCGGCAAGGGCATGCCGGTGTTGCGCCAGCCGCAGGTCGGCGACCTCTACATCCAGGTCGCCGTCGAAACGCCACAGAATCTGACCAGAAAGCAAAGAGAGTTGCTCGAGGAGTTCGAACGGATTTCCTCGAACGAGAACAGCCCGCAGTCGACGGGTTTTTTCGCGCGCATGAAGGATTTCTTCGAATCCTTCGGCGAGTAGGGGCGGCACGGTCATCGCGTCGACCCACATTATGGGTGGCAAATATTGGCGCCATCCAAGGAGGAGTCGAGCATGGGAAGACCTTTCGACGTTCGCAAGGCGATCGTCTCGCGCTTTGATGAGGAGCTGCGCTTTTTCCGCGGCTGGATAGACAAGCCGAAGGCGGTGGGCTCAATCGTGCCCACGAGCAGCATCACTGCGCGGCGCATGGCCTCGGTCGCGCGGCCGGAACGCAATGACCTCGTGCTGGAACTCGGTCCGGGAACGGGAGTGATCACCCGTGCGATCCTGGACCGGGGCATCAAGCCGGAAAACCTCGTCTCCGTCGAATATTCCCTCGATTTCGTCGAGAAGCTGCGCGAGGACTTCCCGGGCGTGAACATCGTCCACGGAGATGCCTTCGATCTCGACACGGTCCTGGCGCCGTGGAAGGGGCGGGTCTTCGACAGCGTAATCTCGGCCATCCCGCTTCTCAACTTCCCGGTGCCGAAGCGGATCGAGCTTGTCGAGAGGCTGCTCGATCTTCTTCCTTCCGGCCGGCCCGTCGTGCAGATCACTTATGGCGCCCTCTCGCCGGTGCCTGTCGGCCGCGGCACCTATTCGGTCGAACGCTTCGATTTCGTGATCCGTAACATTCCGCCGGCACATCTTTGGATCTACACCCGTCGGGTCGGCGCTTGAGCCGAGGCTGAGGATTTTTCCATGACGCCGCGAATACTGGTTTTCGCCGGATCGACGCGCACGGGCGCCTATAGCGGCAAGACTGCCGATGCGGCGATGAAGGAATTGGCGCTTCAGGGTGCCGATGTCACACGCATTTCCCTCGCCGATTATCCCCTTCCGATCATGAACCAGGATCTGGAGCGGGAAAAAGGCGTGCCCGAGAATGCCGTCAAGCTTGCTTATATGATCGGTGCGCATGTGGCGGTCCTGATCGCCACGCCGGAATATAATGGCTCGATCCCGCCGCTCCTCAAGAATACGATCGATTGGGTGAGCCGCGTGAAGGCCGATGCGCGAGGGCAACCGTTCCGGGCCTTCAACGGCCGGCTCATAGCTCTCTGTTCTTCTTCCGACGGGATGTATGCTGGCATTCGGGCGATCAACCATCTTCGGGCCGTTCTCGTTCAATGCCAGGCCGAGGTGATTTCGGCGCAATGCTCTGTGCCGCGCGCAGGAGACGCATTCGATGAGAATGGCGATTTCCGCGAGGAGCGTCTGAGGAAGGCGATGTCCAAGGTCTGCCGCAGCCTGATCGAGCACGCGCGGCTGTTCTCTACCCGGATCGAGCCGTAACCCTCACGGTGTGATCTCGTGCAGGATTGCGAGCCAGGGGTTCTTATGCCAGTGGACGCCAATGGATATCTTTGAGGAGTCGTCGATGCCGGCTGACGAAATTCGCGAGCGCCTGATCGTCGCCCTGGACGTGCCGACCCTGGATGATGCGAAGAGGGTGGTAAGCACGCTGGGCGACACGGTTGGTTTCTACAAGATCGGCTATCAACTGGTTTTCGCCGGCGGCCTAGACTATGCGGGGGAGCTCATCCGGTCGGGCCGAAAGGTCTTCCTCGACATGAAGCTGCTCGACATCGACAATACGGTGGCGAAGGGCGTGGAGAACATCGCCCGCATGGGCGTCACCATGCTCACGCTCCACGCTTATCCGAAGGCGATGCGGGCGGCGGTTGCCGCAGCGGAAGGTTCCGGCCTTTGCTTGCTCGGCGTGACGGTGCTGACCTCCATGGACGAGCAGGATTTGCGTGACGCGGGCTATGCATATGATCCTCAAAGCCTGGTGCAGCGCCGCGCGGAACAGGCACGCGATGCCGGTATGGGCGGCATCGTTTGTTCTGCCGCGGAAGCTGCCCTGGTGCGCGGCGTCGTCGGCCCGGATATGGCGGTGGTGACGCCCGGCATCCGCCCGGCGGGGGCAGCTCATGGGGACCAGAAGCGTGTGACGGCGCCAGCAGATGCCATTCGCGCAGGCGCGAGCCATCTCGTCGTCGGTCGTCCGATCATAGCTGCGGAAGATCCCAAATCGGCCGCCCAGTCAATTTTGCAGGACATGAAGGCAGCGGTTGCCGACTAGCCGAACGAGAGGGAGGAAGATATGCCGAAAGCCTACTGGATCGCCCGTGTGGATGTTCGCGATCCCGAGCGTTACAATGACTATATCGCGACGGCAAAGCCCGCCTTCGAAAAATATGGCGCCCGTTTTCTGGTGCGTGGCGGCGCTTATGAACCTTTGGAGGGGAAGGCGCGCAGCCGCAATGTGGTGATCGAGTTCCCCTCGCTTCAACACGCGAGGGACTGCTACGACTCACCCGAATACCAAGCCGCCAAGGCGATCCGCCAGGAAGTCGCCGATGCCGAGCTTATCCTGGTGGAGGGGCATGAGGGCTGAGGAGGCAGCGAATGCGGGCTTACCGGACGGCTATGTTATTCGCGCCTACCGGCGTGAAGATGCGGCCGCCCTTGCCTCGGTCGAGACGCGCGCATCCCGTCTTTTTGCCGAGCATGGCTTTCCCAGCCTGGTGCCGAACCCGCCGACGACGGCGCGGGCCCTACACGGCTTTGTCTCCGCTTTCGAGACCTTCGTCGTCTTGAATGCGGAAGCTCGCCCGGTCGGCTACGCCGTGCTGCATCCGCTCGACCGCTTTCTTCATCTTCGGGAACTGGCGGTGGATCCCGCTCATAGCCGCCGAGGCCTTGGCTCGGCACTCGTCAAGCTCGCCATAGCGCGATGTCTCGAGGAGGGGCGCGCCGGCGTCTCCTTGAGCACATTCAGGAAAATTCCCTTTAACGAACCCTTTTACGCCGCCCTCGGCTTTATCGAGTGCCCGGTGAACGAGGCTCCACCAGCACTCGCCCAACAATTCTTCGCCGAACTGCCGCCGCGTATCCCGCCGGAGACGCGACTCCTCATGCTGCGTCCTGTCGAGGCCCGTTGAGGTTGTTTTTGGCTTGATTCTGCTGCGCTGCAGCAATAGCTTATTCGTCGGGTAATCGTTGATGCCTAGATATTTCAAGGCGATGCTATAAGTCGGGTTTCTATCGCATTGCACCAGAAGCGCGTCATTCTGCCAGGGCACCTGCCGTCCGCCTGAGTTCTCGCCGGAAAGGTCTGCAATGTATTATCAGCTTTACGAGCTTCATCACGCCGCGCTTCAGCCCGCGCGGGTCTGTGCGGACGCGATCAGACTTTTTTACTCAAATCCGCTGAATCCTGTCTCGACCACTGCCTGGGGGCGGTCGATCGCCGCGGCCGCCGAGATGTTCGAGCGCACCACACGCCGTTACGGGAAGCCTGAGTTCGGCATCGCCTCGACCGTGGTGGACGGCAAGAAGGTGAAGATACGCGAAAAGGTCGTGTGGTCGCGCCCGTTTTGCCGCCTTGTACATTTCGAGCGCGCGCTGCCGTCCAAGCGGCAGCCGGATGCAAAGCTCCTGATGGTGGCTCCCATGTCGGGCCATTATGCAACCTTGCTACGCGGCACAGTCGAGGCCATGTTGCCCCATGCGGATGTCTACATCACCGATTGGACAGATGCGCGGATGGTGCCGTTGTCCGATGGCTCTTTCGACCTCGATGATTACATCGACTATCTCCTCGAGATGTTCCGTCTGCTCGGTCCCGGTGCAAGCGTGATGGCGGTCTGCCAGCCATCGGTCCCGGTTTTGGCGGCGGTTGCACTGATGGAAGCGCGTGGGGATCAAAACCTTCCCTCATCGATGATCCTCATGGGCGGCCCGATCGATACGCGCAGGAATCCGACCGCGGTGAACCGGCTGGCTCAGCAGCATGGCATCGACTGGTTCCGCGACAATGTGGTCATGCAGGTACCGTGGCCCAATCCCGGCTTCATGCGGCAGGTCTATCCGGGCTTTCTCCAGCTCTCCGGCTTCATGAGCATGAACCTCGACCGGCACATCGTCGCGCACGAGGACTTCTTTTTGCATCTGGTGAAGGGGGACGGGGATTCCGCGGAAAAGCACCGCGAATTCTACGACGAGTATCTGGCGGTGATGGATCTCACGGCAGAATTCTACCTGCAGACCGTCGACACGGTGTTCATTCGCCATGCCCTTCCAAAGGGCGAGATGACGCATCGGGGCGAACGGGTTGACCCGGCCGCGATCCGGTCCGTGGCTCTGCTTACGATCGAAGGCGAGAACGACGACATCTCCGGGATCGGGCAAACGCAAGCTGCGCATGATCTTTGCATCAACATACCCGCTGGAAAGCGCGCTCATCATCTGCAGCCCTCGGTGGGGCATTATGGCGTGTTCAACGGGTCGCGGTTTCGCAAGGAGATCGTGCCACGCATTGCCGGGTTCATCGCCGACAACCGTGGCGTGAGGGCTACACCTCGCCGCAAACCTGCGCCATAAGCGCGCGGCTCGGTAACCATAACTGGAAAACGAGTCATTACTAATTGACAGAACCCCATAAAAGTTCGTTAACTTTCCATTAACGACCATAAATAAATGGGGAGCGGCTTATGGCTGCTAAGCGGGCGGGTTTTATCGCCGCACTCGGTATTCTTGTGTCTTCCGTCAGCGTCGGGCAGAGCCCGGCTGTCGGTTCCGGACTCATGGCCACAGGATCGGTCACCTCGCAACCGATCGGCCACTATGAGTTTTGCCAGACCAATCCGAAAGAGTGCTCAATTCGTTCTCGCGATAGGGGCCCCCTAATCGTGAACGATGCGCTCTTGGCCAAGATCTCGGCCGTCAACCTGGCGGTGAACCAGGCTGTCAAGCCTCGCAATGATATCGACATCTACGGCAAGGAAGAAGTCTGGGTCTATCCCGACAACGGCGAAGGCGATTGCGAGGACTATGTCCTGGAAAAGCGTCGCCGGCTGCACGCCGCCGGCATCTCCTTTTCCAACCTTCTGATCACGGTTGTCCGCAAACCTGACGGGGAAGGCCACGCCATCCTCACCGTGCGCACCGACCGCGGGGACCTCATCCTCGATAACCTGAACGATGAAGTAAGGCTCTGGAGCCACACGCCTTATCGTTTCCTCAAGCGGCAGGCGACCACTCATACGGGCCAGTGGGTGAGCCTGCGTGACGAGAACAACCTGCTGGTTGGCGCGGTCAAGAAGTAAGCTTATTCCGGACCCGTTGGTCGGCGTCATCGAGCGTACTTGCGCTCGTCAGCCGGCCGAGTCCGCAAGGATGTCGTCACCCATGCTCAGGGTGATCCGGCGATTGGGGTGATCGCCTTTGGCTGCTTGGAAGATCGCATGCGCCAGCTGGGCGTTTAACGCGCGCGCAAGTACCCGTTCCACCTCACCGCGGCCTGCTTCGTCCCAGAGCTCGATCCTGTAAGGAAGCTCTTCGGAAGCGCTGGTCGGGAGGGCAGTCCGAGACATCGGTGATGATGTGCCTAGTGTGCGGGGCCGTTCCACCTTGAGACAATGCTATTCTTGTGGCGCAATGTAATGTAGCGATCAGGGTGCTCACGGGTAGCGGCGAAATATGCGGCATAGCCAATGCTTCCATTGGCAGTCACCGCGAGCACTTGAACTACGGTTTTCTTTGCGGCGTCCCAGAGCTCGACCTTATAGGGCAGGTCCTCACGTTCCGCTGCACTGTGATCGGGTGCGGTCGGGTCTTTCGAATCGTCCTGACCATTCCCGTCAGAAGCAAAGCTGAAGGGAGTGTTCGCGATCTCAAGGTTATACGCAAGGGCGGTTTGATAGCTGGCCATAGATCCGCGACTGTTGAACAAAATCCGCCATACCTTCGTGCGTCGGTTTCCCTGCACGTCACCCAGGCACCAAATCGCTCATAAGAGGTTGGGCAGCCATTGTCTACGGCTTGCTTGCAACACTCCTGCAGAATTGCGCGGGTCGGTTCCAAGTGTAAGCCGGCACGCAAGAAGTCACGGCAAAGCTGCGATTTGCTGCAAAAACAAATGCCGGCCCTTGTTTTCCACGCTTCTTCTGGATAGATGTCCCGCTACCAGACCGGGCCCCTCTGGCAGTCTTTCCCAGGCTGTGATGTCGGACTGGATGTCCAAATCGGATGGCCCGATGTTCGTGGAGCTCCATCGACATTGGTATGCAAGATTCGCCCACGCAGCGCGGTTTGCTGCGTGTCCGATCCCTTGTCGATGTCCCTCGAATCGGGCGCCTTCGTCAACATTGGGTGCTAAATGAGCGAAATGTTCAGCACGGAAGTCCTCTCCGCCTTCCTCCAAGTCATAATGATCGATCTGGTGCTTGCGGGCGATAACGCAATCATCATCGGTCTCGCCGCCGCCGGCCTTCCCAAGGAGCAGCGCGCCAAGGCAATCATCATAGGTATCGTTGCGGCGACCATGTTGCGTATCGGATTTGCCGCCGTGACCACGCAGCTCCTGCAGATCGTCGGCCTTCTTCTTGCCGGTGGCATTCTGCTCTTGTGGGTGTGCTGGAAGATGTGGCGCGAGCTCCGCGCAAATCATGCGCATGAGCTGGAGGGCGCGGAGGCTCTCGAAGGCAAGGACCTGAATGCGGACGGAACGGTTGCCGGTGGAGCCCCGCGCAAAACTTTTGCACAGGCAGCCTGGCAAATCGTCGTGGCAGACGTCTCGATGTCCCTCGACAACGTGCTGGCGGTGGCCGGCGCCGCCCGCGAACACCCCTATGTACTGGTGTTCGGGCTTGCTCTTTCCATCGCTCTGATGGGCCTTGCGGCATCCTTCATTGCCCGCATTCTGCAAAAGCATCGCTGGATCGCCTATATCGGCCTTCTGGTCATCCTCTATGTGGCGTTGGAGATGATCTACCGGGGCGGTTTCGAGGTGTTCGGCTACCTGAACGGCGCCTGATTCCAGAGGGCGGCGCAGAAGCGCCGCCTCTTCCCCATGGACGCGTCCATAGCCCGTAATCAACTCCGTGGACTTCAAGCCTGTGACGGCTTAAATCAGAGGTGGTGATCGCGCCGCCTCATGCGGCTTCTCCTGGGGAACACCATGAACGATCTGTCGGGCCGTCCACCCTTTCTCCGCCTCTCCGATGAAGACAATGTGGCGGTGGCGGTTCGTGCGCTGGCGCCCGGCACGGTGTTATCCGGCGCGGTGCAAACCACAAGCCGCATTCCCTTCGGCCATAAGGTGGCGCTGGAGCCCATCGCGCCGGGTGAGGCCATCCGCAAATTCGGTCAGATCATCGGCTTCGCCAAGGTCGCCATAGAGCCAGGCGAATGGGTGCACGAGCACAATGTGGAAATGGGGGATTTCGAGCGCGATTACCGGTTCTGCGAGGAAGCCAGGCCGGTCAACATTCTGCCCCCCGAGGAGCAGGCGACGTTCAACGGTTTCCGCCGCGCGAATGGGCGCGTCGGCACGCGCAATTACATCGGCATCCTCACCAGCGTGAACTGCTCGGCATCCGTCGCGCGCTTTATCGCGGAAGCCGCCAACCGGTCCGGAATTCTGGATGGTTATCCCGATATAGACGGCGTCGTCGCCTTCACCCATGGCACCGGCTGCGGCATGGCGGGGAAGGGCGAGGGGTTCGATATCCTGAAGCGGACCCAGTGGGGCTATGCTGCCAATCCCAATCTGGGAGGAGTGCTCATGGTAGGGTTGGGCTGTGAGGTCTTCCAGATCGCCCGGCTGAAGGAGCTCTACGGTATCGAGGAGAGCGACACTTTTCGTTCGATGACGATCCAGGATACCGGCGGAACGCGCCGCACCATCGAAGCGGGTCTGGCGGTGGTGAAAGAAATGCTTGGCGCCGTGGCGGCCGCGAAACGCGAGGCCGTCCCTGCCTCGGAGATCAAGCTCGCGCTCCAGTGTGGTGGTTCGGACGGCTATTCGGGAATCACGGCAAATCCCGCTCTGGGCGTGGCTGCCGATATCCTTGTGCAAAATGGCGGCACGGCGGTGCTTTCGGAAACCCCAGAGATCTATGGCGCCGAGCACCTCCTCACCCGTCGGGCAATCAGCCGCGAGGTGGGAGAGAAACTCGTTGAACGCATCCATTGGTGGGAAGACTACACGGCACGTCTCGGCGGCGAGATGAACAACAATCCCTCGCCGGGCAACAAGGCCGGCGGTCTCACGACCATCCTGGAAAAATCCCTGGGTGCGGCGGCAAAGGGCGGGTCAACGCCGCTTACCGCCGTTTATGAATATGCTGAGCCCGTTACCGAGAAAGGGTTCGTTTTCATGGACACGCCGGGTTACGATCCGGTGTCGGCAACCGGTCAGGTTGCCGGGGGCTGCAATGTGATCTGCTTTACCACTGGCCGCGGCTCGGCATATGGCTGCAAGCCCACGCCCTCGATCAAGCTTGCTACCAACACACCCATGTACGAGCGCATGGCAGAGGACATGGACATCAATTGCGGGGATATTCTTGAAGGCGTTTCGCTTCAGGAAAAGGGCCGTGAGATATTCGAGGAGATATTGGCTGTCGCTTCCGGCAAGCGAACCAAATCCGAGCAACTCGGATACGGCGACAATGAGTTCGTGCCCTGGCAACTCGGCGCCGTGATGTAGGCGGCCAAAACCGGCAAGAAAAAAGGCTGGTGCGAGCCCCAGCCTTCATTTGCAAAATGAATGCCCGCTGACCGGGCATTTCTTTTAACTCAGTAGCCGCGCGGGCAAGCAGCCGTGTAGCGGCGGCCGTATTCGTCGCGATAGACGCACTGATTCGATCCCTCGGCCGCGCGACCGACCAGAGCGCCTGCAACCGCGCCGACGGCGCCACCAATGACCGCGCCCTCAACTTCGTTGCCCGCGACTGCCGCACCAACTGCCGCCCCACCCAGGCCACCGATTGCCGCACCCTGCTGGGTGGGTGTGCAAGCGGCCGCAGCAAGAAGGAACGGAATCACAACAATGAGCTTTTTCATGGGGGTCTCTCCAAAATGGCATTGCACCGGCACAATTCGCCACGCGGCAATTCGTTCCGGGTTCTCTACGCGCGCGATGGTCCACTGTCGCGCTTTCCGCGTCAAGCGTCGGGGGTTACAAAACCGCCCGTTAGGTTGCTGCGCGGTATTCGGCATAAACACCTATTGATGCAATGAAGAACCAAAGGGGCTCATCCATTGGCGCTTTCACGGAGCCCGGCAGAGTGTGCACCGGTCTCGCCGAGGAATTGTTGATAACTCACGCAGCGCACATCTGGCTTCACGCAAACTTCCTCCGCGAAGCGCTCGAGAGCATCCCAATATGCCCCGTTGTTCATGAGGGTGAAATGGAACCCGAGCTGGAGGGGGATGCGATCGCCGGCGTATTCGCGGTCAAAGGCTGCGCGAAAGGCATTGAAGGTGCGCTCGGCAAAGATTGCCGCGTCGTCCGGTTGCTCCGATCCGCCTGAGTGGCGGACATAAAGATTGTAGTCCATTGCGATCACACGCTTTTTTGCTGGTCCTTCCGGAATGAGCGGAAGCGAGAAATGCGTGATGCCACCCTTGTGAAGCGGCTCTGCCGGCCCCCTCGACACGGTGCTTGCATCGTAGTCGAACCCGTTTTTGGCAAGTGCGGTGGAGAGCGCCGGCCCGACGGAAAGATACGGCGCGCGAAAGCCCTTGATCCCGTTCTCGGAGAAATCCTTCCAGCCTTCCGGCTCGCCCGGAATCGCATTGATTGTCCAGGCGTCTCGCAAGATGGTGCGAAACTGGCCAAATTCCTTGTTCCACTCTGCTGCGCTCCATTTGCCCCCGTCATAATGCCCGCAGGCATGGCTGGCGATTTCGTGACCCTCCTGCCGGGCGGCCCAGATCTGGTTGAGGCGCGCCTCCACATCCTCGCCTGAAGCGGCGAACCCGATATTTGACCGACCGGCTTTCATGCCGGGCGCCTGGTAAAGCCCCTTCGTCTCCGGGGAGAGTAGATAGACGCAGGAAAGGAAATAGGTGAAACGGGCGCCGGTGCGCTTGCCGAGCGCGCGGCTTCGTTCCCACTGGGAAATGAAGGAAGCGCTGTCGAAGGAAATGATCACATATTGCGGCTGGCGCGGCAGGTCTTCGGCAAGAGCAGGAAAAGAAAAGACGAAAAGCGCGAGCGCGGCGAGACGCGAAAAAAACGGCATACCGAAACCATCGATTGAACCAACCCACCTTGCCGGTAGTAAGCAAATATGGCGACCTATGGACTCGCGGACGGATGTGCACAGTTTTGATGAAGGGTGGGAGGCATTGGGCTCCTTAACGATTGGAGGATCGTATGATCGATGCTGTTTCGAAACGCCCGGCCATCGCCCGGATTTGGCGGGGTAGAACCACGCGCGACAGAGCGGACGAATATGAGGCTTATCTGCATGAAGTCGGCATCAAGCCTTTGATGGAAAAGGCACTGGGCGTTCAGAATCTGCGCGAGGATCGGGAAGACGAGACGGAATTCATGACCATTTCCTATTGGGAAAGCGTGGATGCCATGAGCGTTTTTGCCGGGCCGGACCCGACGCGGATCCACCACCTTCCGCGCGATCCCGAATTCCTGATCGAGCTGCCGAGGCAGGTGCAAATCCTCCGTATCCTTGCAAGTAATGGTAGGACCGGTTAGCGGGTTTGCCCGCACTTCCCCGACCCGAGCGGCTTGCAGAACCCGTTGGCAACTGCAAAGGGATTTCTTTCGCCCCTTCCATGTGCTGGAAATTCGGTTAAAAGCCGTGGGCGGGGCTAAGGCCGGGATAAAGGGTTTAGATGTCCGACGACAGTTTCATTCGCGAAGTCAATGAAGAGCTTCGCCAGGAGCAGATGAGGGCGCTGGGGCGCCGCTATGGCCCCATCGCCATCGTGCTTGCGGTTTTGGTTGTGCTGGCCACGGTTGCCTGGGTGGCCTACGACCATTGGTCGACCTCGCGTGCGAATGCGTCGGGTGACCGCTTCGCGCAGGCCCTTGAGCTTGCCGAAGAGGGAAACAGCGACGAAGCGCTCAAGATCCTGGACGAATTGGAGACTTCCGGCTTCGGCGCTTATCCGGTGATGGCGCGCCTGCGTGCCGCGACAACCCTGGCCGACAGCGGCGACACCGAAGCGGCAATAGCCAAATTCGACGAGGTCGCGAACAGTTCGTCCGTGCCTGCCGCGATCAGGGATATGGCGCGCCTTCGCGCAGCTCTGCTGCTTGTCGACCACGGTTCCTATGCGGACGTGGCCGCTCGTGTGGAGACGCTCTCCGCCGATTCCAATCCGATGCGTCACCTTGCGCGCGAGGCGATGGCGCTGGCCGCATGGAAGGAAGGCAATCGTGAGAATGCGCTTTCGCTCTTTGGCCAGGTCGCCGATGACGAGCAGGCTCCTGCAGGCGCACGCCAGCGCGCGGAGATGATGATGGATCTGATCTCAGGCTCCACCCCCGGCGAATCCGGATAATCCTATGTCCTTCAAGGTCGCCATTGTCGGCCGGCCCAATGTCGGCAAGTCGACCCTCTTCAACAGGCTGGTCGGGCGCCGAATTGCGCTTGTCGATGACACTCCCGGCGTTACGCGTGACCGGCGCGTCCATCCGGCCCGCTTGCTCGACCTTCGTTTCGACGTCATCGACACGGCCGGTTTCGAGGAGGCTGCGGCGGCAAGTTTGGCCGGCCGCATGCGCGCGCAGACGGAAACGGCTATCGATGAAGCCGATCTCGTCTTGTTCATGATCGATGCGCGCGCCGGTCTGATGCCTGACGATCGCGCCTTCGCCGATGTGGTGCGGCGGAAGGGCAAGTCCGTGGTGCTGGTCGCCAACAAGACGGATGTGCGGGGAACCGATGCCGGCGTGCTGGAAGCGTTCGCGCTGGGTCTCGGCGAACCCATCGCTATCTCGGCGGAACACGGCCAGGGCATGGTGGAACTTCGCGACGCGATCGCCGAGGCTGCAGGAGAGTTCGAGGAAGAGGAGGCAGCCTCCGAAGAGAGAGCGGGAGAAACGGCTGCTCTCATCGGCGAGGACATCGATCCGGATTCGGAGGAGACGCCATACGATCCGACCAAGCCCATAAGGATTGCGGTGGTCGGTCGGCCCAATGTGGGGAAATCGACCCTCATCAACGCCCTCATTGGTGAGGAGCGATTGCTGACAGGCCCCGAGGCTGGAATCACCCGGGACTCCATTTCGGTCGATTGGCGCTGGCGCGGCAGGGAAATAAAGCTTTTTGATACGGCCGGCATGCGGCGCAAGGCGCGCGTGCAGGAAAAGCTGGAGAAGCTGTCCGTAGGCGAGACCTTGCGAGCCATCCGTTTCGCAGAGGTCGTCATCATCGTTTTCGACGTGACGATGCCCTTCGAGAAACAGGATCTCCAGATCGCGGATCTCATCATCCGCGAGGGCAGGGCGCCGGTGATCGCTTTCAACAAGTGGGACCTGGTCGAAAACCGCCAGGAAAAGCTTGCCGAGTTGCGCGAGAAGACGGAAAGGCTGCTTCCGCAGGCCCGCGGCTTGCGCTCGGTTCCCATCTCTGCGGAAACCGGCCGGGGCCTCGACCAGCTTCTGGAAGCGGCCGTCAACACTCATGTGGTGTGGAATCGGCGTATCCCGACCGGCCCCCTGAACCGCTGGTTGGAAGCGGCCACCGCCCAACATCCGCCGCCGGCCGTCGCTGGCAGGCGGCTGAAGGTCAAGTATATGACTCAGGTCAAGACACGACCGCCCGGTTTCGTGCTTTCCTGCTCACGCCCCGAGGCGATGCCGCAATCCTATATCCGCTACCTGGTGAACGGGCTGCGCGAGAGCTTCGATATTCAGGGCGTGCCGATCAGGATTTCCCTGCGCACATCCGAAAATCCTTATGCGGGCCGGGGCCGGAAGCGCACTTGACCGGCCGTAGCGTCGGGCATTCACCTGAGTGAAGGACGCCCCATCGTTCGCATTGAACCAGGCTCTGATGAGCAGGCTATTCCCAATTTCTAATTGGGACTCGCAAATACCAACGATGAATCTCAGAGCTTGATCAAGCTCCTCGCGCCCCGGTCCGGCGACCTACGCAAACCGGTACGGCATCAATCCGCCCATCGCTCCCCGCGTTAACCGGTGATCAAGGTTAACGAAATAATCTCGAAACAGTTGGCGTTTTAAGTTTCGAGAGGGGTACGAGTGGTTGCGTCAGGTGTAAGGCGGCGTCACGCGCCGGGGCAGAAGCGCTCTCGATTTCCTTCCATAGTTCTTGCTTTCGGCTTTCTGTTCGGCTTCCCGACGGTCGGCGCTTATCAGGACATGGTGAGCCTCGTTGCCGGACAGGGGACCCATGCCCGCTGGACGGCTGTCGTCGAACGCTCCGTTGCTGGGTCGGTTCACAAGGCGGAGATGCCGTTTCTCAATTCCGATGCGCCGGCCGCAGCTGTCTCGGGCGCGGGGCGCCTGATACCAGGCATCGGCGACGTCGCCTTCCGCACCCATGGCAAGGCTAAGGAAGGATCGGACGAAAAGAACATCGCCCGCGAATCCAAGCAAGGCCGGCTGGTGAAAACCTTGCCGATGGCTCCGCCGCGGCTCTTCAATGCGGGTACGATCTTCGAGCAGACCAGTCTGCTGAAAGCGGCGCCTCTCGGCGAGAAATTGATGGCGTTTGCAGAGCCGGAGATTCAAGGCAAGGAGGTCCAGATCGCCTCTGCCTTCTACCTTAAGAAGGAGCAGGACCTCGGATTGGCCCCGGCGGTGGCCGAACTGGTGAACAATGAAGAGGGCGACATTCTCGCGACCGCCTATGCACCGGCCGAACCGGACTACGCAAGAGCGTCCCCCTTCGCCAGCATCTTGCGGGACGAGAATGCCGGCCGGTTCATTCCCCCTGTTCCGCCGAGCGATCATCCATGGGCACGCACGCCGCTTCCGCCCGAGGTCTTTTCGGAGCGCGAACAGCAATGTCTGACCGCCGGTGTTTACTTCGAAGCCCGCGGCGAGCCTGTTCGCGGCCAAGCCGCGGTGGCCCAGGTCATCTTGAACCGGGTCCGCAACCCCGCCTATCCGAAAAGCATCTGCGGTGTGGTTTATCAGAACGAGAAGTGGCGCAATCGCTGCCAGTTCTCCTTCGCTTGCGACGGCATCAAGGATCGTGTGGCAAGCCCCAAGCATTGGCAGACCGCGAAGGAGGTCGCGTTAGCCGTGACCGCGGGCAAGATTTGGCTCGACGAAGTGGGGACATCGACCCATTACCACGCCACCTATGTGCATCCGCGCTGGGCGAAATTCATGGAGCGGACGAAGAAGATCGGTCAGCACATCTTCTATCGCACCTATGGCGGCGGCTGGGACTAAACGAACCCCAATCCCCGCTTTAAAGGCGCTCGGAAGCGCGATTCCACCGCCGGAATTCTTCCTGCGGTGGAAGACGCTTTGTCGCACCGCGATAAGCAACTGTTTTTTCATGGAAAACCTCCTGGCTTTCACAGTCGTTGGGCGGCTTGACTGCCGCTGCCCTGCTCACTATGTTGCGCGCGACTTCGAGGCGGGTATCCGCAGGCCGAAAACGGGCGTGGAGGCTCTGATGGGCAATCGCGAGGAGCCGGATGGTCTGGAGAAGCGGCGGCGTGATCTCGAGGCAGCCCTGGCGGCGCGACGGCCGAAAGAGCCGAGCAACGCAGGGGGCGCGAAGACGGGCGGTGTTAGCGGCTACGGGAATGCGCTGAGGCTTTCCAGCGAATTCATCGCAGGCATCCTTGTCGGAGCAGGCTTGGGGTGGTTCATCGATGAGATGGCCGGCACTTCGCCTTGGGGATTGATCATTTTCCTGCTCCTGGGTTTTGGGGCAGGAGTCCTAAACGTCCTGCGTTCCGCAGGGCTGGTTGCAGAATTTGGGGCGAAGCTGTCGAAAGGCGGCGACGACCCGCAAGGAAAATAGCGCAGCAGCGCGTGAGAGTAAGGGGATCCCAGTGGCCAACGATCCGATCCACCAGTTCCAAATCGCCAAGTGGATTCCGATCGAAATCGGCGGGCTCGATTTCTCTTTCACCAATTCGTCTGCCTTCATGGTGGCTACGGTGGTTGCCGCCGGCGCTTTTCTTTACCTGACCACGTCAAGTCGCGGCCTCGTTCCGAGCCGGCTGCAGTCCGTCTCGGAGATGTCCTACGAGTTCATCGCTTCGATGTTGCGGGATGCGGCCGGCAATCATGGGATGCGCTTCTTCCCCTTCATCTTTACGCTTTTCATGTTCGTGCTGGTGGCAAACCTGCTCGGCCTGTTCCCCTACTTCTTCACGGTTACAAGCCACATCATTGTAACCTTTGCACTGGCGCTGCTCGTTATCGGGACGGTGGTCGTCTACGGCTTCTACAAGCATGGGCTTGGATTTCTGAAGCTCTTCGTGCCGTCCGGCGTTCCTGTTGTCATCGCGCCGCTTGTGGTGGCAATCGAGGTCGTGTCCTTCCTCTCGCGCCCGATCAGCCTCTCAGTTCGTCTCTTCGCGAACATGCTGGCCGGCCATATCGCCCTCAAGGTTTTTGCCGGTTTCGTCACCTCGATGACCGCGCTCGGCATTGCCGGCGCAGCGGGCGCTGTCCTGCCGTTGGCGCTTACCGTAGCGATCACCGCACTCGAATTGCTCATGGCGTTCCTGCAGGCATATGTCTTTGTCGTTCTCTCCTGCATGTACATCAACGACGCGATACACCCGAGCCACTAGTCTTCACTCGCGGTGTTGCCGCGGGCCGAAATCACCTGAAGTTCCACAAGGAGTTTGGAAATGGAAGCACAAGCAGCAGCATATCTCGGCGCTGGCCTTGCCTGTCTGGGAATGGCCGGAGCCGCGCTCGGTCTGGGCAATATCTTCGGCAGCTATCTCTCGGGCGCGCTGCGCAATCCTTCCGCCGCTGATGGCCAGTTCGGCCGCCTCATCTTCGGCTTTGCCGTGACGGAAGCGCTCGGCATCTTCTCGCTGCTCATCGCTCTTCTCCTCCTGTTCACCACCTGATCGCGAACACGAGTGAGCGGCTGGCCGCGCCGCGGCCAGCTTTGATGAGCAGAGGAAAAGGCCATGTTCGTCGCATCGGCATTTGCACAAGAGGCGGCTGACCAGGCCGCTGGAGAAATACACACGGAGACGGGCGTAGCGGAGCACGGCAGCGAAGGCGGCTTTCCTCCCTTCCTCGTTGAGACTTATCCCTCGCAGCTTCTTTGGCTCGCGATCACGTTTGGTCTTTTCTATCTTTTCCTGAAGCGGGTGGTTCTGCCGCGCATCGGGGGCATTCTGGAGGTACGGCGCGACCGTATCGCCCAGGACCTCGACCAGGCGGCCCGCATGAAGGAAGAGGCGGATGCAGCTGTCGCTGCATACGAGCAGGAGCTTGCCGAGGCCCGTAAAAAGGCGGCGTCGATCGCCCAGGAGGCGCGCGACAACGCCAAGGCCGAAGCGGAAGCTGAACGCCGCAGGGTTGAAGCAGGGCTCGATTCCAAGCTCAAGGAAGCCGAGGCCAGGATTGCTCTGATCAAGGACACGGCACTTTCCGACGTCGGCACAATTGCCGAAGAGACGGCCGCTGCCATCGTCCAGGAGCTTGTGGGCGGCAAGGTCGACAAGGCTTCGCTCTCGGCGGCGGTAAAAGCCGCCCAGCAGCAGTAGGAGAGGCGCATGGACGCGACATTCTGGGCACTGGTGGCGCTTGTCATCTTCGTGGGCATCCTGCTTTACATCAAGGTGCCGGCGAAGTTGGCGGGTTCGCTGGATGCTCGCGCCGACCGCATCCGCAACGAGCTTGAGGAGGCACGTCGCCTTCGCGAGGAGGCCCAGCAGCTTTTGGCCGAGTACCAGCGCAAGCGGCGCGAGGCCGAGGAAGAGGCGAGGGATCTCGTCGAGGCCGCCAAGCGTGAGGCGAAGGTCATCGTCTCCGATGCCAAGTCTAAGACCGAGGAATATGTTTCCAGGCGCACCGCACTGGCCGAGCAAAAGATCGCTCAGGCCGAGCGGGATGCAGTGAACGAGGTGCGGGCTCGCGCCGTCGATGTCGCTGTGGCTGCGGCCGGCAAGCTTCTGGCGGAGAAGGTCGACAGCAGGACTGGCGAGGAGCTCTTCAAGGCTTCTCTGCAGGACGTCAAAACGCGACTGAACTGAACGCCTGTAATGAACTTTGAAAAATGCCGCCCTCTGGGCGGCATTTTTCTTTTGCGGGCTCTTGGATGAGGAATTTATCTCGAGCTTGCCTCCTCCAAGATGCAGCCTGCCGTCGCTTTGCCGAGTTCGGCGGCTCCGTGAAGAGATTTCTTCAATGGGCCATCGAGATAATGGGTCATCGAGATGCCCTCCCAGGAGCTATCAAGCTGTTGAAGCCGCGCTGCAATCATTGCCTTTTTTTTAGATAATGCGCATTTCCCGGAACGGCACGGCTCCCTCTGGTACGCCTCTCGCTCCGCGCGGAGGACGAAATCTCGTTCGCAAATCCTGCCAAGCGAGCTCGGCACCATCAATATGCTGGACGCTGCCTGAGTGAGCGGACTTCGTAATTCGGGCACGCTGTCGACGAGAGTAGGAGGAGCGCCTTGGCGAATTTGGCGCGAGCCTCGACCGCTCTGGATGAAATCCTTGTCTATGCAGTCAGCCCATCTCGCTTTCGCGTGTCGGCTCTGCTGATAAAGTCGGCGCGGCTTTCACCGGGGCGTCATAAGGGATATCCAGGAGCCTGCAGAGCTCCTGCAAGCATTCCTCGAAAACGGGTTCCAGGTTGTTATAGGCAAAGCCGATCTGATTCAGGACTTCCATGCAGAGCAGCCCGTATAGCCGCATCCAACAGGAAAGAAAGATATAGGCGGCCTCAGGGGGCAGCACGCCGTCCAGCCTTTCCGAATAGGTCCTCAACTGCTCCGCAAGCGCAGGGTCCATGTCTTCCAGACTTGGGATGGGAAATCGCTTCGTGCGCCAGATCTGGACGATCTCTTCCATGAAGACTTGGCCGAATGCCCTGCCTGACTGGCTCAGGTTCGTGCATCTTTCGTGGCCGTCAGGCGCCGGAGTGGCAAAGAGGCAGCCGAACTCGGCTGGATGAGCAACCGCCCACTGACGCAAGGCACGGCAGATCGCGAGAAGGCGGCAGTCCGGGTTCGCTGCGCCGCTGCGGTCACGCGCGGATGTGAGCGCATTCACGAGTTCGCAATAAAGATCGTGCCGGAGCGCTTCGGTGAGTTCGCCTTGGCTGGAATAGTATCGGTAGAGGGCAGGACCGCTCATCCCCATCCGTCGCGCCACCGCGTTGACCGTCACGGCCGCGGCACCCTGGCTGACAAGGAGTTCGCGTGCAATGCTCCTCATCTCAGCCATGGTGGCTTCGCGAAGCTTCTCCCTGCGGCTCGTCTTCTTCGGTCCAGTTCCGTCGCTCATCGGCATATTGACATGATAGCCCACATAACGATAGTTAGACTATCTAACTTTTGTGAATGGGGCAAGTTCAGCACTTCCATGATTCCGCCCGGAAGCGCTGCTGCACCCCGCCATCCTTTGAGACGTACAAGGATGGATGCAAGTTATTGAATCTAAGCGCTGCTGGCGAAACCGTTCCGGTGGTCGCGGCTATGCGCTAGAATGGGCGGAGGGTGGATTGGAGGAGCCGCATGCTGGTCCTTGTTCTTGGTCTCGTTATCTTCCTCGGCACGCATTCGGTCCGGATTGTGGCGCCGCAATTGCGCGAGGGTGTCATACGCAGCCGCAGCTTGGGCGCCTGGAAAGGCATGTACAGTCTCGCGGCATTCCTCGGACTGGTGCTGATCGTCTGGGGCTATTGGCTCGCTCGGCAGGACCCGGTCATCCTCTATACGCCGCCTGTCGGGATGCGCCACCTGACGCTAGCCCTCATGCTCCCGGTCTTTCCCCTCATGGCCGCATCGCATCGGCCGGGGCGCATCAGCGCAGCTGTCGGACATCCAATGCTGCTCGGCACGGTGCTTTGGGGCGTTGCCCATCTATTGGCCAACGGCACGCTGGCCGACTTGCTTCTGTTCGGCGGCATTGCAGCTTGGGCCGGCATAGACTGGGTTTCTTCCGTTCGGCATCCGCGCGAGCCTGTGTTCAAGGGCAAACCGACGCCGAGAAATGATGTGATGGCGATCGTTGCGGGGCTGATTATCTACGCGATCTTTGTTGGTGGGCTACACCGGCTTCTTTTCGGTGTCTCACCCATTGGCTAAGCGGTGAGCACTAGGTGGCGAAGAACTCTGCGGCCTCCTCGGCCGGTGCAGCGATGCCGTCTTCGGGCGTTTTGAAAGGCGAGAAGCTCATCCGGTGAAGCCGCGTTACAGGGCCATAGGCGGTGATGGCTTCGCGGTGGCGTTCGGTTGCATAGCCGACATGGCTGTGAAAGCCATAGTGGGGCATCAGCATGCCGGTCCTCACCATCATCCGGTCCCGCATGACCTTGGCAACGATCGAAGCCGCGGCGATGGACTGGGATCGCTGGTCGCCTTTGACGACAGCCCGGCATGGGCAGGGGAGGCCCGGAGGAATATCCCTTCCGTCAGCAAGCGCATAGGCCGGCTGCACGCAAAGCCCGTCAAGGGCGCGCCGCATGGCTTCCAGACTGGCTCTGAGGATGTTCGATTCGTCTATGCTGGAGGCGCAAACAGATGCGACGGACACGGCGATCGAAGCGCTGAAGATCTCCTGCACCAGCGCCTCGCGCGCTTCCGCGGTGAGCCGCTTCGAATCGTCCAATCCATTCGGAATCCGATCCGGGTCGAGGACAACCGCTGCCGCCACCACAGGCCCGGCAAGGGGGCCACGTCCCGCCTCGTCCAACCCCGCCACGGGCGCCAGACCGTCGCGCATAATCCCCGCCTCCAGCGTGAAGTCGGGACGCACGGGCAGATCGAAGAGGGGCGGAGAATCGGACTGCGAGGAAGCCATGGCGGCATGCTTGCATCGCTGCCGATTCTCCGCAAGCCTTTCCCAACGCTTCGGACAAAAAGCGGGGAAGGCTGCCGTCGGCCCGGGGGCGAAGGGCTACGACGGTCGCTCCGGAGCGGCATGGGGCGAGACCGCACCGGAATTGCAAACTTCGATCGACGCAGGAGAATCCGGCAGCTGCCGGTACTCACCTGGCGTCGTCATCGCTTCAACTGATCCGTCCTTGGAAGGATATGCCGGACCTGGCGCTTCTTTCCTAAAGAAGGCTCAGCTGCTCTCCTTCGCCTTTTCCGGCCTTGAAAAGATCGGTGCGCAGCTTTCGCCGCTCGGCATTGAGCCCGATCCTCCGAGCCGCAATCTCAAAACGCCGTCCGATCTGCCAGGCATAGGGGCCAGTACCCTTCATTCGCTTCCCCCATTCGGAATCATAATCCTTGCCTCCGCGCATCGAACGCACGAGCGACATCACATGCCTGTAGCGATCGGGATAATGGCGCAGGAGCCAGTCCTTGAAGATCGGGCTCACCTCCAGTGGCAGACGCAGGATCACATAACCTGCCTCCTTGGCACCCACCGCATGGGCGGATTCCAGGATACGCTCGATCTCGCTGTCGTTCAGGCCGGGGATGACCGGCCCTATCATCACTGAAGCGGGAATGCCGGCCTCGTTCAGCGCCCGCATCGCCTCCAGCCTGCGTGTCGGCGTTGCCGCCCTGGGCTCCATGGTCCGTGCAAGCCGCCGGTCAAGCGTGGTTACGGAAAGGGCTACTTTAGCCAGGCCGCGTTCAGCCATGCGCGACAAAATATCTATATCGCGCATGACCAGTGCGGATTTCGTGACGATGCCGACCGGGTGGTTATGGGCATCTAGAACCTCGAGGATCTCGCGCATAATGCGCCACTTCTTCTCGATCGGTTGATAAGGATCCGTGTTGGTACCGATCGCGATCGTCCGTGGCTCGTATCCCGTTTTGGCGAGTTCCTTTTCCAGCAGGCGCGGCGCGTCGGGTTTTGCGAACAGTTTCGATTCGAAATCAAGCCCGGGCGACAAACCCATGTAACTATGCGTCGGGCGAGCGAAGCAGTAGACACAACCGTGCTCACAACCGCGATAAGGATTTATCGAACGGTCGAAGGAGATATCCGGTGAGGCGTTGCGCGTGATGATCGTACGCGGTTTTTCGACCTGCACTTCGGTCTTGAAGGGCGGCAGTTCCTCCAGCGTCTCCCATCCGTCATCGAACACATGACGGGTGAGCGGCTCGAAGCGTCCCGTGGGATTGATGCCGGCGCCGCGTCCTCTTCGGCGATCGTCGCCGACCCGGACGCCTGCCTCATCGATGATCGCGTTTGCCATGGCAGAACCTCCATCGCTGTAAGCGGCAATGTCTGCCCGTACGATCTGTTCCATCGTCCTGCCTCCGCGCTGCCCGGCCGGCGCGCTGATGTCTTGAGATGAATCTATTCCTATTCGGCTATAAGGAACAAATCAAGAACATTTTACGCGAGGGAAGAACGTGGCCAAAGGCGCGGCTGTGAAGAAGCTGTGGAATAAGGAATCAGCGCGAGGTGGCGCCGCGCTTCAGGTGCTCATCGAGACGCGGCATGATTTCCACGAAATTGCAGGGCTTGTGCCGGTAGTCGAACTGATCCTTCAGGATGGAATCCCAAGCATCGCGACAGGCGCCGGGCGAACCCGGGAGAACGAAGACGAACGTCTGGTCGATGAGGCCGGCAGTGGCCCGGGATTGGATCGTAGAGGTTCCGATCTTCTCAAAGGAAATCCTGTGGAAGACCTGTGAAAAACCGTCCATCCGTTTTTCGAACAGCGGCTCGAGGGCTTCCGGTGTCACGTCGCGTCCCGTGAAGCCGGTGCCGCCGGTGGTGATCACGGCATCGATCCCGGGATCGGCGCACCAGGCGCGAACGAGGCTGCGGATATGCCGGATCTCGTCTGGCGCTATGCTGCGGTCCGCCAATTCGTGGCCCGCTTCCTTGATGCGTTCGGCAAGCGTCTGCCCCGATTTGTCATCGGCCAAGCTACGCGTATCCGAAACGGTGAGCACGGCAAACCGCACGGGAATGAACTGCCGCTCAGACATTGACCAACTCCCCCGTTGAAGCCGATGTTTCGGTGGCGCAAACAAACCAATGGGGATGCTTTTGGGCGATCGCCTGGCGGGTTCGTTCCGCCGCCTCTTGATGCTCGAAAATACCGAAGCAGGTGGCGCCGGAGCCCGACATGCGGGCGATAAGCGCTCCCTCGGCACGCAGCAGCCCGAGAACGCTGCCGATCTCGGGCACGAGTGAAAGCGCGGCCGGCTCCAGGTCGTTGCGTGTGAGCCGCATCCATTCCAGGAGTTCCGCCGGGTCGCTCTTCGAGGGCAGGGCAGGAAGGGGCGCGTGCTCGCGCTTGATCAGGGCTGAGAACACTTTTGGAGTGGCGAGCGGCAGGCCGGCATTGACCAGGAGGATGGGAAGCCGGGGCAGGGCGGGAAAGGGCTCCAGCATCTCGCCGATACCGCGCGCGATCAGGGGACGTCCGTAAAGGCACATGGGCACATCGGCTCCGAGCATCAGCCCGATCTGGGCAAGCTCCTTGGGAGGGACCTGGATCTCCCACAAGCGGGTCAGCAGCTTCAGCACCGCCGCGGCGTCGCTTGATCCGCCTCCTATACCCGCAGCGACGGGCAGGTTCTTTTCAAGCGTGATCGCCACGGGTGACTTTGCTTGAGCACCAAAATGCAGCCGGAGGATGTCCCGCGCCTTGAGCACCAGGTTGGCCCCGCCTTCCAGGCCGTCGCGGAAAGGTCCCGTCACCTCGAAGTGATCCCGATCCGATGGTCGGACGGAAAGCCGATCCCCGAAAGCAGTGAAGGCTACAAGGGATTCCAGCAGGTGATACCCGTCGGCACGCCGGCCGATCACATGCAGCGCGAGATTGATCTTTGCCGGGGCCGTATTTTCAAGTTTCATTCGTTGCGGCGCTTAGTCCTTCGCCAAGCGGTACTCGCCGGTCCGCGGATCCTTCACAAGCGTGCCCATACTGCCCGTGGCGGCTTCCTTCCGAACGCGCTCCATCCGCTTTGTGACGCGTTCAGCCTCGCGAAGGAAAAGTCGATAGCCGGCAAGTGCCACGGCGGCGACAAGAGCGAGGAAAATGAGTTGCGGCATGGCCGAGTGCCTCCTTTGGCGATGTTCCTCATTCTATGGCGGTTTGCGACAGCAGCAAGGCGCTAGAATCCGAAACGGCGCCAGAGCGCCTGGTCTTCAAGGGTTTGAATAAGGCCGGCTGCCGCAGCCGCTGCGATTTCGGTCTCCCGGCCTTCAATTCCGAAGAAGCCCAGCCTTCGGCCCAATAGGCCGCGAGGGGCGCTGACGAGCTTAAGGCGGGTCTTCGGTCCGTAGCGCTGCTTAAGAAAGGATCGCATATCGCCGATCGCATCGACAAGGCCCAGCGCAAGACCTCTTTCACCTGTCCAGAAAAGGCCGGTGAAGAGATCGTCGTGATCGGCAAGCTTTGCGCCACGCCGCTGCCGGACGAGCGAAATGAACGTCTGGTGAACCTCTTCCTGCAGGGCTTTCAGCCGTTCCACGTCTTCCTCTTTTTCCGGCTGGAAAGGATCGAGGATCGCCTTGTTGCGTCCGGAGGTATGAACGCGGCGCTCCACACCGATCTTCTTGATGAGATCCTGAAAGCCGAAACCCGCTGAAACGACGCCGATCGAGCCGACGATGGAGGAGGGGTCGGCGATGATCTCGTCACCGGCAAGGGCGATCATGTAACCACCGGAGGCGGCAACATCCTCGACGAAGACAAAAACGGTCCTTTTCTTTTCTTCCGCCAGATCGCGGATGCGCCTGTAGATCAGACGTGACTGCACCGGTGATCCGCCAGGCGAGTTGACCGAGATTGCGACAGCAGGGCTGGAGATGGAGAATGCCTTCTCCAGGAGACCAGCCGTGGAGGCCAGTGACAGCGACTGCCGCATGGGGCCGGCGCCCGCCATGATCGTCCCGTGCAGCCTGACGACGGGAATGGTGATGGCATCGGAACGAAGGGATTTCGGCAGGAGGCGTGCCAGCGATTCTTTCACTTAGGAGGTCTCCGCGACTGGTTATCTTCATGTAGGCATTGGTATGCAGGACGCAATGGCAATCACACCAACGCTCAGTCGGGGAAAAGTGTTTCCCTGCCGTTTATGATAGCGTCCGCACGTTCCGTGAAGGCTCGGCCGTCCTGCTCATGCAATATGAGGGGCGGTACGATGCTCAAGGCCCCCCGGGCACCCTTGCGCGCCCTGAGAACGATGCGGATCGCATCGGCTTCCGGACGTGGATGGACCGGAAGACAGCGTGGGCTGCCAAACCGGCCTTCTAGTGATGCGATGATTTCGGCAAGCGAAGCTGGCCGAGCGATGATCGCCACTTCCGCTTTCGACCGCGCGATCGCGGAGGCTGTCCGGAGCCATCGGTCGAAGAGGCCATCGGTCAGAACGTGGGCATCCCGCCGAAGCAGGTCTGGCGTCGCGCGGTCCCGTGCCGAGTTGAAGGGCGGGTTCATAATGATGAAGTCGAAGGAACGGTCCGGCAGGCCGGCACGAACCCGCTCCGGGCCGGAAAGCTCGACGTCTGCCTGCGCCACCTTGATGCGGGCGGCGAGCCCCGCATTTTCGGAAAGGCCACAGCTTTGCAGCGCACAATCCGCCATGGTGGCAACTTTCTCGACCAGCAGCACCTGCGCCCTCAAGCAGCGCGCCGCAACCGCGAAGCCGGCGGCGCCCGCTCCAGCGCCTAGATCCGCCAGATCGCCATGGAAGCCGTTGGGAACGGCTGCAGCCAGCAGCATTGCATCGAGCCCCGCGCGATGACCCTTGCCGGCGGGCTGGACGAGATGGAACGCGCCGCGATGGAAGGCATCGATGGTGAAGGGGGGCGGCTCGGTGTTCATGACCTCTGTATATCGCAGCCGAGCGTGGAGGATGTCGCTCACGGAAAATTCAACGCTGGCCTAACTGCGCTGCTCCAGCCAGCTCTGAAATTCGGCGAGGTTGCTTACCTTGTGCTCTAACACTGCATGGTAGACAAGGAAACTTGGAAGAGGTTCGGCTTGTGCTGGCGGGCTCGCCGCCAGATCCGTCTTGATCAAAAGGATGGTCTCGCGAATATGAGGCGTTAGACGCCGGCCGATCGTTTCCAGATGGCCCAAGTCGGGCTGTCTGGCCGGCTCGTCCACGAACCAGATGTCGAAGGTCCATTCGTCATCTGCTGCCGATAGGCAGGTGATACCGATATACAATCCATCAGGATATGCCTCGGGTGTCTTGTTCCAGAAGCCGCTGTCATTCCTGAACCGCACCGAGCCCACGCGCGGATGAGCGGCCAATTCCCTTAGAAGTTCTGCGATCGCCGCGTGAGTGGGCGAATCCAGTTTATCGCAGACGACGGTGATGTCGATATCGCGGCGGACCATGAGTCCCAAGGCGGAACTGCCGACGCGGATTGGATTTCCGATCGCGCGGAGCCTGTTCTCGATATCCATCAGCTCCACGATCGAATCAGCTTCTGCCTGCAATGCAGCCTGCCGATCCAGGAGGTCAGCCCTTCCCACGATTAACCACCCCTGTTCGTCCAGCAGGCCACGCAAAGCTGATCACGTCAGGAGCCGTCCCCGGTGGTCACGCCGGCGTCTACAAGCAGTTTCCTTGCATCCGCGACCTGGTCTTCCGCAACCAGCACGCGGCGGGGCAATACGCCCAAAGAACCTTCCAGGATGCTCATATTCTGATCGGCTATGATGTAATCGATCCCTGCATCGCGCAGCAGGCTTTCGATGAAGGAGATGGCGACGGCGTCATTGGTGCGGATAAGTTCGATCATGACTAGACGTTCGCAGGTCCATGTCTACTTGTAAATGCGCCCCGCTTGCCTTACCCCCAACCCCGCGCCAACTCGCCGCTTGCGGGGAGGTGGGCTGCGGCCATACACTTCAGAGGCTGTTAGGAAGGAGAAGCACTGGTGGGTGTCGTATTGAATCTTGAAGACGGCAAGCGCGGTGCGGCCTCCATCGAGGGCCTGATAGCGCTGACCAAGGACGATATGGCGCGCGTCAACGAGTTGATCCTTTCGAAAGCGGGTTCGGATGTGGATTTGATTCCCCAACTTGCCCGCCATCTGATCTCATCCGGCGGCAAGCGACTGCGCCCCATGATCACCCTGGCGGCAGCGCAGACCTTCGGCTATTCCGGCGAGGGGCATGTGAAGCTCGCCACGAGCGTGGAATTCATGCACACCGCCACGCTGCTCCACGACGACGTGGTCGATGAAAGCGACCTGCGGCGCGGCAAGAAGACGGCACGCACGATCTGGGGCAATCAGGCGAGCGTGCTGGTAGGGGATTTCCTCCTGGGGCAGGCCTTCCGCATGATGGTCGATGTCGGGTCACTCGATGCCCTCGACGTGCTTTCTACCGCCGCCGCCATCATCGCCGAGGGCGAGGTGATGCAACTTGGCGTTTCGAAGAACCTGGAGACCACCGAAGACGAGTATCTGGCAGTCATCAAGGCCAAGACGGCGGCCCTCTTTTCCGCCGCGGCGGAGGTGGGGCCGATCATAGCCGAGGCGTCGCGCAACGACCGGGCGGCGCTGCGCTCATTCGGCATGAATCTGGGCCTTGCTTTCCAACTTGTCGATGATGCACTTGATTATGGCGGCAGCAGCCGTGATCTCGGCAAGAATGTCGGTGACGATTTCCGCGAGGGCAAGGTGACGCTGCCGGTGATCCTGAGCTACCGGCGCGGCTCGGACGAGGAGCGGCTTTTCTGGAAGCGTGCCATCGAGGAGAACCAGAGCGACGATGACGCGCTGCAGAAGGCGATCGGCCTCATGAGCCGCCATGGTGCGATCGGAGACACGATCGCGCGCGCCCGACATTTCGGCGAGATCGCTCGTGACGCGCTCGCCCCGTTGAAGAGTACGCCGCAGAAAGCGGCGCTTTTCGATGTCATCGATTTCTGCATCAGCCGGGTTTCGTAGGCGGGACAGGCCGCAATTGCCGATTGCGACACAATCGCAAAAAGGCCATGCTCTGCAGCTAGCGAGACTCCGTGGCAATTTCCGTAAGGGAAGGGCCGAACCGACGGAAGGGATAGTATGCGGCTAACCAGGGCAACACTCAACGCGACGGCGGCACTCGCGGTTTTCATGGCGTTTTCCGCGCAGACGGTCGGCGCCAAGGATGCTGAAAAGGCGGCCGGGCAGGTTCCCACCAGTACGTTTTCGGGTGCTTACCTGGCCGGAAGGGCGGCCGAGTTTGAGGATGATCTGAAGAGCGCGGTCACCTATTACGAGCGCGCGCTGGCACTCGATCCCGACAATGCCGATCTGCAGCAGACACTGCTGCTCGCGCTGGTCTCCCAAGGCGAAATAGACAAGGCACTCCCTTACGCGGATCAGTTGAAGGCCGTTCCCGAGGTCGAGCGCTTCTCTCGCCTTACATTGGCGATCGACTCTTTCCGCAAGAAGGATTTTGCCGCCGCTGAACGATGGCTCAATCTGGTTCTGGAATCCGATCTCGACCGCCTTATCACCGGCATCATGACAAGCTGGGCAAAGGTGGGGCAGGGCGATACCGAAGCCGCGCTGACCAGCCTCGACAATCTCCAGGGCCCGCAATGGTACGATCTTTTCAAATCCTATCATCGCGCCCTCATCCTGGCTAATGACGGGCAGGCTGAGGAAGCCGACGCAGCCTTTGACGAAGTGGTCACCGAGCTGGCTCCCCGTTCCGTCGCCCCCGACACAATGGGTCGTCTCGCTGAAGTGTATGCTTCCTATCTGTCGAGCCGTGGCGAAAAGGAGCGCGCGCTCGCCGTGCTCCAGCAGGCGGAGCAGACGGGAGGCGGCATAGCCACCATTCCCGAACTTCGCGCCAAGATCGAAGGCGGCGAGAAGCTCGACTCGGTGGTGGCGAATGCGCCCGACGGGGCAGCCGAAATCCTGCTCAACATTGCCACCGAGCTTGCAAGCGGTGGGGGTGATTCTTTCGTCCGCGTCTATCTTCAGCTTGCGCGGGCTCTGCGCCCGCATGGCGACGCCGTTCTCGTGCAACTCGCCCATGTCGCCGAGCGGCAGCAGGATGGCGAGGAGGCGATCGCGATTTACCGCCAGATCCGAAAGGGCTCGCCCTGGGCGCGGTTCGTGGATTTCCAGATCGGCCTCAACCTTGCCGACCTGAAGCGGAACGACGAGGCGATCGCGCACCTGAAAAAGGTGCTGGAGGCCGACCCGAAAGACATGCGCGCCTACCTGGCGCTGGGCGGTGTTTATGCGAGCCAGAAGAATTACCGCGACGCGGCCGAACTCTATGATCGTGCAGTGGCGCAAATCCCGGAGCCCGGGCGTGAGCACTGGAACATCTTCTATCAGCGCGGCATCGCCTATGAGCGCCTGAAGCAATGGCCCAAGGCGGAGCCAAATTTCAAAAAGGCGCTGGAGCTTTATCCCGACCACCCGCAGGTGCTGAATTATCTCGGCTATTCCTGGATCGACATGAACATGAACCTCGAAGAGGGCATGGAACTGATCAAGAGGGCCGTGGAACTCAGGCCCAGCGACGGCTACATCGTTGATTCGCTCGGATGGGCCTATTACCGGCTCGGTCAGTACGATCAGGCGGTCGAGCATCTGGAGCGAGCCGTGTCGCTGCGTCCCGAAGATGCGGTTCTGAACGACCACCTCGGCGACGTCTATTGGCGCGTCGGGCGTAAGCTCGAGGCGCGCTACCAGTGGTCGCAGGTCAAGTCTCTCGAGGCCGAACCCGATCTCCTCGCACAGGTGGAAGAGAAGCTGAAGAACGGCCTGCCGCCCGTGGATGGCGAAAAGGTGGCCGATGCTGCAGGCAACGCGCGGACGGCGAATGACAGCACTCCCGCCGCTCCGGCCAAACAGCCCGAAGAACAGCCTGCTGCTCAACCCTCCCAACCGGCCGAGGAGCCCGAGCAGCCACAGGCCCAGCCTGCAACGCCGGAGGAGCCGGCGGATACAGGCGCGAGCGCCGAGACCGACGCGACTTATAAGGTGAAGCCTGGTCAGTCCCTTTGGTCCATCGCCGTTGAAGAGCTGGGCGACGGCAAGCGCTTCCGCGAAATCCTGAACCTCAACCCGGTGCTCAAGGGCGATCCGAACCGCATCCGCCCGGGTCTGGAGCTGAAACTGCCGCGATAATTCGCTGCTATCCCGGAGCGCCGAAGGGCTCTCCGGGATGCCACTGGTGCGAAATCGCCGCGCACGGGCCGGTCCTTGCCCCAGCCAATTGCTTGACGCTCGCTCGCCCGCGCAATAGGACGGGGCCGCTTTTGTCCATCGCTCCGGAGAAGCTCGCGTGAACGCCAGCGCCCTTCCTCACATGCACCCCTCGCGGTCCTTTCAGGGCCTGATCCTGACGCTGCACAGCTATTGGGCGGAGCAGGGTTGTGTGATTCTCCAGCCCTACGACATGGAGGTCGGCGCGGGTACCTTCCATCCGGCGACGACGCTGCGCTCGCTCGGGCCACGGCCGTGGAACGCCGCCTATGTGCAGCCCTCGCGCCGACCCAAGGATGGCCGCTACGGCGAAAACCCCAACCGGCTGCAGCATTACTATCAATATCAGGTGATCCTGAAGCCGAACCCGCCCAACCTGCAGGAACTCTATCTCGGCTCGCTCGCCGCGATCGGCCTCGATCCGCTCCTGCACGATATCCGCTTCGTCGAGGACGATTGGGAAAGCCCGACGCTCGGCGCATGGGGGCTCGGCTGGGAATGCTGGTGCGACGGCATGGAAGTCTCCCAGTTCACCTATTTCCAGCAGGTTTGCGGCATCGAGTGCGCGCCCGTTTCAGGCGAGCTCACCTACGGCCTCGAGCGCCTGGCCATGTATGTGCAGGGCGTGGACAATGTGTATGACCTGAACTTCAACGGGTTGGAAGGCCCGGAGAAGGTCACCTATGGCGAGGTTTTCCTGCAGGCCGAGCAGGAATATTCGCGCCACAATTTCGAATATGCCGACACGGCGATGCTCTTCCGCCATTTCGAGGATGCGGAGAAGGAATGCCGTGCGCTGCTCGAAGCCGGAGCGCCTCGTTCAAGCGACAATGCTCCGCTGCACCGCATGGTCTTCCCTGCCTATGACCAGTGCATCAAGGCTTCGCACGTGTTCAACCTGCTCGATGCCCGCGGCGTGATCTCGGTCACCGAGCGCCAGAGCTATATTCTGCGCGTCCGCGATCTGGCGAAAGCTTGTGGCGAAGCCTTCCTGCAGACCGAGGCCGGTGGCGCGACGCCCTCCTCACCCTCCATGGGGAAGGCCGCCGCGTAGCGACGGGTAGGAAAGAGGCGCCTTATGTCCAGAGCTGGTACGCGCCAGGCAGAATATATTGCCGGCGCGGAAACACCCTGTGGCTTGCATATCCCGGCCGTCATCTCGACGGCTCGCCGCACGCCGGTCATCTCGTCCGAAAAGGCCTGATGCGCGGCAAAGCAGGCCATCAATGCGATCAGTTGCAGAAGTGTCGATGCCGTCTTCATGGCCGTTCCGGACAAAGCTTCGCCGTCTGAAGCGCCTGCGCTTCAGCGCCTTTCGTTGCGTTGAGTGATTTCGCTCCAAGAACGGGCGATCACCCGCCGATCCGACACTAAGATGAAGTTTTTCTCGATATCCGATGGTGCCACTTTGAGGTCAAAGATGCCATTTCTGGCACCATATTCGGGTGACAGTTGCCGGTTGAATTGCTATTGCCCCGCATATTTCCAAGCATCGAGCCCGCCAAATGCCCGACCTTCTTCTTGAACTGCGCAGCGAAGAAATCCCCGCCCTGCCGCGCGCCCGCAGCGCCGGAGGCGCGAGGACGCTCAAACAAAAGAATGACACGCGGGCGGAGATTCACTGATGCCAGACCTTCTTCTTGAACTTCGTAGCGAAGAAATCCCCGCCCTGCCGCGCGTCCGCAGCGCCGGAGGCGCGAGGATGCTCAAAAAAGAAAACGGCATGCGGGCGGAGATTCACTGATGCCCGACCTTCTTCTTGAACTTCGCAGCGAAGAAATCCCCGCCCTGCCGCGCGCCCGCAGCGCCGGAGGCGCGAGGACGCTCAAACAAAAGAACGGCACGCGGGCGGAGATTCACTGATGCCAGACCTTCTTCTTGAACTTCGCAGCGAAGAAATCCCCGCCCGCATGCAGCGGAAGGCCGCGGGCGACCTGAAGAAGCTCCTGACGGATGGTCTGGTGAATGCGGGGCTCACCTACGAGGCCGCCACCGAATACTGGACGCCGCGCCGCCTGGCGCTTGATGTCCGCGGCGTCACCGCCCGCTCGCGCGATGTGCGCGAGGAGATCAAGGGGCCGTCCACCAGCGCGCCGGAACAGGCGATCCAGGGCTTTCTCCGAAAGGCCGGCCTCACCGATATCGCCCAGGCGCATGTGCACACCGACCCCAAGAAGGGCGATTTCTACGTCGCGCACATCGAAAAGAAAGGCCGTCTCGCCGAAGAGATCATCGCCGAACTGATGCCAGCCATCATCCGCGATTTCCCCTGGCCGAAATCCATGCGCTGGGGCGCGGCCTCCCGCAATCCGGGCTCGCTGCGCTGGGTCCGCCCGCTGCAGTCCATCATCTGCACCTTCGGCCCGGAGACCGAGGAGCCGGTGGTGGTCGATTTCGAGATCGACGGCATCCGCTCCGGCAACGTCACCTACGGCCATCGCTTCCACGCGCCGGGGGCGATCACCGTCCGCCGTTTCGATGACTATGTGGAGAAGCTGGAACAGGCGAAGGTCGTACTCGATGCCGAGCGGCGCAGGCGCATCATCCTTGATGACGCGAAGAACCTTGCTTTCGCAAGCGGCCTGGAACTGGTCGAGGACGAGGGCCTCCTGGAAGAGGTCTCCGGCCTTGTCGAATGGCCGGCGGTGCTGATGGGTGAGTTCGAGGAGGCCTATCTGGAAATCCCGCCTGAGGTCGTCCGTCTGACCATCCGCGCCAACCAGAAGTGCTTCGTCACGCGCCCGCAGGGCGAGGCGGGAAAACTCTCCAACCGTTTCATCATCACGGCCAATATCGAGGCTTCGGATGGCGGCAAGGAGATCGCCTACGGCAACGGCAAGGTAGTACGCGCGCGCCTTTCCGACGCGCTCTATTTCTGGAAAACGGACCAGGCCGACCTGCCGGACCTCGACCGGTTAAAGGACTCCGCCGAAAAATTCGGCCTGGATCTCAAGAAGCCGCTCGACCAGCGCATGGCGCGGCTCGACCATCTGAACGTCACCTTCCATGCCAAGCTCGGCACGCAAGGCGAGCGCGTGGAGCGCATCCGCCGGCTGGCGCGCGAGTTGGCCCCGATCGTCGGCGCCGATCCTGCGCTTGCCGAACGCGCGGCCGTGCTCGCCAAGGCCGATTTGCAAACGGAGGTGGTGGGCGAGTTCCCGGAACTCCAGGGCGCAATGGGCCGCAAGTATGCCGAGCTTCAGGGCGAGCACCCGTCTGTCGCCCGCGCGCTCGAAGAGCATTACAAGCCGCTCGGGCCGTCAGATATCGTGCCGACCGATCCGGTCTCGGTGGCGGTCGCGCTTGCCGACAAGCTCGATACGCTCGTGGGCTTCTGGGCCATCGACGAGAAGCCGACAGGGAGCAAGGACCCGTATGCGCTCCGCCGCGCCGCGCTCGGCGTGATCCGGATCGTGGTGGAGAATGGGGTGAGAGCTGAACTGTCCGAGCTTATAGTGGGCGCAATGCTCCCAATATTGGCAATCTTGCAGGATCGCTTTGCCGACAAGAAAATGCTCAACCATTTTGCTCACTTGATGATGGTTGAGCGATCGACCAAGCGTATGACAACTAGGCAAAAGATTGCATTCTTGTTGGTTGATTCTCCTCCGCGATTAGCGTTTCCGTATGATCCCATTGTGGCTAGCGATGACCTCCTCTCCTTCTTCCACGACCGCCTGAAAGTCTACCTGCGCGACAAGGGCGCGCGCTACGATCTCATCGACGCGGTTCTGGCGAGTGGCCGCCCGATCTCTCCCCTTGAGGGGGAGATGTCGCCGAAGGCGACAGAGGGGGGTAAGGACACCGCCAAGGCACTGCCGGGCATCTCCCCCTCAAGGGGGGAGATCACGCCTTCATCCAACGACGACCTGCTCCTGATCGTTCGCCGTGTCGAAGCGCTTTCGAACTTGCTCGGCACCGAAACCGGCCAGAACCTGCTCGCGGGCACCAAGCGGGCGGCGAACATCCTTGCGGCCGAGGAGAAGAAGGGTACCAGGATTGCCGAGGCCGTCGATCCCGCGCTTCTCAAGGAAGAGGCGGAGATGCGCCTCTTCAGCGCGGTGAATCAGGCCGAGAAGGAAGCCGGCGAAGCGATTCAGAAACAAAACTTTTCCGCCGCCATGACGGCGCTGGCCGCGCTGCGCGAGCCTATCGATTCATTCTTCGAGAAAGTCCTCGTAAATGACGAGAATGATTCAATACGCGCCAATCGCCTTGGCCTCCTGAAGCGCATCCGTGAGGCGACCGGTCAGGTGGCGGATTTCTCGAAGATCGCGGGGTAGGCCATCAGCCGCGGCAGTTAGGCTAAGCCTTGCCCTCGGCCCTTCGTCGGGATAGGCACCTTGCAGTAAAAGGGAATGAGCGTGGCCGAGATCCTTCCGCAGGAGAATGCTCTTGACGCAGCCAGCCGCCTGCTGGTGACGGGGGAGCCGGTCGCAATCCCCACGGAGACGGTCTACGGACTTGCAGCTGATGCCACCAATGGCGAGGCGGTCGCTCGCATCTTTGAGGCGAAGGGCAGGCCCCGCTTCAATCCGCTCATTGCCCATGTGGCCGATGTCAATATGGCGCAGCGGATCGCTCACTTCTCACCGCTAGCGCAGCGCCTGGCTGAAGCCTTCTGGCCCGGCCCCCTCACGCTCGTATTGCCGCAGCGCGACGCTTCAGGGATTCATCCGCTCGTCACCGCCGGGCTGGACACGATCGCGCTGCGCTGCCCGCAAGGTTTCGGCCGTGAGGTGATCGCCCGGCTCGGGCGCCCGCTCGCTGCTCCCAGCGCCAATATATCCGGCCGCGTGACGGGAACCACCGCGCAGGCGGTAGACGCGGCGCTCGGTGATCGCATCAAGCTTATTGTCGATGGCGGCCCGACCAGGGTCGGACTCGAATCCACCATCGTCAAAGTGGCGGAGGACGGGATCGTCCTCCTGCGCCCGGGCGGACTGGCTGTCGAGGAGATCGAGCGCGCTGCTGGTGCGCCGGTGAAGCGTGGGGCACGGGGCGTTCAAGCTCCGGGAATGCTCGCCTCGCATTATGCACCGCAGGCGGGGATCAGGCTCGACATCGACGAGATTCTGCCGGGCGAGGCGCTGCTTGCCTTCGGGCCGGACCGGGCGAGGGGAGCGGCACAGGCTGTCCTGACCCTCAATCTTTCGCCCGCCGCGGATCTTCGCGAGGCGGCGGCCAATCTCTTCTCCTATCTCTCCAAGCTCGATGCTTCCGGTGCTAAGACCATCGCTGTCGAGCCGGTGCCCAGGCATGGGCTCGGAGAAGCGATCAATGATCGTCTGGCGCGGGCGGCCGCCCCACGGGATTGAGCCGGCATGGAGTGAATGCCCATGGATATTGAGACGGATATGCTTGATCCAGCCCTCGTTGAGCGCTTCGTTGCCATTGTGGGCGAGCGGCACGCTCTTACGGATCCAGCCGATATCGCTCCTCATCTCATAGAGCGTCGTGGCCTGTGGAGTGGCGGCCGCAGCAGCCTGGTGCTGAAGCCGGGCAGCACGGCGGAAGTAAGCAGGATCCTGAAGCTCGCAACGGAGACGGGCACGCCGATCGTTCCGCAGGGCGGCAATACAGGTCTTGTCGGTGGCCAGATGCCGGATGCCACGGGCCGCGAAGTCATCCTTTCCACCGCGCGTCTCAACCGTATCCGGGAGATCGACCTTTCCTCCAACACCGCAACGGTCGAGGCCGGTGTCGTGCTCCAAGTGCTCCAGGAGGAGGCGGCGAAGAATGATCGCCTCTTCCCGCTTGCTCTTGGCTCGCAAGGGTCTTGCCAGATCGGCGGCAATCTCTCCTCGAATGCCGGCGGTATCGGCGCACTCGCTTACGGCGTGGCGCGGGATCTCTGCCTCGGCCTGGAGGTCGTCCTGCCCACCGGTGAGATTTTCGACGACCTTCGCAAGCTCAAGAAGGACAATACCGGCTACGATCTGAAGGATCTCTTCATCGGCGCCGAGGGCACGCTGGGCGTCATCACGGCAGCGGTCGTGAAGCTCTATCCCAAGCCGAAGGGGCGTGAGCTTGCCTGGGTGGGCCTCGGTTCACCAGTCGATGCTCTGAGGCTGTTCGAGCTTGCGAACGACAAGGCCGGCACGGCGCTCACAATGTTCGAACTGATAGAGAGAACCCCGCTCGATTTCGTGCTGCGGCATTTTCCAGTGCACCGGCCGCCCTTGGCCGAGCCTCATCCATGGAACGTGATGCTCGAGATCTCCTCGGGCCGTTCGGCAGAAGACGCGCGCGCCCTCATCGAGGACATACTGGAGACCGCCTTCGAGTCAGATTACGTTAACGACGCGACCATCGCGCAGAACGAGACCCAGCAGCAAGTGCTGCGCCAGATGCGTGAAGACATGTCGGACGCCCAAAGGCACGAAGGCAGCTCGATCAAGCACGACATCTCCGTGCCGGTGGCTGCAATCCCCGAATTCATTGCCCGCGCTGCACTGGCCGTCCAGGAGATCGTGCCCGGCGCCCGCGTCGTTTGTTTCGGCCACATGGGCGATGGCAATCTGCACTACAACATCGCCCAGCCTGTCGGTTTCTCCGCAGAGGAATATCTCGGCCACTACCGGGCGATGAACGATGCGGTGCACGCCATCGTCCGTTCCCTCGGCGGCTCTTTTTCGGCCGAGCACGGCATCGGCCGCATGAAGAGGGAGGAGCTTCTTGCCACCCAGTCACCGGTCGCCACGGATCTCATGCGCCGCGTGAAAACGGCGTTCGACCCGGCGGGCATCATGAATCCCGGCAAGGTGATCTGAACCCCGTCACTTCGGTGAGAAAGTCTTCACAAAGCTTATCTTGTCGTAAAATGCGCTGGCGCGTAATCAGCAAAATTTAACTGACTTTCTAAGCCCGGAAGTAAGAACCCCGGGGCTAGTCTTCCCTCCATACAGACCGGGTCAACTGGTCGGGGAGAACCGGACAACCGGCTCTCGGGAGCAACAGGAAGGCAACAATGGCAATTGGTCTGAAACCGGTCTGGGCTGGGCGGGCGCTACGGCTCGATCCGTTCCGCCTGCCGCAGGTGGTAAGCTACGCAGCGCAAGATAGTTTTGGAGAGGTAACCTTCACGATCGGTCCTCGTGGCGTCCGCATGCGCCGCGTCCTGGACAAGGCTCAGCTGCCGGTCACCTTCGCCTTGCCCCCGTCCGCTTTCCGTGGCGTTGCCGCGCGCGCGATCGAGGATGAGGATGGCCAGGTGACGATCACGCTGGAACTCCTCCACACCGACCCGAAATTGTCCGTGCCTCTGCTTGTGGCTGGGGACCTCGACGATGTCGCTGCCGATTGGCGTGCCTGGGCGGAAGCCTTTCAACTGCCGATGCTGTTGGTCGAGTCCGACGGCATAGCGCGCACCCTCGATGAGTCGTTGGGGAATGTGAAGAAGCGCGTGGCGCAGGATCGACGCCAGGGCAGCGCCGTGCGCCTGCGTCGTCCCCGCTTCCTCGCGCGCCGCAGGAAAGGCACGCTCGGCCTGCGTCTCGTGGTCGATGGCGAGGAGATTATCGCCGCAGGCCCGGCTGGTCGTTCGGACACGCAGGAAGCGCTGTAGAGATCACTGCCGGGGTGGAAGCCGGCAATCAGAAATACGGGCTGATCGAGGCCCAGGCTCCTCCGCAAAGGAGGCCCAGAAAGATCAGCCAGCCCACGACCGAGTTGGATTTGAACAGCGCCAGGCACTGATCCGGATCGTCGATATCGAGGACCCGGATCTGCCGCGCCATATGCGCGCCGGCCGCGACCAGCCCGGCAAGCGCCGGCATGGGCACGGCGGCAAGAGCAAAGGCGACGGCGAAGAAGAGAAGCGCTCCGCCATAGAGCGCGACGAGCCAGCGTTTGGTATGCTCCGCGAACAGGCGTGCGGTGGAGCGGACGCCGACCAGCGCATCATCCTCCTTGTCCTGATGGGCATAGATCGTGTCATATCCGATCACCCACAGGATCGAGCCGCAATAAAGGAGGAAAGGCGCCAGCGATAGGCTGCCGAAATATACGGCCCAGCCCATCAGCGCACCCCAGGAAAATGCAAGCCCCAGAAAGAACTGGGGCCAGTCCGTGAATCTCTTCGCGAAGGGATAGACCGCCACCACCAGGAGCGACGCGAGCCCCACCAGGATTGCGAAGGCATTGAACTGCAAGAGCACCAGAAGCCCCACCAGCGCCTGCGCCACGAGGAAGGACCACGCCTGCTTCCGCGAGACCTGGCCGGAGGGAAGCGGGCGCGAGCGGGTCCGCTCCACCTTCTCGTCGATATCCAGGTCGACGATGTCGTTATAGGTGCAGCCGGCACCGCGCATCGCGATGGCACCCACGAGGAAGAGGAAGAGGTGCCACAGCGACGGCATCTCGCTTAATATCCGGGCGCCGGGAACGGCACCTGAGGCAGCGGCCATCGCAAGAGACCACCAGCAGGGCCAAAGCAGGAGCTTCCAGCCGATCGGACGATCCCAGCGGGCAAGCTGAGCATAGGGCCAGGCTATGCGAGGCAGGAGGCGGTAGACCCAGTGGCCGGACGGCGCATCGGCAACACGGCCACGCATCTGCCGGGATTGGATGACGTCCATCTGCACTAACCTCTCGCCTGCGGAGACGCGAACTGGAGTGGCAAGCCGGGCGGTCTACGTCAAGCCAATCCTTTCTTGATATGTCTTCTCGCGGCTTGACCTCGGCCCGTTTCGGCCATAGCCCGGTGTCACGAAATCGGGATAACGGGCAGGTTCATGAAAGTTCTCCTCATCGGGTCGGGCGGGCGCGAGCATGCTCTGGCGTGGAAACTGACCGCTTCGCCTCTCCTGGAGAGACTCTATGCCGCGCCTGGAAATCCGGGCATTGCCAAACATGCCGAATGTGTCGAGCTCGATATCCGCGATAATGGTGCGGTGGTCGATTTCTGCCGGGACAATGGGGTGGACTTCGTGGTGGTCGGCCCTGAGGCGCCCCTGGTGGCGGGTCTTGCCGATGACCTGATCGCCGCCGGGATTCCGGTCTTCGGGCCGACGGCTGAGGCAGCGCAGCTGGAAGGGTCGAAGGGCTTCACCAAGGATCTCTGCGCAGCATACGGCATTCCCACCGCCGCCTATGCCCGCTTCGGTGATGCGACGCATGCCAAGGATTATCTGCGCAAGGTGGGCACCCCCATCGTCATCAAGGCGGACGGGCTGGCCGCCGGGAAGGGCGTCACGATCGCCATGACCGAGGACGAGGCCTTTGCTGCCGTCGATGATTGTTTTTCCGGCATTTTCGGCGATGCAGGCGCGGAGGTGGTGATCGAGGAATTGTTGGAGGGTGAGGAGGCGAGCTTCTTCTGCCTCTGCGACGGCAAGACGGCGCTGCCATTTGGAACCGCACAGGACCACAAACGTGTGGGCGAGGGCGATACGGGTCCGAATACCGGCGGAATGGGCGCCTATTCCCCGGCGCCCGTAATGTCGCCCGAGATGATTTCCAGGGTGATGGGGGAGATCATCGAGCCGACATTGAAGGGCATGGAGGAAAAGGGGGCGCCGTTCATTGGCGTGCTCTATGCAGGGCTCATGATCACGGACGAAGGTCCGAAGCTCATCGAATACAATGTGCGCTTTGGGGATCCCGAATGCCAGGTGCTGATGCTCCGGCTGAAGGACGATCTTTTATCATTGATGAAGGGCGCGGTCGATGGCCAGCTTGCGCATATGTCCGTGCGTTGGAGCGACGATGCGGCACTCACCGTGGTCATGGCTGCAAAGGGTTATCCCGGCACGCCCGAAAAGGGTTCGGTGATCCGGGGATCGGAGGCCGCTACGGCTGAAGGCGTCGAGATCTTTCATGCCGGCACCGCCCTGAAGGACGGCGAACTGGTCGCAAATGGCGGCCGCGTGCTCAACGTGACGGCGCTCGGCAGCACCGTGACCGAAGCGCGGGACAAGGCCTATGACGCCATCGGCCGGATCGATTGGCCGGAGGGTTTTTGTCGACGCGACATCGGTTGGCGGGCGATCGAGCGGGAAGCGGCTGGAACGAAGCCCTGACCCGCCGTCATTCGACACTGGATTATCTTCAAGCAAGGGCGTCGGAATCTCCATTGGCCAGTCGTCTTCAAGGCGGATGAGCCACGGAGAGGACAATGACCCCCATCATTACGGCCTTTGAACAGTCCCCCGATCGCGGCAGGGGCCTCGCGCGTGACATGCGCGTTCGCTGGGCCCTTGAGGAAGTGGGACAGCCTTACGAAGTTCGCCTTCTTTCGTTCAAGGCGATGAAGGAACCCGCGCATCTGGCGCTTCATCCATTCGGGCAGATCCCGACCTATGAGGAAGGCAATCTCACCTTATTCGAGTCGGGGGCGATCGTGTTTCACATTGCGGAGCGGCATGCGGGCTTGCTGCCGGAAGACGCGAACGCCCGGGCTCGCGCGATCACATGGATGTTTGCGGCGCTCAGCACGATCGAGCCCCCGGTGGTCGAGCGAGAAATGGCCAGGTATCTGGAGGGCGAGGAGACCTGGTACGAGCAGCGCCTGCCTCTGGTCGAGGGGCGTATCCGCAACCGGTTGCGCGAGCTTTCCGATCGTCTCGGCGATGCCGACTGGCTCGACGGGGCTTTCAGCGCCGGTGACCTGCTAATGGTGACGGTCCTGCGCAGATTAGAAGGATCGGGGCTGGTGGAGGAATATCAGAACCTCTCCGCTTATGTCGACCGTGGTAAGGCGCGGCCAGCCTACAAGCGTGCCTTCGAGGCTCAACTGGCGGTTTTTAGAGCCGCGTCGGCCGGATGAGAAAAGAAGGGCGCCTCCGCAGCTCTGCAGCCTTATCGCCGAGGCGCCGCAGTTCGCCCCGCAACGACAGACCTAATCGCCCTCGAAGGGATCGGGCGCAGGACCGGTGGGTAGCGTGCCTTCGGCGGAGCGCTTCTGGTGATGGGCGAGCGAACATTGGATCGAGCAAAGCACGCCGCGGTCCGACCAGTAAGCCGCCCCGTTCTCGATCAAACCTTGGTAATAGGCGAAGCCCGGAGTGCCCATCGCCTTGCCGCACTCAACGCATTTGAACTTTTCCGGTCGCGCGAGCATGGCGCCTCCATCTCTTCCCCTTCAATCTAACCGCTAGGCCAGACATGCTCAACGACCGCGTGAGTTTGCGATGGTCTTGGCAGTGAAGGGGATCGGGATGCGCCGGGCCCACGACCGGCCGTCAGGGATAGAGCCTGGTCTTCGACCAGCCCTCGTCGCCCTCACGCTTGAAAAGGACGCGGTCATGCAGGCGGAAGGGCCGGTCGTGCCAGAATTCGATGCTGACCGGCACGATGCGGAAACCGGACCAGTAAGAGGGACGCGGGATCTCGCCCACTGCGAATTTGGCCGTGTATTCGGCGACTGCCTTTTCCAGCGCAAAACGGCTCTCGAGTGGACGCGACTGCTTTGATGCCCAAGCGCCTATCCGGCTGCCGCGCGGGCGCGATGCATAGTAAGCGTCAGCCTCCTCGTCGGGCACCTGTTCCACGGGACCCCTGACCCGCACCTGGCGACGCAGGCTTTTCCAGTGGAAACAGAGCGCTGCCTTCATGGACGATAAAATTTCCTGTCCCTTTACGCTTTCAAAATTGGTATAAAAAACGAATCCTCGCTCATCGAATCCCTTGAGCAGGACCATTCGTACGTTCGGCATCCCATCCGGGTCCACCGTTGCGAGCGCCGTGGCGTTCGGGTCGTTGGGCTCGGAGCGTTCTGCGTCTTGCAGCCATTCTGCAAAGAGGCGGAAGGGTTCTCCAGCTTCGGTGAAATCCGCTTGGTTTAAGTCATTTTTAATCATCGTGTTGCTCATTTTGTTTTCCTGAGGAGATCGCCGATTGTCTGGAATGACGCAAGAGACAGAAACCGGCAGCCGTTTGGCCCTGCGCACCTTTGGAAAGGTGGCGGCTCTTTTCGTCATATCTGTTTCAGCCCAGGCGTGCGTCATCGGTGGAAAGAAAGCCTCCCTCGACACGGTGCTTACGACGGGCTCTGTTCCGCGGCAAACACGTGTCTTTTCCGATGACAGCCTGGCGAAGGATGGACAGGCAATCCTCGCAGCGCTTTCGTCTGTCCCCGGCGAAACTGCCGGCCTGCCTTGGGAAAATCCCGAAAGCGGCGCCCGGGGCCTGATCACCGCTTATAGCGGTGAAGCGGAGTGCCTTGCCTTCACGACCACCCGAGAAAGCTTCGACGGAATCGGTCTCTATCAGGGGAAGGCCTGCCGCGATGCGGCCGGCAATCTGCGGATGCGCAGATTCGAGCAGCAATAGTGGACTCACGCCTCCCTCTGGAATTTGGCCGCCCGAATGCGCATATATCGGGTGAATGCTGAATCTATTGGCAAAAACACTCTTTCGCGGCACTTCCTGCCGCCTTTGGGCTAGGCAGAATGAGAGACCCTTATGAAGTGCTCGGCGTGTCGAAAAGCGCGTCGGCCAAGGACATAAAGGCGGCTTTTCGCCGCCTCGCCAAGAAATACCATCCCGACCAGCGGCCGGATGATCCGCAGGCGAAGGAACGCTTTTCCGAAGTCAACCAGGCTTACGAGATCCTCGGCGACGAGCAGAAGCGCAAAGCCTTCGACAATGGAGAGATCGACGCCGCGGGCAAGCCTCGTTTCCAGGGATTCGAGGCGGCCGGGGGTGATCCCTTTGCCGGTTTTCAGCGCGCTGGCGGAGGCCCGGGACGCACGCATTTCGAATTTCGCAGCAGCGGTTTCGGTGGCGATGCCGGCGATATCTTCAGCGAGATCTTCGGTCAGGCTTTCCGGGGAGCGCAGGGCGCGAGCAGCGCACGGCCCGAGGGGCTGGGCGATATCAACGCCACGCTGGATGTGAGCGTGGAGGATGTCGCTTCCGAAGCCAAGGTAACCGCAATCTTCCCTGATGGACGTCGCATCGCGGTCAAGCTGCCGCGCTATGTGGAAGATGGGCAGACGATCCGGCTGAAGGGGCAGGGTGCTGAAACGCCCTTCGGCGAGCGCGGAGATGCGCTGGTGAAGCTACGGCTGCGGCCGCATCCGCTTTTCCGCGTTGAAGGCCGCGATCTCCATGTGGACCTGCCCGTCAGTCTTCGCGACGCGGTGCTGGGCGCGAAGGTAACGGTCGATACCCCCACCGGAAAGGTCGCTGTGAAGGTTCCGGCATGGTCCAGTTCGGATCGTACCCTGCGCTTGAAAGGCCGCGGCCTTCCGCTGAAAGGCGGCGGCAACGGCGACCTCTATGCTCATGTGCGCATCATGCTGCCGGCGGGCGGGGATCCCGCTCTCGAGGAGCTTTTCCGCAAGGCCGAGGTCTGACAACTTTTCCGAGCAAAACCCGAGGGCGGTCTTTCCCGGTTGCACGCTTGATGCGATGCTGCCGCTGTGCGATACGGCGTCCGCCGCAACTTGAGTTCGGAGAATCGACATGGCAGGTGGGAATGGCCTGATGGCCGGCAAACGGGGTCTCGTTCTCGGCGTGGCGAACAACCGCTCGATTGCCTGGGGCATTTGCAAGGCATGTGCCGCCGAGGGGGCCGAGCTTGCCCTTACTTACCAGGGTGATGCCATGAAGAAGCGAGTGGAGCCGCTTGCCGCAGAGCTTGGCGCTCTCGTGGTCGGCCATTGCGACGTCACCGATCCCGACTCGATCGACGAGGTCTTCGCGGAGGTGGAGAAGCGCTGGGGCAAACTCGATTTTCTCGTTCATGCCATCGCCTTTTCCGACAAGGACGAGCTGACTGGCCGCTATGTCGAGACCACGCGGGAGAACTTCCTGCGCACCATGGATATATCGGTCTATTCCCTGACGGCCGTCGCCAAGCGGGCGGAGCGGCTGATGACCGATGGCGGTTCCATCATCACGCTCACTTATTACGGCGCCGAGAAGGTGATGCCGCACTACAATGTGATGGGCGTCGCCAAGGCTGCGCTCGAAGCGAGCGTCCGCTATTTGGCCGTCGATCTTGGCGACAAGAACATCCGTGTGAACGCCATTTCGGCAGGGCCGATCAAGACGCTCGCCGCGTCGGGCATCGGCGATTTCCGCTACATCCTGCGCTGGAACGAATACAACTCGCCGCTGAAGCGGGTGGTGACGATCGAGGAAGTGGGCGACACGGCGCTTTATCTGCTGTCGCATCTGTCTCGCGCGGTCACGGGGGAAGTGCTTCACGCCGATTCGGGCTACCATGTGGTCGGCATGAAAGCCGTGGATGCCCCTGATATTTCCGTGAACGGCGACTAGGCCATATCTCGATCCGAGGGGCGACGGCGCCCCGTTTCTGCGAGGGCAAGCGTGCTTCCGCTCGTGTACATCGTGCGCCATGGCGAGACCGACTGGAACGTGGAAGAGCGTCTCCAGGGGCAGGCGGATACCGACATCAACGAGCGCGGCCGCGTTCAAGCCGATCGCAACGGCCGCCGTCTCGCCGAGCTTGTGCCCGATCCCTCCTCATTCGATTTCGTGGCGAGCCCTCTTCGTCGCACGCGCGAAACCATGGAGCGCATCCGTCTCCAGCTTGGGATGCCGCCCGCGGGCTTCCGCACCGATCCGCGCCTTATGGAGGTGCATTTCGGTTCCTGGCAGGGCTTCACCTATAGCGAGCTCGAGGAACGATCTCCGGGCTGTACCGATGAGCGCACACGCAACAAGTGGCGCTTCCTCCCGCCGGGTCCGGGCGCAGAAAATTATGAGACGATGGCCTTGCGAATTCGCTCATGGCTTGATGAGGTCGCGCGGCCAACCATCTGCGTGACCCATGGCGGGGTCATTCGCGCAATCTTTCACTGGCTGGAAGAGATGCCCGGCGAGGACGCCGCCAGCCTGGAGGTCCCGCAGAATCGAATCCTGCGGATCCAAAACGGCAGGCTGGAATGGCTCTAGCCATTATTCCGGCAAGAACATGTCGGTAATCTGCCGCTCGCCTTTGTCATCGACCTGGTAGGCAATCACGACCTCAGCGCCGTCGCTGATCGCTTCCATGTCCACTTCGGGCGGGAGCTTGTACGTGGAGCCGTCATCGAGCGTGATCGTCATCGTCTCCGGGTCCACCGACGTAATCTTGCCTTCCGCATCGGCCGCCAAAGCCGGAGTGCAAATGAGCCCGAGGACAAGAGCTGCAACCGCGATTCGCATGTTTCGAAACCTCATCGATCTGATCGAGCAGGACCGCGACGTTACAAAAGCTACAAGTCGCAAATGTGTCCAAACCGAAGCAATGCGCGGTTTGACCGCGCCGCCAAACCAAAATAGAAGCATGGCCGCCCCCTTATGGGGAAGGAATCTTTTCGATGTCACACAACACATTCGGCCATCTTTTTCGCGTCACCACCTGGGGGGAGAGCCATGGCCCCGCCATCGGCTGCATCATTGATGGTTGTCCGCCCGGAATCCATTTCACGCGCGCCGAAATTCAGGCCGATCTCGACCGCCGCAGGCCGGGACAGTCCCGTTTCGTCACCCAGCGCCGTGAGCCGGATGAGGTCAAGATATTATCCGGCGTAATGGAGAAAGGCGATTCCCTGGTCACCACCGGCACGCCGATCTCTATGCTGATCGAGAATCTCGACCAGCGTTCCAAGGACTATGGCGAGATCGCCGAGCGCTACCGTCCCGGTCACGCCGACTATACCTATGACGTGAAATACGGCCTCAGGGATTACCGCGGTGGGGGCCGTTCGTCGGCGCGTGAAACCGCTGCCCGTGTGGCTGCCGGTGCGCTCGCCCGCAAGGTCGTGCCCGGCATGGTGGTGCGCGCAGCGCTGATTTCGATGGGCGAGAAGGATATCGATCGGGCGAACTGGAACTGGGACTTCGTGCACGATCCTGACAACCCCTTCTTCACACCCGATCCGCAATCCGTTCCCGTGTTTTCGGACTATCTCGACGGCATCCGAAAGGCCGGATCTTCCGTCGGCGCGGTGGTCGAAGTCGTGGCCGAAGGCGTGCCCGCGGGGCTTGGTGCGCCCGTCTATGGCAAGCTCGATCAGGATATCTGCGCCAATCTCATGTCGATCAACGCCGTCAAGGGAGTGGAGATAGGCATAGGTTTCGAGGCCGCGCGTATTCGTGGCGAGGAGAACGCCGATGAGATGCGGGCGGGCAATGACGGCCGGCCTCGTTTCCTGTCCAACAATGCCGGCGGGATTCTCGGCGGCATCTCGACGGGGCAGCCCATCATTGCCCGGTTTGCCGTAAAGCCCACTTCCTCGATCCTGACACCCCGCCGCTCGGTTGATCGGCAGGGAGCGGAGGTCGAGATCGTGACGAAGGGCAGGCACGATCCCTGTGTCGGCATCCGCGCGGTCCCGATCGGGGAAGCAATGGTCGCCTGCGCGATCGCCGACCATTATCTGAGACATCGGGGGCAAACGGGACAGGGATAGGACTGCCGGCGCGGGAATGTTCGCGAAAGCTCTTTCCCGTCCCGCTTTAATTCCCTATTGCCCTACTGCCTTACCGAACCTATTGCGCTAATCCCGGGAGGGAACATGCCCTACGATCAGAAACAAGTCGTCGAAGCCCTCCGCGCATTCGAACGCGGCGAGATCGTGGTCGTCATGGACGATGACGGCCGCGAGAACGAAGGCGACCTGATCGTTGCCGCGGTTCATTGCACGCCGGAGAAGATGGCGTTCATCGTTCGTCATACTTCGGGCATCGTGTGCGCACCCATGCCGCGCGAGGAAGCGCGTCGGCTCAACCTTGCCCCGATGGTTGCGGAGAACGATGCTCCCCACCAGACCGCGTTCACGGTCAGCATCGATTTCAAGCATGGCACGACGACGGGCATTTCCGCGGAAGATCGCACGCTCACCGTGCGCAATCTCGCAAACCCCAATGTCGGAGCACAGGATTTCGTGCGTCCCGGCCATATTTTCCCGCTCGTCGCGCGGGAGGGCGGGGTGCTCATGCGCTCCGGCCATACGGAAGCAGCCGTGGATCTCTGCCGCCTTGCAGGCCTGCCGCCGATCGGTGTCATCTGCGAGCTGGTGAATGACGATGGGACCGTGATGCGCGGCCCGCAGGTCGTGAGCTTTGCTCAGAAGCACGGATTGAAGCAGGTTTCCGTCGCCGATCTCATTGCCTATCGCCAGCGGCAGGAGACGCTGGTCGAGCGCGTCGCTACGTTCCCGATCAACACGGCCGCTGGCCAAGCGATGGCCTACGCCTATACCCTGCCATGGGAGGCAATGCAGCATCTGGCCATTGTGTTGGGAGACGTTCGGGACGGGCAGGATGTTCCGGTCCGGCTTCATACGGAAGATGTCGTGGAAGACGTCTTCGGCGTCGAAAGGCGCCTACAGCATGTGCTGGAGCGCATGGAAGGACGGGGCGTGCTGGTCTATCTGCGCGCAGGTTCCGTTGGGGTGGCGCATCAGCAGAGGCGCCGTGAGGGTGAGGATCACGAAGAGGCCATCAAGCGCGAGAGCGAGTGGCGCGAGATTGGCCTGGGCGCGCAGATCCTCAAGGATCTCGGCATCACTTCCATCCGGCTTCTGGCCTCGCGCGAACGCCATTATGTCGGCCTCGACGGCTTTGGGATCGAGATCGTATCGACCGAAATCCTCTGATCGGAGCATTTCCCGAAACAAAACGCGCACCTGTTGAGGGTGCATTCCAGGCGTGGCCAAACGCAACTCCAACCCTTATACGGGGCTATGGCCACACGACTATACACCCACCCAGTCTGCCTGGAGCATCTTGTGCCGCCTGGGCATCCCGAGCGCCCGGACAGACTCCGGGCCATTGCCAAGGTGCTCGCCCACGACGTCTTCGATCCGCTCGATCGGGTGGAGGCGCCGCTGGCGGACGAAGGGATGCTGCTTTTAGCCCACCCGCAAACCTATATTCACAGGGTCAGGGAAGCGATTCCGGCAGAAGGTATGGAACGGATCGACGCGGACACGGTGGTAAGCCCGCGTAGCTGGGACGCTGCGCTTGCTGCAGTGGGAGCATCGGTCACGGCTGTGGACGACGTCTTCACCGGCAGAGCAGACAATGTCTTCGTCGCCACGCGCCCGCCCGGGCACCACGCGGAGAGGGACAGAGCCATGGGGTTCTGCCTGTTCAACAATGCCGCGATCGCGGCGCGTTATGCGCGGAAGGCCCACGTGGCCGAGCGGGTCGCCATCGTGGATTGGGACGTGCACCACGGCAATGGAACGCAGGATATCTTCCGGGACGATCCTTCCGTGCTCTACTGCTCGACCCATCAGATGCCGCTCTATCCCGGCACCGGCGCTTCATCCGAGACGGGGGCGGGGAATATCGTCAATGTTCCGCTGGCGCCCGGCAGCGGCAGCGACCTCTTTCGTGAGGCTCTCGAGACGGCTATTCTTCCACGCATCGATGAATTCCAGCCCGATCTCATCATTATCTCGGCCGGCTTCGATGCCCATCACCGCGATCCGCTGGCCGAGCTCAACTTCACCGAGCAGGATTTCAGCTGGGCCACGGCGAAGCTGATGGAAAGTGCTGGACGCTGGTCGTCCAATCGGGTTGTCAGCCTGCTGGAGGGCGGTTACGACCTTGAGGGGCTCGGCCTCTCGGTGGCCGCCCATGTCGGGCGCTTGATGAAAGGGTAAAGATGATGACCGGAAACGATACCCCGGCGAACAATGACGACATCAAGGCCATGAGCTTCGAGCAGGCGCTGGAAGCTCTTGAGAATATCGTCAACGATCTAGAGCGGGGCGACGTTCCTCTCGAGCAATCGATCCGGATCTATGAGCGCGGCGAGGCGCTGAAGGCCCATTGCGACCGGTTGCTGAAGGCGGCTGAGGACAAGGTCGAAAAGATTCGCCTGTCCCGCGAGGGCGCGCCGGTCGGCACCGAGCCGCTCGACCCCAAGTGAGGTCGGGCGCCGTTCCTCAAAAGGGGCTGTTCCGCATCCTGGAAGAGGTCTAAGCTCCGCCGGTTTCGGTGCGAGGTACCCATGAGTTTCTTTCCCGGTAAGGATCCAGTCGCAGGCGACGCCTCTGCCTGCGATGCGATCGAAACACTGATCGTGCCGCGTACGGCCGATATCGGTGAGTTCCAGGTGCGCCGAGCACTTCCTTCGGCAAAGCGTCGGCTCGTCGGTCCCTTCATTTTCTTTGATCGGATGGGACCGGCCATCCTGCGCGCGGGACAGGCGGTGGATGTGCGGCCGCATCCGCATATAGGGCTTGCCACGGTCACCTATCTTTTCGACGGTCGCATCCGTCACCGTGACTCGCTCGGCACCGAGATGGTGATCGAGCCCGGTGACCTGAACCTGATGACGGCGGGGCGCGGCATCGTCCACTCGGAGCGCACGCCGGAGGAGATCCGCGGCGCACCTTTGTCCATATCAGGTTTGCAGACCTGGCTGGCGCTGCCCGACGGGGGAGAGGAGGTGGCCCCCGCTTTCTCCCACACGCTTGGCGAGGATCTTCCTTTGCTCGATTGGGAAGGTGTTTCAGGCCGCCTTATCATCGGCGATCTTCATGGGCTTCGCGCGCCGGTAAAAACGGCGACGGAAACCCTTTATGCCGATATCCGCCTTGCGCCCGGCGCCCGCTTCCAGATCCCCGCGACTGCGGAGGAACGGGCCATTTATGTCCTCGAAGGCGCGGTGGAGATCGCGGGAGAGACGTTCCCGTCAGACCGCCTTCTTGTCTTCCGTCCGGGTGATGAAACCGTGGTCGAGGCGCAAACCGGGGCACATTTTATGCTGTTTGGTGGTGCGGCGCTCGGATCGCGACGCTATATCTGGTGGAACTTCGTTTCTTCCTCTAAGGAACGCATCGAACAGGCGAAGGAGGAATGGCGTACGGGCCGCTTCGACATCGTTCCCGGTGACGAAGAGGAATTCATTCCCCTGCCGGAAAAATAATGCAGCGGGATTCTGCTGCGATCACATTCAGCCAGGCAAGATCAATGTCCAACACACAAGATGACGATAGGCAGGCGGGGCGGATGAAGTCGCCCCCGGAAACACCCCTGCTGGATCGTGTTCGTTTTCCCTCGGACCTCAAGCAGATCCCCGAGGAAGATCTGCCGCTGCTGGCGGAAGAGTTGCGCGCTGAGATGATCGACGCCGTCTCTCAAACCGGTGGCCACCTGGGCGCTGGCCTGGGCGTGGTCGAACTCACCGTCGCGCTGCACTATGTCTTCGATACGCCGCATGACCGGCTGATCTGGGATGTCGGCCATCAGGCCTACCCGCATAAGATCCTGACCGGCCGTCGTGACCGCATCCGAACCCTTCGCCAGGAAGGCGGGCTCTCAGGCTTCACGAAGCGCGCCGAAAGCGAATATGATCCCTTCGGCGCCGCCCACTCGTCCACCTCGATTTCCGCTGGGCTTGGCATGGCGGTGGCACGCGATCTTTCCGGAGGGCAGCGGCATGTGATCGCCGTCATTGGCGACGGCGCGCTTTCGGCGGGCATGGCCTATGAAGCCATGAACAACGCCGGCGCGCTTGATGCCCGGCTCATCGTGATCCTCAACGATAACGACATGTCCATCGCACCCCCGACCGGGGCGATGAGCACTTATCTGGCGCGCCTTGCCTCCGGCCGCGCCTATCAGGGAATCCGCGATGTCGGCAAGAAACTGACGTCACATCTGGGGAAGACCGTGGACCGGGCGATTACCCGCGCGGTGGAGCATGCGCGCGGCTATGTCACGGGCGGTACGCTGTTCGAGGAGATGGGTTTCTTTCATATCGGCCCGATCGACGGTCATGACCTGGAAGCGCTGGTACCGGTGCTCCGCAATATACGCGACCATGGTACCGGCCCGGTCCTGATCCATGTCGTTACCCAGAAGGGCAAAGGATATGCGCCGGCGGAAGCGGCGGCCGACAAATATCATGGTGTCGCCAAGTTCGACGTGATCACCGGGGCACAGGCCAAATCGCCGGCAGGCGCGCCGAGCTACACCAAGGTGTTTGCTCAGTCACTTGTCGAAGAAGCCCGCGAGGATGATCGCATTGTGGCGATCACCGCCGCCATGCCTTCGGGCACTGGCCTTGATCTCTTTGAGAAGGAGTTTCCGAAGCGAACCTTCGATGTCGGCATTGCCGAGCAGCACGCCGTGACTTTTGCGGCAGGCCTTGCCGCGGAGGGTTACAGACCCTTTGCCGCGATCTACTCCACTTTCCTTCAACGCGCCTACGACCAGGTGGTGCACGATGTGGCGATCCAAAACCTGCCCGTTCGCTTTGCCATCGACCGCGCGGGATTCGTGGGCGCGGACGGTTCCACCCATTGCGGTGCCTTCGACGTAACCTACCTCGCAACGCTTCCCAATATTGTCCTCATGGCGGCGGCCGACGAGGCGGAACTGAAGCACATGGTGCGCACCGCCGCCGCCTATGACGAAGGGCCAATCGCGTTCCGCTATCCGCGCGGCGAAGGTGTGGGCGTCGCCTTGCCGCAGCGTGGCGAAATGCTTGCGATCGGCAAGGGGCGCGTCATTCGCGAAGGCAGCAAGATCGCACTCCTCTCGCTTGGCACCCGCCTTGCAGACTGCCTGAAGGCTGGCGACGAGCTCGAAGCCGCCGGCCTCTCGACCACCGTTGCAGATGCACGCTTCGCCAAGCCGCTGGATGCCGATCTCATCCGCCGCCTTGCCCGCGAGCATGAGGTGCTGGTGACCGTCGAGGAAGGATCCATTGGCGGTTTCGGTGCACATGTGCTGCACTTCCTGGCGCATGAAGGGTTGCTCGACAACGGGCTGAAGGTGCGCCCGCTGGTGATGCCGGACATCTTCATGGATCAGGCGAAGCCGGAAAAGATGTATGCCGATGCAGGGCTTGATGCCGCAAGCGTCGTGCGCACCGTCTTCGCGGCACTCGGACAGGCGGAGCAGGCAGCGAGGGCCTAAGCGATACCACCTTCGGCGTTGCATTTTGCACTCTCATCCCGGAGCGGAGCGAACCTATCCGGGATGGCACGATCTCTGCCATGGCCCACAGCGATAGACCTTGCCTCGCCGCGCCGCATCCTGCACTGAAACACCCATGATGTCGCCAACCACCTCTCGTTTCCGCCTCGACCAGCTTCTGGTGGAGCGGGGTTTTTTTGAGAGCCGCGCCCGGGCTCGCGATGCGATACTGCGCGGCACGGTAAGGGTCGCGGGTGAGCTGGCGGAAAAGCCTGGTCAACCGGTCGCAGAGCATGTGGACATCGCGGTGGACGACCCGGCCCGCCGCTACGTCTCGCGTGCGGCCCTGAAGCTGATCCATGGTCTGGATGCCTTCAAGCTTGACCCCAACGGCCGTCACGCCCTCGATATTGGCGCGTCGACGGGTGGGTTCACGCAGGTGCTGCTCGAACGAGGAGCCGCTCATGTGACGGCGATCGATGTGGGCACGGGGCAAATGGATCCGAAGCTGCGCGAGGATTCTCGCGTCACCTGCCTCGAAGGTATCAACGCCCGGCATTTGACGCTTGATGCGATCGGCGGACGCAAGCCTGATTTCCTGGTTTCGGATGTCAGCTTCATATCGCTCAGACTGGCATTGCCGCCGGCGCTTGAGATGGCCGAGAAAGGTGCGCAGGGCCTTTTTCTGGTCAAGCCGCAATTCGAGGCGGGCCGTGAGGCAATCGGGAAGGGTGGGTTGTTGCGCTCGCCGGAGAAGGCGGAAGCAGTCGCGCGGGAGATCGCAGACTGGCTTCCGGGCAATCCGGGCTGGCAGACCATCGGTCTCCTTCCGTCCCCGATCGAAGGCGGTGACGGCAATCGCGAGTTCTTGCTCGTGGGGCGAAAGGTATGAGCCTTCGTCTCACCATCGATGAGTTGGGCGCTCAGGGAGACGGCGTCGCGCATGGACCGGCGGGGCCGGTCTATATTCCCTTTGCGCTTCCCGGCGAAGAAATCACAGCGCACGTCGAAAAGACCAGGGGCGCGCTTATTTCCATCGAGAAGCCGTCGCCTCTTCGTGTCGCGCCCTCGAGCCCGCATTTCGGCGTGTGCGGGGGGTGCTCCGTGCAGCATCTTGCGCCTGCCGCCTATGCGGAATGGAAGCGCGAGAAGGTCGTGCGCGCGCTGCAGAGCCGGGGTCTGGAAGCGCAAGTTGAGCCACTGGTGCTCTGCCCTCCTGCATCGCGCAGGCGCGTCACGTTTACGGGGCGCGCCGCTGGCGGTCGTGTGCTGCTCGGCTTCAACGCCGCCCAGTCCCATCGCATCGTGGAGATAGAGGAATGCCCGATCGCCGTACCGCAGATCGTCTCGGCCCTCCCGGATCTGCGAGCCCTGGCGGGTTTGATTGGGACGGGACCGAAACCCTTCCATCTCACCGTGACCGCCACCCGGACAGGGCTCGACATCGCGGTCGATGGTTCCGGCCCGCTCAGCGAAAAGAGGCGCCAAAGGGCCCTGGAACTCGTTCTGGCCAGCGGCTTTGCGCGCCTTTCCGTCGGTGGGGACGTGCTGGTGGAGCGCGAGAAGCCCGTCGTCCTTTTCGGCAATGTGCCTGTCGCGATCCCTCCTGGTGGCTTCCTGCAAGCGACCGAGCAGGCCGAAGAGGCCATGGCGACTCTCGTTCGCATGCATCTTGAGGGGGTCAAACATGTGGCCGACCTCTTTGCCGGCAGCGGCACCTTCGCGCTTCGGCTTGCGCGCGCGGCGCGCGTCCATGCGGTGGAAGGGGAGGCCGGTGCGCTCCGTGCGTTGGAGGAAGGAGCAAAGCGCGCCACCGACCTGAAGCCGGTTACCGTGGAAAAACGTGACCTGTTCAACCGTCCGCTTCTGGTCAAGGAACTGGAGCGATTCGACGGGCTCGTCTTCGATCCGCCCCGTGCGGGTGCGGAAGCGCAGTGCCGGCAGCTTGCCCGCTCCCCGGTCCGGAGTGTCGCTGCCGTTTCCTGCAATCCTGGCACGCTCGCCCGCGACCTCTCCATCCTGGTGGAAGGTGGATACCGCATCACAAGGGTCACGCCGATCGACCAGTTTCTCTGGTCGCCGCATGTGGAGGTCGTGGCGCTTCTGGAGCGTGGGAAAGAGCGAGGCTAGAGCCTTTCAGGTTTTGACGGAAGCCTATCCGGCATTGAGAAAGTAGTTTCTGCATTCGGTTGGGTGGATCGAGGAGACGAGATGGCCGATGCGTCGCCAGGTGTCCTCGATGGTTCGCTTCTGGGCTTGGCGCATCCAGTGCTTGATCTTGGCCAAGGCCTGCTCGATGGGATTGAGGTCGGGCGAGTAAGGCGGCAGATACCAGAGCCTGGCATTGGCGGCGCGGATCATCTGGCGAATGGCAGCGGCCTTGTGGGAGCCGAGATTGTCCATGACGACGATGTCGCCGGGTTCGAGTACCGGTACGAGCTGCTGCTCGACATAGGCGCGGAAGCACTGGCCATTGATCGGCCCGTCGAACACGCAAGGTGCCGTCAGCCGGTCGCAGCGCAGCGCGCCGAGGAAGGTCAGCGTGCGCCAGTGGCGGTCCGGGGCGTAGCCGCGCAGGCGCTTGCCCTTTGGCCCCCAGCCCCGCAGCGGCGCCATGTTGGTCTTGATCCACGTCTCGTCGATGAACACCAGCCGCCGTGGATCGAGATCCACCTGAAAGGGCCGCCAGCGCCGCCCCTGTGGGCGATAACGGCGGTCCTGCTCAAGGGGGAACAGCGTTTTTTTGAACCGAAGCCCCTCGCGGCGCAGGAACTTCCACACCGTGTCGTGCGACACCTTCACGCCGCGCGCCGCCAGTTCATCCTTCAGGCCATGCAATGTCAGATGCGATGCCTGGTTGATGCGTTGACGATAAACACCCGGTGCAGCTCCAGAACGCGCTTGCGATGGCCACCCATCTTGGCCGGCGCCACCGAGCCGGTTGTCCCGGTAGCGCTGGTGCCACTTCACTGCCGAGGAAACGGCAACCCCGAAGCGGCTGGCAGCCGACCGGCAGCTCTCGCCGGCCTCGATCGCACCGACCACACGTGCTCGAAGATCATTGGATAGAGGTGCTGTCATCAGATGCTGGCCTCCACTCCAGCCAGCATCTTGAATCACAAAATCAACAGAACCGGAATCCCTCCCGATTCAGTCAATCACTGAACCGCTCTAGGGCGTTTTGCAGGCAGCTGGCGTGACCTGCCGTCACACAATGCGGCTAAGCGTTCACCTGCCCCGAAAGAATGCGGTCGACATAAGCGGGCACGATCTTGCTCGCTGGGCCATGGATCGCTTCGTCGAAATTATACACGTTTTCGGAAGGTTCCAGGTTGAGCTCTACCGTGTGCGCGCCGGCGACAGCCGCTTCCTCCACGAATTGGGCCGCAGGATAGACGCTGCCGCTGGTGCCAATCGACAGGAACAAGTTGCAGGCCGAGAGCGCTTCGTAGATCCGTTCCATATGGTAGGGCATTTCTCCAAACCACACGACATCCGGCCTTAAAGCGCCTTTGGTTCTGCAGTCGGGGCAGGGGATATCGACGGACAACGCCTCTCGCCATTCGTGCCGCGAGCCGCAGTGGGCGCAAAGCGCCTTGGCGAGTTCACCATGCATGTAGATCAGGTTATGCGATCCCGCACGCTCGTGCAGGTCGTCGATGTTCTGGGTGATGAGAAGCACCTGACCCCGATACTGGCGTTCGAGCTGCGCCAAAGCGTAATGTGCTGCATTCGGCTCGACCTGCGAGAGTTGACTGCGGCGATCGTTATAGAATCCGTGCACCAGCGCCGGGTTGGCGGCAAAACCCTCCGGCGTGGCCACCTCGCGCAAATCATAGCGCGACCAGATCCCGCCCTTGTCGCGGAACGTATCCACCCCTGATTCGGCGGAAATACCTGCCCCCGTCAGGATGACAATCGAGCTTCCCATCTAGGCTTGCGTGCCGCCCACAGTCATCTGGTCCATTCTCAGATGCGGTTGGCCGACGCCGACCGGCACGCCCTGGCCGGCCTTGCCGCACATGCCGATGCCGGTGTCGAGCTTCATGTCGTTGCCGATCATGCTAACCCGCTTCATGGCGTCCGGGCCGTTACCGATGAGAGTGGCGCCGCGGATCGGACGGGTCACCTTTCCATCCTCGATCATATAGGCTTCGGTGCAGTCGAACACGAATTTGCCTGAGGTGATGTCTACCTGTCCACCGCCGAAGGAAACGGCATAAATGCCCTTCCTCACCGACGCGATGATCTCTTCGGGCGTCTTGTCACCACCCATCATATAGGTGTTGGTCATCCGGGGCATGGGCACATGGGCGTAGGATTCGCGCCTGCCATTGCCGGTCGCCTGCATGCCCATAAGGCGGGCGTTGAGCCGGTCCTGCATGTAGCCGACAAGCTTGCCGTCCTCGATCAGCACGGTGCGATTGGTGGGGGTGCCCTCATCGTCTATTGTAAGCGAGCCGCGCCGCTCGGCGATCGTGCCGTCGTCCACCACGGTCACGCCCTTTGCGGCTACCTGCTGTCCCATGAGACCGGCAAAGGCTGACGTCTTCTTGCGGTTGAAGTCGCCCTCGAGCCCGTGGCCGACCGCCTCGTGCAGCATGACGCCTGGCCATCCATTCGCCAGCACGATATCGAACGTGCCGGCGGGGGCAGGGGCCGCTTCGAGATTGACCAGAGCCTGGCGCAGCGCCTCGCCGGCGGCATGCCGCCAGGAATCCTCCGCAAGGAACTCGGCGAAGCTCTTACGGCCGCCCATCCCATAGGAGCCGCTCTCCTGCCTCTCCCCATCCCCGACGACGACGGAGATATGCATGCGTACCAGCGGGCGGATATCGCGGGCGAGGTGGCCATCCGCCCGCAGGATTTCCACATGCTGCCACGAGGCGGCCAGCGACGCGGTAACCTGCCGAACGCGCGGGTCTTTGGCCCTCAGCCACGCATCGACTTCCTGCAGGAGCTTCGCCTTTTCCTCGAAGCCAGGCGCAGCGATCGGATTCTCTTCGCTGTAGAGGCGCTGATTCGTGCCGGCTGGAGCTGCCGCCAGCGTGCCCGAATAGCCGTGCTTCACGGCGGAGACCGCATCGGCCGCACGAAGGAGGGCAGCCTCCGAAAGCTCGCTCGAATGGGCGTAACCTGTCGCTTCACCGGCGACCGCGCGCAACCCGAAACCCTGATCGGTATTGAAGCTCGCCGTCTTCAACCTTCCATTGTCAAAGACCAGCGCCTCGCCTTCTCGGTATTCCAGGAAGAGCTCCCCGTCATCAGCACCTGATATGGTGTGCGACACGATGGTCTTGAGCTTTTCCGGGGAAGAATCGAAGGAATCGATGAGGGAACGGGGCATGCGGGCATCCTCTTGGTTGGCCCACGATCTTGTGAACGCTGACTACGCGTTGGTGTTCAGGCATGGACCCGCATCGAATGATCCATGCCTGAACGACCCCGCGTCGTCCCCGATCGAATAAAGGACCGTGGCCTTACACATGTAGAGAGAGAGGGCTGGATGATCCAGCCCCGGCCTTGCGCCTAGCGTGGCAGAGCGTCGAAGCCTTCGCCGAAACCGTTCAGGTCGACGGGGATGCCGATTCCCTCTTCAGGCGTCTGGAAGACGATGAAAGTGGCGGATGTCCCAGTCCTAAGCGTCTGGAGAAGCTGCTGCTCCAGGATCACCTCGGCATAGCAGCCGTCCTGGAAGCAGCGCACGAAATATGCCCTGCCGATATCCTTCCCGTCGACATTCAGGCCAAGGCCGTTGGGCAGCAGCACACCGAGCGGCGCCAGCACACGCAGGATTTCGGCCTTGTTGTCCGCCGTTCGCAGAACGACGACGGAGAGGCCGACCTCCGGCCGATCCTCCGCCACCACGTTCTGCATCATTGCGCACTGCTCGCTGGCGGCCCCCGCCGGGGTATCGCACACGATCGACCAGGCACCGTGGGTGGAACGCACATTGCCGCTCTGTTGCGGCTGTTGCTGTTGGGCGACCGCAGGCAATGCCGCGGCCAGGGTAAGGGCGATCGTTGCCGCTCGTGCCAACAGACGCATCGAAACCTCGCTACATTACGAATCGGGACAATCTATCGCGGCGCCCGCCTGCCCGGAAGGGTGCTGCGCCGCATCAATAGGTCTTGCCCCACCTCGGGGCGACATTTCCCCAGAAATCGGACGGAACTGCGGCGCTCCCGCGCATCTCGAAGCCGCGTGGCCGCCTTGGCGCCAGCGCAAAAATGCCGCATGTAAGGCAAGATGCCTTTCTTGCGGTTCGGATGAGAGTATGGTTTGAACGCGCCGATAAGAGCCAGGAATCTCAATTGGGCTTCCGTGCGGCGTGGTATTTTGCCATAGCAGCAGCCGCAGGTGGCGCGTTGATCGGGAGATGACGAGGGTGATGAAGAAATTTGCAGCAGGCCTTGGGGCTCTGTCGCTTTCCGCCAGCAGCGCTGTCGCGGCACAGCCTGAACCCTGGGAGATGCGCTTCCAGGAAGCAGCGACAGGCATCATGGAAGAAATCACTTGGTTCGAGGAATACACATTGTGGTTCATCGTCCCAATCGTGCTTCTTGTGATGGCTTTGCTTGCGTGGTGCATGCTGCGCTACCGGTCGAGCGCCAACCCGGTGCCGTCCCGCACGAGCCACAATACGCTCATCGAAGTCCTGTGGACCGTAGGCCCGGTGATCGTGCTTCTCTTTCTTGCGATCCCTTCCTTCCAGCTCCTGACGCGGCAGTACACGCCCGACGAGGAGCCGGCCATGACGATCAAGGCGACGGGCGTACAGTGGTATTGGGATTACGAGTACCAGGATCAGGAGAACCCGCTGAACTTCACCTCCCTTATGTTGCAGGAAGGTGACCGTGCATCGGCGGGCAAGGAAAACACGGCCGAATATCCGCGCCTTCTGGCGGTCGACAATGAACTGGTTGTTCCCGTCAACACCACCGTTCGCGTGCTGGTGACGGCGAGCGACGTCATTCATGCTTTCGCTATGCCGTCGTTCGGCATCAAGGTGGACGCGGTTCCCGGCCGCATCAACGAGACCTGGTTCAAGGCCGAGCGTGAAGGCCTTTATTACGGCCAGTGCTCTGAGCTTTGCGGCAAGGATCATGCATTTATGCCGATTGCCATCCGTGTGGTATCGCAGGACCAGTATCAGACCTGGTACGCTGCCGCGCGGCAGGATCTCACGGGGGCCAACCGAGCGCTGATGGCGTCTATCGGAAGCGGCAAAGACGAGGACAAAGTCGCCGCTGCCGAGTAATGGCGGGCGATCGCAGCAAAATGGAGCGGTACGAAATGGCAGGCGCTGCAGCGACTAGCGACCACGACCATCACATGCCGAGAGGCTGGGTGCGTTGGGTCTACTCCACCAACCACAAAGATATCGGCACTCTTTACCTGATCTTTTCGATCATCGCAGGCGTCATCGGCGGCTTCCTGTCGGTGATGATGCGCTGGGAGCTTGCAGAGCCCGGGATCCAGATCTTCCACGGTCTCGCCTCCATGGTCTATGGCTATGAGGGTGCCGCGGCCATCGATGCCGGCAAGGAACTCTACAACGTGTTCACCACGGCCCACGGGCTGATCATGATCTTCTTCATGGTCATGCCGGGCCTGATCGGCGGNTTNNCCAACTGGATGTTGCCGATCATGATCGGCGCGCCGGACATGGCCTTCCCGCGCATGAACAACATTTCGTTCTGGCTGCTGCCGCCGGCCTTCATCCT
>NZ_JAEQ01000009.1 GCF_000518985.1 Chelativorans sp. J32
GGACCCGCCGTCGAAAGCGCCTGAAGCCGCAGCGTGATCGCAATCTCGCCGCGGCCTGCCACCGACAGGTTCTCGAAGCGCAGCTGCCGCCCGGCGACCACCGGCGTCACCTCCGCATCACCCACCCGCGCCGAGCCTTCCACATAGCGGAAGCCGGCCGGGATCGTGTCGACCACCGTCAGGCCCGAGGCCAGGGAGCCGGCATTGTTGGTCACGCGGATGGTGAACGGCGCCTGCTCGCCGCGCCGGATGAAGCGAAGATTCGCAACCTTCGTCACCGTGATGTCGCTCACCGCGACAGGCAGGGCCAGAAGCGCAACCGCCTCTTCCGATTCCACCTGCGTGCCCGTGACGCGCGTGCCATTGCGTAACCGATGGCGCTCGCAATATTCTCCACCCCTCCTTCGATGCCGGCGCCGTTATCGATATCGACCTGGCTAAGCGCGTAGGTCGCAGTGAAGATCTGTTCGGCGCCCGGATTGATGGTGGCACTTTCCGGCACAAAACCAGACAGGCTGTTCGCGGCCGGCCGCTTGCCGAATGTGGGGCCGCCATCCTGCGGCGAGACATCCGTCAGCGGGATGTTGCCGGTATTCCTGACGCGGATCTGATAGGTGATCCTGTCTCCCACGCTCGCCGAGCCGTCGCCATCCAGGTCCTGATAAGAGCCCGTTTTCTCCGCCTCGAGGGCGGGCCTTTGCGGCTCGATAAGCGCGCAAGCTTCGGAAGGGCAGTCCGGCTCCGGCCCCCCCGGCTCCCTGGCGATATTGCGCAGCGGCTGGTCCGGATTGAGCGTGTCGGCGACCCTTGCCGAGACGGTGAGGACGAGCACGCCCGGCGCACCGCCGGCACGGGCGGGAACCTGGAGGCCGGACCAATCGACGGTACCGCCACCCGGAGTTCCCCCGGAATGGACGCCTCCCAGATCGGCGCTTTCAAAGACAAGATCCTCGCTCAGCACATCCTGGACGGCATAGCTGTCGGTGAAGCCGCCTTCGTTGGTCAGCGTGATCTCATAGGTGAGCGTCTCGCCGATCTCGGCGACATTGTCGGTCGGCCCGCTCTCGTCGATAAGCCTCTTGGCGATGCTGACGTCCGGTGGCAGGACCTCGTGGCTTGTCGAGCAGGTCGTGCATGCCGGACCGGGATCGCCCCCGCCCGCGGCGATGATGCTGTTGGAAAGCGTGCCAATCGCCTTCTCATCCACTCCGGCCGTATAAGACACAGTGTAAGTGCCCGCAGGCGTGCCTGCCGGAAGCGTGAAGGTGCGGGTCTGGCCGCTGCCGCCTGCGGTGAATGTCCCGGCATCGGTGACAGCTTGAAAGATCAGCCCGTCGCCCAGCGTATCCGTCAGCACGAGATCTGCGGTGGTGGCCGAGCCCGTGACGGTGACGCTAAGCGTGTAGGTGATCGTCTCGCCCGCTCCGATCTGGGTGCCGTCGGCCGGATCTGCTCTCTTCTCGGCTGCTATCTCGAGGAGAACCGGATGCTCGGTCGAGCAATCCGTACACTCAGGATCGGGATCGCCTCCCCCAGCCGCCGTGACGCTGTTTTCCACCCCTCCTGCCGCCCGCTCGTTCACCGCAGCGGTATAGCTTACCTCATAGGTGCCCGCCGGCGTTCCGGCAGGAAGAGTGAAAGTCCGCTCTTGGCCAGTGCCTCCCGCGGTGAAGGGACCGGCACCGGTGACGCTGCCGAAGGTGAGCCCCTCGCCCAGCGTGTCCGTCAGCACCAGATCGGCGGAGGTGGCAGAGCCCGTTACGGTCGCCGTCAAAGTGTAGGTGACGGTATCGCCCGCCTGAAGCTGGGTCCCGCTGGCCGGGTTGGCCCGCTTTTGCGCGACAATGTCGAGAAGAAGCGGATGCTCGGTCCGGCAGTCCGTGCATTGTGGCGTGCCATTGCCACCACCGCCGGAGGCCGCAACATTGTTTTGGATCGTGGCGGCGGCCTGATCGTTGACGGTCGCCGTATAGCGCACGGTGTAAGTGCCTGCAGGCGTACCCGCCGGCAGGGTAAACACCCGATCCTGGTCGCTGCCCGTCACCACGAAGCTGCCGGGTTCCGTCACCGCACCGAAGGTCAGCCCATCGCCCAGCGTATCCGTCAATACGAGATCTTCCGCAAATGGCCGAACCCGTCAGGGTGGCGGTCAGCGTGTAGGTGATCGCATCACCTGCCTGGACCTGTGTCCCATTGGCCGGATCGGCTGTCTTCTGGACCGCGATGTCCAAGAGAAGCGGATGCTCGGTCGAGCAATCCGTGCATGCTCCTGTACTCACCTGCACGTCGTTGCGGACTGAACCCGCCGCCTGCTCATTGACGATGGCCGTATAACTCACCGCATAAGTACCCGCCGGCGTGCCCGTTGGAAGCGTGAAGCTACGTTGCTGCCCGCTGCCCGCCGCGGTGAAGGAACCCGCATCCGTGACGGAGTCGAAAGTCAGCCCTGCGCCGAGTGTGTCGGTCAGAACCAACGGCTCGGTTGTGGCCGATCCGGTCACGGTCGCTGTCAGAGTATAGGTGATCGTGTTGCCGGCCTGGACTTCGGTGCCACTGGCAGGACTGGAGGTTTTCTGGGTTGCGATGTCCAGATGCAGCGGATGGCGAACGGTGCACTCGGCGCATTCGGGACTGGGATCGCCGCCGCCATTCGTGACGACGACCGAGTTGCCTATTGCTCCACCGGCCTGGTCGTTGATGACCGCCGTATAGGTTACTGAATATATGCCGGCAGGCGTGCCGGCGGGAAGCGTGAAGATGCGTTCCTGTCCGCTGCCACTCGCGGTGAAGGACCCGGCATTGGTGACCGCGCCGAAGGTCAGCCCGGCTTCCAGCGTATCCGTCAGCACTACCTCCTCGGTCGTGGCCGATCCGGTCACCATCGCGGTAAGTGTGTAAGTGATCGTCTGTCCCGCCTCGACCAACGCGCCTTCGGCGGGATCCGAGCTCTTCTCCACCGCGACATCCAGGAGCAGGGGATGCTCGGTCGAGCAGTTCGCGCACTGCGGATCGCTGGCCCCGCCGCCATTCGTCACGGCAACATTGTTGGCGATCGTGCCGGCGGCTTCGTCGTTCACGGTAGCCGTGTAGCTCACCGTGTAGGTGCCCTCCGGTGTTCCCGCGGGAAGCGTGAATATGCGCTGCTGCCCGCTGCCGCCGGCGGTAAACGAGCCCGTATCGGTGACGGATCCGAAGGTGAGCCCGTCACCAAGTGTGTCCGTCAGCACCAGATCGGCGGTCGTGACGGAGCCGCTGACAGTGGCCGTCAGCGTGTAGGTGAGGATATCGCCTGCCTTGACCTGGGTTCCGGCGGCCGGAGTGGAGGTCTTTTGGACGTCTATATCCAGAAGAAGCGGATGCTCGGTCGAACAATTTGCGCAATCCGGGTCCGGATTACCGCCATCCTGCGTGACCGCGACGGAATTGCCTACTGTTGCGGCGGCCTGGTCGTTGACGATGGCCGTGTAACGTATGACGTAACTGCCCGCGGGCGTTCCTGCTGGAAGTGTGAATGTGCGGGTCTGCCCGGTGCCACCTGCGCTGAAGGAGCCCGGTTCCGTGACTGCGTCGAAAGTCAGCCCTGCGCCCAGCGTATCCGTCAGCATCAGATCATCGGTGGTGGCCGACCCGGTCACCGTGGCCGTAAGCGTGTAGGTGATCGTCTGTCCCGCCGCCACCTGGGCCCCGTTGCCCGGGTCGGATGTCTTCGCCACGGCGATTTCCAGCAGGACCGGATGGGTGGTCGAGCAATTTGTGCATTCCGGCTCGGGATCGCCACCGCCTGCCGTCTGGACGGTGTTCGTCACCGTGCCGATCGCATCGGCGTCTACCGTGGCGGTGTATGTGAGCCGGTAAGTTCCAGGAACGGTGTTTTCCGGCAGCGTACAGGTCAGAACCTGGCCGCTCGTCGTGCAGCTGAATGGTCCGGGTGCGGTTATCGCGCCGAAGGTGAGGCCGTCGCCGAGCGTATCGGACAAGGTGAGCTCGGAGGTGGTCGCAGACAGGCCCACGGTGGTGTCGATCGTGAAGGTGATCGTCCCGCCCGGCGGCACATCCGTCCCGCTTGCGGGCGTAGCGCTCTTGGCCGTGCTGATGACAGGGGCGGGCTGGATTGTGACGGTGTAGGCCGCACAGTGGTCCGCATCGGTGCAGCTGTCGCCAGGCGTAGGCGCCACGCCGCCGTTGTAGGGATCGCGGCCGCCGCCGACGCTGGCGTGATTGATCGCCTCCCCCAAGGCAGTCTCTGTGATTTCGACCGGCAGATCGATCTGCGAACTGTCGCCTGCCTGGCCGCTGGCCGCGATGAGCTGGCTGGACGTGCAGGTGACGAGCTGGCCGGCAAAGCCGCAGGCCCAGCCATTGCTGTTATGAATGCCGGTCCAGGCGGGCACTATGCCGTCGGGCAGCTGATCCAGAACCGTGATCTCGGCGGGCGGCGGATTGTTGTCTGCGGTGCCGGTGGCGACGGGCGCCTCGTTGGTCACGGTGAGATTGTAGATTGCGCCGCTCTCGCCCACCCGCCATGAATCATTCTGGGCATTGCTCCCCTTGGTGACCGCAAGGCTCGGGCCGACGATCGTAAGGAAATGATCTTCGACTTCGCCGTCCGGCGCGGTTCCGGTAGGCTGCTGGATCGAAGTCAAATCGTTGGAATAGCGCAAACGCACGACGGAGCCGCCGGCGGTAAGGGTCTGCGGAATGTCCCAGGTAAGGACCGCCTCACCGCCGATGCACTGCGATTGCTGTGATCGCTCATCAGGATCGAAGGCGAGGTTGCGGTTGAAATCGATCCAGCCGAAAATGAAGCCATTTCCCGAGCACAATATCGTCTCAGTCAACTGCTCGCCGGCCTGGAGCACAGTGATGGTGTAATTTTCCGGCCAGGCATCTCCTCGCCACCGCTTTCGCCGCTTGCGTCCGGGCTGTATCGAGATTGTTGTTCGGTGTTGGGCCCCCGCGTTCCGAGATAATCGGTATTGGGCGGCATCAGGCCTCCAGCCTGATAGGAGCTCGTGTTGAGATCGATCTGGCTGCCATTGGCTGGAATATTATCCGACTGAAACTGAAGGTCGGCGACCATGTGCATGACGTCGCCATATTCCTCCACGGCGTCGCCGAAATCGGCATAAGGCGCGAGGAGGCCGATGGCGATGGCCGTGTTGCCGCCGCCCACGATATCGAAATCCATCGAGACGTTCGAAGACGGATTGTTGAACGCCAGGAAGGTAACCGCAGCTGTGTTGTTGTCGTTGCCGGGCCCGAAACGAATGGTCTGGCGGCCGTCCGACTGGGTGCTCTTGACCGCATAATAGGGGCCGGCACCCACATTTTTCTGCATCTCGACCGCAAACCAACGACCATCCGCTGTGGCCTGCACATACTCGGCACCGCTGTTGATCGATTCCGCGTCCGCCATCACCAGGCCTTTCAACGGGAACGGCTGCCCACCAAGCGTGGCAGTACAGTTCACCCTGAAGCTTGCCTGGCCATTGCTGACCATGATGCCGCTGATCAGCTGGTTCGCGCTGCCGGTGCCACCGTAATTATAGAGATTATCCAGGCTGTCGCCGGTCCAATCGCCCGGTCGATAAGACCTCAGCGGATTGCCCGTTATGTTGCTCAAGCCGCATGTGACACCAGATTGATGCCACCGGCAACTGCAATATTTGCGGATGTACTAGAGCCATTGTTGAGGGACTGCCCGGGCGTCCCGAGAGGTCCGCCGCCACCCCAGGTCAGCCACAGCACCTGGTCACGATAAGGACTGGTACCGCCGGTGGCGTATTCGGCTGCATATGCGGGCAGACCCAAGCCTGCGACAAAAAAATCAAACACCAGAGACCAATGGTGAAACGGAGAACCTGCGCGAAACGACAAGTATACGCTATTCGCGGACTCAGAGAGTCGCGAGCAAAAGTTGCCCCGATCATAACAATGCCCCCAGCACCTCACCCCACTACATGAGGTGCGCCGAATCAAATGGTATAGATGGGTGCTTGCTATACGCGCATAAGCTGCAACACAATATCGCGAGCGACATAATCGTGGACAAAGGAGCTATTGGCGCGCGATGACACACTGGGAGGCTGTCTCACACCAGCCGAAGCTATCAAAGCTGTGCAGCCGTCGCCTGGACGACAAAAGCGCCAGCTGCGAGATCTTTTTAGCAGCAAGACAGAAACGCCGCATGACCGAAATGTCGCGCAGAATGTGGAAGATCTGCCTTAAGATGCTTAGCCGTAGAGTTGCTGCCGTCCTCCACGCCGGTGTCGGCAGATGCCTAGCCTGCGGCGCTTCAGCTCGCGGCAAGCTCCTGCAAGCGACGATAAGCGGCCGCAAATCCCTTCAGAGAAATATCCGTTCTGACCGGCTGACCGGTGTTTGCCATCATGAGAACGCGGGCGGTCTCCGCATTTTCAAACTGGCCGATGACGTCGGCCGGCATATCGAGCTCGACCACGCATCCGGTCGGAAAGCAGGTCCGGAATGCTCCACGCACGACTTCCGTCTCGCCTATCTGTATGCGCACGCCCTCCGAGAGGAGCAGCCCGAAGGGAAGAACAAGCGTTGCCTTGGGGGCCGCCTCGGGTTCCTTCGAGATCGCAAAGAGCAGCACGCGCTGGCGCGTTTCCTGCTGAAGCAGTTCCTGCGACATCTGGCAGGCGCGCAGTGTTCTCTCTCCCTGGACCTGGTTGACACACTGCACCGTCCACGCGTCGTAAGTTTCGGAAAGAGTGGTCGGACGTTGCGTAGTGGTCGGACGTTGCATATCGAGCGGCTCCTGCGCAAAGGCATTGGTGATGAGGAAACTACCGACCAGCGCCGGCAATAAACGTCGAATGAGAGTTCTGTGGGTCATGGCTCTTCTTCCTGAGGCAAATGGCGGCACCCGCGAACAGCTTCCGTCCTCCTCTCTTTATCGGATTCGAGGCCATGGCGAGACGAGATAACGCTCCTGCCGAAGAGTTGTCACCAGCGTACGCGGGGACACCTATGATCGCGCTGACCGCACGACTGTCGCCGAGTTCTGGAAATTCGCCTTCATGAAAGCCTCCCATGGACGAATATTTCTCATCGGCGAAGCCGAGGAGCCGCCAATCCCCTCCCCAAGATGCGTCGTTTTGGTTGGCAAACGCAGTATCCCATCCATAGACGCGTCTAGGTCCGGTTCGTGCGGCTGCCGTCGTCCGACAACCTAGATCATTGTCGTGCCGCGAATTCGATCATCGTGCCGGCGCCGAACGAGCTATTGATGCCGCTATCGGCCAGAGGGCCTGCCTCACCGGGCCCGAGCTGATGCCATCACGCCCGCTCTTGGGCCGCAAGCCCGGCGAGCCCCAGGCGGACTACCTCCAGGCCTCGCTCCACGATTGCCGCACGCCATTCCGGCTCGGCAGGGTAATAGGCGTAGAGCATGTTCTTCTTCACCTTGCCCGAGAGCGGATGTTCAGGAGAGCCATAAAGGTGGAGCCAGCCATCCATGCGGACGGCATCACGCACGACCTTCTCCTCGCGTGTGCCGAATTCGAGCCCGACGGGCGTCCAGACCAGCCATGGAGCCGCGCGCTTGTAGCCGTCGAGGATCGAAGCCTCACTGCCTGCATAATCGGTCTTCGGGCTCTTCGTATGCGCCACGTGGCCATACCAGGAGGATGCACGCCGTCCCTCATCGCTGTCAGGAGCTTCGCCGCTCAGGCACTCCCCGACACCGAAGGGACCAAGACCGGTGTGGATGTCGATGAGGCCCGCCCAGGTCGCCTCGGAAAGATGCTCCTTCGCGATACGCTCCACCGTCAGCGCCGACCACGAGGGCTTCAGGCCCCCATAAAAGAGACCGTCGGGATGCTTGTACTGGCCGCGCTTGATTGCCGTCCTGAAGACTTCCTTGCCGTGCGTCTCCTTATACCGCTCCATCACGGCATCGGCTTCGGCCATAGCCTCAGGCGTGATCTCCCGCGGGACGAGCGCGGAGGCGAGATCGTCATAGCCCGGATTGTCCAGCTTGCCCGGGTTCTCCCAATTGAGGAAGTGCCGGTTCAAATCGATATTGTCCTCATTGAAACGGCGGTTCCAGGAAAAACCCCAGGGGTTTATGGCGTGCACCAGGAGAAGCGCCACACCTTCGGGCGGTTGGGGCGCGTTTGAGGAAGCAAGGGCCGCGATCTGTATGGCCGATCCAGTATAGCCTTCAACGCCATGCAAAGCCGATTCCACGACAAGCACCCGGTCGGCATGCTCCGGTCCGATGCGAGCCACATCCGTGAAAAGCGCCTCTCCCTCGGCTCCCCTCAGCGGGTGTGGATAGGAGATAACCGGTGCCCCTCGTGCCTCGCAGGCCGCGAGAAATTTCTGCCGTGCGTCTGCATAGGAATCGGAAAAGAAAGCATTTAAGTTCATGCTGGACACCAAGATCTTCCTTCCGTAATATTTCATGCTTAAAGTAAGTAAGCCGCTCAGGCAACATAATGGGGAGCATCAGATGAGATCAATGGCGCTGCGCGCTGTGTTCGTCCTGGCGGCGAGCGCTGCGATCCACCTTACCTCGTTCTCGGCGTCTGCCTTGGCGGGGCCAAGCGACGATACGCTGCGCGTGCTCATCACACGCGAGACTGATTTCATCGATCCGATCCATACGAACAGCACGGAAACCGATCTATTCGGCGTGCTGGTTTACGACACCCTCATTCATGCAGACCGGGCGACCGGTGAGCACAAGCCATCTCTGGCGGCCAAGTGGACCTGGATTGACGACCGCACGATCGACTTCGAGCTTCGTGAAGGCGTCACCTTCCACAATGGCGAGCCGCTCGATTCCGCGGACGTGGTCTATACGTTTAAGATGCTGATGGACAAGAACAACAAGTTCCGCCAGCAGGAGAACGATTTCGGCAATATCGCCTCGGCAGAGGCAACGGGCGATTATTCGGTCCGCGTCACCTTGCGCGAGCCCGATCCGACATTCGAAAACATGCTGGCTTCACGCATCGTCATCTGGCCGAACGAATACACGAGCGAGCACGGCCACATGATCCATGCGACCAAGCCTGTCGGCACTGGTCCCTATGCGCTCGAAAGCCTGCAGCAGGGCTCCGAATATGTTCTCAAGAAGAATGAGAACTATTTCGCCGGCCCGCGTCCCGCCCCCACGATCGGCCATATCCAGGTGCGCGTCATTCCCGAGGTTCAGACGCAGATTGCCGAACTCATGGCGGGGGCGGCCGACATGGTGCTGTTCATGAGCGCTGCTGATGCGGCGGCCCTCCAGGGTTTCCCAGGCGTCAAGGTCGCGACAGGTCCGGCCACCCGCATGTTCTTCCTCAGCATGAACGCCGCTGGTGGATCTGAAGACAATCCGCTACGCAATGTCGATGTCCGCCGCGCCATCTCTTACGCGATAAACCGGCAGGAGATCGCGACCAATCTCATCAGCCCGGATGCGCCGGTTCTGCACAGCCACTGCAACCCCACGCAGGCGTTTTGCATCACCGACGGCGTACCCGGTTACGAGTTCAACCCGGAAAAGGCACGCGCGCTGCTTCAAGAAGCAGGCTATGCGGACGGCGTTCAGCTCGCCATGATGGCGGAGGTAAGCCTGCGCCCGGTGGCAGAGGCGATCCAAGGCTATCTTGCGAATGTCGGCATTACGATGAGCCTGGACACCTATCCTCTCCCCGCATGGCGCGAAAAATACATCGGTGGCGAGTCCCAGATGAGCATCGTCGGCTGGGGGGGCGGGGCGACCGCAGCGGATGCCAGTTACTCTCTCGGCATCTTCTTCAACCAATCCTCGACGGATTATGCGAAGGACCCGCAAGTCACGGAATGGAACGAGCAAGCCATTCATTCCATGGATCCGGCGAAACGGGAGGAACTCTATCGCCAGAGCTTCTCGCGGATCAACGAACAGGCTTACACGCTTCCCCTTTACGGCTCCGTTGCGACCTATATCTCCGCGGAAACGGTGGAGTTCGAGCCTCCGTTCATGGACTTTCCGGACCTCTCGCTCGCCGGCTGGGCAGGCAACTAGCTGGATGAGCCAGCGGGAACGCGGCATGAGTGAGGGCCGCCTTTCCGGAAGCATGCATGCTGCAGGAGCCCGGCACAGGTCCTGCAGCCAAGCATAGAGCAAGAAACTGCCGATACTGGGCTGCTCGCGCATAATGCTATCCTTTCTACGCAGCAGACTTACCGTCTCCTTTCTGGTCCTCTTGACCGTTTCCCTGGTGGGCTTTGCCCTGCTGCGGCTGTCGGGAGATCTGGCTGCGACCCTTGCCGGCGAGACGGCGACACCAGAACAGATCGAGGAACTGCGTCATAGTCTGGGCCTCGATCGCCCGCTTCTCGTCCAGTATTTTGACTGGCTCTTGAATGCATTGGGCGGAAATCTCGGCGAATCCTTCTTCACCCGCGAGCCGGTTTCACAGCTTTTCCTGGCGCGGGTCGGCACGACGCTGACGCTTGCCGTGGCAGCGCTCATCCTGTCGATCCTCATCAGCCTTCCCCTCGGCGTTTTGGCTGCGATCCGGCCGAACAGCTGGCTGGACCGGCTCGTCTCCGCCATATCTCTCAGCGGGCAGGCTTTGCCGAGCTTCTGGCTGGCTCTGATGATGATCAGTGTCTTCGGCGTCACGCTCCGCTGGCTGCCGATTTCCGGCTCCAGCACGCCGGCGCATTTCATCATGCCGACGGTCGTGCTCGCCATTGGCGCGATCCCGGCGCTTACACGCCTCACGCGCTCCGGCATGCTCGAAGCGCTCGAGCAGGATTACATCCGCACGGCCCGAGCCAAGGGGCTCCTGAATTTTCAGGTCCTGACGAAGCATGCTCTTCTCAATGCACTCCTGCCCATTGTCTCGCTCTCGGCCGTTCAGCTTGGCACGCTCCTTGGCGGCTCGGTGATCGTCGAGTCGGTCTTCGCCATAGACGGGATCGGCCTGCTGACCTACCGGTCGATCCAGAGGGGTGATTTCCCCGTCGTCCAGGCCATGCTTGTCTTCGTCTCCACTTGTTACATCCTGCTCACGCTACTTGCCGATGTGATGAACGCGTGGCTCGACCCGCGCCTGAGGCTCAAATGAGTTTGGACGCCACACCTCTTTCCGAACCCTCGCAGACCGGGCTGCGGCTTCGCCGTGCACTCGGCCATGGCGGGTTCATGGTGGGCGCTGTCATTCTCATCCTTGCTGGGCTCGTTGCACTCCTGGCGCCTCTCATCGCGCCACACGATCCCTTCGCTCAGAACCTGGGGCTGCGCCTTCTTGCGCCGATCTGGAGCGAAGGTGGTTCGGCAGAGCATCTTCTTGGCACCGACCATCTCGGACGGGATTATCTGAGCCGCCTCATCTATGGCACGCAGGTCTCGCTTGTGGTCGGGCTTTCGACCATGCTGATTTCGGGCGTGATCGGCATCACGCTAGGCTTCATCGGCGGCTATTTCGGCGGCCGGGCGGACAACGTGGTCATGTATATCATCAATTCGCGGCTGAGCATGCCCGGCCTCCTTGTGGCTCTCGCCGTCATCGCACTTGTCGGCGGCTCCTTCCTGACGATCGTCCTCGTCCTCGGTTTTCTGTTTTGGGACCGATATGCCGTGGTGGTGCGCACCGCCACACAACAGGTGCGCGACAGCGATTTCGTCGCCTCTGCACGCGTGGCCGGCGCCTCCCCGTTCTGGATCATCTGGAACGAGATCCGCCCGAACGTCATGCACCACATCCTGGTTGTCGCCACGCTCGAAATGGCGCTCGCCGTCCTTGCCGAAGCGAGCCTCTCCTTCCTGGGTCTTGGCATCCGTGCGCCCACCCCCTCCTGGGGCTTGATGATCGCCGAGGCGCGGAACTTCCTCTTCATGAAACCGTACCTTGTTTGGATTCCGGGCATGGCGATCTTCGTCCTTGTGCTCGCAATCAATCTTTTGGGCGACGGACTACGCGACATTACCGCGCCGGAGGGCCGGCGATGACCGCTCTGATCGAGATCGAAAACCTGCGCGTGGATATACCGGGTCCTTCCGGCACGCTTCGGGCCATACGAGGAGTGAGTTTGGCGATCGAACCGGGCGAGGCCTTCTCCATTGTCGGCGAATCCGGTTGCGGAAAATCCCTGACGGCCATGTCGATCCTCGGGCTGCTCCCGCGCAAAGCCATCGTCTCAGCCGAGCGCATGAGGTTCGACGGCAAGGATCTGATGCAGCTTTCTGAGCGTGAGCGCGCCGATATCCGCGGTGCGGAGATCGCCGCCATCTTCCAGGAACCCATGACGGCGCTCAATCCGCTGCTCTCCATCGGCGAACAGATGGCGGAGGTCTTCATGCGCCACGGCAGGGGCGGCAGGAAGGACGCGCTCAAGCGCGCCGGCGAGCTTCTGGAGCGCGTCGGGGTTCTGCCCGTCGACAGGCGCCTGAAGCAGTATCCGCACGAAATGTCGGGCGGCCTGCGCCAGCGGGTGATGATCGCGATGGCGCTGATGTGCAGGCCCAAGCTCCTGCTGGCAGACGAGCCCACCACGGCGCTGGATGTCACGACCCAGGTGGAAATCCTGTCATTGCTCAAGGAACTGCGCGAAGATCTTGGCATGGCGCTGCTCTTAATCACCCACGATCTCGGCGTCGTCGCCCATGTCGCCGACCGCGTTGCCGTCATGTATGCCGGCGAGGTGGTCGAAACAGGTGGCACGCACGACGTGCTGATGAACGCCTCGCATCCCTATACCGCAGCCCTTCTGCGCTGCCTGCCTGAGCAGGCGACGGGCGGCCGACCGCTCGTTCCCATACCAGGAGTCGTTCCGGCGCTCTTTGGCGAGTTGGAGGGTTGCATGTTCCGGAATCGTTGCGCGCTGGAGCGCCGGGAATGCGCGGACCCCATCCCGCTTCAAACGCGGGGCTCCGATCATGCTTATCGTTGCCGGATCCCGCCCTCTCGCATCGGCAGCGAAGTCGCATGACGCCGCTTCTCGAAATTGACCATCTGAGCATGGCTTTCCGCCAGCGGAGCGGCTTTCTTTCCAAGCCTCGGCTGATCCCCGCCGTCATCGACTGCTCTGTATCCGTGAGCAAGGGAGAGGTTCTCGGCATCGTCGGCGAATCCGGCTCCGGCAAATCCACGCTTGCCAAACTGGTGCTGCGCCTGCTGACGCCCGATACAGGCCAAATCCGTATCGATGGGAGCGCTATCGACACCGTTGGCCCGCGGGAATTTGCAGAACTCGTACAGCCGGTTTTCCAAGACCCCTATTCCTCTTTGAACCCGAAGCAGCCGCTTTCGAGCATAATCGCCATGCCGCTCGCTGTGGGCGGTGTTCGCAGGGCAGAGCGGGAAGCGCGGGCACGCGATATGCTCGACCGCGTCGGTCTTCCCGCGCGTCTTTTCCGCAGCTACCCCAACCAGCTTTCGGGCGGCCAGCGCCAGCGTGTCGCCATCGCGCGGGCGCTGGTATCAAGCCCCCGGCTGCTCGTCTGTGACGAGCCCACCTCCGCGCTGGACGTGTCTGTACAGGCACAGATCCTGGAGCTTCTGGACGAGATCAAGCAGAGCTTCGGGCTGACATACCTGTTCATCAGCCACAATCTGGCCGTCGTCGAACGGGTGGCGACGAGGGTCGCGGTGATGTATCGCGGGCGGATCGTCGAACAGGGCCCGTCAGGCTCGTTCTTTTCAACGCCTCGCCATCCCTATTCCCAGATGTTGCTCAACAGCATTCTTCCCCCGGTTGTGGGCCGGCCGCTGCCGAACCTCGCCCCCACTCGGCGCTCTACCATCGCAGAAGACGCGGGAGCGGGTTGCCCGTTTCGCGTCCATTGTCCCATCGCGTCGGAAATCTGCGAGCAGGCTCCCCCGGTGATGAAAACCGGGGACGGGATGCAGGTCGCCTGCCACAAGGCTGCACAACCCTTGACGGAACGCGGCCAGGCCCTCAATCCTATCGGCGGGTGATGTGCTGCGCCTGTTCTGCCCCGACGCCTCGGCTCAACTGCCTTTGACCCGCAGCTTGCCTTCGGCTCCGGGTGCATCCTCGGGCCTACTGCCCGGCCTCCAGCTGAACGTGCCGATCCCGTGGGCCACGAGCTGGTTCTCCGTATCGAAAATGTGGGCCTCGCCGGTATAGATCGTGCGGTTTGCGGAAATCACTTTTCCTACCACTGTCAGCCGGCCGGCGCGCACGGGACGCGTGAACTGGGTGGTGAGCGACAGGGTGACCGCGTAGCGAGTGGGGCTGTCTGGCGGACTGTACAAGCCCGCGCAGCATGCCGCCGCATCGATCATCGTGCACAGCACGCCGCCATGCACATAGCCCACCCGGTTCAAGTGCTGCGGTCCGATATCAAGCTGGCCGACGATCCGATCTGGCGCGGCTTCGGGAAAGGTGAGGCCAATATGCGCGAATATGCCCGTGTCAAAGCCGGTGTCCGGCATCCAGTCTGCCTCGCTCACTGCGTTCCTCCAACGGTCAGCACGATCTTGCCGATCGCCTTCCGGTTCGCAAGCAGCTTGAGCGCTGCGGTTGTTTCCGAAAGATCGAAAACCGAACTGACGAGCGGCTTCAGCTTGCCCTGGGCATGCCACGCAAAGAGCTGCTCGAAATTCTGCCGGTTTACATCCGGGAAGTTCTTCTGGAACGGCCCATAATGCACACCGACAAGCGCGTTCCCCTTCAACAGCATGATATTGGCGGGAATGCGGGGAATGGTTCCGGAGGTGAAACCGATGGTCAAGACGCGCCCTCCCCAACCCGTCGCCCTCAGCGCTTCTTCGAGGAGATCGCCCCCCACCGGGTCGCAAGCAACATCCACGCCCTTGCCGCCCGTCAGCTCTTTCACTCGATCCTTGAGAGAGCAAGAAGCATAATTGACCAGGTGGTCGGCACCGGCAGCGCGCGCGATCTCCAGTTTTTCCGGCGTGCTGGCCGCGGCGATCACGGTCGTGCCAATGGCCTTTCCGATCTCCACCGCGGCCAGCCCGACGCCGCCGCTCGCGCCGAGTACCAGAAGTGTTTCCCCAGGCTGCAGCCCGGCGCGCTGCGTGAGCGCGTGAATGCTCGTACCGTAAGTCGTCGCAAACCCGGCAGCCACGATCGGGTCCATCGAAGCTGGCCGTCGCATAAGCGTTGTCGCCTCCACAATCGCGAACTCGGCGAAGGCTCCGAAAGGAACAGTGCCCAGCACCGCGGTGCCGACCTCAAAGCCGGTCACGCCCTCCCCGGTCGCATCGACCGTGCCGGCAACCTCGCTGCCCGGGGTGAACGGCAAGTCCGGTTTCAGCTGGTACCTGCCCTCGATCAGCAGTGTGTCCGGGAAGTTGACGCCAGCTGCCTGCACCTTTACGCGCACCTGGCCGGGACCGGGCTGCGGGACGTCACATTCCTCGATCGTCAGCAGATCCGGCGGGCCGAACTGCCTGCAGACAACAGCGCGCATGGACGTTTTCTCCTGTTAACGCGACACCGGCCTTCGCATGGAGCTAAACGCGGAAGAATTCACGCGCGTTCTTGTACAACCACTTCTCCTTGACGGCCTCCTTTAGCGGCAGCTTTTGGTATTCCGCCACGAGGTCCTCGAACGGTGCTTTGAAGAGATAGCGGGAGAGTCCCACCATAACCTTGTCCTGCATTAGCGAATTGCCGAACTGCAGGAACTGCTCCCATCCCGAGCCAGGCTGGGCGAAATAGCGTGGGTGATGCCCGGCCGTGTCGACATAGAGGTTGGGGTGCCGACGCAGGAGCGCCACCATGTCGGTGACCCAGGGCCAGCCGGCGAGCCCCGCCACGATCCTGAGTTCGGGAAAGTCAACGGCGATGTCGTCGAGATAGCGTGGGTGGCCGAGATCGTAAGGCCGATCATTGGCGTAGCTCATCGCCGTATAGATGCGGACGGGGATGTCGAGCTCCACGCATTTGGCATAGAGCGGGTAGTAGCGGCGGTCGTTTGCGGGCAGGGAATTGTAAAGCGCGGAGACACGGAGCGCGCCGGCCCCCTCCTCCTTTACCAGCCGCTCCAACTCGCGCACCGCGCGCATGCCGTCCATCGGATTGAGCAACACCCCCATGATAAAGCGACCGGGATAGCGGCGGCTGATCTCGCCGAGCCTGGCATGCGGCGTGCCGATGAGAAAGCCTTTTTCGACGCCGGCCCTATCCATATCGGCAATGAGCCTCGCCAGCCCGCCATCATCGTACGGCGCTTCCTGCTTCTGCTCGCTGCTTGCGGGCTTGCGAAAGACGCGACCATAATTGGCGAAGCCGTACCCCTCCGGGCGCGGCAGCGAGTGCGGAAACGGCGTTCCCGGCCGGCCCTTGGTCATCTCCTCGATCACCGGATCGCTTTCGCTTGCCGGGATGTGCAACTCAAGATCAATCACGCTCACTTGCCGCTCCTTTTTGCTGGCGCGCGGGATCAGGATTTGTGCCGGGGATCCATGGCGTCACGGATGCCGTCACCGACGATGTTGATCGACATCACGACGATGAAGATCGCCAGTCCCGGCCAGAGCGCCATGGTCGGCAGGGTCGGCAGGAACCGCTGCGCCTCGTTGAGCATGCTGCCCCAGGAGGGAGCCGGCGGCCGCTGGCCAAGCCCCAGGAACGAGAGGCTCGCCTCGACGATGATGGCCGTCGCCACCGTCAGCGTCGCCTGCACGAAGAGCGGCGGTATCATGTTCGGCAGCACGTGCTTGAAGGCGATGCGAAGCGGCGAGTTTCCGCCCGCCCGGGCCGCCTCGATATAATCTTCCTTCGATACGGCCAGCGCCGACCCACGAGCCAGCCGCAGGAAGATCGGGATCGCGGCGATGCCGATCGCCAGCATCGCATTGAAAAGGCCGGGACCCAACAACGCCGTGAGCGCGATCGCAAGAACCAGGAAGGGGATTGCCAGCAGCGCATCGGTGAAGCGCATCAGCACGCTATCAAGGAAGCCGCCCACATAGCCGGAAAGCAGGCCGAGCGGGATGCTTATGGCTAGCGCCAGCGCCACTGGCACTACGCCGGCCATAAGCGATGTGCGGGTGCCGTAGATGAGCCGCGAGAGGAGATCACGTCCGAGCTCGTCCGTTCCCATCCAATGGAGGGCGGAGGGAGGTTGGCGTATGGCCAGAAAGTCGGACTTGATCGGATCGTAGGGCGCAATCAGCGGCGCGAAGATGGCAACGAGGCCAAAGACCACAAGGATGCAGAGCGCCACCACGGCCGGCCGATGCTTCAGGAAGCGACGCACGGCGCGGCTGCGGATACGGCTCCCAGACCTCACCGGGGCCGAGTTCAGAACCGCGTCAGTCATTGGCGCCCCTCATCCGCGGGTTGACGATGAAATAGAGGATATCGGCGACGAAGTTGAGCAGGATGAAGATCGTGGCAGTCACCAGCACAACACCCTGCACGACCGCGTATTCTCGGTAGAACACCGCGTCCACGATCAGCTTTCCGAATCCGGGGATGGAGAAGATCTGCTCTGTCAGAATGGCACCGGAAAGCAGCTGCCCGAACTCGATTGTGCTCAGCGTTATGACGGGGATCAGCGCGTTGCGCAGCGCATGCTTGGAGACGACAATGCGCTCCGTCACCCCCTTGGCACGCGCCGTGCGCACATAATCGGACGAGAGTACCTGGAGCATGGCGCCGCGCGTGTGCCGCGTGATCACGCCCGCCACGCCCGTCCCGAGCACGATGGAAGGCATGATGAGCGAAAGGAGATTTTGCTTGAGGTCCTCCCACGGCGGCACGTAGCCCGCCGACGGCAGCAGACCAAGCTGCACCGAGAAGAGTAGGATCAGCATGATGCCGAGCCAGAAATGGGGGATCGAGATACCGGTGAGCGCGAAGATATTCGCCAGGGTCCCGGTGAAGCGGTCCTTGTGCGTGGCGGCAATGATGCCCGTCGGGATGCCGATCGCAAGCGCCACGATCATCGACAGCACGGCCAGTTCCGCTGTCACGGGAAGCTTGGTCAGGATCAGGTCGACCACCTCCACCTTGTTGCGGTAGGATGATCCGAAATCGCCCACGAGCACATTTCCAATCCAACGGAAATACTGGACGTAAAGAGGCTGGTCGAACCCGTATTTCGCCCTCAACTGTTCGACCACAGCGTCATTCGATTCATCGCCCGCCATCGCGACGGCGGGGTCTCCGGGGATGAGCTTCTGCAGCGCGAAGACGATGAGCGAGACGAAGATCAGCGTCGGCACGACCGATCCCAGCCTGCGTAAGATAAAACCACCCAGCCCCATCATCGTCGCTCCCGTTCGACAAGAGATGCCCGGCGGACGAGCGCCCGCCGGGTATGGTCTCAGTTGATCTTCACGCCCTGCAGACGGACCAGGCCGTCCGGATAAAGTGCGAAGCCATCGACATTGGCCCGCGTGGCCGCGAAGAGCTGGCGGTGCCACAGCGAAAGATCCGGCCGGTCATGGTCCTTGATGTCCATGGCCTGCTTGTAGAGTTCCTTGCGCTTGGCGGGATCGAGCTCGGCGCGCGCCGCCTTCAGCAGTTCGTCCACCTGCTCGTTGCAATACCCCATGCGGTTGTTGGGAGCGCCGCAGACATAGAAATTGTAGGTGTTGCCGTCGGGGTCGACGCGGCCGCTCCAGAAGGAGATATAGGCCTCGAAGTTGCCCTGGCGCGCCGCCTCGAGCTGCGTCACGTTCTCGGTCGTGTTGATGACCATGTTGATGCCGGCTTCCGCCATCATGGCCTGCATGACCTGAGCCGGCACCTGGAAGTCGCGGTCCGGACGGACGAGCATTTCGAACGTGAAGTTCTCCTGGCCCGCTTCCTTGAGAAGCTGCTTGGCCCGCTCCACGTCGCGCTTTGGCGTGGGCCTGCTCTCGTCATAGAAATAGCTGCCGGGCGCGATCGACTGACCGCCGGGCGCGTAAAGCCCCTCGAAAGCGACATTCACCAGCGCCTCGCGATCCAACGAAAGATCTATCGCCTCGCGAATGCGCTGGTCCTTCATCTTCTCCGAGCGCGGGCCATTGCCGACATTGAATTGCATATAGCCGTAGCCGATATCGGGAGCCTTCGCGAGCTTGAGCGTGCTGTCGCTCTCGACGCGTTTCACATCGGTCGGAGAAAGCCGCTCGATGATCTCGAACTCGCCCGACTGCAGGTTCGAGAGCCTGACGGTGGGATCGTTGACGGCGAGCATCTCGACTCGGTCGATGTGGATGTTCTCGGCGTCCCAATATTCAGGGAATTTCTCGAAGATGATCCGGCCTTGAGGCACCCTGCTCACGAATTTGAACGGTCCGGCACAGGTGGGCTTGGTCCCGAAATCGGCGCCCAGTTCCTTGGCAACCTTGGGCGAAACCATCATGCCCGCGCGGTCTGCAAGGATGGAGATCAGCGGTGCCGACGGCTCGGCAAGGTTGATGCGCAATGTGACCGGATCCACGACCTCGATAGACGTGATGCCTTCCAGTTCGGCTCGGCGGAACGAGCCCTCGATGGTCATGTTGCGCTCGAAATTGTACTTCACGGCCTCGGAGTCGAGCGGCTCGCCATCGTGGAAAACCAGGTTGGGACGCAGCTTCAGCGTCAGCTGTTTGCCGTCCGGCGACCATTCATAGGATTCGGCCAGCCGAGGCACGATTTTCAGGTCAGATGTGATGTCGAAGAGTTTTTCACAGAAAGTCGTCAGCACCAATCGGGTGACGAAGGCCTGGCTGAGCGCCGGGTCGATCGAGTCGGGGTCGTCGTTAAGCCCGATCCGCACTACGGTTTGCGCAGAGGCCATGCCTCCGCCGAGCAGCAGCGCTGCCGCTGTCAATGTGGCTGCAAGTTTGTAACGCATTTCCACCTCCGGAAATTTTTCTTTGTTCCATTGCGTCCATCGTCATGCCCAGAACGGGTACGAGCCCACTCCGTCTCTCGACCGGCTTGGAGCGGTTCGGCCCACCTGAGATGCGGTGGACCGCCGGTTGAGAAGTCATTTCCGCGCACGCGCTATGCGCCGCCTCCTTAAGTTCCGCCGCCGCACGGCCGCGCTTCATCCTGACCGCGACCCATACGAGCGCACCGCGGCTCCGTCCGCGAACCGGGCCTGAAGCCGTTCCAGGCGTCCACCGGGATCGCCAGGCACGTGGGTCGCGTGATCCCAAGACGGGAGCTCCTGCCAACGGTGGCAAGCCACCAGCCCCTCTCCCGTCGGTACAAGCTTCGGCGCCTCAACCCGGCAGCGATCAAGCGCGAACGGGCAACGCGGGTGGAAATGGCAGCCCTTGGGCGGCGTCAGCGGATTTGGTATGTCTCCTTTGAGCACCGTGCGATGCGGCCGGCGCGTTGCGCTCGGCACCGGCACCACATCGAGCAGCGCCCGCGTGTAGGGATGCCGCGGATGCTCGAAGATACTCTCTGCCTCTCCCATTTCGACGATACGGCCGAGATACATGACCGCCACACGATCGGCCATGTGCCGCACCACCGTAAGGTCGTGCGAGATGAAGAGATAGCTCAGCCCGAATTCCACCTGAATGTCTTCGAGCAGATTGACGATCTGCGCCTGCACGGAGACGTCGAGGGCAGATACCGCTTCGTCGCAGACGATGACTTGCGGATTGACCGCAAGCGCCCGCGCAATGCCGATGCGCTGGCGTTGCCCGCCCGAAAACTCGTGCGGATACCGCTTGGCGCTGGAGGCGGGTAGGCCGACGGTCTCCAGGAGTTCACCAACGCGCTGCTTTGCGGAGGACCCCCGGGCGATGCCATGGATCCGCAGAAGGTCCGCCAGCGTATCCTGCACCGTCATCCGGGGGTTTAGTGAGCCGTAGGGATCCTGAAAGATCATCTGTATCTTGCGGCGGTAAGGGAGTAGCGCCCTCCCCTTCTTCTCCGTCAGCTCCTCGCCTTCCAGACGGATACTGCCGCTCGTCGGTTCAATGAGCCGCATCAACAGGCGTCCAAGCGTCGATTTTCCGCAGCCGCTCTCGCCAACGACGGCTAGCGTTTCCCGCGCATCTACATGAAACGACACGCCGTCGACGGCATGGACCTCCTGTTGCGAGCGTGCGAACGGTCCGCCGAGATGGAAGGTTTTGACGAGGTCCTTGGCCTCAAGCAGCGGTGCGGCGGAAGTGCTCATAAGACCTGATCCAATGGGGCGCGGTAGCAGGCCGTAGAGTGTTGCGGCTCAACGGCGATGAGGGGCGGCTCCGTGCCACAGCAGATTTCAGGCACCATGAAGGGGCAGCGCGGCGCGAAAGGGCATCCAGGTGGCAATGAAAGAAGGTCTGGAACGCGGCCCTTGATCGACACCAACCGCGATTTTCCGCGCGTGGGGATCGCCCCAAGGAGGCCGATCGTATAGGGATGCTCCGGCTTCTCGAAAAGCTGCGCAGCCTTCGCCTGTTCGACGATCCGCCCCGCATACATCACGGCAATATCGTCCGCGATTTCGGAGATGACACCGAGATTGTGGGAGATCAGCATGATCGACATGCCGTATTCGCCCTGGAGCATGCGCAGGAGTTCCAGGATTTGCGCCTGCACCGTCACGTCGAGCGCTGTTGTCGGCTCGTCGGCGATCAGCATGCGCGGCCGGCAGGCAAGCGCGATCGCAATCATGACTCGCTGGCGCATGCCGCCCGACAGCCTGTGCGGATACTCGTCCAGGCGCCGTTCGGGAGCAGCGATCTGAACTTCTTGCAGAAGCTCCAGTGCCCGTGCCCGGGCAACACGCGCCGGGACGTTCTCATGCGTTCGCACGACCTCCGCAATCTGGTCGCCGATCGTGAAGGCGGGATTGAGCGAGCTCATCGGCTCTTGGAAGATCATCGCGATCTCGTTGCCGCAGAGCTTGCGCATCTCCTCCGGCCGTAGTTTCCGCAGATCTCGCCCGGCGAAATGAACCTCGCCTTCGACGATGGTGCCCGGAGGTGGCGGAAGAAGGCCCATGAGAGCGAGCGACGTCACGCTTTTGCCCGAACCGGATTCACCAACAATGCCGAGGCACTGTCCAGGCAGCACATCGAAGCTCACCCCTCGGACGGCCGGGAAAAAGCCATCTTCGGTGGCAAAGGAGACACGCAGGTTCCTCACCGACATCAACGGATCGCCCGGCCGCTCCTCCGCCGCCGCTCCGGCAAGGTTCTCCAGGGGCAGGCTCATCGGCGGGTTCCGGAACGTCTCGTTTCGCATCCGGCTATCTCCAGCTTCGGCTCAGTCTGAGGCAAGCGTTGCCCGGCCGTCGACGGCGACCGCTCCTTCGCCCTTGGCGCGAGCGATGAGAGGATTGACTTCAAGATCGACGAGCCGCGGGCCGAGATCGGCCGCAAGCCAGCTCACGCGCACCAGGACATCGGCGATAGCCTCGATGTCGGCGAGGGGCCGGCCGCGCGCGCCCTTGAGCAGCGGCGACATGCGAAGCTCATCCAGCATCTGCAGCGCGCGGCAGTGGCTTACCGGCGCGATGGAGACGACCACGTCCTTGAGGACTTCGACGGCAACGCCCCCCATCCCGACCAACACGATGGGGCCGAATTGCGGGTCGCGGCGCACGCCGATAAAGATCTCCGCCTCGCCGGAGATCATCTCCTGGACTGAAAATCCCTCAAGGCGAGCCTGCGGAACCTCTCGCCCGATCCGCTCCGTCATGGCTTCAGCCGCGGCCCGTATCTCTTCGGCGCTCCCGAGCCCAACGCGCACGCCGCCGACATCGCTCTTGTGCACGATATCGGGGGAGACCACCTTCAGCACCACGGGAAAGTCAAAATTGGATGCCGCATCGGCAGCGCCATCCGGGGAGGCGGCGAGTGTTTCCCGCGCCACTTTCACCCCGTAGGAGGAAAGCAGTGCCTTCACCTTGCTCTCGGTGTGGTACCCTGCTCCGAGCTTGGCAAGCTCAGCTGCTGCCGGAAGATCCGTCGGCCGCGAGGCAGGTTCCGTCACGCGCTCCAGCGCCCGGTCATAGTCGGCGATCAGCTTGAGCGCCCTCAACCCATCCTCGAAATTTTCGAGATAGACGATCCCTTCCTTACGCACCTCTTCCTTCGGCTTGAGCGCAGCGGCACCAGCGGCAAAGGTCACGATGAAAGGCTTTCCGCTTTCCGTTCCTGCCTTCGCTATCAAGCGCGAGCGATTGGCGTAATCGGGCATGGACGTCAGAGCAGCAATTCCGTAGCCGACATCCGCGTCGTCCATGACGATCTTGGTGATCGTGCCGTCGATCTCGACCGTTTCAGGCACGATGCGGCCACCAAAATCTATCGGATTGTGGGCCTGCGCCGGCAGGAGCATCTTTTCGACTTCCGCTCTTGTCTCTGGAGCGAACCGGGCAAGCCGAAGGCCTTCTTCCGAAAGCCGGTCACTGGCGATCCCAGCGCTGCCGCCGGAAGAAGAGACCACCACCACGCCTTGGCCTCCGCGCCTCCTGCGCATCGAAATATAATGTGCGGCGCGGATCATATCGTCCGGACTGCCTGCCTCGACCACTCCATACTGGCGGCATACGGCGGCAAAGGCTTCATGCGATCCCGCCAAACTTGCCGTATGCGATTGTGCGGCGATGACGCCGGCCTCGGTGCGCCCGGTCTTCACTACAAAGAGCGGCTTGCCGACCGCCTGGCAGCGCGCTGCCGCCCTCCTGAACCGCTCCCCGTCCACCAGCCCCTCGATATAGAGGCAGATTGCGGAGGTCTTCTCGTCCTCGATCATGTATTCGAGGAAATCGCAGATCTCGAGGTCGCTCTGATTGCCGACCGAAACGCCATAGCGCAGGCCGATGCCGTCGGTTTTGGCGCGGTCGAAGATCGATACCATCAACGCGCCGCTCTGACTGACGAGGCCGATCGAGCCGTCACCAAGCGTGTCCGTGTTGAGCACGACAGAGGAGCAGAGCGCCATCTGGTGATGGGGCACGATCAGGCCCATGCAGTTCGGACCGATGATGCGCATGCCGGTCCGGTGCGAGATGCGCACGATCTCTTGCTGGCGCTCGACGCCCTCCGGATCGCCGGATTCGGCAAAGCCGTTCGTTATTATGACGCTGCAGCCCACGCCCGCATCCGCCGCTTCGCGCAGGGAATCGAGGAGCGTCTCCGTCGGGACGGCCATAATCGCCACGTCGGGAGCCGAAGGCACCGCGCCGATCGTCGGATAGGCCTTGCGTTCCGCCACGGTGTCGCGCTTCAGATTGATGGGATAGATATCGCCGGCAAAGCCGTGCCGCGTAAGGAAGTGCATGATGCGGCCGCCGAACTTCGCCACACTGTCGGAGGCGCCGAGCACGGCCACGCTCTGCGGGTGCAGTATCCTGTCGATGGAAATGCGCGACACCGCAGGCTCACCGGTAGAAAAGATCTGGTTCATTGCCAACCCCACTGAATCCCGTAACGGCGCCACATTTTCGAGCGATAGGGAGAGCTCAGGCGTTCCCGCAACCTGCCCCTCATGCTGGAATGCAGGACATGGGAGCCGGGCAGCACGATCTCAGGTCCCCGTGAAGACAGGCGCCCTCTTCTCGGCAAAAGCGCGTCGGCCCTCTTTGTAGTCTTCGGATGCGGAACTGATCTCCGACCAGCGCAGCTCGGCGATGCGTGCTGCCGCAGGCGAGTCCCAATATTGCGCCCGCACCGTTTCCTTGATCGAGCGGAAGACGATGGGCGAACCGGAAGCGAGCCGCTTGGTCACGCGATCAACCTCCGCGTCGAAAGCTTCGTCGGAGGTCACGCTCGTGACCAGCCCGAGGCTGGCAGCGCCCTCGGCATCGATGTCATCGCCGACCATCAGCATGTCCATGCAGCGGTTGCGGCCGATATAGTGGACGAGCCGCGTGAGGCTCATACCCCAGGACGGCACCACGCCCACATAGGCGTCCGCGGTCCTGAACTTGGCGGTGGAGGATGCAAGCCGCACGTCACAGGCCATGGCGATGGCAAAGCCGCCTCCGATGCACCATCCTCGGATCGCGGCGACGACGGGCTTGGGATGCAATTCTATCCTATCGAGCAGCGCCCGGCCAAGCTCGCGAAACTTCACCGGTAGGTCACCGGCCGCGCTGGTGGCTTTCAGATCGGCCCCTGCAGAAAAAGCCCGCTCGCCTGCTCCCGTGAGCAGTATACAGCGTGTCTCCTCGCGTTTCGCAAGGACCTCAAAGAGGTGCAGAAGTTCGTCGAGAAGCTCCGGCGAAACGGCATTCATAGGCGGCCGATCGATGACGATCTTCGACACGCCATCGCCATGGTCCACCCTCAGATTTCGATATTCCATCCACGAGTTCCCCCTTTTTTTGGAAGCGTAACAGAAGGCCCCGCTCTTGCCAAGTTGCTATAGATAGTATTTTATGAAGAGTAGCAGTCAAGGCTGCGGGTCTCAGGCTGGAGCGCCCGCGGCTTCTACATCGCCCCCGGTGCCTATCCGATGTCGCATTAAAACAGCGCATCGCATCGGGCAGCCATTGCGGAGGGCTTCGCATGATCACCGAGGAACGTAACGGCCAGGTCCTGATCCTGACGCTGGACAACCCAGCAAGGCGTAATGCGCTCGGGATGGATATGCGCGTGAGCCTTCAGGCAGCCTTGGAGCGCGCGGAGCCCGATCCGGAGGTGCGGGCGGTCGTGATCAGAGGCGCAGGCGACCATTTCTGCGCCGGGGCCGACATTACGGGCATGAATGTGACGGATGCCGCCGGAGCGCGTGAGCGCTTCCGCATCAGCCACAAGATGGTCCGCACGCTCGTCAAATCCTCAAAGCCAATCGTTGCGGCGATAGAGGGTTGGTGCGTGGGCGCCGGCATCTCGCTGGCGCTCTGTTGCGACACGATCGTGGCCGCCAGCGACGCCCGTTTCATGGCGGGCTTCGGCAAGGTGGGGCTGATGGGCGACTTGGGCATCCTCCATCTCCTTCCCGCCCGCGTCGGCCTGGGCCGAGCAAAGCAGATGGTGCTCTATGGGGAAGCGATGGCTGCGCCTGAAGCCGAGCGCATCGGCCTGGTCGATCGGCTTGCAGAGCCGGGCAAAGCTTTCGAGGACGCGCTTGCCTGTGCGAAAAAGCTTGAAGCAATGGCCAACCTTCCCATTGCCTTCACCAAGGAGTTCTATGCACGTGGCCTCGATGAGAGCCTTGATATCGAGCGCTCCTACCAGCCCACCCTGCTCCTTTCAGAAGACCACAAGGAAGGCAAGGCAGCCTTCATGGAGAAACGCGCACCACGCTTCAAGGGCCGCTGATTCATGCGCGCCATTCTCCTTGCGAACCGCGGGTCATCAGAGGCGGTCGCAGCACGCTTGGCAAGCATGCCGGACATCGAACTCTCCATCTGCGGCAAGCCCGAGGATGTCGTCTGGCTCATCAAGGGTGCCGACGCGCTGATCCTGCAGCAGAGTCTCTATCCCGGGATCGTCGAGCAAGCCGCCTGCGCCAGCCCTGGGCTCCGCTGGATCCAACTCCTGAGTGCTGGCTATGATAGCCTTCTCGACAGCCACCTTCCCCAAGGCGCGATCGTCACCAATGCCGGTCCCAGCCTTGCGCCGGCGGTGGCCGACCATGCGCTGGCGCTGCTCCTGTCGCTTACGAGACGCATCCCGCAGGCGGTGGTGAGCCAGTCGCGCAGCACCTGGGAGCCGCAATCGCTCCGTGGCTCAGTGACGCTGGAAGGCCGGACCGCGCTCATCGTGGGCTTCGGGTCCATCGGTCGCGCGATCGCTATCCGCCTGCGAAGCTTCGGCATGATCGTCTTGGGCGTGAACCGCGGCGGCGCTTTGCGTCCCGAAGCCGACCGGATCTACCCACTGGCCCAACTGGACGAGGCTCTTCCCACCGCTGACGTCATCATGATCGCTCTTCCGCAGTCGCCCTTGACCTTAGGCCTCTTCAGCCGCAGCCGCCTCGAGCGCTGCAAGCCGGGAGCCTATCTTGTCAATGTCGGACGCGGGGCGGTTGTCGATCTTGCCGCCTTGGTTCATGCGCTCACCACCGGCCGACTCGCCGGCGGCGGGCTGGACGTAACCGACCCGGAACCGCTACCGCCCGATCACCCGGCATGGTCCACGCCCGGCCTCCTGATCACTCCTCATACCGGTGGAACAGGCGCGCAGAACGCGCTGGCGGATTTCGTCGCGCGCAACATGGAGGCCTTCCTGAGAGGCAGACGGCTGGAAGGCCAAATCGAGATGGCATGAGCGAGGACGGTCGCGGGGTATCTCGACCGTACGAACGTCCGTCGATACGCCGGGTCAGGCGCTCGTGCCGCAGCCCACGACGGCCTTGATTTCGAGAAACTCCTCAAGGCCATAGATCCCCTTTTCGCGACCGTTGCCGGAGTGCTTATACCCGCCGAAGGGGATCGACGGACCGGGCCTGTTGCCGTTGACATGCACATTGCCGGCCTTGAGGCGCCCGGCCACCCGGCGTGCACGCGCCGGATCAGCCGTGGAAAGATACGCCGCCAGCCCGTATTCACCATCATTGGCAATGCGGATGGCATCTTCCTCATCACGATAAGGCAAAATGACCAGGACAGGCCCGAAGATCTCCTCGCGCGCGATGGTCATCTCCTCCCTGACATCGGCGAAAATCGTCGGGCGCGCATAAAAGCCGCGCTCCAGCCCCTCTGGCCGGCCCGGGCCGCCGGCCACCAGCCGCGCACCTTCCTGAATGCCACCCGCGATCAACCGCTGCACCTTGTCGAATTGGGCGCGACTCGCCAGCGGCCCCATTTCCGTAGAAGGGAGACGCGGATCTCCGACGATGATCCGATTTGCTGCCGCTGCTGCTATCTCGGCAGCCCGGTCGTGCTGGCCCGTGTGGACCAGCATCCGCGTCGGCGCGTTGCAGGTCTGGCCCGAATTGCGCATCAGCATGAGCACGTCCCGGGTCACCACCTCGTCAAGGTCCACATCGTCGAAGATTATGTTGGCCGACTTGCCGCCCAGTTCCTGATGCACCCGCTTCACGGTATTGGCCGCTGACTTGGCAACCTGTATCCCCGCCCTCGTGGAACCTGTGAAGGTGACCATGTCGACGCCTGGATGGCTGGTGATCGCCTGCCCGACGCTCTGCCCATCGCCGTTGACCACGTTGATGACGCCCGGCGGGACGCCGGCCTCATGCGCGATTTCCGCGAAGACAAGCGCACTGATGGGTGAGATTTCGCTTGGCTTCATCACCGAGGTGCAGCCGGCCGCAAGTGCCGCACCCACCTTGCGGGCTATCTGCTGCAGCGGCCAGTTCCACGGTGTGATGACACCGACGACCCCGATCGGCTCCTTGAGGATCAGGGCGCCGTCGAGCTCAGAACAAAACGGATAGTCCAGGAGAAGATCGGCAAAGACCTGCAGCATCTCGATGCAGGGCAGCGTCTGGCTCTCCCGCGCCAGTGACACGGGAGCGCCCATCTCGGCCGAGACCGCCTGCGCCAGATCCTCCCTGCGCCGCTTGAACTGATCGATGACGCTTAAGAGCAGTTCCCGCCTTTGGCGGGGAGAAAAGAGCGAAAACGACTCGACGGCCCTGCCGGCGGCCCCAACTGCGCGGTCGACATCAACTGCACTCCCCATGGCAATCCGCGCGAACACCTCTTCCGTCGAAGGATCGATGACGTCCATCGTCGCCAGCGTCGCCGGCTCGACCCATCGCCCATCAATGTAAAACGTCAGGTATTCCTTCATGGGGCCTCCGGCCTGTCAGCGGGGCTGGCAGATGATGTTCAGTAAGGCTTGCCGCTTCTCGATCTGGACGGCGTGCAGCGCGCGCTCAATCGCTTTCGGTAAATCTTCAGGATCTTCGACCCGCTCGCCATAGCCGCCGGAGGCACGGCAGACCTCTTCGAATGCAGGGAGGCCGTCGAGCATGGTGAGCGCGTTGCGGTTGGAAGCCGAGGCGGCGCCGTCAGGATAGACAGTGAGCGTGGCTGCGCGCACCGCATTCCACATGCCATTGTTCACGACCAGGAAGAGCACGGGCAGCTTGTGCTGGCTCGATGCATAGTGACCGGCAACCGGATTGGAGAAGAGATAGGCTCCATCCCCTTGCACACAGATGACAAGCCGGTCGGGCTCGGCAAGCTTCGCGCCCAGCGCGGTCCCCATGCCCCAGCCAAGCCCGGAGGCCGAACTAGAGCCGAAATAGGTTCCCGCCTCGCGAAATTCGCAGTGGTCCGGCATCAGCGTATATTCGTTGATCGCGATCGCGCTTTCGCCCTTCGCTTCACCCAGACAGTGGCTGACCCAGGCCGGATGGATCGGCCGCGCGCTCCGTAGGGTTGAAAGCGCCTTGGAACGCTTCTCCATCAGCTTGCGCCTTTCCGCCGCCACCCATTCGCGGCGCGGGGCGACGTGTCCCTCCGGCACAATAGCTTCCATTTCGGCGGTGAGCGCATCGAGCATGGCCGCTGTGCCGCTCGTAAGAGCCAGGTCACATTGAAAGCCGCGGATCGGGATGCGCCCGAAAAGCGGGTCGTGGCCTACATGGATGGCCTTGCACCCAGGCTTGAGCGGCGAGCGTTTCGGAACCCAAGGGACGTCGGCCTCCAGAACGAGGATCGCATCCGCCTCGCACACCAATGGACCAGGATCGAATCCAAGATGCATGGAATGGTCGGAGGGGAGCGGCAGATAGCGCGACCTGTGCTGCACCACGGGGATCGCGAAACGCTCGGCAAAGGCGGCAAGCTTGCCGAAAGCTTCGAGGTCGCGTCCGCAATTGCCCGCCACGATCAGCGGCCGCTCCGCCCCGGCCAATATGTTTGCCGCTTCCGCAACGCCTTGCGGATGAGGTTGCGGCGGAAGAGCCGCGACAAGCGGCGGGGGCGCCTCCTCTTTGCCGCTATAAGGCTCGGCCAGCACTTCGCGCGGCAGGGTCAGGTAGACAGGCCCTTGGGGTTCGGACATGGCGATGCTCGCGGCGCGGTCGACCACGGTATCCACCTGATTGCCGCCGCGCAGCTCGTAATCCCACTTGACGAACTCGCGCACCAACGAGGCCTGGTCGAACATCTCCTGGCCCCAGTGGATATAGGAATCGCGCGAGCCGGTCGTATCGTCCTCGTAAAGAGGCGTGCGCCCGGCAGTAAAAAGAATGGGGATGTTCTCGCGGGCCGCATTCATAATTGCGCAGGCCGCGTTCGCCGTGCCGACGCTCACATGCACGAAGACAGCGGGCAATTTGCCGGACACCATGGCATAGCCATGGGCCATCGAAACAGCGAGGTTCTCATGCGTCGCGATTAGTGGCTGGGGCACGTTCGCGCCGCCCCTCTCGCATTTCGCATAAGCCTCGATCAGCGGTGCCGCGTCAGTGCCTGCATTGCCGAAGAGATAAGGTACACCGCGCCTGCCGAGCCGTTGCAGGAAACGTTCCGCGGTGCTGACCATGGCTCTCTCCAGCTTGGAAGCGTGCGGCGATCGCCGCCCACAAATTACTAACTTCCTGACTTCCTATTTTTAATATCTTGTGTCAACCTCGGATCCGGCCGAGGCTTCGCGATTGGCTGGAGCGGGGACGGCACGCCCGCGAACCGGGCGGATATCCATCGCCGGACGGAGAGATCATGAAAATTCAAGACGTCGTATACGCGGTTGGGCGGTCAGGCTTCATGAACAAGGACCTTGCAGCCATCAAGGCTGGCGCCAAACCGAACGGATCGATCTATGACGGCGAACCGGTGCTGCCGGGCTTCAAGCGCGTGATGCAGCCCGGCATCATCATCTCCGTCATGCTGGTGCTCGAGGACGGTTCGGTCGCTTTCGGCGATTGCGCGGATGTGATCCTGACTGGCTTTGCCGGCCGAGATCCCCTCTTCCGCGAAGAAGATCATATCGATTTTCTCCGCAACGAGATGCGTGATTTCCTGGTGGGCAAAGAGCTTTCCGCCTTTCGCCCGCTCGCCGAGGCCGTCGATTCGATGAAGCGGGACGGAAAGCCTCTCCACACCGCGATCCGCTATGGCATTACGCAGGCGATTCTCGACGGCGTGGCGGTTGCCCGTCGCATCACCATGGCGGAGGTGATTGCCAGCGAATATGGCTGCGAAGTCTCGACGAGCCCGATTCCCATCCTCGCATCCATTCACAAGGAGGATCCCGGCCAACTCGATCGCATGGTGCTGAAACGCATCGCGCTTCTGCCACACGCCTCCTTTCAGCTTGTAGAGCGTGACATCGGCCTTTCCGGCGAAAAGCTCGTCGAATATGCGGGGCATCTTTCCAGGCGCATCACTGAAATCCGCGACCCGGATTACAATCCGCGCATTCATCTCGACCTATATGGCACGCTCGGTGAACTCTTCGGCAGCGACCTCGAGCGCCTGACGGACTATCTCGGCACGGTGGCCGAAGCCGCCTCTCCCTACAAGGTCCTCATAGAAACGCCGGTCATCGCCAAGACGCAGGACGCGCAGATCGAGACCTTCATCACCATTCGCAAGCTTCTGAAGCGCAAAGGCATAGACATCGGCATCATTGCCGACGAATGGTGTAACACGCTTGAAGACATCAAGCGCTTCGCTGCGCAAGGCGCCTCCGATTTCGTGCAGATCAAGACACCGGATCTCGGCGGCATCAACAACTCCATCGAAGCCGTACTCGCTTGCCGGAGAAACGGCATGGGCTGTTGCCTCGGGGGCACCGCCAATGAGACGGACAAGTCCGCCCGCATCACCACCAATATAGCGCTGGCCACACAGCCCAACTTCATGCTTTCCAAGCCGGGGCTCGGCGGAGACGAGGCAGTGATGATCCAGACCAACGAAATGGCGCGCACGCTGGCCCTGATCGGGCGCCAGGTACATTAGCCATGGAGTCGGGCAAGGACGCTGTGGGAGCGCCCAGCCAGGCGGCTCGGCCAACGATCAGCGAGCAACTCGCAGGCTTCTGGAGCGGCGTGAGCGCAGACAGCCTGCCGGACGAGGTTTTGGCGGCGGCCAAGCGCTTCATTCTGGATACGCTGGCCTGCTGTGTCGTCGGCGCGCGGACGGAAGCCGTCGAAGCGATCCTGCGCGCGCTGGAAGCAACCGGCGAAAGGATGCAAGGTCCGGCTCGGCTCTGGGGCCGCGACGGCATGTTGCCGGCCGATCGCGCCGCGCTCGTCAACGCCACCGCCGCGCATGCGTTGGAACTCGACGATTTCGGTGGCTGCGGCCATTCCGGCGCCGTGGTCATCCCTTCCGTGTTCGCCGCGGCCGAGCAGACTGGAGCCTCAGGCCGCGATGTGCTCGTTTCTGTGGTGGCGGGCTACGACATCGCGGCGAGGGTGCTGGAAGGTGCCGGTGGCTATCGCCGCCATAACGATCTCGGCTGGCATTCGAGCGGCACATGCGGCAGTTTTGGTGCGGCGGCCGGCGTCGCGAAACTTCTCGGCTTCGACGCTGATCTTTTCGCTTCCGCCCTGGGCATCGCCGGGACCTTCACCGGGGGCACCTGGGCCTTTCTGGCCGACGGCGCGATGACGAAGCGTTTCCACCCGGGCAAGGCCGCCGAAACGGGCGTGTGCGCAGCTTACCTCGCCCAGGCGGGCATGACGGGTCCGCATCACGTTCTCGACGCGCCGTGGGGCGGTTTCTTCTCCACCTATGCGCCGATGATCTCCGAACCGGATTTGGCGGTTGCCGAACTGGGCCAATCTTTTCGCATCCTGCGCTCAGGCATAAAGCCTTATGCCTGCTGCCGCACCATCCATGCGCCGGTCGACAGTCTTTTCCTTCTGATGGAGGCTTTCTCCGCATCCCAGGAAGAGATCGCTGAGATCATCGTCCACGGAAACCAGCAGACCGTTCTCCAGTTCGACCGGATGCACGTGGGCAATCTTCTCGATGCGCAGTTCAGCATGCAATATTGCCTCGCCGTCGCTGCCCTGCGTGGGAAGCTCGACCTCGATCAGTTCGAGCCGCTGCAGACGAACAACCCGGAGGTTTTGCGGCTGATGTCGATCACCCGCATCGTCCCGGACAGGGTCTTGGGCCCTACCGACTATGCCGCCGTCGAACTGGTGCTCAAGGACGGCAGGCGTGGTGAACGGCAAGTCCGTTTTGCAAAGGGGCATGCGGAAAATCCGCTTTCCTCGGAAGAGGTGGAAGCAAAGGCTCGCTCGCTGGTGGAGCCCATTCTCGGTCGGCTCGCAACGGATGACATCATAGACTTCATCGGCGCATTGGAAAGCCTTCCCGACATCCGCCGTCTCTCGCATCTTCTCGTTCCAGGCGACGTGTTGCGCCTCTGACCCGATGAGCCAAGCGCAAGAGCCCGATACGCCAACCCTCGCCGTCGAGCCCATCGGCGCCGCGCCCGCAATGGCGGAAGCCGAAACCTATCTTCCCGTCCCGAGACGCTATTGGGCGACGCTCTGCATCGCCACAAGCTTGATGGTCACCATCCTCGATGCCTCTATGGTGGTGGTCATGCTGCCGCTCATCGCGGAGAGCTATTCGGTCGAACCTTCTCAAGCGATCTGGGTGATGACGACTTATCAGCTGACAATGGCCTGCCTGCTGCTGCAGGCGGCGGCGGTAAGCGAGCGGCTCGGTCATTGGAAAATCTATTGCGGAGGTCTTGCCGTTTTTGCCGCGGCCTCCCTTTTCTGCGCCTTCTCCTCGTCGTTTGCCATGCTGATCGCCGGCCGTGTTCTCCAGGGCATAGGTGCTGCGGCCGTGCACAGCATTTCCATGGCGCTCACACGCTTGAGCTATCCTCGCGCCCTTTTCGGCCGGGCCGCCGGCGTGAACTCTTCCGCCGTCGGTCTTTCCATGGCCGCCGGTCCAAGCGTGGGCGCACTCATTCTTTTGTTCACGGATTGGCGCGGCGTGTTTCTGGTGAGCGCACCGGTGGCGGTTTTCTCTCTTGCGATAGGGCTTGCGGCACTGCCGAGATTCGCGCGCACTGAAATGCGCCTCGATTTCATCTCGGGCGGCATTCTTGCTCTTGCCATGAGCTCACTTCTGCTCACGCTCGGCCAGATGCGCGAAGGAGCGAGCCTGTCGCTCACGACCGCAGGCTTCGGGGTCTCCGTCGTGTTCTTCGCCGCGCTCGCACGTCGCCAGTCGGGCATGGCGAACCCGCTCCTCCCGGTCGACCTGCTGGCAATAAAGGCGGTAGCCCTTTCGCTCGGGGCAAATCTCAGCGTCTTCGCCGCGCAAGGCTTGACGCTGGTGTCGCTGCCCTTCCACCTGTCCACTATCACCGGTCTTTCGCCCGCCATGGTGGGCTTTCTGATCACTCCGTGGCCCGTCGGCGTCGCGCTCGCGGCGATCGCGGCCGGCCGCCTCGCCGACACCCATTCGCCCCGGCTCCTTTGCACAGGCGCCATCGTGGTTCTCCTAACCGGCCTCACACTGCTTTACTGGCTGCCCAGGGAAGCCTCAGCCGGGGACGTCGCCTGGCGCATGTTCGTCTGCGGCGCGGGCTTCGGCCTCTTCAGCACACCCAACAACCGCGCAATGATCCTCAACACGCCGATCTCGCGCACGAGCGCCGGCGGCGCCCTCCTGGCCACGTGCCGCCTGACGGGCCAAGCCCTTGGAGCAGCGCTCGCCTCGCTTGTCTTCAGCCATTGGCAAACGGCGGGCGGAGTTGCAGCGATCGGGGGCGCCATGGGGCTCGCCGCAATGGCCCTGGTGCTCTGCGCATTGCGGCAGACTGAGTAGAGCTTGCGGCGCACAAAGAGGACAAATACCGGCCTTGCGCCAGAAGGAGGAAGAGATGACAACGCTGGCGGCTGAGAAGCCGAAGCGCAAGCCGGGTTTCGGAATGGTGCTCACGCAGGCTTCGGCGGCTCATGCGGTAAGCCATTTCCACATCATGACAGTGCCCGTGCTGATCCCCTTCCTTCCGGATCGCTTTGGATTGAGCTTTGTCGAGATCGGCCTGTCCATCACGGTTTTCAGCCTGGTCTCCCTCGTGGTCCACATTCCGATCGGGTTCATGACGGACAGGTTCGGCGCAAGGCCCATGCTCATCGCCGGGCTTCTGCTCGGCAGCTTGAGCTTCGCCTCGCTTAGCTGGTTTCACACCTATGGATGGCTCCTCGCTGCGATGGCGGCTGCGGGTCTTGCCAATGGCGTCTACCATCCCGCGGGCTATTCGCTGATCGCCGGGCATGTGGACGGAAGCAAAGTCGGCCGCGCCTTCTCGATCTTCACCTTTGTGGGCTTCCTTGGCACGGCCGTCGCTCCCGGCATCCTCTACTGGATCGTGGTGGCGGCAGGCATCGAGTTTGCCTTTCTCGCCTCCGGCGTCCTCGGTGCCGCCGTCGCGCTCTTTCTTTCCTTCGGTCCGGGCGCAGTGACGGACTGCGCTGAACGCGCTCCGCGCGGACACGGCCCCTCCCCCTCGCTGAAGGCGGCGCGCAGTGTCTTCAACCCGGCTGTAGGCTTGATGACGGTGCTCTTCCTGCTTCTTTCGTTGAGCAATGTCGGCATCCACAATTTCTCGGTGACAGCCTTCACCATGGGCTACGATCTCGACATCGGCACAGGAAATTGGGCGCTGACGGGTTTTCTCTTTGCAAGCGCGTTCGGAGTTTTGGCTGGCGGCATCCTGGCGGACCGTACCGCCCGCCACGGCTATATCGCCAGCGGCGCGCTGTTCATCACCGCGCTCCTGACCGCTCTCTTGGCCGGCACGTCCTTTCCAGGTGCAGTCATCTGCGCCATCATGGTGGTCGCAGGCTTCCTCTTCGGCATCATCGCCCCCTCGCGCGACATGCTTGTGCGTGCAGCGGCGCCGATAAATGCCGAGGGCCGGGTGTTCGCCATCGTTTCGACCGGCTTCAATGCCGGCGGGGTGGTCGGGCCCATCCTCTTCGGGGCATTGCTGGACAACAACCAGCCGCATCTCGTCTTCGTGCTCGTGACGATACTGATCCTTTTCGCCGTCGCCTTGTCCTTCGGGCAGGAATTCCTCCGCCGCGTAAATTGATGGGTCATGCCTGCCGCCGTAGGGCATCAACAGCGAGCCGCCGATCTACGGTCTGGCGCCACCTGCCCGCGCCCCGGTTTCCAGAACATACTGGTTGTGATCACCCGCACTCGCCAGATGTAGATCGCCCGTAGCCTGATCGACAAGCAGGTCGAGGAAGGAATTGGCTGCCGGCCGCCATTCAACGTCAGCCGGTACGTTGAGCGTGAGCATGCCTCCAGTGGCGTATTCCGCATGCAGACGTACGGCTTTGCCTGAGGAGTGGGCCGGCTCGTCCACCCGAATGAGGGCCCAGGCGCCGGCATCTCCCCATTTATGTTCGAGCACCTCGTGGGATCCGATTGCCAAGACGCGGAGCCGGCGCAGCGCGCAGCATTCGCCGATGACTGAAGCCATCCGGCCGAACCCGGTGAGAAAAATGGAGCGTCGCCCCTCGGCAGGCGAGATGTCACGGCGCCACCAGCCCGGCGCGTCGAGCACCGGATGGTCGAAATCACCCTCACGGCTCAACCGTGAGATCGCGGTGGCGAGCACGGTGGGCCTTGGTGGAGAATATCGGATGTCGAAGGCACCCGGCTCATAATACCCTTCCTGCCGGACCAGCATCGAGTTCCAGTCGAGGGCGCCCAGCATCGACCAGCAGGTCACCGACCGAACGTCGGCGCCCAGCCTCCGGGCCGTTTCGGCAGCGCGCCACCCCTCAATGAGCCAGCGAAGCTGCTCGTCGCGCGTGCAGCCATTGTGCTGTTCGGTAATGGATATGGGCAACTCGTATCGGTCCCAAATCTCCATGATGCGGGGAAGAACGCCGAGCATTTGTTCCGGCACATGGGCTCGAACCGCGGCAACGTCGACATACACGTCCCTGCCGTTTCCGCCCGGAGGCTCCCCAGGGTAGAGCTCCAGTCTTTCGTCTAGGAACCGGTCGCTGGTGAGGTAATAGTCGAGGCCGATTATATCCGCTGGGCACGGCTCGTCCCGAAGACCAACGAGGTCGCTCGGCTCAATCCCATGATCGAGCAATCTTTGGAAAAACGGGTGACCCCGGTCAACGCGGCCAGCCAGCAGATCCATAGCAAGCCAGCGCCGTTCATTTTCGAACTCCGCCTGGTAGGATAGCTTCGGCGTGGCGAAGACGCGGCCCAGATCTTCGGTCTGCACCAGCTTGGCCGCCGGATTGAGAGCCCTGACGGCCCGCATGGCTGCGGCAACGGCTTTGCATTGCGCGACGACCAACTGCAGAAACGTGGCCTCGTCGGAACTGTGTGGATGCCACAGACCATAGAGCCCGCTGATGCGAGCTGTCGTGAGGGGCTCGTTGATCGGAGTGAACATCTCGATCCACGGATACCGTTCGGCGACGGCACGCGCGTGCAGCGCCAGATGGTGCGGAAAACCGGGATCTAGCAGGTCGGTCCAAAGAGGCCCCGATCCGTGATGCACGAGACCCGCGATGGGTCTGATGCCCGCATCCCGCAGAATGCGGAGGTCGGCATCGGATCGTTCCCAGTTGCGCTGTCCCTGGACGGCCTCGATCTCCTCCCAAAGCACCGGATAGCGCAGGGCTTTGATGCCCGTTGAAGCAATCAGCTGGAGATCATCCCGGCGTATGGTGTAGCCGGTTTCGCGGAGCTGGTTGCGAACCGTGTTTCCAACCCGGACGACGCTGCATTCGAGCCCGCCCCAAATCTCGAGCGGATATCTCACTCGGCAGCTTGCCGCGAAGCGACCCCTCCACTGGAGGCCGGAACCGACTTGTGGATCCTGGCGAAAGTGGCGAGTGCCTGGCCCACCACCTGATCCATATTATAGTAACGGTATGTCGCCAGGCGGCCGACGAACCACACATCCGGCTGCTGAGCCGCCAAGGCTTCATAGCGTTTATAGAGCGCTTCGTTCTCTCCTCTTGGGACCGGATAATAGGGATCGCCGACATCCGTCGGATATTCATAGGTCAGGCTGGTCTGTGGGTGGTTCTGGCCGGTCAGATGCTTGTATTCTGTAATGCGGGTGTAGGCTTCGGTCTGGGGATAATTCACCACCGCGACAGGCTGGAACTGTTCCTGATCCAGGGTGACGTGCTCGAACCGCAGCGAGCGATAAGGCAGCCGCCCCAATCTGAAGTCGAAGAACTCGTCGATCGGGCCGGTATAGATCAGTCTCCTGAACGGGATCTGTCGCTTGATCTCCCGGAAATCCGCCTGAAGCATCATCTTGATCCGGGGATGGGACAGCATGCGCTGGAACATGCGCGTGTATCCACCGGCAGGCATATGCTGGAAACTATCGCCGAAGTAGCGATCATCCCGATTGGTGCGCGTGGGCACGCGAGCCGTAACCGATTTGCTCAACTGGGACGGATCGACCCCCCATTGCTTTCGGGTGTAGCCGCGGAAGAATTTCTCGTAGAGCTCGCGGCCTACGGTGGAAACCACCACATCCTCCGCGGAGCGCACCTCCTCGACCTTTTCCCTGCGTGCGGCGAAAAATTCCTCCAACTGGTCGGAAGTCAGATCGAGCCCGTATAACCGGTTGATCGTGTCCAGATTGATGGGAATGGGCACGAGCATCCCATCCACACGAGCCAGCACCCGATGCTCGTAGAACCTCCAATCCGTAAACTGAGACAGGTAGTCTACGATGGATTGGGCATTGGTGTGGAAGATGTGCGGGCCATACTGATGGATCAGGATGCCGGCGTCGTCATAGCAATCATAGGCGTTCCCGCCGATATGGGGCCGACGATCGATGATCAGAACACTTTCACCCCTTTGCGACGCAATGCGCTCTGCGAGCACGCTGCCCGCAAATCCCGCTCCGACGACGAGCCAGTCGAACATCTCAGGCCCCCTTTTTCAGGGGGAGGGAGTTCTTCATCGCAAGGGCTGCGCTGATATGCCCTGCCATGGCTTCCCAGGTACTATCCCAGGACGTCTTCGCCAGAAAAGCGTCTGCCTTACCCAACCAAGCCTCACGTGGGGTGTTGAGCGCCGAACGAAGTTTGTCTGCGACATCGCTTGCGTCTGCAATGTCCACCAAGCCCTGAGCGCCATAGGTCCGAACCACATCCACGATCGCGGTCGAAACGACTGGGAGCCCTGCCGCAAGGAACTCCGGCGTTTTGGTCGGGCTGATATAGCGGGTGGATTCATTAAGTGCGAAGGGCATCCAGCCCGCGTCCCAATGCGCGAGATAGGCGGGCAGATCGGCATATTGTTTGCCGCCCAGCCAATGAAGATTAGGCGCTTCCGGAAGTGTCGCTGGATCGATCTTGACAACGGGCCCGAGCATCACAAAGTGAATGTCGGGCATGGACGCCGCAGCATGCCGGACGAGTTCCACGTCGAGGCGCTCGTCTATGACGCCGAAGAAGCCCACCCTTGGATGCGGGATGTCGGCCTGATCGGCTGGATCGGCAATCGGTCCGCGAGCCTTTCCGAAGTGGCGCACGTCGATGCTGCTCGGGAACGGATGGACTGACGGATGGTGCGCGCGCTTTGCCTCATAGAGGCTCATGCCGCCCGTGAAGACGAGATCGGCACGGGCGAAGAGTTCCCGTTCCAGCCTGACGAGTTCGGCTGGAGCGTTTTTGAACGCCGATAATTCGTCCATGCAGTCGTAGACGCACAGATCGCCAGCAATGTGCGACGCGAATTGCAACGCCATAGGGGTGTAGAACCAGGCGATGAGGGGTGCGGCGGAGGTTGCGACAATTTCGTCCACGAACCGCTTCTGAACGGCGGACTTGGCTTGCTCGTCAAAGCCTCGCGGGAAGACTGGGGTTCGGATTTCAACTCCGCCCGACGCCCGTTCCGATTTCAGAACGGGACGGGAAACCTGCTCTTCCAAAGGTTCTTCAAAGAACAAAACCCGACTGCCAAGAGCAGCCCTTGTCAAAATATGCTGAGGTCTCTGAAATACGAAATTCCAACGCAGATGAGAAAAGCAGATTATGGTGTTCTTGTTGTTAAGTGGCTTCTGTCTTTCGACTCTTGCAAACGCTTTCATGGAGAATTCCTACCGTTAGATCCGTCCGAACAGTTGAAATCTCTCTGACAGAAGCCGGACGCTTTCGCCAAACCCGCCAAACTGATGGTTGTTCCACTCTGTTGGATATCGCCTGAAAAGACGGGCACCGGCCTGCGACAGCTGTTGCCGACCGGAAACACGGGTAACGGAATTCCATGTGGATGCGCGCCTGCCTACATTTAGGGGTTGAGTGGGCAGTGCAACTCTGAAATGACAAAGACAACGCGGCCGCAGAGCCGCACGGGGACGGCTAAGCCGTCGGGGTTAAAGGTCATGAAAGTCCAATTCGAAACGAACATATTTCCGCTCTTCGATCCGAAGGCTGTCGACGATCTGAAGGACCCCTGTCCTGTCTTTGACGGCAAGCTTTGGCACATGTACGGCTCAAGCGGGACGGTCAGGAGTGAAACGTGGAGCATTCTCCACGCGACCTCTCCAGATCTCTACGGCCCTTGGACAGAGCACCAGCCGATCGTGCTGCCTGTCCAAGGATCAGGCGTCGCCGCTCCGGGCGTCATCTTCGAAGATGGCGTGTTCCACATGTTCATCCAGACGGAATTCATGAAATCCGGCGGGCGGTGCGAGCACGCCGTGTCGAACGATGGTTTCCATTGGGTCGTGCTTCAGCCCGCCTTTTCGGCCCTGCCGGGAACGGATGAGGATGGCATCTACGATCCGCATCCGGCTCTCATCGCCGGCAAGCGCTACATCGTCTATTCGGCGATGCCTCCGTTTTCGAAGGTTCCGCAGCCAGACGTCTATCTCGCGCGCAGCAAGTCGGACAGCTGGTTCGGGCCTTGGGAACGCATGGGCAAGATCCTGGATCACAACGATCTTCCGCATCACAACCCGCGAGATCATCCCGATTACGAGTGGGGCATTGAGGGCGCACAGCTCGTCGAGCTGCCCGATGGGCGGGTGCTGCTAAACGCAACCTGCTTTCTGCCGGACGGCCCCCGCGGCACACGCCAGCGCGTCTTCTTCGCAGTAGCGGATCATGTCGAGGGTCCGTACCGGTCGGTAGGGCCGGTGCTGGATCCCGGCGAACCCGGTGAAAACGGGCACTCCACAGTCCTCATACATGACGGGGAACTGACGCTGTTCTATCAAAGCCGTCGCGTTCTCACGAACCATCGCTGGCGGTACGGAATCGCCAAATGCCGGCTGCAGGAACCCGAGGTGACCCTCGCGAAGGTTGCGTGATCAGCCAAGTCCCTAGCCTGTCAGCGGACCTGCACCCGCCCCGGGTTCGTCCGCTGACTGTGGAGGTAGGCGACCAAGGCGATTTACCTCGTCCACGGCGTCGGCCACTGCCTTCGGGTTCGAGTGATGGACCATGTGGCCGACGCCGTCCAACACTCGGAACGTGGAGCGCCGCAGCTCCGCGTGCAGCCTGCCGGAATGCTTTTTCGGATCGACAATGCGGTCTCCGCGCCCGGCGAGGATCGCAACCGGCAGGCGCAGTTCGCGATAGCGACGGCTGAGCCGCCTTGTCGCTGAGCCTGCTAGACCGAGTTCAATCGCACTTGTCCGGATCTGTGATGGCCGAAGCACCATCCATGGCGGAAAACGCCGGAAATGTTTCGGGACGGGAGCCGGGCCGAAAAGCAGTCTCATGATCAGCGGCCAGACAGCCCGGGCCGTGAGCGGCAGAAAGGTTTGTCTTGCCAGACCGCCGATCACAGGTCTCGCAGCTTGCGATAGCACAGCCATGCCGATCCGCGGCTGGGGATAAAGGAAACCGCTTTCCAGGATCAGCCCACGCACGGCCTGCGGAGACTCAAGCGCCAACGCGATTGCAACCAGCGCTCCCCAGGAATGGCCGAGCACGATTGCTTCCTGCACGCCCATGCGACGAAGGGCCGAATGGATCAGGCGCGCTTGCGCCTCAGGGCGGCAGCAATCGCCAGGGAGTGGATCACTGTAGCCATAGCCCGGGCGATCGAACACGATCACGCGATATCGCGAGGCCACAATAGGCACAACGCCGCTGAGCAGAAAGTCGATGCTCAGAGAAGAATTGCCGTGCAAAACGACGAGCGGCGCCCCGTGCCCAAGCTCGATATAATGGAGCCTGCCCCCGCACACCTCGACGAACCTGCCGATGGGCGGGTTTTCTCGCTCGGCTTTACGGCTGCGGACATTTACGACGGCAGCTGCGGCAGCCGCTACCGCCAAACCCGCCAACCAACGATGTCGCCTCATCACTGGTTGCGGCATCGCTTGGCGTGCCGAGGTTTCACGACCGATATACAAGCTTCAAAGCCGTAGATCGACGGCGCACGATCGGCTGCATCTTCGGCAATATTTGAGCAAGGCATGGGGTTGTTGTTTCATGCAGGTTGAGGAGGCGCGCGCTTCCAACCTCCTGCAGGACGATCCGTTCCCACCAATCCTAGGGATCGCACTGACTTTAAAAGCATATGAACCCACTTTGAAGCTTGCTAAGTTCAGCGCTAAACCGGAGCGAGGGAGTGGAACCAATGTATCGCGCACCCGTAGAGGAGATCGCCTTCGCGCTGAAGCACGTCGCAGGACTGGGTCCAGCCTTGGACGCCGGCCAGTTTGGCGACCTTTCCGAGGACCTTGTCGACGCCATTCTCGCCGAGGCCGGCCGTTTCGCCACGGAAGAGGTCGCACCGCTGCGCCGGGTCGGCGACGAGGAAGGCGCGATGCTCCGGGATGCAGCCGTAACCATGCCGCCCGGCTGGAAGCCCCTCTACCGGCGCTGGATCGAGGGCGGCTGGAACGCACTCTCCGGGCCGGAGGACTTCGGCGGGCAAGCCCTTCCCACCATGCTCAGCGTGGCCACGCTCGAAATGTGGAACTCCGCCTCGATGGCCTTCGGCATCGGCCCCACTCTGACCATGGGCGCTGTCGAAGCGCTGGACAAACATGCCTCCGACGATCTCAAACGGACATATCTCGGAAAGCTCGTGTCCGGCGAATGGATGGGCACGATGAATTTGACGGAGCCTCAGGCTGGCTCCGACCTCAGCGCGCTGAAGACGCGGGCCGAACCTGCCGGCGAGGGTACCTATCGCATTTTCGGCCAGAAGATCTTCATCACCTACGGCGAACATAATCTCACTGACAATATCGTGCACCTCGTCCTGGCGAGGCTGCCGGACGCGCCGGCGGGAACCAAGGGCATCTCGCTTTTCCTGGTGCCCAAATTCCTCGTCAACGAGGACGGCTCGCTCGGACCCCGCAATGATGTTTTCTGCGCGAGCATAGAGCACAAGCTCGGTATCCACGCCTCACCGACATGCACAATGATCTATGGCGACGGCTTTGCGGAGGGGATGGAGCCGGGGGCGATCGGTTGGCTGGTCGGCGAGGAAAACCGCGGGCTCGCCTGCATGTTCACCATGATGAACAACGCCCGGCTGGCGGTCGGAATCCAAGGGGTCTCGGTGGCGGAAGCCGCCTTCCAAAAGGCGTTGGCCTATGCGAAGGAGCGCAGACAGGGCAAAGCGTCGGGCTACTCAGGCGAAGGAATGGCGCCGATAGTCCATCATCCCGATGTGCAGCGGGACCTCGCGACGATGAAAGCGCTAACCCGGGCTGCCAGGGCCATCGCCTATTCCTGTGCGCATGCGATCGACCGGGCGCGCAACGCGGAAGGTGGCGAGGCCCGCTACTGGCAGGAGCGCGCCAATCTGCTGACGCCGGTGGCCAAGGCCTTTTGCACCGATATCGGGGTGCAGGTGGCTTCGATCGGCGTACAGGTGCATGGCGGCATGGGCTATATCGAGGAAACGGGCGCGGCGGCGCTGCTTCGCGATGCCCGCATTGCGCCGATCTATGAGGGTACGAACGGGATTCAGGCGATCGATCTCGTCACACGCAAGCTGCCGCTCTCGGGCGGAGAGCATGTCCGCGGCTATCTGGAGGAGCTCCGCGAGACGCGGCGCGATCTGGGCCTCCTGAACGAAGCCGGTTTCGGCGCGGCGGCGCGGAGACTTGGTGAGGCCATCAACGACCTCTCCGAGGCCACGGCCCATCTTCTCGCGCTCCTGGACAAGGAACAAAACGAGGCGGCTCTTGCCGGCGCCACACCCTATCTGCGTCTGTTCGGGCTTGTGGCGGGCGGAGTTCACCTGGCTCGTGCGGCCCGCGCCGATATGTCTGCCGAACGCATCGGCCTCTGCCGTTTCTATGCGGAAAACCTGCTTACGGAGACGGCAGGCCTGAAGCTCCAGGTCACCGCCGGCGCCGACAGCCTCGCCGGCGCGGCCGCATCGCTCGTCACGAGCTGATGCAGACCGGGATCGGTGTGCTACCAGAGGAGAATTGTAGCGCCTCAGCCTCCTGACGCTCTTCCAGCGGCACCCGCTATATACCGAGTTCGATCTCGCGGCCGGCAGCCTGCAGAATGCCCCAGACATGATCGGCGAAAGAGCGCCAGACCTCGATATGGAAGCGGTGCTGCGTCTCGCGCAGCAATATGATCTGAGCCCTGTCGAAAATCGTTCGGCAACCGCTGCCGACCGGCATCGCACCGACATCGAATGGAACCGCCGATTGTAGCGCCAGAACCGAATCCGAACCTTCGATCTCGATGCCCACCTCACGGTGTCCGACATCGACAAGGCTGTGAATGACCTCCGCATACAGCTCGGCGAAGGCCCCTTCCACTGCCGCCTGCTCGGTCAAGGGAGCGGTTAGATACCATTCGTCCGGGCCGAGGCACACGGCGCGCTTTTCCGCCGACCGGGAGAGGCCCCCGATCTTCGCTGGCAGTTGCAAGCCAAACACCTCCGATGCCTTCGCCAGCTCCGCCGGATCGATCCGAAGACTGAAGCGCGCTGTGTCGGCAGCCGGGCGGATGACGAGCGGCACGGCCGTGTTGACGGCTATCTCGCGGCCGACCAGCGGATGATGTTGGTGCAGCATGATCGTCATCCTAAGGCACTTAGACACTTGTTTTCGGGATCATAGAACACGGTGCCGACAATGTTTGCGGCATGCATCCGGCCGGGCATGGGAATGTGAACCGTCTCCCCCTGGCGCGCTCGGCCACCTTCGATCACGGCCAGCGCAATGGAACGGCCAAGCGTGGCGCTCCAGTAAGAGGAGGTGACATGGCCGACCATCCTCATCGGCACCGACTGGTTCGGATCGAGCACGATCTGCGCCCCCTCCTCCAGTACGGTGTTCGGATCCGCCGTCAGGAGACCGACGAGCTGCTTGCGATTGCCCTTCAGCATGTCCGGCCGCGAGAGCGAACGCTTGCCGACGAAATCCGGCTTGTTCTTGCCGATGGCCCAGCCGAGACCGGCATCGTCGGGCGTGAGCGTGCCGTCCGTGTCCTGGCCGACGATGATATAGCCCTTCTCGGCCCGCAGCACGTGCATTGTCTCGGTGCCGTAGGGGGTGATGCCGTATTGCTGTCCTGCCTCGTAGATCTTTTCCCAGACGGCGCGGCCGTAACGCGCCGGCACATTGACCTCATAGCCGCGCTCGCCGGTGAAGCTCATGCGGAAAAGTCGCGTGGGCACCCCGCAGATGCGACCCTCGGCCACCGACATATGGGGGAAGGCCTCTTCGGAGAGATCGATGCCTTCGATGAGTGGCTCCAGCAGCTTGCGGGCATTCGGCCCGTTGAGCGCGATCACCGCCCATTGTTCGGTGGTGGAGGTGAGCCACACCTTCAAGTCGGGCCATTCGGTCTGCAGATAGTCCTCCATCATGGCGAGCACGCGTGCAGCGCCGCCGGTGGTGGTGGTGACGTGGAAGCGGTCGCTCGTCAGGCGGCCAATAACGCCATCATCGCGGATAAAGCCGTCCTCGCCGAGCAGCACGCCATAGCGGCAGCGCCCAGGCGCAAGCTTGCTCCAGGGATTGGTATACATGCGGTTGAGAAACTCTGCCGCATCCGGACCGACGATCTCGATCTTGCCCAAGGTCGAGGCGTCGAACATGCCGAGCGACTCACGGACAGCATTGCATTCCCGCGCCACGGCGGCACGCATGTCTTCCCCGTTCCGCGGAAAATACCAGGCGCGCCGCCACAGTGACACCGGCTCGAACACCGCCCCATTCTCTTCCGCCCACGCATCGATGGGCGTCTTGCGCGTCACATCGAACAGTGCACCGCGATTATAGCCGGTGAAAGCGCCAAAGCTGGTCGGCGTGTACGGCGGACGGAACGTGGTGAGTCCCACCGAAGGTGCCGCCTTGCCGACGGCGTCCGATGCGATGGCAAGCCCGTTTATGTTGGAAGTCTTGCCCTGATCGGTCGCCATGCCGGTTGTGGTATAGCGTTTGATATGCTCGATGGATTTGAAGCCCTCGCGCACCGCGAGCCTGATGTCCTTTGCCGTAACGTCGTTCTGGAAGTCGACGAATGCCTTGGCCCTGGACGTGTTACGGTCGGTCGGGAGCTCGCGATGGCTAACACCGGCAAGGGCGATCTCGCCCTCGACGGCATAGCTCCGCGCCTCGGTCTTGAAGCCGGCATCGGCGGCAGCCGCCGCACCGGCTTTGGCTCCTTCTTCAAGGGCTGCCGCAAGGCCGAAATTGCCATTCCCCGCACCGGCACAGCGACACGCTTCAGTCTGTTCGCCAGGCAGGAACATCTGCCGCTCCTCGTTCCAGTCGAGCTTGCCCTTTGTGTGCGAGAACAGATGCAGGCTCGGCGTCCAGCCGCCGCTCATCAACAGCGCATCGCAGGCGATGACGCGGGCCCGCCCCACGACCCCGCTGCGGCTCACCGGGTTGGTGCGCACAGAGGAGACACGCAACCTTCCGCTCGTGCCGGTCACGGTCCAACCGGCCAATACCTCGATGCCTAAGGCGGCGGCCCGCTCCTTCAGATGACGGCCAATCTCGGGCCTGGTATCGACGATCGCCCCAACTTTCGCCCCGGCTTGAGCAAGGTCGAACGCCGCCAGCCACGCGCTGTCGTGCGAAGTGACCACGACCGGTCGGTGACCGACCTTGACGCCATAGCGGTTGAGATAGCTGCGCGCAGCACCTGCCAGCATCACCCCCGGCCGATCATTTCCAGCGAAGACGAGCGGCTTCTCTATCGCGCCTTGGGCAAGCACAACTTGCCTGGCGCGCACCTTCCACATCCGCTCCCGCGGCGCGCCTTCCGGCGGGTTGGCGAGATGATCGGTCAGCCGCTGGCAAAGGCCGAGCAAGTTTTGATGGTAATAGCCGATCGCGGTTGTGCGCAGCAGCACCGTCACGTTGCCCAATGCTGCCAGTTCGTTCGTCGCCGCCTCCAGCCATTCCCAACCGGGGCGGCCATCGATCGAAGCGTCCGTTTCCGACAGCAGCGAGCCACCGAGTTCCGCCTGCTCGTCGCAGAGAATGACTTTCGCGCCGCTGCGGCCTGCTTCCAGAGCTGCCGCAAGACCGGCCGGGCCAGCCCCCACCACGAGCACGTCGAAATGGGCGAACCTGCTCGCATAAGTGTCGGGATCGGGCGCGCTCGGCGAAACACCCAGGCCCGCAGCGCTCCGGATAAAGGGTTCGTAGACCTTGTTCCAGAAGGACTTCGGCCACATGAAGGTCTTGTAGTAGAAGCCGGCCGAAAACAGCATATAGAGCGCGTCGTTGACCGCCCCTATATCCCACTTCAGGGACGGCCAGTGGTTCTGGCTGCTGGCCGCCAGTCCGTCGAATATCTCCAGCACGGTGGCTCTTGTGTTGGGCTCGAAACGGCCCGCCCCGCGATGGGTGCCGACGAGCGCGTTCGGCTCTTCCGAGCCTGCCGAGAGGATGCCGCGGGGGCGATGATACTTGAACGAACGGCCGACCAGATGAACGCCATTGGCAAGCAGCGCCGATGCCAGCGTGTCGCCCTGAAAGCCGCTATAGCTCGCGCCGTTGAAGGTGAAGCTCACCGGTTTCGAACGGTCGATACGTCCTCTGCCCGAAATGCGATAGCTGGTCATGACCGTGCATTCTCCAGCTCGCTCAGGCTCGGGCGCGGGAGCCCGGCCTTATAGGTCATCACGAACTTGTCGGTGACGGTGTCTCGCACGGCGTTGAAAAAGCGGGCGCAGCCATGCTGGTGGCGCCAGCGCTCAAAATGGATGCCGCGCGGATTCGAGCGAATGAAGAGGTAGTCACGCCATTGCTCGTCCGTCAGCTTCGATGGCTCGGCCGGGCGCGCGATATGGGCTTCGCCCGCATAGGTGAATTCCAGTTCGGGACGTTCGGCCTCGCAATAGGGGCAGCGGATCAGCAGCATTTGTCCCTCCTCTCAATGCGCGACGGCTGCGGCCGCAGCCTCATCGATGAGCCGGCCCGTGGTGAAGCGCTCCAGCGTGAACGGCGCGTTGACCGGGTGCGGCTCGTCGCGCGCGATCGTGTGGGCGAAGGTATGGGCCGAGCCGGGCGTGGCCTTGAAGCCGCCCGTGCCCCAGCCGCAATTCACGTAGAGGCCGGGCACCGGCGTCTTGCCGATGATCGGTGACCGATCCGGCGTGACATCGACGATGCCGCCCCATTTGCGCAGCATGCGCATCCGCGTGAAGATGGGGAACACCTCGCAGATCGCCGCCACCGTGTGCTCGATCAGCGGTAGCCCGCCGCGCTGGCTGTAAGAGACATATTGGTCCGTGCCCGAGCCTATGACGAGCTCGCCCTTGTCGGACTGCGAGATATAGGCGTGCACCGTGTTCGACATGACGACGCAGGGGAAGACCGGCTTGACGGGTTCGGAGACCAGCGCCTGAAGCGGGAAGCTTTCCAGCGGCAGGCGCACGCCCGCTGTATCCATGACGACGGAGGTGTTCCCCGCTGCCACGACGCCGACCTTCCTGGCCCGAATGAAGCCCTTCGCCGTCTCGACGCCCATGACCCTGCCGGAAGCGTCGCGGCGGATCGCGGTCACCGGGCAGTTCTGGACAATGTCGACGCCGCGGGCAGCGGCGCCGCGCGCGTAACCCCAGGCGACTGCGTCGTGGCGAGCGACCCCGCCGCGCCGCTGCAGCGCCGCTCCCATCACGGGATAGCGGGCATTGGGCGCGATGTTGAGCGGAGGGCAGAATTCCTTGGCCTGTTCGGGCGTCAGCCACTCATTGTCGATGCCGTTCAGCCGGTTGGCATGAATATGGCGCTTGAAGCTCTGGACGTCGTGCACATTGTGGGCCAGCATCATGACCCCGCGCTGCGAGAACATGACATTGTAGTTGAGTTCCTGGCTGAGACCCTCCCATAGCTTCATGGAGTGCTCGTAGATGCCAGCCGATTCGTCGTAGAGATAGTTGGAGCGGATGATGGTTGTGTTGCGACCTGTGTTCCCGCCGCCGAGCCACCCCTTCTCGATGACCGCCACATTGGTGATGCCATGCTCCCGGGCGAGATAATAGGCTGTACCCAGCCCATGTCCGCCGGCGCCGACAATAACGACATCATATTCGGCCTTCGGCTCGGCATCGGGCCATTGCGGCTGCCAGGCCCTGTTGCCGGTAACGGCGTTGCTAACGAGCGACAAAAAAGAGAATCGGGTCATGGCACAGGCCCTGGTCAGGATAATTCGACTATTGCGCAATGAGCGGTCATTGTACAGAATGGACGCGTCAGCGTAATGTTACATTTGCGACATCAATGCAGGAGACCCTATGGAGCACGGTAGCCAGATTGGCCTGTGGCGGCACGAGGAAACGCAGCCGCGGCTATCCGTCGGCTTCATCCTTGCACGCCGCTTCACGCTGTGCGCCTTCGCGAATTTTGTCGACGTGCTGCGGTTGGCCGCCGACGAGGGTGACCGCAGCAGGCGGATCCTCTGCGATTGGACGGTGCTTTCCGATACGATGAACCCTGTCGCATCAAGCTGCGACGTGCTGGTGCAGCCGAATGAGCGCCTGGGGGACCCGAGGAAGTTCGACTATATCGTTGTTGTCGGCGGCCTGATCGACGAGATCCCCAATCTCAGCCCCGAATATACGCGCTATCTACAGCGGGCGGCGGCAGCAGGCGTTCCACTGGTGGGGGTGTGCACCGGAGCGTTCATCCTGCACCGCGCCGGCCTGATGGATGGCTATCGCTGTTGCGTGAGCTGGTTTCACCATGCCGATTTCCTGGAACAGTTCGACGGCCTCAAGCCCGTGTCGGATCAGATCTTCATCGTCGATCGTGATCGTCTGACGTGCTCCGGCGGCGCGAGTTCAGCCCACCTTGCGGCCTATCTGGTCGAGAAGCATGTCGGCCGCGCTCAATCCCGAAAAAGCCTGCACATCATGATCATCGATGATGCGCTGCGGGCGGAGAAACCGCAGCCCGGCATTCCGCTCGACCTCAAGACCGACGATGCGGTGGTGAAAAGAGCGCTGCTCCTTATGCAGCAAAACATGGATGGGCCGTTGTCGATCTCGGAGGTCGCCCGCAGATTGGGCGCAACCCGGCGTGGACTGGAGCGCCGCTTCCAGAATGCCATCGGCATGGCGCCAACACTGGCCTACAGGATCATGCGGCTCGAATATGCAGAGTTCCTGCTGCGCCATACGGAACAGTCCGTGACCGAGATCGCCAATGCGACCGGCTTCTGCGATTCTTCGCATTTCATCCGCGCGTTCCGCGAGCGCAACCGGGTCACACCGGCTGCCTATCGCGCGGCAGCCTGAGGACGGCATCGGCCGGCTACCGACGATCAGCGGATATTCCATCCATAATGGATGATCGGCTCCCCACTGCGGGGATGCACATCTTCCTTGAGGGACATCAAACCCGCCTTCTCGTAAAAGCGGCGAGCCCTTGCGTTTGTCGCCCGCGTGAACAGTGTAAAACCATCTGGCATCGCCGTTATCGCGTGCGCCAGGAGCGCGCGACCCACGCCAGCCCCCAGTGATCGAGGCTCTACGAACAATTGGTCGAGCACCGCTTCACGTGGCTTGATCGCCACAAACCCAAGGATATCGTCCGCGCAAGCCGCGACCGTGACATGCCAACCCGCAGCAAATTCCAGGTCGATCCGTTTTCGCAGCTCATCGAGGGTCGGCATGATGACCGGGCCGACCCCCGGCAAAGAGGCGCTGGTATGCCATACCCTCGCGATCGCATCATGGTCGGATGCTATGGATGACCGGATTTCGTAAGGCTGCAGAGTTGAATTCATGATCCGTTCGTTAGCGAGGCGGCAGGAAAATGCAACCCAATAGCCCTGCTCGCTCATCGGCAGGCCGGCGCGATTGCGCGAGGCGATGTTGTCTACCGGATATGCGGGAGCTCCTCCCACTGGTGGAATGGCGGCGGCGATGGCAATTGCCATTCAAGCGTGGTCGCACCCTCGCCCCATGGATTGGCGCCGGCAATTCGCTTGCGGGCAAACGCTTCGGCGATGCCGAAGAGAAAGATCAGCACTCCGATGGCCGCGAGATAGGCTCCATAGGAGGAGACCATGTTCCACCCGGCATAGGCATCGGGGTAATCGATATAGCGGCGCGGCATGCCCGCAAGGCCAAGGAAATGGTGCGGAAAGAATGCCAGGTTCACTCCGATGAACATGGACCAGAAATGGAGCCGGGCTATCAAAGGCGAATAGAGATACCCCGACATCTTCGGAAACCAGTAGTACCACGCAGCAAAGATGGCGAAGACCGCGGCAAGCGAAAGCACGTAGTGAAAATGTGCGATGACGTAATAGGTGTCATGCACGGCCCGGTCCAACCCGGCATTCGCCAGTTGCACGCCGGTAACCCCTCCGATGGTGAACAGGAATACGAAAGCAACCGCCCATAGCATCGGCACGCGGAAGCTGATCGTCCCGCCCCACATCGTGGCCACCCAGGAGAAGACCTTCACGCCGGTGGGAATGGCGATGACCATGGTCGCAAACGTGAAGTAACGCTGGGTGTCGACCGTCAAGCCGGTCGTGAACATATGATGCGCCCATACCACAAAGCCGATCACCCCGATGGCAACCATGGCATAGGCCATGCCCAGATAGCCGAATATGGGCTTGCGTGAGAAGGTGGATATCACATGGCTGACGATCCCGAATCCGGGGAGGATCATGATGTAGACTTCCGGGTGGCCGAAGAACCAGAACAGATGCTGGAAGAGGATCGGATCGCCACCGCCCGCCGGCACGAAAAAGGTGGTGCCGAAATTGCGGTCCGTCAACAGCATGGTGATGCCGCCCGCCAGAACCGGCAGCGAGAGCAGCAGCAGGAAGGCGGTGATCAGGACCGACCAGGCGAAGAGCGGCATCTTATGCATCGTCATGCCCGGTGCGCGCATGTTGAAAATGGTGGTGATGAAATTGATGGCGCCCAGGATGGACGAGGCGCCGGCAATATGCAGCCCGAGGATGCCCATATCCACAGCCGGCCCGGGATGGCCGACACTCGATAACGGCGGATACATGGTCCAGCCGGTACCCGCGCCATATCCGCCCGGCGCTCCCGGAACGAAGAAGGAAAGCAGCAGCAACAGGAAGGCCGGCGGAAGCAGCCAGAAGGAGATGTTGTTCATACGCGGAAACGCCATATCCGGCGCGCCGATCATGATGGGGATCATCCAATTGCCGAAGCCGCCGATCAGCGCGGGCATCGTCATGAAGAAGATCATGATCAGACCGTGGGCGGTGGTAAAGGAGTTATACATTTCCTTCCCGCCATCGATGGCCGCATCGCCCTGATATCCATAGACCATCGCGGCAAGGCCGTGGAATATCTGGATTCCGGGCTCGGCAAGCTCCCACCGCATCATCACCGAGAGAAAGCCCCCTATGATGCCTGCGATGATCGCAAAGATGAGATAGAGGGTTCCGATATCCTTGTGGTTCGTAGAATATACCCAGCGAACCCAGCCGTGGGGCCGGTGCTCGTGACCTGCATGGACTGCGTCGGTAGCCATTGTTCCTCCCCGGCCCAAAAGGGCACTGAAGAACTGCTGATTGGGCGTGGCCCGGAGGGCCGCTATTGCGCCCTAGCGAACATGAGCCGATGCGCTCTTGTTCCAGGTTCTATGTCGCACGACACAGGCAAGGATGATATAACTCAGCCGGTGGAGGCAGATTATTCGAAAGAGGTAAGGGCGCGGCTCCGATAGAGGCCAGAAGCCAACGAAAGACATCAGCTTGAGGACCTACTACTGCCCTTCCCGCCGCCTCTTCCATGTTTCGTAAAGGTCCGGTCGCGAAGGCAGGCGAACCGGAACATGGCTGATCTCCATCGACTGCTCCGCAAAGGGCTTCGCAAGATCAGCGTAAATGGCTTCGGTGGAGAGGCCGAAAGGAGCCCCATCAGCGTTCGAGTATGCATAGACCACTTTGCCAATTCCAGCGAGCCGCATGGCGGCCATGCACATCGGACAGGGATGGCCGCTCGCATATACACTGCACCCTTCCAAATTTGCCGATCCCAGTTTCTGGCTGGCGGAGCGAATAGCCATCAGTTCCGCATGCGCCGTGGGATCGTTCGTGCTCAGGATCTCGTTCACCCCGGTGGCGACGACCTCGCCGTCCTTCACGACCACTGCGCCGAACGGGCGCCCTCCATTCTCGACATTGGCGTGGGCCAATTCGATGGCCATGCACAGGAACCGGCTCTCGTCCTTCATGATCCTACTCCTGCTCAGAGGGCGATGATATGAGAACGTATATAGGTGAAGGGAGCCACGAGGCTTCCACAGATCCTATCTTCTCCTAACGATCTATCTTCGCGTTTTCAGCTCAATCCAAGCAGCTTCTTGGCGTTTTCCTTGAGAATGCGCGGGCGCACCTCGTCGCGGATCTCGATCTTGGCGAAATCCGAAAGCCAACGGTCGGGCGTGATCGCCGGCCAATCGGATCCGAACAGCATCTTGTCCTTCAAAAGCGTGTTCGCGTACTGCACCAGGATGGGCGGGAAATATTTCGGCGACCACCCCGACATGTCGATATAGACATTGGGTTTGTGCGTGGCGACCGAAAGCGCCTCCTCCTGCCAGGGAAAGGACGGGTGCGCCAGGATGATCGGCATATCGGGAAAGTCCACCGCCACATCGTCGAGATAGATGGGATTGGAAAATTTAAGGCGCATACGCATACCGCCGCGCATGCCTGCGCCCACTCCCGTCTGGCCGGTGTGGAAGAGCGTGATGGCGCCCTCTTCCGCAATCGCCTCATATAGCGGATAGGCCATCCGATCGTTCGGGTAGAATCCCTGCATGGTCGGGTGAAACTTGAAACCTCTTACGCCGAACTCGCGAACCAGGCGGCGCGCTTCACGCGCTCCGGCCCTGCCCTTCGCCGGGTCGATCGAGGCGAAGGGGATCATGATGTCGCTGTTCTCAGCGGCGATCCTCGCCACCTCTTCATTGTCGTAGCGACGGAAGCCGGTCTCCCTCTCCGCATCGACAGGGAAGATCACGCATCCGATCTTGCGCTCCCGGTAATAGGCCGCGGTTTCCTGTACGGTCGGGAGGTGATTATGGGAGACCGGGTTCTTGAAATAGCGAGCCATGCCGGCCTGGAATTCGTCGTAACCATCATCGCGCGGCCCGCAGCATGGCTCTTCCGCATGCGTGTGTATGTCGATGGCGACAAGCTCGTCCGTATTCACAGGCCACTCCCCTTGATGTTCACCAATTTGCGCAGAAGCACCATCAACTGCTCGCGCTCGCTGGCATTCAGCTCAGAACCCACCGTATTTTCAAAGGCGAAAAACCCTTCGGCTGCATCGGCGACCGCCGCCTCGCCCTCCGCTGTAAGCGTCAGTTCCACCCCCCGCCTGTCCTCGTCAGGGATGCGCCGCGCAACCCAGCCGCGTTCTTCCAAGGCTCGAATGAGCTTGGTCATGTGCGCCCTTTTGATCATCAGCCGCTGGCAAAGCAGGCTCTGACGTATACCGGGATTGCACTTGATGACCCAAAGCACGGAGAATTCCCCCGGCTTCAGGCGATCTTCCCCGGGTTGCATGAAATACTGCTGGAACACCTTCAGCTGGGCGATGCGCAGCAAAAAACCCAAAGCACTTTGTAGCTGGTCGAGTTCGACCTGTTCCGCGCTGCGAACCCGCACATCCATTGGAGCGTTCTTTCTATGGCTGCCCCGGCGCCTTGAGACGCGCAGCGCGCTTTTCCAGGAATGCGCGCAACCGCTCTTCCGCCTCGGGGCTGGTGGCCGTGAAGGACGCGATGAACGACTCCACGAAAAGCCCATCCTCCTTGGCCATATCCTGTATCCTCGGCAGCGCGTTGATCACGGCATAGTTCGAGATTTCGGCGTTCCCAGCCGCAGCTTCAGCCAGTTCGTGGGCCTTCTTCCGCGCTTCGCCGGCCTCCACGACATATTGCACCAGATTCCAGCGCTCCGCCTGCTCGGCGGAAACGACACGCCCCGTCAACATCATGTCGGTCATTCGCGCGACACCGGTAAGCCTCGCCACCCGCACCGATCCGCCGCCGCCGACAAAAATGCCCCGCTGCCCTTCCGGCAGGGCAAAAAAGGCCGAACTCTCCGCAACACGGATATGGGTGGAGGCCGCAAGCTCCAGGCCGCCACCGACGACAGCCCCGTGCAGAGCCGATATCCAGGGGATCGTGCCGTGCTCGATGGAAGAAAAGACCGCATGCCAGCGGCGCGAACCACGCACCCCTTCTATCGGCGTCTTTTGTATATGCTCCGCGAGATCGAGCCCGGCGCAGAAATGGTCACCATGCCCGAAGATCACTGCGGCCTTGGCCTCGCGCTCGGCTCTGGCGACGACGTCGGCGATCGCTTCGATGAAGACATCGCTGATCGCGTTGCGCTTTTCGGGTCGATTGAGGCCTATATGAGCGACGTCTCCCTTGATCTCATAGGTGACGAAACTGCCTGACATTGCGGCGGCCATTCCTCAGGAACTCCCGGTTTCCATCTGCAATTAATGATTTACGAAGATAATGTTTCCTTGTAAACAAATTTCGGCCGCGAATGGCGGCGCTTTAAGGTCGAGTGAGTGGCGCTTTGGGAGGAGTCATGACCGCGAACCCGCTTTGTGCCGTCAAGCTGTGGTCCCCCGAACTGGATTGGGAGACCCGCGCGGATGGCACGATATTGGTTTGGCGAAAGGATCCACTCGGAGCTTATCCGCGAAAGCTGAACGAGCGGCTCGTCCACTGGGCAAAAACCGCTCCGCAGCGCACATGGATGGCCGAGCGGGCTGAGGACGGAAACTGGCGGGAGGTTTCCTATGCCGAGGCGCTCGACAAGGTGCGCCGCGTCGGCCAGAGCCTTCTGGACCTTGGCTTGTCCACCGAGCGGCCCCTCGTCATCCTGGCGGAAAACTCGATCGAGCATGCGCTTCTGGCCCTCGGCGCTCAGCATGTTGGCGTGCCTTCGGCGGCCATTTCGCCGGCCTATGTAACCGCCTCAGCCGACTTCCAGAAACTGAAGGAGATCGCTCGACAGATAACGCCCGGCCTCGTCTTTGCGGAGGACGGAGCGGCCTTTCAAAAGGCAGTGGACGCGGCCTTTGGGATTGAAATTCCCTATGTCTCCACCAGGAACCCCGCAAGCGGCCGGGGTAAGACGCTGTTGCTGGATGAGCTCCTTGCGACCGAGCCGGGCCAGGCGGTCAACGCGGCTTTTGATGCGGTCGGACCCGATACGATTGCCAAGTTTCTATTCACCTCAGGTACGACCGGCTCGCCCAAGGCTGTAATCCAGACCCAGCGCATGCTTTGCTCGAACCAGGAAATGGTGGCGGATTGCTATGGTTTCCTGCGGGACGAACCTCCGGTCATTGTCGATTGGGCGCCGTGGAACCACACAGCGAGCGGCAACAAGGTTTTCAATCTTGTCCTCTATAACGGCGGCACCTTCTATATCGACAAGGGAAAGCCCACCCCTGCTCTGATCGGAGAAACCATCCGCAATCTCCGCGAGATTTCTCCCACATGGTATTTCAACGTGCCGGCGGGTTTCGAAATGCTCCTGCAGGCGATGCGGGACGAACGCGAACTGCGCGAGAATTTCTTCCGACAGCTGAAGATGCTTCTTTACGCCGGGGCCGGCATGGCCCAGCACACATGGGACGCTCTGAACGAGCTTTCGGAAGCGACGCTTGGATATCGGGTGCCGCTCGGGACTGGCCTCGGCGCGACGGAAACCTCGCCCTTCGCGCTTTTCTGCACGGAACCGCAGGACAGCCCCGGCAATATCGGGGTGCCCGCGCAGGGCGTGACGGCAAAACTCGTGCCCTTCGACGATAAGTACGAACTGCGTCTGAAAGGCCCGAATGTAACGCCGGGCTATTGGCGCAATCCCGAACTGACCAGACAGGCTTTTGACGAGGAAGGGTTCTACCGGATCGGCGATGCCGTGAAATTCGCCGTTCCCGGCGACCCGCGCCAGGGTTTCTACTTCGCGGGGCGTACGGCGGAAAATTTCAAGCTGCGGACGGGCACCTGGGTAGCCGTGGGGGTGGTGCGCGCGCAGCTCGTCAACCAGTTCGGCGGTCTCATTCGCGACGCCGTCATCACGGGTGAAAATCGACAGGAATTGGGAGCGCTGGCGGTACCGTTCCTCCCCGCGCTGCGGGCACTCGTGCCCGATAGCGCCGTTTCGGACGAAGAGCTGCTCTCGCATCCCACGATCCGTGCGGCAATCGTGGAGCGCCTTGCCGAGCACCAGCGCCAGGCGACCGGCTCCGCCTCCCGCGTCATGCGCATGATGCTCATGGCCGAGCCGCCCCGTTTGGACAAGGGCGAGATCACCGACAAAGGCTCCTTGAACCAGCGCGCCGTGCTCGCCCATCGGGCAGAGCTGGTCGAAGCGCTCTATTCGGACGCTTCCGACGTCATCCTCGTCGAGAGGCATGCCGTGGCATGATCATCAAAGGATCGAGTGCATTGGTCACCGGCGCCGGTTCCGGTCTGGGCAAGGCAACGGCGCAGATGCTTGCGGAACGCGGTGCGATTGTTCATCTGTTCGACCGCAACGGGGGCGCTGCCAAGGCGGCTGCCGATGAAATCGGCGGCACTGCGCTGGTAGGGGATGTTTCAAGCGAGCAGGATGCTGAAGCGGCGGTCGAGGCCGCCGCCACGGCTGGCGACGGATTGCGCATCCTCGTGAACTGTGCCGGCATCGGAACCGCCGGGCGCATTCTGGGGAGAGACGGCCCCATGCGCCTTCCGGATTTCGAAAAAGTCATCCGGGTCAACCTGGTAGGCACGTTCAACATGATGAGGCTTGCCGCTGCAAAGATGGCGGCGGCATCGGAGCGCGCGGACAAGGCCCGCGGGGTGATCGTGAACACCGCTTCGGTAGCCGCTTTTGAGGGCCAATTGGGACAGGCCGCATATTCCGCGTCCAAGGGCGGCATTGTTTCCATGGCTCTGCCTGCGGCACGCGAGCTTGCCCGGTTCGGTATCCGCGTGAACACCATCGCGCCGGGCATCTTTCTCACGCCCCTTCTGCATAGCCTACCCGAAGAAGCCCAGCAAAGTCTTGCGGGTGCCATCCCCTATCCGTCACGCCTCGGCGATCCTGCCGAGTTTGCCGACGCAGTGCGCTTCCTCATTGAAAACCAGTACATGAACGGCGAGGTCATTCGGCTCGACGGCGCCATCCGAATGCAGCCTCGATAGATTGCCCTGCCGCCGATCCCGTTCGCTAGGCTCTTGTCTGCTGCCTCGGGGTGAAGAACAAGAGGGCGGCGCTCAGTGCGCCCCCAGCGGCTATGGCAAGCATGAGGACGATCATTGGTCTCGGTCCGTTGGCAACCAGGATGCCGGCGATATACGAGAAAGCCGAAGCGGTAGCGAATTGCAGGAAGCCGATCAGGCCTGATGCGGAGCCCGCTTTGGTCGGGTCTGCGGACAACACGCCGGCTAGCGAGTTGGGCATGATGAAGCCGCTGGCAAGCGTGGCTCCCGCCATGGGTAGGAACAAGGTCCCGGCCGATTTGAACTCTTCGAAGAGCACAAGCATCAGCAGCGTGAAGAACACAACCATCATCGAGCCGGAAAAGATCGACCATTTTGGATCGCGCCCCAATTGTCCGCGCCCGGAAAGAAAATTGCCGGAGGCATAGCCAATGGCCACGACCGAAAACCAAATCCCGTATTCTGTTGGCGAAAGATCCAGATACTCGCTCGCCACGAAGGCCGCACCGACGACGAAACTGTAGAACAGTGCTGTATTGAGGCAGATATTGGCGGCGTGGATGAGGAAGACTCCCCGGCGCAGCAATGCGCCGAAATCCGCCGGCAAACGGCGAAGGTTAAGGCCGGCTGCGGCGCGCGAGGTCTCAGGCACCAAGGCCGAGACAAGACATAGCGCCAGCCCCGAGTAGATCGCCAGGAACCAGAACGGCCCAGCCCAGCCGAAGGAATCGTGCAGCAGGCCTCCGGTGATCGGCGCAAGCATCGGCCCCACCGAGGTGCCGATGGCGAGATAGCCGAGCATTGATGCCGTTCGCTCATTGCTCGACATGTCGCGGACGATGGCGCGCGCCAAAACGATGCCGAAGCAGCCACTGGCGCCCTGGAGAACGCGAAGTCCGATCAGCACTTCGATGCGAGGCGCGAAAGCGCAGAGAACGCTCGCGATGGTAAATACAAGAAGGCCCGCTAGAAGCATGGGACGGCGCCCGAAGGCGTCGGCGAGCGCACCAACGACGATCTGCGTGGCGCCGAAGGCGATCATGAAGAGCGAAATCAACAATTGGGCCGTGCCGTAGTCGGTCACGAACTCCCGCTGCAGATTGGGGAGTGAAGGCACGATGAGATGGGTGGACAACGGCCCGAGCAGGCTCAAGCCCATCAACAAAGAGATCGGCGGGGCTGTTCTCGCCCCGCCGCTATCCGGCTGCTGCCCGGTTGTCATGTGAGGTGGCTTCGCCCTCGCATGGAACTCAGCCCGATCGACACCTTGGACAACGGGTCAGCTCTCCTCTTCGACAAAAACTTCTTGGCGACGCTTCGCAATGTTGGGCCGGCTTACGACGAAAAGAACGGCAACGGCAACAATGAGGAGAGCCGCGCTGATGGGGCGGGTGACAAAGATGCTCAGGTCGCCGCCTGAAATCAGCATTGCACGACGCAGATGCTCTTCAAGCATCGGACCAAGGACGAAACCGAGCACGAAGGGCGCAGGCTCGCAGTCCAGCTTGATCAGGAAATAGCCGATCACGCCGGCGATCGTCACCGTATAGACAGCGAAAGCGCTGTTGGAGACCGAATAGACGCCGATGCAGGAGAACGCGATAATGGCCGGAAACATGATCCAATAGGGCACGCGAAGCAGCGAGACCCACAGGCCGATCAGCGGCAGGTTCAGCACCACGAGCATCGCATTGCCGATCCACATCGAGGCGATGAGCCCCCAGAAGATTTCCGGATTGCTGACGACCACGTTCGGCCCGGGCTGGATGCCCTGCATGATCATTGCCCCGATCATCAGCGCCATGACGACATTCGACGGGATGCCTAGCGCCAGCATCGGCACGAAGGAGGTCTGCGCGCCGGCATTGTTGGCGGCCTCGGGGGCCGTAACCCCCTCGATTGCGCCCTTGCCGAATTCGGCCGAATTCTTGGAGGTCTTTTTCTCGAGATTGTAAGCGACGAATGACGACAGCAGCGCACCGCCGCCCGGCAACACGCCGAGCAGGGAACCGATCGCCGTTCCCCTGACGGCGGGAGCGATCATGCGTTTCAAATCGTCCACTGAGGGCCACAGGCTCTTGACCTTGGCGATGACGGGGGCCGAACCCTCTTTCCCCTCCAGATTTCGCAGGATTTCGCCGATGCCGTAGATGCCAACGGCGAGCGCGACAAAACTGATGCCATCGAGCAGTTCGAATTGCCCGAAGGTGAAGCGTGGCGCACCTGTGTAGATGTCCGTGCCGGTCAGGCCGACTAGCAGGCCGAAGCAAATCATCGCGAGGGCCTTGAGCAGCGAACCGGAGGCGAGCGCAATGGATGAGATCAGCCCCACCACCATGAGCGAGAAATATTCCGCCGGTCCGAAGCTCAGCGCAATCGAAGTCAGCGGTCTGGCGACGAGTGCCACCAGGACAGTAGCAACGGTTCCTGCAAAGAAAGAGCCCAGCGCCGCTGCGGCCAGGGCGGGCCCCGCCCGCCCCTTCAGCGCCATCTGGTAGCCATCGATCGTGGTGACGGCGGAGGCGGATTCCCCTGGAAGGTTCACCAAAATGGCCGTCGTCGAGCCACCATATTGCGAGCCGTAATAGATGCCCGCCAGCATGATGAGCGACTGCACCGGATCGAGACCGAAGGTGAGCGGCAGCAGCATGGCGATCGTTGCAAGCGGCCCCAATCCAGGCAGGACACCGACCACGGTGCCCAGCAATACGCCGATGAAGCAATAGAAAAGGTTCAGCGGGAGGAACGCTACTCCGAAGCCGAGACCAAGATGTTCGAAAAGCTCCATCAGATCATCACCAGCCACTGAAGAAAGGCCCGATCACCGGGATCGGAAGTCGCACCGCGTATGAGAAGACCAGGGTGCAGAAAACGGCCATCAAGGCGCTGGCCACGAGCACCCTGCTCAGGCGGATCTTCCGACCGGCGAGCGAGGCGATCGCCGTCGTGACGAACACCCCGGGGATCATGCCGAGATCCTCTATGAATGCGGCAAAGACTGTCGTCGCAAGCGATATCAAGCCGAGCGCACGCCAGGGCACGGCTCCAAACGGCATCTCCTGGGCATGAACGAAAGCCCGCGCCACGATCGCGGCGCCGAGAAGCACGAGCAAGCCTGAAAGCACTATGGGAAAATAGCCGGGCCCCATCCTGAGGGCGCTGCCGATGGGCAGCATGAACCACGCGATACCGCCATACAACAGGCCGGCGGCGATGAAGAACAGGCCTGCGGCAGCGTCCTTGCGATCACTGATCATCGTTTCCTCCTGCCGGCTGCCCTGGCATGCCGCGCCTGGTGGGAAGCATCCCTGGCGATTGGCTCAGCCATCGGCATTCCGTCAAGCGGCAAGCTGCCCGCCGGCAGCTTGCCCGGCCGTTGTTGCGGCCAATGTCCATCCGCGATGCGGATCTTTCACTGCTTCGGGATACCGGCGGTCTCGATCGCCTTGGCCCAGAAATCAAGATCCTTGGCGACCAGTTCGTCCAATTCCTGTGGGGTGCTCGGACGTGGGACCAGACCCAGCTTTTCCATCGATTCCTGGACGTCCGGCTGGGACAGCGCGTAGTTCAGAGCTTCGTTGAGCTTGGAGACGATCTCATCCGGCGTGCCGGCCGGTGCGAAAAAACCGAGCCAGGTCGATGTCTCCACTCCCTGAACCGTCTCGTTTACGGTCGGGATGTCCGGGTGGGAGGCAACGCGCTTCGGCTCCGCCATCGCAATAATACGCAAATCGCCGCTTTCCACGAAGGTGTGTACGGTGGGAAGCGTCCCGTAGCTCATGTCGATCTGTTTTCCGACCAGGTTCTGGATGGCCGGCGCGCCGCCCTGAAAGGGAACATGCGTGATCTGGATGCCGGCATATTTGTTCAGGAGTTCACCGGCGATGTGGTGCGCGGAGCCGATACCGGCGCTGCCGAACGTCATCTTGCCCGGGTTCTCCTTCGCCATACGAATGACGTCGTCGACGGTCTTGATGGGAGAGTCAGCAGGAACAGCGAGCGAGAGATAGGTCTCGCCGATGGTCCCGATGCCCTTCAGGTCCGTCTCAGGATCATAGGGCAAGCTCGCCTGAAGCGAAGGAGCCATCACGATCGGCGCGTTGACCGCCATGACGAGCGTGTAGCCGTCCGGCTTGGAACGAACCACCTGGCCCACGCCGAGGGCGCCGCCTGCACCGGTCTTGTTGTCGATGAGGATCGTCGCACCGCCCAGCTTTTCGGCCATTTTCGGCTGAAGCAGCCGCGCCACGCCATCCGTGAGCGCTCCCGGCGGGTAAGGCGCCACGATGGTGATGTCGCGTTCGGGATAATTTTCCTGTGCCGCCAAGGGGGCGGCTACTCCGACTGTCAATATGGCGGTGGCCAGGAACTTCAGCACAGCTCTCAATGATTCCTCCCATCAAGCTGATTTGGCGCATTCTTCGCTAGTGCGAAATTTTTTGCGCTGCTGCGATCAAGTAAGGCGAAGCACCGCTGGGTGTCAAGCTTGACGTGGCAGCACCGGCGGCCGAACCCCGGATATCGCGCGGCGCGCAAACGGCAGCCGGCGATGATCGCTCCGAAGAGCGGAGCGAGTTCCTTGGTTTTGAACCGGCTTATTCAACGATAACGCTGTTTCTGCGGCGCGGATGTGGGGTGCTCGCCCCTAGGCCCTCTTCGCCCGGCGCGTGTTTTCTTCCGGACTGGACCGGCGCTGCACACCCGGCATTTCCAGCGCGCGACACGTTTCCAGCAAACGTTCGACTACCTGGTCCAGCTTGGGCTCCATTCGGAAGGTAGGGCCGGCGACCGTCACCACGAAATTCGTTCGATTCCAGATGAACCGCGCCGACACGGTCGTAGCACTGGGCACGCTTTCCTCCCGATTGAGATACCAGCCCCGCTCGCTCCCTTGCTCGATATTCCTGCGCAATTCATCCATGGAGGTGATGGTGCGGTCGGTCAGCGGCTCAAGCTTCATGGTACGATAGAGCTTCTCCCGTCGCTCGGGGTCAAGACTGCCCAGGATGGCCTTACCTGCCGAGGTAGCATGAAGCGCGCGCGTCCGATCGCCAACCCGGACCAGGAAGCGCAGGGCATGCGAAGGCTCAAAGACGAGCAGATAGGTCGCCGTTGCGTCGGTGACCTTGGCAAGCGAGACCGATTCGTCGAACTCGTCACGCAAATCGCGAAGCAATATTTCCGCTCTTATGATGATCGGATCGTTTTCGGCGATCTGGCTGGCAAGATTGTCGAGCTTTAGCGTCGGATAAAACCCGCCCCGCGGCCCCAGCTCATAAATATAGCCAAGCTCCAGAAGGGTTTGCAGAACATCGTGGCAGCTCGATACTGGAATTTCGAGCAGTTTGGAAATTTCCGACAGCGATAATGGCCGTTTGTGCTCGGCAAATAATTCAAAAAACTCTAGCGTCCGTTTGACGATCTTGGACATCGCCTCACCACAATTCTGAAACGGCCAGTACATGGGCGCGGATGACGGGCAAGGTCAAGGGGGAGGAACGACTTTGCTGTTCTCTTACCGAAGCACCACCCGTCCAGCCTGCCAAGCAGATTTGACTACCACCACCTTCGTGATAATGAAATCTCTTTCGTTACATCGAAAGAGGCGACCGGCTTTGGGAGGCAAACGACAAATGCGTATCTGCATTTATGGTGCTGGCGCCGGTGGGGGCCACTTTGCGGTGCGTCTGCAGCAGGCGGGCCACGATGTCTCGGTGGTCGCCCGGGGCGACAACTTGGCCGCTATCCGTGCCGATGGCCTCAAGCTCGTCGCTGCCGGCGAGGAATCGACCGCTCATCCTCTAGCCTCGGATGATCCGACCGATCTGGGCATCCAGGATCTTGTGATCGTAACCGTCAAGGCCACGGCCCTTTCCTCCGTTGCCAGGGGACTCACTCCGCTCGTCGGGCCGGAAACGCTGGTTCTTTTCACCCAGAACGGCATGCCGTGGTGGTATCCCATAGGTCTGCCCGCAGGGGACGCCATCCCACCTCGCCTGCCCTCATTCGCCCTATCGGAACAATTCCTGCGCACTATGCCGGCAGAAAGGATTCTCGGCGGATTGATCTATTCTGCCAATGAGATGCGCGCGCCGGGCATCGTGGTGAACAATTCTCCCGGCGCGAACCGGATCGATATCGCAGCGATCACGATGCCTCCGAGGACAAATGTTGAGCCTGTGCGGCAAGCATTCCGCGACGCCGGCATTGCCTCGCCCGAGGTCACGGATATCCGCGCGGCGATTTGGAAGAAGCTCCTGTTCAATATGAGCGGATCGGTAATCGCGCTTGCGACCGGCAACAAAAGCTCGATCTCGAAACACGATGCGGCTTTGGGCGTCATCTACCAGCGCATCGTGACGGAAGGTCTCGAGATCGCGGCAGCATATGGATACTCGCTGCACTCGGAGCTTGTTCCCGAGGAGATGCTTCGGAAGACACTCGACCATAAACCTTCCCTGCTGCAGGATTATGAGCAGCGCCGGCGGATGGAGATCAATGAAATCGTACTGGCGCCGGTCGAGTTCGCTCGCGCGGCAGGAATTCCGGCGCCTACCCTGGAAACCATAGCGGCAATCGTCGCCAGGCTCGCCCGCGATCGCGGTTTGCTTGCCTAGACGATCATCCGGACCGGGTTTCCGTCGAGCCAGCCAAGCACCGCTTCCAGCGTCTCACGGTAGAAAACCGCATAGGTGTCCCGGGTGACGTAGCCGATATGAGGCGTCATGAGCAGATTGGGCGCATGGCGCAGCGGATGCTCCTCCGGCAGCGGTTCCTCATCGAAGACGTCGAGCGCGGCTCCGGCAATCATCTGGTGCTGGAGCGCGTTGAGCAGCGCCGCCTGGTCAATGATCCCGGCCCGAGAGGTGTTGATGAGGAAGGCATCGCGTTTCATCCGAGCGAACTCGGCCGCACCCACGATACCGGTGGTGCGGGGCGACAGGCGGAGATGCACGCTGACGAAATCGGAACTGGCGAAGAGTTCTTCCCTGGAGACGCGCTCGGCACCTTTTTCGGAGGCTGCCTCTTCGGTGAGGTTCTGGCTCCAGGCCACGACTTCCATGCCGAAGGCGCGGCCGTAAGCCGCCATCTTGGCGCCGAGCCGGCCAAGTCCCAGCAAGCCGAGCCGCGCTCCGGCAAGATCGCGGCCAACTCCGACCTGCCAGCCGCCCTCGGCCAGTGACGCGCTTTCCCGTGATATGCCTCTTGCCAGCTGTAGCACGAAGGCGAAAGCGAGTTCCGCGGTGGAATGGCCTACCGAATTCGTGCCGCAGACCAGAATGCCCCTTGCCTTGGCCGCAGCCAGGTCAAGCGAAGCATTGTTCATGCCCGTCGTCACGATCAGCTTCAACCTTGGCAGGCGCGCGATCAAGGATGCCGGAAACGGCGTGCGCTCACGCATCAAGCAGACCGCGTCGAAAACAGCCAGTCTCTTGGCCAAGTCATCCTCGTGGCGGACCGTATCATGGAAAATCGTGAGCTCGGCGCGGCCCGAAAGCGATGACCAATCAGCGAAAGTGCTGGCGACGTTCTGATAGTCGTCAAGAACTGCGATCCTCATCATGGCCTCGGACCTCCCCAGTTGTGGCGAACAGAATGCTCGTCCAGTTGCTCTAGCCGAGTGACGCCACACAGCGCCATTGCGGTCTCGATTTCGGCGCGAAACAGCGTCAGGGCGTGCTCGACTCCGGCCCTGCCCGCAGTGGCCAACGCAAAGACACCCACGCGCCCCAGTTGCACCGCCGAGGCCCCAAGCGCAACGGCCTTTACGACGTCCACTCCCGATCGGAAGCCGCCATCGATCAGCAAAGGAATGCGGCCCCCCACTTCGGACCGGAATTCCGGCAGCATCTCTATTGGCGAAACACTGCCATCCAGCTGTCGGCCTCCATGATTGGATATGACGATACCGTCATAGCCGGCGGCCAGCGCCTGACCTGCCTGACGCGGATCGAGCAGCCCTTTCACGAGCAACGGCCCATGCCATTCGTCGCGCAGGATCTTGAGCAGGTCCCAGCTCAGTGCACGCGTGAAGCGGTGGCGGCGGTTCTCGGACTGATTTGAAGCGGTCGCCCGCGACCCGTCCCTCTCCACCTGCAGATAGGGCGTTGGCTGGCCATGATAGAGCATCTTCATCGCCCAGACGGGACGGGCGGCGACATCGAGGAATTTCCCCGGCGTCCAGCGAAAGGGCATCACGAAGCCATTATACGCATCGCGCAGACGCTGCCCCGGCACGGCCACGTCGATGGTCACTTCCAGCGCAGAGAAGCCACAGTCCCGAATCCGCGCCACCCATTTGCGCGTCAATTCCCGATCAGGCGGCGGATAGAGCTGAAACCACGCCCGGCCCTCCCCCGCCCGCGCCACGTCTTCAGGAGAAACACTGGCGGCATTCGGCATCACGTAAGGTATGCCGGTCCGGGCAGCCGCTTCTGCCAATGCGATCTCGCCGCGCGGCCAGGAGGCGGAAGCAAGGCCTGTCGGGCCAATGATCACAGGCAAGCTGAGTTCCTGTCCGAAAAGCGTGACGGAGGTATCGCAGAAGCTGACGTCCCTCGGTGCGGAAGGCACGAGACGCACCGAATCGATGGCTTCGCGGTTCATGCGTATGGCGATTTCGCTCCCTGCCCCTCCATCGATGTAATCGAAGACCATCCTTGGTAGCGCGCGCTTTGCACTGCTGCGGAAATCCCAGGGCGTGTGGATCCCTTTCAATCTCCTTTGCCGCGCTGCTTCAAACCAAGCGGCAAGAGGCCGCCCTCCACCACTCGCCTCGGAATGTGTGACGGTATCCACCACGCCGGCTCCTCCTGCCTTTTCCCATGCCTTGACGCGGCGAGTCGGACGCCGCTAGTAAAATTCTTCACAGCGTATAAACATTCGGCATGGCGAAATACAGGATTGATATCTGCCCATGGCTGATGATCGCACGGGAGGCGCGCTATGACGAAATCCAGTCTGTCCGAATTCCTTGGTCTGCTCGTCGCCGACACACCCCCGAGCGCCATAACGTCGGCAGCGGTCGAGAGAGCGAAAGTCTCACTGACCCATAACCTTGCAGTCGCGCTTGCGGGGCGCGGCCGTGAACGGATCGCTCACAAGATCGCAGAGACGAACTATAGCCTGCCCGCTCAGGCTACCATCCTTCACAGCGGCTGCCGGGTCTCGACGGAAGGAGCCGCCTTCGCCAATGGCGCGCTGTTTCACGCCCGCTCGCAGGACGACACGCACCCGGATTCCACGACCCATCCCGGGGCCCCCGTCATGGCGGCCGCCCTCGCAATAGCGGAAGAGTATGACTCGACGGGCGCGAAATTCCTCGAGGCGATCATCATCGGCTACGAGGTGCTCTGCCGGATTGGCCGCGACTTCGACCAGGAGGTAACGGGCCGAGGCTTCCGCGCGGCCGGTGTCTATGGTGTGTTCGGCGCAACAGCTGCTGCGGCGCGGCTGATGCGCCTGACCTCCGCCCAAACCGCGCACGCGCTTGGCATCGCGACACATCTTGCGGGAGGGCTCGCACAGGTATGGCAGGAAGGCAGTGCGGAATTTCCCCTGCAACTTGGCTTTGCGGCGCGGAACGGCATCACGGCGGCGCGGGCTGCAGCTGCCGGCGCCACGGCGGCTCGCTTTGCACTTGAGGGTCCCCGCGGCTTCTTCAACGGCTATGCTGGATGCGTGGCTAACCCCAGGGAAGCATGGGCAGATTATGATTTCTGGCAGATCGAAGAAGCGACGGTAAAACCCTACCCTGCCTGCGCAATCCTTCAGGGCCCGCTGCAGGTGCTAACGGAATTGCTGACACAGGAAGACCTGTCGCACCATGAGGTCGCAGGGCTTGTCCTGGAACTGAACCCCTATGAGGCGCGCTACCCGGGCATTGACAATACCGGCCCTTTCGCAAGCCCCACGGCAACGAAGATGAGTGCGCAATTCTGCCTGGGCAACGCTTTGCTGCGGCGTCGGCTCGCCCTTTCGGATCTCGAGCTTGTCGGAGACCCGGCAATCCTAGGCGAAGTATCCAAGATCGCCGTCATCGCCACGGATGAAATACCTGAACGGCTTTGTCGCATCACGGTCCAAACCACCGATGGACGCCAACTCTCCAGCGCTCTGACCGAGACCCTAGGTCGCCCCTCCACAGCCCAGATTGGCCAATTTGCAATCGGGCTAGCGGAGGAAATCGGTGCTTCGCGCGAGGAGCTTGGCCAACTCCTGGATCTCATCGGGGACATCGAGCGACAGCCAGATATCTCGGTTTTGGTCCAGACGGCAGCACGTATCGGCGGCGACCGGCAGGGGCGAACGCATCCACACGCAGAAGAGGACGCGGCTTGACATAGCTCGGCGCGATCAAATATCACTCCGTCACAATGAAATTATTTTCGTAATACCGAAATTATGAGTTGGAGAGCGGCGGAATGAGCAGCACCGCGGTGCACGGTGACGAGATGGAGACGGCTAGCCCCACGGGTCCGCTGGCAGGCGTGCGGGTGCTCGATCTAACGACGGTGATCATGGGTCCGGCTGCAACGCAGATCCTCGGCGATCTCGGGGCGGACGTGATCAAGATCGAGAGCCCCTCCGGTGATTCCATGCGCTGGATAGGGCCGGCCAAGCATGAGGGGATGGGGCCGCTCTACCTTCAGTCCAACCGGAACAAGCGCAGTGTTGTCCTCGACCTGAAGACCAAGGAAGGCAAGGACGCGCTCTTGAGCCTCGTGCCCCAGGCCGACATCCTGGTCTATAACGTGCGTCCCCAGGCCATGAAGCGTCTTGGGCTCGACTACGCCACAGTGTCGGCGATAAACCCGCGGATCATCTTCTGCGGCGCCGTCGGTTATGGCAGCGAGGGCCCGAATGCCGGCCAGGCCGTGTATGACGATCTGATGCAAGCGGCGGCTGGTATTTCCGGCCTCTTCCAAGCCGTCGATGGCGCGCCACGATACGCGCCGGTCAATATCTGCGATCGGGTTGTGGGCCTTTATCTCACCATCGCCCTGACGAGCGCCCTCTATCATCGCGCCATGACGGGCCAGGGCCAGGAAATCGAAGTGCCGATGTTCGAGACCATGGCGCAGTTCGTCGTGGCCGACCACATGGGCGGGCATGCCTTTGATCCCGATATCGGCCCGATGGGGTACAAGCGGCTCCTGTCACGGGCGCGCGGACCATACAAAACCAAGGACGGTTATCTTTCGCTCGTCGTCTACTCCGACAAGCACTGGCGAGCATTCTGCGAGCTGGTGGGTGACCCCGGCATGATCGATCGCGATCCGCGTTTTGCCACCCAGGAGCTTCGCACACAGAATGCCGAGCTCGCGGGACAATATCTCGCCAAACACATGCCCACGCGAACCAATGCGGAATGGATCGAGTTCTGCCACTCGATCGATACGCCGGTCTCGCCGGTGAACATGATCGAGGACCTGTTCGAGGATCCGCATCTAAAGGCGGTCGGAATGTTCAGCAAGCTCGAGCATCCCACCGAGGGAACGCTCAATGTAGCCCGCTTCCCGGTCAAGTTCGCAAAATCACCCGCTTCGATCCGGCGCCTCGCGCCCAATCTGGGCGAGCACACCCGAGAAGTTCTGCAAGCCGCCACAGCCAAAAAGACAGACGCGGCCTGAGCCGCCGCCAATGCAGGGAAAGATCAGCTTATGAATTTCGATGCCCTTGCCACCACACCCGAGCGCGCCGAAATCCGCGATGCCGTAAAGGCCATCTGCGACCGCTTCGATGACCAATATTGGCAGGAGAAGGACCGAACCGGGTCCTTCCCCACCGAGTTCACCAAGGCCATCGCCGAAGGCGGTTGGCTCGGCATCGCAATGCCGGAGGAATATGGAGGTGCCGGCCTCGGCGTGACCGAGGCGGCGATCATGATGCAGGTGATCGGCAATTCGGCAGGCTCGTTCGCCGCCTGCTCAGCCGTCCATATCAATATTTTCGGCCCCCATTCCATCGTGGTGCACGGAACGCCCGAGCAGAAGGAACGATGGCTGGTTCCGTTGATCAAGGGGGAAATTCGCGCTTGCTTCGGCGTGACCGAGCCGGACGCCGGACTTGACACGACCAAGCTCAAGACGCGCGCCGTGCGCCAAGGAGACAAATACGTCGTCACCGGCCGCAAGATGTGGATTTCGACCGCGCAAATCGCTGACAAGATCCTCCTCCTCGCCCGCACGACGCCGATCGAGGAATGCAAGAAGCCGACCGACGGCCTTTCGATTTTCTTCACCGATCTCGACCGGAGCCGGATCGAGGTGCGTGAGGTGCACAAAATGGGCCGCGCGGCGGTCGATTCAAATGCTCTGTTCATCGACAATCTGGAGATCCCTGTAGAGGATCGCATCGGCGAGGAAGGCAAGGGCTTCCGCTACATCCTTGACAGTCTCAACCCCGAGCGGATCCTGAACGCGGCCGAGTGCATCGGCGTTGGCCGTCGCGCTCTGTCGAGGGCCGTGCAGTACGCCAAGGACCGCGTCGTCTTCGGACGGCCTATCGGCCAAAACCAGTCGATCCAACATCCGCTGGCGGAAAGCTGGTCGGAGCTGATGGCGGCGGAGCTGATGACGCTACGTGCGGCGGAGCTTTACGATGCGGGTCAACCCTGCGGCGCCGAGGCAAACGCCGCCAAATACATGAGCGCAGATGCAAACTTCCACGCTTGCGATCGCGCCGTGCGCACGCATGGCGGGATGGGCTATGCCGCCGAGTTCAACGTCGAGCGTTATTTCCGCGAGGCCGTAGGCATGCGGCTGGCGCCCGTGTCTCGTGAACTGATCCTTTGCCATATCGCAGAGCGGGTGCTCGGCCTGCCGAAATCCTACTGACCAGCTCCGCGGGAGGAAAGACGTGAGCGACAAGATCGTCCGCATTGGTGGAGCGTCGGGTGCGTGGGGTGATAGCCCGATGGCGATCCCCCAGCTCCTCACCGCCGAGCTCGACTACCTGATGATGGATTACCTGGCCGAGGTGACCATGTCGCTCCTGGCCAGGGCCCGTATGAAGGACCCGGCCGGCGGCTTTCCTCCCGATTGCATCGCGTATCTGAAGCCCAATTTGAAGGAACTGACGCAGCGCGGCATCAAGGTGGTGACCAATGCCGGAGGCGTGAACCCCGCCGGTTGCCGTGACGCCTTGGAAGCTGCCGCACGGGAGCTTGGCCTTACGCTTAGGATCGCCATCGTTGAAGGCGACGATGTGCTGCCGCTGCTTGACAGGATGCGCGCAGCAGGGACCCGTGACGCAAGTTCCGGCCGCGAAATGCCGGAGGAAATGCTGACGGCCAATGCCTATCTCGGCGCACTGCCGATAAAGGCCGCGCTTGACGCCGGAGCCGACATTGTAATCACCGGACGCTGCGCCGACAGCGCGCTCGCACTCGGCGTCCTGATGCATGAATTTGGCTGGGCCGAGGAAGACTATGACAGGCTCGCTGCCGGTAGCCTCGTAGGCCACGTGCTTGAATGCGGACCGCAGGCGACGGGCGGCATCCACACCGACTGGGAAGATGTGCCGGGGTGGGAAAATATCGGCTATCCTATCGCCGAGTGCCGGCCCGATGGCTCCTTCATACTCACCAAACCGGAGAATACGGGCGGTCTCGTCACGCCGCCCGTGGTGGCCGAGCAAGTCCTTTACGAAGTCGGTGATCCCGCCAGCTATATGTTGCCGGATGTGACGGCGGATTTCTCGAATATCACGATCACCCAACAGGGCGCCGACCGCGTTTTTGTTTCCGGCGCGAAAGGGCGTGCGCCGAGTTCCAGCTATAAGGTCTCGGCCACCTACCAGGACGGATATCGGGCCGTAGCTGCGATCTCCATCGTCGGACCTGACGCAGCGCGGAAAGCGGAACGTACAGCCGAAGCCATGATCGCGCGGGCGCGCAGCCAGCTTGCTGCCCGCGGCCTGCCGGATTTCACGGCCACCCACATCGAGGCGCTGGGAGCAGAGGCAAGCTATGCCGGTGCCGCGAAGGCGCGTGATACTCGGGAGGTGCTTCTGCGTCTCGTCGTTCAACACGAAAGCCGCCAAGCACTCGATCTTTTCGCCAAGGAGATCGGATCGATCGGCCTTTCGTTCGCGCCGGGCACAACCGGTATTTTCAGCGGACGCCCCAAGCCGACCCCCGTGGTGCGCCTTTTCACATTCTACGTGCCGAAGACCGAAATGCCGGTGCCGATCGTGACGGTCGGTAGGGAGCGGATGACGATCGCGGTGCCGTGCGGCAGCGAAGACCACGCGACAATCGAGCCGGCCGGAGAAGTTGCGTCCGTCCCAGATGAACCGACGGTGGAAGTACCGCTCATTCGGCTCGCCTATGCCCGCTCCGGCGACAAGGGGGATTCCTCCAATATCGCGATCATCGCACGGCGGCCGGAGTTTTTGCCGCTTATCCGGCGCGAGGTGACCGCGGACAGAATGCTCGCGCATTTCAACGGGATAATCGAAGGACCTGCCGAGCGCTTTGAAGCACCGGGGCTGAACGCCCTCAATTTTCTGCTGCACCGCGCCCTTGGCGGCGGGGGCATGGCATCGCTGCGCATCGATCCGCAGGGCAAAGCTTTCGGGCAGATGGCGCTGGAGATGAAGGTGCCCGTCCCTGCAAGCTGGGTTGATCAGGGCCTAGTGAAGGCCTGAGGAGGAAAGAATGAGCCAGCCTGACGCAATACTGACCGAACGCCGCGGCACCACTCTTTGGATCACCATCAACCGGCCGGAACGGCGGAACGCGATCAACCAATCGGTGATCGACGGCATCAAAGCTGGCATCGAGCAGGCAATGGCCGACGCCACCGTGCGCGCCGTGGTCCTTACGGGTGCCGGCGACAAGGCCTTCTGCGCGGGCGGAGACCTGCAACAGGGAACATCCGTCTTCGGCGATCTGCTCGACGAGCCGACCACAGACTTCGGCCGCCTCGCCCGCGTCGTGCGACAGGCAGGAATCCTCATTGTCGGCCGCATCAACGGAGCCTGCGTGGCCGGGGGCATGGCGTTGATGTCTCTTTGCGACCTCGTCGTCGCTGCCGATCACGCCCGCTTCGGCCTGCCCGAAACCAAGGTCGGCGTCATTCCAGTCCAGGTGCAGGTCTATTTCCGTAACCTGATTCTGCCGCGCCACGCCGCAGAGCTCATCCTGACCGGCGAGCTGATCGACGTGAACCGCGCCCGCGAGATCGGCTTGATCAACTACGTTGCGCCCGCAGCGGAACTGGACGCGAAGGTTGAATGGCTCTTGGAAAAACTGCGCGGCGGGTCGCCCGTTGCGGTGAAGCGCATGAAGCAGGCCATGGCCGCCATGGAGATGATGAATTTCCACGAAGCCATCGCATTCGCCGAAAGCCAGATCATGATCACCGCGCAAACGAGCGACGCACGTGAAGGCCTCGCCTCCTTCAATGAAAAGCGCAGGCCCAGATGGGCGGACGACGCCTAGCCATTCTTTTTCTTTTGCTCGCCCGCATCCAAGCAGCCCGATGCGGTTGATCGGCTGCCGGCTGATTGCAGCCGCCCCTCCAATCTATGGCAGCCATAGATAGTTCACCGCCGATGAGAACTGCATGATGGCGACGTGGCAATCCGCCACGTCTACTCAGGAGGATATTCTCATGGCTTGGAAAACGCCGAAGATCAGCGAAGTGCAGGTGGGCATGGAAATCAACATGTACGCCTGCGCGAAGCGCAAGTAATGCTTTGCCCCTGCCGCAGCCTCTAGGTAATTCAGCATGTTGCGAGCTATCGTTCTGGGCGCTGCGGCAGGTGGCGGCGTACCGCAGTGGAACTGCAATTGCGATATCTGCCGGAAGGCGCGGGCCACCCCTTCCTTCCAGGCAACACAGGCTTCGGTCGCCATCAGCTGTGATGATCTAAACTGGTTCTTGATCAACGCCTCGCCCGATATCCGTCAGCAGATCAACGGCACACCTCGGCTTCACCCGGCGGGCACTGCCATGCGGCACAGCCCGATTGCGGGCGTGTTTTTGACCAATGGCGAGGTGGATGCGGTGACGGGCCTCTTGTCGCTGCGTGAGGGATCGCCCTTCTCGATCTACGCGCATCCCAAAGTTCTGTCGGTGCTCGCAGACAACAGCATCTTCAACGTGCTGAACCCCGAGATCGTGGCGCGCCGTCCCATCGAGATCGAAAAGCCTTTCGAGCCGGTGCTTGCAGACGGCAGCCCGTCCGGCCTTGAGGTGACGGCGTTCATCGTGCCCGGCAAACCAGCATGGTATCTTGAAGGAACCGAGCGCGCAGATGCGGAGGAAGAAGGCGATACCATCGCCCTTCACATCAAGGCTCGCGAAGGCGGCGAGCTATTCTTCGTTGCCGCCTGCGGTGATGTGAACGCGGACCTTGCCAGCCGTCTCGAGGGGGCGCCGCTCGTCTTCTTCGACGGGACCCTTTGGCGCGACGACGAGATGATCGCTGCCGGGCTGGGGAAGAAGACCGGCAGGAGAATGGGTCATATCTCCATTTCCGGAGAGGATGGCGCGCTGAGCAAACTCGCCGGGCTACAGCTCGGACAAAAGATTTTCCTGCACATCAACAATTCGAACCCCGTGCTTCTGCCAGGCTCGGCCGAGCGCCGACGGGCCGAGGAAGCCGGATGGCAGATTGCCTATGATGGTATGGAGCTGACATTATGATGCTGGCCTCGGCACGATCCGAAATCGACGAAAGCCCGCTTGAAAGCGCCGAAGCATTGGAAAAGCGCCTCTACGAGATCGGTGCCAAGCGCTATCACAACCTGCATCCGTTCCACCGCATGTTGCATGGAGGCAAGCTCAACAAGGGCCAGGTCCAGGCTTGGGCGCTCAACCGCTACTATTACCAAAGCTCGATCCCGATCAAGGATGCGGTGGTTCTCTCGCGCTTCCGCGACCGGAACATCCGCCTGGAATGGCGCCACCGCATTGAGGACCATGACGGCGATATAGGGACGGAAGGCGGGATAGAGCGCTGGCTCATCCTGACCGACGGCCTGGGCCTCGACCGTGCCTATGTGGAGTCCACGCGCGGCATCCTGCCCGCTACCCGTTTTGCCGTGGACGCCTATGTGAATTTTGTGGGGCAGCGAACGCCGCTCGAGGCGATTGCTTCTTCATTGACGGAGCTCTTCGCGCCCAACCTCCACGAGGAGCGCATTGCCGGGATGCTGGAGCACTACGACTTCATCACTCCGAATGTAATGGCCTACTTCAAGAGACGCCTCGATCAGGCCACGCGGGATGCGCAGTTCGCCCTCAACTTCGTGAAGGAGCACGCCCGCACGCCGGAAGAGCGGCAGGCCGTCTGCGAAGCGCTCATCTTCAAGACGAATGTGCTTTGGGTTCAGCTCGACGCACTGCACCATGCCTATGTCTGCGGCCACATCCCCCCGGGAGCGTTCGATCCAGAGGCTCTCGCATGAGCGAACTGCAGCGCAGCACCCCTCGCCCGCAACTTTCGGATGACAGCCGCCCGAAGCTTGCCCGCCACGCGCGGCTGAAATTCGACAAGGTGCGCGAACAATGGGTGCTGCTGGTGCCGGAACGGGTGCTTGTTCCCGACGACACGTCGGTGGAAATCCTGAACCTGTGCGACGGCGAGCGGAGCATCAGCGGGATCGTGGGCGCGCTCTGCCAGAAATACGCAGCAGAACGAGAGCTCATCCGAAACGACGTCATCGCGCTGCTGCAGGATCTTGCCGACAAGGGCTACCTGACCGTCTCCGGGGAGGACAAGCAATGACCGATCTGCTCGAGCACGCAAGCCAGTCCGAAGCCAAGATCCGGTCTGGCGCCGGGAAGACCTATGGGATTCCGATGGCGGTTCTCGCGGAACTGACACACCGCTGCCCGCTCCAATGCCCCTATTGCTCGAACCCGGTGGAGCTGGAACGGGCCGGTGCCGAGCTTTCCACGGAAGAGTGGAAACGCGCGATAACCGAGATGGCCGATATGGGCGTGCTGCAGATCCATTTCTCCGGCGGTGAGCCCACGGCGCGTCGTGATCTCGTGGAACTGGTACGACATGCGACCGAAGCCGGCCTTTATTCCAATCTCATCACTTCCGCCGTTCTCCTGACGCGCGACCGCCTCGAACAGCTTAGCGATGCAGGCCTTTCCCATGTGCAGATCAGCTTTCAGGGGAGTGAGGAAGGTCTTGCCGATCGCGTCGGCGGATACAAGGGAGGCCATTCCAAGAAGCTCGAAGCGGCCCGCTGGACGCGCGAGCTTGGCCTGCCGCTCACCGTCAACGCCGTCATGCACCGCCAGAATTTGCACCTATTGCCGAAGATCATCGATATGGCGGTGGTACTCGACGCAGACCGGCTGGAGGTCGCGAACGTTCAGTATTACGGCTGGGCGTTGAAGAACCGGGCCGCGTTGATGCCGACCGAAGAGCAGGTGGACGAGACGACCCGCATCGTGGAAGAGGCGCAGGAACGGCTGCGCGGCCTTCTCGCCATAGATTATGTGATCCCCGACTATTACGCACTTAGGCCAAAGAAGTGCATGGGCGGCTGGGGCCAGCAATTCTTCAACATATCGCCGTCCGGCAAGGTGCTGCCCTGTCATGCCGCCGAGTCCATAACGGGCCTCAACTTCGATTCCGTGCGCGACCACTCGCTTGCCTGGATCTGGGAGAACTCGCCCGCGCTCAATCTTTATCGCGGCACGGACTGGATGCCCGAGCCCTGCAGAAGCTGCAGCCACATGGAGGAAGATCTCGGCGGTTGCCGCTGCCAGGCCTTCGCTCTTACGGGAGATGCGGCTGCCACGGATCCGGCCTGCGCGCTCTCGCCTTTGCACGAAAAGATCTTTCGCACTGCTCAAACCGAAGCAGAGGCTGCTTCCAACGAGTTCATCTTCCGCAATTTTGCAGGAGGAACAGCGGAGAGCGGCCGGAAGTGAAATCCGGAGACAGCACCAGCGGCGATGCGGCGAGGCCACTAGGGGAGGTGCCGCCAGAACTCTGGTCCGGCTATCTGCCGGTCGGGGGTGGTCATGAGATCTATGTCGAAACGGCAGGCTCTCCGGCTGGTATCCCCGCTGTCTTCCTCCACGGTGGGCCGGGCAGCGGTTGTCAGCCGGAACACAGGACATTGTTTGCCGGTGGGCGGTTTCATGCCGTCCTGTTCGATCAACGGGGCGCGGGGCGGAGCAGGCCGCATGGACGCCGTCTCGCCAACACGACCGATCATCTGATTGAGGACATGGAGATCATCCGCCAGACGCTCGGTTTCGAGAAATGGCTGGTGGTCGGCGGTTCGTGGGGGGCCACTTTGGCGCTCGCCTATGCGGAGCGACATCCCGAGCGCGTCATCGGTATCGTCTTGCGCGCAACGTTTCTCGGCACGCGCACCGAACTTGACGGCGCATTTCGGGACAATCTCACGCGTTTTTACCCTCCCCTCCACCGCGATTTTCTGAACCTCGTGCCGGAAGACGAGCGTTGCGATCCGCTTTCCGCCTATTGGCGGCGCATCCTCGGCGACGACGCTCGCGAAGCGGCCCGCTTCGCATATGTGTGGGCTGTCGTGGAACGCGCCCTTGCCTCGCTGGTGCCTCCGGCTGACCGGCTCGATCTCGCAGCGATCAAGCAGAGTTCGAGTTCGCCACCCGCAAGCGCCTTCATGGAGGCCCATTATTTCAGTCACGACTGCTTTCTGGCGGAAGCACCGCTTCTGGAAAATGCCCACCGGCTGAAGGGCATTCCCGGTATCATCATTCAGGGCCGCTACGACCTTCTATGCCCTCCTGCGACAGCATATGCGCTGGCGGCCCGCTGGCCAGGGGCGGAGGTGCGCATCGTGGAAGGCGCCGGCCATCTTTTGGGAGAAACAGGCGTCCGCGATGCGGTGGTGAAGGCAATTGCGGATGTGGCGGATCAGGTGCCGGTCACACAGCTTGCGAGAGGTTGAATGCGCCTGGGCGCTCCTGCAGCGCGGCATTCAAAGCAGCCTCCGACCCCAAAACCGCGACGCGCTTCTCCCGCGCTTCAATAAGGTCGGCCAGCTTGAGGAAATCGGCTCGGGTGGTCGCAAGGAGACGATCGCGCCGCTCCTGCCGTCTCTCGCAAGTGTCCCCGGCAAGCCTGGCGAGCATCGCTTCAAACCCCCGCTCGCCGGGAAGCCTGGGGCGGTCGATCTCGCCGAAAGCGCTGATAATGCTTCGCCTGATGTCGTCTTCGTGAACCGACTCCCGCAGGAATCGGGGGACCGCGTCGAAAATGTCGAGCGTGCGCAGGAGGTTCGGGTCCCGGTAGGATAAGAAGCGGAGACCTCCGGACAAAGGATCCAGTCGCACCAAAGCTCCATAAGCTCCACCTTGCATACGCACCTGGTCCCACAGCCATGTCCCGGCAATATAGCGCGTGGCAGCGGCATGAGCGCCCACCTGCGCCGCCTCTTCGGAGAGCTTCAGCCCCTGCCCTACGAAATTGACCGGCGCTTCGATGGGAAGGCCCATCGAACCGGAAAGCGCCGGAGGGAGGCTGCCTCGTTGCGACGTTCTCCCGTCGGACAGATGTTCCAGGAACGCCAGCACGGCCGCCGCGACACCGTCCGCAGCGGCTGGCTCGACGGTCACGTCGCAGATTGCACCCTCGCGCCGGATCAAAAGCCGCCGCAGTCGCTCCAAATCGGCAAGGACCGATTCCCAGTCGGTTTCCGCGCGCTCGCACAGGCGCTGAAGAAAACGAAGCTGCGAAACGCCGTTCAGCACCTCGGCAAAAGCCCCTGCCGGATGGAGCGCGGCGGAAAGGGCGAGATCCGCATACTCATGCCCGCGTGGTATCAAACGGGCTCTGTGCCGTGAAATCTCGTCCTGGAGAAGCGCCATGAAGCGATTGTGATCGTCGAACCGCGCGGCCGTCAGGATATCGGTTAGGATGGCCAGGATCGCGCCCAGATTTTCCTTCATCCCCCGGAAGCGCAGGAAAAGCCAGGCTTGAGCCTGGGACGAGGTTTGGCAAGCAAAGGCGCGTTGTTCCACGGAGACCCCTCCGACAAAGCGGGCCATGCGCAGCGCCAAGTCTTCCGCGCTGTCCCTTTCAGTCCCGCATTCCAGGAGCGCGCGCCCGAACAGGGGCGCAAGTGGCAACAGCGTTGCAGGCAGGGTGTCGATACGGAAGCCAAGCTGGAGATAACAAATTCCGTTGGTCGGCAATGGGTGGAGGAGCACGCACGGATGGTCCTGCCGCATGATTTCACACCGCGTAGGCGTCTCCTCGCGGGGCAATTCGTCAAGACCGAGCACCGGTACATTCGCGATGCCGGTATGTTCGTCCGCCGTAGATAAATGCACATAAGTGGCCAGAAGAGCCTGCAACCTGCTCCGCTCGGCCGCCTTTTCGCGAGCTTCAAGCGTCGGATCGGGAGAGAGTGTCACGGTAGCCCGGTGGAGGTTTTCCCCAAACAGGATTCGCAGCCGCTCGCGCAGATGGGCATCCGCTTCCATCTTCTCCCTGAGCGCCGCGAGGGGTGTTTCGAATGCCAGGAAATCGATCGGATCATGCCCGGAGCGCCAGGGCCCGAGAATGCGAAGCATGAGCGCCAAACCCGGCGGATGGCGCCCGCCGTCATTTTCCCGGAGCCGGAACGCGAGGCGATTAAGGCAAGCTTCCACAAGCGCCCTTGGCGGACCTTTCCGGATCAACTCGGTGATCACCTCATCGACCAATTGATCGAAGCGGATCGCATCCCGGGCGGCGACACCACTCAGGCCTATCGAAAAGATCGGCTGCCGTGTCTCTCGTGAGAGGCCGTCGCCTATCAAGCCTTCGCCAAGCCCGCTTTCAATCACCGCGCGCCGGAGCGGTGCCGCATCGGAGCCCAGAAGCAATTCCGCCAGGAACAGCTGCTCCAGCGCTTCGAACGGATCGGAAAGGTCAGGCAGAACCCATCCGCGTATGACGTGCCCGCCGGGACCGCCGGAGCCAATGCTCCGACGCACGAGCCGCGGCGTGGCAAACGACACCTGGCGTGAAGAAACGCCTGCAGGAGTACCAAGGCCCCATCCATCCAGATGTCTCTGCAAAAACGCGAGCGCCTGCTGCATGTCGAGATCGCCCGACAGGAACACGATCGCGTTGGAGGGATGGTAGTATTTGGAATGGAACCGCTGCAGCGCTTCATGCGCCAGCGTGGGGATCAATGCCGGATCGCCGCCGTGGTCGAACCGATAGGAAGTGTCAGGGAAAAGGGCCGCACGCAACTCCTTTACCAGCACGGCGGCAGGGTCCGCATAGACGCCCTTCATCTCGTTGAGGACGACTCCACCGAAATGCGCTGGCTTCCCGCCTTTTTCGGGAATGATATGCCATGCTTCCTGTCGAAAAGTGCTTTCCCGCAGGAGCGGGTGGAACACGGCGTCCAGATAGACTTCGAAGAGATTATAGAAGTCACGCTCGTTCTGGCTTGCCGCCATATAGGTCGTCATATCCGGCAGCGTGGAGGCATTGAGATGCGTGTGCAGCGAGCCTTTCAGCAATTCAGCGAAGGGCGCAGCCGAAGGAAAATGCCGCGAGCCGCAGAGCACCGAATGTTCGAGGATATGCGCCACGCCGGTGGAATCGGACAACGGCGTCCGGAATGTTATTCCAAAGCACTTATTCGCATCGCCGTTCGCCAGCGTGAGAATTTCGGCACCGGTCGCCTCATGGATGAATGCCCGGGCCGAGGATGCGAGTTCCGGGATCTCCGCCTCACGCACAAGCTTGAACGAATCCACTGTCACCTGTTCGGGATCTCCTGCACTCGGCGCATGGATGGACCGGCGAAAGCCTCTGCACGCTCTCCCATTGCCTTGTTATCGGTTCGATAGCGACATGGCATTCGGAAGTTCGACATTTTCGAGGAATGGCGGAGTATCCTTCAGGGGGGGCAGTTGGAGCGTCGCCGCGGCATCCTGCAACGCCTGAAGGAAACTCGCATAGGGCTGGGTACGCCTATATTGCGTCGGAACGAGTGCCACCATTTTCCGCGGCGGGAACGAAACACGGTAAAGGTGAACGCCTTGCGGCGGGGTCCCGTCCATCATGCAGGCAAGCACCGGGGCCAGGCATACGCCGAGCCCAGCCCGGACAAGAGCCAACGCATCCTCGTAGCTGCGCGTGCTGGCGATTTGGCGGTTTTCCGGCAGCACCTCCGCATACCATTCCTGAACACGTTGCGTATGATTGGTTCCGAAGGAAAACCGGATCGACCTGTTGAGCACGTCCTGTTTCGCGCTCGAAAGCTGGCGCGGATGCAGAACGCCGTCGAGACTGATTTCTTCCGGGACAGCCAGGACATACGGGTCCTCGAGCAACGGGATTTCCATGAAGCCGGTCCCCGCGCTGGCGACGGAACCCGCATTGATGAGGCCTACATTCGCCCGTCTCCCATAAAGCATCTCCAGCACATCCGGAGGGGCGCAGTCGTGAATGTCATATTCGACGTCGGAATATTCCTCCTGGACCGTGGCAGCCGCCCTGGGCAACACGAGGCGCAGCATCGAGCTTAATCCGGCCACCCGTATCGTCACGTGAATGCCTTCGCTGAACTCGGCGAGCCCATCCTCCAGTTCCTGCATGCTTCTCAAGACCTGCTCGGCCTTGCGAAGAAGGAAACTCCCGGCTTCGGTCAGGATCATCTGGTTGGACCGCCGCTCGAACAGCGGCGTTCCCACGACGGCCTCCAGGCTTGCGATCTGCTGAGAGAGCGAGGGCTGCGAGAGGCCGAGTTGCTTGCTGGCTTTCGTCACCGTTTCGTTATGCGCGACAGCCCAGAAGATACGCATGCGCTGGAGTGTGATCTCGCCATTGCGCTTCCCGGCCCTTCGGGGTTTCAGCACCTCGGCATTCGACATTCAGTTCTCCCTACCGTCACTCCAGGTCCGTATGCCTGGATCACCCCGGAAATTCCATCGCTTCGGTCATTAACATAAAAAACATATTGAACAGCTCGATGCGCTTTTGCCTCGAAAGCACCGGCAGGTTTCCGGCGCCGCTCCGATTGATGTCGGGCCTTAACACCTTAAAAACCTCAAGCCACGTTAGAAGAAATCCGCTCGTATCACAGCCCCTTCTTGCGGGTAGAGGGCACATACCTGCCCATTTTCCACCCCGGATAAGTAGAGAGAAAGCATAACTCCGGCTTGACGAGCTTGCTCTGGCAACTGCATCCTCTCAAAACAGCTGTACTTTCTTGTCTAGGCAGTTCTGTGAACATGCCAGCTCGAAGCCAGATCTGATCGGGAGGTTGGTGCATGCCGCATGCGCCAGGAGGAAAACAGGGGGAGAGATGTCGGTCATAACGAATGGCAGGCTGATTGGTACGCCAGCCGAGTCTCGCGATTACATGCCGCTGATCCTGTGGCTCATCCTGATCAGCTGCATCGGGCTGGGACTCCTCGTCCTGTTTCGGCTCGGTCTCATTCAGATCATGCTCGAGACCGACCGCAGCCACATCTCGATGCTGATCCTGGCGATCTTCGCGCTCACCACCCTGCACTGCCTCTATCAGGTCGTCGTCATCTCGCGGGAATTGGTGGCAGCCCGGCGCATCCGCCAAACCATACTTGATGGCGCCAGCGGATTTCTGCTTATCGGCGACCAGGTGAAAACGGCGGAGGGCGAGGTTCTGGAGCCGGGCATCGCCGCCCGCCACATCGCCAATCTGGTTGCAAAATCCAGGGCCCAGAACGGACGCCGGGTCGATCAGACCTTGCTTTTGCGCTCGCTCGCCGACCAGTTGCGGGGGCGGGAAAAGCTGGGCTTTTTCGTGGCGGAAGCACTCCTCAGACTGGCCCTTCTGGGCACGGCGGTAGGCTTCATCCTGATGCTGGTGCCAATCGCCGGATTGAGTTCCTTCGACGTCGAGACCCTGCGCACCGCCCTCGCAGGAATGAGCGGCGGCATGGCCGTCGCGCTCAATGTGACGGTTGCGGGTATCACCTGCGCATTGCTCCTGAAGATGGAGTACTACATTCTCGACGCGGCCAATGCCCAGCTTTTCAACATCATCACAGAGGTTACAGAGGTCCACGTCGTCTCCGCGCTGGAGAAGAACTGATGGAGGGCTCTGGCTTTTTCTCCGAAGCCGGAAGCGATGACGGCACCTTCGTCCCATTTACCGACATTCTGTTCAATGTCCTTCTGGGCTTCGCCTTTATGGTGTTCATCGCCTTTTCGCTTTTCAACCCGGAGGCGAAGTCGGGACTTATCGATCTGAAGGCTGAGATGATCGTCACTGTGTCATGGCCGGACAATCATCCGGACGACGTCGACACCTATGTCGAGGACCCGGCCGGAAACGTCGTCTGGTACCATGCGCGGGAGGCCGGTCTCATCCATCTGGATCGGGACGACCGAGGCAACTACCGCGATACGATCGTCGTCAACGGGGAGCGGATCCAAAACCCGCTCAACCAGGAGAATGTCACGTTTCGCGGCATTCTTCCCGGCGAATATGTCGTCAACATCTACCACTATATCGCCAATTCCACGGACGACCTGCCGGTGACGGTGAAGGTGGAAAAGCTGAACCCGCAGCTGCAGGTCATCTATTACGGCACCTTGATGCTGAACCATCGGGGGCACGAGCGCACCGCCGTCCGGTTCACGCTCGATGAAGAGGGCAACGTGTCCGATGTGAACGAGCGGGAAAAATCCCTGGTCCGCGCGGTCAGAAAACCCAAGGCCGGAGGGTAGGCGGAAGCTATGAACATTCCGACTTTGACGGGCGTCGTCGTCTGCTATGGTCTGATCGCCGCGCTCCTCCTCAGCCTCAATGTGGTGTCGTTATGGCGATGGTGGATCAAGGCCGCCGCCGTCATTGTGACGACTGTTTTCGTCGTCGCATCCTACGCGGCGATCAATGGCATGCTCGGCTGGCCGACGACGAAAAGGCCGCCCGGACGCTTTCATCTCCTTGCCACCCATATCGTCGAGCCGGACAAGGCCACATCCGCCGGCGGTGCGCTCTATCTATGGATGGAGGAACTGGACGACGACAACATGCCACGCGGCGCTCCCCGCGCCTTCCAGCTTCCTTATAGCGACCAACTGGCCAGGGATATGGACCGCGCGCAGCAGCGCCTCGACAATGGCGAGGCGATCATGGGCGTGGTCGATGAAGCCCAGGCCATCGAAGCCGATCAAGAGAAGATTCGCATCGGCGAGATGAGCGAAAATGCCGAACTCTCGGCGGCTACGGACACGGTCCCCTTTCAATCCGACGGCATGATGATCGAATTCGAGAACCTGCCGCCGGTGGATCTGCCCGACAAGGGGCCACTATGATCACTCCGCGGTCTGACGGATGACCGTATAAGGAACTCGCCGCACCGGCAGGACGCAAGCACGCATCTTTTGGCGTTTAGTAATTCAACGGCACTGCTCCGTAGCTGCGGAGAATACCCCAGCTCGCTTTCAGAAACGAATAATGCCGAATCGCCAAGTGCACGGTGCGCCTTCATAAATTCGTAAACAAGACAGAGATAGTCGACTTATATTTGGTTTTCGTTCGTCAGGGCGAAAGAATTGAACAAGAAACAAATTTCTTTTGACGCAACTGTTTTGTGGGCGTTTAATGCTGATGGGAAGCGGCGGACGCTCCCGGAAAAGAAGAGGTAGAGGGCCTTTTCTTGGGGTTATCGCAAGTGGAGGAAATCATGTTAATTAAATCGGCCGCGCTCCGCGGCATTTTCATGTCGGCGCTTCTAGCGTCGACTGCCATTCCGGCTCTGGCTGCAGAAGTCACCCCGGAGCGCCTTTTGAACGCCGCGCAGGAGCCGCAAAACTGGCTCATGGTGCACAAGGAATACAACAGCAACCGTTTTTCGCAGCTCGACGAAATCAACAAGGACAATGTGAAGAACCTGAAGGTCGCGTTTACCACCGCGATCGGCGGCCTGATGGGCGCGGGCACCAATCCCATGGGAGGACACCAGGCCACTCCACTCGTCAATGACGGCTATATGTATGTGGTCGACAGCTGGGGGGCGGTCTACAAGATCGATGTTCGCGACGGGAAAAGCGGCAAGATCGTCTGGGTCATGGACCCGGGCGTCGATAAGGCGGATGTCTGGATCCCGTCCAATCGCGGAGTGGCGCTCTACAAGAATTTCGTGATCTCCGTCACCGCCGATGGAAAGGTGAACTGGACCAATGCCGACACCGGCGAGCTGGTCAAGACCGTTCAGGTGGACGATCCGAAGAACGGGTATTCGCTGACTGCCGCGCCGCTGGTCGTCGGAGATAAACTGCTGATCGGCGGCTCCGGCGGCGACCGCGGGGCGCGCGATCATATCACCGCGCTAAACGCCGATACTGGCGAGCAGCTCTGGCGCACCTATTCGGTACCCGCTCCGGGCGAGCCGGGATCGGAGACCTGGGGCGGAGAGAACAACGCCTGGATGCATGGCGGCGGCGCATTCTGGGTGACGGGTGCCTATGATCCCGAGACCAAGCTTACGCTGTGGGGAACGGGCCAGCCGGTCCCGATGTATGATCCGGAATACCGGCCGGGCGACAACCTCTATACCAACAGCACATTGGCATTGGACGTCGATACCGGAAAAATCGAGTGGTACTTCCAGTATACGCCCGGCGATTTCCTCGATTATGACGAGGTCGGCTCACGCCAGATCATCAACGCGAAGGTGGATGGCGAAGATCGCAAGCTGATGGGCTACTTCGCCCGTAACGGCTTCTTCTACACCCATGATCGGACGAACGGGCAATTCCTCGGCGCCAAGCAATACGTGACGAAGCTGAACTGGACCGACGGCATCGATCCCAAGACCGGCAAACCGGTAGAGTATGATGATTCCAAGGACATCCAGGTCTACAAGGTGGGAGCGCCTTCGCGGCGTGACCAGGGCGCCATCGAGGCATGCCCCCACATCCAGGGCGGCGTGAACCTCTTCCCGACCTCATACAGCCCGAAAACAGGCGCCGTATACGGAGCCGGAATGGAAGGCTGCGCCGAGGTGACGACGGACCCCGCGCGCTCCGATGGCAAGATTGCCTGGAACGGCGGCCAAGCAGTGAATGCCGGCCGCATAACCGGCAGCATCACGGCCATGGATCCGACGAATACGGAGCAGAAGGCACAGAAGCTGTTCGACTACCCGAACTATTCCGGCGTGGTCAGCACCGCCGGAGGGCTGGTGTTCACGGCGACCATGGACGGGACGATCCATGCTCTCGACGACGAGACGCTTGAGGAGCTCTGGAGCTTCAACGCCGGCTCTCCGATCTCTGCTCCCCCGATGACCTATGCGGTCGACGGCAAGCAGTATGTGGCCATACTCGTCGGTGCGCACCGTATCCCCTACGGCCGCATCACCAACACGCCGGAGCTGCAGGATATTCAAAACACGTCGATGCTGTACGTGTTCTCGCTCTAGCCGGCGGCTAGCCTGACAAGACGGAACGGGCGCACATGCGGCGCCCGTTCCGATCCGTTTCCTGACGGGCCTCGACGAGTGGCGAGCCCTCGGTGTTGGAACGGGCCAAAAGGTAAAATCATGCGCACACCTCTTCGCCTCCTGACGTTTATCGCCGGGTGCCTGGCGGCTGTCGGCATCGCCTCGGCCCAGACCCGGCCGGAGATATACGACATATGGAAGGTCACGCTCGGCATGAAGGCCGGGGAAATTCCCGACGAGTTCATCGAGCATGCCTGCGGTACCCATGGGGGACCGCCATCCCTAAAGCTGGCTGGCTTCACGGACTTCATGAAGTGCAAGCCCGAAGCAAATGGTTTGCGGGAAGTCTATTTCCGGTATGACGACGAATACGAATACTGGGCCCGAGCCAATGAGCTGGAACTGGAAACGCAGCTCTTCAGCGGCACACGCTTGTTCGATTATCCCGTTATAATGTCGCTCCTGTTCGATGAGGACGGAGCGGTCCGGGGTGTGCGCGTCATCACCGATCCCCGGGTCGGCGATGCCGAGCGCGGCCGGCGGGAATTCTGGACAATGGCGAACTTCGTGAAGATTCGTTTCGGGCCCGATAATTGGAACTGCCGGGACTTGCCCAAGGAAGAAGGGGAATCGCCGGCCGGGAGTTATTTTATCAAGGAGCGTTGCGAAAAACGGCTCGATGGCGATCTCTATCTTTACGAGAGAAGATACTACCACAAGAAGGGCCAGACCTTCATCGATCCTCATTCCGGGGGGATCAACACGGAAGCTTATGTGAGCTCCACCTGGTTCGAGCTTCTAGATGGGGGAATAGAGCCGGTCCCGACCGCTACTCAGCAACCCGCCCGTCGGGAAGGATAGCGCCCGATATCTTCAGCCCCTCGGTGGTCGCATGTTCCATATTGGCGCGCTCCAGCCGCGAACCCCGCAGATCGGCGTTCGACAAATCCGCCCTCGAAAGATCGGCGGCCAGGAAGTCCACCTGAATGGCCGAAGCCTGCGACAGGTTCGCGCCGACCAGATGGCTTTGCTCGAAGCTCGCCCCATTCATCTTGGCCGCCGTCAATATCGCCCGCTGCAGGTCGGCGCCTCGAAGGTTCGTGCGCTCCAGGATCGCGCCGGTCAAATCCGCGCCGGCAAGCCTCGCCTCCTTCGCGACCGCCGCTTCGATATGTGCGCCCGCCAGTTTGGCCTGGGTCAAACGGGCCCGTCCCATCCGCGTGCCGTCAAGGATGGCACCCTCGAGATTTGCAGCCGAGAGATCAGCTTCATAGAGCAGAGAGCCGGTCAAATCGGCTTTGCGCAGAGATGCCCTTTTCAGGTCGGTCTTGTTGAGATTCGCGTGTTGCAGATTGGCGCCGTCCAGCTTGGCGCCCGCGAGTTTGGCACGATGCAGCACGGCGTTGCTGAGATTGGCATTGGTGAGATCCGCGCCCGAAAGGTCGCGCCGCTTCAGCCGCACGCCGCTCAGATCGCAGCCGGGACAATCGGCCGTCTTGCCCGCAAGGAAAGCTTCCCGGTCGGCATTGCCGCTGCTCTGCGCCGCCACGGAGCCGCTCCAGACCGACGCCAGGACGATCAAGACGAAAGACCGGTAAAGCGAAGACGTGCGGCCGCAGTCGAGCATGTTGACACCTTGAAAATTCGTTGCGACGAACAGCGTAAAAGATTGAATTCATACCCGCAAGCGGCAAATCATTCATATTTTCTGCTGTCACTTCTGCAAAGTCTTAAGAAATGCCTGGAGGAGCTTTCATGCCGAGACTAGCACTTGCCCTCTCTTTGCTTCTGGCAACCGCGTTGCCGGGAGCTGCTTCCATGCTCGTCGGCCAAGCCTCGGTCATCGATTCCGATGTCCTCGATCTCGACGGGCAGCGGATCATGCTTTACGGGCTCGAGTCCGTGGAGCGCGGGCAAACCTGCCTGATCGACGGCACGGCTTGGGATTGCTATCCTGCGGCCGTCAGGCAGCTGGAGACGCTTGTCTCGGAAGGGCCAGTCGAATGCGAACAGGTTGGCGAGCCGGATCGCTACCGCCGCATCCTTGCCTATTGCCGGATCGGGGAAAAAGATCTGAACGAGGCATTCGTCGCCTCCGGTTTTGCCGTTGCGCGCCCCGACGAGACGGATCGCTTCGTGGCTGCCGAAGAGGCCGCCAAGAAGGCGGGGCTCGGTCTTTGGCAGGGTAAGTTCCTTCGGCCGATGGACTACCGCGTTTCCGTAGGGATCATGGTCGACCGCCCGTAGCTTAAAGGCAGACGGTGCTCGCGGACGTTTACGGCCGCTGATGGTTCATCGCGAACCTTCGGACCGTTCCAGATAGCTGTTTTCCGCACTGTAGGACAGACCTGCCGTCGGGCCGCCCGCGATGACATGGATCCTCGAGCCGATCGTGGCTGCTCCAAGGCCATGGCGCGAATGGGGCATGGCCGGCAGGCTGCTCCAGCTATCGCTCTGCGGATCATAAAGTTCAGCTTCGTCGAATGTCTTTCTGCGAGCACCAAAGGTCTCGCCGCCGAAGACAACAGCACGCCCATCTATCACTGCAGCAGCGACGCCGCTGCGCCCGGTGGGCAGCGGAGCCGCATGATCCCAACGGTCCGCCGCCGGATCGTAAACCTCCGTCGAATCCATTTCCGCAGTGGCTTCATCGCGGCCGCCAAAGATATAGATCTTACGGTCGAGCGCTGCAGAAGCATGATGATTGCGTGGAAAAGCTATAGGTGCCGCGGCGCTCCACTGATCGGAGGCCGGATCATAAATCTCGTGAACCGCCAGACTCTTCTCGCCATCATGTCCCCCTATCGCATGTATTCTCCCGTTCGATGTCGTAAGTGCCAGCGCCCCACGCGCTGTCGGCATGGGGCTGGCCTGCCGCCAACTGCTGCCGGCCTCGAGATCGAGCACCTGGACATCGGCCAAGGGTTCCCAACTGGTCCCGCGATAGCCTCCGATAAGAAAGAGTTTGTCATCGAGCACCACGAGTCCCGCGTGATGAAGCCCTTCGGACAGAGGAGGCAATACAGTCCATCGATCACTCTGCGGGTCGTAGCGGAATACCCCGTTGGGCAGGGATGGCTCCTCGATGTTCGGGCCTGCAGCAAAGCCGCCTAGGAAATAAATATATTTCCCATCTCCTGCCACGCTCACCTCCGAGCGCGCCTGCGGAACGGGACTGGCCTGATGCCATCTCCACCGGCCCCCCTCGGTGGCATTCACCGAAATGAGGGAGGTTCGCAGGACGAGGACGACAAGAAGGCAGATCAGGATGGCAGAAGCGGCAGCCGATGGCGCGGCTGCCCCCCGCGTCGGACCAACCTGCTTAGGCCTTGATCCAGGCGACAATGGCCTTTTTCCGACCTGTGGCATGGAAGGCTCCCTCGATGGCTCTTATGCTGAGCGGCAAGCAATCCCAGGCTGTGTTCCCGCCATCATATCACAGATGCTTTCTCATGGATGCTTCTCCCGTCAAGAACAAGACAAGTCGTTCAACAGAAAAGCTCGCGTCTCATCAGCCTTTTGTTGACAAGATTGGGCCGGCTAACCATGATCGGGTTGCGGGGATCATGCAAACTATCCCACACATCGCTTGTCTATGCGGCGCCTGCGGACGCCCTGTCCGCGGAGGAGGCAATCGGCGTTTAGGCCAAATTTTTCGAGGAGTTCGATGAAAATGCTGGGTGGAGGAATGAAGTACGCGAAGCGGGCGAGCCTTGCTGCTCTTTTTCTTTTCGGGGCCGTTGGCTGGGCGTCGGCGGACGAGGCGTCGATCGAGCGCGGCCGGACGATATTCGATGGCAAGGGCGCATGCTCGTTCTGCCATGGCTGGGCCGGTGACGGCCAGGGTGATCCTCGCTCCGAGGGCGGCGCCCCATCGCTGCGTGCTTCCGCTCTCAATCGCGATCAGGTCCGCGAAATCGTGCAATGCGGCCGGCTCGGCACCGCGATGCCCTATTTCGACCGTTTCGCCTATACGGATGATCGTTGCTACGGCATGACCGCGGCCGATGCCGGTGCTGAGATGCCGACGCGCTCCTTCACCACGTTGCAGGCACACGAGATTGACGCGGTGGCCGACTATGTCGCCGCCAAGGTGCTGGGCGCCGGCGACGTGACGTTCGAGCAATGCGTCGAGTTCTTCGGCAAAGTGGTTGAAGCCTGCGGCAATTATCCCACCGCATCGGGCGAAAAGCCGGATATGTCGAAGGCCGAGCCAACCCCGCAAAGCGGCGCGCCTACCGATGCCCACTAAACAGGTCGGGCGAGCCTCATCGAGCAAATGAGCGCGGCGGGTCGGGCATAAAGTCCGACCCATTCTTTATTGTCGCAAGGCCGGATCAGGAGGCCTTTGCTTCGAAAGCGGGCGGGAAATCGCCGAGCACCTTCGCCTCGTTTATCCGCGCTCCGATGTCTTCCTCGATGATGGATTCCAGCTGCGCGAAGCTGTCGATCACGTAGTAAATCGGCTGCACAATGTCGATCCGGTAAGGTGTGCGCAGCACCGTCATCAGGTCGAATGGCCGGAATTCGACGGAAGCGGTTTCCATCGCATTTCGCGTCTCGCTCGGGGAGGACACGATGCCCGCACCGAAGCAGCGTCTGCCCTTTGGCGTGTTTATCAGGCCAAACTCCACTGTGAACCAAAAAATTCGGAACAGATGCCAGGAGTAGCCCTTGCCCAGCTGCATTGCTTTCTGCCCGAAGCGGCGCACGAAATTGGCATAGCTCTGGTTGGTGAGCAGAGGGCAATGGCCGAACACTTCGTGGAAGAGATCCGGTTCCTCGATATAGTCGATATGCTCGCGACGGCGCATGAAAGTGGCGAGCGGAAATTTCCCCTGCGATAGCAGCTCATAGAAGCGTGAGGGTGGGATAAGGGCCGGAACGCCTTCCACGCCAAAGCCCGTGCTCTCCGCAAGACGCCTGTTGACGTCCTTGAGTTGCGGAACCTTGTCCGGGTTGAGTCCCAGCGTCCTCACCCCTTCGAGATATTCATCGCAGGCTTTGTCGGCAAGCAGTGTCATCTGCCGCCGGTAGAGCTCTCCCCAAATTGCATCTTCCTCGGGCGTATAGAGATAAGTGCCGTCGGGTTCCGGAAGCTTCGCGGTATAGGTGCTTTGCTTGGCCATGACGTCTCCTCCTTCGTCAGAGCGCATCATCTCTGTTGCAATTATATCCCCGCCAGGCTGAATATTTGTTTCAGAGTTGCCAGTAGATGGTGCGCTGGCGGGAGGATTTTTCACAATGCCATCCGACGAGAAGGAAAGTTTTCAACCATCGCGCCGCTTGCTTCGCCTGATCCAGGCCGACTGCGGGCAATCGGTGGCCGAGCTGGCGGAAAAGGCGCGCATGTCGCAGAGTTCGGCCTGGCGCCGGCTCCAGGAAATGGAGGTCGAAGGCGTCATCCGAAAGCGTGTCGCGTTGCTGGATCCTGCGAAGCTCGACCTGAAACTCTGCATCATCGCGCACGTCACCCTGGAGGACCACCATGACGAGGCGATCGCATCCTTTTCAACCGTCGTCAGGGAGCGGCCGGAGATAATGGAGTGCTATGCCCTGTCTGGTACCTTCGATTACATGCTTAAGATCCGCGCCGCGGATGTCGAAAGCTATGAGGCGTTCATGACACGATACCTGATGCGCAATCCGCATGTGCGCACCGTCGTATCCAGTTTCGTGCTGCGAGAGCTCAAATCCACGACTGAATTACCCATCTGAAGGCGCAATATTCGCTCAGAAGGGCTTGGCCCGGCGCTGGCACGTCATCTGAATGCGGGCAGTTCATGGTACGAGACGGGCACTCTACTTATCTCGACATACAGCCTCACCAAATTCCCAACTGGAAAAGCTGTGCCGACCTAACGGACAATACCCAATTGCGATCGTCTTATCGGCTTGGAGGGTAACCTTATGGTTGGAGAGCCGCTGCTGGTCAGAATCCGCGCGCACATCGTTTCGGGCGCCTCTCTCAAACCACGCTCTTGGGCCGGACTGACGCTCATTGGAGCCTGGCTTCTGCCCTATCCGGCGACAGCCGAGACGGTGACCAGCGTGCGCTTCGCGGAAGCGCTCCCCAAGCTTGAAAGCATCATCGAGCAAGGGATGGAGCGAACCGGCGTGCCCGGTTTGGCCATCGTCATCGTCCACGACGACGATGTAAAATATCTAAGGGGTTATGGCGTCCGCGAGGTGGGAAGGCCTGACCCGGTCGATCCCGACACGGTTTTCCAGCTCGCCTCGATGTCGAAGCCGATCGCCTCGACGGTGGTCGCCACGCTGGTCGGCGACGGCCTGGTCGCCTGGGACGATCCAATCGTAAAACATGATGCAGGATTTCAGCTGCAGGATTCCTGGGTGACGCGCAATGTCACGCTTCGAGACATGTTTTCTCACCGAAGCGGCCTGCCCGACCACAGCGGCGACCTTCTCGAAGATCTGGGTTATGGTCGGGACGAAATCTTGTTCCGCCTGCGATATGTCAATCCGGCAGGCCCCTTCAGGGCTAGCTACGCCTACACCAATTTCGGACTGACGGAAGCAGCCGTCGCAGCCGCCAAGGCGGCAGGTAGGCCATGGGAGGATCTGTCCCAGGAGCGATTGTATGGCCCTGCAGGAATGTCGCGCACCAGCTCCCGGCACGCGGACTTCCTTGCCGCTGAAAATCGCGCCGTCAACTCCGTTCGCGCCGGCGATAAATGGATTTCCGGTCCCGCGCGCGATCCAGACGCCCAGTCTCCGGCGGGAGGGGTCAGTTCCACGGTGCGCGATCTTGGCCAGTGGCTGCGGCTTCAGCTCGGCGATGGAAGCCTTGACGGAAAGCAGATCGTTGCCGCGGCCGCTCTTGCCGAGACCCATCAGCCGGTTATCGTCTCCGGAACGCCAAGCTCGCCAGAGAGCTTTCCGCCCTTCTACGGACTGGGATGGATTGTCGATACTGACGCAGACGGGCGGATCCAACTCAGCCACTCGGGCGCGTTCAATCTCGGGATTGGCACGACCGTGCGTCTCGTCCCAGCAGAACGGCTGGGCATTGCCGTCCTGACCAACGGCTTTCCCGTCGGCCTGGCCGAAGGCGTAAGCAGGAGCTTTCTGGATCTCGTATTCACAGGTGAAGTGGAACGGGACTGGGTCGAGGCCTTCGGCCAGCTCATGGCGCAAGTGATGAAGCCGGATTACGGCGAAGCCTTCGACGCAGCCGTCTCCCGCCAAAGCTCCTCGGCGGCCTTGTCCGCCACAAGTTACACGGGAACCTACGGCAACGAACTTTTCGGCGAGGTCACGATCTTCGAGGAGAAGGAAAACGGCACCCTCACCATGAAGCTGGGTCCCGAGAACAAGAACTTCCCACTTCAGCACATAGATCGCGATACTTTCGCATACCAGCCGGTGGGTGAGAATGCGTTCGGCCCGAGCGCCGTCACCTTCACCGTCGAAGCCGACCGGTCGAACGCGGTCACGATCGAGAATCTGGATCTCCACGGCCAGGGCACCTTCATCCGAATCCCCAGCGAACCGTGAGGGCCAAGCGGCATGCTTCGTTGTCGATACCGCGTGGAAACAGGCAGAAGAGGTCCCGGCAACAATTCCACGCCTAGGCATGGCCTGAAGACGGCAAAGCGCGTCTACAGCGCCGTGCGTCCATTCGGACGCACAAAGGGCGTTGTAAGTTATTGAATCGACGCATCGTGCTTTCCGAAACCATTTCCGGTTTCGGGCCGATGCCGCAGAGGTGTAGCAAATGGGATTTGACGCGGTGGCCGGCGGTCACATCCTCATTAGCATGCTGGCGCTGCTCGGCGCCTTGCTCCTGATCGTGTCGCTCTTCATAAACAAGCAGGTCGCCCATTACACAGAGCGCGACGAGCGCCATAAGGAAAAGCAGCTCGAATATTATCGGAACACATTTTCCCAACTGGGCGTGATATTTCTCGGGATCGGCGTATCGCTGTTCATCTTCTTCTTTCAGCAAAGCTACCTCGAACGTCAGAGGCAGAACGCACAAACCCAGGAGCTTTTGGGAAAGCTTGCGGTCCGACTGAGCCGGGCAACGACGCTTCTCGAATTCGTTGCCGAGGTCGACCCCGTGCTCGACAATGGCGGCGCCTATCTGGCTCCCGAGGACGGCGGAACGAACGGAGCCGTGCGGGCAAGCGGCCCAGCCCTGGCCAAACAGATCGAGGAGATTGCGCTGCTCCAGCGGGAAATCGATCTCGATGGTTTCGCAGCCATGCAATTCTCGGAGGATTTCCAGTCATCGCCGCTAGTGAACCGGATGGATCCGCACCTATGGTTCGCCATGGTCAAGGACGAGGCGGACCTGGAATATGCTGTCGAGCAGCTTCGCCAGGATTACATGGATTTGCAGGCCGCCCTGGCCGGACAACCACCGGGTATTGGTGTAGCCAAGCCGGACCTCGCTGGTGGCATCAAGCGCGAAGCACTGGACGTACTCTGGGATTATGCATGGCTTCGTGACCGCAGCCGTCGCGTGGCCGGGCGGGCGTGTTGGCTGCTCAGTCACGGTCCGAACTTATTCACGTTAAAACCGATACAGGCCATTGAGGCCGCATATAAATCCCACCAGGAATGGCTCGATCAAGCGCAAAGGACCTACGGCCAGGTCTCAGCAGGCCGCGAGAATTGCTACCAGATCCTCAGGGCTGAGCAATCCTGAGTGTCTGGCAGCGCCCTGTTCTCAGGTTCTCGACGCCAAATCCGAATCCGGCTCGGCGTTCGTATTCACGGTAACGACGACCGACATGCCGGGAGCGAGTTTTTCGGCGTTGGGCTGATCGGGATCGATTGAAATGCGAACCGGCACGCGCTGGGCGACCTTGGTGAAATTGCCGGTGGCGTTGTCAGGCTTAATGACACTGAATTCAGACCCGGTTGCCGGGGAAAACCGCTCGATATGGCCTTTCAGTGCCGAGTGCCGCAATGCATCGACCGTCATCGTGACGGGTTGGCCCACCTTCATCTCCGCCAGTTGCGTTTCCTTGAAATTGGCAACGACCCAAAGGCGATCCGGCACCAGCGCAACCAGCTGGGTTCCGGCGGCCACATACTGGCCGAGCTTCGCGCCAACTTCGCCCAGCCTTCCGTCCTGCGGGGCCATGATTCGCGTATTCTCCAGATCGATCTCCGCCAGATGCATGGCGGCTTCCGCGCCCTGAACGGCCGCTTCCAGCGACTGGCGATTGACGATCACGGATTGCAGGTCCTCCTTTGCGACTTCGAGGCCAGCACTGGCTTGGTCTAAAGCTGCACGAGCCTGCTCTGCCGCCGCGCGGCTTTGATCGGCTTCGCTCGCGGTCATGACGCCCTTCTTCATCAAGGGCTCGACGCGGCGCCAGTTCGCCTCCGCTATTTCGAGCGCTACGCGCGCACCCTCCAACTGAGCCTCGCTGGCACGCAGGCGCGCTTCTGCGGAGTGGCGCTGCTGTTCCGAATTGGCGAGTGCAGCCTGCTGCGCCGCAAGCGTCGCCCGGGCCTGCTCGAGCTTCTGACGGTAGATGCGGTCGTCAAGCCGCACGAGGAGGTCGCCTGCCTTAACCTCCTGGAAGTCCTGTACGGGGACTTCCACCACATAGCCGGCAAGCTGTGGCGCGATGAGCGTTACCTGCCCGCGCACATAGGCGTTCTCGGTCATTTCGACGGTTCGTGTGAACGGCGGGAGCTGCCAGACATAAAGGATGAGCAGGAGGCCTATGAGGCCGAGCACGATGGCCACTGCGGTGGCTGGAGAACGAAGAGCTTTAAACATGATCAACGGAAGAACTACAGGTTTGCGGTTGCTTGGGGGTGCGCTAGGTGGCGGCGCATGGCGTCCCACCCGATATGGATAAGGAGGAAGACGAAGGCGGTGGCGGCAATGATTGCCATGAGAAGGAAGGCGTCGTTATAGGCGAGAATATTCGCTTCGCGCGTGACCTGCTGTCCGACGAGCATTAGTCCCTCGGCCCGGAGGATCGCCTGATCGGTTATCGTGCGCGCATAGGCCATGCCCAATTGCGCCGCGCGTTGCGCGATTATGGGGTCGGTCATCGCCAAATGCTCGACGAGCACGTTCGAATGGAATTTCTCGCGAATGGTGATGAAGGTGCCGATCACCGCGGAGCCAAGCAGCCCTCCGATGCTCTGGGTGGTCAGGAACACGATGATGAAGCTCAAAATATAGTTCGGTCCCTTCTGCAGTGCCGAAGTGATGCCCCGGAACATCGCCGGGGGCAGAAACAGGGCACCCGCAAAGGCGATCATGGCCTGGCTGACGAACATCTGCTCAGGTCGAGTGAGGTTGGTGGACCGGCTATCCATGAAAGCACCGACGGCGATCAGCGCCAATGCCGCAAGATGAATGGCAGGTTCTCGTCCGGCCTTCATGATTGCAGCGCATGTCAGGCCACCGGCGACCGAGGCCAGCAGAATGATGACATAGAGCGTGACGGTCTGGTCATTCGTGAGCCCCAGCACCTGAAAGAGGCCGGATGCTCCCGTGGTCTGCTCCGATAGAACGATGCGGAAAAGCAGCAAGGCGCCGGCAAAGTGCAGAATGGCCGGACTTGCCAGCCATCTTACGTCGACCAGAGGATTGCTGCGATTGAGTTCAATGACGACCGCTGCGGTGACGAGTACGATGGCCATCGCCAGCAGAACGCCGAGCCAGGGTGCTTCGAGCCACCAATATGCCCTTCCCAGCACGAGGGCCACGGCGAGGCAACCGAACCCAATTGCGATCAGCAGATAGCTCAGCACGTCGAGCCGCTCGATCACCTTGGCGCGCGGGGGTGGCGTGAGCGGCAGGAGATAAACCAGACAGAACCCAATCATCGCGAGCGCCAGCTCGTGCATGGTGAGGCCACGCCATCCGTCCATGTCGAAAAGCGCAGGAGATATGATACGGGCGAGCGGCGCACCCAGCGAGATGTTGGTGAGTGCGAGGGATAATCCTACCGTCAGTTTTCGCTCGGGCGGGAAGGCTTCCAGCATATAGAGGAACCCGAGGGAGGACATGGGCGCGGCGGCGATGCCGCTCATGAAGCGCACGACGATTGCCGACGAAAGGTCGTGGATGAAAAGATTGAGAACACATGCCAGCACGAAGCCGAGAATGCTTATTTCGGCAAAGTTCCGCAGCCCATATTGTGTGCGGATCTTGACCAGTGCGAGCGACAACGAAACATTCGGCGCCATATAGGCGGCGACCATCCACAAGGCCTCGTTCGAGGTGGCGCTGATCTCGCCCTGTATCTGCGTGATATTGGCATTGATGAGATTGAGCCCAAGCCCCTGGGAAAGCGAGAGCACCACCGCAGCCGCCATATAGGCCACCGCAAGCCAAGCGGGTTTTGGCATAAACGCAGGTTGCGGCGATGGGCGCGACGCTCCCTCCTCCAATACAGCCTCACTGGAAACCGGACCGTTATCGGCCGGCAAAGCCTCTGGCTCGTCTTCCCGATCCCGGGCAGGTCGCGCTTCCGTCATAGCTGAAGGTCCTGATCAGGCTGAGGTATCGATGTTGCGCCCGACCTGCCGGAGGACTTTGGTAGCCAACTCGAGTTCGCTCTTTTCGATGCCGGTGAGCACCTGCTCGCGCAGGTGATTGGCGTAAGCGATGATGTCGTCGGCTTCCTTGCGGGCCTTGGCCGTGAGAAAGATGCCATTGGCACGGCGATCCCGCTCCAATGGCTGGCGCGTGACGAACCCCTTCTTCTCCAGACCGTCGATCAAGGTGACCATGGACGGCTGTTCCATTTCCATGGCAGCCGCCAATTCCACCTGCGTCGCGCCTTCGTTCTTGGCAAGATACATGAGGAGACGCGCACGGGAATGTGTGAGGCCCTGCGACTTCACCCGTGCGTCGAATAAGGTCCGAAGCTTCCTGTTCACTTTGGTGAGCTCTTCGATGAAAGACGCTCTAGCTGCGGGGGTTTGCATATAGATAGAAACCATATTGTTAGATACCTAATTAAGTTTGATTTCGCCTGTTTGCAAGGGCAGTGCGCAAAATCTGGGTGAGTATTTTGGAGCGCTGGAAAAAGCCCGGACGGGAGCTCACCGAGCGGCCACGCGCCCTAAACGGCAGTGGACGGTGGCCCCTTCAGGAAACGTTTTAGGCTTGAAGTAATTCTTGCCAAATGTCATCCTCAGGTGGTTTCGACGAGGATGGGAGGCTCGCCGTGCTTTTGGCTACCCGACGGCATTGGGTGCCGGCCGAATTCGATCTCCCTCAGTATGAGTGAGGACGCATGACGCTTGGACCGACCGCCCATATCGACACCTTCACGCGCGATAATCTTCCGCCGCGGCATGAATGGCCCGACTTCCTGCTCGACGGCTTCGAGTATCCGGAATACGTCAACGCGGGCGTCGAATTGACGGACCGGCTGGTCGAGAAGGGGTTTGGGGATCGGACAGCGCTTATCGGCAATGGCCGTCGCCGCACCTACAAAGAACTTTCAGACTGGACGAACCGGCTCGCCCACGCGCTGGTGGAGAATTACGGAGTGAAGCCGGGCAATCGGATCCTGATCCGTTCCGCCAACAACCCGGCTATGGTTGCCTGCTGGCTCGCGGCCACAAAGGCCGGCGCGGTTGTGGTGAACACCATGCCGATGCTCAGGGCGGGGGAACTCGCGAAGATCGTCGATAAAGCAGAGATCAGCCTTGCACTTTGTGACACACGGCTGATGGACGAGCTTATCGCTTGCGCCAAGGACAGCCGTTTCCTGAAACAGGTGGTGGGCTTCGACGGCACCGCAAATCACGATGCGGAACTCGATCGGATCGCCCTCGACAAATCGGTTCTGTTCGAAGCCGTGCAGACCGGCCGGGACGATGTCGCCCTTCTCGGCTTCACATCGGGCACCACGGGAGTGCCCAAGGCCACCATGCATTTCCATCGTGACCTGCTGATCATTGCCGATGCTTACGCGAAAGAAGTGCTGACGGTCACACCCGAGGATATTTTCGTGGGTTCTCCTCCCCTCGCCTTCACCTTCGGCTTGGGTGGCCTGGCGATTTTCCCGCTTCGTTTCGGAGCCGCCGCCACGCTACTCGAGCAGGCGACGCCCGCAAACATGATCAAGATCATTGAGACCTATAAGGCCACCATCTCCTTCACGGCACCCACCGCCTACCGGGCAATGCTCAAGGCGATGGATGAGGGCGCTGACCTCTCGTCCCTTCGCGCTGCCGTCTCGGCCGGCGAAACGCTGCCCGGCCCCGTTTTCGAAGAGTGGATGAAGAAGACGGGCAAGCCCATCCTCGATGGCATCGGCTCTACCGAGATGCTGCACATTTTCATCTCGAACCGCTTTGATGATCTGAAGCCCGGGTCCACCGGACGTCCGGTCAGGGGATACGAAGCCCGCATCGTCGACGAAGATATGAACGAGCTTCCGCGTGGCACCCCAGGCTGGCTCGCGGTCCGCGGGCCTACCGGTTGCCGATATCTCGCCGATCCCCGACAGCACGACTATGTGCGCCACGGCTGGAACGTAACGGGCGACACTTTCATGCAGGATGAAGAAGGATTCTTCCACTTCGTGGCCCGATCCGATGATATGATCGTCAGTGCCGGCTACAATATTGCCGGTCCAGAGGTCGAGGCAGCTTTGCTAACCCATCCGGATGTTGCCGAATGCGCTGTGATCGGAGCGCCGGATGCGGAACGGGGGCATATTGTCGAAGCCTATGTGGTCGTCGTTCCCGGCGTGGAGCGCGATGAACTGTGCGTGAAGCGGCTACAGGACCACGTGAAGGCCACCATCGCCCCTTATAAATATCCGCGGTCGATAAAGTTCATCGATGCCTTGCCAAAGACCCAGACCGGCAAGATCCAGCGCTTCCGGCTGAGAGCTGAGAGGGTGAATTGAGCCAGGCCTACGACCCGTCAGACGAAGGTGCTGAAATGTCGTTTCAGGATCGTATGTCCTATAGCGACTATCTGCACCTTGAGCGGGTGCTCGATGCCCAAGAGCCTCTCTCCACCGCACATGACGAGATGCTGTTCATCATACAGCATCAGACATCCGAACTCTGGATGAAGCTGGCGATCCACGAGATCGGCTCCGCCATGCGGATGATCCGCACCGACCAGCTCGAACCCTCGTTCAAGATGTTGACCCGTGTGGCGCGCATTTTCGAGCAGCTAAACAGTGCCTGGGATGTGCTGAGGACGATGACGCCGAGCGAATATACCGAATTTCGCGGCGCTCTGGGTCAGTCCTCCGGTTTTCAATCGTGGCAGTACCGCGCGATCGAATTCCTCGCCGGCAATCGGAACCTGGCGATGCTGCGCCCGCATGCGCACCGGCCGGAGGTCATCGCCAAGTTGGAAACGATACTGGCCGAACCCTCCCTCTATGATGAGGCAATCCTGCTGCTTTCCCGCCAGGGGTTCGATATCGGCGCTGACGCGAAGCGCAGCACGTGGCGCGAACCGCGCACCGAGAACGAGGAGGTGCTGGAGGCCTGGCGCATGGTCTATGGCGATCCGCTGCGGTACTGGCAGCTTTATGAGCTTGCGGAAAAGCTCGTCGACTTCGAAGACTATTTTCGCCGATGGCGTTTCAATCATGTGACGACGGTGGAACGCATCATCGGCCTGAAACGGGGCACCGGCGGAACGTCGGGTGTTTCCTATCTGAGGAAGATGCTGGAGGTTGAACTCTTTCCAGAACTCTGGAAAGTTCGCACCAGGCTCTGAGCCACAAACAGGGAGGGGAATAATGAGAAGAATTCTCGCAGCAGCAGGCCTGTCGCTTGCTCTATCCGGTTACGCCTATGCTGAACCGGTGAAAATCGGCGTCATCACCACGCTTTCCGGCGGCGGTGCCGGGCTTGGCATTGATACGCGCGATGCGTTCACGCTGGCCATCAAGCAATCCGGCAACAAGGACGTCGAACTCGTCATCGAGGATGACGCGCAAAAGCCGGAGCTGGCCGTTCAGATCGCCGAAAAGATGATCCAGAGCGACAAGGTCGATCTGATGACCGGCATCATTTGGTCCAATCTCGCGATGGCGGTCGTCCCCAATGTGGTGGCGCAGGACATCATCTATCTTTCACCGAATGCCGGCCCGTCCGCGCTTGCCGGCGCGAATTGCAATCCGAACTATTTCAACGTCGCCTATCAGAACGACAATTTCCATGAGGCGATGGGGCAATACGCCACTCAGACTTACAAGAAGACCTTCATCCTTGCGCCGAACTATCCGGCGGGCAAGGACTCGCTCACCGGCTTCAAGCGCTTCTATAAGGGAGAACTCGCGGGCGAGCTTTATACGCAAGTCGGCCAAACCGACTATGCCGCCGAGATCGCGCAGATCCGCGCTTCGGGTGCGGACTCGGTCTTCTTCTTCCTGCCTGGCGGCATGGGCATAGCCTTCATGAAGCAATATGCCCAGTCGGGCGTGAATATCCCGGTCATGGGGCCGAGCTTCTCCTTCAGCCAGGATGTGCTGCCCGCGGTGGGCGATGCAGCCCTCGGCGTGAAGAACTCCGCCTCCTGGTCCAAGGATCTGGACAATGAGGCCAACAAGAAATTTGTTGAAGCCTTCCAGGCCGAATATGGGCGGCTGCCGTCGATCTATGCCGCTCAGAGCTGGGATACGGCCAACCTGATCCTCTCTGCTCTTTCCAAGGCGAGCGTGAAGGACAAGGAAGCCTTCCGCGCCGCGCTGAAGGAAGCGGACTTCGACTCGGTTCGTGGTGACTTCAAGTTCAACACCAACAACCATCCCATCCAGGACATCTATATCCGCGAGGTTGTGAAGGAAGGCGACGTGTTGACGAACAAGATCGTGGCCACCGCCTTCGAGGATCACACGGACGCTTACGCCGACCAGTGCTCGATGCCATAGGCTGGCACCAGACGGGGCCGCGCCGGTCGCCAGGACCGATGCGGCCCTAGGCTGCTACGATAACATCTCCGATCAAAGCTCCGGATCGCGCACCTTGTCCACCGCCCTCCTGATCGAGCAACTGCTGAACGGACTCCAGCTTGGGGTGATGCTGTTCCTCATGGCGGCGGGGCTGACGCTCATTTTCGGCGTCATGGGCCTGATCAACCTGGCGCATGGCTCGCTTTATATGATCGGCGCCTTCGCCTGTGCTCTGGTCGCCGCAGCCACGGGCTCCTTCTGGATCGGTCTTTTGGCCAGCCTGGTTGCCGCTGCTGCCGCGGGCGCAATTGTCGAGATCCTGGTCATTCGCCGGCTTTACGAGCGCGACCACCTCGACCAGGTGCTTGCAACATTCGCATTGATCCTGATGTTTTCGGAAGGAGCGCGCTGGCTGTTCGGATCCTTCCCGCTTTATCTCGATATCCCGCCCCTCCTTCAAGGTGCGGTCCCTCTGCCCGGTGGCGGCCAATACCAGCTATACCGGCTTGGCATCATCACCGTCGGGGTCCTTGTGGCGCTCGGCCTCTATCTTCTCATTTCGCGCACCAGGCTAGGCATGCGCATCCGCGCCGGCGAGTCCGACCGTGAGATGATCGCGGCGCTGGGTGTCGATATTTCAACGCTCTACACCGTGGTGTTTGCCCTTGGCGCGGCACTTGCCGGATTGGCGGGCGCCATGGTCGGTGCATTGCAGTCGGTACAGGTCGGAATGGGCGAGCCGGTCCTGATCCTTGCCTTCGTCGTCATTGTGATCGGCGGCATCGGCTCCATCAAGGGGGCGCTCTTCGGAGCGGTGCTCGTGGGGATCGTCGACACGATGGGTCGCTTCCTCCTTCCGCAAGCGCTGACGCTGGTGCTTCCACCGTCCCAGGCCGCGCTGGTGGGTGGAGCCTTGGCATCCATGCTGATCTATATCGTCATGGCGCTCATCCTCGCCGTCAGGCCAAGTGGCCTGTTCGCTGCACAATCATGAGGCCTCCTGCCGTGAAGCGCGAAGCGATTGCCAATGCAGGCCTTGCACTGCTCCTGCTTGCCGTACCGCTCGCGGCATCCACCATGGGCGAGCCCTTTTACATAACGCTTGCCACACGCATCGCGGTGCTTGCGCTAGCGGCAGTCGGTCTCAACATCGCGCTTGGTCTCGGCGGGCTCGTTTCCTTCGGGCACGCCGCCTTCTTCGGCCTCGGCGGCTATGCCGCGGGGATCCTGGCGACGCATGCCTTCAATGCGGAACCGCTGTTCTTCGGCATCCCCTCCACCACTTCCATGCCAGTGATCTGGCTGGTGGCGATGCTCGTTTGCGGTCTGATCGCGCTCCCCATCGGAGCCATAAGCCTGCGCACCTCGGGCGTGTATTTCATCATGATAACGCTCGCCTTCGCGCAGATGATCTATTATTTTGCCATTTCCTGGCCCGCTTATGGCGGAGAGGACGGCCTTTCGATCTATGTCCGCAACAGCTTTCCGGGCATCAACACCGCACGTCCCCTGCCCTTCTTTCTTGTCTGCTATGGGCTGCTCGCCCTCGGGCTGATGCTCTTCTGGGCGCTGCGGGGCTCGCGGTTCGGGGCCGCCCTGCAAGCAGCGCGGCAGAATGCGACCCGCCTTGCCGCCGTCGGCATTCCGCCTTTCAGGATCCGGCTCACCGCCTTTGCCATCTCGGCGATGGTCACGGGACTGGCCGGCGCGCTTTTTGCAGATCTTAACCGGTTCACGAGTCCTTCCATGCTTTCCTGGCACATGTCCGGCGAACTTCTGGTTCTCGTCATACTTGGCGGCAAGGGCCGGCTCTTCGGCCCGGTGGCCGGTGCCATGCTCTATGTGCTTCTGGAATATTGGCTGGGCGGAATCACCGAACGCTGGCAGTTCTTCTTGGGCCTCATCCTGCTTGGCGTCGTGCTCTTCGCTCGGGGCGGTCTGATGGGTCTCATTGCCGGGAAAGAACGCCATGGTTGACCCGGTCCTTGAAATCCGCGATCTGCGCAAGAATTTCGGTGCGCTCAAAGCCACCGACGGTGTGAGCCTCGATCTCCTCCCTGGCGAGATTCATGCTCTCATCGGGCCCAATGGCGCAGGCAAGAGCACACTCATCCATCAGATCTCCGGTTCGCTCAAACCCGACGGCGGCACGATCCGCTTTCTCGGGCAGGATATGTCAGGTCTGGACATGGCCGCACGGGCGCGCTTGGGATTGGCTCGCAGTTTCCAGACGTCGTCGGTTGCACAGGAATTTTCCGCCCTGCGCAACGTCATGCTGGCGGTCCAGGCCAGGCAAGGCTCCAGCCTCCGCTTCCTCCGCCCGGTGATGCGGGACAGAAGCCTTGTCGAGCCTGCGATGGCCAAGCTCGAAAGGGTCGGCTTGGCGGATCGGGCGCATGTTCCCGCCGCGGAACTGTCCCATGGAGAGCGGCGGCAACTGGAAATCGCCATCGCTCTGGCGCTCGATCCCAAGGCCTTTCTCCTGGACGAGCCAATGGCGGGGATGGGGCCCGAGGGCTCGAAGAGGCTCACGGAGTTCCTGGGCAACCTGCGCCGAGAGGCGCCTATCCTTCTTGTCGAGCACGACATGGATGCCGTCTTCGCGCTCGCGGACCGGATCTCCGTCCTCGTCTATGGCCGCATCATCGCGACGGGAAAGGTGAGTGACATCCGGAACGATCCCGAAGTGCGTCGGGCCTATCTCGGAGATGCCGCGTGAGCCTGTTGAAACTCGAAGGCGTTGAAAGCTTCTACGGTGCCTCCCAAGCACTTTTCGGCGTGAGCCTTGAGGTGAAGCAAGGTGAAGTGGTCGCCCTCATGGGCCGCAACGGCATGGGCAAGACCACGACCATCCGGTCGATCTTCGGCCTCGTGCGGGTGCGGACCGGCTCGATCCGCTTCGAAAACCGCGACATCGCCGGCATGAGGCCGCATCGCATCGCGCGGCTTGGGCTCGGGCTGGTACCGGAAGGCCGCCGCTGCTTTCCCAACCTCACCGTTTCGGAAAATCTGATGGCCGCCGCGCGGACCGGCGAATGGACGTTCACCAAGGTGGTCGAACTCTTCCCCCGGCTTGCCGAACGGCGCGATCAGTACGCCAACACGCTCTCCGGCGGCGAACAGCAGATGCTCGCGGTCGGCCGCGCGCTGATGACCAACCCGCGCCTCCTCGTACTGGACGAGGCGACTGAAGGATTGGCTCCGGTGATCCGGCAGGACATCTGGTCTGCGATCGCCAAGCTCAAGGCGGGAGGGCAATCGATCTTGGTGGTGGACAAAACCCTTTCCGAGCTTCTGCGCGTTGTTGACCGCTGCTTCATCCTGGAAAAGGGTGCGACCGTGTTCGAGGGAGCGCCGGAGGCGCTGACACCGGACATGCAGGACCGCTATCTGGGCGTCTGATCCAATCAGGTTACAGCTGCCTTGACCGAGAAGCGCTCATCCTTCCAAGCCTCTGTCCGCAACACGTCTTCGAGCACATCGACTGCCTGCAGCACGTCTCGATAGCGCAGATAGAGCGGTGTAAATCCGAAGCGCATGGTTGCAGGCGCGCGGAAGTCACCGATCACGCCGCGCGAGATCAATGCCTGCATGATCTCATATGCACGGTCATGCGCGAAGGAAATCTGGCTTCCGCGCCTTGAGGCATCGCGCGGGCTTTCCAGCGTGAGGCCAAAGGAGCCGCAGCGGGTTTCGACCAGGCGAATGAACAGGTCCGTCAGGGCGATGCTCTTCTCCCGGACCGCATCCATATCCACCTCATCCCAGATTTCGAGCGCTGACTTCAGCGCCCGCAGGGAGAGGATGGGCTGCGTGCCGCACTGGAATTTGCGGATGCCTTGTTCCGGATCGTAACGCGTTTCGAAAGCGAAGGGGCGCGCATGTCCCCACCAGCCGCTCAGCGGCTGGCTTGCATCGGCTTGAAGACGCTCGGCGACATAGATGAAGGCCGGCGCCCCGGGGCCGCCATTCAGGTATTTATACGTGCAGCCGACCGCGAAATCGACATTGGCACCGTCGAGATCGACGGGCAAGGCACCGGCCGAATGGCAGAGATCCCAGACGATGAGCGCGCCGGCGTCATGCGCCTTGCGCGTCAACGCCGCCATGTCACGCAATTCGCCGGACTTGTAATTGACATGGTTCAGAAGAACGACGGCGACCTGATCGTCGATCAGTTCTTCGATCCTGGCGGCGTCGACACTCTCCAAAAGCAACCGCGCGCCCGGTATCGTGGAGATCACGCCTTCCGCCATATAGAGGTCAGTCGGGAAACTGCCGCCTTCGGCAACGATAGCGGTCCGGCCAGGACGCAGGCCCATCGCCGCGTGCAGCGCCTTGTAGATATTGATCGAGGTCGTGTCGCAGACGACGGTCTGGCCGGGTGCGGCTCCGATCAGGCGTCCGATGCGGTCACCCAGCGTCATCGGCAGATCGAACCACCCAGCGCTGTTCCAGCTGCGGATCAGGCCGTTACCCCACTCCTCCCGCGCGGCCTTTTCCAACTCATGGAAGACGAAATGCGCCGCCGGCCCGAGCGAGTTCCCGTCGAGATAGATGACATCTTCAGGCAGCTCGAACCTGGCGCGGAACGGGCGCAGCGGATCAGTCTCGTCCATCGCATCGACGGAAGCACGATCCGCCTCGTCTGTCATGAATGCGTCCCTTGCTGGGAAACATACATGGGGCCGCCACGATAGGCGGGGAACCCATAGCCATTGATCAGGACCAGGTCGATGTCGCTTGCCCGCTCGGCTATGCCCTCCTTCAGCAGAGCGTTGCCTTCCGCAGCCATGGCCGAAAGCAGGCGCGAGGCGATCTCCGCCGCTGCGATCTGACGTGGCACGATTCCCTTTGCCGCGCGGCAGGCATCGATCAAAGCGGTGACTTCGGGATCGACCGTGCGCTTGCCATCGGGATAGGTGTACCAGCCGCGGCCCGTTTTCTGGCCGAAGCGACCCATTTCGCAAAGGCGGTCTGCGATCTCGACATAGCGTTCCGACGGGTCGCGCGTGGCGGCCTGACGCTTGCGCCGGGCCCAGGCGATTTCGAGCCCGGCCAGATCGAACACCGCGAATGGGCCCATGGCAAAACCGTAATTTTCCATCGCCGCATCGATCTCCTGAGGCGATGCGCCGTCTTCAACGAGGAACTCGGCCTCGCGCCGGTAAGCGGAGAAGATGCGGTTGCCGATGAAGCCCTCACAAACGCCGCAGACCACAGGCAGTTTCTTGAGCCTGCGGGCAAAAGCCAGTCCCGTAGCAAGCACATCCGGCGCCGTTCTCGCGCAGCGGACGACCTCGACCAGCCGCATCACATTGGCGGGCGAGAAGAAATGCAGGCCGCAAACGCGCTCCGGGAACGATGTCACGGCGGCTATCGCGTCCGGGTCGAGATAGCTTGTGTTGGTGGCAAGAACGGTCTCGGGGCGGACGATCCGGCCCAGTTTTTCGAACAGCTCGCTCTTTACCTGGAGGTCGTCGAACACCGCCTCGATGACGAGGTCTGCCGCAGCGAGCGCTTCCATGGAGCTGCCGACGGAAAGGCGTTCCAAACGCCCGGACCGGCCGGCCTCGTCGATGCGTCCTGATTTCAAAGCCCTGTCGAGCAGTCCCGTGATCCGGTCGAGACCTTTGGCGGCGGCCTCGTCGGTCTGCTCCACCACGATCACCCGATAACCCGCGTCGAGCGCCGCAACGGCGATGCCCGAGCCCATGAGGCCGCTTCCGACGACACCCACGATCTCGACCTTTCGCGGCTCGACACCTTCAAGGCCGGACACTTTTGCCGCTGCACGCTCGGCAAAGAAGACATGTCGCAGCGCCTTCGCCTGATCGGAATCGCGCAACCGCAGGAAGGTGGCGCGTTCGTCCGACAAGCCGTCCGCGAGCGAGCGTTCGCCAGCGCTTCTGACGAGACGCACCGCTTCGATCGCCGCCTCGCTTCCCCGTGCCCGGGAAAGCGCCTTGGCGGCGCCATCTTCGATCGCCTTAGGATCCTCGGCAGGAACGGCTAGTGCGCCGGTTCTCCGAGGCAGTTTTGCACTTTGATCGCGCGCGGCAGATATCGCGCCTTTCACCGGGTCGTCCGCAACCTCGTCTACAATGCCGAGAGACAAGGCATCTCTTGCGGTGACGGTACGACCGCTGGAGATCAGTTCCACGGCCTTGACCACACCCGTCAGCCGGGGAAGACGCTGTGTCCCGCCCGCACCCGGCACGATCCCGAGCTTTACCTCCGGCAGGCCCAGCGTCGCGGCACTCCCGGCAACGCGATGATGGCAGGCGAGCGCGATTTCGAGCCCGCCTCCCAACGCCGCGCCGTTGATCGCCGCGACGATCTGCTTTCCGCTCCCCTCGATCGCCTCAACGACGGTCGGCAGGGTGGGCTCGGTCGCGGGTTGCCCGAACTCACGGATATCCGCGCCCCCGATGAAAGCCTTGCCTGCTCCGGTGATGACCAGCGCCCGAACATTTTGGTCCGAGTTCGCCTGACGCACCGCATCCAGCAAACCGGCACGCATATCGGCCGAGATGGCATTCACCGGCGGGTTGTTCAGCGTTACGACGAGGACGCCGTCTTCCAGCCTCGCGGAAACGGTCTCGGAAAAACGGATTGCCTCATCCATGGTGCTCTTACTCCGGTATGACGGCCATGGCCTGGATCTCGACCTTTGCCCGATCTTCCATCAAGGCGGAAACCTCGACAGCGGCCATGGTCGGATAATGCCAGCCCATCACCTCGCGATAGAAACTGCCGATCTTCTTGAGGTTAGCAAGATATTCGGCCTTGTCGGTGAAATACCAGGTCATCGAAGTGATGTGCTCCGGCTTCCCGCCGGCTTCAGCCAGCACCGCAGCCACGTTCGACAAGGCCTTGCCGATCTGCTCGGCGATATCGTCGCTTTCAAACTCGCAATTTTCGTTCCAGCCCACCTGGCCGCCAATGAATATAAGCCGCCCTTGGGCGGCAATGCCATTCGAGTAACCTCTAGGCTTCATCCACCCCTTGGGCTGCAGAATGGTGTTCATGGAAATCCTCTCAACTTAAGCCAACCATATTTCGGAAACCGCTCACGCATTGCTCAGCACCTGCCGCGCGATCACCACTTTCTGCACGTCCGAAGCACCCTCGTAGATGCGCAATGCGCGTATCTCCCGATAGAGGCTTTCAACGATGTGTCCTCGGCGCACCCCATCGCCTCCATGAAGCTGGACGGCGCGGTCGATCACGTCCTGCGCGCGATCCGTCGCGAAAAGCTTGGCCATTGCCGCCTCGCGGGTGACACGCGCCGCACCCATGTCCTTTGTCCAGGCTGCGCGGTAGACGAGAAGGGCGGCGGCATCGATGTCGAGCGCCATATCCGCTAGGTGCCCCTGCACCATCTGCAAATCCGCCATGGGCGCGCCGAAGAGATTTCGGCCGGAGGCCCGGTTCACGCTCTCGTCAAAGGCCCGGCGGGCAAAACCCAGAGCAGCGGCTCCAACCGTCGAGCGGAACACGTCCAGCACCGACATCGCTATGCGGAAGCCCCCGCCTGGCTTTCCGATCATAGCGCCCGCCGGCAAGCGCACACGATCAAAGGAAAGGCGCGCGAGCGGATGCGGTGCGATCACTTCCAGCCGCTCGGCGATCGTCAGGCCCTCGGCATCGGCTGGCACCAGAAATGCTGAAATGCCCTTCGCGCCAGGCGCCTCCCCTGTACGCGCAAAGACGACATAAAGGTCGGCGATGCCGCCATTGGAAATCCAGGTCTTCTCGCCGGTGAGAAGGTAGTCGCTGCCATCGCGCTCGGCCGTCATGTCCATGGCGGCCACATCCGAGCCCGAGCGTGGCTCGGAAAGCGCGAAAGCGGAAATCGCGGCCCCCGTGCGGGTCTTTTCAAGCCAGCGCTGCTGCTCCGGCGTGCCATAGAAGCTGATCGCCCCGGTGCCCAGACCTTGCATTGCAAAGGCAAAATCTGCGAGCCCGTCGTGCCGGGCAAGCGTTTCACGCGTAATACAAAGCGTGCGCACGTCAAGTGAAGCGGGACCAGCAGGATCGATCGCGGTCGGCTTTAGCCAGCCGTCACGGCCGAGCATCTGCACCAATTCCCGGCACGCGCTATCCACGTCACCGTGATCGACGGGAAGGTTCGCCGCGCACCACGCCTCGAGCCGCTCGGCATAATCGCGATGACGATCCTCGAAGAAGGGCCAGTTGAGGAAGCTCCTGTCCGGCATCAGTTGCCCTCGAAGACCGGCTTCTGCTTTGCGACGAACGCGTGGTAGGCGCGCTCGAAATCCTTGGTCTGCATGCAGATGGCCTGCGCCTGTGCTTCCGCCTCGATCGCTTGGTCGAGCCCCATCGACCATTCCTGATTGAGCTGTGTCTTGGTGATCCCATGGGCGAAAGTCGGGCCGGAGACGATGCGTGCCGCCAGATTAAGCGCTTCCGCCTCCAGAGCCTCGGCGGAAACGAGGCGGTTGTAGAAGCCCCAGCGCTCACCCTCCTCCGCACTCATCGTGCGGCCGGTATAGAGGAGCTCGGCAGCCCTTCCCTGGCCTATGATGCGCGGCAGGATCGCGCACGCGCCCATGTCGCAGCCCGCAAGACCGACGCGTGTGAAAAGGAAGGCCGTCTTGGCCGCCGGTGTCGCGAGCCGCAGATCCGAGGCCATGGCAAGAATAGCACCGGCACCGACGGCTACCCCGTCGATCGCGGAAATGATCGGCTTGCCGCAATTGAGCATTGCCTTGACGAGATCCCCCGTCATGCGGGTGAAAGCGAGGAGTTCCTTCATCTCCATACCGATGAGCGGGCCGATGATGTCGTGCACATCGCCGCCGGAACAGAAATTCCCGCCATTCGGCAGAAGCACCACCGCATCGACATCCCCGGCATAGACGAGATTGCGGAATGTATCGCGCAGCTCTGCGTAGGAATCGAAGGTCAGCGGATTTTTCCGATCGGGCCGGTCAAGCTGGATGACAGCGACCTTCCCCTCCATGCGCCAAAGGAAATGCTTCGGCTGCAGGCCTGCCATCTCGATCGGAGTCAATGCTCACCCTCCCAATTGCTGCGAAACACATGAAGCATTTCGGATAGCCGATGCACCTCGGCCGTACCGATGCCATCCAGAAGCTCGGAGATCCATCGTTCATGGGCGGCTGCCATTTTCTCGAAAGCGGCAGTGCCGGCCCGCGTGAGCTGTACGACCGATGTGCGCTTGTCTCCCTCACGCTTGGTGCGCATGACATAGCCTTCGGCCACCAGCCGCTCGACGATGCCGGTGACATTGCCGTTGGAAACCAGCAGGAAACGCGAGAGATCGCTCATCAGCATGCCGTCAGGCGCGCGGTAGAGCGCAGACATCACGTCGAAACGCGGCAGCGTCGAATCGAAGTCGCGCCTGAGGCGTTCGCGCAATTCGCCTTCCACGATGCGCGTGGTCCGCAACATCCTGATCCAGAGACGAAGACGCTCCTTATCTCCCGAGCGTCCTTCCACCACCGATAGCGGCGCGCTCACCATGTCTCTCCCCCCGAAACAGATATGGCCTGACCGGTGATGGAGGCCGCGCCCGGGCTGCAGAGCCAGAGGACCGCCGCCGCCACCTCTTCCGGCTGGATGAACCTGCCCTGCGGATTGACTGCTTTCAAGCTCGCGCGCGCTTCCTCTTCCGACCGGCCGGTTTTCTCCACAATACGGGCGACGGATTCAGCGAGCATCTCCGTCTCGACAAAACCGGGGCAGACGGCATTCACGGTGATCGAGCTTTTGGCGAATTCGACCGCCAGCGCCCGCATAAGGCCGATCACGCCATGCTTCGAGGCCACATAGGGAGCGACATAACCATAGCCTTTCAGCCCCGCGACGGAGGCGACAAAGACGATGCGCCCGGCCTTGCGTTCCAACATGCCTGCTAGGGCTGGCTTCACGGTCAGGAAGGCGCCGGTGAGGTTGACGTCGAGCATGCGCTGCCAATCGTCAAGCCTTGTCTTTGCAGCGGGGGCGCTGGAAGCGATACCGGCATTGGCGACGACGATATCGATCGGCCCCCTCGCTGCCTCGGCCTCCTCATAGAGCCGGTCCATCGAGGCCTGATCCGTCACGTCGCCCGCCATTGCGTGAATATCGGGGTGGCCACCGGCAACGGCCTGGAGCGGTTCGATGCGCCGACCACAAATGGTCACGGAAACGCCCGCTTCGGCCAGAGCCAGAGCGATCGCCCGGCCCACGCCTGATCCGCCCCCGGTCACGAGGGCGTGTTTGCCAGCGACCGACGTCATCACACCTTCCCGAGCATAGCGTCCTGCCGTTCCTTCAACCGATAGGCCTGATCACGGCCACGCAGATATGGATCCGGCCATTTCACATGGCGGTCATTGAGGGTGACCGCTGCATGCAGGGTCCAATAAGGATCGGCAAGATGAGGCCGCGCCAGACAGACCAGATCCGCCCTGCCCGCCATGAGGATCGAGTTCACATGGTCGGGTTCGTAGATATTGCCTACCGCCATGGTAGCCATACCCGTCTCGTTGCGGATCCGATCCGACATCGGCGTCTGGAACATGCGGCCATAGACCGGCTTTGCGCGGGTCGAGGTCTGGCCGGCCGATACGTCGCAGATGTCGACACCGGCCGCCTGCAGCATGCGCGCGATCTCGACGGCATCTTCGGGGCGGATGCCTTCGTCGCCGACCCAGTCATTCGCCGAGATACGCACGGAGATCGGTTTCTCCTCCGGCCACACGGCGCGAACCGCGTGGAAGATCTCCAGCGGGTAGCGCATGCGGTTCTCCAGGGAGCCGCCATATTCATCGGTGCGTCGGTTGGTGAGCGGCGTGATGAAGGCCGAAAGCAGATAGCCGTGTGCCATATGCAGTTCGAGCATGTCGAAGCCGGCCCGCTCCGCCATTTCGGCAGAGGTGACGAACGCGTCCCGCACCTCGTCCATGTCCTTGCGGGTCATCTCCTTGGGGATTTGGTGCGCATCGCTCCAGGGAACCGCCGAGGGCCCGAGGATCGGCCAATTGCCGGAGGGAAGCGGCATTTCGGAATCTTCCCAGGCGACCTGGGTCGAAGCCTTGGGACCGGCATGCCCGATCTGCGCGCAGATCTTCGCTTCAGTCTCGCTGTGAACGAAATTGACAAGCCGCTTCCACGCGACCTCATGCTCGGGCTTGTAGAAACCAGGGCAGCCCGGCGTGATGCGTCCCTCGGGCGTCACGCAGGTCATTTCGATATAGACCAGTCCGGCGCCACCCTTGGCCCGCTCGGCATAATGCACGAAATGCCAATCGGTCGGGCAACCGTCGACAGCCTTGTACTGCGCCATCGGCGACACGACGACGCGATTCATAAGACTCATGTCGCGCAACTTGAACGGCGCGAACATCGGCGCACGCGCGCCATTCACATTGCTGCCTGCCTTGCGCTGGAACCAGGACTCCGCGCTGCCGAGCCATTCGGGATCACGCAAACGAAGATTTTCATGGCTGATGCGCTGCGAGCGGGTGAGCAGTGAATAATTGAACTGCACGGGATCGAGATGGAGATAGCGCTCCACATCCTCGAACCATTCGAGCGAGTTGCGCGCCGCCGACTGGAGCCTTAGCACCTCCGTGCGGCGAGCATCCTCGTATTTCGCGAAGGCAGCCTCGAGCGTCGGCTCGGAATGAAGATAGTCGGCCAGCGCCACCGCGCTTTCCAGCGCAAGCTTAGTGCCCGAACCGATGGAGAAATGGGCACTCGCCGCCGCGTCGCCCATCAGCGCCAGATTTTCATGCGACCAGCGCGCGCAGAGCACGCGTGGGAAATTGATCCAGGCCGAACCGCGGATATGGTTGGCGTTGGACATCAATTTGTGACCGCCCAGGTGAGCCGAGAAGATCTTCTCGCACGTGGCGATGGATTCTTCCTTGGACATCTCGCCAAAGCCGAACTTGTCCCACGTCTCCTGCGAGCACTCGACGATGAAAGTCGCCGTGTCCTGGTCGAACTGGTAGGCGTGCGCCCATACCCAGCCGTGTTCGGTCTCCTCGAAGATGAACGTGAACGCGTCGTCGAATTTCTGATGCGTGCCGAGCCAGACGAACTTGCATTTGCGCACGTCGATATCGGGCTGGAAGACATCGGCGAAAATGGTGCGCGACTTGGAGTTCAAGCCATCGGCTGCGATCACCACGTCATGGCTTTCCATGAAAGGCCGCGGATCGTCGATCTCGGTCTGGAAACGCAGGTCGACGCCGAGCTCCCGCGCGCGCTCCTGCAGAAGCACCAGCAGCTTCTTGCGGCCGATGCCGCAGAAGCCGTGACCTGTCGAGACGGTCCGCGTATCGCGATAGTAAACCGCGATATCGTCCCAATACGCGAAATGCTCGCGAATCTTCGCCGCGCTTACAGGATCGTTCGCCTCCAGATTGGTGAGCGTCTCATCGGAGAGCACCACGCCCCAACCAAAGGTATCGTCCGGCCGGTTGCGCTCATAGACCGTGACCTCATGGCTTGCACCGCGCAGCTTCATCGAGATCGCAAAGTAAAGACCGGCTGGACCGCCTCCGAGAACTGCTACTTTCATTCCACCATCCTCATTTTCGGCGAAGCCTGAAGCAGGATCGCACCGGCATCGAAATATTTCAAGCCTAAAATATCACGGCGCACTGGCCCGCCGATATGCCTTTCCGATCAATCTAGCCCGCGTTTTCCTTCGCCTCCTCGGTGAAGGAGCGCACGGTGCGAATGGCGCCGTCGAGCGCCACTCCATCGGCATCCGCAAGGGCTGCTTCACGCAAGCGCCTGATCCAGTCGGCCGCGTCGCCGCGTCCCTTGAGCATGGGAAGGCAGCTGAGCACCCGGTCGAATTTGGAATGGCCCCTGGCGTGGGTGTCGGAATAGCCCTTGATTAGGCGCCGGCATTTCAGGACCTCGACGCCAAGCTCGTAGTCTTCCGCCTTCTTTTCCAGCGCCAGATCCAGCCACTTGCCAAGATGCTCTGCTTCCACTTTGTGGCGAAGCAGGCTGCGCCGCCAGCGGCGAAGGCCCCCGATCACCCAAAGCATGCCGAAGCCGACAATGCTGTCGGTGCGGATCCGGCGGCCCCGATCGACGAAACGGTTGAGCCGGTCCATCAAACCGGGATGTGACTCGATCCCCGCTCCGAGCCTAGCCGGCAGGAGGCCGACGATCTCCTGCATGCGCGGATGGAAATATTCTGTCGTAAGAAGGGTTTGCTCCCCCTTTAACCGCACTTCACGGCGTACGCGCTCGGCGCGGGCCGAACGCGTCTTCAGATCGGCAACGCGGATGATGTCATCATAGACCATCCCGTTGGCCACATATTTCGCCGCCTCGCGCGAAAAAGCGTAGTCCTTGTCCGCCCGATCCGATGCGATGATTTTTTCGAGCCGGTCGAGATATTCCCTGCCGTAAGCACAATCGAGGAAATCGACAACCTTCCGCAGCCCGAGGCCCGCCATTTCCCGGACCTGTTCCGGAAATGCTGCGACGCGGTCGCAAAGACCATCCCACTCCTTCTGGAGCTTACCGGGCCCCCGCACCGCGACGCCGTGGCCCGGGGCTTCCATCCGCTCGGGGGCAACCGGCACTTCCTTCGCCGCCGCCCGCTCGAATGCGGCCGCAAAGGCAGCCAGGCTCGCATCGGCGCCGCGGCCGCCGGCCTTGATCGTCGCTTCGAATTCTGAACGGGGAAACGGAAGCTCGCCGGAACCGGCGAGCGCGCCGAAGAGGCTCGCCGAGATGACGGTTCCCGCCTGCTTGGCGATCGCTTCCATATCGAAATGGACAAAGCGCCGGGAGGCTTCGCCCACCCGCTCCAGCACCTTGTTGCCGTCCGCGCGGCCATCGCCCGGGATGATCTTTTCCGAAACGGCGAGCATCCGGTGATTGGAGGCGATCAGCGCCGTCCGGTCCGGGGTGACGAAACCGCGCAAGACGGCCCTTCCCGCCTCAGCAAGCTCCGCTGCAATCACGATGTCCACATCGCCCGGAGATGGGCTCAAGGCAAATACGGGGCGTGCTTCCGGCCGCGCCGGGTCCTTCGGCATCATTTCCAGATAGTAGATGGTGGCGCCCGTACGCTGAGCCACACCCGCCACCGAGGTGGCCTGCACATGCCAGCCGCAGCGCATCGCGAGATCGGTGATCCAGTTGGTGAGCACGCCGCCGCCTTGCCCGCCGACCGCGAGAATTGCGAGCTTGATCACACCCCGAGTGGAGTCGGGACCCTCCGGCAGTCCAAAAGTCACGCCACATTCTCCGCAAAAACAAGCCGGCGGCTCTCACGCCGCGCCTGCAGCCAACCGATCACGCGCTGCCGCAGTCCGAACCAGAACCGCTCCCATCCCGTCGGGTTGTTCACAACATCGGCCTGGTAGAAGGAAGGGCAGAGCACGGCCGCATCCGCGACCTCGCCGCAATTGCCGCAGCCGACGCAATTCTCGTCAATCGCGGCAACCGGGTCATCGCGCAAGGGATCGTCGAGCTGCTTGACCGAAAGAGACGGACAGCCGGAAAGCCGCATGCAGGCGTGATCGCCCGTGCACACATCCTCGTCCACGCCGAACTTGGTCTTCACCACGCGCCTGCCGTCGGCAATCGCCTTCCGCCGTATCGGATTTTCGCGCCGCTGCCGGTTCAACATGCATTCCGAAGAGGCGACGATGACCTTCGGCCCGCTCTCCTCCGTCGTCAACGCCTCCTTCAGGGTGTCGCGAAGCTTGCCCACGTCATATGTGCGCTCGATATGCTTCACCCATTTCACGCCCATGCCCTTGATGGCGTCGGTAATGGGGTGGTTGGTCGACTTCGTGCGATTGTCGGCCCGGGAGGAAAGGATATCCTGCCCGCCGGTCGCCGCCGAATAATAGTTGTCCACCACGACGATGACGCCGTCATTCTTGTTGAAGACGGCATTGCCGATCGAGGAAGTGAGACCATTGTGCCAGAAGCCGCCATCGCCGACGAACGAGATCGAACGCCGCTTCGCATCCGGTGAATTGAAGGCGGACGCGGACGCCGGCCCAAGGCCATACCCCATGGTCGTCGCCCCCAGATCGAAGGGCGGCATGATGGAGAACAGGTGGCAGCCGATATCCGAGGCGATGTGGTGCTTGCCCAATTCCTGTTCCACCAGCTTGGTCGCCGCGAAGATCGGCCGCTCGGGACAGCCCACGCAAAAGCCTGGCGGGCGCATGGGAACAGCTTTCGCAAGATCCTCGAAGAGCGGCGGCGCAGGCGTGTTGGGAGCGCGGATCGCCGGCGCGAGCATCTCGCCGGCATGGGTCCGCAGGAAATTACCGATGCCGGACAGCATCACGTCGCCCGTATATTCGCCGGCCATCGGAAGCATGCTCTTGCCCTCGAGCCGCACCGTGGCTCCCGATTTATAGAGCATCGCCCCCAAGGCCTGCTCGATATAATCGGGCTGCCCCTCCTCCACGACGAGCACCGCGTCCTTCGTGGCGCAGAATTCCAGAAGCTCATCCTCGATAAGGGGATAGGTGACATTCATGACGTAGAGCGGCACTTCCGTCTCGCCATACACATCCGCCAGCCCCAGGCGCTGCAGGGCGCGGATGACGCCATTATACATGCCACCCTGCATGATGATGCCGACGCGCCCCGCGCCGCCAAAGACCTCGTTGAGCTTATGGCGCTTGATGTAGTCGATCGCCGCCGGCAACCGTTTCTGTATCTTTTCCTTCTCGTGCAGGAAGGAAGCGGGCGGCAGGACGATACGCTGGGTGTCGCGCCGGGGATTCTCCAGCGCGTCCGCCACGGTCATGGGCGGTCGCTTATTGTCCCGGGCGATGAAGGAGCCGTGCACATGGCAGCAACGGATGCGCACCTGCAACATGACCGGCGTGTTCGACGCCTCCGAAAGCTCGAAGCCGTGCTCGACGGCCGAGACGATGGACGGCAGATTCGGGCGGGGATCAAGCAGCCACACCTGGCTCTTCATCGCGAAGGCATGGCTGCGCTCCTGCATGATGGAGGAGCCTTCGCCATAATCCTCGCCGACAATGATGAGCGCACCGCCGGTAACGCCACCGGAGGCGAGGTTTGCCAGTGCGTCTGAAGCCACATTGGTGCCGACGGTCGACTTGAAGGTGACGGCTCCCCGGATCGGGTAATGCACGGAAGCTGCCAACATCGCGGTGGCCGTCGCTTCCGAAGCGCTCGCTTCGAAATGCACGCCGAGTTCCCCCAGGATCTCCTGTGCATCCGCGAGCACGTCCATGAGATGGCTGATCGGCGCGCCCTGATAGCCACCGACATATCCGACGCCGCATTCCAGAAGCGCCTTGGTGATGGCGAGGATTCCCTCGCCGGAAAACTCCTGCCCTTCACCGAGCTTGAGCTTCTGCACTTCTTTCGCGAATGATCTTTCCGCCATCGGATTTCTCCTCAGAAGTCATGCTTGCGGATGTTGACGAGCATTTTCTGCAGCGTCCGCACAAAGGCCGCATGTTCGGCCGCATCGATGCCCGAGAACATTCGCTCGTAGCTCCGCCGCATGGTCGGCCACAGTTTCTCGAAGGCCAGCCTGCCCTCGTCCGTAATGCTCACGCGGGTCGCGCGGCTGTCCTGCGGATCGGGGATGCGACGCACCAAGCCCTCGGATTCAAGGGAATCGAGCGCCCGGCTCAGCGTCGATTGCTCAACGACAGCGTAGACCGCAAGACGGCTGATGACCAGATTGTCGATCACCGAGAGGATCGCCAAAGTCCGCATCTTTGGCGTTGAGAGCCCCATTCTGGCAAGTTCTGCCCTCAGCGAAGCATTATAGCGCCCCATGATGCGATTCATGAGATAAGGCGCGAATTGCTGAAGGCCGATTTCCCCCAGCGTCTGCCCTTCCTTGCCGTCGCTGATGATGACGCGATCGTTCATCCAAGTTCCCTTGCAGGCTGACATCCCGGCCTCTGATCCCTGAGGCTCGAAATGGGCAGGGCTCCCATAGAGAGCCCCACCGGCCATAGATGTATTCTCGGGACGACCTGGTCGCCCAAGACCGGTCAAGCCTTGGGCACGAGCGCCAGGGCGCGCACGGGACTGCCGGTGCCCTGAACGATCTTCAGGGGCGCCGCGATCAGGATGGCGCCCTTGGGCGGCAGCTTGTCCAGATTGCAGAGACTTGCCAGGCCGTACCGATTCGCCTTGTGCAGGAGGTTATGCGCCGGGAAAGGCGGCTCCATCCCACCGGCGGCGCCGGCATCCGTGCCGATGCACTGCGTGCCCCAGCCGATCGCACCGCGCTCGAGGATATACTCGATGCAGTCGACGGTCGGCCCCGGCGAATGCGGCCCGTTCTCGTCCGCGTTGAGGAACGCCTCCTCCGAACCGTTCCGTTTATCCCAATCGGAGCGCATGACCACCCACTCGCCCTGGCCGATCGGCCCGTGCTTGGCTTCCCAGGCGCGCACGCCGTCAGCCGTGAGAAGGAAATCGGGATTCTCCGCCACTTCGGCCGAGCAGTCGATCACATTGACCGGCGCAACGAAGCTCTTGACCGGGATCGTGTCGGTGTAACCGTCGGAATATTCCTTCCCCGTGATCCAGTGATGGGGCGCATCGAAATGCGTCCCGGAATGCTCGCCGATCTTGAGCCAGTTCCATGCCCAGAACGGGCCGTTCTTGTCATATTCGGAGATCTTGTGAATCTCGATCTTCGGTGTGTCGACGGCCAATTCCGGCGGCAGCTTCAACAGGGGTGTATCGGGTCCCAAGGGAGCAGTCAGATCGACGACCTCGATCCCCCCGCTCAGAAGCAATTCCGTGACTTTCCCAAGGGTGGCTGCTGCTGACATGGCGATACCTCCTTTTGCCCCTGCCGGATCTGCCGGCGTCTGTCATATGCGCTATCCCGGGAAGGGAGACTAGACGGAATTATTTGCATCTGCAAATATAGTTTTAAGGGGAACTAAAGAATGCACACCTTCAGCACCACCCGGAAACCACCGGGAACGCTAGCCGACCTGCTTGTGAAAAAGCTGCGCGGACGATATTCCGCCGGCGTGAGAACCGCCAGCAAAAAGCATGCAGTTGCAGGTATTTTTGTTCTCATCGCGAAATCTATCCGTCGGCTGGGCGGGAGCATTTCCTCTATAATCTCGCAGAGAAATTTCACGCTTGAAGGATTTTCATTGATTGCTACTGAGTCTCGTGATCATTTGAGCACGCACGGGAAAGCGGGTGTATCCGCGATCTATGAGGGAACTGCCACGCAGGAGCAATCTGCGGGCGATCAAAGGAGGACTGGCATGAAACTCGGCAGATTTTTATTGGGTGTCGTTGCTGCGGCCACCCTTTCTATAGCGCCAGCCGCTGCGCAGGATAAGATCGTCGTTGGCGCCTATCCCGCCAATCCGCCATGGGAATTCAAAACTGAAAGCGGGGCTTTCGAAGGCTTTGAGGTGGACGTGGCCGCCGAAGTCGGCAAGCGGCTCGGCAAGGAAGTCGAGTTTCAGGACATGGGCTTTCAGGCGCTCTTTGCCGCCACGAGTTCCGGCCGCATCGATTTCGCGATCTCCTCCATTTCCGTCACCAACGATCGTCTGCAGAACCAGTCCTTCACCCAGCCCTATTACGATAGCGATGGAACGGTCGTGGGCCGCGAGGATTCCACCGTCGCCTCTCTCGAAGATCTGAAGGGCAAGGTCATCGGCGTCGTCGCCGGCACGACTGGTGACAAATGGGCCAATGAGAACAAGGACAAGCTGGGGATTTCCGAAATCCGCAGCTACAACGCCCAGCAGGACCTGCTGCTCGATGTTCGCAATGGCCGTGTCGAAGGTGGCGCGGGCGAACTCGCCGGCTTCCAATACGCCATGACGCAGATGCCCGGCCTGAAGATCCTGGTCCGCATCCCCACCGGCGAGCGTTTCGCCATGATGTCCCGCAAGGATCATCCGCTCGTGGCCGAGGCCAATGACGCCATTTCGGCCATGAAGGAAGATGGAACGCTCGCTGCGATCCACAAGAAGTGGTTCGGCGTCGACCCCGACGAGGGCACCAGCACAGTCACGGTAATGCCGCTTCCCAAAGCTGAATAAGCACTTTCTTCGTGCCTTTGCGGCACGCCTAAGCACCGGCCAATTCGGCCGGTGCCCTCCCTCACCGTCCGGACCTCTGCGATGGATCTGATCAGCACCTTTTTCAATTGGGAAATCCTCGTCCGCTCTTTCCCGATGCTCATGCGCGGGGTCGGCAACACCTTGCTCCTTGGCTGCGCGAGCATCGTCTTCGGCGGCATTGCGGGCCTGATCGTCTGCCTCATGCGCCTTTATGGCCCAAAGCCCCTGCGCCTGTTCGCAATCGGTTATATCGACATGCTGCGGGCAATGCCGATCCTCGTCCTGCTGATCCTGATCTATTATGCCCTCCCCTTTGTCGGGATCCGGTTCTCGTCCTTCACATCGGCGACGCTTGCCTTATCCCTCGTCCTTTCGGCTTTCACGGCCGAGGTGTGCCGCGCCGGCATCGAGAGCATCCCGCGCGGGCAGTTCGAGGCAGCGTCCGCGCTTGGGCTGAACTTCTGGACAACCATGCGCAAAGTGATCCTGCCGCAGGCGTTGCGTGTGGTCGTCCCGCCGCTCACCAGCAACTGCGTCTCGATCTACAAGGACACCGCGCTCGCTTCCGTGGTGGCGATGCCGGATCTGCTGAAGCAGGCCACCGACGCGCAGGCGCTGATGGCGAACCCGACGCCGCTCATTGGCGCCGCCGCCCTCTATCTGGCCTTCCTTTGGCCACTGGTGCGGCTGGTCAATCATCTGGAGGAGCGCGGCAAACAACAAATGACGGCAAGGTGACGTCAGAGGAATGACGACCTGACGTTCGGGCAGGCGCCGGACCGCAGTCCTGCCGGTGAGAGAAACAAATGTGGGGCGCCCACGCGGCCATGACGCGAAGGGCATTTAGGAGGTGACATGCGTAATCTACTGACAACAATCATGGCCGCAGGCGTTGCCTTGTCGGCCTTTGCCATCCCTCAGGTCGCGACTGCGCAGCAGATCAAGGTCGGCCTTTCCCTTCCGCAAAACGCGGCCGGCTTCGACTTCGTGAACGGCATGTACGAGACGTTCAAGGAGGAGGTCGAGGCCAACTCGGATATGACGGTCGATCTCGTCTATGCCGGCGCACTTGGAGCACCGAACGAGCGGCTGAACCAGATGCGCCGCGGCGTCATCCAGATGACCGACGGCGCGGACGGGAATTACGCAACGATCCACAGCGACATCCAGATCCTCAACATGCCCTACCTGTTCCCGTCGGAACAGACTGCATGGGCAGTCTTCGACGGTCCTTTCGGCCAGAAAATGGCCGAGCAGATTCGCGAGAATACGGGCATCCGCGTGCTTGGCTGGTGGGAATCCGGTGGCTTCAAGCATTTCAGCGCCAACAGGGCCATCAAGGCGCCTACCGACATGGCCGGCCTGAAGATGCGCGTGCTCGGCCCGCTCGCGACGATTCCCGTCGAGGCACTTGGTGCTTCGGCTGCGCCGATCGCCTTTGGCGAACTTTACACCTCCCTGCGTACGGGCGTGGTGGACGGGCAGGACAATTCCGTCTCCACCTTCAATCTCGTGAAGCTCTACGAGGTTCAATCCCATCTGACCCTGACCGGCCACACCTATGCCTTCGGCCCCCTTGGCATCAACGACGCGTTCTTCTCGGGCCTGCCCGAGGACAAACAGAAGGTGATCATCGACGCGGCAGCAAAGGCCATCGAATTCAACCGGACGAAATCTCGGGAGATCGAGGCCGGCGCAATCACATTCGCTAAGGAAAAGGGAGTGGACATCGTCGAGCTCACCGCCGAGGAGCGCGATGCGTTCCGCGCCGCCATGCAGCCGCCGGCCGTCGAATGGCTGAGGGCGAATGTCGACACGCCCGAGCTGATCGACGAGGCGATCGCCGCCGTGGAAGCCGCCAACTGACATGGCGAAGGCACTCTCTCTGATCGAACAGGCACTCCGCGTGATCGCGGCCATCTGCCTCTTCATCCTGACCACTCTGGTCGTATCGCAGGTTGTCCTGCGATACGGCTACGGCGGCGTACCGTTCTTTACGGAGGAAGTCGCGCGCTATGCGATGATCTGGATGGCTTTGCTTGCCGCTGCCGTGGGCGTGCGTGAAGCTAGCCACATCCGCATCGATTTCGTGCCGGATATCATCGGAGCCGCCTCCCCCCGCGCGCGGCTGCTGCTCGACGCGCTGCTGGATATCATCTCGCTCACCGTGTTTCTCGTCCTCCTCTGGTACGGGATCGACATGATGATGTTCGCAGCCGGCCAGACCAGCGAAGGCCTGCGCATTTCGCTTTCCTACCCCTACGCTGCCGTACCCGTCTCGTTCTTTTGCGCCTCTCTTTTCGCAGCGCTTCGGCTCGTACAGAGAAGTGCCGCGAAATGAGCGCCTCCCTTACAATCCTGATCACGAGCTTTGTCGGGCTCATCCTGGTCGGCTTGCCGATCGCCTGGGCGATGATCGCCGGTGTGCTTCTGTGGATGACCTACACCGGCAGTTGGAGCTTCCTGCCCATCGTGGCGGAACGGCTTTACCAGGGCATGGATTCCTTCGTCCTGATGGCGATCCCGCTCTTCGTTCTCGCGGGAGAGCTCGTGAATGAAGGGAAGATAACCGACCGGCTCATCAATTTCGCCAACGCCTTGTTCGGCTGGATGCGCGGCGGCCTTGCCCAGGTCAATATCGGCGCCTCGATCCTCTTCGCCGGCATCACCGGCGTGGCATTGGGCGACATCGCCTCGCTCGGGCGTGTCTTCATTCCCGCCATGGTGAGACAGGGTTACACCTCCGCCTATGCGGCAGCAGTAACCGCCTCCTCCTCGATCATCGGCCCAATGGTGCCGCCTTCCCTCGTCGCGGTCATCTACGGCTCGATGACGGACGTTTCCATTGGCGCGCTGATGGCGGCAACCCTCGTGCCGGGTCTTCTGATCGGCGTCGTGCAGATGATGCTCGTCGCGGTTCAGGCCCGCATCTACGGATTTCAAAGGGTGGAGATGGACCGCTCGCCCCGCGCCCTGGTACGGGTCACCGGCCACGCGCTCGTGCCATTGATGATACCGGTCATCATTCTTGCCGGCATGTTGGGCGGACTGATGACACCCACGGAAGCGGGCGGTGTCGCGGCGGTTTATGCGCTCGTCGTTTCCGTCTTCCTCTTCCGTTCGATCAATCTACCGGCCCTCTCGGATGTCTTCAGCCGTTCGGCCCTCTTTTCAGGGCAGTTGCTGATCATCGTGGGCTGCGGTGCGGCCTTCTCCTGGGCGATGGGGATGGAAAACGTTCCCGGCATGATCGGCGCGACCATAGCCGGCTGGGAGCTCGGCTATTTCGCCACGATGCTGGTGTTCAATCTTATCCTGCTCGTGCTCGGCATGTTCATCGATCCGACGACAGTGATCATCCTGTTCGGTCCCCTGCTTTCAGCCGCGGCGGTCCAGGCCGGCATTGATCCACTGCATTTCGGTGCCGTGGCCATCCTCAACCTGAATATCGGGTTGCTTACGCCCCCGCTCGGCGTATGCCTGTTTGCGGCCGAGCGCATCGCCAACTGCGGCTTCGTCCCCTTGCTGCGGGCAACCGCGCCGTTCCTCCTCGTCAACCTGATCGCGCTGGCGATCGTCGTGGCGGTTCCGGAACTCAGCCTCGGGCTGCCGAGACTTCTCGGCTTCCAATGAAATGGAGCACTTCATGACGAATTCAGATCCTATCGCGCCGGATGGCTCCGCCTACTTCCTCTACCACTCGATCGGCATGTATCCCGGCAAAGCGCAGGCCATGGCACAGGCTTTCACGGATTTCTCCGAAAGCTGGGGCGCGCTTGATGACGGGCAGTGGATGCGGGCGCTTTCTGCCAGGCAGGAATTCATCGATCTTTGGAGCCGCCTGATCGGCGCGCCGAAGGGGACACTCACCTCAGCTGAGAATGTCACGACGGCACTCTATAGTCTCGTCGGCGCGCTTCCGTCGGAGCATCTTCAGGGGCGGAAGATCCTTGTGGCTGGCGACTGCTTCCCTAGCCTTCACTTCCTGCTCGCCGGCCTTGCACCGCGTCTCGGCTTCACGCTGGAAACCGTTCCGCTGCGTCGGGGGGAAAACTGGGTGCGCGACGAAGACATGATCGCGCACTGGGACGAAAGCGTAGGCGTGGCGCTGCTCACATTCGTGACCTCGACGGCTTCGCACCGCTGTGATCTCGCCGCACTGGCGGACCACGGGCGGCGCATGGGCAGTCTGGTGGGTGTGGATATTACCCAGGGCGTCGGCCTCTTGCCTTACGGCGTCGATGCCCCGGCGGTTGATTTCACCGTCTCGACGACCCTGAAATGGCTGTGCGGAACGCCGGGAGCCGGCATTCTTCATGTGGCCGAACCGCTGCTGAAGAACTGCCGGCCGGAATTGCGCGGCTGGTTCAGCCAGGAGAACATCTTTTCCTGGGACCTGGACGCCTTCGCCTATGCATCCGATGCCCGGCGCTTTGACCACGGCACGCCTTCCGTGCTTGCCTGCGCAGGTTCGGTGCCTGCCTTGAAATGGCATGCGGCGCAGGATCAGGCGGCCATGCTGGCGCACAACAGGAAGCTTGGCGGCATGATCATCGAGGAAGCCGGGCGGCTGGGCCTTACACTGGCAAGCCCGCCGGAAGAAGAGCGGCGCGGCGGCAGCATCATGCTGCGTCTACCCGAGCATGCCGAGCCAACTGCCGTGGTCAATGGCCTTCGCGAGAAGGGCGTGTTCACGGATTGCCGGGGCCGCATCCTCCGCCTTTCACCTGGTATCATCACGACCGAGGAGGGCGTGGCACACCTCTTTGAAACCCTGCACGGCCTTCTGGGTACGCGCTCATGAATCCCTCCGCCGCCTACAGCCATAGTGTGACGGCGCTGCTCGACGTGCCTGCACGGAGCGCTTTCGATTTCATGCGTGATCCGATTGCGCTCGGACGATGGTCGCTCGGCTGCATGGACACGCATCCGGCAGGAAAGGATGGCATCCATTCCGGTCGCTCGCTCTTTGACGGCGGCGAAGGTTTCTTCAGGATCGACGCCGATCCGGAAAGGATGATCGTCGATTATTTTCTGGGGTCGCCAGAGAGGATGGTTCCCAGAATCTCCGCGCGGATCATCGCCGCCGAGGTCTGCGATCTGAAGCCGGATCAGTGCTATGTGACGCTGACGGCATGGCGGGGAAGCGGCATGGATGACGCGCGCTGGCACCGCCTCTGCGCAACGCACGAGGCCGAAATCCTGCTCATCAAGGCGCAGTGCGAAGCGGCGGCAGCGTCGGCCTGACAGGAAAGCGCGGGCTCAAGCCGCCTCGCTGCGGCAGAGCTCGCGCAACAACATCTGCGTGCCCGTGATATCGGCGATCATGTGTTCCCGGGCCGCAGTGCCGTCGCGCCGACGAAGCGCGTCGACGATCGCCTGGTGATGGTTGGAAAACGGCTGATGGAGCCCGGTTCCCATGCGCGGGGCGATATAGGATGAGAGCATGCGCATATAGGGTCCGTAGCGCAGCCAGAGCGAATCGATCAGTTGCACCAGCACCTCCGAACGAGAGGCGCGGTATATGGCGAAGTGGAAATCCCGGTTCTTGAGCAGCATGTCGTAGACGTTGCCGCTGGCGCTGCTCGCCTCATGCTCGGCCATGTGCAGCTCGACGGCTTCTATTTCGTCGGCCTGGATGTTGCCTGCCGCGATCTCCGTTGCCAGCCCCTCGAGGGCAACACGGGCGCGGCAGATATCGTCGAGGCGTTCGACCGAGACGGTCGGAACGCAAGCTGAACCGTTGGAGGCGATCTCCAGTGCGTTCTCCGCGCCAAGCCGCCGCAGCGCCTCACGCACCGGCATATGGCTCGTCTGAAACGACTTTGCCAGCGATGCGATGGTCAAGGCCTGCCCCGGATCAAAGCGGCCGGTAATCAGTGCACTGCGCAGCTGGAAATAGATACCGTCGCTGATGGTGATGCGCGAGGAGACGGGCTCTAGTGAATCATCAAGCATTTGCCCTCCTCTCCTTTCCTTTGCTCTCTTACTGGTTAAAAGAGATGATCCGCTCGCGCCAGCAACCGGTTTCTCTCCTCACAGCGAATTAAAGAATCTGCTGAGCCTATCCATAGCCTCTTCAAGGCGCTCATAGCTTTGCGAGCCGAAGCAGATCCGCAGGTGATTCTCACCCAGTGGACCATAGAAGCTCCCAGCCTCCACCACCACATCGACCTGTTCCAGGATCGCATCGGCCGCTTCCTGCGCCTTAAGGCCCGTGCCGCTGATATCCGGGAATGCATAGATCGTGCCTTCCGGCCGGGGGCAGACCACGCCAGGCATCTGGTTGAGACGGCTTACTACCAGGTCACGTTTGCGCCTGTCGTCATCGACCATCTCCTCCAGCACTTCGGCTGGGCCGGAAACGGCTGCGAGCGCGCCATACTGGATGAATGTGTTGACGTGGGTGACCTCCGTCGCGGTGATCTTCATCAGCGCCGGGATCATCGATCTGTCGGCCGCCAGATAGCCGAGCCGCCACCCGTCCATGGCATAGGCCTTGGTGAAGGCGAACATGCTGACAGTGCGTTCCTTCATTCCCGGCAAGGAAGCGATGCTGATGTGCTGCGCGCCGTCGAAGACGATTTGCTCATAAACTTCGTCCGAGACGACCGCGAGATCGTGCTCGATGGCGAGATCGGCAAGGACTTGGAGCTCCTCGCGGGAATAGACCCTACCGGTCGGATTGGATGGATTGACGAGCACGATCATACGCGTGCGGGGCGTGATCAGCGGCGCGATCAAGTCCTTGCGGATGCGGTACCCGGCCGACTTGTCGAGCGGCGCCATCACCGGCTTGCCGCCTGCCATTTCCACCTTGCCCACATGCTGCGGGTAGTAGGGTTCGAGAAGGATAGCCTCCTCCCCTTCATCCAGCAGCGCCATGAAGGCGGCAAAGGAGGCCTGGGTCAGGCCGTTGGTCACGAGGATTTCCGAAGCAGACACGTCGATACGATTGTAGTCGCGGACCTTTGCTGCAAGCGCCTCGCGCAGTTGCGGAATGCCTTGCATGTCGCTGTAATGCACTTCGCCCGCCTGAAGGGCGCGTATGGCCGCCTGCTTGATGTGCTCCGGCGTGTCGTGCACCGGCTGCCCGAGTTCCAGATGAATGAGATCGCGCCCGTCCTTTGCCATGGCCGCCGCCTTGGCGAACATGCCGTAGCTCTTCTTGGAGGTTTGCGTGATGCGTCTCGCGAATTTCGGCATTGAATATCCAGTCTCTTATGGTCTCGATGGAAGCGGTTCAGAACCGCGCTTGAAAATATCTGCCCCGCCGCGATGCCCCCTTGCTCGGAGGCATGCCGACTTCTAGGTTCGCCCGACCGGCACATGATGAAATACGGGGCGGAAAATGGCTGACAGGGATATGGATCATCAATTTTCGCTGGACGATGTCCGCGATCTCGAGACCATCTTCGCACGCCGCGCGACCGCCGCGCAGGCCGCGCTCGCGGCCTTCGATGTTGAAAGAGGCATCGCCTACGGCATGGCGCCGGGCGAGCGGCTCAACATTTTCCCCCCACGCAATCGCGACGGAGCCGCACCGGTGCAGATCTTCATCCATGGCGGCTTCTGGCGCTCCCTGGATGCGGATCTCTTTAGCTTCCTGGCACCGGGCTTTGTACCCTTCGGTGCTGTGCTGGTCGTGATCGACTATCCGCTCATGCCAACGGTGCGCATGGCCGAGCTTGTCGAGGCCTGCCGCAAAGCCGTTCGATGGACGCATGCGAACTGCGCCCGTTATGGAGGCGACCCCGATCGAATCTTCATCTCGGGCAACTCGGCCGGCGGGCATCTTGTGGCCGAACTCATGGACCGCGCATGGCTTCGTGGCACCGGACTTCCCGAAAACCTGATCAAGGGTGGTACCGCAATCAGCGGCATTTTCGACCTGGAACCGGTCACCCGCTCCTTCCAGAACGACGAGATCAGGCTCACGGCCGAAGAGGTGCGCGCCTTCAGCCCGCTCCGCCGGCAGCTCGATCTCGCCGCGCCCCTCATCGTCACGGTTGGGGGTGACGAGACCGAAGAGTTCCTGAGGCAGTCGGCGGATTTCGCGCAGCACGCCGAGCGCTGCGGCGCCCCCGTCTTGAATATCCCCGTGCCTCAAACGAACCATATCACCGTCGTCCTCGATGCGCTGGCCGATCCTGCCCAGGAACTGAACCGTGCCGTCCGTGCGCAAATGGGGCTTTCGACCCCGGTAGACGCGCCGGCGATCTCTTAGACCGCCGGCCGTCGCTCACTTCCTTAGTTGTCGATCTCGCCGATGGCCGCCGAGACCCGCTGATTGTCCCACTTGTCCAGGGTCACGAGTTCGCCGTCCTTGACGCCCCAGATCAGGTAGGGGCCCGTAACGTCGCCGTTCTGGTCGAATTCCAGCGGACCGGTCGCGCCGACGTAACGGATCGCCTTGCCTTCCGAGATCAGCTGCTTCGCCTTCTTGAAGCCTTCGACACCTGGGTAAATGACCTCGCCGTCGCCGCTCGTGATCTTGCGGATGTTGTCGCGGATGGCGGTTCCGGTGGCCTCGCCCGCCTGCTCCATGGCGAGCAGAGCCACGGCGGCTGCGTCATACATCGTGTGGAGCCCGGGGCCGTTCGGCGCGCTTCCGAAAGCGGCTTCCCAAGCCTTGTTGAAGGCGTCGACCGATTCTCCTTCGACCTGGGCGTTGTCGATGCCGAACGCATCGGCCAGGTACTCGGCGCCCACGGACTCGACAAACTCGTCGGCGCGAAGCGCATTGCTGAAAACGAATTTCTGCGGGCCGCCGAAAGAGATCCACTCACGCGTGACGGTCGCGCCATCTGCCGGGAATGCGACCAGGAAGAGCGCTTCCGGCTCGCCCTGAAGTGCAGCATTCACCTCGGCACGATAGGAGGCCTGCTCCTGGTTGTAGGCCACCATATTGGTCACCGTGACGCCAAGCTTCTCGATATCCTGCTTGAAGCGGCCGGCAAGGCTCACGCCATAATCGGAATTCACATGGATGATGGCGATCTTCTTGTATCCGCGCTCCGCGGCGATCTTCGCCAGCACCGCAGCCTGGGGCCGGTCCGTCGGAAGCGTGCGGAACCAGTAACCCTGTGTGCCTCCTTCGGCAGCAAGGGTGGTGAAGGAGGGCGCGCTTGAGCAGCAGGAGATCTGCGTCACCTTTGCCGGCACGGTCACCGATGTCAGGATCGGTAGGGAAACGCCTGACTGAATCGCACCGAGCAGCACCGGCACCTTTTCGATTTCCACCAAGGTCTTGGCCGCGTCGACGCCCACATTGGGCGAACCCTGGTCGTCGCGGAGGATGTATTTCACGCTGCAATCATTGACGCCGCCGGCTTCGTTGAAATGGTCGACGGCAAGCTTCCCTGCATCGCCGATCGCGGACCCGATCGCCGCCATCGAGCCGGTGATGGACAGGACCGAGCCGATGGAGATTTCGCAGGATTGAGCGCTCGCCATCGTAGACGAGCCGATGAGAAGGCCGACGCCCACGGCGCCGGACGCAAGCAGGTGTTTCATGGGTTTTCCCCTTTCAAGGTTGGAGTGTTCAGCGCCTTTGCGGCTGTTCTTCTTGTTGTCCGCCAGTCGTTCCACATGCCCTGGACCAGAAAGGCCGAGGGAGCTGCGCGCGCGACGGTGCGGAAGGGTATCGAGGCCGGTTCGGAAACCGGCACGGGCAATTCCTCGAGAGCGGTTCCCGTAGCGGCATCCGCCAGCACTTCGCCGAGCATGGTGGTCATGGCGACCCCGCGGCCATTGCAGCCGGTCGCCCCCAGAAATCCCGGGCCGAAGCGATAGATATGCGGCAGGAAGTCGGTGGTGACCGCCGCCGTCCCGCGCCACACATGGGCGACACGCGGCACCTCGGGAAGATGGAGCTCGCGCGCCAACCGCCGCGCAATGCGGGCAGCCATGCGGCGCTCAGCCGCCAGCGGCACGATGGCCATGCCGCCGGAAATCAGGCGGTTGTCGGCATCGAGCCGGAAAGTGAAGATGTTCGCCCGCGTGTCGGATACCGGCTCGCGGCGAGGCGAAAAGCGGTCGGTCAGCGCCTTTGCAAGCGGCTCTGTCGCTATCTGGTAAACGGTGAGCGGGATGATCTGCCGCGACAGCCGCACGGCAGCCCCTTCCGCCTCCGCATTGGTGCACAACAGCACCTTTCGTGCCCGGACGGCGCCCTGATGCGTCTGCAGCTGCCATCCCGCCCCTGTTTGGCTCGCATCAGTAACGGCGGCATCTTCGACGATCCGCGCTCCCGCCGCGATCGCCGCCCTTGCCAAGGCCCAGGCATAGGCGAGCGGGTTGATCATGCCGCCGGACGAATCTGCCAGCGCACCATGATAGATGTCCATGCCCGTCCGCCCGGCGGTTTCGGCCGCGTCGATCCAGTGCACGGGGCGGCCAAGCGCCTGCCACGCCTCGACACGCCTGCGAAGGGCGTCCGCCACGGCGGTGGAATGGGCCGGCTGCAGCCAGCCGTTCTGCTCGGCCTGTCGCCCAAGCCCGCCTTCCCGTGCCAGCTCGAACACGCGCTCACCGCCGCGTCCGACCAGGTTGAGAAGCTGCGTGCCCTTCTCACGCCCGAGCCGCGCGACGACCGCCGCGGGATCGGCCTTCGAGAAGTTCGGGACGACGAAGCCTGCGTTGCGCCCGCTGGCGCCCCAGCCGATCTCATGCGCTTCCAGAAGCAGCACCTCGACGCCGCGGCGCGCCAGATGGAGTGCCGCGCTCAAGCCGGTGAAGCCGCCGCCGACGACGGCAACCTCTACCTCTGCCTTGCCGTCCAGACGGCCAAAGACCGGCTTTGTCCCCGCCGTGGCACGCCATAAGGTATCTGGAGCGCGACGATCCATCTTCATCTCGTGTGCCTGGAAACGGCTTCCGTCTCGCCGATCAGGCCGCGCGGACGGAAGATCAGCGTCAGCACGATCAGGAGGCCAATCAGGATGACCTGAATCGCGCCGCCCTGGGACTGGTAGGCCACAGGCAACAGGCGGCTGATCCCGAGCCCGCTCATGGTCCACAGACCCCACACGCCGACTGCCCCGACAATGGCGCCGAGATTGTTGCCGCTGCCGCCGACGATCAGCATGGCCCATATCTGGAAGGTAAGGATCGGCAGGAAATCGAGCGGACTTACATAGCCTATGAAGCCCACATAGAGTCCGCCGGCGAGCCCCATCAGCGTGCAGCCGAGAACGAAGACCTGCAGCCGGATCGCAGCCGGGTTCTTGCCCAGCGAACGGGCGGCCGTCTCGTCTTCCCGCACCGCCTTCAGCATGCGCCCCCAGGGAGAACGCACCGCCACTTCAAGGGCGACGTAGACGAGGATGGCGATTACTGCGACAAAGCAGAGATAGAACATATTGTAGGCGCCGGGCGATCCGAACAGCTCGAAAAGCGGCCTCGGAAGTCCGACAAGCCCCTGCGCCCCGCCCGTCAACGCCTCGAAATTCAACGCGACCAGCTGGATGCTGATCGCGATGCCGAATGTCGCGATCGCAAGATATTCCTCGCGCAGCCGCAAGGTGGCGAGCCCCACGATCAACGCCGCCAAGGCGGCAAGCACCATCCCGCCGATGACGGCCACGGGGAAAGGCAAGCCGAAACCGCCGATAAGCTGAGCGCGGTCTGGCCCAACCAGCACCGCCGTACCATAGGCACCGATGGCGAAGAAACCGACCACGCCGGCATTGAAGAGGCCGGTATATCCCCACTGCAGGTTGAGGCCCATGGTCACGATCGAATAGGTGAGCGCGACGATAAGGAAGAAGACGAGGTAAGCTGCAAATCCGCTCATTTCGCACCTCCGACGCTTCCCGCAAAAATCCCCGTGGGGCGCAGGTAAAGCACGGCGAGAAGGATGATGAAGGGTACGGCCATCTTGTAGCCGGCCGGCACGATGAGAACGGCGAAGGATTCGGCAAGCCCCACGATCAGCCCCCCGATCACCGCGCCGAACACATTGCCTACGCCGCCGAGGATGACGGCCGCGAAGAGCGGCAGGATAAGGTGGAAGCCTATTTCGGGGCGAAGCTGCACGGTCAATCCGTAGAGCACGCCGGCGACCGTCGCGAGCGAAGCGCCGATGACCCAGGTCCAGCGCACCACCACCCGCGTATCGAGGCCATTGACCCTGGCGAGTTCCGGGTTTTCCGCAAGCGCCCGCATGGCAAGGCCGAGCCGCGTCTTCTGCAGGAAGAAGTGCAGCCCCACCACGATGATCGCGGTGATGCCGAGCGTGAAGAGCTGGTCAGGCAGGATCCGCATGCCCGGTAGCACCGGAACCGCGATCTGCAGCGTCCGCGAATAATACTGCGCGGCGCCGCCGAAGATCAGAAGGATCACCATGCGCACCAGCAGCGAGACGCCGAAGGAGCCGAAAACGATCGTGAGATGATTGGTGTGCTGCCGCAGAGGACGATAGACCAGCCAATCGATCGCCAAGGCCAGCAGCGACGTGAGAACCGCCGCCACCAGGGTGGCGAAGATCAGCGGTATCCCGAAGGAGAAAGGAGCGATCGGCCCGAGGAACGCGCCGGTCAGGCCGAGCACGGCGAGCGCCATATAGGCACCCCAGGTCACCAGCTCTGCATGGGCGAAATTGGCAAAGCGCAGAATGCCCATTGTGAGCGTCAGCCCGATTGCGCCAAGGGCAATGATCGAACCACTCAGGATTCCGTCGGCAAGAGCTTGTAGCATCAGCGTTTGCGCCCCCCAGCGCCGAGATAGATGGATGCGACTTCCGGATCTTCGGCAATGGACTTCGAGGGTCCGTCGATCCGGTTGCGGCCTTCCGCGAAGACATAGGTTCGATGGGAGATGGCCAGAGCAGCCTTGGCGTTCTGCTCCACCATCAGGATTGCAACGCCCGTTTCCACCAGAGCCTTCAGGCGCTGGAAGACTTCCGAGACCATCAAAGGCGATAGACCGGCGCTCGGCTCGTCGAGCATGATCAGGCGCGGCTCGGTCAGGAGCGCCCGCGCAACCGCCAGCATCTGCCTTTGTCCGCCCGAAAGCACCCGCGCCTTCTTGTGGCGGTAGTCCTTCAGTGCCGGAAAGTTCTCATAGCCGAGCTCGATCCGGCGCTGAGCCTCAGCCTTGGGCAGCGAGGATGCACCAACGAGCAGATTCTCGTTGATGGTGAGCGTGGTGAAGACATTCGCCGTCTGCGGCACATAGGCGATGGAAGCAGCGGCCATCGTGTGCGTGGGAAGCCGCGTGATGTCCCGCCCGCCGAGAGCCACCCGTCCCGAAGAGATAGGCACCACCCCCGCTATCGCCTTGATGAGCGTGGATTTCCCGGCGCCGTTCGGGCCGATGATCGTCACCATCTCGGCCTCGCCCACATTAAGCGAGATGCCGTGGACGATAGGCAGGTCCGGCCGGTAGCCAGCCACCACCTTTTCCACTTCGAGCAGAGGGGTGTTCATTCGACCGCTCCTCCCAGATACGCTTCGATGACCTGAGGGGCGGAGATCACGCTGTCTGGGGTGCCTCGGGCGATCACCTTGCCCGTCGCCATCACGACGATCTCGTCGCAAAGGGACATGATGAAATCCATATTGTGCTCGATGATGAGGAAGGTCAGCCCGCGCTTGTTGAGCTCGACGATTCGATCCACGATGGTGTCGAGGAGCGCCGGGTTGACACCTGCCCCCGGCTCATCGAGCAAGACGATTTTCGGATCGGCCATCAGCGCGCGGGCGAGTTCCACAAGCTTCTGCTGGCCGCCGGAAATGGACCCCGCCAATTGACGTTCGACCGGAGACAGGCCGCAGAACTCGATGATCGAGCGCGCCTTTTCCAGGATCTCCCTTTCCTGACGCGCCACCAGCCCAGGCCGCAACCAGGTGTTCCAAAAGCGCTCGCCATGCTGGCCCGGGGGGACGAGCATCACATTCTCGAGCACAGTCATGCGCGGGAACGGCCGTGGAATCTGGAAGGTCCGCGCAAGGCCGCGCGTGAACACCTTGTAGGGCGGAAGCGAATCGATGCGCGTCCCATCGAGCAGCACTTCGCCGCCATCGAACGGCATCTCCCCCGCGACCGCATTGAAGAGCGTCGTCTTGCCGGCACCATTCGGGCCGATCAAGCCGGTGATGCGCCCTGCCTCTGCCGTGAAGCTGACGCCATCCACTGCCCGGTTGGCGCCGAAGCGCTTTTCCACGTTTTTGATTTCGAGCTTTCCTGCAGCGCCCCCGCGCGCTGCTCGGTCAGGCAACGGACCCGCGTCCATTCAGTGTTCCCCTTCTTTCTTGACGTAGAACGGTAGTTGTGATCACGTGATCACGTCAAGATATTTTGAGGTTAAAATTTATGCCCCAGGGAAAGCGCTGGACGGTCAATTCCGGCTCGAAGTTCGAAGAGATGGCAGGCTATTCGCGCGCCGTGATCGACGGCGAGTGGATTTTTGTTTCCGGAACGGCCGGCTACAATTTCGAGGACGGCACGATTTCCGAAGATGCGGCGGAGCAGACGCGGCAATCTCTCCGCACGATCGAACAGGCGCTGAAACAAGCCGGAGCCACGCTGGCCGACATCGTTCGCGTGCGCGTTTTCATCGCCGACAGGGCAGACGTCATGACGGTCTCGCGCGTGTTGGGCGAAACCTTTTCCGACCCCCGTCCCACCAATACCACGATTATCTGCGGCTTTGCCGAAGAAGCGATGAAGGTGGAACTCGAGGTCACCGCGCTAAAGCGCAGATAAGATTCGGGATCTGCGCTCGCGCGCTGCGGTCCATTCCGTGAGGGTTGGCGAAAACAAATGCCCGCTCCTGCCGATGCAGAAGCGGGCATTCACGAATTTATGGCTGTAACGTTCCTAAGTCCTTGGACGTCCAAAGGTCGAGGTAAGCTATCAGTTTACCGAGGCGAGGGTGACCGAAGTGCCGGCGGCGGCCAAGTTAAGGCCGAGCTGTCCTGTGAGACTGACGGGCTGAAGATGGATCGAGCCGGCTGTGCCGCCAACCAGGATGTTCGCTCCGACGCCTGCACCGACGGTGGCTTCCGCCGTCGCCCCGTTATAGATTCCGCTCAGCGAACCCTGATGATAGCCTGCGGTGGGCGCGAAGACGGCCCATACCAGGCGTCCGCGTGTGGTGAAGCCTACGTCGACGCCGAGTTTGCGAATCGTTCCCACATAGCGGTCCGCAACATCTGAACCTGTGGCCGGGCGGAACAGGCAGTCCAGCTCCTTCGCAGAACCCAGCACATAACCCAGGCCACCGCCTATCCCGCATTCCAGATATCCGATCCGCACCCCGCCGCGCGGCCCCGCTGGCTGGTACTCCTCCGTAACCTGGTATCTGGGAAGATCGGCAGCGCTCGCAGCCGAAGCGAGCAGGATAGCCGAGGCAAAGACGGTGGCAGAAAGCTTGCTCATCATTGTCTCCTTAAAATGCGTCATCCTATGCGCCGGGTATATAGAGCCCGTTATGGCGAAAGCATGCCTCCCGATCCAATTAGGATTATGTTCTCAATAACTTGGGCCAGACATGCTGGAAAAACAACGTTATGAGTCAGCGGTTGGTTGCTTCAGGTTTAACAGCAACCGCGCCTCTTCATGGCCCGGAGCGAAGTCGCGGATGTGGTTTTAGATCAGGTCCATCAAGGAACGCGCGGCAGCGGAAGGGGAGATATCCGGCCGCCAAGCCAGGCCGATGGACCTGGCGGTACCCTTTCGCGGCTTCAAGCAGAGCGGCTACGGCCGGGAGAGCGGCCATCATCACCTGGACGAGTTCATGGCCGTGAAATCGGTCTGGATCGATACGGCAGCTTGAACGAAGCCGGACCGACTTCTCATGATTTCGATATTGCTGCGGGCCGGGCCCGCAGCAATATGGCTGGCATTCAGATCAGAAGAACGCCTGAAGCCCCGTCTGAGCGCGCCCCAGGATAAGGGCATGCACGTCGTGCGTGCCTTCATAGGTGTTGACCGTCTCCAGGTTCTGCGCGTGCCGCATGACCTGATATTCGACCTGAATGCCGTTTCCGCCATGCATGTCACGGGCCATGCGGGCGATGTCCAGCGCCTTGCCGCAATTGTTGCGCTTGACGATGGAGATCATTTCCGGCGCGAATTTGTGCTCGTCCATGAGCCGGCCGACGCGCAAGCTGGCCTGAAGGCCAAGCGCGATCTCCGTTTGCATGTCGGCAAGCTTCTTCTGGAAAAGCTGCGTCGCCGCCAATGGCCGGCCGAACTGCTGGCGGTCTAGCCCGTATTGGCGGGCCCGATGCCAGCAATCTTCCGCCGCTCCCATAACACCCCAGGAAATGCCGTACCGGGCGCGGTTAAGGCATCCGAACGGCCCCTTCAGTCCCGAGACATTGGGAAGAAGCGCATCTTCCGGAACCTCGACGCCATCCATCACCACCTCGCCGGTAATCGACGCACGCAGCGAAAGCTTGCCGCCGATCTTGGGCGCCGAAAGGCCCTTCATGCCCTTCTCGAGAACGAAGCCGCGGATCTGGTTGTCATGGGCGGCAGATTTTGCCCAAACCACGAAAACGTCGGCGATCGGTGCGTTGGAGATCCACATCTTCGAGCCGATCAGCCTGTAGCCGCCGTCAATCTTCTCCGCTCGCGTCTTCATGGATCCGGGATCGGATCCCGCATCGGGTTCCGTCAGCCCGAAGCAGCCGATGAATTCTCCCGAAGCAAGCTTCGGCAGATATTTCTTGCGCTGCTCCTCCGAGCCATAGGCGTAGATGGGAAACATCACGAGCGAGGATTGCACGCTCATCATCGAGCGGTAGCCAGAATCCACGCGCTCGACCTCTCGGGCAACGAGCCCGTAGGAGACGTAATTGGCGCCTGCGCCGCCATATTCCTCCGGAACCGTCACGCCCAGAAGACCTGCCTCACCCATCTCGCGGAAAATGCCGGGATCGGTCTCCTCGTTCATATAGGCGTGTTCGATACGAGGACGGAGCTTTTCCTCCGCAAACCCGGCCGCGGCATCGCGGATCATGCGCTCTTCCTCTGTGAGTTGATCCTCCAGCAGGAACGGATCATCCCACGCGAAACGCGCGCGGTCGGATTTGTCGCCCGAAGGCTGATGCGAGCTATTGGACATGCGGTTCCTCGTCATGATTGAGCTGGAGGTGGCAACCTGCCTGAGTGACGGGTTTATCTGTAGCATCCAGACCCGAGAAATCCTATTTGGGCGTAAGTTGATGCATAAAACGCATATGTCATGACCCGTCCGCGCCGCTTCCTTCCCTCCATAAGCCTGCTTGCCGCATTCGAAGCTGTCCTGCGAACGGGTTCGACGGCAGCGGCGGCACGCGAGCTGGACCTGACGCAGGGCGCGGTGAGCCGCCTCCTACAAAATCTGGAGGAACAGCTCGGGCAACAGCTCTTCATCCGCCACCGCCGCCGCCTTATCGCCACCGAGTCTGCGCGATCTTACGGACGGGATATCACGCGGGCGCTCGACCTCATTCAACGCGCCAGCATCGAGCTGACGACCAATCCGGGCGGCGGCGTTCTCTCCCTGGCAATGCTTCCAGCCTTCGGAACGCGCTGGCTTGCCCCCCGCCTCGGCTCTTTTCTCGACGCCCATCCCGGCATCACAATCAATCTCGCCACCCGCCTGAAGCGCTTCAATTTCGCTGCGGAAGGTTTTGATGCGGCAATTCATTTCGGCTCGGATGATTGGCGGGATGCGGAGCATCTGAAACTCTTCGATGAACAACTCACCGCCTGCGCGGCCCCTGCCCTTCTCTCCAACACTCCGGTGGAGAAGGCGGAAGACCTGGCCCGGCTGCAGCTCTTCCAGATCGAATCCCGGCCCAATGCCTGGGCCGTCTGGTTCGCGGCCCAAGGGGCACAAGCAACGCCGAGCCGCGGGATGCTCTTCGACCAATACGCGCCGATGACACAGGCGGCGATAGCCGGGCTCGGAGTAGCCCTCCTGCCGGAATATCTCGCAGGACCGGAGATCGCCGACGGGCGCCTCGTCCCGCTTCTCAGACGTGCCGTGCGAGGCGACGGCTCCTACTGGCTGGTCTGGCCCGAAACCCGAGCCAGCTATCCTCCGCTCGAGGCATTCCGCACCTGGCTTGCAGAGGAAACTCTGCCGCTGCGTGCGGCCGAGGTTGACGCAAGGCGTCAGACACGACAAACTCGATAGGCATAAGTTGAATCCTGCTCTTGCGGCGTCGCAAGAGCCCGCTGCAAGGCCATGATCTCACAGAAAGCAAAATATGCCCTGCGAGCGCTGATCGCGCTTGCGCGGGCCGAGAACCCGGGCGATGTGCTGCTGATCTCCGATATCGCCGAGCGGCAGCGCATTCCCAAGAAATTCCTCGAGCAGATCCTGCTCGACCTGAAGCATCACGGCGTCGTGGTTAGCCGCCGCGGCAAGCTGGGCGGCTATCTCCTTCTCAAAAAGCCCTCGGAGATCACCTTCGGCGAAGTGCTGCGCATCATCGATGGACCGATCGCCCCGCTTCCCTGCCTGAGCCGGATGGCATACCGGCGTTGCGAGGACTGCGCCGAAGAGGAAGCGTGCGAGGTTCGCCGTGTCTTTGCCCGGGTGGCAGCTGCAACCCGTGATGTTCTCGACGGTACGACCATCGCCGATTGCATAATGGGAGAGGTCCGGGATGAGGCGCGCGCGCTGATCGCATAGACAATGCCGGCCATCAAACAGCGGCTCGATGGGGTCCCATCGATGTCCTCTGAGGCGGCGAAAAAGCACAGGGCAGAGAGCCTTTCAAATGCGCGGATAGGCTCATCGCAGCGGTCCCGAATTTAGCCATTTGACCTCTATCGCGGCTCTCCGCCGGTAGGCCCTGCGGGAACCTTCCTCCTATTCTGTTGATTTTATCCGCCAGTCGGGTTTTAATACTCTACCGTTCCGATAGAGTTAATCTTCCATGGAGACAGACATGACTCGGAACCTTTTGGCGTCTGCCCCGTCCGGGGCCTTACTGTGGCCCACCCTGTGATCGGCCCGCGTCGCCCGTAATCCCGACATCGACAAACGAAGTGCTCCGGGCGTCGAGCTTGGCTCGATGCACCGAGAAGGGAGGCACTGATGACCAGCAATGCGCGTTCCATCGCCATTATCGGCGCGGGCTTCTCGGGAACAAGCATGGCGATGCAGCTGCTTCGCCGCGCATCCGCGCGAGATCGCATCCTTCTTTTCGAGAAATCGCCGCACCTGGGCCGGGGCGTTGCTTACGGCACGAGCGATCCCCGACACCTTCTCAACATCCGCGCCGGGCGCATGGGTGCGTTCGACGAGGACCCGCAGGGCTTCCTCACATGGCTCAACGGCCCTGGTTCCGGCGATATCGAGCCGCTTCAGCGGCCGGTTTCCCCTGAGGCGTTCGTTCCCCGGCGGTTCTACGGCCGCTATCTGCAGCACTGCCTGCAGGAAGCGCTGCCGCCGCCCGAAAACGAGCAGCAGTTTCAGCGCGTGAGTGGAGAGGTGGTAGATATCATCCCGGCGGTGAACTGCCTTCTGGTGAAGTTGCAGCACGGCGCATTATTCGCAGTGGATCGGGCGATCCTCGCTCTCGGGAACCAGGCGCCGGATCGGAACCGGCTGCCCCATTATGTCGGCGATCCGTGGAATGAGGACGCATTGCACGATCTCGATGCCGCAGCGGATGTGCTGATCATCGGGACCAGCCTGACAATGGTCGACACGGTCCTCTCTCTCCTCGCCAAAGGGCATTTAGGGCGAATATATGCGGTGTCGCGACGTGGCCTGCTCCCCCAGACCCATTCAGTCGAAGGCCGGCAAGCCAGATGGCCGTTGATGATGCCGCTACCGAACACCTGTCTCGGCCTTCTCCGGCTGGCGCGGTCAGCGGCTGGACAGGCGGCCTCTGCAGGTCGACCCTGGGAGGAGGTCATTGAAGCGTTCCGCCCACATATCCAGGCGATCTGGCACGATCTGCCACTTGCTGAACGCAAACGCTTTCTCCGGCACCTTCGGCCGTGGTGGGAGATGCACCGCCACCGGATCCCCTTTGAGGCAGCGGCAAAAGTGGCAGAGGCGATCCGCTCCGGACAACTGCGCGTCATGGCCGGCCGCATTGAGGATCAGAACCCCTGCGATGAAGGCGTGGAGGTCCGCATCCGCGCTCGTGGACACACGAAATCAGAATGGCTTCGGGTCGCAAGAATCATCAACTGCTCCGGGCCAAAAACGGATTATGCGGCAGGCGAATCCGATCTCCTCCGGAACCTCGTCGCGCGCGGCGATGCGCGACCCGACCCACTCGCACTTGGCCTCGACGTTGCCCCGAGCTGTGCTGTCCTCAACGCCAATGGCCGTCCCTCCGATCGCCTCTATGCCGTCGGACCCCTGACGCGCGGCGTCCATTGGGAGATAACAGCCGTTCCCGAAGTCCGACGGCAATGCGCAGACCTTGCAGACCAACTTAGTGGCGCCGGGAATGCCCGTGCGGGTCCGGCGGATCCGACTGAGTCGAGCAAACTCAGTTCGCAACCTGCCGGACCAGCCGGAAGCCCATTCCAAAAGAGCGCTTGATTTTAGCTGGCCACCACATTCCAATACTCTACTTAGTAGATAGAGTTTAAAGGCTAACCACGGAGGCAGCCATGACTCTCAGTCGAAAAACGTTCCTCTTCACCGCCGCCCTTGCCGCGAGCGTGCAGTTCGGGGGACTGGGTTTCGCGTTCGCCGATACGACTCTTCTCAACGTGTCCTACGACCCCACGCGCGAACTCTACAAGGACTTCAACGCTGCCTTCGCCGCGAAATGGAAGGCCGATACCGGCGAGACCGTTACGATCCGCATGTCCCATGGCGGTTCCGGTGCCCAGGCGCGAGCGGTCATCGACGGCCTGGAAGCGGACGTGGTCACGCTCGCCCTCGAGGCGGATATCAATGCCATTGCGGAAGCCACCGGCAAGATCCCTGTCGATTGGCGCAGCAAGCTGCCCAACAACAGCGCGCCTTATACCTCAACCATCGTTTTCCTCGTCCGCAAGGGAAATCCCAAGGGCATCAAGGATTGGGACGACCTGATCAGGGACGACGTTCAAGTGATCACTCCGAACCCGAAGACCTCAGGTGGCGCACGCTGGAACCTGCTGGCCGCCTGGGGCTGGGCCAACGAGAAATTCGGCGGCGACGAGGCAAAGGTGCGCGACTACGTAACCCAGCTTTACCGGCACGTACCGGTTCTCGATACCGGCGCGCGCGGTTCAACCACAACCTTCGTCCAGCGGGGCATCGGCGATGTCCTGCTCGCCTGGGAGAACGAAGCCTTCCTCGCGCTTGAGGAGCTTGGCCCGGACCAGTTCGACATCATAGTGCCGTCGATCTCCATCAAGGCCGAACCGCCTGTCGCGCTCGTCGACGGCAATGTCGATCAAAAGGGCACGCGCAAGGTGGCCGAGGCCTATCTGGAATATCTTTATTCCGATGCCGGCCAGAAGATCGCTGCCAAGCACTTCTACCGCCCGGCCAATCCGGAAGCCGCCGATCCGGAAGACATGAAACGTTTTCCGGACGTGAAGCTGGTCACGATCGAGGATTTCGGCGGCTGGAAGGAGGCGCAGCCGCGCTTCTTCGCCGATGGTGGCCTCTTCGACCAGATCTACAAGCCAGGGCAGTAACATGACAGCCACCCTCGCGGCGGCGGGGTGGCGACCGCGGAAGCCGAGCGTCATCCCCGGATTCGGGCTGACGCTCGGCTTCACGCTCGCTTACCTCTCCCTCATCGTTCTTATCCCGCTTGCCGGCATCGTCTGGCGTTCGGCCGCCCTCGGCTGGCCGCGCTTCTGGGCAATCGCCACGGACGAGCGCACATTGCAGGCGCTGAAAGTGAGCTTCGGCACCGCGCTCGTGGCCGCGCTGGTGAACGTGTTCTTCGGCACGATCGTCGCCTGGGTCCTGGTACGATACCGCTTCCCCGGCCGCCGCATCATCGATGCGATGGTCGATCTACCCTTTGCTTTACCCACCGCCGTGGCCGGCATTGCGCTCACGGCGATCTACGCCCCGAATGGCTGGATCGGCAGCCTTCTTACGCCGCTGGGGGTCAAGATCGCCTTCACGCCCGTGGGCATCGTCATCGCGTTGATCTTCATCGGCCTGCCGTTCGTGGTGCGGACGGTGGAGCCTCTGATCGAGGAAATCGACGCGGAAGTGGAAGAAGCAGCGGCGACGCTGGGCGCAAAGCGCCTGCAGACGATCTCACGCGTCCTGCTGCCTGCCCTTGCGCCGGCCATACTGACAGGCTTTGCGCTCGCCTTTGCGCGCGGCGTAGGCGAATACGGCTCGGTGATCTTCATCGCCGGCAATATTCCTTATGTCTCCGAGATCGCGCCTCTCCTGATCGTCATCCGGCTGGAGGAATTCGACTACGCGGCTGCCACCGCAATCGCCGCGATCATGCTCGCTTTGTCCTTCGCCATGCTCCTCGTCATCAACCTCATTCAGGCGTGGAGCCGCAGGAGGTTCGGTCATGGTGCTTGAGGTTTCTTTCGCTCATCAGCCTGCTGCATCGCAACCGGCGCCCATCACAGAAACGCCGGTCGTGCGGATCGTCCTGATCTCGGCTGCACTCGCCTTTTTGGCCTTTTTCCTGGTCCTGCCGCTCATCGTGGTCTTTGTGGAGGCACTCAGAAACGGGTTTGATGCCTATCGCTCTGCGCTCACCGAGCCGGACACGGTCTCAGCCATCCGGCTCACACTGCTTGTCGCGGCCATCGCAGTGCCTTTGAACCTCGTCTTCGGCGTCGCCGCCGCCTGGGCGATCGCAAAGTTCGAGTTCAAGGGCAAGGCGTTCCTGATCACCCTGATCGACCTTCCCTTCTCGGTCTCGCCCGTGATCTCTGGCCTCGTCTATGTGCTGCTCTTCGGCGCCGGCAGCGTGCTCGGTCCCTGGCTGAAATCATACGGCATCGAGGTCCTCTTCGCCGTACCGGGCATCGTGCTCGCCACCATCTTCGTCACCTTCCCCTTCGTCGCCCGCGAACTCATTCCGCTGATGCAGGATCAGGGTACGGGCGATGAGGAGGCAGCGCTCTCGCTGGGTGCATCGGGATGGCAGACCTTCCGGCTCGTCACGCTCCCCAATATCAGGTGGGGCCTTCTCTACGGCGTTCTGCTCTGCAATGCCCGCGCCATGGGTGAGTTCGGCGCGGTCTCGGTGGTTTCGGGCCACGTGCGCGGCTTGACGAACACGATGCCGCTGCAGGTGGAGATCCTCTACAATGAATACAATTTCGCGGCCTCCTTCGCCGTCGCTTCGCTCTTGGCCCTGCTCGCGCTTTTGACGCTTGGCCTCAAGAGCATCCTCGAGTTCCGCTACGGCGACCACATCGCCGGCGCCAGCAAGCATTAGGAGAAGAACCATGGATCTCTCGATCAGACGGGTTCGCAAGGAGTTCGATCATTTTCCCGCGCTGCACGATGTCTCCCTTGACATCAGCTCGGGGGAGCTCATTGCCCTTCTTGGCCCCTCCGGCTCCGGGAAGACGACGCTTCTGCGTCTCATCGCGGGCCTAGAAAGCCCTACAGCCGGCGCCATCTTCTTCGGAGAGGAGGATGCTTCGCACAAAAGCGTGCAGGAGCGGCATGTCGGCTTCGTGTTCCAGCACTATGCGCTTTTCCGCCATATGACCGTCGCCGAGAATGTTGGCTTCGGCCTCAAGGTTCGCCCTTCAGCGCTACGGCCACCTAAAGCGGAGATCCGCCGGCGCGCTGCTGAACTGCTCGATCTGGTCCAGCTCTCCGGCCTGGAAAAGCGCTACCCGCACCAATTGTCAGGCGGGCAGCGCCAGCGCGTGGCGCTCGCCCGTGCGCTCGCCATCGAGCCACTCGTCCTCCTTCTCGACGAGCCTTTCGGCGCGCTGGATGCGCAGGTGCGGCGCGAGCTCAGGCGCTGGCTGCGCGAAATCCATGAGGCCACCGGCCACACCACTGTGTTCGTGACACATGACCAGGAGGAAGCATTGGAACTGGCCGATCGCGTAGTGGTGATGAGCCAGGGCCGGATCGAGCAAGTCGGCACCGCCGACGAGGTTTACGACGAGCCGAACTCGCCGTTCGTCTATGGTTTCATCGGCGATTCCAGCGCTCTCCCCGTCCGCGTCGAGAACGGGCAGCTCTGGACACAGGACAGGATGCTTGGGCTTTCGCTGCCGGGCGCACCGGACGGCGAGGCCGTGCTCTATTTCCGCCCACATGATGTCGAGCTCGTGGACGGCTGCGGCGGCTGCATCGCCGGAACTGTAGCAGCCAGCCGACGCGTCGCGGGTACGCGCAGGGTGGAACTAGAAATCGGCGGAGAGCGCGCCCGTGTCGAGATCGAGGTGCCGCTTGATCACAGGGCATCCGAAAAAAGCAGGATCGCCTTCAAGCCTCGGCGTTGGAAGGTGTTCTATCGCGATGGCGTGAAGGCTGCTCCGAAATCTCCTCACGCTCAAGCACATGAAGGCCGGATCCTGGCCCTCACGGGTGCCTGACAAGAGCACACGACGAGACATCTCCTATGCGAGGGAGCTACGCTCCTTCGTGCTCGCATGATATCGCTTGCCTGACTTCAGCCGCTTGCCGCGGCGCCTTGAGACGAGACGCAAGCGATTATGACTTTCGACCAGGCAGCGATCCTCATTCTTCTCGTCGGTATGCTCGCTGCCTTCGCGATCGACCGGATAAGGATGGAGATCGTGGCGCTGGGAGGCCTCGCGATCGGCGTCTTCCTGGGGCTGGTTCCGGCGGAAGGCGCCTTCCACGGCTTTGCCAGCCCGGCCTTCCTCACCGTGGTTGAGGTACTCCTCATCGCGCAGGTATTGGGACACTCCGGCTTGTTGGACAGGCTTGCAGCGCGCATCCCTGCAACCGGGATGGGTGAAACCGGCCTAGTCGCGATCCTGTGCCTGATCACGGCCTTCATCTCCGTCTTCATGAACAATATCGGTGCACTCGCGCTCATGCTCCCTGTGATCTACAGCGTCTGCAGGGTTTCCGGCTTCGATCAGCGCCGCATGCTCATGCCCGTCAGCTTCGCAGCGCTTTTGGGCGGCCTCTGCTCCATCATCGGTACGCCGGCCAACCTGATCGTCAGCCAGCAGCTGGCAAGCCGCACCGGACATGGCTTCGCCTTTTTCGACTTTGCCTATGTGGGCGTTCCCGCCGCCTTAGCCGGTCTGGCGGTTTTGGTTCTCTGGACGCGTCGGGTTTTCACGCCCGAGGACCGGCGGCGCGTTCCGTTGCCCGGTCATTCCTTCCGTAGGATCGTGACCGAGGTTCTGGTTCCCAAGGGTTCGGAGCTGGACGGCGCCGCGGTGGACCGTTTTCCGGCCACCATCCACGCGATGCATCGCGACGGCCGGCATATCCTGTTTCAGCGCCCTGGCACGAGCATTGCCGCAGGTGATGTCCTCCTCATCGAGAGCGACCTTTCCAAGCTGGAAACCTGGCTTTCCGAACGGAAGCTCGTACTCCCGCACGGCTCGCCAGCAATCGGAGGCGGCTTGGTGGAGGCGGTCGTGATGCCGGAGAGCACTATCGTCGGTTCCCGTGTCCAGACGCTTGAAACCTTTTTCTCCCGCGGCATTCAGATCGTCGCCGTCGCGGCGCAGACGCCCCGCATCGAAGGCTCGCTCGCGGACCTGCAGCTCAGCATCGGCGATGTCCTCTTCCTGAAAGGTGAGGAAGAGGCTTTGAGGGAAGCTTTCGACGAAGCGGACATGCTTCCCCTCTGGCCAAGGCTTGCCAAACCGTCAGTCGAAAAACCATGGCTCCCCGTCATCGCCTTCGTTGCCGGCATTGCGCTTACCGCCTTTGGCTATGCCAGCCCGGAACTGGCCTTCGGCCTGGTCGTGCTGTTCCTCGCGGCTGTGGGAGCGCTCAATCTGCGCCGGGCGCTGGCCGATCTCGATTGGCCCATCCTCATTATGTTGGCGGCGATGATCCCGCTCGGCGCGGCCGTGGAATCCACCGGCGCAGCAGCAATCATGGCCGGCAATCTGATCTCCATTCTCCCCGCTGATAACCCGTTGCTGCTCGTCGGCGCTATCCTGGCGCTTGCGGTGGCGGTGACGCCCTTCGTCAACAATGCTTCCACGGCGATCGTGCTGGGGCCGGTTGCGATCGGCCTCGCCGACGCGGCCGGCCTTCCTCCCGAACCGTTCCTGATCGCGGTGGCGCTCGGCGCATCCATCGACTTCCTGACGCCGATCGGCCATCACAACAACACGGTCGTGATGGGTCTTGCCGGCTACCGCTTCACCGATTTCTTCAAGGCGGGATGGCCGGTCACTCTCGTCGTGTTTCTCATCGCGCTCTGCGCGCTCTGGCTCTTCTGGATCTAGACCGGGAGGCCTCCTGCTGGAACGTAGTCGGCTGACGCTCGTTACAGCGAACGGCTCGAGGAGCACCCGCATGTCCGATCCAATGGAAAAGCTTGCCGAAGCGATCAAGCGCAGAAGCGCCATCCTCTTTGTCGGGGCAGGCGTGTCCATGAGCGTCGGCCTGCCATCGTGGGACAGGCTCATCCGGCACATGGAGCAGGAGCTCGGCATCGATCCCGAAACCACGAAATCATCCCACTCCAGCTATCAAACTCTTGCCGAATACTACCGGCTGAAGCAGGGCAGCCTCGGTCCGCTGCGCAGCTGGATGGACCGGAACTGGAGCGTCTCGCGCGAGAAGGTCAAAGAATCCCTCCTCCACCGGCTCATCGTCGAGCTCGACTTCCCCATTATTTACACCACGAATTACGACCGGAACCTCGAAGTAGCCTTCGAGCTCTACGGGCGCGACTTCGTGAAAGTGGCCAACGCCCGCGACATCAGCCGCATTGCTGAAAACGCGACGCAGATCATCAAATATCACGGGGATTTCGATGAGGACGCCTCGCTCGTTCTCACGGAGACGGATTATTTCAACCGCCTCTCCTTCGATTCCCCGCTCGATGTAAAATTCCGTGCCGATGCGCTAGGCCGCACAATCCTCTTCATCGGCTACAGCCTCTCCGACATGAACATCAGGCTCCTCCTCCACCGCCTATGGCAGACCTGGCGGGATTCCGGCTACGAAAAGGACCGCCCACCCTCCTTTGTCTTCATGCCGAACCGCAATCCCGTAGAGGAGGCAGTTCTGGCGCGGTGGGGCATCACTGTTCTGAGTGAGGGAAGCGGCGACCCGCAGGAGGCCCTCGGGACCTTTCTCAAGCATCTCCTCGATATGACGCAGGATCGAGAGGGCGGATCGGAAGGCTGAGTCTTCCTGCCCTGCAGGCGAAATGCACCTCCCTTCGAGTGCTTGCGCCAAGCGCCCTGGCGCAGCCTGCTCGAAGTTCGGATCAAACGCGGTTTTGGAGATGCTCGTAGACCGATGCGAGATGTTGGCGCATCGCCTGTTCTGCGGCAAAGGGATCGCGGTCGGCAATCGCTTCGAACACTTTCTGATGCTGG
>NZ_JAEQ01000010.1 GCF_000518985.1 Chelativorans sp. J32
GACGGCAGAAAGAACTGCTGTTGCCGTACTCGCCAGAACCCAGCTTCTCGAAAACATGCGCTTCGCCGACCTGGTGGTCATGGCGGGGTGGCTGCACCCGTTCCCATTCCGAACACGGCCGTGAAACGCCCCAGCGCCGATGGTACTTCGTCTTAAGACGCGGGAGAGTAGGTCGCTGCCAGGTCTGCAAAACGCATGCTTCTCATCTTCTCTTCACGCTTCCTCCGCCCCGATCGCGGAGAACGGTCCCGGCCGACGCCGAAAACAAGCCAAAACAAGGCCCGTCGGCGCAAAACGCTTCCCGCAGGCAACGCCTGCCATGGTGACGCGGGGTGGAGCAGCCCGGTAGCTCGTCAGGCTCATAACCTGAAGGTCGTAGGTTCAAATCCTACCCCCGCAACCATCTTTACTTGCGACCCCGTAGCACCCGCTGCGGGGTTTTTGCTTTGCGTGGAAATCGTAAGGATTCCAGCGAGATCGCCTTGAACGTCGATCTCCACCTTGCCGTCGACTGGGGTCAGCACGATCTGATCCACGAGCGAGCGCAGCGTGTCGGCGGCCTCGATCCGCTTCCCCTCATCTTCGTCCTGCAGAGCGTCGTAAAGCTGTTGGACCCGCTTGCGGTATTGCAGTGCCATGCTCGGGTGCAGCAGCGGTGGCGGCTCGTCGGCTTCGGCCAGGAACTGTTCCAGTTCGGTCTTTCGGGCCTCGAGCTTCTTGCTGCGTTCTTTCACCATGTCGACCGAAAGGGCGTCGCTCAGGTACAGGTCGAGGATCTTTTCCAGTTCTCGGTTGACCTTGGCCAGTTCCGCCTCGGCCGACGCGATACCCGCACGGCCTTCCATGCGCAGGCGGTTCATCTCCTGCGTGAAGACCTCGCAGAAATGGGCGAAGAGCTCCGGATCGACGAGCTTGGTGCGCAGCGCATTGAGTACACGCGATTCAAGCTCGTCGCGGCGGATGTTGACCCGGTTGTTGCAGGTCCCCTTGTTGCGCGCTGTCGCACATCCGATCAGCGTCGCCGAAATCGCGGAATAGCCGCCACCACAGCAGGAACATTTGGTCAGTCCCGAGAAGAGGTATTTGGGACGGCGGCGGGTATTGATCCGGGAGAGATCGGCCTCGCCGTTTTCCTTCCGTGCGATCTTGTTCTTTTCCTGTCGCGCCTTCACCGCGCTCCAGAGGTCGTCGTCGAGAATGCGCAGCTCCGGCGCCTCCTGGATGACCCATTCCTCTTCCGGGTTGGGGCGGGCCTGCCGCTTGCCGGTGCTCGGATCTTTGACGAAGCGCTGTCGGTTCCAGACGATCTTGCCGACATACATCTCATTGTTGAGGATGCCGTTGCCCCGTTTCGGGTTGCCGTTGATCGTGCTGAAGCCCCAGTCGCCGCCTGACGGAGCGGGAATGCCTTCCTTGTTCAGGGCGAAGGCGATGGTCTTGGCCGATTTGCCGGCGGCATAGTCGCGGAAGATGCGGCGCACGACTTCGGCCTGGAATTCGTTGATGGTGCGATCGCCGCGGATCGGCTCGCCGTTCGCATCGAACTTCTTGACCACATCGTAGCCATAGGCATTGCCGCCACCCGATTTGCCTGCCTCGACGCGGCCGCGCTGCCCGCGGCGGGTCTTGTCGGCCAGATCCTTCAGGAACAGCGCATTCATCGTGCCCTTGAGGCCGACATGCAGATGCGTCACCTCGCCTTCCGACAGGGTGAACATCTTCACGTCGGCATAGGACATGCGCTTGAAGATGCCCGCGATGTCTTCCTGGTCGCGGGAGAGGCGGTCCATCGCCTCGGCGAGGATCAGGTCAAAGCGGCCGCCCATTGCGTCGGCCATGAGCGCCTGAATGCCCGGCCGGATCAGCGAGGCGCCGGAGATCGCGTGGTCCGAATACTCCTCGACGATGTGCCAGCCCTGCTTCTCGGCATGGAGACGGCACATACGGAACTGGTCGGCGATGGAAGCGTCGCGTTGATTGTCGGAAGAATAGCGAGCGTAGATCGCGACTTTCAAAACTTGGCTCCCATCCATATCAGGAGGAGCGCTTCCTCCTTTGCCGTGACATCATCACTTCCTCTGCATAGCACTCCTGCGCCGCCTGCCTCGCCAGGATGCCGACCAGTCGCAGAAGGCGTGGGTCGGGATTGCCGCGTGGCGTAAACGTCAGCTCCGGCACGTCCAGCAGCAAGGATTCGAGCAGCGCTTCGCGCTCTCCTCCTGTCATCTTTGCCGGGTTTCCTGGGGCTCGCAAGGTCATAACTTGCAGCATTCGCCCCGAGGGAAGCATAAGCAACGGAAATTGAAGGCGAATATTCGGCGGCAATTGGCGCGGGTGAGCGTGCTATCGCGTAGCTCAGCGTGTCCTGGCGAGCCATGGCGTAGCAAAATAACCTATCGGAATCCCTCGCTGGCCCGGTCATCATTGGCCTCGTCGCCTCTCCTCATGAGGTCATTGACTGTAGGCGCAACCTTATCGTATTGTAATTCGCGATACAAGGCGCTATATGCCGACCAAGGAGATTCGCCATGGCCACGACCGCCGAACGCAAGGAATACCCGATCTCGATGCGCTTGCCCGAGGCGGATGTCGCAATGATCGATCGCGCCGCCAGCTTGCGCGGCCGCTCGCGCACCGATTTCGTGCGCGACGCCGCTGTGCGCGCGGCCGAGGAGGTCGTCATGGAGCAGGGCCTGATCCGGATGAGCCCGGAGGGCTTCGCCGAGTTCATGGATGTGCTGGCGCGTCCGGCCGCTCCCGTTCCGGAGATGGTAGACGTTCTGAAGCGGCCCGCGCCATGGGAGCCCGGCTACGTGGCGAAGCGGTAAGCTCTTGCACCTTTCGGGTCCTGAACCGCTCTCTGCCGAACACGATGTGTCCGAGTTCACCTGTGGCAAGCCCACGCTTGACCACTGGCTGAAATCACGCGCCCTCTCCAATCAGCAGAAGGGCTTCACCGCCGTCCTCGTCGTGCATGAGGCTGGGCGCGTGGTCGGCTTCTACGGCCTCGCGCCTACCGGTGTGGTGCCTTCGGTTCTGCCGCGTTCGATCAGGACGGGGCAGCCGCCCAACCCGGTCCCCTGTATGCTGCTCGGCCAACTCGCAACCGACACCGGATGGGCAGGGCTGGGCATCGGGACCGGTCTTGTGAAGCATGCTCTCCAGCGCTGCGTTCAGGCCGCATCGCTGATCGGCGGGCGGGCCTTGCTGGTCAACGCCGTCGACGGGGAGGCGGCCAAGTTCTGGAGGCGGCGTGGCTTCGAGCCTTCCAGGGATGATCCCCTGGTTCTGCTCCGCTCGATCAGCGACATCGCTGCCTCGCTCGGCGAGGGCGGTGGGTGAAAGCTTGGCTGGCCTCCAACCGTAGCGATCCGCCCCTTCAGTCAGATTGAAGTAGATCAGATCCGCCCATGCAAATTCGTCCTCCCCCATTGCCCACATTCCACTGGCAGATGTTCGTGCTTTCCTTCGCGCTATTCTGGGCGGTCGGCGGCATGCCCGAACCTGCCAAGGCTCAGCCTCGGCCGCAGATTGCGAAGTGCGTTCCCGGCCAGGCCCGTACCGCCGACGAATATTGCCTCGTTGATGGCGACACGATCTGGATCGACGGGGAAAAGCTGCGCATGGAAGGCTACGACACCCCGGAACCGCAAACCCACATCTGTGGTGGCGACGCCGAAATCGCGCTGGCACACCGAGCCAGTGATCGGGTGATCGAGCTGCTGAACTCGCACGACTGGACCGTCGAATATGGAGAGCCGGACAACACCGGCACGCGGACGCTCGTGACGATCAGAATCGGTGGTCGCGACATCGGTGACATCCTGATTGCCGAAAGGCTGGCCAGACCCTGGCCCGATGGCGAAGAATGGTGGTGCAACCCGTAGACGTTAGTTCCACGCCGTCGACCGCCTGGCGAGATCAAACTAACTCACTGTGCGCCCCTTCTCTGTCGTTTCGACGATGATCCGCTGATCCTGGAAGCAGCTTTTCAGCGCCCAGTGTGACCAAGGCTTTGCCGTGCGAGGTAGGCGCGACTTGATGGAGTAGCTGTTCATCGCACTTGCATTCCCGCCGCTCGGATTCGACAACTGGTGTACTCGGGGGAAAATGCCATGCAGCTTGAGCGTGCTCGCATCAGAAATTTCCGTTCACTTCGCGATGTCGAAGTCGTTTTTGGCGCACACACCGCATTGATCGGCGGCAATGGCGCAGGAAAGTCTTCAATCTTGAAGGCTATCGAGAAGTTCTACTCGACTACGAAAAACTGCGACGCTGACGATTTCTTTGGACGCGATCAAGGGCAGCCGATCGAGATTGAACTAACCTTTCACCAGCTTAGCGAGCAAGAAGCCGCAGCGTTCGAGGATCGGGTGCGGGATGGTAGGTTGGTCGTCACCCGCATTTTTGACGGAGGTCCATCAAGTGGACGCTATCATGGTGTCGTTCCACAGATTCCCGACTTCGTCGCTGTTCGGGCTCATTCCGCAGCCACACCCAAGCGCGCTGCTTATAATGCCCTGCGCGAGAATAACCCACTCTACGCCGACCTTCCCACTGCTGGCAGTGCGGCAGCGGTCGACCAGGCGATGCTAACCTGGGAGGCTGAGCATCCCGATCAGTTGGTGCTGCTGCCCGACGATGGTCAGTTTTTCGGATTCCAGAACAACAGCCGAGGCAAGCTCCAGCAGCACACGAGCTTCGTGTTCATTCCGGCGGTTCGCGACGCATCAGCGGACGCGGCGGACGGCAAGACGAGCGTCATCGGCAAACTACTCGAACTGCTAGTGCGCAGTCAGATCCTTCAGCGGCCGGACGTTCAAGCGTTCAAGGCGCAGTTGACCGAGGCCTACCAGGCCTTGGTATCCGCCGAAAATATGCCTGAACTCGGTGCGCTCGCTGGGACCCTCACCGCCGACCTGCGGGGTTTGTATCAAGATGCTGAAGTTTCGTTGGCCTGGCGCGAGGTCGGCGAGATGCCAGTCCCGTTGCCAATGGCGGATGTGTTTCTCAAGGACGAAGGCTTCGGTGGACCGGTGGACAGGCAAGGTCACGGCCTCCAGCGTGCCTTCATCTTTACACTTCTCCAGCATCTTGCGCGAACTGCCGTGCCGGAGGGCGACGAGGCACCCCCTGATAGTGACGTTGACGGCAGTGATGACGCGCCCGCTGCGGCTGCGGCTGCGGTCATGGCGCAGGCACCGACGCTTATCCTCGCAATTGAAGAACCCGAACTGTATCAGCATCCGACCAAACAGCGGCACTTCGCGGAAGTGCTGCGGGGCTTGAGTAGCGGTACGCTCCCTGGCGCGCAGGGCCACACACAGGTTATCTTCGGTTCGCACTCGCCAATGTTCATTTCGATGGGGAAGGCCGACGAGATCAGGCTTACCCGGCGCTCGCATTGTGACGACAGTGAATTCAAGCAATGCAGCCTGCAAGCGCTGGATCTCGGCACCGTTGCGCAGAAGCTCGAACGCGGCTGGAATAAGCCCGCTGGCACTTTCAGTGCACAGACTTTGATGCCGCGGTTGCACATTCTCGGTGCTGAATTGGCCGAAGGCTTTTTCGCCACCGGTGTGATTCTGGTTGAGGGCCGAAGCGATAAAGCGGCGCTCACCGCGACGGCGCGGATGCTCGGCGTGAATTTCGAGGCGGCCGGCATCGCCATCCTGTCAACCGAAGGCAAAGCCAATCTCGATCGTCCCTATGTGATTTTTCGCGAGCTGGGTATTCCAACCTTCATGCTATGGGATTGCGACCAGCAGTTACCCGAGGCTAAACGAACGCCGGCAACCGATCTTGCTTTGAGCAAGCTCGCTAAGCCGAACGATCAGATCGACGCCGCGCCCACTAGCGACCTCATCAGCGATTGTTACGCGCATTTCGAAAAGACATTGGAGCACAAGCTCAAGGAGGATCTCACGCCTGAAGTACACACGGCGTGCCTTGCTGCTGCCTGCGAACCCTTTGGTGTGCATCCGAGCAACGATGCGCAGAAGATACCGGAAATCGTCTATCAGACACTTCTCCGTGCTAAAGAACAGGGCCACGAGAGCGAGATGCTGAAGAGCCTCGTCCGTGCCATGTGGCGTTTCTTCCGCGATGAGGAAATCCCGGACCCGACGGAGGCGCAAGCTCCGGTAGCAGTGGGTGCGTGATCCATGTGTGGCACTGTAACGAGGAACTGATTCGTGGCGACGCTCAAGATCATCCATACGGCTGACTGGCAGCTCGGAAAGCCGTTCGGGCGCTTTCCGCAGGAGGTGCGTAGTGCGTTGGCTGAGGCTCGCCTCGATGCCATCGATCGCCTCGGTGCTGCGGCAATATCCAGCGGTGCCACGCACATCGTCGTCGCCGGTGATGTGTTCGACAACGTCGAACCCGGCGACCGCATCGTCACGCAGATGCTGTCACGTATGCAGCGGGCGTCGGTCACCTGGTGGCTGATGCCGGGCAACCACGATCATGCGCGAGCCGGTGGACTCTGGAGCAGGCTGCGCGGGCGTGCGCCTGCCTCAGTCCGGATCGTGGACACTCCCGAGCCTATTGAGATGGAGCAGGGTGCTTGGCTTCTGCCGGCGCCCCTGGAGCACCGGAAGACGGTGTCCGATCCTTCCGCGGCGATGGTCGATATGACGACGCCGCCGGGGGCACTCCGCATCGGTCTCGCACATGGCTCCATCACAGAGTTTGGCGCCACCGGAGAGAGCTCCAATCTGATCCCGCCGGATCGCGCCAAGTCCGCGGGCCTTGACTACCTCGCGCTCGGGGACTGGCATGGCTTTTTGACGGTTGGCGACCGGACCGCTTACAGCGGGACCCCTGAAATTGACCGGTTCGGGCGCGATGAGCCGGGCGGCTGCATCGGCGTGAGCCTGCGATCCAACGAAACGCCCGAGCTGCAGCGGATCGAGACCGGTCGATATCGCTGGATGTCGCGCCGCTGGAGTATGGAGAACATGGAAGACTTGGACCGTGAACTCGCCGCGCTCCGCAGCGAGGCGCGTTTGTCGGACGTGCTCCTTTCGCTCCATCTCGTCGGTGTGGTGAGTCTCGCCGACCGCGTCACGATGACGTCGGCCGTCCAGGACTGTCTGGCGCACGAACTGCGGCATTTGGAACTCGACGCGGATGGCCTGACCGCGCGTCCGACGGCAGAGGACGTCGCCCAAATCGATGTCCAAGGTGCGCTCGCCGGGGCGACTGCTACCCTACAGGCCAGGGCTACCGGATCGGGTTCCGATGCCCAGATCGCCGCCGCGGCGCTGGAGCGTCTCTATGTCGAGGCGATGCGATTCGATGCGGAGGTTGCGCGATGATCCTCAAATCCCTGGAGGTCGAGAACTTCCGCAAGTTCCGCGAACCGCTACGCATCGACGGCTTCACCGACGGTTTGAACATCGTAGTCGAGCCGAACGAGACGGGCAAATCTACCCTATTGGAGGCCCTGCGTGCGGCCTTCTTCATCCGCTACTCCGCCAAGACCGAACTCGTCCGTTCCTATGTCCCGACTGGTGATGACGTGGCGCCCCGTGTCACTGTCGGCTTCGGCCTCAACGGGCAGACTTGGAGGCTCGAGAAGCAGTTCATGAAGTCTCCCTCCGTGCGACTTACCGGCGCGAGCGGGCGACGAGAGAGCGATGCGGCCGAAGAAGCGCTGCAGGAGCTGCTCGGATTCGAGCGGGGCAACAACCGGGGCAGCGATCCCGAAACGCGCGGGCCCCTTGGCATGCTCTGGGTCGAGCAGGCGACGGCACTCTCCGTGGAGAGTCCAAACCGCATCGTGCGCGATACCGTTCGGGGAGTGCTCGAGGCGGAAGTCGGCGCGGTGACGGGTGGTCGACGCTTTGACGCGATCCGGGCCAGCATCGAAGCGGCATATTCAGCGCTGCGCACATCGGCGACGGGCAAGTCGCGCGGCGACTTAGCGGTGGCAGAGGCTCGCGTGTCCACGGCGACGGCTGCCCGCCAGGCGGCCGAGACCAACTTCCATGAATACGAGAACACTCTCACCGAGTTGGACGCGGCGAGGTCACGGCTTAGGATTATCGAGCGTGATCTCGTCGACCCAGAGGCGGCGGAGCAGCGAAAAAAGCTCGAGGCGGACCAGAAGGTCGCGGAGACCGCCTCTCTGCGGTCGACTGCGGCGGAGGCGCAATTCGGACGCGCCGACGAGGTCGCGAAGACGGCTTCGTCGAGGATCGAGCGATTGGACGCAGCCGAGGCTCGCGTCGGATCCGCCGGCACATACCTCGAAGAGAAGGCTCGTCTGCGGGACGAAGCCAAGGCTGAGGCTGCTCGTGCCGGTGAGGAGGAAAAATCACTCCGCGCCGCGCTCGACGAGGCTCGCGCGGAAAGGGAGAAACACGAGGAGGCACTGTCCTCCGCACGCGCGCGATTGCGCGGGTTCGCTAATGCCGCGGGCGCTCGTCGCGCGATCGATGCGCGAAAAGCTCTAGCCGAGCTAGAGGAGCGTGAGCGTGCGCTGGTTGATGACTCCGCCGGGGCCGTCGAAAGTGACGACCTTGAGGAGATTACCGAACTCGAGCTTGCCGCCATCCAGGCACGCGCCCGGTTCGAAGCAGGCGCTGTGAAGGTAGAAGTCGAACTCGGGGCGGGCGCATCTTTGAGGATTGACGGGTTGACGACCGACGTCACCAGCGTTGACGTCCTCAAGACCACCAAGTTCGAGTTGGGTGATGCGGGCAGCCTAGTCGTGCGCCCGCCGCAGGGTTCGGGTCAGTCCATTGAGGCCGATCTTGCAGCGGCGACGGAAGAACTCGCTTCCGCCTTGCGGTCGCTCGGCATCAAGTCGCATGCGGAGGGCGTGGCCCGGAACGAACGGGCCTCCGCTGCCAAGCGCGAGTTGAAGGCGCTCCGGACACAGATCGCCTCGGCATGTCCTGGAGATCCGACAATCGGGTTGGCGCCCGGGGCAGATGCCCTGCGCGCCTTCGTGGCCGAGCTGGGCGACATCGCCGACGTTGTCGCCCCAACCGACAATGTCGACACGCTGGAGAAGGCGGTGGTCGACGCCAAGCTCGCCGAGGCTGCCGCATCCGGAAAGCGCGAAGACGGGAGGACGGCTCTGTCGAAGGCGGAGAGTACGCTCGCAACGGCCGAAGCCGATTATTCCGCAGCCATCCGCGAATCCGAGGCTGCGGCTGAAGATCTCCGGAACCTCCTAGAGATCGGGGATCGGGAAACGCTCGAAGCGGCGCGCGGTGAGGCTCAGCGGGAGCGTGCCGCGAAGTTCGAAGCTCTCGAGAAGGCGCGCGAAAGCGCCACGTCTTTCGACGCCGACGCTATCCGACGCCGCATTGTGAACCTCGATCGTGCCGCCAGCCGGGCCGGCGAGGAACGACTTGAACTGACCGCCCGGATCGCGTCGCTCGAATCCACGATCGTTAGGGAAGGGACAAACGGGCCTGCCGGTCGCCTTGCCGAAACGCGGGAGGAAGAGGAGGCCGCGATCGCCGCTTGCGATCGTTTGCGGCATGAGGCCGACATGCTTGAGGTGCTCCGCGAGGCGCTGTCGGATGCCGCGAATGAAGCGTCGAGGACATTCCTCGCACCCGTCACGGCTCGGGCTAGTCGATACATCCAGCAGCTTCTTCCCGGATGTGATCTGTCATTCAACGAGGAGCTCGGGCTGACCGGCCTCACGAGGGCGGGGATCGATGAATCCTGTGGTGATCTCAGTCGAGGCACGCAGGAGCAGTTGGCGATATTGACTCGGCTCGCGTTTGCGGACCTCCTGCTCGAGGATGGAGCGCCGATCTCTCTGATCCTCGACGACCCTCTCGTCTATTCCGATGATGCCCGCTTGGAGACGATGACCGACATCCTGCAGGACGCTTCGAAGCGGATGCAGGTGATACTTCTCACGTGCCGGTCGAAGGCTTTTCGTCACGTCGAAGCCAATAGGATCACGCTGAGATGAGCAAACGGATGGATGCGGCGAACCGCTACAGGCTCGCCTTCACTGAAGCGGAGGAGGCGCTGGTCGCACGGATCGATTTGCGTTGATCGCATGCCAACCATGCCGAGGCCCGTGCTGCCTACCTCGCGAACCAAGCCGATCTTGGATATGTTGAGATCGCTGAGAGAGCGGGACGCCGTGCCTGCTCAACGGATCAGCTATTGGACCCAGATTATCAGCCTGGACGCTTGAAGGGCTCATATGAGCAGCCGTTCGAGCGCAATGATTGCCGGAGCGAGGAAATCTATACTGGCCTTCCCGCGAGGCGCTCGTCGAGAACCGGCTCGTCCCAGGTGCGCGTCACCCCGAGCCACTTGTCGATCACCGCCTGAAACTGGGGCTCTGCGAAACAGGTCTGGAACGTGTAGAGGCGATTGACCACTTGCCGCATCAGGTCGCGCATCTCCTCATCGTCGAACCGCGACACGCTTCCCCAGGGGATGTGGTTGCCGTCGGCGTCGATGACGAAGACATCGGAATAGTCACCGGTCTTCGTGACCGGGACCGGCCCCGCATGCAGGTCCTCCAGCATGCTGTTGCGGACGCAGATCATCGCCATCGCCTTGGCGAGCGTCGCCGCTAACTGTTCTTCTTCCTTCCGGCCCATTTTCGTCCTCCGGATCATTGTCAGAGGCCCGGCAACATGCCATCGGCGGCTGCGCTCGCTGGCGTCTCCGCGATCACCAGCCGCTCGTCGGGCAGCGGCCGTTGCAGGTCCTTCGCTTCCTTCCAGTCGGCGGTTAGCCAGGTCTCGACTTCGTCACGGCCCGTCAGGATGACGGGCATGGCCTTCGGATGGATCGGTTTCACCACGCCATTGGCCTCGGTCGTCAGGAAGGCGAACAGCTGATGATCGCCCGGACGCGGGGTCCGGTTCGATCCGCGGGTTCCGCGCCATGGCGTCCAGATTCCCGCGAAGAAGAACAGGGGCTGGGTCTCATCGAGGGCGAACCAGTGCAGCGGTTTGCGCTTCGTGACCGGATCGGGCTTTTGCCCATATTCGGAAAAGGCGGTGGCCGGGACCACGCTGCGATGCTCAACTCCGAGCCATTTGCGCCAATGGGGGCTGGCCGTGTTGCGGATATTGGTGACGCCGGTGTCCGGTGCATCGCGGGACTTCAGATATTCGATGGGCGTCGGCATGCCCCAGGTCAGCGAAGCCAGTTCCCGTCCGCCATCGGTGTTGCGCACCACCGGAGCCGGCCGGTCGGGATAGACGTCGATCGAAGGTTCGAGATTGCCGATGCTGTCATGGGTGGCGGCCACGAAATCCCTGATCGCCTGCTGATTGGTCGTAATGCGATACAGGTTGCACATCGCCCCACTACTCTCCTTGCGAATACTTTACGCCACCATAGGGCATCGCGCGCCGTCGATCACTTCCGGGATGGCCGAGATTGACTCTCGACCCACAAGAGAACAAATAAAGAACATAGCAACAGAATCGACCAGTGCAAAGCCCCGGAGACGCCATCCTCATATGCCCAGCCGTGCCGACAGCCCAGCCATTGCCGAACTTCGGGCGCGCATCGCGCGGCTCGAAGGCGATGGCGTGCGTCCGCACGAGGTGCTGCCCTTCGGGATCGCGCCGCTGGATCGCAAGCTGCCCGGTGGCGGACTGGCGCTCGGATGCCTCCATGAAGTCGCCGGAGGCGGCAACGGGGCGGTGGATGGCGCGGCTGCCGCCTGTTTCACCGCCGGGATCGCCGCCCGCACCGCCGGCCAGGTGCTCTGGTGCGTGGCGCTCCAGGATCTCTTCGCACCGGGGCTGGAGCAGGCCGGATTGCCGCCCGGCCGGGTGATCTTCGTCGAAGCCGGGGACGACAAGGCGACTCTCGCCTGTATGGAGGAAGGGCTGCGGCATGGCGGGCTGGGGGCGGTCGTCGGTGACGTCGCGCGCCTGCCGATGCCCGCCTCGCGGCGGCTGCATCTGGCCGCGAAAGGTTCGGCGACGATCTGCATCGCGTTGCGCCGCTGGCGGCGGCAGGCGGAGGCGAGCGATTTCGGGCAGCCGACGGCGGCGATGACCCGCTGGCGGATCTCGGCGCTGCCGTCCGCGCCCCTTCCGGTTCCCGGTGTTGGACGGCCGCGCTGGCTCGTTGAGTTGATCCGGGCGCGGGCGGGCGAATGTCTCGATATCGAACTGGAGGCGTGCGATGGCTCGGGTCATCTCTGTCTTCCTGCCGAACTGGCCGACAGACCGGTTGCGGCGGAAGGCGGGCGACGCAGCGCCGCCCGGTGAGGCGCCGCTGGTCATCGCCGGAAAGGAGAAGAACCGCCGGGTGGTGACGGCGGCCGATCCGGCCGCGCAGGCGCTCGGCCTGCGCGCCGGAATGCCTGTCACCAAGGCCCAGGCGATGGTGCCCGGCCTCCACATCGAGCCCGCCGACCCGCGGGCCGACCTGGACAGCCTCGAACGCCTCGCGCTCTGGGTGCTGCAACGCTTCTCACCTATCGTCGCCGCCGACGCGCCGGACGGGATCGTCATCGACGCGACCGGCGCCGACCATCTGCATGGCGGTGAGGCGGCCATGCTGGAGGTGCTGACCGGTCGGCTTGTCATGTCCGGCGTCACCGCCCGCGCCGCCATTGCCGATAGCTGGGGCGCGGCCCATGCGCTGGCGCGCTACGCGGCCGATCCGCTGTTTGTCGCCCCTCCCGGCGAAACCGTCCCGGTCCTCGCGCCGCTGCCGCTGCAAGCACTGCGCCTGCCGCCCGCGATCGCGGTGGGGTTGAATGACCTGGGCTTTGTCCGCATCGGCGACCTGATCGGGCAGCCCCGTGCGCCCCTGACCCGGCGCTTCGGCCCGGAGCTCTGCCGGCGTCTCGATCAGGCCCTGGGTGCGGTCGCCGAACCCATCGAGCCGATCCGACTGGAGGAGCTGGTCTCCGTCCGCCGCGTCTTCGCCGAACCCATAGGCGCCGCCGAGACCATCGCGCGCTATATTCGCAAGCTGGTCATGGCGCTCTGCGAGGCGCTCGAAGGGCGGGGTCTTGGCGCGCGCCGTCTCGACCTGCTCTGCTACCGCGTCGACAACCGGGTCGAGACGGTGCGCATCGGTCTGGCCATGCCGGTGCGGAATCCCGCGCGCCTGACCCGGCTTCTCTGCGACAAGATCGAGACGATCGCGCCAGGCTTCGGCGTCGAGATCATGTCGCTGACCGCCACCCTGGCCGAACCGCTGGCCCTGAAACAGGCGGCCAGCAGCCTGATCGAAGAGGGGGTGCCGGATCTCTCCGGCCTGATCGACACGCTGGCGAACCGGGTCGGCGCGCGGGCGGTCTATCGCTTCGCCCCGGTGGCGAGCGATGTGCCCGAACGCTCGGTCCGCCGCCTGCCGGCGCTTGCCGAGGATACGGGCGCAGGCTGGCCGGACCATTGGCCGCGCCCCTCGCGGCTGCTCTCCCAGCCGGAGCCGATCGAGACCATGGCGCTGCTGCCGGACCATCCTCCGAACTGGTTCTCCTGGAAGGGCGTGCGCCGCCGTGTTCGCCGGGCCGACGGCCCCGAGCGCATCTTCGGGGAATGGTGGAAACGCGATGCCGAGCTCATCGCTGTGCGGGACTATTTCCGGGTCGAGGACGATGCCGGCGAACGCTTCTGGATCTTCCGCTCCGGCGATGGCGAGGATGCGGCCACCGGCTCGCATCGCTGGTTCCTGCACGGGATATTCGGATGAGCGCGCCCGCTTACGCCGAATTGCAGGTGACGTCGCATTTCTCCTTCCTGCGCGGCGCGTCCTCGGCCGAGGAGCTGTTCGCCGCGGCGGCCGCGATGGGGATCGAGGCGCTCGCCGTGACCGATCGCAACACGCTGGCCGGCATCGTGCGCGCCCATGAGGCGGCGAAGGAGGCGGGGGTGCGGCTGATCGTCGGCTGCCGCCTCGATCTTGCCTGCGGCATGTCGGTGCTGGTCTATCCGACCGACCGGGCGGCCTATTCACGGCTTTGCCGATTGCTGTCGCTGGGCAAGGGGAGGGCGGGCAAGGCGCGCTGTCATCTCGAATGGGACGATCTGGTCGCCTATGGCGAGGGGTTGATCGTGGTCCTGGCGCCGGACCTCGCCGACGAGACCTGCGGTCTGCGGCTGCGGCGCCTGCGCGATGCCTTTGGCGATCGCGCCTATCTCGGCCTGACGCTGCGCCGGCGGCCCAATGACCAGATGCGCCTCTGGGAGCTGTCGACGCTCGCTGCGGGCCTAGGTGTGCCCACCGTCGTGACCAATGACGTGCTCTTCCATGAGCCCGGACGCCGCATCCTGCAGGATGTCGTCACCGCGATCCGGCACAATCTCACCGTCGATGCGCTCGGCACCCGGCGCGATCGCCATGCCGACCGCTATCTGAAGCCGCCTGCCGAAATGCACCGGCTCTTCGCGCGCTGGCCCGAGGCTTTGGCCCGGACGCGTGAGATCGCGGATCGCTGCCGCTTCTCGCTCGACGAGCTGCGCTATCAATATCCCGAAGAGCGCGACGATCCGGCGCTGACCCCGCAGGAGACCCTGGAGCGGCTGACCTGGGAGGGCGCGGCGAGCCGCTATCCCGAGGGTGTCCCCGACGAGGTGACAGCGGCGCTGAAGCATGAGCTGGCCCTGATCGGCAAGCTCGACTACGCGCCCTACTTCCTGACGGTGAACAGCATTGTCCGCTTCGCCCGGTCGCGCGGCATCCTCTGCCAGGGGCGCGGATCGGCCGCGAACTCGGCCGTCTGCTATGTGCTCGGTATCACCGCGATCGATCCCGGCCGCAACGATCTCCTCTTCGAGCGTTTCGTCTCCGAGGAGCGCCGGGAGCCGCCGGACATCGACGTGGATTTCGAGCATGAGCGGCGCGAGGAGGTGATCCAGTGGGTCTATGAGCATTACGGCCGCGAGCGCGCCGCGCTAACCGCCACCGTCATCCGCTACCGCTCCAAGGGCGCGCTGCGGGACGTCGGCAAGGCCCTGGGGCTTCCCGAAGACCTGATCCAGACGCTGTCCGGCCAGCTCTGGGGCTGGTCCGAGGCCGGTGTGACCGAGCAGCAGCTCCGCGATCTCAATCTCAACCCGCAAGATCGCCGATTGCGCCTGACGCTCGAACTGGCCGCACAGCTTCGCGGCGCGCCGCGGCATCTGTCGCAGCATCCGGGCGGTTTCGTGCTGACCCACGACCGGCTCGACGATCTCGTCCCCATCGAGCCCGCGGCGATGGAGGGGCGCCAGATCATCGAATGGGACAAGGACGATATCGACGCGCTGCGCTTCATGAAGGTCGATGTCCTGGCGCTCGGCATGCTGAGCTGCATGCGCCGGGGGCTGGACCTGCTGGCCGAGCACAAGGATATCCGCCTCGATCTGGCGTCGATCCCGGCCGAGGATCCGCGCACCTATGCGATGATCCGCAAGGCCGACACACTCGGCACCTTCCAGATCGAGAGCCGGGCGCAGATGTCCATGCTGCCGCGCCTGAAGCCCCGGACCTATTACGACCTGGTGGTGCAGGTCGCGATCGTGCGGCCGGGGCCGATCCAGGGCGATATGGTTCATCCCTATCTGCGCCGGCGCGAGGGTCTGGAAGAGGTCGACTATCCCCGGCCCGAGCTGGAGAAGGTGCTGGGCAAGACGCTCGGCGTGCCGCTGTTCCAGGAACAGGCGATGCGCGTTGCCATCGAATGCGCGGGCTTCACCGCTGGCGAGGCCGATCTCCTGCGCAAGAGCATGGCGACCTTCAAGCATACCGGCGGGGTCTCGAAGTTCCGCGACCGGCTGATCTCGGGGATGATCGAGCGTGGCTACGAGCAGGACTTCGCGGAGCGGACCTTCCAGCAGCTCGAAGGCTTCGGCTCCTATGGTTTTCCGGAAAGCCATGCGGCGAGCTTTGCGCTGATCGCCTATGCCTCGGCCTGGCTCAAATGCTGGCACCCGGATGTCTTCTGCGCTGCGCTCCTCAACGCCCAGCCCATGGGCTTTTATGCGCCGGCCCAGATTGTGCGCGACGCGCGCGAGCATGAAGTGGAGGTCCGCCCGGTCTGCATCAATGCCTCCCGCTGGGACTGCACGCTGGAGCCGACCGGAGACGAAAGCCGATTCGCCGTCCGCCTCGGGCTGCGGATGGTCAAGGGTCTCGCCAATGCCCATGCCGCCGCCATCGTCGCGGCCCAGGGCGATGAGATGTTCACCTCGGTCGACGATCTCTGGCGGCGGGCGGGTGTACCCGTGGCGGCGCTCGATCAGATCGCGGCGGCCGACGGATTCCGCCCGGCGTTCGGTCTGGCCCGGCGCGAGGCGCAATGGGCCATCAAGGGGCTGCGCGACGAGGAACTGCCGCTCTTCGCCGCCGCCTCGGAGCGCGAGGGACGGACCGTTCCGGAACTCGACGAGCCGGCGATCGCGCTCAGAGCGATGCCTGCTGGCCGCGAGGTGGTCGAGGATTATGGGCATATCGGCCTGTCGCTGCGTCGCCATCCGGTCTCCTTCCTGCGCGAGGACCTGGCGAGGCGCCGGATCGTCACCTGCGCCGAGGCGATGGCGGCCCGTGATCAGCGCTGGCTGGAGGCTGCCGGGATCGTGCTGGTGCGCCAACGCCCCGGTTCGGCCAATGGCGTCATGTTCATCACGCTCGAGGACGAGACCGGCATCGCCAATCTCGTCGTCTGGCAGAAGATTTTCGAGCGCTATCGCCGGGTCATTCTCTCATCGAGCATGATCGCCGTGCGGGGCCGCGTTCAGCGCGAGGGCGAGGTCGTGCATCTCGTCGCCCATCGGATCGTCGATCTGTCGCGGGATCTGGCGACTGTCGTGCAGCGCGAGGTGGCGACGGACGGGCAGCAGGGGCCGGGGGCCGGCGGTATCAGGGTGAAGGCGCGGGATTTTCGGTAAAGCCGGTGGCTTTGACAGAAGGCGGTATCGGTTCGAACCAACGAATCGGCCTGCCTCTCGGGGGTCACAAATCTTCTGGCCGGATCGACCATTCTGCGATTTCTCTATCGATCAATCGCCATTGCTCTAAAAGGTCGGCAAGGTCGGCGCTGTCTACGACCGCATGATCGAGGCCCTCGAATTGGTCACCGAGATATGTGGCGAGGCCCGCACCGCCTTCGTTGGCGAACCACACTCCGACCAGATCCGCGATTTCCTTCAACTGCCTGAGAGTCTTTTCGGCATCGCGAATGTCGAAATCACCAAGCTCCCTGTCCTGCCGACTTTGCTTGTTCCCGGCATGAGCAACATGCGAGTTAACGTGCTCGGCAATTCGATCAAGGCTGGCGAGCCGAGTTTCGATCTTCTCCAATACCGTGGCTGAGATCAGATCGCTCGGGTTACGCCCTGATGGAGACACGCCGCTCAAAACATCGAAATGCCGATGCGCGGCCTGACTTTTCATGAGCTCTGGATCACCCCACACCGGACGCCCATTCGCGGCGACGAGGTGGTCATGTTGTTCTTGATGCAGGCGATCGAGATCGTATTGCGCGTCAAGCACTTTCTCGACGTAGATTCTCCTGGTCAACCAGTTTTGGCTCGCTTTCACGTCGTTGACGACAGATCGGATCGAGTAAACTCCCTTGGGGCCATTGATCGGGGCCTTATCGAGAAGTCGGCGAGTGCCGAGAAGCAGGCTTGACCAGTACCCCTCGGAAACGAGATTGAACATCATCTGGTTAAGCGGGGGTCTCGAGCCTCTCTTCTCATTTGCAAGACGGACGATCCGAACCGTCGTGCGAAAGGCGGCGTAGTTCCAGAGCAGATCCTGAATGGTTCTGTGGATGCCCGTTGTCTCGTCGCGAAAAGCATCCCGCCACGTGGCGATGTGCTGGTCATGCTGCGTCATTAGTTTTCCAAGCCTGAGCGCCAAACTCACCTCATCATACCGGCAGACGCCAACACCGGCGACGGCTATTCGCTTCTGATTCTTCATTCGCGCGGGCTCTTTTTATTGTTCCCGCGAATAAACGCGCATCTTGCCGTGGGCCTGACGGGGGAAGGCCTTCCCCCTGGCCGGCACTATCGTTGCCGGCGCACCCCCTTCAGCGGGGAGACCCCGCAACGCCCCCTGAGAGGGAGAGTGCGGACGGGTTTTCCGTGACGGGTTGAGTGCTGGAGGAGTGGCCTCCGGCGCCCGTCGCGGAGATCATCCCGATGGCCAGACAGGACCGCGCTCGCCCAGGCGGCGCCCGCAGCAATCTCTATGACGACATCACCGACAAGATCATCGCCGAGCTGGAGGAAGGACGGCTTCCCTGGGTCCAGCCTTGGGGGACTGCGGCGAAAGCGCCGCTTGCCATGCCGCGAAACGCCGCGACCTCGCGGCAGTATTCCGGGATCAATGTGCTGATCCTCTGGGGTGCCGTGGTCCAGAACGGCTATCCGACCCAGCATTGGCTCACCTATCGCCAGGCGGCAGCCCTCGGCGGCAATGTCCGTAAGGGCGAGCACGGCACGACGGTCGTCTATGCCGACCGCTTCACCCCGGAAGACGAGAAGCGCCGAGCCCGCGAGACCGGTGAAGAACCGGGACGCGTCCCGTTCCTGAAGCGTTTCACCGTGTTCAACGCGGCGCAATGCGAAGGCTTGCCCGAGGACATCGCTGTCGAGGCACCACCACCACCGCCAGGCATGATCGAGCCGAGGGTCGAGGCGCTGATCTGTGCCACTGGTATCGATTTCCGCATCGGCGGGGATCGCGCCTTCTATGTTCCGGCGCTCGACTATGTCCAGGTGCCGCCACCGGCCGCCTATTTCGAACCGATCAACTGGCACAGGACGGCGCTCCACGAGATGGGTCACGCCACAGGCCATGCCTCGCGCCTGGGGCGGGATTTTTCGGGCAGTTTCGGCACGAAGAAATACGCCTTCGAGGAGCTGGTGGCTGAGATGAACGCGGCCTTCTGCTGCGCCTCGCTCGGCATCGTGCCGACCGTGCGCCATGCCGACTACATCGGCTCCTGGCTGGAGGTGCTGCGCGAGGATAACCGCGCCATTGTCCGCGCGGCCTCACAGGCCAGTAAGGCGGCCGACTGGCTGCTGGCGCATCTGCCGGCCGAAGATGCCGGGGAACCGGATCCGGCTGCAATCGACGAGAGGGTCGCGGCATGATCCTCCTGACCGGAACACAGCGTGACCGGCTTCTGGCCAATGGATGCCAGCGCGGCGGGGATCACATCCCCGTCGTGAAATTCTTCAACCCCTTCGGCGCGGGCGTCTGGCTCGCCACCGAGCTGGATCAGGGCGGCGACATCATGTTCGGCCTGGCCGATATCGGCTACCCCGAACTCGGCTCGTGGAGCCTGGAAGAGCTGCGTGGGGTCCGGTTGCCCTTCGGCATGGGGATCGAGCGGGATCTGCTCTTCACCGGGGATTTCCCGATCTCGGTCTGGGCGGAGGCTGCGTGGGAAACCGGCAGCATCCAGGCGGCGGAACGAGCCCTCTACCGCGCCGGTGCGGCATTCACCCGCACATCCACAGATACGGAAAGCCGGGAATCCTGATTTCCGGTTGCCGGCTTTGTGGCCTGGCGTCGCACTCTTCAGAGGAAGAGGGCGGCGCTTCGCTTCGTGACGGGTTGGAGGTCGAGAGAGTGGCTCCCGGCCGCCCGTGGCGGAGAAATCACCATGGCCAAAGCTGCCAGGAAGAAGCCCGTCGCCCCGATGATCGTCTTTTCACGGGCGCGCGACATTCCGTTCAACCGGATCAGGCTGTCGGACAGCAATGTTCGCGAGGCTGACGTCGAGGCGGGTCTGGACGAACTTACCCATGACATCGACCGGCGCGAGGATCTCGTGCAGGGCCTCAACGTTCGCGCCATCCTCGACGCGGACGGCGTTGAGACCGGCGATTTCGAGACCCCGGCCGGCGGCCGCCGCTACAGGTCCATCGCGCGCCTCGTCGAAGCCGGTCGCTTCCCGGCCGATGGCCTCGTCCCCTGCATCGTCAAGAAGGCCGATGCCAAGACCTCGGCAGTCGACGACTCGCTGGCCGAGAACCTGCTGCGCCTCGCCCTGCATCCGCTCGACCAGTTCAAGGCGTTCAAGCGGATGTTCGACATGGGCATGTCGAAGGAGGAGATCGCCGACGCCTGGCGGACCACGCCGCGCTACATCATGCAGCGCCTTCGTCTCGCGACGGTCGCGCCGGCGCTGCACGACGCCTATGCGCGGAATGAGATGACGCTGGCGATGCTGGAAGCCTTCACCGTCAATCCCGACCACGAGCGCCAGCAGCAGGTCTGGGAGCGGATCAGCACGTCGTGGCAGAAAGAGCCCTGGCACATCCGCAGCCTGCTGACCGAGACCACGGTTCCGGCTGCCGACAAGCGCGCCCGCTTCATCGGCATCGACGCCTATGAGGCGGCGGGCGGCCCGGTGCTGCGCGATCTCTTCTCCGACGAGAACGGCGGTTGGTTGCAGGACGTCACGCTGCTCGACCGCCTGGTTGACGATAAGCTGCGCACTGTCGCCGACGAGATCGCCGGACAGGGCTGGAAGTGGATCGACGCGGCAGTCGAACTTCCCTACGGCTACGCCAACGGCCTGCGCAGGCTGGTCGGTGTGACCCAGGAGCTGACCGACGAGGAGCGCACCGCCCGCGAGGCGCTGCGCGACGAGTATGACGAACTCGAAGCGCAGTATGCAGAAGCCGACGACCTGCCCGATGAGATCGACCAGCGGCTCGGGGAGATCGAAGCCGAGTTGGAAGGCTTCGAGAACCGGCCCGTCACCTTCGCGCCGGAAGACATCGCCCGTGCCGGTGTTTTCGTCAGCATCGACCGCGATGGCGAGTTGATCGTCAGTCCCGGTTATGTCCGCCCCGAGGACGAACAACCCGAGAGCGTCGATGGTGAGGATGCGGGCGAAGGTGCCGACCCGTCCGATCCCGATGCGGTGCAGCGCGCGGTTATCACCGTCGGCGGCGAGCCGGTCCCGGACGGCGATGAAGAGGAGGACGATGCCGTCAAGCCGCTGCCCGAGCGGCTGGTGACCGACCTGACCGCCTGGCGGACGCTGGCGTTGCGCAATGCGCTTGCCGAGAATCCGCGCGTCGCCATGACGGCGCTGCTGCACAAGCTGGTTCTCGATACTTTCGAGCGCACCGCCACCTCGGGAACCAGCCTCTATGCCGCCGTGCGTCACATCTATCTTCCCACGGATGCGACCGGGCTCGCTGACAGCGCCGCCGCGAAGATGATCGACGAGCGCGCGGACGCCTGGCGGGGCGACATCCCCGCTGGCGATGACGACCGGCTCTGGGACTGGATCGACGGTCTCGACGATGCCAGCCGCCTGGCGCTGCTCGCCCATTGCGTCAGTTTCGGGGTCAACGCGCTTTACGAGCGGCCCAACCCCTATTCGGGGAATGGCATCTCGCAGCACGGTCTCGACCGCCGCATGGCCGAGGCCGAACGGCTGGCACAGGCCACCGGCCTCGATCTCGTCGAAGCGGGCTGGAGGCCCACGGTCGAGAACTACCTGGGTCGCGTGACCAAGACCCGCATCATCGAGGCGGTGCGCGAGGGCGCCGGCGATCGCGCGGCCGATCTCATCGCGCATCTCAAGAAGGGCGATATGGCGAAGGAGGCCGAACGGCTCCTGGCCGATACCGGCTGGCTGCCGGAGCCGCTGCGCCCCGCCATCGAGGCGCAGGCCGTGGATGGCGCGACCGATCAGGACGAGGACAGCGTGGCGCTGCCCGACTTCCTCGCCGGTGGCCATGAGGACACGGCCGAGGCCGCCGACGATCCAGAGGCCCTCGTCGCCGCCGAGTGACGCGCAGCAGCGGGGCGGCCTCCGCCGCCCCGCATTCCATCCCTTCCATCTGAAGGCCCGGCATCTCGCCGGGCCGCTTTCGTTTCAGGAGCAAGATCATGTCCGCTTCCCTCATTTTCGACATTGCGCCTCTCGGCTCGCTCGTGGCCTATAGCGACGGCCAGCCGAAACCGCCCGCACGTTTCACCAAGAAGCTCGCCGCGTGGAAATCCCGCAACGGGGCCGGTCGCCTCGTGCGCAAGGAACCGGGCCGCGAGCGCCCGACCTACACGACGCCGCCGTCCTTCACCCTGCATGAGGGTGATTTCGGCGAAGGCGGCATCATCCTCATCACCATCATGCGCAGCTACGGCATCGACAGCGATCTGAGCTTCCGGGTTGTCGAACGCCCGAAGATCGGTCAGGTCCGTGTTGTGCAGGATGTCGGAGAGAACGTCGAATTGCTGCACCTCGCGGAGAACCACGAGGCGGCCGAACTCTGGCTAGCCAGGAACGGCTACAGCCGCGCGCGCCTCGAGGAGATCACCGCCGACGAGGCAGGCGCCGATGCCGTCGAGGGTCGAGCTGCCGCGTGACCATCGCCGATCCCGTTCATCCGGCCCGCTTGTCCCGTGACGGCGGGCCTTCTTCGTTTCAGGAGAACACAATGGCCATTCCCGATCCCGTTCGAACGAACTTCGACACTCTGCTTCGTGCTGCCGATGACGGCAATCTCGCCCTTATGGAATGCCTCGACGCCGCGACCCGTGAGACACGCTATGTCCTGTGCGCGGTCGGCCGCGACGGGGGTGATTACGTCTTCACGCCGTTCGGCCATCTCGCAAGCGGCAACCCCTATGACGCCTATCTGCCGCCGGATCCCGACGATCCTGCCGGCTTTGTCGAGAAGGCCGAAGATGGGGGCGCATCATGATGACGGTCGATGAAATCTTCGCCGATGACCGCCGCAATCCGCCATCGGAGCGCTCGCTTCCCTGGGAGGAAACCCGCAACGGCGTCACCGTCATCGTGGAACCGAAACCGCATTGGGCCGAGGACATGCGCGCCTTCCGGCTCGATGCCCGCGAATACTGCCGCTATGCCGACTGGACGGCCCATGGCGCCCGGACGCGCTTTTTCGGTCATATCGACACCTCCGGCGACGATGTGATGATGAAGGCCCGCGCCATGATCGCCCGCGAAATCGCCGATGGGTTCTGGGACTGACCGGCCCTGAAAGCCGAACCTTGCACACGGGGCTATCGGGTATCGCTGCACAAGCAGCGATGGATCGAGTTCGAGCTTCACCATTGCGCCAACTCCTTGGTGTTGTGGGGGTAACGGGTTCCGTCCCCGGCCTGAAACACACCCTGAATATCCGCCGGCAACGAGGCTGGCGCAGCAAAGCATCTGCGACGGGTTTCCGGCACCGGCTCGACGCAAAGCACCATCCCCCGCTTCCATTCGCTAACCTTGGTCCGACCGTCTCTTTGCATTCAACCCCGGTGGGGTCGGCTTACGCGCGCGTGCCGCCCTCGGGGATTCGGAAAGAATCCGAACGCCCGAGGGTGATTGCAGATCCGGTCAGACACTTCGGGCGCCTGTCGCGCGGGGGATGGTCCCCCGCCTCCAAAGACAGGAGCCGGAACCCATGTCCTACGCAGATGCCACCGCTTTCGCCGCCAGCCTCGCCACCACGCTGATGGTCGTGATCGTCGTGTTCCAGGCCGGGGACGGCACCCACGGCGCCATGCCCGCCGACGAGTTCGACGGCGACGAAGAGATGGTGAAGCTCGAACTCGATCCCTTCGGCTGAGGCGCGAAAGCGCCTCCGCCCGACGGCCCGGCCCGCGTCAGGCGCAGCCGGGCCTTGTGCCATGCGCAGGCTGCGCATCGCCAGCGGCGGTGCCGAGGCCTCGCCTCGGCTCTGGAAAGGGAGAGTTGGGCCGGGATCGGGGCGAGCCTGGCGGAAGGAGAGGAGAGCGCCGCCGGGCCATATCATCCCGCTCTCCTGGAGGATCATCCAATGACCGATACCGACAAACCAGCCACGCCGGAATTCGACATGGCCGCCAGCGTCGCGCGCTTCTTCGCCGAGCGCGATGAGCGCAACCGTCGCGCTGAAGCGGTCCGTCCCGACAACAAGACGGCGCTGTTCGATGCGCTGGCCGCCGCAGGCATCACTCTCGTGACCGTCACCTTCGACGGTTCTGGCGACAGCGGCCAGATCGAGGACATCACCGCGCAATCGGACGACCGGACCGTGGACCTGCCGCAGGGCGAGATCACCATTGCCACGGTGGCATGGGGAACCGACAAGGTGACCGCAATCTCAATGGGCGTTGAGGCGGCCATCGAACAGCTCGCCTATGACTTCCTCTCGGAAACCCATGGCGGCTGGGAGAACAATGATGGCGCCTATGGCGAGTTCAGCTTCGATGTGGCGGCGCGCACCATCACGCTCGACTACAACGAGCGCTACACCGCCACCGAATTCTACAGTCACGAGTTCTGAGGGGGTGGAAATGGCACATCCCTATCATCATGCGCTCTCGTCGGTGAAGAAATGGGGCGGCACGGTCGAGGATTACTTGCCCATCCATAGCTGGTTCGATGCCAGCAAGGAGATCCTGGCCGATTTTCGTCATCGCGCGCTTCGCCACCATGCCGAGGGCATCTTCATGGCCGAGACCATTTTCGGGGCGACGATCACCCTGTCCACCGGCAGGGTGATCCCGGCCCGATGGGTCGGGGAGCAGCATGTCCGCGAGGATCTGGGCCGTATCCCGTCCTTCGCCGATTGGGCGCGGGCAATCCACCCGGCGCCTTGGATGGGGCGGACGCAGCGGATCGAGGCGGAGGTCGATCCGCATTGCGTCAATGGCCGACTTCAGGAAGAAGTCTGAGCAGTCGCGTCAGCCTCCCCCTTATGAAAGCCTCTTGCCATGCTCAGCCATATCGTCATCTCCGTCCTGCTCTGCACGGCTTCCTGCGAACCGGCGGAAATCCGCGTCTGGGACGGTGACTCGATCCGGCTGGGTATGGGACAGCAGTCCGAAGCTGTTCGGATATTCAACATCGACGCTCCCGAAATGGAGGGCCGCTGCATCCATGAAACCGACCTTGCCCGGCAAGCGAAGATCAGGCTGGCGGAAATCCTGCAAGGTCGGCGGGTCGAAATCCTGCGTCAGGGGACCGACCGCTATGGCCGGACCCTGGCGGCGATACGCGTCGAAGGCCGCGATGTCGGCGATATTCTCGTCGATGAAGGGCTGGCGAGAACCTGGGCCGGGCGGCGTGAGCCCTGGTGCTGATCGCCGGATCGTCCCGCCGAGGTGCGGGACGATCCACCGTCGGGACGGGAGAGTAAGAGTGCGGGCCGGTTGGCCGTGACGGATTGTGAGGCGGGAGAGGGGCTTCCGCCGTCCGTCGCGGAGCATTCCCCATGAGCCTTTCCCACCACACCACTTTCGCCTCGATCGGCGAAATTGTCGCGCGACAGATCCTGCCCCGGCTGCGTCATGCCCAGAAGCTGCCGCTGCGCATCTCCTGCATCGGTATCGCCAGCGATGACGAAAGCGATGACGTCGGCGGCTTCGAGCGCACGCTCGTCATCGGCCAGTGCCAATCCCCCGAAGAGGCGTTGATCATCGCCAGCCAGCGCGTTGCGCGCGGTGATTTCCGCGTTGGACAGGGCGATGCGCTGCGCTTTCGCCCCCGCGTCATGGTCATTCAGGACAACGAACTGGGCCTTGTCCTTGCCGGTGAGGTCCGGGCCGGGATCGTGCTCTGGCAGCATCCGGTCGCCTCCGACGCCGAGGCTCGCCGCACCGTCACGGAGGCCAGCCGTCTGCGGGGCATGGCCTTCACGGCATCCGGGCGCGGCGATGCGGTATCGGCTCGTGATCTCCGCCACCGCGCCAGCCTGCTCGAGGCGCGGCTGGTCGATCCCTTCTGGCGCGAGACGACTGCCGATCTGCTGCGGCTGCCACAAGCTGCCTGACCTGTCGCCCCTTTCCATCCACTAGGCCCGGCCCCGCGCCGGGCCTTCTCGTTTCAGGAGCCTGACATGGCCGACTACTTCACCCATTTCTCCTGCCTGCTCGACGTGGGCAGCCCCGAGAACGCCGCCCGCGCGCTTGATCTCTACAACGCGCTGGCGCGCGAAAACGCCGCCGAAGATCCGCCCTCGGACGGCTTCATGCTTTCGATCCAGCCCGAACATGGCGGCACCCAGCTCTGGATGCGCGATGACGGCACCGGCGATCCCGAGCATGTCATCCAGTTCGTCAAACGCTGTGCCGCCGCGTTCGGCCTGACCGGGCTATGGGGGATGCAATACGCCAATACCTGCTCACGTCCGAGAATCGACGGGTTCGGGGGCGGCGCGCATGTCCTCGACCTCGCCACCGGCGAGACGGTGGACTGGATCTACACCGACGGTTGGCTTTCCACCGTTCTGGACGGGGGCGACCCCAATGCCTGACGTCATCGAAACCACGGTCTATCGGCTCGACGAGCTTTCCGAAGCCGCGAAAGACAATGCCCGCGCCTGGTATCGCGAGGGCGGCTTCGACTACGATTGGTACGATGCCGTCTATGAGGATTTCCGGCGGATCGCGGACATCCTCGGCATCCGCATCAAGAGCCGCACCGTCCGCCTCATGGGCGGCGGCGTGCGACAAGAGCCTTGCATCTGGTTTACGGGCTTCTGGTCGCAGGGCGATGGCGCCGCGTTCGAAGGCCACTATTCCTATCGCAAAGGCACGGCGGCGGAAATCCGTACCTATGCGCCGAAGGATGTGGAGCTGCACCGCATCGCGGATGCCCTGCACCAGGCGCAACGCCGCAACTTCTACCAGTTGACCGCCGAGGCGACCCATCGGGGGCGATACTATCACGAATACTGCATGGCGATCTCGGTCACCCGCGACAGCCCGACCTGGCAGGACATGACCGCCGATGCCGAGGAGACCGTCATGGAGGCATTGCGCGATCTCGCCCGTTGGCTTTATCGCCAGCTTGAGCGCGAATACGACTACCTGACTTCGGATGAGGCGGTCGATGAGGCCATCGTTGCCAACGAATACAGCTTCACAGTTGATGGAAAGCGCTTCGGCTGAAACCCTTCTGCGCTGCCTCACAGAACCGACAGCAGGTCCGTCCGTGAGAAGTCGTCGCCGACGAAGAGCAACGGGCAGCCGCGTTCGCTGGCGACCTCATAGGCGAAGCAATCCCCGTAGTTGAGTCCGGCGGGATGAACGCCCTTGCCCCAGCGGGCATAGGCTTCGGCGATCCTGCGTGCCGAGGCTTCAGTGACGGAGACCACCTCGAACCCAAGGCCCTCGACCAGGGCGGCGATCTCTTCACCGACATTGCGCCGCCCGGCGACGATCAGCGCCTCGGCCACTGTTCCGGCCGAGATCAGCAGGCCGTCTGCCGCCTCGATCGCCACCATGCAGGTCTCGGCCTGCGGCTCGTCCAGCACGATGGCCATCAGCGCCGAGGTATCGACGGCGATCATGCCGGCATCCCGTCATCCCCGTAGAGGAAATCCTGGCTGCGCGCGGCAGCCGCGCCGGGCAATGCCTTGCCCCGCGCCGTGGCCCGGACCCGCTCCATCAGCGCGCGCCGGCCTTTCGGGGTCGCCACCACGGCAACCGGCACGAGGCGGGCGACCTCGTGGCCCCGCCGCGTCAGGATCACCTCGTCGCCGGCTTCGGCCCGCTTCACCAGTTCGGTGAGCTGCCCCTTCGCCTCGGTGACAGAAACCCTCATCGCATATCACTCCAGATGTTCTCCGCTATTCTGCACAAGATGGTCCAGATAATGGTCCACTTCAAGCCCCCAGAGCGAAAGGAGGGCCGGGAACAGGTGCCCCCGGACGGGTTGAGAGAGGGTCGTCCGGCAGGTGCCCCTTTCCCTCTCGGAGACCGATCATGGCTTTGCCCGAACTTGCTTCCCAATCCGCAATCCGCGTCCCCGACGAGCGCCGCATGGACTTCCTGCCGCGCCTTTTTGGCCGGCGCCTGCTCATCATCGGCGAGCATACCGTCTTTCGCTTCATGGAGATACTCAGCCCCGGCGATTACGGCGGCGGGCTCTGGGATTTCTACGAACGCGCCGGCCAGCCGCTCTATCTCGCGCCGACCTCAAAGCCCCGTTGCCGCCTGTTCTGCGAAGGCAACGGCTTCGAGGGCGAGGTCTCAAGCGATGCCGCCGGGATCATCGCCACGCTCTTCGCCTTCTCGCATCTTTCCTTCCGCTACGATGACGACGAACTCGCCGAGGGCTATGGTCGCCTCTACGAGCATGCCGCCGATCACGCGGAGGCGGCGGCGATTTTCCAGGCCATCGACTGAAACCCACAAGCGCCCAGCCTGACGGTCGGGCGCTTGTTTCATGCCTGCTTTCGCCACGGCTTCAGAGCGAGAGATGGGCCGGAAGGGGTTTGAGCCGGTGCGGTCGAGAGAGAGCGCTGCCCGGCTTGATCCTGACTTGCTCTCCCGAGGAATCCCCGATGAACATGATTTCCGCATCCGCGGCGGCATCCGCCACCGCGCCGCTTCCGTTCGACCATGACGCTGAGACCGCGGCCTGCGTTTTCACCGCTGCCGGTCTGCTGCTGCCGCATCTGGAACGCGGTCAGCGTGTCGACGCCGCCACGCTGCGCGGCGCCATGGAGGCCGCCTTCGGCACGTCCGATGCCGCCGGCGCTTGGGACTGGAAGACCGCCTATGATGCCTGCGAGGCGGCGACCGTCCTCTTCCTGCGCAAATACGGCAATGCACTTTTCCGCAAAGCCGGGTCTCCGTCGGCAATCCTGCCGCAGCTTACGAAAATTGCCGGGCTCCTGCCGACCCACACCCGGCGTTCCGAGGAAGCGCAGACCTTCCAGCAGTTCTCCACCCCGATCCCTCTCGGCTTCGCTGCGGTGACGGCGGCGGCGATCACGCACGCCGACCGCGTGCTGGAGCCCTCGGCCGGCACCGGGCTCCTCGCCATCCTGGCCGAGATCGCCGGCGGTGCGCTGCTCGTCAACGAACTGGCCGAGGTCCGCGCCGGCCTGCTTTCCTCCCTCTTTCCGGCCCTGTCCATCACCCGCTTCGACGCCGCCCAGATCGACGATCATCTCGATCCCGGCCTGATCCCGACAGTGGTGCTGATGAACCCGCCGTTCTCGGTCATGGCCCATGTCGAGGGCCGCGTGGCTGATGCCGCCTTCCGCCATGTCGCCTCGACGCTGGCGCGCCTTGCGCCCGGCGGGCGGCTCGTCACCATCACCGGCGCGAGCTTCGCCCCCGACAATCCGGCCTGGACGGCTAACTGGAAACGGCTGCAGGAGCGCGGCCGCGTGGTCTTCTCGGCCGTCATCGATGGATCGGTCTATGCCAAGCACGGCACCACCATCGACACGCGGCTGACCGTCATCGACAAGCTGCCCGCCGAAGACCCGGCGGTGTTCCCGGCAGCGCCCGGTGTGGCGTCGGATGTTGCCACCCTGATGGGCTGGCTGGCGGAGCAACTTCCGGCCAGGCTTCCCGTCGATCCCGGCCTGGCCGTGCCGGTGGCACGACCGACCGCGCCGCGCACCGTGCGCGGCTATGTCAACCGCGCCGCGCGATCCGCGCCCGACGCGCCCCTTGCGGAACCGGAGGCCGTGCCGGTCGCCTACGAGATCGTGGATTGGGAACCGGCCGAGGGCGGCCGCCTCTCCGACGCGATCTACGAGGAATACGGTCTTCAGACCATCCGCATCGCCGGGGCGCAGGCGCATCCGACCCAGCTCGTGCAGTCGGCCTCGATGGCGAGCATCGCGCCGCCGAAGCCGAGCTATCGTCCGGTGCTGCCCAAAGACATTCTCGGCAGGCTGTCCGAGGCGCAGTTGGAGACGGTGATCTATGCCGGCGAGGCCCATATGGGATTCCTCGCCGGCGCCTGGACGGTCGATGACACGCTCGACAATCTCGCCGCTGCGCCGGAGGATGCCGAGGACGCCATCCGCTTTCGGCAGGGCTTCATGATCGGCGACGGCACTGGCGTCGGCAAGGGCCGGGAATCCGCAGCCATCATCCTCGACAACTGGATGCAGGGCCGCCGCAAGGCGGTGTGGATCAGCAAGTCCGACAAACTGCTGGAAGACGCGCAGCGCGATTGGTCGGCCCTCGGCATGGAGCGGCTGCTGGTCACGCCGCTGTCGCGCTTCCCGCAGGGGAAGCCCATCACGCTGAACGAAGGCATCCTATTTTTAACCTATGCCACGCTGCGCTCCGATGATCGCGGAGAAAGGGTTTCGCGCGTCAAACAGATCGTCGAATGGTTGGGCAAGGACTTCGATGGAGTGGTGATTTTCGACGAGGCGCATGCCATGGCCAACGCCGCCGGCGGCAAGGGAGAACGCGGTGATGTCGCCGCCAGCCAGCAGGGTCGCGCCGGGCTGCGCCTCCAGCATGCCCTGCCGCAGGCCCGCGTCGTCTATGTCTCGGCGACCGGCGCCACCACCGTCCACAATCTCGCATATGCGCAAAGATTGGGCCTCTGGGGCGGCGAGGATTTCCCGTTCTCGACCCGTGCCGAGTTCGTCGAGGCGATCGAGGCCGGCGGCGTCGCGGCCATGGAGGTTCTGGCGCGCGACCTGCGGGCGCTCGGCCTCTACACCGCCCGGTCGTTGTCGTTCAAAGGCGTCGAATACGAGCTGCTCGACCACGAGCTGACGCCCGAGCAGGTCCGCATCTACGACAGCTATGCCGATGCCTTCGCCATCATCCACAACAACCTCGATGCCGCGATGCAGGCCGCCAACATCACAGGCGGCGAAGGCGGCTCCGGCACGCTGAACCGGCAGGCAAAATCCGCCGCCCGCTCGGCCTTCGAGAGCGCCAAGCAGCGCTTCTTCGGTCATCTCCTGACCAGCATGAAAACCCCGACGCTGATCCGCTCGATCACCGCCGATCTGGAAGCGGGCCATTCGGCCGTCATCCAGATCGTCTCGACCGGCGAGGCGCTGATGGAGCGGCGTCTGGCGGAGATCCCCACAGAGGAATGGGGTGACCTGAAAATGGACCTGTCGCCGCGCGAATACGTCCTCGACTACCTCGTCCATTCCTTCCCGGTCCAGCTCTACGAGCCGTTCACGGATTCAGAAGGTAACCTGTCCTCGCGCCCGGTCTATCGCGACGGCCAGCCGGTCGAAAGCCGCGAAGCCGTGGCGCGGCGCGACGAGATGATCGCCAGTCTGGCTTCGCTGCCGCCGGTTCCCGGCGCGCTCGACCAGATCATCCAGCATTTCGGGACCGATACGGTCGCCGAGGTGACGGGGCGCTCGCGGCGCATCGTCCGCAAGCGCGGCGTGACCATCGACCGCCTCATCGTGGAGAACCGCGCGGGTTCGGCGAACCTCGCGGAAACCCAAGCCTTCATGGACGATGCCAAGCGCGTGCTGGTCTTTTCCGACGCTGGCGGCACCGGCAGGTCGTATCACGCCGAGCTGTCAGCGAAGAACACCCGGCTGCGCGTCCATTATCTGCTCGAGGCGGGCTGGAAGGCGGACGCCGCCATCCAGGGCCTTGGCCGCACGCATCGCACTAATCAGGCGCAGCCGCCGCTGTTCCGGCCGATCTCCACGAACGTCAAAGCCGAAAAGCGCTTCCTCTCGACCATTGCCCGCCGCCTCGACACGCTGGGCGCGATCACGCGCGGTCAGCGCCAGACCGGCGGCCAGGGCCTGTTCCGCCCCGAGGACAATCTGGAATCCCATTACGCGCGCGATGCGCTGCGCCAGCTCTATCTGCTGCTGGTGCGAGGCAAGGTCGAGGGCTGCTCGCTGGAGCGGTTCGAGTCCGCCACCGGCCTGAAGCTGATGGACAGCAACGGCATCAAGGACGATCTGCCCGCCATCACCACCTTCCTCAACCGGGTGTTGGCACTGACCATCGAGCTTCAGGGTATCCTGTTCACCGCCTTCGAGCAGCTTCTGACCGCGCGCATCGAAGGCGCCATCGCTTCGGGCACCTATGACGCCGGGCTGGAGACGCTGCGCGCGGAATCGTTCACCGTCAGCGACCGGCAGGTGATCTACACCCATCCGCGCACCGGGGCCGAAACCAGCCTGCTGACGATCACCGAGCGCAGGCGCAACCGGCCGGTGACGCTCGACGTCGCCCTGGCGGAACTCGATGATCCGCGCGCGAAGCTGCTGATCAACGAGCGCTCGGGCCGCGCGGCGGTGCAGATCCCCACCACCAGCGTCATGCTCGACGATGGCGAGATCGAGCGCCGCGTCAGGCTGATCCGGCCGATGGAAGCGCAGAACATCCCGGTCAGAATGATGGGCGAAACCCATTGGGTCGAGGTGGACCGGGACGCCTTCGCTTCGGCTTGGAAGGCCGAACTCGCGGAGGTGCCGGAATTTGCCGACGCCACCCTGCATATGGTGACGGGCCTGCTGCTGCCGATCTGGAAGCGGCTGCCGAATGACTCCACCCGTGTTTATCGGCTTCAGACCGATGCCGGCGAGCGCATCATCGGCCGCAAGGTCTCCCCGGCCTGGGCGGCAAACGCGACCACTACCGGCATAGCATCTGTCACGCCCGAAGATGCCTTCGCGGCGCTGATGGAAGGCCGGACGATCCTCGATCTCTCCGAGGGCCTCCAGCTTCGCCGGGCGCGCGTCATGGGCGTGAACCGCATCGAACTCTCCGGCTTCACCGACAGCATGCGCCAGCGCCTCACGGCCTATGGCCTGTTCCACGAGATCATCTCGTGGAAGCTGCGCATGTTCGTTCCGATCGATGCCGCCGGCCCTGCGGTGCTTGCCAAGGTTCTCGACCGCTGGCCGGTCGAACGCATCGGCGAGCGGGAGGCCGCGTGATGCCGCGTCACGACGCATCCGAACTGGCGATCCGTCTCGGCCGCGAGGCCGAGGCGGTCTGCCGCCACTACCTGTCGTCCGGCCGTCGCGCCGGGCGATACTGGCTGGTCGGCGATGTGCAGAACACGCCCGGCCGTTCCATGTTCGTCCGTCTCACCGGCCAGGAATCCGGCAAGGGCGCGGCGGGGAAATGGACCGATATGGCCACGGGTGAGCATGGCGATCTGCTCGACGTCATCCGCGAGGCGCTTGGCCTTGTCGACTTCAAGGACGTGGCCGAGGAAGCGCGCCGTTTCCTTGCCCTCCCGCATCCTGAACCGGAGAAGACGAGGACGCCGACCGGCAGCACATCCAGCAGCGTGCCCGGTTCGCCTGAAGCGTCGCGCCGCCTCTTCGCCATGGCGCAGCCGATCCACGGCACCCTTGCGGCGATCTACCTCAACGGGCGGGCGATCACCTCCCTCTCGGACACCACCGCGCTGCGCTACCATCCGAGGTGCTACTATAGACCCGACGAGTCTTCACCCACCGAGATCCGGCCGGCACTCGTTGCCGCCGTCACCGATCTTGCGGGCCAGCAGACCGGCGCGCATCGCACCTGGCTCGCCCCGGACGGTTCCGGCAAGGCGGCTGTCGAAACACCGCGGCGGGCGATGGGCGTCCTTCTCGGGCACGCTGTCCGCTTCGGAACCGCCGCTGAGGTTCTCGCCGCCGGCGAGGGCATCGAGACCGTGCTGTCGCCCCGTCAGGTTCTGCCCCGCATGCCGATGCTGGCGGCGCTTTCGGCCGCTCACCTCGCTGCCATCCTGTTCCCGCCGTCGCTGCGCCGGCTCTATGTCGTCAGGGATCGCGACCCGGCCGGGGACGGTGCAAGAGACGGCCTGGCCGCCAGAGCAGAGAGCCTCGGGATCGAGGCGATGTCGCTCACGCCGCTCAACGGCGATTTCAACGATGATCTGCGACGCCACGGCGCCGATGCCCTCCGGGCGCGTCTGAAGGATCAGCTTCATCCTGAAGACGTCCGCCGGTTCATGGAGAGGTGAGGTCGTGATCGGTCCCGGAGGCGCGGCCCAGCGTCATCCTCTGCCGGTTTCAGTCTTTCGCCATCGGCAGGTGCATCCATCGTCGGAGAGTCCCGCGCCCACGGCCTTCGGAGAGGGCGATCGGCGCACAAACGGGCCGGGCAGGCAATGGCCGGGTTTGGACTATTTTCCGCCGGCGGGGACGAACCCCGCCTTTGCATCGCGAAAGTCAAAATAGCCCACCCCCGGCCATCAAGGCCCTCGCGGAGCGGGCGAGGGCTGCCAACCCGTCCCGCCCGTGCGCTTCGACGCCTGCGAAGGCCGCGATGGGCGCGGTCTCCAGACGAAGGACGCTCCCGATGACGAACGAAACCTATTCCGCAGGCGACGAGCCGGTCCACACCTCCTCCCAGACCGATCACACCCTCACCGAACTCCAGCTCTACGGCTGGCGCCCGTTCCAGGACGAACCCGATCCGAGGCCGCTGCCCGAGGGCAACACCGTCGCCGCCGCCGTCACCGACATCTTCGACGCCCTCGTCGCGACGCTCGGCGACACCCGCTTAGAGCCCGACCTCGAAGAGCTGCTCTGGGGGACCGTCAATCTCTTCCACCGCGCCACCGGCCGGGTGGAGCGCGATCTCGACGACAACGAGCAGGCGCAGCGCCGGCTTCAGCGGGAACAGGACGGCAGCGAGGTCAAGTCGGTCGAACTCGAACGCCTCACGGCCGAGGGGCAGACCCTGATCGAACGGCGCGCCAGCATGGAACTCTTCCGCGACCTCGCGGCCGAGGCTTTCGAGCACCACACCGGCAGTGCCTGGCGGCCGCGCAGCGGCTCGATGGTCAACCATCGCAACCTGACCGCCGCGATGATCGACAGCCGCGACTTCCTTGCCGCGAAGCGCCGGGCCGAGACCGAGGTGATGCTGCCCGCCGGCCCGAAGGTTGCCGTGACTGGCGGCGCGGACTTCAACGATCACCGCCTGATCTGGGCGAAGCTCGATCAGGTCCATGCCAAGCACCCCGAGATGGTGCTGCTGCACGGCGGGTCGCCGAAGGGAGCCGAACTGATCGCTTCCCGTTGGGCAGATCACCGCAAGGTGCCCCAGGTCGCCTTCCGGCCCGACTGGACCAAGCACGCCAAGGCGGCGCCGTTCAAGCGAAACGATGCCATGCTGGACGTGCTGCCGGTCGGCGTCCTCGTCTTCCCCGGCACCGGGATTCAGGAGAATCTCGCCGACAAGGCCCGCAAGCTCGGCATCCCGGTCATGAAGTTCGACGGCGGCGCGTAAGCGCCGCCGCCTGGCGGCTTTCGGCCGCCGATACTTGACAAGATGCAAGGCCGCGCCTTTGATGGAACATCCTTGCAGAACCGGCGAAGCAGCATAGTCGCAGGCGGAGCGCATCTCCCGGCAGCCTGTCGTGATCCCCAACCGTTCTCTGGAGGTTTCCATGACGCTGATCCTGCTCGCCATCTCGCTCACCATCGCGGCCTGCGTGATCGCCTGGAATCTCGCGATCTATGCCTTGCCCGTCATGGCAGCCATCACGGCCGCGCAATATGCCTGGGGCGCGGGCGCCGGGGTCGTGATGTCCGGCCTCATGGCCATCGGCGCCGCCGTGCTCTCGATCGCGCTTGTGATCGTGACTCTTGGCTTCGCGAAGAACCCGGCCCTGCGGCTCATTGCGCTCGCTCTCTTCGCCGTGCCCGCCGTCATCGCCGGCTATGCCCTTGTCTATGGCATCACCAAGAACGCCATCGACTCGGGGCTGGTTCTCAACCTGTTCGGCGGCATGGGCGGTCTCGTCCTCGGCATCTCGGCCATCGTCAATCTGAACGCCCTCGGCGAGTCGGTGTTCTCGCGCTGAAACGGCAGACGCGATCAGCCACTTCTGAGGAAGGCCGGCAGCTTGCGCCGCCGAGCCCCGGTCGTTTCGCCCAAGACGGAAAAGCAGTTCGTCGCAGCATGTCACCATCGCACCCGGTCTGCTTCTCGCGGCGCTTGAAATGGTCTGCGGTGCGAACCGTGGTCCCGTGCGGTCGATGCCCCGCTGCATCGGTCCACGTCGTTTCGTGGGGCCTTCGCGAACACCTTCCTTGTCCCTTCACGATGCTGAGGGACCGAGCCTTTGGCCGATGAAGCAGGGCGGCGCCATACCGGACCTGAGAACCCGATAGCCTGTCCGATCACATCGCGGATGACATGGCCTTCCGGCGGCGGACACGACGGTGACCGGCAAAGACGGTTGAAGGAGTGCCATGCCGGTGGTCTCGGTTCGCATGGGGGCCTGCCTGGTCGCTGTCGCCAGCAAGGACGATGGTTCTGCTGTGCGTCCCCGATCTGCTTTCGAAAGCACCATCCCTCCGCCTGACTGATCCCCTAAGTCCGTTCGGCTTCCACCAGCAACCCCCGCGGCTCCCAGCCGTGTTGCCGCGCAAACGCGGCTGCCCGCCCCACCTGGGGCCTTGGGGGCAAGCTGCAGCAAGGGCGGCAGTTGCAGGAGTCTTCCGACGGCCTTGGCCGGGTCTCGTCGGAGGGACGGTCCCTCCGAGGAGCAACGGAGACCTACAATGCAGAACATCGTCATCCTCGCCGGCAACATCGGCCAGGCCCCCGAAACCCGCACCACCCAGGGCGGCACCGGCATCACCCACTTCACCCTGGCCACCTCGCGCCCCCGCTATTCGGAAGGCCGCGTCCTGCGCGACGAGAACGGCTATCGGGTCCAGGACACCGAATGGCACCGCATCACCTGCTTCAACGGCCTCGGCAAGACGGTCCAGCAGCATTGCGACAAGGGCATGAAGGTTCTGGTTCGCGGCCGCATCCACTACACGAAATGGACCGATGCCGCCGGGGTCGATCGCTACGGCTGCGAGATCATCGCCGAGACGGTCGATTTCCTGAGCCGGGCGAAGCAGACCCAGAACGACGACGGCAAGTTCATCGACGACGATGACATTCCGTTCTGATCGGGAACCCGAGGCCCGGCGGCGCAAGCCGCCGGGTTTCCCTCCTGCTTCACCGGATCGCGCCCGCCGCTTCTGGCAAGGTCCGGCGACCGAATCAGACGGGCATGGACGGGAGCGTCGTCTCTCTATCCTTGATAATTGCACCTGAATTTCGGCTGGTGCTCACAGCGAGAACGACTATTATAGATGGGGTATTCGGTCGCTCCCGGATGGCAGCTTCGAGCCTTGGTCAGTCGTTCCCGCCACGCTTCACGAATGACCGCATTGTGCCCCCTCCTGACCGTTGTGGACGTCTTTGCCGCTTCCTGTAAGCAGACATGTAGAAACCACGAGCAATGAGGCTTCTTGCGGCACAGAGCAGATGCTCAGGCATACTCGTCTCCTGCGGAAGCGGGCGGTCTATCCGAGCCAACGGAATGATCCTACGCCCCGAGAGGTCCGACCGCAGGTATCCTGGCCGGGACTCCGGCGATGCCAGCCGAAGGCTGTTGCTCCAGAGACAGGGTCAGGCCGAACTCCAATCCAGACGGCTGAAAATCAAAGGAAAAGCCTGCTCCCTTGCGACTACCCAGCATACGCTGGATCAGCTTGGTTCCGAAGCCTTGCCGGCCAGGCTGCGTTACGGAAGGACCGTCGCGCTCGACCCAGCGCAGAGCGAGTTCCAGTTCGGTGTCGTCTGCTCGTATTTCCCAGTTGACCTCGAGCCGACCGGCTGGGGTCGACAGGGCGCCATATTTGGCGGCGTTCGTCGCTAACTCGTGAAACGCCATCCCAAGCGCCAGGGCGAGATCGGGCGGCAATTCCACTTCCGGGCCTTCGAGCTGAATACGCATGCCGTCGCCGAACGGACTGAGCTCGCCCCGCAGAATCTCCCTGAGCGGCACGGCCTGCCAATCACCAGCAAGCAGCAGGTCGTGGGTCTGGGCCAGCGACTGGAGGCGCGCCGAGAGGATGTCCCGGAACTCGGCGACGCTGCCCACGGCGGTCGTCGGCGCCCGGATCAGCGCCTGCACGGTGGCGAGCATGTTTTTAACACGGTGATGCAGCTCGCGGATCAGGATTTCCTTGTGCTCCTCAGAGCGCCGGCGTTCGTCCAGGTAAAGCTCGGCCTCGCGCTGGCGCCGGCGCGCCCGCGCCGCCGAGCGCACGGCATTGACCAGCACGTTGGGGTGGAACGGCCGCTCGAGGATGGTGACGTTGCCGAGCAGCTCGACCAGGCGCGGATCGGGGGCCGCACCGCGGAAGGTGAGGAGGACGAAGGGGAAGTCGGACCACGGCGGCTGCGAGTTGATCCATGCCGCCAATTCCTGCCGGTCCGCGCGGAGGAGCCCTTCCGCCGAGACCACAGCACAGCTGGCCTCCGGCAGGTGTTCGATGAGTTCCGGGATAACCCGGACGGCGCGCGAGGTAATGCCCACGTTGCGCAAGATAGCGGAGGCTACCTCTGCATCGCGGCCCTCGGGCGTGAGAAGCAGGACGCGCCCGCTATCCGGCGGCATCGCGTTGCCTGATGAGTGTCTGGTCGTCGCCTTCATATGCCGGGACGCCGGTTAGCACCCGCGGAACGTGGTCAGCGCCTCGCCTACCCGGATGCCGCCGGCGTCGATCATGAACTCGCGGATGGTGCTTTCATGCGGACCGGTGCGCTTCTTGATCGCCGAGGCGGCGCGCCGAATGCGGCCGCCGGCCTCGAAGAAGCGCAGCATCAGCACGGCGTCGCTAAGATAGGTCAGGTCGAGCGGCGAATGCATCTGCCCTACCATGCCGCTCTGCGCGAGGATAAGGATGCTCACCACGCCCTGTTGGTTGAGATAGGTCGCCAGCTCGTGCATCTGCAGCAGCAGGAACTGCTCCTCGGGCATCGCGTTCATGTATCCGCTGAGGGAGTCGATCACGACCACCCGGGCGTCGTGTCCCTCGACCGCGTTGCGGATCCTGCCGACGAGTTCGCCCGGCGACAGCTCCGCAGGGTCCACGTGCTCCGCCACAAGCGCGCCGGCGTCGTGGAAGGGCTGGAGGTCCATTCCGAGGCCGGCCGCCCTGCGGAAGAAGACGTGCCGCGTCTCGTCGAAATTGACGAAAAGGGCATGCTCGCCGCGCTTCAGCGCAGCGTAAGCGAATGCGAGCGCCAGCGACGACTTGCCCGAACCGGAGGGGCCGGCGATCAGCGTCGTAGTGCCGCGGTCTAGTCCGCCGCCGAGCAACGCGTCGAGCTCCGGCAGTGCGCTGGAGGCGGGTTCCGAGTCGAAGGCGCGCTGGTGCTCCTGGGCGACGAGGCGAGGAAACACTTGCACCCCGCCGCGCCGAATGATGAGGTCGTGATACCCGCCGCGGAAATGCGTTCCACGCATTTTGATGACCCGGACACGCCGCCGCTCCACACCATAGATGGGCGCCAGTTGCTCCAGCCGGATGATGGCGTGGGCCAAGCTGTGAAGATTGAGGTCGTCAGGTCCGGCCGCGAGATCGTCGAGCAGGAGAACTGTCGTATTATGGAGCAGGAAGAAATTCTTCAGCGCCAGCACCTGCCGCCGGTAGCGCAGGGAGCCCTGTGACAACAGGCGGATTTCCGAGAGGCTGTCGAAGACCACGCGGGTGGGCTTGACCCGCTCGGCCTCTGCCAGGACCATGCGCACCGTCTCCCCGAGTTCCAGCTCGGAGGAATGGATCAGTGTCTGCTGGTTGCTCGGATCGAGGCTCAGTTCGGGCGGGATGAGCTCGTAGATTTCGAGGCCGGAGAGATCCCAGCCGTGTCGCTCGGCTACGGCCAGCAGCTCACGCTTGCTTTCGGATAGCGTGATGTAAAGACACCTTTCGCTGCTGCGCAGGCCTTCGAGCAGAAACTGGATGCCGATCGTGGTCTTTCCGGAACCTGGCTGACCCTCGATGAGGTGAGCACGGTTGGCGGCATAGCCACCTGCCAGGATGTCGTCCAGGCCCGGCACGCCAGTAGGCACGATGACTGCGTCCCCAGACAATACGCTCATTCAAACCCTTAGCAACTGTCGTGAAATAGTTGATATTGGGGCGTGAAAGCTGGTGCAAGCACCAAGCTTGCAAGCTCTCGAAGCTGCGGCAAGTCGTCGCGATGCAGGTTTGGCAGATCCACGCTACGTCCTCAGCCGGATGGAACCACCTCACGCGCCGGCGCATCAACGTCGACCAGCGCGCGGAGTTCCGCTTCGTCAAGCGTCTCCTTTTCCAGTAGACGGCGGGCAGTTCGTTCCAGCAAATCGCGGCGTTCGGAAAGCAGCGCGACGGTCCTGTCGAACGTCTCGTCGACGATCCGGCGTACCTCCGCGTCCACCGCGGCGGCCGTTTCATCGGAATAGCTGCGTTCCTGTGGACCGTAATAGGGCTGGTCGGTGGCCAGGAAGGAGCGCCGGTCCTTCTCCAGCGCGATATGGCCGAGCTTCTCGGACATGCCATAGCGCGTGACGATAGCTCGGGCGATGTCGGTGACCTTCGCCAGATCGTCTGCGGCTCCGGTTGAGAGGTGGCCGAAGGCAATCTTCTCCGCCGCGCGACCACCAAGAAGTACCGCCATCTTGTTTTGCAGTTCTTCAAGAGTCATCAGGAATCGGTCCTCGGTCGGCCTCTGGATGGTGTAGCCCAGCGCGCCGATGCCGCGCGGGATGATCGAGACCTTGTGGACCGGATCGACGCCCGGCAGCGCCATCGCCACCAGGGCATGCCCCATCTCGTGATAGGCCACGATCTCGCGTTCCTTCGGGTTGAGCAGCCGGTTGCGCTTCTCGAGCCCGGCCACGATGCGCTCCACCGCATTGTTGAAATCTTCCATTGTCACGGATTCCGCCTTGCGGCGGGTGGCGAGCAACGTGGCCTCGTTAACGAGGTTGGCGAGGTCCGCTCCCGTGAATCCGGGAGTTAGTGCCGCGATTTTCTCCGGCTCGACGTCCGGCGAGAGCTTGGCCTTCTTCAGATGGACACTCAGGATCTGGACGCGACCCTGCTTGTCGGGCCGGTCGACCAAAACCTGACGGTCGAAGCGGCCGGCGCGTAGCAGCGCCGGGTCGAGGATTTCCGGCCGGTTGGTCGCGGCCAACAGCACGAGACCAGTGGAGGAGTCGAAACCGTCGAGCTCGACGAGCAACTGGTTGAGCGTCTGCTCTTTCTCGTCGTGGCCGCCCGCCATCGGGCCGATGCCGCGGGCGCGGCCGAGCGCGTCGAGCTCGTCGATGAAGATGATGGCCGGCGCCTTGGCGCGCGCCTGCTCGAACAGGTCGCGCACGCGAGCGGCGCCAACGCCGACGAACATCTCCACGAACTCCGATCCGGAGATGGAGAAGAATGGCACGCCGGCCTCTCCCGCGACGGCCTTGGCGAGCAGGGTCTTGCCGGTGCCGGGCGGGCCGACGAGCAAAACGCCTTTGGGCATCCGCCCTCCAAGGCGGCCATAGCCTTGGGGATCCTTCAGGAAATCGACGATCTCTTTCAGCTCTTCCTTGGCCTCGTCCACGCCGGCCACGTCCTTGAAGGTGACGCCGGTGTCGGACTGCACGTAGATTTTCGCCTTCGACTTTCCGATCTGCATCAGCCCGCCGCCGATGCCGCCGCCCATGCGCCGGATCATGAACATCCAGATGCCGACGATGAGGGCCACTGGGATGATCCAGGACAGAAGATCGCGAAGGAAAGTGCTTTCGATCTGGCCGGTGACCACCACGCCGTGCTCCTGAAGCTGACGCGCCAGATCGGGCTCGACGCGGGTGGTGATGAACATCGGCCGTCCATTCACCGGCTCCCTGAAGGTGCCTTGGATGAAGCGGTCGGAAACAGCGACCTCGGCGATCCGGCCCTGTTCGAGATAGGTCTGGAACTGGCTGTAGGGGATCTGCGCCACCTGCGTGGCCGTTGTGAAGAGATACTGAAACAGCATCAGCGCGAAGAAGGCCGCGATCCAGTACCCGATGTTGAACTGGGTTTTCTTGTTCATTTCCATGGTCGCAGCTCCCGTTCACCTCACGACTAGCAGGAGACGGCCGCCGTCGCGGATCAGCTCCAGCGCCAGTATGGTGCGCTGGCCCGCAATCGCGCCGCGCAAATCCGCCACGGAAGAGACCGGCGACCTGTTGACCGCCACGATCATGTCTCCGGGACGCAGGCCAGCCCGTGCTGCGGGGCTGTCGGGCAGAATGCTCTCGATGACTACACCGTCGGCTCCGGCCTGCTGCGCCTCGGGCGGGGAAGCATCCCGCATCCGGGCGCCATCGAGCGGCGTGCCGGACAGATCGGCCGACGTGCCGGTCTCCGCGGCGATCTTGGCGCTGACGACCTGCTCGCTGTCCCCGCGTCTGATCGTCAGGCCGATCGTGCTGCCGACCGGGGTGAGGCCGATGCGGTTCCTGAGGTCCGTCGCTCCCTGAACGGGATGCCCGTCGATCGCGGTGACCACGTCTCCCACCTGCAAGCCGGCCCGCTCGGCTGGCGAGCCGGGCTCGACATTGGCGATCACAGCCCCTCGCAGCTCGCCGAGCTGGAGCGCCTCCGCGAGATCGGGTGTGAGGTCTTGTATGCCGATGCCCAGCCTGCCGCGCCGCACCTCGCCGTGCTCGATCAACTGGTTCATGACGGAAACCGCCATGTTGCTGGGCACCGCGAATCCGATACCGATGTTGCCGCCTGCTGGGGTGAGGATCGCCGTGTTGATGCCGATGAGCCTGCCGTCCAGCGTCACCAGGGCGCCGCCCGAGTTTCCGGGATTGATGGAGGCATCGGTCTGGATGAAATCCTCATAGCCGTCATTGCTGATGCCGCTGCGGCCAAGCGCGCTGACGATGCCGGAGGTGACCGTCTGGCCGAGGCCGAAGGGATTGCCGATGGCGACCACATAGTCGCCGACCTTGAGGCGGTTGGAATCGCCGATCTCCAGCGCGACGAGATTGCTGCTCTCGACCTTGAGGAGAGCGATGTCCGTCGCCTGGTCCGAACCGACAAGCTCGGCGCGCAGGCGACGCCCGTCCTTCAGCGTGACCGTGATCTCGCGGGCGTTGGAAACCACGTGATGGTTGGTGAGCACATGGCCATTGGCCGCGTCGACGATCACGCCGGAACCGGCGCTCATGCGCTGCCGCGGGGGCGGCGCTTCGGGAAGATCGAAGAAACGTCGGAAGTACGGATCGTTGTAAAGCGGATTGGATGCCGCGGGCGTCTCCGAGACGACCGAGATGTTGACCACGGCTGGCGTCACCCGTTCGAGCACGGGGGCAAGGGTGGGAAGCGCTCCCGCAACGCCCGGCACGGCCTGCCCAATGGCCGCGGACGGCAGTCCCGCGAAGGCGAGGGCCGCGCAGAATGTGATGATGGCCGGACGCAGGGTTATGACACTCCTGAACATGAGCGATCTCCGTTTTTGACCAGTCGGCTGATGTCCTCCTTTCCGCCTGAGGTCAGACGGAGAGTGCGAATAGGCCCGGCGCACGGCCGGGCCATTTTTGACGTCAAGCTGTCGAATATGGCTGGTTGCTGCCGAGCCACAGGCTGACTGCGGCCAGGGCCGCGGCGATGAGGCCGGCAATGACATGCGCCGCCATCGCGGCCGTCACGGCCGAGAAGCCCAATGCCCAAGGCGCGATCACGGCCCAAAGGCCGAGCGCAACGTTGGCCCATCCCTCTACCTGATGGAACGCGAAGAGCGCGGCGACCCCGATCAGCGTCACGGCGGCGCCGACGACCCAGGCATTCCACGCGGCATAGGTTTCGGCCGAATAGCCGAGATACCAAGGTGACAGCAGAAGACCGAGACCGGCGACGATATTGACGATATCGAAAGCGGTCCGGTTGTCGGAGTTCAGAGACTTTAGCATCGTTCATTCCTCACTGTCGGTTGGTTGCGTCATCAATGAACCGTCTCCCGCTGACGGGAGGCGGGTGCGGCAGCGGCGCTTCCGCAACCGCCGCCGCGAAGCCTGGAACCCGGACCGGGAGGAGGAAGAGAACGCCTTCCGCCCGGATCGAGCAGAAACGGTGCAAGCTCGTTGCGCGTAAACACGCCGGCTGCAATCTCATGCAGCGCAAGATCGGTCACACTGCCATTGTCCGCATCGAGCCTTGGCTCAGCGCCCCGGCCGAGCGCCCGGGTGCGCGCGGCGGCGGCAAGCGTCAGTGCAAACCTGTTCGGCAAAGCCTTCTGGCAATCGAAGACGACATGCGGGTCCATCGCTGCACCTCACGCTGCCTTTCGTGCGCCTGAATCATTCCGATCGGCCGCAACTCCTCGTTCGAGTGCGAGCAGCGCCTGTTCGACCTCGTCGAGGCGCGATGGCCGGTTGTTTTCAGGCATGCCCTCGTTGGTGGCCTGGTCGATCAGATACTCCGTCAAGGCCCAGTTCATAAGGATCGAACGCTTGGCCTCCAGCGTCAGCGTTGGATCATCGACCACGCCCATGGGCGTTGCCCAGCTTTCCGGACCAGGCGGATCGTTGCGGTTCGCCGCGCTATCGAGCGCGCGCCCATAGCTTTCCTGAAGAGCCGAAAGGCCGAGCCGGTCCAAGGTCGCGTCGGAGAAGGCGTGCATCCGCCTTCCGTCATGCACAGGCGCTTCATCGGCTGGCCGGCGGTCTGCAGCAATCTGTGCGTCCGGAGCTTGGACCACATAGGTCAGTCCCTGCCGTTCGGCGTAGTTGATCGCGGTTTCCAATGACGGAAAACTGAGCTCGACCTGGGTCAGCGTATCGTCGCCGCCCGTATAGCCCATAAGCGGCTCGATAAAAGGCGCGGTGCGCCGCTCGAAGGCGAGGCGCCAGCCCTTCGTGCGCGCCTTGCCGGAGGACATTACCGAGCGGGATGGTTTGTAGATGCGCGCGACCGCGTCCTCCGGAAAAAATGAACTTGCCATCGAAAGAGGCCTGTGCCGGTTGTCGTTGCACGGCCAACTCGGCGGAACCTGCGTTTTCGGCGTTTGCTCTATCTGTCCTACAATCTCCATCGTTCATCCCTCCCTGGTTGGCGAAGGATGCGCCGGCGGCGGCCGAATGGCCCGCCGCCGGCCTGCCATGCGTCAGCTCTTGATAGCGATGCGCTTGACCCGCGACTGCGCCTTCTCGCTCTTTGGTAAGGTCACCGTCAGCACACCATTCCTGAAACGTGCATCGACCTTGTCTTCCTGGAGCTCGTAGCCGAGCGGGATACGGCGCTCGAAACGGCCATAGAAGCGCTCGGAGAACTGCCTGTCCTTGTCCTCCGTCTCGGAGCGCTTTTCGCCACGCAGTGTCAGCACGCCGTCGTTGAGCAGGACTTCGATGTCCTCCTCCTCGAGCCCCGGCACCTCGGCCGTCACCTTGATCTCCTTCTCGCCGTCGGAGATTTCGACGTTTGGCCAACTCCCGCCGAAAGCGGAGACACCACCGAAGGATGGCAGGCTGGAACCGAAGCCACGGAAGACATCATCGAACAGCCGGTTCACCTCACGATGCAGCGACAGGAACGGATCACGCTCGCCATCGCGGAAGAGGCTCGGGGGCTGGTTTCCGTTGTTTCGGCCCCACGGAATCAGATCACGAACACTCATTGTTTTTCTCCTTCCGGTTCACTGGATTGCAAAGCTTCCCCGTCGGCGCCGAACGGATTGCCCGGCGCCGGGTGCGCGAGTTGCGATGGGGACGGCCTTAGGCGGCCTGCTTTTCGGCTTCGATCTGCTTGGTCTCGACCTTGGGGAGCGACTCGCCCGCCGCGATCTCGATCCGGCGCGGCTTCATCTCTTCGGGAACCTCGCGCTTGAGATCTATCTTCAGTAGACCGTTGACGAGGCTCGCGCCCACGACCTTTACATGGTCGGCCAGCTCGAAGCGGCGCTGGAAAGCGCGTCCGGCGATGCCGCGATGCAGATACTGACCGTTGTCCTCACCAGCCTTCTGACCGGACACCATGAGCATGTTCTGCTCCTGCGTGATGGTCAGCTCGTCCTGGCTGAAGCCGGCCACCGCCATGGTGATGCGGTAGTCGTCCTCGCCAGTCTTGGCGATGTCATAGGGAGGCCAGTTGTCGATGGTCTCGACGCGGCTCGCGGCTTCGAGCGCGCTCAGCATTCGGTCGAAGCCGATGCTTGACCGGAACAGGGGAGTGAAATCGAAAGTGGTTCTCATAGCCACATCCTCCTTTGAGCAACATGGATACAAGTCCTTTGTCGCCGACTGCTCTCTCGCATTCACACGACATGCCGGCCCCGAATGGGCATCCGGCAGAAGACGATTTAGTTCAGTTGATTGGTTGTTCAAGAGCCCTGCAGGCGCCCCGCTTGAAATGGGCAGCCGAGGTTTTGTCTGTGTCAGGGGCATACAGCAGGCCTGCTTCCCCGGCCTATCCAGAAGTAGCCGATCTGCCTACGCCCCGAACACGTCATTCGGCCATCAACGTGCCAATGACCGCTCATTCCGCTTTGCTTCCGTCCCTCAGCAAAGCGACGTTTTGTCTTCATCCGTGTGCGCTGGTCGAACCATTTCACTCTTCTCTCCAAACCAATCTTGAATACTTCTGACACGTTAGCAGCGCGTTTCGATGACGCGTGGAACCGTGCACCAGCAAGCCGTGCCCTCGCACCACAGAACTTTGCGGGAACGGAATTTGGCATGCTTTGTTTCGTATCATGACGAGAAGGGATACGGATGCAGATGAGACGGGACACGAATTTTGAGGTGTCGCGCGCAATTGGCGCGGGCATCGGAGAGAGATTACCCGACAGCTGCAAAGGCATCCCGCCTTTGCATTGCCTACCGGATCCGAAGACATGTTCCGGCACCTACTCGAAAAGCTCGATCACGTTGCAGGCGGCGATGCCATGAGGTCATTTGCATCCCGTTCCGGCGCGCAGCCACAGTAATGCTGCGAGCCGGAACGACCTCCCCCAGCCGCTCGGCCGATTCTGGCGCGAGCAACTCCAGATGCAACGAGAATATCTCTGCGCCATACATTCGCTCGGGGACAGACGCTTCCAAGGATGATTTTCCCCCCAGGTGTGACGATCCTGGATCTACCTTGCAAGCAAGTGCCCGGGTATCCCCATGAACGAAGATCTCAGCGCGTGGCAGTGGCCGTGACGTCAGGAACTCCGGAGCCGCTTGCAGCCGGCGCTATCGTTCCAGCGAACATGCCAGGAACGACTGAAATAGTCGTAGTTTACAAAACCGTCCGAAGATTGGTTATGAGAACTGCCGGTCCTTGATTCGAAGAAGGGGATTCGGAATGTCTCAAAGCTATTATATCGGGCTGGATGTCTCGGCCCGCAGTGTCAATCTCTGCGTCGTCGATCACGATGGCAACGTGGTGCATGAACGCAAGCTTTTCTCCGATCCGGAAGAGATCGCTCAGCATATCCTGTCACTTCAGTTTCCGATCGTCCGCGTCGGTCTCGAGGCGGGGATGTTGTCACAGCATATCTATGGGTCGTTGGCGGAAGCCAACATTCCGGTTGTCTGCGTCGAAACCCGACACATGAAAGCAGCGCTGGCGGCGCAACTCAACAAGACAGACCGGCACGATGCGCGCGGGATTGCGCAGATGATGCGCGTCGGACTGTTCAAGCCGGTGCATGTGAAAACGCCCAACAGCCAGCGTCTCCGCACCATCCTCACCGCGCGGCAACTCCTGCGGAACAAGCTGCAGGACGTCGAAAACGAAATCCGCGGCCTCATCCGAAACTTCGGCTATCACCTCGGCAAGGTGACTGCTCGCGACTTCGAGTCTCGGGTGCGCGAGTTGATCGCTGACACGGACCTGCACACCGTGGCCGACGCTTTGCTGCTGGCGCGGCGCGGGTTGCGAGAGCAATTTGGCCGGTTGGATGACATGCTTGTCCGGTTAGCCCGCCAGGATGAAGTGACACGCCGGTTCATGACCGTTCCCGGCGTCGGTCCTCTTGTCGCACTGACGTTCCGGGCGACGGTCGATGTTCCGGCCCGCTTCACGCGCTCACGCACTGTCGGCGCCCACTTTGGACTGACACCACGCAAGCTACAATCCGGCGAAGTCGATCGCAACGGACGGATATCGAGATGGGGCGATGAGATGATGCGAAGCCTCCTCTATGAGGCCGCGCAAGTGCTGCTGACGCGCGTGAAACGGTGGTCGGCGCTCAAGGCATGGGGTGCACAGATCTCGCGACGCCGAGGCCACAAGAAGGCAATCATCGCGTTGGCGCGGAAAATCGCTGTGATCCTCCATCGCATGTGGATCGACGGAACGGAATTCAACTGGGGCCAGCGGCCGGAAGGCGCAACTCCATCGGCATAAAGATTCGATCGGGTTGCTGCTCGATCGAGGCACTTCCCGTGAGGGGACGGGGAACGGCGAGCGCGCAAATACGACTTGACCGCCAAGGCCGATGCCGAGGTGATGTCGCAATTTAGATTGTCCCGCCGGTTCCTCTGATCCCATCCTGTGGCGGTCTTGTACCGACCACGAAGAGAAGCATGATCCTCGCGGGTGTGCCGCTCAAACCTCGTCGTCGGGCTCGACCAGATCGACGTGGCTGACGCCGAGGGCCTGGGCGAGTTCATACAGCGTAATCACGGTCGGATTCCTCCGCCCACGTTCGAGGCTGCTGAGATATTGCTGGCTGAAGCCGGAACGTGCTTCGACCTCTTCCTGAGTCAGGCCCTTCTCCCGACGCAGGCGGGCGAAGTTCCGGCCGACCAGTTTGCGCATGTCCATGCGCAGGAAGATCGCGATTTACATACTATGAGTTTATCAACTATAGTATGTAAAATGTCCGCTCGAGAGTGACGGGTCTCTCGCTACTGGGTTGGTCCGAATAGAGAAGTCGTAGTTCTGGAGTGCGTGCGTATCCCGGTGGGAGGTGATCATGTATGATCACCGCTCGCCAATCTCGGGCTGCGCGCGCGTTACTGGGATGGACACAGGAGACGCTCGCCGACAAGGCCCAGGTCGCATTGACCGCACTCAAACGCCTCGAATCCCAAAGCGGGCTCGAGGTGTTCGAGTCCACCCGCGACCAGGTGCGCCGCGCTCTCGAAGCGGCCGGGATCGTTTTCTTGTCGACGGATAAGGGCGAGGGCGTGTTGCTGCAACACGATACGGTCAACACCGACAAACGGTGAAACAGCGGCCAGCGTGATGTCAGGTTCTCGTCAAAAGGAATGGCTATCTTCCGCCGAAGATGGTTAACAAATACGTTACCCGAACGTGAGCGAATGATGGGCCGCGCGACACAGACATATCTCGACACACCACCGTCCAGCCAGACGCTGACGTCTTATGATCGCGAGCATATGAAACTCTACATGCGCCTTCTCGATGCCGAGCGTGATGGCGCCGATTGGCGCGAAGCTGTGCAGGTTCTCTTTGGCCTCGATCCAGAGTGCGATCCCGACCGCTGCCGCTCCATCCATGATACTCATCTCGCTCGCGCGCATTGGATGACCGAACACGGCTACCGCGAACTGGTCCGCGAAAGCCAGCGCAATTCCTGACGCGTGATGCGTGCCGCGCATCACCTGTTGACCATCGCCTGACTTCCTCAATTCAACGCGTGCGGGAATCCTGACCCTTCTCAATTCGTTTGAGTAGACCCGGGAGGCCGCGATGACCCCTGACGCATCGACTTGGCGTTCGTCGGCGCAATACGACCATCTGGATGAACTGACGGCATCCGATCTGGCCTGGGAATGGCTGCGCCGCAATGACGATTATGACGCAGATTTTGAAGCCTCAATTGCCGACCATGGAGACCCCCAACCGCTGACCGAACGGATCCGGCAGCGCTGGGGGTTGCGATTTCCCTGTCGATCCGCTGGTCCCGCCACCCGATGCGCCGGTCTTCTGGCTCCCAGCGGAGGACACAAGTGTGGTGGTGCTGACCGAAGCCCCTTCGGAACTTGACGACAGCACTGACGGCGCTCCGCCGAACTGGCGCCTCGACTTCTCGGTCGAGAACGCTGGCGCGGAGTTCCATGTCCCGCTTGGCAATGGGCGGAAGCTCCAGATCTTCGACGGCGCCATTATGGGGGACGCGATCGCGGTCGCCGTCGTCCCTCTCAGCCTCGCCGGTTTCGACCGGATCGAGGCCATTCAACGCTTCCTTTCGGCCCTGCATGGTCGCGCGATCCCGCCGGATACGCGCCTGACACGCCAGCAACGCGCGCGCCTCCGACGGATGCTGCGGGCCTTCGATGGCCATCGGGCCGGCGCGACGCAGCAGGAGATCGCGCGGGTTCTTCTGAACACCGGCCGGCTTGAGCGGGACGAATGGCAGGCGTCCTCGGCCCGTCATGCCATCAAGGCATTCCTGCGCGACGCCCGTTCCATGGTCGCCGGCGGTTATCGGAAACTCCTGCGTCATCGCCGCCCACGATAACGCGATCCTTTGCCCTGATGGTGGGCGATTTCGATACCCCCCAACTTCGCCCTGCAACTCGCCGCTCTTCCTGCGCCACCGTGGTCATTGCCCGCCGCTGATCCGCAGCGGCCGCTTGCAACCCCACGGAGGCCCGATCATGCCACATGAACCCGTCGTCCTGCCGCCGCGTTTTCTACGGACCAAGGAGGCCGCGACCTTTCTCAGCCTCTCGGCCCGGACCCTCGAAAAGCACCGCACCTACGGAACCGGGCCAGCCTATCGCAAGCTTGGCGGCCGTGTGGTCTATGCCATCGACGATCTTGAGGCCTGGACCGAGCGCGGCGCGGTGACCTCCACCTCCGATCCGCGCGGCTCCGTGCTGCCCGCCAAGCGTCATGCGTTTCCGTCCGGCCCGCAGGCCGGTCGTTACGCCCGCTGATCGCAGCCGGTTCCCTTCATGACGGTGCGACGCCGATCCCTTTCTGAGCGCGGGCAGCTCGACCTGTTCCGGGCGCTCCCCGGCGATTTCGCGCCACGAGACGCGCAGGATCTCATGGCCTATCCCTTCTTCTCCCTCGCCAAGTCGAAGCGCATCGCGCCCATCGACTTCGCCGCCGGCAATGTCTCCATCCGGGTCGAGGCTGTTCCCGATCACGGCATGGCCACGATCTGGGACGCCGATATTCTGATCTGGGCGGCGAGCCAGATCGTCGAAGCCCGCGACAGCGGCCTTCGCACCTCCCGGCTGATGGCCGCCACGCCCTACGAGATTCTCACCTATGTCGGGCGCGGCACCGGCTTGCGCGACTATCAGCGCCTGAAGGCGGCGCTCGACCGGCTGCAATCGACCACGATTTCCACCTCGATCCGCCAGCCGGTCGAAGGGCGCCGGCATCGCTTCTCCTGGATCAACGAATGGCAGGAACGCACCGACCATAGCGGCAGACCCGATGGCATCGAGATGATCGTGCCGGACTGGTTCTACCAGGCCGTCCTCGACGATGCGCTCGTGCTGACCATCGACCGGACCTATTTCGATCTCACCGGCGGCCTCGACCGCTGGCTCTACCGCCTGGTGCGCAAGCACGGCGGCCGCCAGCGCGATGGCTGGCGGTTCGATTTCCGTCACCTTCACCAGAAATCCGGCAGCCTGTCGCCGTTCAAGCGCTTCGCCTTCGAGTTGCGCGACATCATCCGGCGCCAGCCGCTGCCGGGCTATTCGCTGTTTCTCGAGGCCGAGGTCGGCGGGCGAATGCAGCTGGCCTTCGAGCCGCTCGCGCCCTGTGGAAAACCTGTGGATGGCCTCGTGCTATCGGGAACCCGGACTATCGTGCTATCGGGAACCGGAGGCTCGTGCTATCAGGAACCGAAACCGGGCTTAACACCCGGAACCCATTCAGGAAATCGCGCCCTTAACTTAGAGTCTAACAAAGAGTCTAACTTTGAAGAGCGCGCGCGCGATGTGGAAAACCTCATCCGCGACACCGCCAGAAGCCTTGGTAGAGCCGCTAAGAAGAGGGCATCCGACGCCCCGGCATCGCCTCGACCGGCATCTGATCGAGGCGCAACCGAGGCTCCTGAATCTGCAGAAAGACCCCGCCTGCCTCTCGATCTGCCGGGGGGGTGCAAATGATCATCGCGCTCCTCAACCAGAAGGGCGGTGTCGGCAAGACGACGCTGGCGCTGCATCTTGCCGGTGAACTGGCTCAGGGTGGCAAGCGCGTCACCCTGATCGACGCCGATCCGCAAGGCTCCGCCCTCGACTGGTCGCAACAACGCGCGCGTGAGGGCCTGCCACGCGCCTTCGGCACCGTTGGCCTGGCCCGCGACACGCTGCATCGCGAAGCGCCCGAACTCGCCCGCGATGTCGATCGCATCGTCATCGACGGGCCACCGCGCGTCGCCGGCCTCATGCGCTCCGCGCTGCTCGCCGCCGATCTCGTGCTGATCCCGGTGCAGCCATCGCCGTTCGACGGCTGGGCTTCGGCGGAGATGCTCGCCCTCCTGGCGGAGGCGCGCATCTACCGGCCCCAGCTCGTTGCCCGCTTCGTGCTCAACCGCTGCGGTGCCCGCACCGTCATCGCCCGCGAGACCGCCGAGACGCTGGCGGACCACGATCCTCCCGTGCTCACCAGCGCCATCGGCCAGCGCGTCGTCTTCGCCGACGCCGCGCAGACCGGGCGGCTCGTCCGCGAGATCGGGCGCCGATCACCCGCCGCGCGCGAGATTGCCGCCCTGGCCGCCGAGATCGGCCTGCTGGGGATCGGGAGGGTATCGGCATGACGATCCTTACCGGCGACTGCCGCGAAGAAATGCCCTGGCACGCACCCTACGACATGATCATCGCCGATCCGCCCTATGGCGACACTTCGCTCGCCTGGGATCGGCGCGTCGAGGGCTGGGTCGTGCTGGCGCGCGCCGCCCTCAGGCCGACCGGCTCGCTCTGGGTCTTCGGCTCGCTGCGCAGCTTCATGGCGACCGCCGACCGCTTCACTGACGCCGGCTTGCGGATCGCGCAGGAGATCGTCTGGGAAAAGCAGAACGGCACCGGCTTTCATGCCGACCGCTTCAAGCGGGTGCATGAACTGGCCGTCCAGTTCTATCCCGCCGAGACCGCTTGGCGTGACATCTACAACGACGTCCAGACCACGCCCGACGCGACGGCCCGCACGGTGCGGCGCAAGCAGCGCCCGCCCCATACCGGCCAGATCGACGCCGGCCATTATGTCAGCCATGACGGCGGGCCGCGCCTCATGCGCTCGGTCATCTACCTGCGCAACTGCCACGGCCGCGCCATCCATCCGACCGAAAAGCCGTCGGCGCTCCTGGAGATCCTGATCCGCACGAGCTGCCCCGAAGGCGGCCTGGTCGGCGACTGGTTCGCCGGTTCCGGCGCGGCCGGGGAAGCCTGCCGGCTTTCCGGCCGGCGCTATCTCGGCTGCGAGATCGACCCCGACATGGCCGAGTGCGCGCGGGCGCGCATCGCCACCGTGCTGCCATTCCATGACGGAATTTCGTCATGACGGCGCGCACCGAGAAGCGCTGCTTCGCTACGCGCCCGGCCGATCCCGATAGCTGGATCAAGGCCGGCGACGCGCCGCCAAAGCGCACGGATACCGCCGACGCCTATTCGGCGCGGCTGACCGTGGACATCACGCCGGCGCTGCGCGGCCGCATCAAGATCGCGGCCTTCCAGCGCGGCATCACCGTCGCCGACATGCTGCGCGACCTGCTGGCGCGCGAGTTTCCCGACATAGGGGGAGACCGCCCATGATCGGCATCGACGCCCATGACGGCGATCTGACCCGCGCGGAACTGACCTGGGTGGAAGGCAAGACCGAATACTGGATCAGATTCGGCCATGCGACTGGTGAGCAGATCCTCGATCGCAACCGGCGTGTTGTATTCTTCCATCCCGGCACGGTGTTTGCGTTCGTCCGCTGGGCGGCGAACGACCACGGCACGATCATTTCGCGCCTCGACATCCTGCGCGCGGTTGCGCCGGGCCAGTCCTATCAGACGCTGCCCTTCGTCCGTCCAGGCGGCGAAATCCTGCTGAAGATCGAAGGCTGGCCGAAGGTCGAGGCTGTCCTTCGCCATGTCGACGGGATCGAGGCCATAGGTGTCGATCCGGCCCAAGTCGATCCCGATCATTGGCGGCACGTCTCCCACTGGATAAACGCAGGCGAAGCGCCGCGTCCCTACACCGCGGAGCGTCATCAGGCATGGCTCTGGCGGCGGGAGATCGCCCCATGACGCGCTTTCGCTATGTCATGGTGACGACGGTTGCCACGCTCGGGATCGCCTTTGCCGGATTCGTTCCGACTGCGCCAAGGCTGGTCTGGAACGCATCGGCCAGCGTGCCGATCGGGTTCTATACTGTCGCACCCGACGACCGGATCGCGGTGCCCGATCTGGTCGCCGTCATCCCACCCGAACCCTTCGCCTCGTTTATGGTCGAGCGCGGCTACGTCGCACGCGACGTGCCGCTTCTGAAGCACGTTCTCGGCCTGCCCGGACAGCGCCTGTGCCGCGATGGCCGCGCCATTATCGTCGACGGCGTTCCGCTCGGCGAGGCGCGCGACCACGACAGCTTCGGCCGAGACCTGCCGGTCTGGCAGGGCTGTCGCGTCATCGCCGAGGGCGAAGTGTTCCTGATGAACCCGGACGTCGGCGACAGCCTCGACGGCCGCTATTTCGGCCCGTTCCCCGCCTCGGCGGTGATCGGCCACGCGATCCCGCTTTTCACCGACGAAGACGGCGAGGGCCGCTTTGTCTGGCGCGCGCCGATGCGGTGACAGCGCGTCCAGAGCGGGGCCGTTGAGCCGTCCCGCGTCTTCTCCACCGCATAGGAAAGGAGCCTTCCATGGCACAGATCGGCCAGTTTACCCGCACCCCGTCCGGCTATTCCGGGCGACTCCGCACGCTCTCGCTGGACGTCGAGCTGACCTTTACGCCGTCGGAAAATGCGGACGCCGACAAGGCGCCTGCCTATCGCATCCATCTCGGCGATGAGTATGGGCCGGAAGTCGGCGCACGCTGGAAACATTCCGGCGAGCGCGCGGGACCGTTCGTCTCCGTGCTTCTCGACGATCCAGTTTTCCAGCAGCCGATCCGCGCCCGCCTGTTCCAGTCGGACGAAGACGGCCGCGACTGGGGCTTGCACTGGACCCGCCAAAAGAAGCGCGACGAGCAGGAGTGATCATGGTCACGTCCTGCATCCGTCCCGCCTCGGGGAGATGTGGCGCCCGCCGCCGCATCCTCCTCCTTCTTCTTTCCGGCCTGTTCGTCACAGCCATTGCCCCGCTGCCCGGCCTGGCGCAGATCGCCGTGATGGGTCGTGCCGTCGCCGTGCATCCGCACGGCGCCCATATCGAAGAGGCTTCGCAGCGGTTCGGCATCCCGGCGGCATGGATCATCGCCGTGATGCAGGTCGAAAGCGCGGGCAATATGCACGCCATATCGTCTGCCGGCGCGATGGGGCTGATGCAGGTCATGCCCTCGACTTGGGCGGAGCTGCGCATCCGCCATGCTCTCGGCCGCGACCCCTTCGAGCCGCGCGACAACATCCTCGCGGGCACCGCCTACCTACGCGAGATGTGGGATCGCTACGGCAATGTTGCCGCGATGCTCGCGGCCTACAATGCCGGTCCCGGTCGCTACGATGAATACCGCGCGACGGCTCGTCCGCTGCCTGCCGAGACGCGCGCCTATGTCGCTGCTTTGACGCCGATCCTGCTCGGCGAGCGGCCTTCCGGCAGCGGCTCGACGGTCGCTCCGCCGCCCGACTGGCGCGAGGCGGCGCTCTTCGTCGCGCGTGAAATCGGCGCTTCCGCTGCCGATCCCGCGTCCCCCGACCGCACGCCGGACGATGCCCCTTCGCTCGTCCCGGCGGCACCGGACGCACTCACCGCCTTGCAGTCGGAGGGGCTGTTCGTCGCCCGCGATGCCGGTGGGGACCGGCCATGAGCAGCGGCACCGCAATTCGCATCCCATCGGGCGCTGGCGTGTCATGGAGGGCGCAGAGGGTGGCGGCAGGCACCACGACCGAAAGATGGCGAGATAAAAGGCCGCACGGTGCGGCTGTGGCGGGCGGTTGTTTTTGTTCAGGTTTCCGGCGCGTCCCGCACCGTGCGGCGCTGGCGCGCACCGTGCGCTGCGCGCTCCTCTTCCTGATTTTCCTTGATGATTTGCACCGTGCGGGGGCGCCCCATGTCCGATGACAACGAGTTCCGCATCCGTCCGGGCCGTATCCGCTCGACCCGCGCGCAACAGGCGAGGCCCTTTGTCGCCCAGGCGCTCGCCGCCGCCCAGAAAGCCGGCGGACGCGTCTCGCGCTCCGGCAAGATCACCTCGGGCAACCGCTCACGCTTCGTGCGCGGTCAGCGCGCCAGCATCCAGGCCAACCGGCTTCTCACCGGACGCTCGCGCATCGCCGTCATCAAGACCCGCGTGGTTCGCCAAACGGCACGCTCGGCTCCGCTCGGCGCACACCTTAATTATCTGCGCCGCGATGGCGTGACCCGCGACGGGGAAAAGGCGCGGATGTTCGGCCCGGAAAGGGACGACATGGATGTCGGCGCTTTCGCGGAAAAGTGCCAGGACGACAGGCATCATTTCCGCTTCATCGTCTCGCCCGAAGACGCGGTGGACATGGCCAATCTGAAGGATCACGCCCGCGAGCTGATGGGGCAGATGGAGAAGGATCTCGGCACGCGCCTCGATTGGGTCGCCGTCGATCACTGGAACACCGACAATCCCCATATCCATATCATCCTGCGCGGCCGCACCGACGATGGCCAGGACCTGGTGATTTCCCGCGACTACATCAAGGAGGGCATGCGCGCCCGTGCGCAGGATCTGGTCACGCAGGAACTCGGGCCCCGCACCGATCTGGAGATCCACCGCAATCTGGAGCGGCAGGTCGAGGCGGAACGCTGGACGCAGCTCGACCGGCAGCTTGTGCGCGACGCCGGCAAGTCCGGCATCATCGACCTTGCCCCGCTTCCCGACCGCCAGCCGGACGAGTTTCATACTCTGAAGGTGGGGCGGCTGCGAACCCTTGAAATCCGCGGGCTTGCCGAAGAGATCGGCCTCTCGCAATGGTTCATCAAGCCCGAAGCCGAAGCGGTCCTGCGTGAACTGGGCGAGCGCGGCGACATCATCAAGCGCATGCACCGTGCCCTGACCGAACGCGGCATCGAACGCGGCTCGGCCAGCTATGTCCTCGCCGGCGAAAGCCTTGACGTTCCCGTCATCGGCCGCCTGGTCGAGCGCGGCCTCGACGACGAGTTGAAGGGCACCGCTTATGCCGTGGTCGACGGCACCGACGGGCGGACCCATCACATCAAGCTGCCGCATCTCGACGCCGCCGGCGACAGTCCGCCCGGTTCCATCGTCGAGTTGCGATCCTGGGAGGACCCGCAGGGGCAGCGCCGCGTCGCGCTCGCCGTCCGCGCCGATCTCGATCTTGGTGCGCAAGTCGGCGCCTCGGGCGCGACCTGGCTCGACCGGCAGGCCATCGCCCGCGATCCGATCGCGCTGTCGGACAGCGGTTTCGGCGCTGAGGTCCGTCAGGCTCTGGACGAACGCGCTGAACATCTGATCGGCGAGGGCTTTGCCGAGCGGCAGGGCGGTCGCGTCGTCTTCGCGCGCCGGCTGCTCAGCACCTTGCGCCAACGCGAACTCGACAACCTCGGCGAGAAGCTCGCAACCGAGACCGGCATGTCCTTCGAGCGCGCAGCCAGCGGCGAATATGTCGCCGGCTCCTATCGCCAGCGTTTCGCGCTCGCCTCCGGCCGCTTCGCCATGATCGACGACGGCCTCGGCTTCCAGCTCGTGCCCTGGTCGCCCTCTCTCGAAAAACAGATCGGCCGTCACGTCTCCGGCGTAGCCCGCGATGATGGCGGCGTAGATTGGGACTTCGGGCGCAAGCGCTCCCTCGGCCTTTAGCCTCAACCAGAAAGGACCATCGCAATGTCCGCGACCAAGATCCTCTGGGGACAGATCACCATCGTCTTCCTCATCATCCTCGCCACCACCTGGGGCGCGACCCAGTATGTCGCCTCGAGCCTCGGTTATCAGGCGCAACTCGGGCCGCCCTGGTTCGTGATGTTCGGCGTGCCGATCTATTATCCGCCCGCGATCTTCTGGTGGTGGTATTTCTACGAAGCCTATGCGCCGCCGATCTTCGCCAAGGGCGGGATCATCGCGGCATCGGGCGGCTTCATCGCCATTGCCGTCGCCATCGGCATGTCGGTCTGGCGGGCGCGCGAGGCGAAAAACGTCGCCACCTATGGCTCGGCGCGATGGGCCGGGAAAGGAGAGATCAAGGCGGCGGGCCTGCTCGATCCCGATGGTGTTGTTCTCGGCCGTTACGAGAAGGACTATCTACGCCATGACGGGCCGGAGCATGTCCTGTGCTTTGCCCCGACACGTTCGGGCAAAGGCGTCGGCCTCGTCGTCCCGTCGCTGCTGACCTGGCCGGGGTCGGCCATCGTCCACGACATCAAGGGTGAGAACTGGCAGCTCACCTCCGGCTTCCGCTCGCAGCACGGCCGCGTGCTGCTCTTCGACCCGACCAACCCGAAATCCTCGGCCTACAATCCGCTGCTGGAAGTGCGCCGCGGCGAGTGGGAGGTGCGCGACGTCCAGAACATCGCCGACATCCTCGTCGATCCGGAAGGCAGTCTCGACAAGCGCAACCATTGGGAAAAGACCAGCCATTCGCTGCTGGTGGGCGCCATCCTGCATGTGCTTTACGCCGAACCCGACAAGACCCTGGCAGGTGTGGCCAAATTCCTGTCCGATCCGAAGCGCCCGGTGGATTCCACGTTGCGCGCCATGATGAAGACCGCGCATCTGGGCGAAGCGGGGCCGCACCCGGTCGTTGCCAGCGCCGCGCGCGAGCTGCGCAACAAGTCCGAGAACGAGCGCAGCGGCGTGTTGTCGACGGCGATGTCGTTTCTGGGCCTCTATCGCGATCCCGTCGTGGCCAAGGTCACGCGCCGCTCCGATTGGCGGATCGGCGATATTGTGGCCGGCGATCAGCCGACCACGCTCTACCTCGTGGTGCCACCATCCGACATCAACCGCACCAAACCCCTGATGCGTTTGCTGCTGAACCAGGTCGGCCGCCGCCTGACCGAGGATCTGCAGGCGAATGCCGGGCGGCATCGGCTGCTCTTGATGCTCGACGAGTTTCCGGCGCTCGGGCGACTGGACTTCTTCGAGACGGCGCTGGCGTTCATGGCCGGCTATGGCCTCAAGAGCTTCCTGATCGCGCAGTCGCTGAACCAGATCGAGAAAGCCTACGGGCCGAACAACTCGATCCTCGACAACTGCCATCTCCGCGTCAGCTTCGCCACCAACGACGAGCGCACGGCGAAACGGGTGTCGGATGCGCTCGGCACCGCCACCGAGATGAAGGCGATGAAGAACTATGCCGGCCATCGCCTGTCGCCCTGGCTCGGGCACCTTATGGTCTCGCGCTCGGAAACCGCGCGCCAGTTGCTGACGCCGGGCGAGATCATGCAGCTTCCCCCACATGAGGAGATCGTCATGGTGGCGGGCATCCCCCCGATCCGGGCGACGAAGGCGCGCTATTACGAGGACGCCCGGTTTCGCGAGCGCGTTCTGTCACCGCCTGAATTGAAAGGTCCCGAAGAAACGCGGCCCGACGACTGGACCAAGCTTCCGATCCCGGCGCGACCGGAAGGCGCCACGGATCACGGCGACCAGAGAACCAATGACGAAGATCCGACCGAATCCGAACGCCGATTGCAGCCTGAACTCAGCCGCGTAAAGCCCGTGGAGAAGAAAAAGCCCCTCGAGAACGAATTCGAGATCGCGCCGCCCGATGAAGTTGAGGAAGAGGCCATGCAAAATCGGCGCATGATCCGCCAGGTGCAGGGCATTGCCCGGCAGGTTGCCATGGACCCGAACGACGGCATGGAGCTGTAGCGCCATGGCCAATCTCCGGAAGAAGAAAAAACTCACCGTCTATCTGGACCCCGATGTCGAAAAAGCCCTGACCGAGTTTGCCGCGCGGCGGGACCGGTCGCAGTCGATGATCGGCGAGGCGGCCATCGCCTCATTCCTGTCTCCCGACGATGCCGAACGCCGAGAGGCGATAATCGCCAAGCGCCTCGATCGACTCGATCGCCGCATGGACCGGCTTGAACGAGACGTCGGCATCGCCGTCGAAAGCCTGGCGGTCTTCATCCGCTTCTGGGTCAACACCACACCGGCCTTGCCTGAGCCGGCGGCAAAGGCCGCGAAGGCCAAATCAGCGGAGCGATACGAGGCGTTCATCACCGCGCTCGGTCGCCGCCTCGCACAGGGACCGAAGCTGCGGCAGGAGGTGTCGGAGGATGTGACGGATCAGAGAGTTGAATTTGGCCGCCTTAGTCGTTGACACGAGTTCCCGCTCCCGGTTGGCTGAGCAGTAACAAGGATCCGCCGGAAGCGGCCTTCGCGACTGTCGCGGTCTTTGGGATTTTCGCGAATTATCCTAAGGTGATGGCTGTATATTCACTCGACTTTGGAGGAACAGCCTTGAGACTTGCCATTGCCAGCCTGTTCGCCATCGGTCTCGCCGTCCCTGCCTTCGCCCAGACGGAACCGCCCGCAGATTTTGACGAAGCCGCATGGCAGGCCGAATGGGACGCGGGCGACACGGATGGCGACGGCAAGCTGAGCCGGGAAGAGGCGAAAGCCGGGAATCCGAACATGACCGATGAAGTCTTCGACCAGATCGACACCGATGGCGACGGTTTCATCAGCCCCGCGGAAGACAAGGCCGCGCTCTTCGAAGCACGCGGCAAAACCACAAATGAATAGGGTATGGGCGGGGGCTTTTGGCGCAACGGTGTTTGTCGCGGCAGCATCCGTGGCAGGCGCGGAGGCGCCCACGTCCGCCAGACCGGCCGGGTTGCCTGAGAACTATGTTCCTGAAATCCCCTCGCATGAGATGGAGCCGGACACCGGCCCGCTTTCGGCCGCCCTACAGGAGCGTTTCCGCGACCGTATCGCCGGTATCTTCATCGAGCGCGAGCCCGATTTCCATGTCGTCGTCAGGCTAACGGGAGACCGGGATGCGGGCACGCTTCAGTACCAATTGGGCGAAGATCGGGTGCGTGTCGAAGTCCTGACAGGCGCATCCCATACCGTCGATCAACTGGTCGCCGCGTTGGATGACCGCCAGATGATTACGCGCGTTCTTCCCGATGGCTACGGCGGATATGTCGATGAGCGCACCGGATATGTGGTTCTTACGGTTCTCCCCGGAACAGAGCTTGCCGGTGGCAGCGAAGCATCCCTTTCGGCTGCTTTGGGCGTGCCGATCCGCATCATCGAAGGGGAACCCGCTACAATCGGTCCAGCACCACAGCAGCGGGAAGAGCGGTAATCCATTGCGGCCCGGATTCCGGGCCGCGACGTGTCGCAAAAATCAGTCGCACAATTTTGACTTTCGCACGCGACATTTGCGACAGAAATTCCCCTGAAAATTCAACGTTGGCCTGACCTGCTACAAAAATCAGGGATCTTCGTGACGGCTTCTCAAAACTTATCGTTGCTTCCCGCTTCTCCTTTGATCGGCCCCCATAACAGCGCGACGAGGGCGAGATTGGCGATGGCGAGAGCTGCCAGCGCCACAAGAGTTTGATCGGTGCCCCCGACCGAAAGCAGGATCGCACCCACGGTTGGGCCGGCAGCTTGGGCGACGAGACTGGGCCGGGCAAGCCGCCCCATGATCGGCGCATAGCGGGAAGGTCCGAACAGGGCGAGCGGGAGCGCACCCTTGGCGATCGAGAAGATGCCATTGCCGGCCCCGTAGAGGATGAGCGACAGGCCGATGATGAGAAAACCTGCCGCGAGCATCGTCACCCCTGCCGCGCTCAGGACGGAGGCGGCCGCGAGTGTCCAGAAGGGATGATGCCTCCCCCCGCTCGCCATTTCGCCAATTCGGCCGGCGACTTGGGCCGGGCCTATCAGCGCGCCGAGGGCTACAGCTTCGCCCAGCGACAGCCCGCGTTGCTGCAACAGGGTCAGCAGATGCACCGATATGATGGTGACGCCCAATCCGGCCAGCACCACGATCGCCATCATGATCAGATAGGCCCGGCGCTCATGGTCGCGCAGCTTGATCGCAGGAGCTTGGTCTTTGCCACCGATCGGCCTGGGCTTGCCGTTGCTCGGAAGGACCAGCAGCACGAGCGGCAGGCAGATCGCGAGATGAATGCCGGCATAGGCCATGCAGGCCCCGCGCCATCCCAGATGCTCCAGAAACAAGGCCGAGAGCGGCCAGCAGACCGTGCTTGCGAAGCCGCCCCACAAGGTCAGTGTAGTGATGGCGGATCGCGCGGAACGGCCATAATAGCCCCCGAGCGTGGCAAATGCCGCATCATAAAGGCCGGCCCCCATGCCGATACCGAGCACGATCCATCCGGCGACGAATACCCATAGGGACGGCGCAGCCGCAAGGATGACGAGGCCGGCAGCGAACAGCAGGCAAGCCAGAGCAAGGATGGGACGCCCGCCGTGCTGGCCAATGGCGTCACCCACGCGCGGGGAAACGACGCCGGCCGCGAGCAGGCCAATGGAGAGAGCGCCGACGATCCATGAAAGCGGCCAACCCGTATCGGCCGCGATCGGGGCGGCGAGAACGGCGAGCAGGTAATAGGAGCTGCCCCATGCAAATATCTGTACGATGCCGAGCGCGGAGATGACGGGCCACCTTCTCGCGTCGGGAGACAGGCCCGTTTGAGCCGGCAGGTTTGTCGTCACCGGACGCGCTTGAGCGCCATACGCTCTTCCAGCTTTTGGGCGGTTTCCTTGCGCTCGCTGTAGCGGTCGGTGAGGTAAGGAGCGACGTCGCGGGTCAGAAGCGTGAACTTCACCAGTTCCTCCATCACATCGACCACCCGGTCGTAATAGGATGAAGGCTTCATTCGACCCGCTTCGTCGAACTCCTGATATGCCTTGGCGACCGAGGACTGGTTGGGGATGGTGATCATCCGCATCCAGCGGCCGAGGACGCGAAGTTGGTTGACGGCGTTGAAACTCTGCGAGCCGCCAGAGACTTGCATCACGGCCAATGTGCGGCCCTGGGTGGGGCGAACTGCGCCAACCGCGAGCGGTATCCAGTCGATTTGCGCCTTGAGGACTCCGCTCATGGCACCGTGACGTTCGGGGCTGGTCCAGACCTGCCCTTCGGACCATTCCGAAAGTTTCCGAAGCTCCTGCACCTTCGGATGATCAACGGGCGCACCATCAGGCAGCGGCAGGCCGTGCGGATCGAACACACGGGTTTCCGCGCCGAAGTGGTTGAGGAGCCGTTCGGCTTCGAGCGTGAGCAGCTTGCTATAGGAGCGTTCACGCAACGAGCCGTAGAGCAGGAGAATGCGCGGCGGATGAGCAGAGGGCGTCGTTCGTAGGCGTTCAGCCGATGGGCTGTCGAGCACCGCGCGGACCACATTAGGAAGGTCGGAAACCGTCATGGCTTGGCCTCGGCCGGAACGGCAACGGGCGTCCCTTTCTCGGGAAACCACTTCGCGCCGAGCCTGAGCGCGACATGAACGAGCAGGATCAGTGCGGGCACTTCCACGAGCGGGCCGATGACGGCGGCGAAGGCCACCGGCGATGCGAGACCGAATGCCGCGATGGCGACCGCGATGGCCAACTCGAAATTATTGCCGGCAGCGGTGAAGGCGATGGCCGTGGTGCGCGGATAATCCGCCTCGATCAGCCGGCCCATCGCGAAGCTGATGAGGAACTGGATGACGAAATAAAGCGCCAGGGGAATGGCTATGCGCAGGACATCGAGAGGCAGCGACACCACGTCCGCGCCCTTGAGGCTGAACATGGCGACAATGGTGAACAGCAGCGCGGCTAGCGTTATGGGGCTGATGCGCGGCAGAAATTCGTGCTCATACCAGCCCGCGCCTTTGCGAGCGATGAGGATGCGGCGCGTCAGGAACCCGGCGAGGAAGGGAATGCCGAGATAGATCAGCACCGCTTCGGTAATGGTCCAGAAGCTCACGTCTATGACGCTGCCCTCAAGGCCGAAGAGGGGTGGCAAGACGGAAAGGAAAAACCACGCATAGGTGGAGAAGAACAGAATCTGGAATATCGAGTTGAAGGCAACCAGACCGGCGACATATTGATTGTCGCCGCGCGCGAGTTGGTTCCAGACCAGCACCATAGCGATGCAGCGGGCGAGTCCGATCAGGATCAGTCCTGTCATGTATTCCGGGTGGTCGCGCAGGAAGATCACGGCCAGCGCGAACATCAGCGTCGGGCCGATGATCCAGTTTTGTACCAGCGAAAGGATCAGCACTCGCTTGTCGGAAAAGACCCGGTGCAGTTCTTCGTAGCGCACCTTGGCGAGCGGCGGATACATCATCAGGATCAGGCCGATGGCGATCGGTATGTTGGTGGTGCCGACCGACATGGCGTTGAGAGCTTCCGGCAAGCCGGTGAATATCGTGCCCAGCACGACGCCGAGTGCCATCGCGGCGAAAATCCACACCGTCAGATAGCGGTCGAGGAAACCAAGGCGGGAAGCTGGCTTGAGGGAAGCCATCAGTATTCTCCAATCGCAGGCTGAAAGTCAGGCGGAAGCAACGCGCCGTCCATGTTCGTCAATGATCCGCTCGCCATCCTCTTTGACGAACTCGCCCCGTTGTGGGGGCAGCAGATCAAGAACGGCTTCGGACGGTCGGCAGAGCTTGACCCCTTGGGGGGTGACGACGAGGGGGCGATTGATGAGGATCGGGTGCGCCATCATGGCGTCGAGCAATGCGTCATCGCTCAATTCTGGATCGCCAAGGCCGAGGTCGGCATAGGGCGTTCCTTTCTCCCGCAAGATCGAGCGGGCCGTCAGGCTGGCGCGCTCGATGAGTTGCGCGAGCAGCGCCCGTGAGGGCGGGGTTTTCAGATATTCGATGATATGCGGCTCGACGCCGGAATTGCGGATCAGGCCGAGCGTATTGCGCGAGGTGCCGCAATCGGGATTGTGGTAGACAATGACATCCATGGATTGCCTCACGCCGCGCCAGAGCGGGGCGAGGCTGCCCCTTCGGATTGACCGATTTCGTTGAGCTTCATATTGAGCGACGATTTATCGAGGCTGGCGACGGGCAAGGCCACGAAGACCGAAATCCGGGTTTTCATGTAGCGAAACGCCGTGACAAAAGCCGCCATGCGCTGAATCTCGGTGCCCTCGACGGTGGCGGGGTCTTCGATACCCCAATGCGCGGTCATCGGCTGGCCCGGCCAGACCGGACAGGCTTCGCCGGCCGCGTTGTCGCAGACGGTGAACACGAAATCCATCACCGGCGCGTCGGGGCCGGAGAATTCTTCCCATCCTTTCGATCGGAAGCCTTCAGCCGGGTAGTCGTAGCTTTCGAGTACCTTCAGGGCGAGCGGGTTCACTTCGCCTTTGGGCTGGCTTCCAGCCGAATAGGCCCGGAAGCGACCCGCACCATCCTTGTTCAAGATGCTTTCGGCAAGGATCGAGCGGGCGGAATTTCCGGTGCAAAGAAACAGCACGTTGAAGATTCTATCGGAGTGATTGGCCATAGGCTCAGGCATGGGTGACGCCTTTCGTCGGTTTGCAGCAGGACAGCGCGGCGACTGCCGGGTTGCACACGTCCGGGTGGCCTTGGCAGCAATCGCGCATGAGAAATTCGAGCAGGCCGGACAGCGCCGGATAGGAGGCGCTGTAGATGATCGAGCGCCCGTCGCGCCGCGACTCGATGAGGTCGGCTTGTTCAAGGTGGCTCAGGTGGAAGGACATGCGCGACGACGATGCGCCGTCCATCGCTTCCCCGATCGCGCCGGCCGGCATCCCTTCCGGGCCGGCCGTCACCAGCAGGCGCACGATGCGCAGCCGGGTTTCCTGCGAGAGCGCCGCGAAGGCAGAGAGGGCTTGCTTTTCGTTCATGTATGCCTCAACATCTCAAGAGTAGTTGAATCATGGATACACGGACATGAACGCTTACGCCAGCCCCTTAATCACAGAATTTCCTGATGTTGCCTCGCTCGGGGCGATCCTCGATATTTTGGAGGGCCATGCCGACAAGGTTCTTGTGCTCGCCTATGGCGACGGGCAGCAGGTGCAGGCCGGCTATCACATCACGGAGGTCAAGGCCGGTTCCTTCGTCACGCTCGATTGCGGCGGCAATCCCGATGCGTGGCGGGAGACGGTCTTGCAGGTCGAGGATATTCCCCCGACCGAAGGCAGCATGCCGATGACCGTCGCCAAGTTCCGGTCAATCTTGGGAAAGGTCGGCAGCAGGGTCCAGCTTGACACGGACGCGCGGTTGACATGGGAGGTGAGCCGGCCCGGTGAGCCGATGCAGGTCTATGACGGGGCCGGAATCGAGATCGAGAAAGACCGGACGATTGTGCGTCTCAGCCCGCGCCCCGCAATCTGCAAGCCGAGGCATCGCGCGCAGCAGACGAGAGCGTCTGCCTGCTGCGGCTAAGCCCGCCCGAGCCATTGCCATGTCGCACTACTTCTAAAGCCCGCTACGTTGCAGGTTCCGGGAATTTTGCGGCGATAGTTTCGGATAGCTGGCGAGGACTTCTGTTCATGCAGCCTTTGTTTTGCCTCGTGCCAGAACGCTCTCCACCAGCAAAAGCCCGACCCCACAGACAATCGCCACGTCGGCAAGGTTGAAGGCGGGCCAATGATAGCTGCCAATGTAAAAATCCAGGAAATCCGCCACCGCACCCTGCCGCAGCCGGTCGAGCAGATTGCCGAGCGCCCCCCCAACCACGAGCCCGAGGGCGGATGCCGTCAGGCGGCTGTCGCTTCGATGGATCCAGACAAGGAGGCCAGCGACTATAGCGAGCGTGAACGCCATCAGGAGCCAAGCCGGCGCCTGGCCGAACAATCCGAAGCTCACGCCGGTATTGAAGCCGAGCACGAGATTAAAGAAGCCGGTGACGGGGATGACCTGAGGCGGGTTCATAACATGGTTCAGGACCCACCACTTCGTCGCCTGATCAAGGAAAAATCCGCCAAGGGCGATGGGAAGGCCGAGCCTGAGCATGTCCAAATGTCCTTTAAACTCCGGCTTAGCCGATCCGGCCGAGGGCCGGGAAAGTCTGGAGCAGCCATATCGCAAAGCTGGTTAGATGGCCGGTGATCATGGCGATGCCCATCACCACCATCACCCCACCAGCGACGATTTTGAGCACCCGGCCAGTACGGCGCATCGACATCATCCGCGCCATGAACCCGCGCATGAACAAAGCGGCCAAGATGAAAGGGAGGCCAAGGCCGAGCGAGTAGACGGCGAGCAGCGTCGTTCCGCTTGCGACCGTGGCGTTGGCGGCGGACAGGGTCAGAATCGCGCCCAGCACTGGTCCGATGCAGGGAGTCCAGCCGAACGCGAAAGCGAGACCGAGGAGATAAGCCGCGCCGGCGCTTCCGCTGCCCGGATTGGCATGGAACCGCGCTTCACGATTGAGCCAGGGCATTGGTACGAGGCCTGTCGTGAACAGACCGAAGAGGACGACGATTACGCCTCCGATCAGGTTCGCTTCGAAAAGATACATGCGCAGGAGCCGGCTCAACACGGTTGCGCTGGCCCCAAGGAGGACGAACACGGTCGTAAAGCCGAGCACGAAGCAGAGGCTGAGGCCGAGAGTTCGGCTTGCCGCCTTGAATTCGGCATCGGCCGCAGTGCCATCCGGGCTAATCGTGCGGCCTGCGACGTAGGAGATATAGCCCGGCACCAGCGGAAGGACGCAGGGCGACAGGAAGGATACGACACCTGCGGCGAAAGCCGTCGCTATTCCGATACTGGAGAACTCCATCAGCCAATCTCGCCCGCCAGGCGGCGGAGCTTCTGCAATCGAATCTCACGCGGCTCGTGCATGTCGAGCGTGCCGACGAATTGGCTCTCGGCATCCATCAGGTAAACGCCGGCGGTATGATCCATTGTGTATTCGCCCCCTTCCAGAGGCACTTTTCGCGCATAGGCCGCAAAGGCCTTCACCACAGCGTCCGTTTCCTGTCGATTTCCCCGCAGTGCGAGGATGCGGTTATCAAAGGCTGTCATGTACTGAGCCAGCAATTCTTGTGTGTCCCGTTCGGGATCGACGGTGAAGAACAGGACGTTGAACTGGTCGGCCACCGGCCCGAGCTCGTTCATGAGATCGCTCAGTTCATAGAGCGTCGTCGGGCACACATCGGGACAATGGGTGAAGCCGAAGAAGGCGAGATAAGGCTTTCCGGCCAGCGCAGCATTGTCGATCGTTTCGCCTCGATGGGATGTGAGCTGGAACGGGCCGCCGATGGCTGCCGTGCCTGTCGAGGACGCGACCGCCACGGTTTGCTGTTGCCAAGGCTTGGATACGGACAGGCCGATGAAAAGCCCGCCGACAGCGGCGACGGCAACCCATGCAACAAGGCGGAAAAGTTTGACGCCGCTCATTGGACAGCCTCTCCGTGTCCGTCATGTTCGTTCGCAGATTCCGGACGAGCGCCCATGTTCTGCACAACGAACTCAACGTCGATCGCACCGGCCTGCTCGAACACAAGAGTCGCGGCAAACCGCTCCCCATCCTTCAAAGGGCGCGATGGCTTCAAGAACATGATGTGCATACCGCCAGGTTGAAGCTCGACGGTCTCGCCAGCTCCAATTTCGATGCCATTTTGCACAGGCCTCATGCTGGCAACCCCATCGCTCACGGTCGACTCATGGATTTCCACCCGGTCTGACAGAGGTGATGAGATTGAAACCAGGCGATCGGCCATATCGCCATCGTTTGTCAGCGTCAGATAGCCGCCGGCTACCGGCGTGACCGGCGGAGTCGCGCGTGACCACGGGTGATTGATGGTGATCGAACCAGCTTGGAAGTCGTGACCCACAGCAGGAGAGATCGACACTGCAAGGGCAAGGAAGGCGGCGGATAGGGCTCGCAAACTAGTCATGTTCCTTTTCTCCTTTTCCAGCTTCGCCGGCCTTCTCAAGGATTTCGAAGCCGCTTCTGACAACGACTACAACCACACCCAAGCCAATGATCAGATCCGGATAAGGCGAATTGAAAAGAATTACTGCAAGACCAGAAACAGCGATCGCCGAGTTCACGAGCATATCGTTTGTCGTGAATATCCATGAGGCTTGCAGATGCACGCCACTTTCCCGATGTGATTTCAGGAACCACATGCAGATCATATTCGTAAGCGCGCTCGCGATTGCCACGGCGATCATGACCGGCCCGATCGGATCGGAGCCAGTGAAGAAGCGTCGGCCAACCTCAAACAGAAGCAAACCGGCGAATACTATCAGGAGCATACCCGACAGCCGCGCAACGCGAACCTTCGCCGCCAAACCGCGACCTACGACGAAAAGGCTGATGGCGTAGACACCGGCATCGCCAAGATTATCGAGTGCAGAGCCCATCAATCCTGTTGACTGAGCCCACCAACCTAATCCTCCCACAATGGCTGCCTGGGCAGTATTAATCGCAAGTACCCATGCGAGCGCCCATTGTTCGCTCTTCTCGGATGAATTGGCACTGCCCTGGGACTGATTACTCATAAATTATACCTCGGCTTTCTTGGCGAGAAGTGGAAGCCGCGACCTGCATGTGCGCACTGTTCAAGCTCATTTGTCGCGGGTGCCGCGCCAGGTCAGCAGGCGCAGCGCATTGGCCGTAACGAGGACAGTAGCGCCCGTATCGGCGAGGATGGCCATCCAGAGCGTGGTAATGCCGAATAGAGTCGTCACGAGGAAGACAGCCTTCAGACCAAGCGCTATTGCGATGTTCTGCCAGATATTGCCGAGCGTCGCCTGCGACAATCCGATGAGATCAGCGATACCCGTCACCCGGTTTCTGAGCAGCGCGGCATCAGCGGTTTCCAGCGCGACGTCGGTGCCCGCACCCATGGCAACGCCAACGGAGGCAGCAGCGAGCGCCGGAGCGTCGTTGATACCGTCTCCCACCATGGCAATCGGTCCATCAGCCCTGAGGCGGCCGATCTCGGCGAGCTTGGCGTCGGGCAGAAGTTCGGCGCTCGCCTCAAGGCCGAGATGAGCCGCAATGGCGTCGGCCGTGCGCTTGTTGTCGCCGGTCAGCATCAGAGGGCGCACGCCGCGATCTGTCAGCCGCTTCACACCTTCGATAGCGTCGTCGCGCGGCTCGTCGCGCAAGGCGATCAATCCCTCGATGGTCTTGCCCTTGATGAGCACGACGACCGTCTTGCCCTGGCTCTCCAGCCCGGTGATCGTGTCAACGATGCTCTCTTCGAGGCCCGTTTGTTCGGCGGCGTGACGGGGAGACCCGACCGAAGCGAAGCCGTCCTTCAACCGCGCTGTGACCGCTTTGCCGGGTGTGGCAACGCCGCCCCCGAAGGTGGCGGGCAGTTCGAGCCCCCGCACCTTTGCCGCCTCCACGATTGCAATCCCGAGAGGATGGCTGGTGCTGCGCTCGACGGCCGCCGCGATGGCAAGGACGGAGTTCTCATCACCATTGATCGGCACAATGTCCGTCACCTGGGGGTGGCCACGCGTCAGCGTTCCCGTCTTGTCGAAGGCAACGGTTACGACCTTGCCAAGTGTTTCCAGCGTCGCGCCGCCCTTGATCAACAGTCCCTGACGCGCACCGGCGGCAAGACCCGAAGCAATAGCCGCCGGTGTGGAAATCACGAGCGCGCAGGGACAAGCAATCAGCAACGTCGCGAGACCCCGATACACCCATGTCATCCAGTCACCGCCGAAGGCGAGCGGCGGCACGACAACGATCAGAGCCGCGACGACCATCGCGCCCGGCGTGTACCAGCGGCTGAAACGGTCGATCATACGCGCCGTCGGGGCCTTTGATTCCTGGGCTTCCTCGACCATGTGGATGATACGGGCGATGGTGTTGTCGGCCGCGACATGGCTGATCGACACCCGCAACTCGCCATTTGCATTGATGCTGCCGGCATAGACGTTTGCGCCGGCTTCTTTCAGCACGGGCACGGATTCGCCTGTCACCGGGGCCTCATCGACCTCAGAAACGCCGTCAATCACCGTGCCGTCAGACGGCACACGGTCACCAGGCCGAACAACGACAACATCACCGACGGCCAGATCTTCTGCGGCGACCTTCTCAACAACACCATCACGCTCGCGGAACGCGGCCCGAGGCACGAGATCGATCAGTGCTTCAATGCCAGCGCGCGCACGGCCGGCCGCCACGGTTTCAAGCAATTCGCCCACTGCGAACAGAAAGATCACGACAGCAGCTTCTTCGGCCTCGCCGATGGCGACCGCGCCGAGTGCCGCGACCGTCATCAGCGTCTCGATGGTGAAGGGGGAGCCGGACATCGCGCCGGCGACCGCCCGCCTCGCGAACGGGATGATGCTGATCAATGCAGCGCCCGAGTATAGCCATTGCTCCGATTCGGGCAGGACACGCGCGAGGGCGAAGGCAAGGATGAACAACGCGCCGGTAAGGAGCACAAGCCGACCCTTGCTGCCTTTCCACCACGCCTCCGTGCTGCGTTTCCGAGGTGGGCTCGCCTTTGCCTCGGTCTGCTCGATCACTGGTGTGTAGCCGAGCGCTCGGATCTTTTGCTCAATGGTGCCGAGAGCCGTACGGTCCTCATCCAGTTGCAATGCGAGCGTCTCGTTGGCGTAGCTGACATGAATGTCGCTAACGCCCGGCAGGCGTTGCATCACCGTTTCAATTTTCAACGCGCAGGAGGCGCAGTCCATGCCTTCTACACGCAGTCTGTAAGGGCTCGCTGCCGCCATGATGTCACCTCGACTTTCCCGATGTGACATTGTAGATAGACCCTGTAGTAACTATAGGGTCAAGAGATGAACGACAGAATTCTGATGATCGGCCAATTGGCTAGACGAACGGGGACCAAGGTCGAGACGATCCGGTTCTACGAGAAGAACGGTCTCCTGCCCGCACCCTCGCGTACCGATGGCAACTACCGTGCATATGAGCCGGGCCACCTCAACCGCCTCAGCTTCATCAGGCGTGCGCGCGAGCTTGGTTTCTCGCTCGATCAGATCAGGGAGTTTCTCAAGCTGGCCGACGATCGTTCGCAGTCCTGCGCGGCGATTGATGCGATTGCAAAGGAGCACCGGAAGGAAGTCGAGCGAAAAATCGAAGACCTAACTGCGCTCAAGTCGGAACTGGACAGGATGATAGACCAGTGTGGATGCGGGCTGGTCGCAGATTGTAGGATAATAGAGAGCCTGTCTCCGCTGCCAGCCAGAACCTAATGACTGCTCACCGCAGCGCCGGGCCTCTCGATGCCAAAATCTTTGCGGCGATCGGTGACGTAATCATCTGGATCACAGCGAAGAAGGCGGCAGGCACGGCGATTTCCGAGGGCAACCCGGACGCCGCTACGAACGCCGCCGCAATGGAGAACTCCTTTTTGCTCACCGTGAACAGGTAGGCGATCAGCTCTTGCCGGTCGGCCACAAAGACTTTTGCGATGGACCCGACCGCATAGCCGATCAGGTTCAGCGTGAGCGCGGCCAGCGCGATTAGGAGGGCGAACCAGCCATAGCCGAGGATTGTTTCGGCGTTTGGACCCACGACCGCCAGAAGCAGGAGCAGGTAGAGCACCGAACCAAGAGAGGGATAGAGGCCATCGTGTCGGCCGACCGCTTCCGGGTATCGCGTGCGTAGGTAGACCCCGATCACGGTCGGCAGCACCACGATCAGCACTAATTCCATGATGATCGCCCCGATGGGAACTTGCAGCTCGATTCCGGTGAGAAGCAGGAACAGGATCGGCACGATGAAGGGCGAAAGCACTGTGTTGACCGCATTGAGGACCGCCGCGAGGGCGACATTGCCGCGTGCGAGCAGGACCAGCAACGGAGCGGAAACGTCAGTCGGCAGAGTGCCGACAAGGGTTTGACCGGCGGCCAGCGGCCCAGAGCCGAAGAACAGCCGCCCGGTGAGCCATCCGGCGAGCGACATGGGACCATAGACGAGGCCAAGCGCCCAAAGCTGCCGGCTCGGCTTCCGGAAAACCAGCTTCACGGCGTGAGCGTCGAATGTCAGGCTGATGACCAGCATCAGCAATGCCAGAAGCGGGCTTATGCCGCTTTCAAGGACCATGCCGAGCGAAGGGACGAGCAGGCCAAGCGCGGCCGTTACAACGGCCAGCAGCAGGAGATTGTTTTCAACAAAGGCGAGGGCTTTCTGCATCGGCAGTCCTATTCGCAGCGGATCGTACCGGTTGGGCGGCCCTCGCATTTCGCGAACAGGGCAATCGCTTGATCGCAATATTTGCAGTGACCTTGGCAGCAGTCGTGCATGAGGAAGGCGACGAGATCGGAGAGCGCCGGCCAGTTGGCGCTGTAGATGATCGACTTGCCATCTCGCCGCCCCTGCACGAGTCCGGCACGCTCCAGTTCCTTGAGATGGAAGGAGACGCGCGACGGCGGCGCATCATCGAGCGCGCCGGCGATGGCACCAGCGGCCATGCCGTCAGCCCCCGCGACGACCAACATGCGGATTATCCGCAAGCGGTCCTTGTGAGAGAGCGCGGCGAAGCCCGCGAGCGCGTCGTTTTCGTCCATATCATTTCAACGTTTCATGTTTTGTTGAAATTATTGCTTATAGATGGAGCGCGCGCGCCTCAATCTCGCGCAATTCCTGAAACCCGCAATAGATCGGCTGCACCCGGAAAGTCGCGGCTATTCGTTTCACAAGACTTTATCGCAAGTGCTAAGCCACTTGCGACATGATTTCCGAGAGCGGACCACCTGGGGCGAACGTCGGCTCGGTCCCGGCGAGGCGGCCTGACGCCACGGGCCGGTCGAATCAGTCGAGAGCATGCCGGTGTGCCTGCAGATCATCCGACTGGTCAGGCACACCGCCGTTCTCCTGTAATTTTATCCCACATTACTACGACGACCGAAACTTGTTGAAACGACCTGTTTTGTGTCTCTTTTAGTGATCCCCATCCGGGGATCGTCTCTCGCCTCCCCGGTGGAACGGGGACGAGATGCCAGGCATCAACCACAAACAGGCAAATGTGGACCGCGGCGCGCGCATGCTCCGGACAGCGCTCGGGCCTGCCATCTCAACCCTGCTGCAAGACCCGTCTGTCGTCGAGGTCATGCTGAACCCGGACGGACGCATCTGGGTGGACCGGCTGTCCGAAGGGTTGGCCGATACGGGCGAAATACTGTCCGCCGCTGACGGTGAGCGCATCGTGCGGCTGGTCGCCCACCATGTCGGCGTCGAAGTCCATGCGCGCAGCCCGCGCGTCTCGGCCGAACTGCCCGAAACCGGCGAGCGCTTCGAGGGGTTGCTGCCGCCGGTCGTGTCCGCACCCGCCTTCGCCATCCGCAAGCCCGCGGTCGCAGTATTCACGCTAGACGACTATGTGGCCGCCGGCATCATGTCCGCCGATCAGGCGGAAACGCTCCGCGCGGCCGTCGCGTCCCGCGCCAACATCCTTGTCGCAGGCGGCACGTCCACCGGTAAAACGACGCTGACCAATGCGCTGCTCGCCGAGGTGGCGAAGACGCAGGATCGGGTCGTCATCATCGAGGACACCCGCGAACTGCAATGCGCAGCGTCGAATCTCGTGGCGATGCGCACCAAGGATGGTGTCGCCACCTTGTCGGAACTGGTGCGGTCTTCGCTGCGCCTGCGTCCGGACCGCATTCCGATCGGTGAGGTGCGCGGCGCCGAGGCGCTCGATCTCCTCAAAGCCTGGGGCACCGGCCATCCGGGCGGCATCGGCACCATCCATGCTGGTTCCGGCATCGGCGCCCTGCGCCGCCTCGAACAACTCATCCAGGAAGCCGTCGTCACTGTGCCGCGCGCGATGATCGCGGAGACCATCGACCTCGTGGCCGTCCTCGCTGGCCGCGGCTCCGCGCGCCGGCTGGCCGAACTTGCCTGCGTCGAAGGGCTCGGCCCCGACGGCGATTACCGGATTTCCCTCGCTTTTCCCGACACCTCAATCCCTCACGTTCCAGGAGAACCTGCATGATCCGTTGCGCCGTTCGTATCCGTCATCATCTGGCGACCGCCGCCGCCTTCACCTGGGCGAGCCTGATGACTGCCCCCGCCCAAGCGTCTGGCTCCTCCATGCCCTGGGAAGCGCCGCTGCAATCCATCCTTGAATCCGTCGAAGGCCCGGTGGCCAAGATCGTGGCAGTGATCATCATCATCGTCACCGGCCTGACGCTCGCATTCGGCGATACCGGCGGCGGCTTCCGTCGCCTCATCCAGATCGTCTTCGGTATCTCCATCGCCTTCGCGGCGTCCAGCTTCTTCCTCTCGTTCTTCAGCTTCGGCGGCGGAGCGCTGGTCTGATGGCGGTGAGTTTCGAGGCGCTCGACGCGGTTCCGGGATTCAGTGTGCCGGTTCACCGCGCCCTGACCGAACCGATCCTGCTTGGCGGAGCGCCACGCTCCGTCGCGATCCTCAATGGCACGCTGGCCGGAGCCGTGGGCCTCGGCCTCCAGCTCTGGCTGGCCGGCATCCTGATCTGGGCCGTCGGTCACATCGCCGCCGTCTGGGCCGCCAAGCGCGATCCGCTCTTCGTCGAGGTCGCGCGCCGCCACCTCCGCATCCCCGGTCATCTTTCGGTGTGAGGAAGCCCATGATGAATCTCGCCGAATACCGCCGTACCGCATCCCGCCTCGCCGATTACCTTCCCTGGGTAGCGCTGGTCGGCTTCGGCGTTGTCCTCAACAAGGACGGCTCGTTCCAGCGCACCGCGAAGTTTCGCGGTCCCGATCTGGATTCCGCCGTCGCGGCCGAGCTGGTCGCGGTCGCTGGCCGCCTTAACAATGCCTTCCGTCGCCTCGGCTCCGGCTGGGCGATCTTCGTCGAAGCACAGCGGTCGGAAGCCGCCACCTATCCGGCGAGCCGCTTCCCCGATCCCGCATCGGCGCTGGTCGATGCCGAGCGCAAGGCCGATTTCGAGGAGAAAGGCAGCCATTTCGTCTCTGGCTATTTCCTGACCTTCCTCTGGCTTCCGCCCGCCGAGGATGCCGCCCGCTCCGAGTCCTGGCTTTACGAGGGCCGCGAAACGTCGAGCGTGAACCCTTGGGAACTGGTGCGCGGCTTTGCCGACCGCACCGACCGCGTGCTGGCGCTGCTCGACGGTTTTATGCCGGAATGCCGCTGGCTCGATGACGCCGGGACGCTGACTTACCTGCATTCGACGATTTCGATCAACCGGCATCGCGTCCGCGTGCCCGAAACCCCGACCTATCTCGATGCGCTGCTGGCCGATCAGCCGCTGACCGGCGGGCTGGAGCCGCGCCTGGGCAATCAGCATCTCCGGGTGCTGACGATCACCGGCTTTCCGGCAACCACCACCCCCGGCCTGCTCGACGAAATGAACCGGTTGGCCTTTCCCTATCGCTGGTCGACCCGCGCCATCCTCATGGACAAGACCGATGCGACCCGGCTGCTGACGAAGATCAGGCGCCAGTGGTTCGCCAAGCGCAAGTCGATTGCCGCCATCCTGAAAGAGGTGATGACCAACGAGCAATCCGCGCTCGTCGACACCGACGCCGCCAACAAGGCGGCCGATGCCGACATGGCCCTGCAGGAACTTGGCGCCGACATGGCGGGCATGGCCTATGTCACGGCGACCGTCACCGTTTGGGACGAGGACGCCCGCCGCGCCGACGAAAAGCTGCGGCTGGTCGAGAAGATCATCCAGTCCCGCGATTTCAGCGTCATGGTCGAAACGGTCAACGCCGTCGACGCCTGGCTCGGCAGCTTGCCCGGACATGCCTATGCGAATGTCCGGCAACCGCCGGTCTCGACGCTCAACCTTGCCCACATGGTCCCTTCGTCCGCCGTGTGGGCGGGACCGGAACGGGACGATCACTTCGGCGCGCCCCCGCTGCTGTATGGCAGGACCGAAGGATCGACCCCGTTCCGGTTTTCCCTCCATGTCGGCGATGTCGGCCATACGCTTGTCGTCGGGCCGACGGGTGCCGGCAAATCGGTGCTGCTGGCGCTAATGGCCTTGCAGTTCCGGCGCTACGCGCGCTCACAGGTCTTTGCCTTCGATTTCGGCGGCTCGATCCGGGCCTGCGCCCTCGCGATGCAAGGTGACTGGCACGATCTTGGTGGCGAGCTGACCGACGCTTCCGAAACATCCGTCTCGCTGCAACCTCTGGCGCGCATTCACGAGACGGCCGAACGCGCCTGGGCCGCCGACTGGATCGTGGCGATCCTGACGCGCGAGAACATCCAGATCACCCCGGAGGTGAAGGAGCACATCTGGACGGCCCTGACCTCGCTCGCCTCCGCCCCGGTCGGGGAACGCACCATCACCGGCCTCGCCGTGCTGCTCCAGTCGAATGATCTGAAACAGGCGCTCCGCGCCTATTGCGTCGGTGGTCCCTATGGCCGGCTGCTCGATGCGGAGACCGAACATCTTGGTTCAGCAGACGTGCAGGCATTCGAAATCGAGGGCCTTGTCGGGACCGGCGCGGCGCCCGCGGTCCTCTCTTATCTCTTCCACCGCATCGGCGACCGGCTAGACGGGTGGCCCACGCTGCTGATCATCGACGAGGGCTGGCTGGCGCTCGACGACGAAGGCTTCGCGGACCAACTCAGGGAATGGCTCAAAACCCTGCGAAAGAAGAACGCCAGCGTCATCTTCGCCACGCAGTCACTGTCCGACATCGACAATTCAGCCATCGCGCCGGCGATCATCGAAAGCTGCCCAACGCGGCTGTTGCTGCCCAACGAGCGCGCCATCGAACCCCAGATCACCGCGATCTATCGCCGTTTCGGCCTCAATGACAGGCAGATCGAGATCCTCGCACGGGCCACGCCCAAGCGGGACTACTACTGCCAGTCGCGGCGCGGCAACCGCCTGTTTGACCTCGGATTGTCGGAAGTCGGGCTGGCGCTTTGCGCCGCATCGGCCAAATCCGATCAGGCCCTGATCAGCGAAATCCTCACCGAGCATGGCCGCGACGGGTTCCTCGCCGCCTGGCTCAAGGCGCGTGGCGTCGAATGGGCCGCAGAACTGATCCCGGACCTCAGCAATCTCGCGACCGAAAGCGAGGATCTGCCGTCCGTCATTTTCGATGAGGACGCGTTCGAGCTCACCCTGGAAGAAGAGGAAAGTACCCCATGACGCGCACAAAGACCCGGATTTCCCGCATGGCCAGCGCTTCGGCGCTCGCCCTTTCGCTTGCCGCGCCGCTGGCGCTCGCGCCGGACTTCATCACCCCGGCCCATGCCTTCTTCGGCGGGTTCGGCCGGATCGTCTATGATCCGACCAACCACGCGGAGAATCTGCTGACCGCCGCCCGTACGCTGGAGCAGATCAACAACCAGATCACCTCGCTTCAGAACGAGGCGCAGATGCTGATCAACCAGGCCCGCAATCTCGCGAGCCTGCCTCACAGCTCGCTTCAGGCGCTTCAGCAGAACGTCCAGCGGACCCAGCAGCTTCTCGGGCAGGCCCAGAACATTGCGTTCGACGTTCAGAACATCGATCAGATGTTCCAGCAGGACTACGGCAAGCTGTCTTTGACCGCGACCGACACCCAGATGATCGCCGATGCGCGCTCGCGCTGGGAAAACACCGTCGGCGGCCTGCAGGACGCCATGCGCGTCCAGGCCGGCGTCGTCGGCAATATCGACAGCAATCGCACGCAAATGTCGGAGCTTGTCGGCCAAAGCCAGGGGGCGACCGGCGCGCTTCAGGCGACCCAGGCTGGCAACCAGCTTCTCGCCCTCCAGTCGCAGCAGCTTTCGGACCTGATCGCTGTCATCTCGGCCAATGGCCGGGCGAATGCCTTGACCGAGGCCGAACGCGCCACGGCAGCCGAACAGGGACGCATTCAGCGCGAGCGTTTCCTGACGCCGGGGTCAGGCTATCAGCCCGGCAACGCGCGAATGTTCAACTGAGGAAAGGAGGCGGAGTATGGAGGGGAAGGTGCTGGCCCGGATCGCGGCCATTGTGTTCGTGGCCGTGGCCATCACGGCGGCGATCATCGAGATGTCGCGTGAGGAAGGCCCCGCGCCAGCACCTTCCGTCCCAGCGCTTCAGCCCGCCACCGATCCGCTGCGTCTGGAACAGCGGCGTTGCCAGGCATTGGGCGAGGCGGCGGCCAATGATGCCGACTGCCTCCGAACCTGGGCCGAGACCCGCGATCGCTTCCTCGGCAAGACACCCGCGCCAGCGACCCCCGCACAGAACGGGAGACCGTGAGCCATGGGCGGAACGGGGGTCATCGATAATTTTCTCGGCATCTTCACCAGCTATATCGACTCCGGCTTCGGCCTGCTCGGCGGCGAGGTGGCGTTTATCGCCACGACGCTGATCGTCATCGACGTGACGCTCGCCGCACTGTTCTGGGCCTGGGGCGCCGACGGCGACATCATTGCGCGGTTGGTGAAAAAGACGCTGTTCGTCGGCGTCTTCGCCTATCTCATCAGCAACTGGAACAATCTCGCACGGATCGTCTTCGAGAGCTTCGCCGGGCTCGGGCTCATGGCGTCCGGCACTGGCTTCTCGGTTGCCGATCTGCTGCGCCCCGGCCGCGTTGCCCAAACCGGGCTGGACGCCGGTCGCCCGCTGCTGGAATCTATTTCGGACCTGATGGGCTGGATCGCCTTCTTCGAGAACTTCATCCAGATCGCGTGCCTGTTGTTCGCCTGGGCGCTGGTGGTGCTGGCCTTTTTCATCCTGGCAATCCAGCTTTTCGTCACGCTGATCGAGTTCAAGCTGACCACGCTGGCCGGCTTCGTGCTGATTCCATTCGGCCTGTTCGGCAAGACCGCCTTCATGGCCGAGCGGGTGCTGGGCAATGTGATCTCCAGCGGTATCAAGGTGCTGGTCCTCGCCGTCATCATCGGCATCGGCTCCACGCTCTTCGGCCAGTTTACCGCAGGCTTCGGCGGTGCGACCCCGACAATCGACGACGCCATGGCGATCGTGCTGGCAGCCCTTTCCCTTCTCGGCCTCGGCATCTTCGGCCCCGGCATCGCCACCGGCCTCGTCTCCGGAGGCCCGCAACTCAGTGCCGGCGCCGCCGTCGGGACTGGCCTTGCGGTTGGCGGCGCTGCGATCGCAGCCGGTGGCGCGACCATGCTCGCGGCGCGGGGTGGCGCAGCCGCACTCTCGGGCGGGGCAGCACTTGCCCGCGGCGGTGCCTCGGCCGCCGGTGCGGCTTCGTCCGCCTATACCCTCGGCTCCTTGGGCGGGTCCGGCACGGCCGGGGTCGCCTCCGGCCTTGGCGGTGTGGCGCGCGCCGGAGCCTCCGCCGCCGTTTCACCACTCAAGCGCGCCGCCTCCCGCGCCAGCGACAGCCTGAAATCCAGCTATTCCGATGGTGCGAAAGCCGGATTCGCGGCATCCGGCGGCACGTCGACCATGGGCACCGTCGGCAGAGATTCGTCGCCTGCGCCGTCAACCCCCTCAACCCCTGATGGGCCGCCGGCCTGGGCGCAGCAGATGCGGCGTGGCCGGGCCATGAGCCACGGCGTCACGGCTGCTGCTCATGCTGTCCGATCCGGCGACAGCCACGGCGGCGGCTCCTCCGTCAGCCTTTCCGAAAGTGACCGCACATGAACATCTTCAAACGACCGACGACCCATTACGGCAAGGTGCCGGAACCCGAGACTCCCTATCAAAAAGCCGCACAGGTCTGGGACGAACGCATCGGCTCGGCCCGCGTGCAGGCGAAGAACTGGCGCTATATGGCGTTCGGCTGTCTGATCCTCTCGGCCGGCTTTGCCGCCGCGCTCGTCTGGCAATCGGCGCGTGGAACCGTCGTGCCCTGGGTGGTGCAGGTGGACAATCTCGGTCAGGCGCAGGCTGTCGCGCCCGCGAACGCCGATTATCGCCCGACCGATCCGCAGATCGCCTTCCATCTCGGCCGCTTCATCGAGCAGGTCCGCGCGATCCCGGCGGACGCGATCATCGTCCGGCAGAACTGGCTTCGGGCTTACGAGTTCACCACCGACCGGGGCGCGGCGGCCTTGAACGATTATGCGCGGGCCAACGATCCCTTCACCAAGGTCGGCCGCCAGCAGATCGCCGTCGAGGTGTCGAGCGTCATCCGGGCTTCGCCGGACAGTTTCCGCGTCGCCTGGACCGAACGCCATTTCGAGAACGGCCAGCTTTCCACGACCGAGCGATGGACCGCGATCCTGACTGTCGTGATCCAGCCCCCGCGCGATGCCGAACGATTACGCGCCAATCCGCTGGGAATCTACATCAACGCAATTTCGTGGTCGCGGGAGATGAGCCAATGACCCGCACGACTTTCCGTAGAGCCGGTTTTCCGGTTTTCCGTAAACCCGCTTTCGCGGCTTTGCTGCTTTCCGCGACCATGTTGGCCGGCTGCGCGACCAACCGGACGCCGCAATTCAACTATGACGCCGACGTGCCGCCGCTGCCCACCGTGCAGACGGTCGCCACCGACGACCGGCCCCGGCCGCTTCACACGCCGCCGGCCTGGACGGTCGCGCGGGGCGGAACTGCTGCCAGCACTCCGGACGGCCGTGTCGAAAACGCCAATGCCGCCGCCCGTGTCGAACCTCGCCGTGAGGGCTATTACAACGCCATCCAGATTTATCCGTGGAGCGAAGGCGCGCTCTATCAGGTCTATGCGGCCCCCGGCCAGATCACAAATATCGCGCTGGCGCCGGGCGAAAGCCTGACCGGCGCGGGACCTATTGCGGCCGGGGATACGACACGATGGATCATTGGCGACACCGAATCCGGTTCGGGCGCGAACCGCCGCGTCCACATCCTCGTGAAGCCGACACGCCCGGACATTTCCACCAACCTTGTCGTGACCACCGACCGGCGCACCTACATGATCGAGCTGCGCGCGCGGGAATCGCTCTACATGCCTTCCGTCGCATGGGCCTATCCCGCGGCGCCGGCGGGAAGCCGTGCCACCACGCCCGCCGCGCCCATCATCCCCGCCGAGGCGGCGCGGAACTATCGCTACGGATTGCAGGTGCGGGGCGACAGCCCGCCATGGCGGCCGCTCTCCGTCTTCGACGATGGCCGCCGCGTCTATGTCATTTTCTCGCGCGGCATCGTGCAGGGCGAAATGCCGCCTTTGTTCGTCATCGGGTCGGACGGAGAAACGCAGATCGTCAACAGCCGTGTCCACCAGAATGTCCTGATCGTGGACCGCCTGTTCGGTGCGGCCGAACTGCGCCTTGGCAGCGGCGATCGGCAGCAAGTGGTCAGGATCGTCCGCATCAACCCGACGCAGGCCGCAGCAGAACCAGCCAGCACGACCACGGGAGGATCGTCGTCATGAGCGATACCGATACCGCCGCCCCCATGCGCCTGCGCGCCGAGCCGCCTCGTGTCACCCGCCTGTCCCGAAAGTTGCTGGCAAGCGTTGGCGCGGTCGCGCTTCTCGGCATCGCCGGAACCTTGATCTATGCGCTCCAGACCCGCGATGCGGGGCCGGGTGGCGGCGAACTCTATTCGACCGAAAACCGACCCACGGCTGACGGCCTCGCCGGTCTGCCGCGCGACTATACCGGCCCCGTCCTGGGACCGGCATTGCCGGGCGACCTTGGCCGTCCGATCCTCGACGCGCAGAACCGGGGGCAGCCAGTCGCGCCTCCGGCAATCACCACACCAGCCGTCGATCCCGAAGAGGAGCGCCGCCGCGCCGAGGAAGAGGCCGCGCGCTTGAGCAACGTGTTCTTCCAGTCCGGGTCGCGTTCTGGCGGGACAGCGGGAACGGCCATGCCAGGAATAGCCGGGATAGGCTTGCAGCCGGACGGCACAGGGCAGAACAGGCACGCGGCTTTCCTCAATAGCCCGGTCGACCGACAGACGGTTGCGCCAGATCGCGTCACGCCGCCGGCATCGCCCTACATCCTTCAGGCTGGAGCCGTCATTCCGGCCGCACTCATCACCGGAATCCGCTCCGATCTGCCGGGCCAGATCACCGCGCAGGTCACCGAAAACGTCTATGACAGCCCGACCGGCTCGCTGCTTCTGATCCCGCAGGGAACGCGCATCATCGGCCAATATGATGACGGCGTGACCTTCGGCCAGCGCCGCGTCCTGCTGGTGTGGAATCGCCTGATCCTGCCGGGCGGCCGCTCCATCGTTCTGGAGCGCCTGCCGGGCGCGGACGCTTCCGGTTACGCCGGGCTTGAGGATGGCGTCGATTATCACTGGTGGGATCTGATGAAAGCGGCAGGGCTTTCCACACTGCTCGCGGTCGGTACAGAGCTGGCGACCAGCGACGAGGACCGGTTGATCCGCGCCATTCGCGACGGCGCACAGGATACCGTCAATCAGGCCGGGCAGCAGATCGTCCAGCGCCAATTGCAGGTCGCGCCGACGCTCACCATCCGGCCCGGCTTTCCGGTCAGGATTATTGTGACCCGCGACCTGGTATTCGAGCCCGCAGGAGGTTGAGCATGACAAAACTGAAACTCGGTCCCATCGTCGAGGACAAGCCCGTCAAGGTTACGGTAGAGCTGCCGGGGCCGCTTCATCGCGATCTTGCGACCTATGCCGAGGTGCTGGCCCGCGAGACCGGCCAACCCGCCGCTGATCCTGTCAGGCTGATCGTGCCAATGTTGGAGCGCTTTATCGCCACTGACAGGGGGTTCACGAAAGCACGGCGCTCCGTCCTGTCTCCGAAGTCGCAGGTCTGACGGCCATTGCTTTCGCCAGACTGAGAAAGCGACGGAAGGCGGGATTGTCGTTGCTCGCCGACCAGACGGCCGAAAAGGGCAGAACCTCGCCGAGGATCGGTCGGTAAACCACACCCGGAAATTGTGCGACGGTGATGGCTTCGCTCACCAAAGTCAGCCCTCGGCCGAGGGCGACAAGCGGCACCAGATTATCCCGACCGACATATTGCACCTGGATCTCGGGATGCCTGCCGAGATCCGCCAGCCGCCGCACCAGATGATCGTAAATTTCCTGTCCCGGAGCAGTCTCGCTGACGATAAAGGACTCGTCGGCCAGATCGCGCCATACGACTTCCTCCCTGTTGGCTAAGGCATGATGGTCAGGCAAGACCACGAACACACGCTCCGACCACAAGAGGACGCGTTCGCAATCCGGCCAGTCTCGTGTTCCAGTGATGAAGGCGACGTCGAGATTGAGTTGCCGGATCGCTGCGACATGCTCTGCGGGGTTCCCGTCAGCCACTTCGATTCTCACCGCGCTATGTCGCCTGCCGTAAACTTCCAGCAACTCCGCCAAAAAGCCGGAAGCGATCGAGGAATAAATACCGATCCGGACACGTCCCTTTTCAGAACGACCTGCGGAGGCAACCTCTCGAGCGCCTTCTCCAACAGTCCTGATGACCCTGCGGGCGTGTACGAGGAATCGCTGGCCGGCATAGGTTTGCGATACGCCCCATGTATGCCGGTGAAACAAGGAGGCGCCAATCTCGTCTTCCAGCTTGGCAATGGACCGACTGATTGCAGCTTGCGACCGTCCAACCGCAGCTCCTGCTTTGCGAAAGCTGCCATGCTCGACCACAGCCACGAAATAGCGGAGATGGCGAAGCTCGACTTTATCCGAACACTTGACCCCTTTCCGCATTATGCGGCCACCTTGCTTCTGGTCGCCAACATCAATGTCTGGAGAAAGCCCAAACGAATCCGTATGTCGGCACCATCATCGAGGTCCGCGGCATCATCTGCATAAACGTACCCTTCCGCGATCAGCGAGCCGAATAATTTGTCGACGGACGAACGGTTCTTCGCTTGGTCCTTCATTTCTGCCGCCTTGCATTGACGAAACGGGTATCAAGCAAGATCGTGCAGCCTCCAACCATTGGAAGGTCAAGACCGAAATTGCTTAAGTCCCGGTCTTAACCGCAGCGTGAAGATTGCCGTGTCGGCGATAAGTGCTGCTGCCTGCTTCAACGAACGCATTAGCGGCCCGCTCTTCAGCGGTACAGGCATCACATCGCCAAGAAGCCTTGTTTGTCAGTCATCAAAGTGCTCCTCGTCGATGTGGGTTGCCATGTCGATCAGCATGTCGCTCACGTGACTGTCTGCCACTTCGTAGAAAACCTGCTTTGACCGACGCTCCCCCCTGACGAGCCGTGCACCTCTGAGCAGGCGTAAATGGTGGCTAACCAGTGTCTGCGACAGTCCCAGGCTCTCAACAATGTCGCCGACGGACTTTGGACCCGGCAGGCAAAAGAGCAGAATTCTCAGCCGTGTAGGATCGCCCAGCAGGCGAAAAGTCTCTGCCAGTACGGTTACGTCGTTCTGCGACAGGGACGGGGCTTGCTTCAACGTTCATGCTCCTGCTTGCTGTGGACATGCTCAGGCCCATGGTTGTGGTGATGCCCATCATGGTCGTGTCGATCCCCATGCGCGTGCCCCGTCAAGGCAGAGGCTTGCGACAGGCTGCACGCGTCCGCATCGTCATTCCAGTCGATGGCGATGGTCGGATGTTCGATCTTAAACTGTGACTTCAACTCACGCTCGACCGCGCGCATCACCGAGCGAGCATCGACATCGGCTTTCGGCCGCACATGTAGGGTGGCCAAGGTCCGCCCGGACGTGATCGACCAGACATGGATGTGGCTCACCGACGCCACGCCAGCGATGTTCTCGACAAGATGGCGTTCGATCTTCTCGGGCGTCGCGTTATCTGGCGCACCTTCAAGCAGGATATGTATCGACTTGCCGAGGAGATTCCACGCGGCGCGCAGGATCAGCAGGGAGACAAACACCGAGAGGATAGGATCGATCAGCGTCCAACCCGTGTACATGATCACGATGGCGGCTGAAACCGCTGCCACAGAGCCGAGGAGGTCGCCCAACACATGAAGGATGGCACCCTTGATGTTCACGTGCTCGGTATCTCCGCGCGTCAGAATCCAGAACACGAGAATATTGATGAGGAGCCCCGCAATGGCGACGCCAAGCATCGGACCCGCGAGGATAACATGCGGTTCCTGAAAGCGCTGCCAGGCTTCATAGACAATCCAGACGACGATCGCGAATAGCGTGATTGCGTTGATAAAACCGGCAAGGACCTCGAAACGCAGATAGCCAAAGGTCCGCTTGGAGTCTGCCGCCCGCCGTCCGAACCGAAAGGCGGCATAAGCTAGCGCCAGCGCAGCCGCGTCGCTCAGCATATGTCCAGCGTCGGCGAGCAGCGCCAGCGATCCTGAGATCAGACCGCCGATCACCTCCACGATCATGAACGTGAGGATCAGGAAGAACGAGAGAAGGACCTTGCGCTCATTATCGCTCGTGACGGTCGGCGCATGGGAGTGATCATGGGAATGGTCATCATGAGAATGACCATGGCTGTGTGAATGGGACATTTCAGGGCTCATGCGGTTGACATACAACACATGAATATGTGTTCATATGTTGTATGTCAACCGCTCCGCTTGCAATTCGTCCAAGCAGGCGTCTGCGCAAGGCCTACGGCGGGTAGCGCGCCACGGAACCGCGCCGTAGGCTTAATGACTATCCTGTCAATGGACAGCGATCGTGCCGGTAGAAACCTGTCCCCTCTTAGCGTTGACCAGAACCGCGGCAATGACTGCGGCAATCACGAGGGCAGCTCCAGCTCCCGCAAGCGCAAGACCATAACCGTGGATCAGCGCATCGCTGGCCGATCTCACTAGCCCGGCGTCACCCGTCTCCCGCCCGCGATAGAGGGCGGCGAGTGCACCCGGCAACCTGCCAGCCGTGGCAGAGACTGCGATGGTCGAAAGGACGGCCAGCCCCAAGGCGACGCCGATCTGTTGCGAGGCGTTGAAGAGCGCCGATGCGATGCCCGTCTCCTGTGTCTGCACGCCTTTGACGGCGGTCAGCGCCAGTGCAATCACGGCCCCCACGAAACCGAAAGCGGTGAGGAAGGCCGCGGGCATGAAGTGCCACATATAGTTGAGTTCCTGTCCGATATTGGCGAGCCAGAACAAGGCAGCGCCGCCTATTAGTGCGGCGGGCGCTGCCACCTCGCGCGGCGCAAACCGCGTGACAAGCTTGGAACTGACAATGGCCCCAACGATAATACCCGCACCGAATGGCAGGAACGCCAGCGCGGTCATGATCGGGCTGTAGCCGAGGATGTGCTGCAAATAGAGCGTCAGCAGATAGATCATCCCCATCGGACCGAAGCCCAGCAGCAGCATGGCGAGGTAGGAACCCGCCCGGTTGCGCTCCTTGAACAGACGTGGCGGCAGAAGCGGGTCTTTGCTGCGCGACTGCAAGATCAGGAACAGCGGCAGCAGGATCGCGGCGGTAGCGAACGAGGCGAGCGTGATGCTGTCCGTCCAGCCATGTTCGCCGCCACGGGTGATCCCATAGACGAGCGCGGCCATGCCCACAATGCTGGTGAGCGCGCCGGTGAAGTCCGGGCGGCCTTTGTGCAGTTCCGCCTCGACAAGCGTTCTTGACCCCGCCAGCACAGCCAGGCCGATGGGAATGTTGATGAAGAAGGCCCAGCGCCAGCCCAGCAGCCCCGTCAGCAGCCCGCCGAGGATCAGCCCGGCGATGATACCAAGGCCGGACATTGCTCCGTAAACGGCCATCGCTCCGTTGCGCGCCTTGCCTTCGGGGAAGGTCGTCGCGATCAAGGCAAGAGCATTGGGGGCCGTCAGCGCCGCACCCACGCCCTGTAGACCGCGTGACGCGATTATGCTCATGCTGTCCTGGGCAAGCCCGACGAACAGGGAAGCAATGGTGAAGATCGCCATGCCCGCCTGCAGCATGCGCCGCCGGCCATAGATATCGCCCAACCTGCCGCCGAACAGCAGCAGTCCACCAAAGGCGAGAACGTAGGCGTTGATCACCCAAGGCAGGCTCGCAGCCGACATTCCGAGTTCGTTCTGGAGTGTCGGCAGGGCGATGTTCGCGATGGTATCGTCAAGCACCACCATGAGCTGAGCCGTCGCAATGACGGCCAGCGGCAATGTCGTGCTTGCAGGTGACGAAGCCACCGGAGGCTTCGGCGTTTGGGGGGAGAGCGTAGACATCCGGAGTTCCTGTTATTTTTCATGGGGCGTTCAGATGTCGCAGACCCCTAATCCTTCCAACGGCTGGAAGGTCAAGAACAAATTGCTTCCCAAATCCGCTGAAACTTGATCTATAAGCCGATGAGCTGCACATCGCCCACATTTTGCATGCGAGAAGCGCCGATCAGGCAATGGCGATCAGTGGTCTAGCTGGCCATGACATGACCAGATTCGTCGTTCACGGACGGGCCGAGCGGCCTGGCGCGGCAGGAACGGGCGGCGGTCAGACGGTCCTAGCAGCAAATTCGCCGGAACAAGGTTCGTCTTGACATGCTTCCTTCCTGATCCATTGCACCCCAGATGGGGCTTCCAACAATGGGAAGGTCAAGGCCGCCTTGGCCGCGATATCATTTTTCCTCGTTGACCCTTGACCTTGCCAACGTGGCAAGGACCAGATTTGTCCGTGAACGCCCAACAGAGGAGAGTTCGCATGTTCCGATTCACTGCTCCCGACATGACTTGCGGCGGCTGCGCGCGCCGGGTCAACAACGCGCTTCTGAGCGTCGATCCGGCGGCTGATGTCACCACCAATCCACCCACCCGCGAAGTGACGGTCACCACGAAGGTGGACGAGCAGGTACTCCCCGCCGCCTTAACCGAGGCAGGCTATCCGGCCGAACGCAAGGACCAGTCGGCGGCCGCGTGAGGCTTCTGGGCGCGGTGGCGGCTCGGCTGCGCCCCTTCGTCTCCGCCATTCTCAACAGCTCGACTCGACGTGCAAGTACACTCAAGAACCGCTCCACCAGAGAAATGCGCCGGCGACAAAGAGATAGCGTGCCGCTTTGCCGATCGACACGAATATGAGAAAACGAGAAAGGTCAACTCGCAGTGCTCCTGCCACAACTGTCAGCGGATCGCCGATAATCGGCAGCCAGGACAAGAGTAGAGACCACACGCCATAACGTCCGTACCAATCTGATGCACGGCTAAATGACCTGTCGTCAATCGGAAACCAGCGATGGTCTCGAAACCCTGAGAGGAACCTGCCCAGCGCCCAGTTCACCAAGGAGCCGAGCACATTTCCTGCCGTTGCGACGCCCACTAGGGTGACGAGGTTGGCCTGTCCCATTGTTAGAAGAGTCAGGAGCGCTGCCTCGGACGACCCTGGTAGGAGGGTCGCCGACGTGAACGCGCTTACGAAAAGGGCGGCATATGCGACAAGATCAGTTCCGATGTCTGCAACCAATGCCGTGCTGCCTCGAAGTTCGTCATGCACGCCGGCTCTGCTCATCGACGCCAATAGCTATTCTCAATTCTCAAGTCTGGCGCCAGAGCTGTTTCGCTCCGGCGCCGCGCTGCTTACTGGTTCGATCCGGCGTAGACTATGCCGTTCGGGCGATCGCCGACCGGCACGGTCTTGAGCACTTCCTGGCTCGCCACGTCGATGATCGAAACGCTGTCATCGGCAATGTTCGTTACGAACACGAATGCCCCGTCAGCCGATGCCGAGACGCCGTGGGCGCCGCTCCCGGTGGTGATCGTCTCGATCACGTTTCCGGACTCAATCTCGATCACGGAGACCGTGTCGTTCGGTTCCGCCTCGGTGCCCTGATTGGCCACATAGACGTAGGCTCCATCCGGGGTGGCGAACATCTGGATCGGGTTCGGCCCGACGTCGATCCTGTTCGTCACCTCGCGGGATGCGGTGTCGATGACGGCCACCCGGTTCTCGTCTCGAAGAGAGACGTAGACCTGATCGCCCGAGGGCGTGAACCCGACCTGAACAGGCGCTGCGCCCACCGGAATGCGCGCAACCTCGGTCAGCTCCTGCGTGTCGATGACGGAGACCGAGCCGTCCTCGACATTGGCCACATAGAGCTCGCTCTCATCCGGGTTGAGGCGCAGCCCGTGCGGATAGGCTCCGGTCGTGATGTGCTCGATCACCGAAGCCGCTGCGAGATCAACGACCGCAATCTCGTTCCCGCCGGACAGCGAAACATAGGCGCGGCCGCTACGATCGGCGACGACATGCGCCGGATGCGCACCGACTTCTACAGTGCCGACGGGTTGTGACAGCTGCTGCGGATCGAGCACCACCAGAAGCCCGTTGCCGGCATCGGCATGTCCCTGGTCATCCGATCCGTGAGCGTGATCGGAGGCAGCGCTCCCGACGGCGAGCAACAGCCTCCCGTCCGGTGTCCGATCGACATTGTGCGGTGAGACTCCGATCTGCACCGTCTCGACCGAACCCGTGCCGAGTTCGATGGCGCTGATCGAATTGTCGCCCTCGTTGGCGGAGTACACGGTTCCGCCTGTCTCGACCAAGCCGGCAGGCTGCTGGCCGGCATTCCTGTCCAGCCACGCCTGCATTTCGGCGATCTCACGTTCCTGTGCTTCAATGATCTGAGACGCCCACTCTCTTGTCTGCGGGTCATCTCCGTATCGCTGCACGATCTTCGCCATGTCGACCGCACCCTGATGGTGCGGGATCATGCCCCGGATGAAAGCGACGTCCGGGTCCTCGGCCATGACGCCCTCCATCATCGGACCGTGCATCTCCTCCATCGCATCGACATAGGCCTTGGTGAAGTCGGCGACATCGGCGTCGGCTGGAGCCGACTCTCCGCCTTGGGGAGCGGCCATCCCACCGTGCATCATGCCGCCCTGCATCATCTGCTGCATGGCGTCCATGCACGCTTGGGGCATGGTCTCCATCATGGCCCGGCATTCCTTCGGCATGTCCTGCATCGAAGGCATCTGTCCTGAAGGGGACATGGAGGCAGGGGCCCGTTCCTCCTGGGCCTGCGGCGTCTGAGGGTGATGGGCGTCATGCTCTGCCTGCTGCGCCAGAGCAGCGCCGGAGACTCCCATCAAGAGACTGGCAGAAAGGGCAACTATTGTTCGGTACGTCATGGTTCATCCTTTGGCACCGGAGAGCCGCGTCTAATTTCTGGACGCGCGCCTACCGTGGCTTCGTCTGACTGTTTGCTGCTTGAGTGCCGAGAAGAACACCTCCCGGCCGATGCGTTCACTACGCAGGGGCGGTCAGACGCGGTGGTGTCAGGAGGACTGAAGGATTTCGGCCCAGATCGCTGGCCTGGAAACCGAGCAATGGCTCGCCGTCCGAGGATGGCATCACAGGCGGCGCCTCGGGTAGCAGGGCAACAATGGTGCAGAGCTGGCCGCAATCGCGGTCCGGCGCCGTTTCAGTGTGACAGCATCGTTCGTCCGCAGCCTTGCTTCGGTCGTCGGAGTAATTCGAATGGGCCTCATGCTGTGCACCCGCAACGGTCTGATCCTGATACGAGCCGTGTGTGCCCGGGCTGGCATGCGCCGCTGCCAGGAAAACAAAAGCGCTGAACGCAAGCAGCAGCAGGCCTGTCAGGAACTGGCGGAGCCAGTCGCCTTTCGATCCGAAAGCCGCAGTCGAGCTCCTGCTCATGGCTTGGCTTCTTTGTCGAGGTCGGGATGGAGAGTTGCCACGCACCAGATGACATCCTTGCGGCCGTCAGTATCCGAGCCCAGGCAACCAGAGCTCCTGACAAAGGCAGGGTCTGCCCCGCAGGCCCGGTTCTGGATCGGACTGATGGCGACCGGATGGATCATGAGCACCGTTCCACTCAGATCTCCCGCGCGCCGCGGAAACGCCCGAAGGTTTTCTGGACGGAAGGGCCGAACAGGAACACCTCGTATGGCTCGGGGACCACGCCGGGAAAGTCCATGCCGGGGGAGCCGGCGGGCATTCCGGGAACCGCAAGCCCTGTCGCGAGCGGGCGCGCGGCCAGGAGGCGGCGAAGCGCGGCGGCCGGCACATGTCCTTCGATGACATAGCCGTCCACTTCGGCCGTATGGCAGGAGTACAACGCCGCCGGGACGCCGAGCCGCTGCTTGAGGCTTTCGACCTCGCTCGATTCCACGACGCTCACCGGGAAGCCGGCCGCCTCGATATGCTCGACCCATGCGCCGCAGCACCCGCAATTCGTATCCTTGGTGACGGTCACCAGAGGCAGTCCTGCCGAGCGAACCGTTCCCGCCGTTGAGAGCAGGAGGGGGAACGCGGTGGCGCTGGCGAGGAAGGAGCGCCTGCTGATCATATGGATGGTTTGCATCTCAGTTCCTCCATCTGGGCCGCAACTTCGTCAAAGCTGGATCACCGGAAAAATACGTATTTGATCAAAGCGGCGGCGGTAAGGAGCACGAGCACCAGAAGAACGATGCCCCACATCATCCCGCCCGACATCATGACATTGCATCATGGCCTGTTCTGCCCTTCCGTCGCAAAGATACTCATAGCGGCCCCCTTCGCCGCAGACTTTGACTTAGCGCAAGGATGGGACGGTATCCGGGCTGTTGGCGCCACCATCGTCACCAATTTTTCCAGATGGAGGACCTTCGCCCACGTCAGCCTCCTACAATCTCGTGACCCGCAGCCGGGAGGCGTTCGCGATGACGCTCACCGACGACAGCGCCATGGCGGCGGCCGCGATGATCGGCGACAGCAGGATGTCGAAGAACGGGTAGAGCACCCCGGCCGCCACCGGCACGCCGAGCGCGTTGTAAATGAAGGCGAAGAATAGGTTCTGGCGGATGTTGCGCATGACAGCCTCCGAGAGCCGGCGCGCGCGGACGATGCCCGTGAGATCGCCCTTGAGCAATGTGACGCCTGCGCTTTCCATTGCCACATCGGTACCGGTGCCCATGGCGATGCCCACATCGGCCGCCGCCAGCGCCGGTGCGTCGTTCACGCCGTCGCCTGCCATCGCCACCACCTCGCCTGCCGCCTTGTGACGCTGCACGACCGCGCTTTTCTGGTCGGGCAGGACCTCGGCCTCGACCTCGTCGATGCCGAGCCGGCGGGCGACCGCCTTGGCCGTGGTCCAGTTATCACCCGTAAGCATGACAACGCGGATTCCCTGCGCCTTCAGCGCGGCAAGCGCCTCGGGCGTCGAGGGCTTGACCGGATCGGCGATGGCGAAGATGGCAGCGATGCGGTTGTCCACTCCCATGAAGATCGCGGTTGCCCCGTCCTCGCGCAGCCGGTCGGCCTCATCCGCCAGTGGGGCGACATCAACGCCTTGCTCGGCTAGGAACTTGGCATTTCCAAGGGGAATGCGCTTGCCTTCGACCGTGCCGTAGGCGCCTTTGCCGGTCGGCGAGTCGAAATCCGCGACCGGTGCGGTCACGATCCCCCGCTCCTCGGCAGCGCGAACGATGGCCAGCGCCAGCGGATGCTCGCTGGCCCGCTCCACGCTGGCGGCAAGCCGCAAAGCCTCGTCCTCGGTGAACCCCGGCGCCGGCACGATTGCGGTGACGGCGGGTCGTCCCTCGGTCAGCGTACCGGTCTTGTCGACTATGATGGTATCGACCTTCTCCATATGCTCCAGCGCCTCGGCGTTCTTGATCAGCACGCCCGCCTGTGCGCCACGCCCGACGCCGACCATGATCGACATCGGCGTTGCCAGCCCGAGCGCACAGGGACAGGCGATGATCAGCACGGAAACCGCCGCGATCAGACCGAAGGAGAAGCGCGGCTCCGGACCCCAGATCGACCAGGTTATGAAGGCAAGGATTGCGACCACGATCACCGCCGGCACGAACCAGCCCGACACCTGATCGGCGAGGCGCTGGATCGGCGCGCGACTACGCTGCGCCTCGGCGACGAGCTGGACGATCTGCGACAGCATGGTGTCGCGGCCGACCTTCTTCGCCTCGATCACCAGCGCGCCGGACTGGTTCATGGTGCCGCCGATGGCGGTGGCGCCGACCTCCTTGGTGACCGGCATCGACTCGCCAGTCACCATCGATTCATCGACGGCGCTGCGTCCTTCCAGAACTTCGCCATCGACCGGCACCTTCTCGCCGGGACGCACCCGCAGGCGGTCGCCGACCCGAACGGTGTCGAGTTGAACCTCCTCCTCGGTGCCGTCGTCACGAATGATCCGGGCGGTCTTGGGGGCGAGGTCGAGCAGCGCCCGGATCGCGCCGCTGGTGCTCTCGCGCGCCCGCAATTCCAACACCTGCCCGAGCAGCACGAGCACAGTGATGACCGCGGCCGCCTCGAAATAGACCGCGACCGAGCCGTCATGCTGGCGGAATGCATCTGGGAAGATGCCCGGCGCCAGCGTGGCGACGACGCTGTATATCCACGCCGTTCCCGTGCCCATGGCGATCAGTGTAAACATGTTGAGGCTGCGGTTGACGAGCGACTGCCAGCCACGCTGGAAGAACGGCCAGCCCGCCCAGAGAACGACCGGCGTTGCGAGGATCAGTTGCAGCCAGTTCGAGACCTGCTGCCCGATGGCATGAGTCAGCCCGAACAGATGCCCGCCCATCTCGAGAATGAACACCGGGATCGCCAGAACGAGGCCGATCCAGAAGCGGCGTGTCATGTCGATCAGTTCGACATTGGGCTCGGCCTCAAGGCTGACCAGTACCGGCTCCAGCGCCATGCCGCAGATCGGGCATGATCCGGGGCCGTCCTGCCGGATCTCAGGATGCATCGGGCAGGTATAGACCGTCCCCTCGAGAATCGGTACTACCTCCGCCGCCGCCGGATCGAGATAGCTTTCGGGCTCGGCCAGGAACTTCGCGCGGCACCCGGCCGAGCAGAAATAATAGGGCCGGCCCGCATGCTCGGCCTTGTGCTGGGCCGTGTGGGGATCGACAATCATGCCGCAGACCGGGTCCTTGACCTTGTGCGTGTCGTCCTGCGCGACGGCCCCGTGATCATGCGCATGACCTTGGGCGGAATGAGCGTGACTCTGATTCTGGTGATCGTGTTCGGTCTTGCTGGCCATTTTCACGCCTCCTCGGCGTCTTATCCTAAGCTTGCTCTTCGCCTATTCTGCGCCTTCCAACCGTTGGAAGGTCAAGAGATGATCGGAATCCGGGGTTCCTGCCAATCAGTGATTGTCGTGGATCTTTCCGATGCTGGTCCGTTCTTGCCCCGTCTGAGACTGCATGATGTCAATCTCGGCCGCAGAGTCCTCGCCGTCGAGGCAGTATTCCTCGATCTGCAACGTCGAGAAGTAGATGTTGAAACGCTCGCGCAGGAGATTGCTTGCTTGTCGCAGCACCCGTTCGCCTTCCTGAAAGTCCCCAACGCAGACGTGGCTTGAGAATACATTGCGCCCGGATGTCAGACTCCAGGCATGGACGTGGTGCACGTCGGTAACCCCCTCTAGCTGCCGTATGGCCTCGATGGCGGCCTCCAAGTCGAGGTCTTCGGGCGTGCCTTGCAGCAGGATGTGCAATGCCTCGCGCATAATACCCCAGGAAGCCCAGAGCAGCAGCAGTCCGAAGGCCATGCCAAGCAGCGGATCGATGGCCACAAAGCCCGTGAATCGGATCACCAGCGCCGAGACGATGATGAGGAAGCTGCCGACGAAGGTCTGCAGGATGTGCCAATACGCACCCCGCATATTCAGGTTGTCCTTCTGGCGCTCGTACATGAGCCAGAGCGCGACAAGCTCGGTGGCGATGCCGCCCGCTGCGGCGATCAACATCGGCGTCGTGGCCAGTTCGATGGGCTCCATGAGGCGCATCGCGCCCATCCACAGCGCGTAGAGAGCCATGGCGACGAGGAAGAGGCCGTTGAAGAGGGCCCCCAGGATCTCCGCCCGAATGTAGCCGAAGGTGCGCGAGGGGCTGGATTTTCGCTCACCCAGACGCATGGCGACCAGCGCAATGAGCACGCCGCCCACGGCCGAGAAGGTGTGGAAGGCATCCGACATGACGGCGACTGAGCCCGTCCAGATGCCGATCCCGAGTTCCACGATGAAGTAAAGGCCGGTAAGCCAGCCCGAAATGACGAGCGCTTTGCGATCACCACTCGCCGGCATGTGGCCGGCATGACCGCCGTGAGACATTGACATAGGGTTCACCTCCTTGTTGCACAGGAGGACGCCGGTGCCGGCGTCCTCCTGCCAGCACGCTGCCTATGCGCTGACCGCGAATTCGGTCATCATGCCTGTTTCAAGATGCGGCATGTGATGGCAATGCAGCATCCAGCGCGCGGCTTCTCCGGCATCGAGTGCCACGTCGACCATCGACATCGGCGGCACATACACCGTGTCCCGCTGCGCGCCCGTGACCGCACGTCCATTCAGCCCGACGACCTGGAACACATGGCCGTGGAGATGCATCGGGTGACCCATCATCGACATATTGTGGAAGGACAGCACGATCCGTTCGCCGCGCCTCGCGGTAACCGGGCGATGCTGGCCCCAGACGGCACCGTTGATCGTCCACACATAGGGCTGCATCGAGCCGCCCAGCATCACCATGTGGCTGCGGTCCACCGGCCGCTCCGGCAAGGATTCGGAAGCGATCAGGCGCGTCTCCTGCGCAAGGTCGGTGTCAAAGGCCGGTGCTTCGGTCTCTGCCAAAGCATCAATGTGCCGTATCTCGGCGCCCGGAGTGGCAAGGATCAGACCGGTGCGCTCCCGCGCGCCTTCTCGCAGCGCGAGGATCGGCCAGGCACCGCCCTCCGAAGGCAGGTCGATCTCAAGGTCGAGCCGTTGGCCCATGGCCAGACCGAACCTCGTGCCGGAGAGCGGCTGAACGGCATGGCCATCAACCGCGACGAGCCGGGCCTGCGCTTCGCCGGTGTCGAGCCAGAACACCGTCGCCGCAGCGGCGTTGATGACCCGCAGGCGGATACGCCCGCCGCGCTCGACCTGCACCACTTCCGGGTCCGAGAGCGTACGATCATTGGCAAGATAGGCGTCCCAGTCGTAGTCGTTGAGGTCCATCGTCATGCCGTCCATGGTCCCCATTCCCATCATGCCGCCCTTGGCGCCGTGATCCATGCCAGTCATCGGCATGTTTCCCATCGCGCCGTGGTTCATACCTGACATTCCGCCCGTGCCTGTGCCTGTGCCGCTTCCGTGATTGCCCGTGGCACCATGGCCGGACTTGATCTCCGCCATCACCTCTTCGGGTGCCTTGAATGAGAAATCATGCAGAAACAGTACCACCTCCTGCCGGTCAGCGGCGACATCCTCGGCGCTGCGCACGATCAGGGGCGCGGCCAGAAGGCGCATCTCGTGCAGCGGAACATGCGCGTGCATCCAATAGGTGCCGGGCAGCGGTGCGAAGTCATAGGCGCGAGTCTCGCCGGGGGCGAGCATCGGCAAGGGCATGTCGGGCACGCCATCCTGCGCATTGGGCGGGATCTGGCCGTGCCAGTGGATCAGTGTGGCGGTGTCGAGTTCGTTCGTTAGATCCACCCGGAACGGCATGCCGGGATCGAGTGTCAGGCCCTGTCCGGATGGCCCGGCAAGGCCCCAGACAGTGGCGGCGCGTCCGTCGATGTCGAGCGTGCGGCTGGCGGCGCGAAGCGATAGCGGCGTGGCGTCCTGCGCTGCCGCCATCCGGGGCACCTGAGCGTAGGCCAGCATGGCCGCGCCAGCGGCGAGAAAGCCGCGTCGTGAAAGGGTATTCATGGTCGTCTCCTCGGGACCGCAGTCCCGTTCCTCAAAGCTGTCGGAAGGCCGCGGGCCGAATGCCCGGGCGCGATCAGAGGAGACGGATCTTCGGAGGGCGTTCGTTCAGTCCGAGCGCCCGACCGGGAATGCTGGCATCAGGCGGCAGAACATAGGCGGTTGACGTGTATTGGTTTCCAGAACCACCGCTCGGTGATACGAGAAAGATTGAAAAACCTGCACAAACCAGTTCACAGGTTCCCGCATCCATGTCTGCCGATCCGCAGTGTTTGCTGGTGCATGCAGGCTCAATGCCGGCTGCAGAGTTTGTAATCTCGCCCACATGCACAGCCTGTTCCGGCGGTATGCTCATTCGTGCCGCGTGCGCGGAGAATGCCATCGTCATGACGGCGACGCCGATTATGGCAAGCATGGAGACAACGCGCGCAAACATACTGGAACGATAGGTACTACTCACCGGAATGTCTATTGCAAATGGTGTCGCACCACTGGCAAATCCTCCTTGCCATCTCGTGCGTTGCAATTCCTCGTTACTGAACATGCGTGCCATGCGAAAGAAGCTCCTAAATACATTCTGGGCAGGGTCGCTCCTCGCAGGTGCGATCGTGGCGACATTGGCTGGGTGGCATTACGCCCGTTCCGAATCCATCGCTGCGGCATCAGCGGAGGTCGTCGAGCAGGGCCGACAAGTCTATGCGGATCAATGCGCGTCTTGCCACGGTGCGAATCTCGAAGGGCAGCCGGACTGGCGCTCGCCGCCTCCCTCCGGTCGGCTGCCCGCACCGCCGCACGACGAGAGCGGCCACACCTGGCACCATGCCGATGAGATGCTGTTCCGCATCGTCAAGGAGGGTACAGCGGCCATCGTCGGAGGGAGCTATGAGAGCGACATGCCTGGTTTTGCCGATGCCCTGAGCGACGGCGAGATCCGGGCTGTCCTCGCTTTTATTAAGAGTACTTGGCCGGAACGAGAGCGCGGATATCAGGAGGAGGTCTCCCGCCGCCGCTGAGTTTCGGAGTCCCGCCTACGCGGGCAGTTGTTGACCTGCGAAGTCGGCATTGACCCGTCCCGTTTCCGGCTCATCCATCCTTGGGCCTCATTGAACGGATGATGTCCTAGTGATGCCGCTGACATTTTTTCGGAGGCACAGGAAGTTCTCCGATAGCCAGATAAGCTTGAGACAACGGCTTGTGCGAAGCTGCGACGCCGAGCCCTCGCGCATCAATCAGTTCAAGAGCCTGCAATAGCTTCTCGGCAACTTCCATGTCGCCGTCCGAACATGCCCGTTTGAACAGGTGCAGGATTTCGCCGGCAAGCGTCATGGCTATTGCTCCCTGGCACCGTGACCGCTTCTTTCCGCCTTCGCCGACACGACGGGCCTCGTGTGCTCGAACCTGTTCCCTGTCGCGCCGGAACGATCGCGGGTGTGTGTGGGGCTGGTCTCAGGGTCATCAGTCGTCGCCAACTCATCGATGATCGGGCAGTCCGGCCGGGCATTGCCCCGGCAGTTCTCGGCAAGGTGCTTGAGCGTCATGCTCATCTCCCTGAGTTCACGCGCCTTCCGTTCAAGTTCTTCGACATGCTCGAGCGCCACGCGCTTGACGTCCGCGCTCGCCCGGTCTCGGTCTCGCCAGAGCGCAAGCAGTTCCGTCATTTTCTCGACCGAGAAACCGAGATCGCGCGCACGCCTGATAAAACGCAACGTATGCACGTCCTTATCGGAGTAATCCCGGTATCCGCTATCCGTCCGCGACGCTTCCGCGATCAATCCGATCGATTCGTAGTAGCGGATCATCTTCGCCGAGACGCCTGATGCCGCCGCTGCTTTACCGATGTTCATCGCTGGTTCCTTTCTTCGACTTATGTAGGCGCTTCTTCGGGCGTAAAAAACACGTCCGCATGTATGTCCTCGCCGCGCAAGCCCAGTTCGCGAAGCATGATGCCGGAAGCATCGATCATGGCAGGCGGTCCGGCCATATATGCCTTCCAGCCATTGAGGTCCTGCACGTCACTCACGATCGCATCCGTTACCAGGCCGGTTCGGAAGTGATCGGATCGGCTCACCTCCGAAAGCACGGGCATGAAGGTGAGGTTGTCGTAGGTGCTCGCCAGAAGACTGAAATGATCGACGAGATAGAGATCACGTTCCGTCCGTGCCCCGAAATAGAGATGGATCGGCTGCCGCAGGCCGCTTGCCAGCGCCGTTTCGACAATCGACTTGATCGGCGCCAGTCCCGATCCGCCGGCGACCGCCAGAATTGGACCCGTATGCTGTTCGCGCAGAAACGAACTGCCGAGCGGCCCGCGAACCGAAACCTCGTCGCCGACCTTGAGTGACCTGGCGACGTGTTCGCTCGTCGCTCCACCGGGCACATGCCTGATGTGGAATTCGAGATGGTCTCGACCCGGCTGGTTCGCCATCGAATAGTCGCGCGCCGGAACGCCATCGAACGTCACCTGCGCATACTGGCCCGCCTTGAACGCGACGGCCTCTCCCGTTTCGACCTCCAGCCTGATTTGCCGGATGTCGTGGGTTGCGTCATCGATCGCGACAACCCGCGTGCGATAGGTGCGGACGGGAAGATCAAGCTGTTCTTCCTCCTCATCGAGCCATGCGACCGTGCAATCCGTGAGCGGCTGCGCGCGGCATGCAAGGATCAGTCCCTGAGACCGCTCATCGTCCGTCAGGGCAAAGCGCGTGTGCGGCAGAAGATCGACCTCGCCGCTGACCAGTCGGGACTTGCACGAGCCGCAGCGGCCCGAACGGCATCCATGAGGATATGCGATCCCTTCTTCTAGCGCTCTCTCCAGAATGGTTCGGCCATCCGGCACGTCGATGATGCGCCCCGCCTGCCGAATTTCGATTTGTCTTCCCATGACAATCTCCCTCAGGCGGCGCCCGATGACAGGGCTTCCGCCAGACGAGGTTTCTGGTCAGCAAAGGTGCCATAGAAGACCTGTTCGTTGACAATCGTGATCGGGGCAACGCGCACGCCGGTCCGCGCTTTCGCCTCTTCGGCGATCTGCGGATCTGACAGGTCACGCTCTTCGAATGGGACACCCTGGTCAGCAAGCCATCGCTTGACGGCATGGCAATCGGGGCAGGTTGGCGTGGTATACAGCACCACTGACGGAGTTCCCGTATTGGTCATCGCTTCATTCCTTTACATGTGGCGAGCCTGCCGAAGCAGGCTCGCCTGTTTCTCATTCCGCAGGCGCAAGTTCAGGCTGACGGGGCCGGACTGCGCCGCTTTCCGCCTGCGCGGGCGCGCGGAAGGTCTTGAGCCTCAGCGCGTTGCCGAGGACGAAGACGCTCGACAGGGCCATCGCGCCGGCGGCAAAGACCGGCGACAGCAGGATGCCGTAGGCCGGATAGAGCAGACCGGCGGCAACGGGGATCAGAGCCGTGTTGTAGGCAAAGGCCCAGAACAGGTTCTGCCGGATGTTGCCGATCGTCGCCTTGGACAGTGCGATCGCGTTCGGCACGCCTTGCAGGCTGCCCGACATCAGCACCACGTCGGCTGCCTCGATGGCAATGTCCGTACCCGTGCCGATGGCAAGGCCCACATCCGCTTCGGCCAGCGCCGGAGCGTCGTTGATGCCATCGCCGACGAAAGCGACCTTGCCATGCTGGGCTTTGAGGCGGCGTACAGCGTCGACCTTGCCGTCCGGCAGCACTTCCGCCACCACCTCGTCGATCCCCAGCCGAGCCGCGATGGCTTTTGCCGTGCGGGCATTGTCGCCGGTGATCATCGCGACCTTGAGGCCGAGATCGTGCAGCGCCTTGATCGCTGCGGGCGTCGTCTCCTTGATCGGATCGGCCACGGCGATAATCGCCGCGAGCTTGCCGTCGATGGCGGCATAGAGCGGTGACTTGCCCTCATTGCCGAGACGTTCGGCAATCTTGGCGAAGGCAGCTACGTCGTGGCCGAGGTCTGCCATGTAGCGGTCAGCGCCAATCTCGACTTGGCTGCCGCCGACCATGGCCTTGACGCCGAAACCCGTCACCGACTCGAAGTCCGACACGGCCGGCAGCGGGATGTCCTCCCCGGCGGCCGCATCCACGATCGCACGGGCGATCGGATGCTCCGACTTCGCTTCGACGGCCGCAACCAAACCGAGGACATTTGCCCGGTTGAATCCGATGGCCAGTTCCAGATCGGTGAGCGCAGGCTTGCCTTCGGTCAGTGTGCCCGTCTTGTCGACGGCGACGACCCTGGCGTCCTTGAGCAGCTGCAACGCTTCGCCCTTGCGGAAGAGCACGCCCAGTTCCGCACCGCGGCCCGTGCCCACCATGATCGAGGTCGGCGTCGCCAGACCCATGGCGCAGGGGCAGGCGATGATCAGGACGGCGACGGCATTGACCAGAGCGAAGGTCAGCGCGGGCGACGGGCCGAACCACATCCATGCGGCGAAGGTGAGGATCGCTACCGCAAACACCGCCGGCACAAAATACATCGTGACCTTGTCGACCAGCGCCTGGATCGGTAGCTTTGAGCCTTGCGCTTCCTCGACCATGCGGATGATCTGCGACAGCACCGTGTTGCCGCCGACCGCCGTCGCACGGATGGCAAAGGCGCCCTTCTGGTTCACCGTTCCGGCCACGACCTCGCTGCCATTCGTTTTGGACACCGGGATCGGTTCGCCCGTGATCATCGATTCGTCGACATAGCTCTGGCCTTCGATGACCTCGCCATCCACCGGGATGCGATCGCCGGGACGAACCTCGACGATGTCTCCCGACAGCACGGCGTCGATCGGCAGTTCGATCGTCTTGCCGTCCCTGCGCACGCGCGCCATCTTGGCCTGAAGGCCGACGAGACGCTTGATCGCCTCGGAGGTGCGTCCCTTGGCACGAGCCTCCAGCAAACGGCCGAGCAGGATCAGCGTCACGATGACGGCGGCAGCCTCGAAATAGACGTTCACCGTTCCGGCAGGCAGGAAACCGGGCGCGAAGGTCGCGACCAGCGAATAGCCATAGGCGGCGAGCGTGCCGACCGCGACCAGCGAGTTCATGTCGGGGGCGAGCCGCCACAGGGCGGGCAGCCCCTTGTCGTAAAAGCGGATACCCGGAACGAACAGGACGATGGTCGTCAACACGAACTGGATATACCAGTTCGTCTGCATGCCGATGGTTGAAGCGATCAGGTCATGCATGCCCGGAATGACGTGTGAGCCCATCTCCAGGATGAAGACAGGCACCGTCAGCACCGCCGCGATGGTGAAATCGCGGGTCAGTTCACGACGTTCCGCTTCCTTCTTTTCGGTACGATCATCCGTCTCGCCCTGGCTGGTTCCTGCCGCCGTGGCGATCACCCTGGCGTCGTATCCCGCGCCCTCGATGGCAGCCACCAAAGCCGCCGCATCGGCGCTGCCCTGGATCGTGGCCTTCTCGGTCGCGAGGTTGACGACGGCATTAGTGACGCCGGGTACGGCCTTGAGCGCCTTTTCGACGCGTCCCACGCAGGATGCGCAGGTCATGCCCTCGATCGCCACTTCAAGCGAGGCTGCCGTCGGCGCGGAGAAGCTTGCCGCAACCTCATAGCCTACATCCTCCACGGCCTTGACGAGAGTGGCAGGATCGACCGCAGCGTTCGTGGTGATGCTCGCCTTTTCGGTCGCCAGATTGACGACCGCATCGGCGACGCCAGGCACGGCCTTGAGGGCTCTTTCGACACGACCTACGCAGGATGCACAGGTCATCCCCTCAATGGGGAGTGATATCGTTCCAGACAGGTCTGTTGCTCGAACGGGGGCATTCATAGCCGCCTCCTTTTTTGTCCCGAAATTCCAGTTCGGACAGAAGATGGGGTTTCCAACCATGGGAAGGTCAAGAGGACAAACAGAGAAAAATCGCCATTGACCTTCCCATGGTTGGAAGCCCCACATTTGGCAACGTGAGACCAAACAAGGAGAATTCTCATGGAACTCAGAATCGAGAACATGACCTGCGGTGGCTGCGCAAAATCCGTCACCAAGGCGATCCAGTCAGTCGACCCCACCGCCAGGGTGGAGACGAATCCGGAGGCGCGGGCGGTCAAGGTTGAGACGACTGCTAGTGCGGGGGCTATTCAGCAGGTTCTCGAAGAAGCCGGCTATCCTGCAACTGTAAACTGACCAGGAGCTGTGTCATGAACAAGCTCACCCCGATCTTCATTGCCGGCGCGTTCGTCATTGCTGGCGGACTCGCCTACGCACAGTCTCAGATGGACGAGCAAGGCCAAGGAGCGACCATGAATCACGGCGAACATGCCGGACACGGCGCCACCGCGCCTTCGGATAACCCTGTCATTCGCGCCTACCAGCAAGTCAACGACAAGATGCATGCCGATATGGCGATCGAGTTTACGGGCGATGCGGATGAGGATTTCATGCGCGGCATGATCCCCCATCACCAGGGCGCCATCGACATGGCTCGTGTCGTTCTCGAACACGGATCAGACCCCGAGGTGCGAGCACTTGCTGAGGAGGTCATCTCCGCCCAGGAGGCGGAAATCGCGCAGATGCAGGAATGGCTGGCCAAGCGCAGCCAATGAGACGGTGAAGGGCGGATCAATTCCGCCCTTTTCCTTTGCCGGTCATCAGCACGAGGACGGTTGCCACCGCGAAGGCGACAAGCGCCCCATCGGTGCGCCTTCGGTCAAGGCAAACGGCTCGCGTGGACGCTGAACCACGTCTGGAACCCTGTTTCGAAAATGGTGATGCGTCCGCGGGCCTCGACCAGGGATAACAGCGTATCGGCCAGATCCCTGACCGCAAGCAACCCGACCCGAAGCTCTCCAACTGCGGCGATCAGATTCTCGGCTCTGATCTTCATGTCCATCTCCTTCGTTTGGCCCTCCAAGATGAGGGTTCCAACCATTGGAAGGTCAACCCCACTGATGATCGCGACAATGGTGCAAAGCAGACAGAAAGCGCCGGCGAGATTTTTTGATCGGAGGGAACCAAGATGGCTCTCGAACCTTAAATATACCCATACGGGGTATTTTACGGCCATGTGCCAGAAGGACAACAAAGCCCTCCGCGCGAGGCTCAAGCGAATCGAAGGACAGGTGCGAGGGGTCAGCCAGATGGTGGCCGATGACCGTTACTGCATCGATATCCTGCATCAGATCCACGCCATCAAGGCGGCGCTGGCCAAGGTCGAGACCGAAATCCTCAAGACCCACGCCGCTTGCTGTGTCGAGGAAGCGATAGCGGCAGGTGATGCGGACGCGCAACGCCGCAAATTCAGCGAGTTGGTCGAGGTGTTCGCAAAAGCAAAACTCTGAAATCGAAGGACTGACGACATGGCCACTTCCACCGCAAAACGCGCCGACCTGCACAGGATGGTGACCCACGAACATACCTGTCCCTACGGTCTCAAATCGCTCGACCTCCTGAAACGGCAGGGCTACGAGGTCAACGATCATGAGCTGACGTCGCGCGCCGAGATCGATGCTTTCAAGAAAACGCACGGCGTCGACACCACACCGCAGACCTTTATCGGCGGCAATCGCATCGGCGGCTACGACGATCTTCTCGCCTTCTTCGGCAAGGAGGTAAAGGACAAGGACGCCACCACCTATACGCCGGTGATCGCGTTGTTCGCGATGGCTGCGTTGATGGCGCTAGCGACGAGTTGGGCCGCGTTCGGTACCCTTGCGACCGTTGCGGCGGCAGAATGGTTCATTGCCATCGCCATGTGTCTGCTCGCCCTGCAGAAGCTCAAGGACGTGGAAAGCTTCGCTACCATGTTCCTCAACTACGATCTGTTCGCCCAGCGCTGGGTGCGCTACTCCTACGTCTATCCGTTCGCCGAAGCGCTGGCGGGCATCCTGATGATGGCCGGCGCGCTGATGTGGCTGTCGATCCCCGTTGCCCTCTTCATCGGCACTGTCGGAGCCGTATCGGTCTTCAAGGCGGTCTATATCGACAAGCGCGAACTCAAATGCGCCTGCGTTGGCGGTGACAGCAACGTTCCGCTCGGCTTCGTCTCGCTGACGGAGAACCTGATGATGGTCGGAATGGCGATCTGGATGCTACTCAAGCCCATGGGCATCGGTCTCGGACATTAAGCGAAAACCAAGGAGCCACGAGATGACCCAATCGTCCCATAATGGCAAGCACGAACACGCCGATCACGGCGAAGGACGTCCCTACCTGATGTTCTGGATCAACATGGCGCTCGGCCTGATCGTCATGTACGTCGTCATGTTCTCGATGATCGACGGATTTCAAGATTTCCGAAACAATCTCAACATGTTCTACATGGCCGTGACCATGTGGGCGCCGATGGGCATCTTCATGCTGGCAACGATGCCCGGCATGTTTCCGCGAAAAGGGCTCAATATCACCCTCTACGCCGTCTTCCTCGTCTTGACGATCGCCTCATTCGCAGCCACACGAAGCCAAACCCTGATCGGTGACGGGCAGTTCATCGATTCGATGATCCCGCACCACTCGGGCGCGATCCTCATGTGCCGGGAAGCAGACCTGCGCGATGCTGAATTGCTGACGCTTTGCGAAGAAATCATCGCAGCCCAGCGCAGCGAGATCGAGCAGATGGAGACAATTAAGGCTCGTCTCGATCAAAGGCCCTAAGACCTGTTGCCTTGCCCAATAGCGTCCGAGAATGGCAGGCTCAATGAGGATTGCATGACAAAACATCATGAGGATGGTCGCAGCTTCGTCACGGTCGTCAGCAAAAGCCAGCCGTGCCGGACCTGCGGCGGCTATTCGAGACCTTGAATGCCGCTCACGAGGGCTTCTCTTGAGATCTCGCCCATGTGTACCGATTGCAGCGTCCCGTCGCTCTTGAGGAACAACGTAGCCGGCAGGCCCGGTACCTCGTAATGACGACCGAACTCACCGAGTCCGTCGAGCACCACATGCTCAAGCTCAAGATTCTCGGCTGTGAGGTAGCGCTGAATGATCTCCTGGCCTTCACCTTGGTTGACGAAGACAAGTTCGGCAGCGTCCGTATTTGCGGCAACGTCCGCCATCATCGGCATTTCACGGCGGCAGGGCGGGCACCACGTCGCCCACAGGTTGATGACCACAGGTTGACCTTCGAGTTCACTTGGATTGAACCGTTCTCCGGCCAGCGTGCGGTAGATGTCTCCGGTCGGCAGCGGTGTCGCCGGCACGCCGGCGCTGAGCTGCAGTACGAAGAACGCGACATAGGCCGCAGCGGCGCTCGGCAGGGCCGTCCACAATGTGAGCCGCAATTCGCGCCGGAAGCGAAAGAACGTGTAGGCGAACGCCAGCGCAATGCCGGCTTCGATCATGAAGCCGCCCTGCCACATGTAGAATACGCGCAGCGGCTCGGCGAGGAAACTGCTCGCGTGCTGGATGACGTGCCCGACGCGCGCGCCGACCACGAAAGCGACGGTCGCGCCCCAGGCCCAGGACGAAAAGCGCTGATCGACCTTGCGGGCGAGGATCTCGCTCAGCAGGAGAAAGGCGGCGATGGCGAGGATCGCGGCGAAGCGGTCGGGTGCGAAGACGAAAGGCCCGATGGCGACTGCGTTCATCTCACTGCCTCGCCTGAGAGACCGATGTCAGCAACGTATCGGTTGTCACATCGCCGATGAGGCGGGAGCCGTTTGCCTCCGAGGCATTTCGGTTGAAGAAGATCATGGTCGGTGGGCCGACCACAGCAAGATCGCGCATCAGACCCTGACTGGCCTCATCCAGTCCGGTCAGATCCACCTTGACACGCTGGAAGTCGTTCAGTGCGGCAACGATTTCCGTGCTCGAAAAGACGTCGCGTTCGATCGTCTTGCAGATGACGCACCAGTCGGCCGTGAAATAGACCAATGTCGGACGTCCGTTGGCAGAGGCAATCGCTTGCTCGACCTGCGGCGTCGAGTTTGCCTCGATGAATGTCATCTCGGACTGGGCGATCTGCTGGCCCGAACCGGTCATGACGAAGTGGGCGAGCGGACGTAGCGGGTCGGTCCCGCCCGACGCCGCCCCGATCGCCAGGATGACGCCGCCGAGGGAAACCCCAAGTCCGGCGGCTTTGCGGAAACGTGGCCAGGCACCCGCATCGGCCAGGAGCCGATCAGCGACGCCGATGAAGACCGCAACAATCAAGAGGAGGCCCGCCCAAAGCGCCAGCGTCACTTGCGGCGGCAGGATTCGGGAGACCATCCAGATCGCCGCGCCGAGAAAGACGAAGCCGAACGCGTATTTGACCTGCACCATCCACGCCCCCGCACGCGGCAGAGCGCGGCTCCCCATCGTGCCAAAGGCGATCAGCGGAATGCCTTGGCCGAGCCCGAGGGCAAACAGCGCACTCGCGCCGATCCAGGCATCGCCCGTATGTGCGATATAGAGAAGTGCCGCGGCGAGCGGCGCGGTGACGCAGGGACCGACGATCAGCGCGGAAAGGAAGCCCATTCCGGCGGCTCCGCCCACCGAGCCGCGCGTGCCGGCCTGTACCCCTGCCATCCGGCTGACCCAGGTGGTCGGCAGTTGCAGTTCGAACAGGCCGAACATCGCCGTCGCCAGCACGACGAACAGCGCTGCGACGGCGCCAATGGCGTAGGGCGATTGCAGCACCATCTGGAGGTTTTGGCCGGACCACGCGGCAACCACGCCAAGCAGGCCAAACGCTGCGGCCATTGCCAGCACATAGGCCAAAGACAGGATGAAGCCGCGCCGGGCCGTCAATGCCTCGCCCTCGCGCGCCAGGGTCGCGCTCAGGATCGGATACATGGGCAGCACGCAGGGCGTGAAGGCGAGCAACAGCCCGAAGGCGAGGAAACTCACGATCACCCAGATCGCACCGCCGCTGGCGAGAAGCGAGCCGACCATGCCGCCGTCCTGCGTGTCCTCAGCCAGGCTGAAGCCGCCGTTTCCCGTCCCTCCGGCAGGGGCGGCCGGAGTTGGACCTATGCCAAAGCCGACAACGGGTTCGGAAACCTGAAGGTTTGCCGTGTTGACCGTCAGGGTCAGCGGCGGATAGCAGATCGAATCCTTCTTGCAGCCCTGATAGGTGACTGCGACCTGCCCGGGCGCTTCAGTGCCGAGACGTGCCACCGCTTCAAGATAATAGACCTCCGAAGGACCGAAGTTGGCATCCTCTGTCTCCACGACGCCCGGTCCAGTCGACAGCGGGATCGGCTCGCCGGTCGCGGCATCCTTCGCTTCCAGATGATCGCGATAGAGGTAATAGCCTTCCTCGATTTCCCACCGGAGTTGGATCTGCTGATCCGCATTCCGCTCAACCGAGAAACGGAAGGCTTCCTCGGCTTGCAGGAGATCCTCCTGTTGCGCCGCGGCGGGCAGCGACAGGAAGACGAAGAACAGGCCAGCAAGGAGGCGGAGTATGGGCATTGAGGACATGAAATTACTCGGATGATCGCGATCGGGATGCATCAAGACGCTTCGCGAGCGTCTGCGACAACCTGGCGGAAGCCGTCCTCGTCGAGGGCGGAGGCGACGAGAAACCGACCGATCAGAAACACGGGCGTGCCACGCAGACCGAGCCCCTCGGCCTGCGCGTTATTGCGCTGAAGCAAGGCGGTGATCTCGGCGTCGCGGCGGTTGGCTTCGGTCTCGAGACCCGCCGTGTCGAAGCCGGCACCTTCCAATGCCTGTCGCATCTGCTCTTCTGGCACCCGCGACCCTTCGATACCCATCAACGCCAGATAGGCTTCCTCGTAGCGGTTCTGATACCCGGCCGCCAACGCCAGCTTTGCGCCATCGACCGAAGACTGCGCGAGGATCGGCCAGTCCTTGTAGACGTGACGCACATTGCCGTCCGATTCCAGCACCGTATTCAGCGGCTCGACGGTGCGCTTGCAGAAAGGACAGTTATAGTCAAAGAACGAGACGATCGTCAGGTCGCCGTTCGGGTTGCCGCCGACCGGCGCCTCCGGGTCGTTCAGGATCATCTCGGCTGACATGTCGTCGGCACGCACGGGCATGGCAAAGCCGGCGGCAGCGAGCGCCGCCAGGCCCGAGAGCAAGGTCCGCCGACTCAATGCACCGCGGAACGGCGGCCTACCCATAGCGAAAGGATGAGGTCTACGTGTGCAGAGGCGCCGATCGTGCATGGTCTCAAAGCTCCAGATCATGGATATTGAAGCGAGCGCACTCTCCCGAGCTTAAGACAGTCTTAAGGACCGCATTGAGCCGAAGATGCGACGGCAGTTTATCCTGACTCCGGACTATCGGGTGAACGGCCGCAACCGCCGCATGAGATCGCGCCTGCTGAACGGTCCGACCGAACGGGTGCCGTTGTATTCCTGTCCGGTGGCTGCATCCACGACGAAGAATGTCGGCGGGCCGCTCGCTCGAAGGTGGGAGAGGAGCTGGCGGTTTCCCTCGTCCATCGCCGTGACGTCCACCTTGACGAGAGGGACAGCCTCAAGGTGTTGCAGCACAGCAGGGTGGGCGAGGATTTCCCGCTCAATGCGGTGGCACACCGCGCACCAATCCGCACGGATGTCGATGAGCGCGAAGCTATGTGTTCGTGCGATCTGCTCCAGTCTCTCCCGGTAGGAAGCGACGTCCGTGACCATTGCAGCCGGATTGGCGGCGGCCATCCCGCTGGGAGTCGCCAACAATCCTACCGGCACCACCAGGCCCCCGAGCAGAAGCTCGCGGCGGGTCCATTGGTCATTCTTGCGTCGAGCATCAGCATCGATGCCGCATCCAACACCTTCCGCGGACGCTACGGCGTTGTTTCTTAAAAGTCGCGTCCGCATCCTCGTCTCTTTCACAGGACCGGCGGCAAAGCGGGCGTTCCTTAAGGCCCGCTTAAGGGCGGAAAAGTGCTCCTCGCCTGCGACGCAAGCCCGCGTTTCCAACAAAGTGCCCCCACCCAATCGAAAACCTGTTCGGCCGGATCACTTGAGCCGCAGGCCGGCGCCTGAAGTCCCCGCCGCTTCGCTATCTTCGGCCGCGCTTACCTTAAGCTGCTCTTAAGATGGGCATCGTGCTGTGCGGCCTGATTGATCGCAAAGCAGAGAGCGTACGAAACGTGAGCAAGCTACCGACACCCGCAATCGCGCGACGCGCTTTCCTCATTGGCGCCAGCGCAATGACTCTCGCCGGATGCGTTTCCACGAGGCAAACACCGCAAGTCGCGCAGCCGGTCTCGATGCCTCCTCCGCCGCCGACGCCCCCGATGTACTACGCACTGCCGAACGAGCGCTTCCCGATCCCGGAAGTCGACGTTTCCAAGGTCGATCCGAAATGGTGGCGGACGGAAGTCGACTATCCAACCGATGAACGAGCCGGAATCGTCATCGTCGATACGCCAAACCGTTACCTCTACCACGTTCAGCCTCACGGCCGCGCAACCCGATACGGTGTGGGTGTCGGCAGGGACGGTTTTTCGTGGGCTGGTCGAGGGCGTCATATCGCATACAAGCGGGAATGGCCGCGCTGGACACCTCCCGATGAAATGGTTGCGCGCCAACCCGAGTTAGAGCCCTACTCAATCGCCAATGGCGGCATGGACCCGGGGCTGAAAAATCCACTTGGAGCACGCGCCCTCTACATTCATGAAGGAAACCGGGACACGATCTATCGCATCCACGGAAACCCGGAATTCTGGACCATCGGCCAGGCCGTTTCATCAGGATGCATCCGGATGATCAATCAGGATGTCATCCACCTCGCCGACAACGTTCGCGACGGGAGCCCGCTGGTTGTGATAGCAGATCCGGCTATGGGGCATCTTTTGGTGGGATAGCTTCGTCGCGCGGCGAGAAGATCACTCCCTGCGTTGGCGCATCCTGCTGGCACTCCATCTTCTTGAAGATGAGTTGGCTGCGCCCCGCACCATGTATGTGCAACGGGTCACGCGGCGTTCGCCATCACCGCTTGCAGCCCTCCGCAATCGCGATTCTGAAGTCGTAGGTGCCAACCACTCCGCCCGAGCGCCAGTTCGACGATCGCGAGACCGAGACCGCTGCCGACCGGTACTTTGTTGCGGCCGCGAAAGAAGCGTTCGGTGACGCGGGCCAACTCCTCCTCGGGGATACCGGGACCATCATCCTCGATGATCATCTGGCCCTCTTCGGCGGGGCCGGCCACACGACACCTGACGACGCCTCCGGGCGGCGAATGGTTCACAGCGTTCTCCATCAGATTCCGGGCAGCAAGAGCGAACAGATCCGGCTCGATGTCCAGCTCGATGCGGTCAAGATCAGGGGAAACCTCGACCGCAACGCCCCTGGTCGGATCTGCTAATTCGTCCGCGAGCGCTCTCAGTATACTCCCGGGCCATACCTTCCCACTACGCTCGCCCTGGTCGAGCGCCTCAACCGCCGACATATCCAGCAATTGCCGAACGAGCCGGCCGGTGCGGTCTACGCCAACCATGATCTGACGCAATGCCTGCTCGCGGATCGTGCCATCGCCGCTTGCAAGCGCGACCTGCGCCTGCGTCTTGAGGCCGGCCAACGGCGTGCGCAGTTCGTGGGCGGCAAAGGCGGTGAAGTTGCGCTCGCGTTCCCGAAGCCCGGCCACGCGTGCAAACAATCCGTTGAGCGACTGCAAGACCGGCGCAATCTCCTTCGCGGTCTGCACGTCCTCGATCGGGCTGAGGTCGGAGGCGGGTCGTGCTTCCAGGTCGCCTGCGATCTTCCTTAGCGGCTCAAGGCCGCGCCTGACGCTGAGCCAGATCAGGACAGCAAGAACCGGCAACATCAGCAGGACCGGCAGGAGAAGACCGCGGATGACGTCGTTCACCAACCCGTTACGGATACTCAGATTGTCGCCGACCAGAACGCGAACACCGCGCTCGGTATTGGTGATTGCATAAACCCGCCACCGCTCACCATTTATCACGGTTTCGGAGATCCCGTCGGTGTGCTCCGACATTGCTTGATCGGGCGCCGCATCCGATCGCCCGATCAATGTCCCCTGCAGCGACCAGATCTGGCACGAAAGCTGGCGGTCATAGGCGCTGTGGCCGCGCACCGGCAGATCGGACGTGATCGTTTGCGTCGGATCGATGGCGATCTCCTGGCTGACGATCAATGAGGAAACCATCCGGCCGGCTTCCATCAGCCGCGCGTCGAGAACCCGTTCCACCTCCGCGCGCGTGGAAAGGAAAATCCAGACGACCGCCGACAGCCAGACGAGACCGGTGGTCAGGGCGAGGATCAGGAACAGCCGTTTGGAGATCGACGGCATCACGGTTCGTCTCCGAGGCGATAGCCGATCCCACGGACGGTCTGGATCATGCCCGGTCCCAGCTTGCCGCGAAGATGATGGATGTGGACCTCGACAGCATTGCTCTCGACCTCCTCCTGCCAGCCGTAAAGCTTCTCCTCGATCTGGCTCCGCGACAGGATCCGGCCGGGATGGATCATGAGGGCATGCAAAATCGAGTATTCGCGCCGCGACAGGCGGATGGGTTCGCCTTGGTGTTCGACATTCTGGTTTGCAGGATCGAGCCGCAGGCCGCGCCATTCGATAAGCGCCTGCGGCCGGCCAGCGGCACGGCGGACGAGCGCGCGCAGCCGCGCCGCGACCTCGTCGAGGTCGAACGGCTTGCCGAGATAGTCGTCGGCCCCCGCATCCAGTCCGTGAATCCGGTCGGCGACCTGATCACGCGCAGTCAGGAGGAGGACGGGCGTGGCGTCCTGCCGTTCCCGCAGGGATTTCAGCACGTCGAGGCCGGAACCGTCGGGAAGCATCAGGTCAAGCACCAGCGCATCGAACTCATGGTTCGTGAGAGCTGCGCCGGCTTCTTCGCAGGTTTTGACCGCATCGGCGGTGAAGCCGCCAATCGAAAGGCCCACCGTCAATCCGTCTCTGAGGACGGCATCATCTTCGACTATCAGCACGCGCATGGTTATCACCCGAGGTTCCAGGTCGCATTTCTATACGAGGCTTAAGGCAGCCTTAAGGATCGAACTTGAGCGCGCTCGATATCGTTCGGGGATTGGGCGCCTGTGATGTACCTCATCTTACCTGAGCCAAGAGTCGGACGTCTTCGAGACTTGGAATCGCGCCGGCAAAAACGCCGTTCTCGCCCTGATCCTTATGGGCATCTCCAGCCCAGCGCCGAAACAAAACGCTGGCATGGCGGCAGTGTACCCGTCATTCCGGCCCTCCTGTCCATCGGGCTGTTGCTGGTCGCGGTGAAGGAACTCGCCCGGCCTGAAACGATACGCGGGTCCACTTGTCTGCCCGAGCCAGTTGGGCAATGCGCATTGGAGACGGACTCGAATCAGTTCGGCTCGCCGAGGCATCGTCCGGCTGGTGTTCAGGCGATCATCCCGTCCTGCCTGCTCAGGCGTCATTCGTGTTGACCAGGTGTTGGCCAAGCCCAAAAAGGGAAGGGCCACCCGAAGATGGCCCTTACTCAATCCTTTGATTTCCTTTAGAAATCTGAAGAGAGCGAAGGGATTCGAACCCTTGACTCCAACCTTGGCAAGGTTGCTATGCGGCGGCCCGAAACAGCAAGTTATGATGGGTGCGCCCTCCCGCAACCATCTTTACCGGCGTCGATCGCAAGTTATGATCGACGCCGGTCCCCGCAACCATCTTTACTTGCTCGGGCAACAAGTGAAGATTAGATCCTGCCCCCGCAACCAACGATTCAGACACTCCCGCGCGAAACCCGCCGGGAGTTTTTGTTTTTGCAGCCTTCCCAACACCTTCCGCACCGAGCCACGCCAGGATCGCGCCAAGCTCGCCATGCAGCATCACCTCCATCTCGCCACGCCTGGCACCGGGGATGAGCGTCACGCGCTCGATCAGGGCGCGGATCGCTCCGCAGCCTCGCGCCGGTCCTCCGGGTGCTGCAGGCGTCGGCCAGCCGCTCGATCTTGCGCCGGTAGACCTGCGCCACGTTCGGGTGGATGTCGGGGAGGGGATGCCTGGCAGCCTCGATCTGCTCGCGCAGACCATCCTGCTTTGCTTCCAGATCGCGCAGGCGGTCCATCAGCGCACGCAAGATGCCGCCGCCAAAAATGGCGCCGCTCTACCGCTTTAAAAGGGCTCGGCCTCTGCCTCGGAAGTCCATCAGGCCGGGTGAGCGCCAGAGTTTAACATCGACCAAAGCGGGCAGCGGCGCGGTGAGCCGTCTCAGGAGCTATGGCGTAGAAAATTCAGGATCATGGCATCCAGGCTGTATGGTCCAGGGCCGCCCGTAACGATGACGATCAGCATGATGGCGTAGAGTGTCTCCGGCAGGTAAAGCCAGTCATCGAGCCGATCTGCTTCGTCGATCGGTTTGTAGATTTTAACCCGCTGGCTGCCTGTCGTCGCAACGGCGACAATGATGATGACAAGCAGACCGAGCGCGGCGAGAGGGGTAAGCAACCCGATCGTAATGGCAGCGCCGCCGCTGAACTCGACGAGCGGTACCCACCACTGGTTAAAACCGATCCACGGAATGCCGCATCGCTTCAACTCCTCGACCAGTGAGGCGTGGCGCTGTGCATTGAAAAGCTTGTGATAGCCGCAGAGCCCGAAAAATACGCCGATGGCGACACGGTTGAGAGTTAGCGCGACATCGCTCCCGCCGATGCCTCTAAAGAGTATATCTGTTACGATATCCATAATTTCTATCCGATAGACCGCGCCGCAGTACGGATAGTTATTGGTGTTAGTAGCTACCAAAGCATATATTTGTAGCGGTGTTTGGTTCACAGTTCTGCACGGCTGCGTGATTGCGGTGCGCTTGCGAACACTGTCCGTTCGATCACGCGACGATGGCAGCAAGGCCGAGCGTCAACGTCTATCTTGATGGCCGCGATTTTATGCCGGCAAGGATGCTGTCATTGTCTCCTGACGGCAGCGCTAGTCCCCCTCGGAATGAACTGAAACGTCAAAAGATACCGAACACCCCGTACGATAGCCTGCGAGCTCTGCTATTTTTCGATCAGTTCCTTCACGGGAATGCGATCGCGGATGATCGGCGACTTGATGACGATATAGCTGAAATATTTTGCGATCCCGAGATTTCTCTCCAGGAGCCCCTCCATCATCTCCTGATACTGCGCGATGGAACGGCAAAGAAACCGCAGCAAATAGTCGTATCCGCCGCTCACGAGATGGCATTCCTGCAGCTCGAGCACGTTTCGAATTCCCGTCTCGAAACGGATGAAGTTCTCGCGGCGATGATCGACGAGGGTCACTTCAGTGAAGATGGTAACCGCCTCGACCACCTTGGCAAGTTCGATCCGAGCCCCGTAACCGCTGATGATGCCGGCGTTTTCCAGACGCTTGACGCGCTGAAGACATGGACTTGGGGACAGGCCGACGGCCTCTGCAAGGCTCACATTGCTCATTCGGCCATCCTGGCTGAGGTTGGCCAGAATGGCGATGTCGATACGGTCGAGTTTCACTTTCGACAAGCGGGGGTTTCCTATGGATCGGACGTTCGGGTAGCAGGGGCCGTTGAGCGGCAAAGGCGGAAACGCTGCGACGCCTGCCAGCGTTTACACTTGCAGCATCAATGCGTCAAAAGCATTGCGCAGACGCTCCACGATCAGATCGACCTCCTCCGGCGTGATGGTCAGAGCCGGTGCCAGACCGATGATGCCGTCATCGAAGCAGCGGACCAGCAGTTTGAGGTCGCGGGTGAGGCCGAGAAGCTTCTTGCCTACCTTCAGCTCAGGCGCGAATTTGGCGCGGGTCTCGCGATCCGAAACCAGTTCGATCCCGGCGAGCAGGCCAGAGATACGGATATCGCCGACGAGCGGATGATCGGCGAGCGTACGGAGCCGCGCCTCGAAATATGGAGCGATTTTCTGCGCTTGTGAGAGGATTCCGCCATCGGTGTAGAGCCGGATGACCTCGAGCGCAGCGGCAGCGGCAACGGGATGGCCGGAATAGGTTGCGCCGTGGCCGATCGCCTTGCCATCGGGCGTCAGGTCGCGGATCTCGCGGTATATTCTGTCGGAAATCGCGAGGGCACCCATGGGAGCATAGCCGGAGGTCAGGCCCTTTGCCATCGTCATCATGTCCGGCACGACATCTTCATGATCGCAGGCGAACATGCTTGCCGTGCGGCCGAAACCCGTGATGACTTCATCGACCACGAACAAAATGCCGAGTTCGCGGCATGTTTTCTCCATGGCCTTGAGCCAGCCCTTGGGCGGTACGATTACGCCGCCAGACCCGATCACCGGCTCGCAGAAGAAGGCCGCGACTTTATCCGCTCCCAGCTCGGCCACCTTGGCCCTCAGGGCGGCCTCGCAGTCGGCGATCACGTCGGCATCCAGCCCGGTGCGGTGACGGTAGGGGTAGGGTGCCTCAATGTGGTGTTGCGTGGCGAGGGGAAGCGCGAAGCCACGATGGAAATTGGCAAGCGCCGTCAGGCCGGCACCGGTCGAGGATGAACCGTGATAGCCATATTCCAGTGCGATCATGTGCTCACGCTGCGGCTCTCCTTTCATCGACCAATAATAGCGGATGAGGCGCACTGCGCTGTCGACTGAGTCCGATCCGCCCTGAGTGAGATAAATATGGTCGAGGTCGCCAGGCGTCAGTTCGGCGAGCCGTGCGGCGAGGCGTATGGCAGTCTCGGAAGCAAAACCGAAATAGCCGGTGACATAGGCGAGCTTTTCGGCCTGCGCATTCATCGCCTCGACGACCGTCTTCTGGCCGTAGCCGACATTGACGCACCACAAGCCGGCGAAACCGTCGAGATATTCGCGGCCTGTATGATCCTTTACCGTCAGGCCGGAGCCGCGATCCAGAACCAGCGGTCCTTCCGCCTCCTGCGTTGCCCAGGCACTCACCGGGTGAACCAGGTGCTGGCGGTCGAGTTCGTAAAGATCGTTTGCGCTCATTTATGTATTTCCTTCCGTCGAGCGGAAGTCTGCACCGGATCTCCAGATTGTTCTGCGGAATAGAAACGCGCTGCAGCAGATCGCACCGGAATGATGGGGGCTGTCGCAGGTTTGTGCCGTGTCGGTCGATCCGGCTCGTTATCTCATAGCGATCGGCGGATCGCACCCATAAGAACGGAGTCTTACGCCTCAGGGGCAGGTATTTTCAGCAGATGCTGCCATGCCCGCACGTCTAGTCTGCTGGGGCGACGATGTGGCCAAATGCGGGAGGTGGAATGAAAATCCAGCAGCTTATTGCTTCGATCGGGCTCGGCGGCTCGGTCTACAAGGACCTTGCAGCGATCAAGCAGGGCGCGGAGCCGGATGGACCTCTGCTCTATAAGGGCAAGCCCGTGACCAAGGGCTTCAGCAGGATCGTCCAGCCGGGCACGTCGGTTTCGATCCAGATGGTTCTCGAGGACGGCTCGATTGCCATTGGTGACTGCACGCAAGTGATATTGGTGGGCATCGCGGGCCGAGAGGACATCTTCGATCCCGGCGAACTGAAGGAGCAGATCGAAGGGCCGATCACGGCGCGCCTGCTCGGCCAGGATGTCCGCCGCTTTCGCGATTTGGCCGAAGAGATGGACGCGTTCCTCATCAACGGCAAACGCATGCATTCGGCACTGCGATACGGCCTTTCCCAGGCGCTGTTGGATGCTGCGGCGCAAGCGCGCCGGCTGACTATGGCAGAGGTGATCGCCGAGGAGTGGGGCCTGACACCGCGCACGGAAAAACTGCCGATCCTTGCAGGCGCGCTGCGTCTCGACTGGGCACAGCATGATCGCATGATCCTCAAGCGCGCGGATGTTCTTCCCCACACGCCGTTTCTGTCAGTTCGCGATCATGTCGGTGAAAGGGGTGAACTTCTGCAGGCCTATATCGACAGGCTGGCCGCACGCATCAACGAGATCCGCGATGCGGATTACTTCCCGCGCATTCACATCGACCTCTACGGCACGCTGGGCGAGCTGTTCAACAACAAACCGATCGAAATCGCCGATTATATCGCTGATCTCGGAGGCAGGATCGCGCCGTTCCCGCTGCTGGTGGAGAGCCCGGTCGTCGCTTCCACCCGCCAAGAGCAGGCCGCGATCTACAGGGCCATACGTGCGCGCCTGTCGGAGATCGGGTCGGACACGCAACTGGTCATCGACGAATGGGCCAACACGCTGGACGACATCAAGGCGCTCGCTGAAGCGGGTGCATTGCAGAACGTTCAGATTAAGACGCCCGATATGGGCGGGATCACCAACACGATCGAAGCGCTGAACTATTGCCGCGAGCATGGCATCGGAGCTGGCCTCGGCGGTTCGGCCAACGAAACGGACATTTCGGCCAGGGTGACGGCCCATCTGGGGCTCGCATGCGGCGCGTCCATGATGTCGACCAAACCCGGCCAGGGGGGAGACGAAGGCTGGATGATCCTTGTCAATGAAATGGAACGCACGCTCGCCCGCATCCGCGCACGCGACAAAGCTTGAGGCACGACCGATGAAAATCCGCTCCGTACACACTGCTGTTGGCCTTTCCGGCTTTGCCCACAAGGACCTCGCCGGCATCAAGACAGGCGCGCCGGGTAACGGCTTCTTCTATGACGGCCGGCCTGTAACGCCGGGCTTCTCAGAAATATCGCAGGAGAGCCGGGTGCTTTCGGTCATGCTGCGCCTGGAAGACGGCAACATCGCACATGGCGACTGCCTGGACGTGATATTCGCAGGGGCTGCCGGCCGCGATAGGCCATTCGCGCCGGAAGAGCATCTCGAAACCTTCGACGCGCTCGTCAGGCCCTGGCTTGAGAAGATCGATCCTGCGGCGTTTCGCGCCAATGCCGAAGCGTTCGAGGCGCGGGTCGAAACGTCGTCCCTGCATATGGCTTTGCGCTATGGCGTGAGCCAGGCGCTGCTCCATGCGGCTTCTCTCGTGCGCGGCGTGACCATGGCTGAGGTGGTGGCGGCCGATTATGGCACCACTCCGGGCACGGCCCTGGTGCCGATTTTGGTGTCGATCCCCAAGACCGACCCGCTGGTCCTCGACCGCATGATCATGAAGCGGGCAGATCTCCTGCCGCACGCAAGCTTTACGGTCGTGGAAACCGATCTCGGCCCGGACGGGCATTTGATCCTGGATTATGCGAGAGGCCTTTCCGACCGCATCGCGGCGGTCGGAGCTAAGGACTACCAGCCGACCATTCATCTCGATACCTATGGCACGATAGGCGAGATGACGGGCAACAACATAGAAAAGATAACGGCTTTCCTCGGCCGTTTGAGCCAGGCAGCAAGCCCGTACAGGCTTTACATCGAAAGCCCGATCATCGCACCGACCCAGGACGAGCAGATCCGGCTTTACGCCGAACTGCGCCGATCCATTGCGGCCGCGGGTCTGCCGATCAGGCTGATCGTCGACGAATGGTGCAACACGCTTGAGGATATCCGGCGCTTTCACGCGGAGAAGGCTGCCGACATGGTGCAGATCAAGGCGCCGGATCTCGGCGGCATCGGCAACACCATCGAGGCCCTGATTTACTGCCGCGAGAATGGCATCGGCTGCTGCCTTGGCGGCACGGCCAACGACACGGATCAGTCATCGCGTATCGCAACGCATCTGGCCCTGGCTTGCGGGGCAGATTTCCTGCTCGGTCGGCCCGGCCTCGGAGGGGACGCTGCACTGATGATCATGCGCAACGAGATGGCGCGCACGCTTGCGCTCCTATGATCGCTGGTGCGGTCGGGAAGGCTTCCAAAAAAGAGGGGAGGGCGCATTGCGCTCTCCCCTCTTCGTATTTCCGATGGGTCGCGTCAGCCGATCTGGGCAAGCACCGCGCGGGTTATCTCGTCGGTGCGATGTCCGCCGGGGCGCACTCCGATACCGGCAGCAGTGGTGCGCGCCAGTGCCTCCATGATGTCTTTTGCGGCTTCCATCTCGCCCAGATGCTCCAGCATCATCGCCGCCGACCAGATCGCGGCGATCGGATTGGCAATGCCGAGCGAAGCGATGTCGGGCGCCGAACCGTGCACCGGCTCGAACATTGAGGGGGCGGAGCGATCGGGATTGATGTTCGCGGAAGCCGCGAAACCCAATCCACCCTGGATCGCCGCACCCAGATCGGTGAGGATATCGCCGAAGAGATTGGATGCCACGACCACGTCGAGGCTCTCCGGCTGCATCACCATCCGCGCTGCCATCGCATCGATGTGGTAGCTTCGGACTTCCACGTCGGGAAACTCCGCGGCGATCTCGGCGGTCACCTCATCCCAGAATACCATGGAGTATTTCTGCGCATTCGACTTGGTGACGGAAGCAAGCCGTCCCGAACGCGCCCGCGCCTGTTCGAAGCCGTAGCGCAGGATGCGCTCCACGCCTTCCCGGGTGAAGATCGAGGTTTCCACCGCAACTTCCTGCGGCGTGCCTTGGTGCAGACGCCCGCCCGCGCCGGAATATTCGCCTTCGGTGTTCTCGCGGATGCAAAGAAGATCGAAGTTTGTTGCCCGAAGCGGCCCTTCCACGCCGGGAAGCAGCCGATGCGGGCGGATATTGGCGTATTGGCGAAATGCCTTCCGGATCGGCAACAACAAACCATGGAGCGAAACGCTGTCGGGCACGGTTTGCGGCCATCCGACGGCGCCGAGCAGGATCGCATCGAAAGGACGAAGCTGCTCGATGCCGTCTTCGGGCATCATACGTCCGTGCCGCAGATAATAGTCGCATGACCACTCGAATGTGGTCGGCGTCAGCGCGAACCCGTGCCTTGCCGAAACGGCCTCGGCCACTCTCATTGCCGCGTCGATGACCGGTTCCCCGATGCCATCGCCGGGGATGAGGGCCAGGGAATAAGACTTCATGACATGCTCTTCGTTCATATGAATGCGCAGATGCGCAGTGCATCATACATGGCCGCGTGGACCGAGCGGCTGGTGACGCAGTCACCTATGCGGTAGAGAGCAAACTGACCCTCCGGCGGTTCCGGTTGCGCACGCCCCTCGACCGCAGCTTCGATGTCGGTGACACCCTGATTGCCCGACTTCTCCGCCAGCTCGTGGAACACCTCGTCGAGCGGTATCGTGCCATGCTCAACGATGACCTGTGGCGCAGGTCGCTCATGGATCGCGCCGGTGAGCTGATGCTCGAAACGGGCGATGTAGCCGTTGCCATCAGGCCTTACCGACAGGAGCTTGTGCTCGTGGAGGATCGGCACGTTCAGTTCGGCAAGCTTCTTGCGATAGGTGACCCGCGACTGGTACTCCATTTCCGGAGCAAGGTGCGGGTCGAGAGTTACGAGCGACACCGGTGTACCCTGTTCCGCCAGATGCATCGCCGTCGACGGAGCGGGATGGCGTCCCGTTCCGTCGTAAATGACCGCACCGGGGCGGGCCATTCCGGGATCTCCCAGCACGTCCCAGATCGAGGTGACGTGGTCGGCCCCGTCGACCCAGTCGATATCCGGAAGGCCGCCGGTGGCGACGATCACCACGTCGGGGTTGAGCGCCTCGACATCCGATGCTTCGGCATAGACATTCAGCCGAACCTCGACGCCGAGTTTTTCCAGCTCGGCCTCGCGCCAGCCGACGATCGACAGGAGATCGCGGCGGAAACCCGCCCGGCCCGCCAGAAGCAGCTGACCACCCAGCCGTGCACCCGCTTCGAGAAGCGTTACCTTGTGGCCACGCTCGGCCAGAATGCGCGCAGCTTCCATGCCACCCGGACCGCCGCCCACAACCACGGCGCGCTTTACCCGCTCCTTGGTGGGTTGCACGACCTGAGGCAAAAGCACCTCACGCCCGGTCGCAGCGTTGTGGATACAGGCGACGCGACGATAGAGACAGTGCGAAGCGCCGACACAGGGACGGATACGCTCTTCCTCGCCGCGCATGAGTTTGTTGACGATCTGCGGATCGGCAATATGGGCACGCGTCATGCCCACCATGTCGAGCAGCCCTTCCTTGATGGCGTGGCGGGCGGTGGCCAGGTCGGCAATCTTGGCAGCGTGGAAGACGGGCAGCTTGACAGATTTGCGGAATTCGCCCACCGCGGCGAGCCACGGAGCGATGGGCTGCGCCATCGCGGGAATGTTGTAGGTCAGCAGCGCGAGCTCGGTGTCGAGCCGGCCAAAGATGCAATTGAAAAAATCGATGTGACCTTCGGACTGGAGGATCTCCGCTGCCTTCAGAGCGTCCTCATAGAGGAGACCGTTGGGGTCATCCTCGTTGATGTCGTAGCGGATGCCGACAATGAAATCGTCGCCGACCTGCTTGCGGATTTCTTCATGAACCATCAGCACCAGCCGGACGCGGTTCTCCACCGATCCGCCGAAGCCGTCGGTTCGGAAATTGGTAGCCGGCGACAGGAACTGTCCGAGCAGATGTCCGCCGGTCATGGTCTCCAGGCCGTCAAGTCCGCCTTCCTTGCAACGTCTTGCTGCCTGTCCGTATTCGCGTACGACACGGCGGATGTCGTGCATGTCCATCTCGCGCGAGAAGGAACGGTGCCCCACCTCGCGCAGGCGCGAAGGCGCGATGTTCGGCAACCAGTCAACGACAGTGCTGTCCGCGCGGCGGCCCAGATGCGAAATCTGGGTCATCAGTGCCGCGCCGTGAGCGTGGATGCGCTCTGCGAACTGCTGAATGTGCGGGATGATGGCGTCTGAAGAGATATCCATCTGGCTACCGCCCCAGTTGCTGTCGCGCGACACCATGGCCGAGCCGCCAAACATCGTCAGCGCCAGGCCGCCCTTGGCCTTTTCCTCATGATAGCGCTGATAGTGTTCCATCGGCATCGTCCCATCCAGCGTGGCGGCATGGGAGGTGCTCATGATCCTGTTCTTCAGGGTTAGATGCCGGATGCGGAAGGGCTGGAGCAGCGGGTCTTTCGCAATCCGTTCAAGATTTTCCGGTGTGGTCTGGGTGGACATGAACCCATGCTTTCTGTGTTCGAGAGGCTATAGCCGCGCGACCGCCTCGCGCAGCGCTGGCATGCCCTGCTCGGCTTCCTCGAGCCAGCCGGGCCGTAGCTGTGGGACCGAGCGGATGAGCATCTCGGTGTAGGGTGAAACGGGGGGGTGGGTCAGGTTCTGCGGTGCGGCCTTGGTCACGATGCGGCCGCGATACATCACCATCACCTGGTCACAGATCGCCGAAACGGTTCCGAGATCGTGCGAGATGAACAGCATCGCCAGCCCGAATTCGTGGCGCAGGTCCGTAAGCAGGTTGAGCACCGAGCTTGCGACGATCGTGTCGAGGGCTGAAGTCACTTCGTCGCAAAGGAGCAGCTTCGGTTCAGCGGCGACAGCCCGCGCGAGGTTGACACGCTGCTTCTGCCCGCCCGAAAGCTCTCCGGGCCTGCGGCCCGCCGCAGAACGCGGAATCTGCACAAGATCCATCAGCTCGAAAACGCGCGCGTCACGCCGCGACTTGTCGCCGATATCGTAGAAATCCAGCGGGCGGCGCAGCAATTGATGAATTGTCTGCGCGGGATTGAGCGCGGTGTCGGCCATCTGGAACACCATCTGGACGGCTTGGCGTCGCTCCTTGCTGCGGGCTTTGCCCTGCAAGCCGATGTCCTCGCCCTCGATCGTCATCCGCCCTTTCGACGCCGGATGAATGCCGGCGAGGACCCGCGCCAGCGTGGACTTGCCGGAACCGCTTTCCCCGATGACCCCGACGATTTCGCCCGGCGCGATGTCGAAACTGACATCGTGCACGATGGGGAAGGTGGCGGTGTTGTTCTTTATCGCCCCGTACCCGGCGTTGAGGTCACGGACCTCAACGAGCGGGCGGATGGACGAGGTGTCACCGAGCTTTGCACGTTCGTGCGGTTCGGCTGCCGCAAGCAGTTCGCGCGTATAGGCTGCGCTGGGAGAGGATAGGAGGTGTCCCGTCTCGTCCACTTCCTGAAGAGTGCCGTCTTTGAGAACAGCGATCTTGTCTGCCATCTGCGCGACCACTGCCAGATCGTGCGATACGTAGACGGCTGTCGCATGGTGGTTCTGCACCATCCGCTTGAAAGCACGCAGGACTTCAATCTGCGTGGTCACGTCGAGAGCGGTGGTCGGCTCATCGAGGATGATCAACGCGGGATCGTTCAGCATCGCCATCGCCGCGATCATCCGCTGCAACTGCCCGCCCGAAACCTCGTGCGGATAACGCTCGCCGATCCGGTCCGGATCTGGCAGCCCCAGTTCGGCAAACAGGGCCCTTGCCTTGGCGGCTGCCTCCGGACGCGTCATGGTACCGTGAATGCGCGCGCTCTCGGTGATCTGGTCGATCAGGCGGAATGCCGGGTTGAAGGAGGCGGCGGCGCTCTGCGGGATATAGGCGATCTTGTTGCCACGCAGGTGTCGGCGCTGTTCAAACGTCAGATCCAGCATGTTGGTGCCGTCGACCACAACGGACCCTTTGGTGAAGGAGCAGCCGCTGCGGGCATAGCCCATCATCGAAAGCGCGATCGTGGTCTTTCCGGAACCGGATTCGCCGATCAGGGCAAGAACCTGCCCCTTCTCAAGGGTCAGCTCGATATCCTGAACGATGGGTCTCGGCTTGCCTCCGGCACCGGGGACGCAAATCTCAAGGTTTTTGATTCGCAGAAAAGGCTGGCTCACAGCTCGCTACTCCCAGCTTTTGCCCTATCGCCGATGCTGTCGAGGAAGAGATTGACTGCGAGGGCCAGCGAAACCACGCAAAATGCCGGCAGGAAAGCAGCCGGTGCGCCAAGGCCGACACCTGCGAGGTTTTCGTAGACGAGCGTCCCCCAGTCCACTTCCGGAGGTTGCACGCCAAGGCCCAGGAAGCCGAGGCCGCTGATGAGCAGCATGATGTAGACGAACCGGACGCCGAAATCGGTCAGAACGGGCGGCAGCATGTTGGGCAGCACCTCGCGCAGCATGATGTAGAGCTTGCCCTCGCCACGTGCCCTTGCGGCGGTAACGAAGTCCTGCACCACGATTGTGAGAGCGACGGCGCGCGCGACGCGGTAGATGCCCGGTGTGTACAGAAAGGCGGATGCGCCGATCAGAACCGGAATGGAGCTGCCCAGGCCAGCGACGATCACCAGCGCGAAGATGGTGCTCGGCAGGGAGATCAGCGTATCCATTGCCCGGCTGAGCACTGAATCGACAGCTCCTCCCGATACCGCCGCGAACAGTCCAAGGAAGGTCCCCACGAAGGATGCGATGAGTGTGGCCGTGACCGATATGCCGACAGTGTATCGCGTTCCCACGATGATACGGGAGAGCATATCGCGTCCCATATAGTCGGAGCCTGCCGGAAAACTGGCCGACATCGGTCCGAACACGTCGAAGTCGACGATCCGGCCGGGGGAGTGAGGTGCGATCCATGGCCCGATGATCGCAATCGCAGTCCAGAAAAGGATGATGGCGAGGGAGATTATTGCCGCAGGCGAGAAGCGAAACGCGGAGATCAGACGGTTTTCTGCAGGACTGGACATCAGTGCGCGCGCCCCCTTCGCAGCCTCGGATTGGTGATGATGGCGAAGATGTCGGCAATGGTGACGAGGATGAGATAGCTGGAGCAGAACACCATCGCGCAGGCCTGAACGAGTGGAATGTCCCGCGTAGACACTGCATCCACCATCAGGCGAGCAACCCCCGGATAGTTGAAGATGATCTCGACGAACACCACGCCGCTCAAAAGCGAGTTCAGCGCCAGCGCAGTAGAGTTGAGGATCGGCGCAAGCGCATTCGGCATGGCGTGGCGCAGCACGATTCGGTTGCGGGTGGCACCTTTAAGCGTGCTCATTTCGATATAGGATGATTGCAGCGTGGAGATCAGCGCGGCGCGGATCATGCGCGCCATCTGCGCAACCACGATGAAGACGAGCACACAGACCGGCATCAGCAGTGATTTCATCAAGTCCAGCGTGGAGGCGGCGTTCAGGTTCGCAAGTGCTGGAAGCCATCCTAGATGCACCGCGAACACGAAGACGATCAGTGTCGCAACCATGAATTCCGGTGTCGACATCGCCAGAACCGACGAACCGCTGACCAGCCGGTCGTAGAAACTTCCGCGCCAGATCGCGCTGGTAACGCCGATGAAGAGTGCAACCGGGATGGCAATTGCCGTGGTCAATGCCGCCAGGAACAGCGTATTCGACATGCGGCCCAGCAACTGGTCGATGACCGGCTGTTTGTTGACGAGCGAGATGCCTGCGTCCCCCTGCACCAGCGCTGCCATCCAGCTGAAATAGCGTTGCAGTGGCGGCTGGTCCAAGCCGAGTGCGGAGCGCAGTCCCTCAACGGTTTCTTTGGTGGCGAACTGGCCGAGCGAGGCCGTCGCGGCGTCTCCCGGAAGCAGGTTGGACGCGATGAAAATCAGCGTCGCAACCAGCCAGAGGGTCAGAAACATGACGCCGATCCGCTTAAGGATAAGTTCGGTGATCTTGCCGTTCACGTGGACTCCGTCACTTGGCAAAAAGGCCGGCAACTACTGAGCGCTATAGGTCGATCCATAACGGAAACGTCCCCCGCCGTTGCCGGCGGGGGGAAGACCGGAGGGAACCCTCAAGCCTCGAGCCAGACGCTTTCGGCGAAATTGAAGCCCATCATGTTGCCGGTAGCGATCGGCACCATGCCTTTCAGCTTCGCGCTGTGAGCGTCAAGATTGGAGAAGAAGACCGGAATGCCGGTGCCGCCGGACTCGTGGATCATCACCTGCATGTCCCCATACATCTGTTTACGGCGATCGAAGTCCGGCTCTGCCCTGGCGGCGATCAGCAACTGGTCGAACTGTTCGCTCTTCCACCCGGCCTCGTTCCACGGAGCATCGGACTTGTAGAACAGGGAGAGGACGAGGTCGGCAGTCGGGCGATGGGAGACCGTTCCAAAACCGACCGGCACCTTCATCCAGTAGTTGGACCAGTAACCATCGGAGGGAACACGCTGAAGATCGATCTGGAGCCCGATATCGCGCCCGTCTTCCATCAGCATCGAACCCATCTCAATCGAGGCGCGGGCGGTTTCGGCAACGACCATCGGGATCGGCGTGTTGAGGACACCCGCCTTCTCAAGATGGAACTTGGCCTTTTCCGGATCGAATTCCCGCTGCGGAATATCAGCATTGAAGAATGGATTGGAAGGGTCGATCGGGTGATCGTTGCCCAGCACGGCAAAATCGCGGAACACCGCATTGCGGATCATCGCGCGGTTCATCAGGTATTTCATGCCCAGCGCAAAGTCGGGATTGTTCCCCGGCGCGGCGTCCTGGCGCATGATCAGGTTGCTGTAGGTGCCGCTCTTCGTCTCAAAGAGCACGACGTTGGGATTCGCCTCGATCTGACTGATCGCGCGTGGGTTGATCGTGGTGGTCAGCTGGACGTCGCCGGAGATGAGAGCGTTGAGACGCGCGTTTTCCTCGGGAATGCCGAAGAACTCCACGGCATCGAGGTATGGAAGACCTTCCTTCCAGTAGTTCTCGTTGCGCACGCCGAGAGAGCGCACGCCAGGCGTGAATTCCTCCGCGACAAAGGGGCCGGTGCCGTTCGGCTTGCTGAAATCCGTGGTGCCGTCCTTGACGATCATGAAATGCGGAGTGCTGAGCAGAATGGGAAGGTCGCCATTGGGGCCGACGAGGGTGATCCTCACTTCGTGCGAGCCGGTGGCGGCCACTTCCTTGAACTGGCTGGCAATCGTCATCGCCTTCGTGCCCGTAGCGGGATCGAGGTGGCGGTTCAGCGAGTAGACGACGTCAGCCGACGTAAGCGCCGAGCCGTCGTGGAAGGTGACGCCCTCGCGAATCTTGAAGGTCCAGACAGTGTTCGTGCCGTCCTGGTCCCAGGAGCTTGCAAGCTGCGGCTGAGCCTTCATCTCAGGATCTATGACGGTCAGACCGTTATAGAACATGAACCCGCGTGAATAATCGGTCGAATTGCCGAAAAGGGCAGGATCAGCCGTGTCGGCCGTGGACGACATTGCACCTGCGACGCGCAATGTTCCGCCGCGAACCGGCGTGTTTGCGCGCGCGTTGGTTGCAGCAAGAAGGACATTGCCGGCGACACCACTTGCAAGACCGGCAGCGACAAGCCCCTTGAGCACAGCCCGGCGCGAGGGACCTTCAGAGAGCCTTCGCAAAACGTCCTTTTCCTGGGAAGTGCTGAGGAAACCGAAATTCGGCACAAATATTCTGGACACGGTGGAAGGCTCCCATTCCTGTTGTTGTCGCGGGGTTATCGGATTCTTATTGCTCTAAAGTGAGGCGGGAGCCCCTTAGATGGAAACTGAATCCGCGACCCCAAACAGCAGATCGCGCCGACTCTCGGGGGCTTTGTTATCAATCATGCTGTGGTGCCGCACTTAGGTTGGACGCACAACTGATGGCAGGAGTGCGCCGTGAAAATTGTCGATGCCCTTTTTACCGTCGGAGTCTCGTGCTTCGTACATCAGGACCGCGAAGCCATCCGGCGAGGAGCCAGGCCCAATGGCTATCTTTATGACGGAAACCCCATAATTCCTGGGTTCAGCACGATTACCCAGCCGGCAGGGACGGTCTCGATCCAGCTCCTGCTCGAGGACGGTTCCGTAGCCTTCGGAGACTGCGCCGATGTCATTCTCGCCGGCTATGCCGGCCGCGACCGGCCATTTCTGCCTCATGAACACATGGAGACTCTCACCGGGACCATCCGTGAAAGCCTGCGCGGCAGAACATTGTGCGGCTTCCGTGCCATGGCGCAGGAATATGACGCGATGCAGGTTGGCGGACGTCCGCTGCACATGGCGATCCGCTACGGGCTGTCGCAGGCCCTGCTGCATGCGCATGCGCTGGCCGCACGGGTGACGATGGCCGAGATTGTCGCTTCGGAATATGAAACGGACATTGTTTCCGAGCGGCTGCCGATATTGTCGTCGTGCATGCGCGACAACCATCTCCTGCATGACCGGATGATCCTGAAACGGGCGGACATTCTGCCTCATTCATCCTTCGGGGACATCGATCTGCACATCGGCCGAGACGGCCAGATATTTTTGGACTATGTGCGGAAATTCGCCGGTCGCGTGATGGAAATCGGCGCGGCGGATTATCGCCCCAAGCTGCATTTCGACGTCTATGGCTCGATAGGTTCACTCTTCAACGAGAAGCCGTCGGACGTCGCGGATTATCTTGCTCGCGTCGCCGATGCCGTCGCGCCCTATCACCTGATGATCGAAAGCCCCTTCGTGCTCGACAGCCTCCAGGCGCAAATCGCGGTCTTCGCGGAGTTGAGACAGGAGATGAGGCGCAAGGGTGTGGACTGCACGATCATTGCCGATGAATGGTGCAACACGCTCGACGACATCCGCGCCTGGGGCGAAGCGGAAGCCGTCGACATGGTTCAGATCAAGACGCCAGACCTCGGTTCGATCCACAATTCCATCGAGGCGGTTCTCTACAGCAGATCCGTGGGGATGGGATGCTATCTTGGCGGCACCGCAAACGAAACGCAGCAGTCATCCGTCGTCACCTGCCATGCCGGGCTCGCCACCGGCCCCGATTTCCTGCTCTCCAAGCCTGGCATGGGCGGCGACGAGAGTTTCTCGCTGCAGGTGAACGAGATGCAGCGCACGCTCGATCTCATCTCCTGGCGCCGCTCAGCCTGAAGGAACCATCATGATCCCTAATACCGACCGCATTTACATCGAAGGCGCATGGGTGCCTTCCGCTTCCAGCGAGACGCTGCCCGTCATTAACCCTGCCACCATGGAAGAGATCGCCCGCATTCCGTCGGGAGTGGCCGAAGACGTCGATCGCGCTGTCGACGCAGCGGTGCGCGCGCAGGAGAGCTGGGGCTTCAGCACCCTTAAGGAGCGGGCGGAACTGCTTCAGAACATTCTCGCCGTCTACAAGAGGCGGTTTGACGATTTCGCAGACGTGATGCGCGCCGAAATCGGCACACCTGTTCGGCAGGCGCGCGATGTCCAGGCTTTTCTCGGCGTGGCACATCTGGAGAAGCTGCTTGAAGTGTTGCCTGCCTATCCGTTCGAGGAGAAAAAGGGCACGACGCTCATCATGCGGGATCCTATCGGCGTTTGCGGGCTCATCACGCCCTGGAACGTGCCGATCAATCAGATTGCAACAAAAGTCTACCCCGCGCTCGCCGCGGGCTGCTCGATGGTTCTGAAGCCGTCGGAAGTGGCGCCTCTGAACGCGATCCTTTTCGCCGAGGTGCTACACGAGGCCGGAGTGCCGGCGGGCGTCTTCAATCTTGTGCATGGCTTGGGTGAGCCGGTGGGCGCACGCATCAGTGCTCACCCGGATATCACGATGGTCTCCTTCACCGGCTCCACGAGAGCCGGCATTGCCATTGCCGAAGCGGCTGCAAAAACGGTCAAACGCGTGGCCCAGGAGCTCGGCGGGAAATCCGCCAACATCCTGCTTGACGATGCCAATTTTCCGGAAGCTGTACGCAAGGGGGTATTGTCCTGCTTCGCCAATACGGGGCAGGCCTGTTCCTCGCCGACGCGCATGCTGGTTCCGGAGCAGCGCCTCGCGGAGGTTTGCGAAATCGCGGCCGCGACAGCGGCTTCCGTCCGGGTTGGTGATCCCCTGTCGGAAGAGACGGATATGGGACCGCTGGTTTCGACTGCTCAGTATGAGCGCGTGCAGAAGATGATCGAGATCGGCATCACCGAGGGAGCACGGCTTGTGGCGGGTGGCATGGGACGGCCGGAGAATTTGCCGGCCCATCTTGCCGGTGGCTGCTTTGTGAAGCCGACAGTCTTCGCCGAGGTCTCTCCCGACATAACCATCGCGCGCGAGGAAATCTTCGGGCCGGTTCTTTCGATCATCACTTACAAGACCGAGGAAGAAGCGGTCCGGATCGCCAATTCCACCATTTACGGCCTTGCTGCCTATGTTCAGTCAGGTGACATCGAGCGTGCCCGGCGCGTGGCCCGCAGGCTGCAGGCCGGTCGCGTGCATATCAATTACCCGGAACTTGACCGACTTGCGCCGTTCGGCGGCTTCAAACAGTCGGGCAATGGCCGCGAGAATGGAAAATACGGCATAGACGAGTTCGTCGAACTCAAGGCTCTGATCGGTCACGGCTGACAGGCAAGACCAAGCCTTGTCTATCGTACCGCCGGAAACGAGAGTTTCCGGCGGTTTCTCTTACAGCATAGGCATGATGCGTGGTTTCATCACTTTCAGCGTCCTTTGTGCGTCCGAATGGACGCACGGCGCTGTAGAGCATGATCCCCGAAAGGTCGCAGACTTTTAGGATAAGATCACGCGGCCAGATCAGCCGTCGCTTTCGATCGTCGCAACGACCGCAAGATTGTCGCCCATTCGAGCAATGCATGATTGCAGCTTGCCGGCCAGAATGCCGTCATGCGGTGCGACATAGACCTTCGGTTCAAGCCCGGTGGCGTGGATCGGGTGGATCGACATTAGGGGCTGCCCCTTCAGGACGCGCTCGCCGAGTCCGACATGAGGTTCGACCAGGCCCGGGCTGTCGCAGAAAAGGAAGCACCCGTCCCTTTCCATCGAAAGCCAGATGCTCTCGCGATGGACGATCTCGCCCTTCAGGATACCCGAGTGGATCAGCAGGTTACGAGCGCCGGTTTTCGCATAAGACACGGTTTCGGGCGTTGCCGTGCCACCACCGCGCAGCTCGGTGGTCACGAAGATCTTGCCCATCTCTTCCGCCGCGGTGTCGTACATCCCGTTGGCGTCGATCTCGCGCATCCGCATTGCATAAGGCGCGCCGAACGCCCTAACACCCGCAAAGCAGGCCGCTTCCTGCTTCGGATCCGGGAGAATATGGGCCGCAGCGAAAGGAAGCAGATCCATCGTGCGTCCGCCGGAATGGAAATCGAGCACCACGTCGGCCAGTGGCAGCAGATAGCGTTGGAAATAGTCGGCGATCTTCTGCGTCACGGTGCCGGCCGGGTCGCCGGGAAACGATCTGTTCATATTGACGCCGTCGATGGGCGAGCAGCGGCGGTTGGCCTGAAAGGCGGGAAAATTCATCGCCGGCACGATGATGACACGCCCGGTCACTTCCGCGGGTTCAAGCTGGCGCGCCATGTCCCAGAGGGCGATCGGTCCCTCGAATTCGTCACCGTGATTGCCGCCTGTCAGAAGCGCGGTCGGTCCATCGCCGTTCTTGATCACGGTGATCGGGATCATGATCGATCCCCACGCAGCTTCGTCATGACTATGCGGCAGTCGCAAGTGGCCGTGCCGCTTCCCATCTGCTTCAAGGTCGATGGTCAGGGTTATGGGGGAGGGGCGCATGTCAGTCTTTCACGAACAGTTGGCGCGGTACATCGGCAAGAAGCTCATAGCCGGTTTCGGTGATCAGAACGGTTTCCGTGCATTCGAAGCCCATATCCTGAAGCCACAGTCCGGTCATGAAGTGGAACGTCATGCCTGGCTTCAGTTCGGTCTTGTCGCCCGGCCGGATCGACAGCGTCCGCTCGCCCCAGTCCGGCGGATAGGACAGGCCAACGGCATAGCCGGAGCGCGATGTCTTCTTGATGCCGTATTTCGCCAGGATGCCCAAATATGCGTTGGCGATGTCCTCGCAGAGCGCGCCGGGCTTTGCCAGGGCAAGGCCTGCCTCCATGCCTTCCAATGTCGCCTTCTCGGCATCGAGGAACGCCTGCGTCGGCTTGCCCAGATAGATCGTGCGGCACAGGGGGACGTGGTAGCGTTTGTAGGTGCCGGCGAACTCGAAGAAGGTTCCCTCATCGGCCTTCATCGGCTTGTCGTCCCATGTCAGGTGCGGCGCAGAGCAGTCCGCTCCCGAGGGGATGATCGGCATGAAAGCGGAGTAGTCGCCCGAATATCCCTCGACGCCTGCCGTGAGGGCGTGAAACAGTTCGCCTGCCACTTCGTTCTTGCGGATGCCCGGGCGAACGACCTCATACATGCGCTTGTGCGCTGCCGAGACGATCTTTCCGGCAATGCGCATATATTCGATTTCCTGTGCGCTTTTCACGCCGCGCAGCCAGTTCACCATGCCGGTGACGTCGACGAAGCGCTCGTCGCCCAGCGCACCGCGCAGCAGCATGTCCTGCTTGGCGCTGTAGAAATAATTGTCCATCTCCACGCCGATGCGGCCCTTGTCGAGGCCCAGCCCCTGCATTACGCCCAGGAGATGGTCGTATGGGTGACGCTCGCCGCTTTGGACATAGCTTTCCGGGTAATAATGTATCTGGCTGTCGGGAAGCCACGTGGTCAGCCGGGCTCCCGGCGCGTCCATCTTGCGGCCGTACCAGACAGGGTCGCCTTCCAATCCAAGAAGGACGCATTGCGGGACATAGGAAGACCAGCCGTCATAGCCGGTAAGCCAATTCATGTTGGACGGATCGGAAGCGATCAGGACGTCAACACCGGCCTTCTGCATCGCCTCGCGAGTGCGGCGAACGCGGTCGTCATATTCCGATTGGGAAAAGTTGGGTTGTGCTGCGGGCATCTTGCAACGATCTCCGGTGCGCCGGTTACTTGACAAAGAGCTGGCGCGGGACTTTCGACAACGTCTCGTGGCCTGTTTCTGTGATGGCGATGGTTTCGGTGATCTCCAGCCCCATGTCCTCCAGCCACAGCCCCGTCATGAAATGGAAGGTCATGCCGGGCTTGAGCACGGTCCGGTCGCCCAGCCGCAGGCTGGCCGTGCGTTCGCCCCAATCGGGCTGGTAGCTGATGCCGACGCCGTAACCGGTGCGGCTGTCCTTGTGGATGCCGTAACGGGCCAGCACCGCGAAATAGGCGCGTGCGATGTCTTCGCAGGTGTTGCCGGGCTTTGCGGCTTCAAGACCCGCCTCCAACCCTTCGAGCGTCGCCTTTTCCGCATCCAGGAACGCTTGGCTGGGCTTGCCGAGAAACAGCGTGCGCGACGTGGGCGTGTGGTAGCGGCGGTAGCAGCCCGCGATCTCGAAAAAGGTCCCCTCACCGGCCTTGAGGGGCGTTTCGTCCCATGTCAGGTGTGGCGCTGCGGCTGCGGCCCCGGAAGCCATCAGAGGCACGACCGCCGGGTAGTCGCCCCCCGCGTCTTCGAGCCCGTAGAGACCGGTGCGATAGATTTCCGCGGCGATGACATTCTTCGGCACGCCGACATCGGCGACCCTCAGGATTGCCTTGTGCATCTCTTCGACGATGCGGCCAGCCTTGCGCATATAGTCGAGTTCGGTCGGCGACTTCTCGCCCCGCAGCCAGTTGACGAGGAGCGTCGCATCCTGAAAGCGGGCATTGGACAGGCCTGACTTGACTGCGCGGAAGGCGGCAGCCGAGACGTAATAATTGTCCATTTCGATGCCGATCGTGCCCCGGTTCAGGCCGCGATCGGCCATCATCTGCGCCAGGGACGTCATCGGGTGCAGATCGGGATTCTGCACATAGTAATCCGGATACGACAGGACCTGCTCGTCGGCCAGATAGACGGTGCGGACCGCGCCGGCGGCATCCATTTCCCGGCCATACCAGAACATCTCGCCCTCGCTTGGAACGACGACGCACTGGTGTGTATAGAAGGACCAGCCGTCATACCCCGACAGCCAATTCATGTTCGACGGATCGATGACGATCAGCGTGTCGATGCCGCGCCTGGCCATTTCGGCCCGGGTCCGGGTCAATCGCCGGGCATATTCCTCTGGCGTAAAGTTCAAACTCTGCGCGGGCACCTGCAGCCTCCTCCTTGCGGAATATCGTTTCTCTCGTGTCTCGCGCGGCTCAGGCACGAGTGCCCTCCCTGCGGAGTGAAGACGCTAGCAACGACAAACCGCGTTGTCCGCCGATATCGTGGCTTCTCACCGCATTATGACGCGCTGGCGCAGGCCTCGGCAGAATGTTGTGCTGCGGCCGCCACAGACATCAGATTCCCGCCATGTGCAGCGTCTTCATTTCGAGGAATTCTTCTATGCCGTGGCGCGAGCCTTCGCGGCCGAGCCCCGATTCCTTGATGCCGCCGAACGGGGAGACTTCGGTGGCGATCGTTCCCGTGTTGAGAGCCACCATGCCGACCTCCAGTGCCTCGCCCACACGGAAGCTGCGTGCCAGATCGCGGGTGAACACATAGGCGGCGAGACCATAGGGCGTTGCATTGGCCGCAGCCACGACTTCGGCCTCGTCGCTGAAGCGGAACAGCGGCGCGACGGGTCCGAAGGTCTCCTCATGCGCCAGCTGCATATCTTGGGTGGCGCCGGAAAGAACCGTCGGCTGAAAGAAATGGCCGCCGCGTTCGTGACGCGCTCCGCCGCACAGCACTTCCGCCCCCTTTAGGACTGCATCGGAGACATGGGCCTGTGCCTTGGCGACTGCCGCCTCGTTGATCAGCGGGCCAATTCTTGCGCCTTCGGTGAACCCATCGCCGATCGTCAGTTCAGCGACCTTCTCAACAAGCCTGGCGGCGAAGCGCTCATAAATGCCGTCTTGAACATAGATGCGGTTCGCGCAGACGCAGGTCTGGCCGGCATTGCGGAACTTGCTGGCAATGGTGCCTTCCACGGCGATATCGAGATCGGCGTCATCGAACACGATTACGGGTGCATTGCCCCCCAGTTCGAGGCTCAGCCGCTTCACGGTATCGGCACATTGGCGCATCAGTATCTTGCCGACGCGCGTGGACCCGGTGAAGGACAGCTTGCGCACGATAGGGCTTTCGCACAGGGTCTTGCCGATCGTCGCCGCATCGCCGGTGACCACGTTGAGCACGCCAGCCGGGATGCCGGCCATTTCCGCCAGCCTGGCGAGGGCGAGGGCGGAGAACGGCGTAAGTTCGGCTGGCTTGACGACCATGGTGCAGCCGGCCGCCAGTGCGGGGCCCGCCTTGCGGGTGATCATCGCGATCGGGAAGTTCCAAGGTGTGATCGCGGCGGTGACGCCGACCGGCTGGCGGATCACCAGTATGCGCCGGTCCGCGGTCTGGCCGGGTATGGTTTCTCCATAGATCCGCCTGGCTTCTTCGGCGAACCATTTCAGGAATGACGCCCCATAGGCGACCTCGCCGTCGGCTTCCGCGAGCGGCTTACCCTGTTCGGCAGTCATGATCGCGGCGAGATCTGCGCGATGCGCTATCATGAGATCGTGCCATCGCATCACCCGTTCTGCTCGCTCGCCCGCAGCCAATGCTGCCCAGGCAGGGAATGCTGCTTGGGCTGCAGCGATGGCGCGTTCCGTTTCAACCGCGCTGCAATCCGGTATCCGGCCGACGAGTTCGCCAGTGGCGGGATCGGTTACGTCGATCGTTGCGCCATTGTCGGCATCGGTCCATTCCGCCCCGATACGGACACGCTCGATCAGCAGGGAGGGGTCTTGGAGGCGATCACGTAGATGGGGACGCATGGCGGGCTCCGGGTCTGGCGAAGTTCGCCTGAAGCCTGCCCCTGCGCCTACGGCATTTCCTGCCAATGACGAGGGCGGCTCGCCTCAGTCCTTATCGAATTCGAGCCGTGAACGGCATCCTGTGCCGGTTCAGGTAGGTAGGGTTTCGGGGAGACGGAGTAGGAATCCCATGATCAAGCCAGAAATCGTCTATGATGACTTTGCCAAGGTCGACATTCGCATAGGGCGTATCACCGAGGTGCAGCCATTCCCCCGTGCGCGCAATCCGTCGTACAAGGTGGCCGTCTCCTTCGCGGATCTAGGGGTGCGCTGGTCGAGCGCGCAGATCACGTCCTATACGCCCGAGGAGCTCGTCGGCCGGCAGGTGGTCTGCGTCGTAAACATGCCGCCTAGAAACATTGCGGGCTTCAAGTCCGAGATTCTGATACTTGGCGCTCATAATCAGAGCGGGCGGGTGATTCTGCTGACACCTCAGGCGGAAGTTATCGAGAGCGGGCAGGTTTTCTGACCCTTACAGCTGGAAGCGGGCTATCCGCGCCCGCACAGAAAATGGAACAGTGATATGAAACTGATGGATTTCAAGGTTCTGACCTTTGACTGCTACGGGACGCTGATCGACTGGGAAACCGGCATGGTCGAAGGTCTGCGCCCGCTGACCGAGCGCGTCGGGCGGCCGCTTTCGCGCAACGAAATTCTCGAAGCGCATGCACGGCATGAATCCTCGCAGCAGAAATGGACGCCGGCGATGCCCTATCGCGATCTGCTGGCCATCGTCTACAAGCGCTTGGCCGAGGAGTGGGGTGTCAGCGTTACCACGGAAGATTGCGAAACCTACGGTTCCAGCGTCCAGTTGTGGCCTGCTTTCCCCGATAGCGCCGGTGCGCTCCAGTACCTGAAGAAGCACTACAAGCTGGTCATTCTTTCCAACGTCGACAACCGCTCCTTCGCGCATTCGAACCGCAAGCTCGAAGTGGAGTTCGACGCGGTCTATACGGCCGAGGACATTGGCTCCTACAAGCCTTCGGACCGCAATTTCGACTACATGGTCGAAAAGCTTGCCGGATTGGGCTTCCAGAAATCGGACATCCTGCATACGGCGGAATCGCTGTTTCACGATCACGGCCCGGCAAACCGCCATGGCCTTGCCTCGTGCTGGATCTACCGCCGCTACAACCAGGACGGTTTCGGCGCCACCATGCATCCAGGCGACATGCCGAAATACAATTTCCGCTTCAACAGCATGGCGGATCTGGTCAAGGCGCATCAGGAAGAGCTGCGCGGCTGAAAACACGCCGCCGTGATTTCCTGAGACTGCGGATCCCCCTGTCCAGGACAGGGGGATTTTTTGTTGGGCGGCGAGCAGGCCGCAGGTGAATTTGCTGTTATCCCTGCCTTCGACAAGGCAGGTCGTCGGAAATGATCCCCTACTTCGGCAGCCTGAACTGCGGTGACGCCTCTAGACTGGAGACCTCTCCACATAAACGGCGGATCGCGCGTGAATAAACTGACCATGATTTCCGACACAGCCATTTCATCGCTCGCGGAAAAGCTTGACGATCCGGAGCTGTTTTCGCAACTCGCTCATATCGGCAACGAAGCCGTTGCAGGATCGGATGGGCAGACCCGTATTGTTACGGATCCCGCCTCAGGCATCGCCATCGGTTCGGTGGCCGCGCTCGGTTCACGTGAAGCGGCGATGGCTGTCGACGTCGCGGCGGCCGCTTTCCCGAATTGGGCCGGTCTTCTCGCGCATGAAAGGGCCGCTTACCTGTGCCGCTGGCACGATCTCATCATCTCGGCGCGCGAAGATCTCGCCCGCATCATGGTGGCAGAACAGGGCAAGCCGATCTCCGAGGCGCGAGGCGAGATCGATTACGCTGCTGATTTCGTCGCCTTCTATGCCGAGGAAGCCAAGCGGTTGAACATGGAGTCCATCACCTCCCATCTTCCGGACGCGGAGATGGAGGTCCGGCGCGAGCCACTGGGCGTTGCGGCCCTGATCACGCCATGGAATTTTCCCTCGGCGATGATCACCCGCAAAGCCGCAGCCGCGCTTGCGGCAGGCTGCACCTGTGTCGTGCATCCCTCCGCCGAGACCCCGTTCTCGGCAACTGCTCTCGCCGTGCTTGCAAGGCGTGTTGGCTTTCCGGCAGGCGTGTTCAACGTTGTGACCGGCGATGCGGCTACCGTGGTCGGCGCGTGGACACGGGATGCGCGCGTCCGCGTGCTTTCCTTCACCGGCTCCACCGATATCGGTCGTCTGCTTTATCGGCAGTCTGCGGACACCGTAAAGCGCCTGGCATTGGAACTCGGCGGCCATGCCCCCTTCATCGTCTTTGCGGATTCCGATTTGGATCGCGCTGTTCGCGAGGCAATCAAGGCCAAGTTCGCGACATCGGGGCAGGATTGCCTTGGGGCGAACCGATTCTTCATCCAGAGAGCCGTTTATGACGAGTTCTGCACGCGTTTTGCCGCCGCCACCGCTTCTCTTACGGTCGGATGCGGTATGGACGATCCCGACATCGGTCCGCTGATGAACGAGCGCGCGCTGGCGAAGCAGGTCGCGCATGTCGAAGATGCGCTGGCGCGAGGCGCGAGATGTCTCACAGGTGGTGCGCGGCATCCGGCCGGCCCGCTCTTCTTCCAGCCGACCGTGCTCGCGGACGTGCCGGCGGATGCTGCGATCATGCATGAGGAAACCTTCGGACCGGTCGCGCCCCTTGCGGCTTTCGACACCGAGGAGGAAGTAACGGCGACGGCCAATTCAACGGAATACGGCCTGGTGGCCTATGTCCACACACGCGATGCCGCCCGTATGGCGCGGATGGGACGCGCGCTGGAATATGGCATGGTGGCCATTAACCGCACCAAGATCACCGGAGCGCCGATCCCGTTTGGCGGCTTCAAGCAGTCGGGACTTGCTCGCGAGGGCTCCCGCCTCGGGCTCGAAGCCTTTACAGAAGTGAAGTATCTCTGCCGTCACGTGGCGTGACGGTCCGCAAGACGACGAAAGGGAATATCCGCAATGCTGACGAATGATCAACTGAGCCAATGGGATCGCAATGCGTTCTTCCACCCTTCCACCCATCTGGCGCAGCACGCGCGCGGCGAAACCCCGAGCCGCATCGTCACGGGCGGCAAGGGAGTCTATATCGAGGACCGCGATGGCAATAAGCTGCTTGATGCCTTCGCCGGCCTTTACTGCGTGAATGTTGGCTATGGCCGGACCGAGATCACCGATGCGATTGCGGAGCAGGCGCGCGAACTCGCCTATTACCACGCCTATGTCGGACACGGCACGGAAGCTTCGATCACGCTTGCCCAGATGATCATCGACCGGGCGCCCAAAGGCATGAGCAAGGTCTATTTCGGCCTGGGCGGTTCGGATGCAAACGAGACCAATGTCAAGCTTGTCTGGTACTATAACAACATTCTAGGCCGCCCGGAAAAGAAGAAGATCATTTCGCGTTGGCGCGGCTATCACGGATCGGGGCTCATGACCGGCTCTCTCACCGGTCTGGCTGGCTTCCACGCCAAGTTCGACCTGCCTCTTCCCTATGTTGTTCACACCGAGGCGCCCTATTATCTGCGTCGTCCCGACGCCTCGATGGACGAAGCGGCCTTCGTTGCGCACTGCGTGGCCGAATTGGAAGCCCTGATCGAGCGTGAAGGCGCGGACACCATCGCAGCCTTCATAGGCGAACCCGTTCTCGGCACGGGCGGCATCGTTCCTCCGCCAGCAGGTTATTGGGAGGCCATTCAGTCCGTTCTCGAGCGTCATGACATCCTTCTCATCGCAGACGAGGTTGTGACCGGCTTCGGGCGTCTCGGCAGCATGTTCGGTTCCGACCATTACGGCATCCGGCCCGACATCATCACGATCGCCAAGGGGCTGACATCGGCCTATGCGCCGCTGTCCGGGTCGATCGTGGGCGATAGGGTGTGGAAGGTACTCGAGCAGGGGACCGACGAAAATGGTCCGATCGGACACGGCTGGACCTATTCGGCGCATCCGCTCTGCACGGCTGCCGGTGTTGCCAATCTGAAACTGGTCGACAGCCTGAACCTGGTGCAGAACGCCGCCGAAACCGGCGCATATTTCCTAAAATCCATGCGTGAGGCGCTCGGCGGTCACGCCAATGTCGCAGAAGTCCGCGGGGAAGGTATGTTGTGCGCGGTCGAGCTGGCGAAGGATCCCGGCAACCGTGTCTTCTTCAGCGCAGATGAAAAGGTCGGTCCGAGGGTTGCTGCCGAAATGCTGAAGCAGGGCGTTATCACGCGCGCCATGCCGCAAGGCGACATTCTCGGCTTTGCGCCTCCGCTCTGCCTGACCCGCGAAGAGGCCGACATCGTGGTTGCCGCGACGGCGAAGGCCGTTAGCACCGTTCTTGGCTGATCGTACCCAAAGCAAATCGACGAAAAAACAAATGGCCCTTCGGGGCCATTTGGATTCAGACCGATAGAAACCGGTACTGGGAGCGGGTTCTCCCTTCAAACATATCTTGCGATGGCGAGATCCGTCGCATCGATGTCGGGTTTGCGGCCGCTGACGAGATCGCTGATGAGGCGCGCCGAGCCGGCGCTCATCGTCCATCCGAGCGTGCCATGGCCGGTGTTGAGGAAGAGGCCTTCGATTTTCGTCGGGCCGATGACCGGCGTCCCGTCCGGCGTCATCGGTCTCAGCCCCGACCAGAAGGAGGCCTTTGCGGCATCNCCGCCGGGAAAGAGATCCATGACGGAATGCTCCAGCGTGCGCCGCCGCGCCAGGCCCAGATCGTTGGTGTAGCCGGAAATCTCCGCCATGCCGCCGACGCGGATGCGGTCGCCGAGCCGGGTGATCGCGATCTTGTAGGTTTCGTCCATGACGGTCGATTCC